>NZ_RBLB01000008.1:0-570943 GCF_003633665.1 Arthrobacter sp. AG1021 | reverse complement strand
CCCGGCACCGGAGCCTACTACCGGTCGGTCGCTCCCCCGGTGACCGGGTACCGGCACCGGCAGTTCCCGGACCTGCTCACCCAGTCCAAATGGGTGCGCGGGAAACCCTGGACCCGGGAGGAACTCGAAGACCCCCTCGAAGACCCCGACCCGTAGCAGCACGTCCTAAGAGTTCTCCGGGCAAAAGGAAACCGCCGATTTTCCCTTAAAGGAAAATCGGCGGCATCCGACGTGCTTGCTCAAGTCTCAGCTATTTTTTGCTGCTCCCAGAACGAAGGCATCCCCGGCATTCTCAATCGGCCCGGCCAGCGGATCGTCGGTTCCGTCAGCGCGCACGACATCGCGTTCAGGATTGCGGATATCTCCGATGACCTTGATGCAGATGTAGATCAGCATTACCATGTGGGCCACGATGCCCAGGCCGTACAGGATCTCGATGGTCCAGCTTCCACCGAAGTATCCTCCATCGGACACTGCCTTGGCGCTCCACAGCCAGACAACCGCCCAGTGGAATACCTCCACCAGCTGCCACACCAGGAATTCGCGCCACTTCGGACGGGCAAGTACGTACAGCGGGATCAGCCACATCACGAACTGCGGCGAGTACACCTTGCCCAGCAGCAGGAAGGCTGCGACGATCAGGAACGCGAGCTGGGCCATGCGCGGGCGGCGCTTGGCGGTCAGCCCGAGGTAGGCGATGCCCAGGCAGGCCAGGCCGAACAGCCCGTTGGACAGCAGCGACATGGTCGAACCCGACATGCCGGTCCCCGCGAAGGCCAACCACATCGAGGAGTTGCCTGCCGGGCGGTCCCCGGAGAACGTGTAGAAACGGCTCCACTCCTCAAAAGCTGTCAGCATGAACGGCACGTTAACTGCCAGCCAGGCAACGACGCCGGACGCCAGCGACACCCAGAAGTGGCGCATGCGCCCCGAGCGCAGGCACAGCACCAGGATCGCCCCGAAGAGGAAGAACGGGTACAGCTTGGCGGCGGCTCCGAGGCCCAGCAGCACGCCAGCCAGCACGATGTGCTTGCGCGAGAAGGCCAGCAGACCCAAGGTGGCGAGCATGACGGCCCACAAGTCCCAGTTCAGCTGGCTGGTGAGGATGATTCCCGGAGCCAGCGCGACCATGATGGCGTCGCGGCTGCGATGCCGGGCGGCGTAGGCGATCGCCACGACGATCACTGCCCAGCAGATGAAGGACAGCGCGGAGTTCAGGTCGAAGTACGCCAGCTGGCGCTCCGGGGAGAACCCGATGCCGGGGATCATCATCGCGGTCACGCCGGCGACGATGGCCAGCAGCACCGGGTATTCCAGTGCCTGCTCCGGCGGCAGTCCGGTGAAGTACGGGAACAGCTTGTCCGCCATGCCGCGGGTGCCGAAGAGCTGGGTGAAGTCCGAATAGCACATGTGCAGGTGCTGCTCGGCCGCAGGCCAGGCGTTCACGCGGCACCACTGCTTGGTCAGCACCGCGACGACGGCGCCGACCGCGGTCAGGACCAGCAGCCATAGGATCACCGGACGCGTCGCCTCGCGGGCGTTGAACAGGGTCTTAACCGGTTGCATCACGGTCCTGTTGCCTCGTTTCTTCTGGATTGGGAATACGTAGGAATTTGCGGGTCCGCGGGCTGAGCCGGCGTCCCAGGTGGCCGAACAGCGGCGCGGTCTTCGGGTCGATGAACACCATGTAGGCCACGCAGAGCAGGCCGACCAGGGCGGCGAAGATCCGCATCCACAGCAGGGAGAACCACTGCGCCACCGAGAGCTGGTCGACGACGCCGGCGATCGCCAGCACCAGGCACAGCACGTAGAGCAGGCGCTCCTGGCCGACGCTGAACTTCTTGCCCAGGGCGAAGAACGGGATCAGCCACAGCAGGTACCAGGGCTGGATGATCGGGGCCAGCAGCACGCTGGCCGCCAGCGCGTAGCCCGAGTAGAGCAGCGGATTTCCCGACGGCTTGCGCAGCGCCAGCCACGCGATGACGGCCATGCTGACCACCTTGAAGATCGCGTAGACCACGCCGGCCACGGTGCTGATGCTCCCGCCGAACAACGATCCGATCCAGCCGACCAGCAGGCCGAGCAGACCCACCGGCGCATACGGGAACGCAGCGTCTCCAGAGCTGGCCATGCCGCTGATCCAGCCGAACCACAGTCCGGTGGCGGCGCCCAGGGCGGCGAGGATCGCGGTGGTGAGCACGGTGATCCACAGCCAGACGCGCACCTTGGAACGCAGCCGGGCCTCGGGCTTGAGCATCGCCAGTCCCAGGAAGGGCAGCGCCAGCAGCATCACCGGCTTGATCGCGATGGACAGCGCCATGGCGATGGTTCCCAGCACGCGGCGCTTGCGGTAAACCAGCAGGAACGCCAGCAGCACGCCGCCGAGCATTAGTCCGTCGTTGTGCACGCCGCCGACCATGTTCATCAGGAACAGCGGGTTCACCACGGAGACCCACAGCGTCCAGGACGGATCGCCGCCGAGCTTGAGCGCCAGCCGCGGAATCGCGTAGATGCACAGTGCGACGCCTGCCACCGCGACCAGCCGCATCATGACCACGCCGTACTCGGGGACTCCCCCGGAGACGAAGTAGGCCAGCCGTGCGTACATCAGGAACAACGGGCCATAGGGCGAGGAGGATTCGGCCCACAGCGAGTCCGCGCCCTGGGCGAACCAGCCCGGAAGCTGGGAGACCCAGTTCTCGTAGGGCGAGAGCCCGGAATGCATGAGCCGCCCCTGCCCGAGGTACGAGTACACGTCCTGCGAGAGGATCGGGAAGGAGAACAGCATCGGCGCGGACCAGGTCCAGGCCGCCCGGCGCATCAGCCCAAGCGCCTGCGCACCCAGTGACCTGGTCGTCTGGCGCAGTCGCAGCCAGGCGCGGAACATCAGCACGGTGCCGACGGCCAGCAGCAGGGTGCAGATGATGACGCCGACGGTTTCGGCGCGCAGCGGGAGCACCAGCGGGGATCGGGCAAGCACGGATTCCTGGGCGTAGGGCAGCCAGCCCACGCCCCAGGAACCGCAGGTGACCATGACCGAGGCCAGCAGCCCCTGGAGGATCGGCCCCTTAGAGTCCTGCAGGCCCGGTCGCCGTGGTCCGGCCGCGGACTGTTGGTTTTCGCGGTGGATCGGGACTACGATGGCGCGACCTCGTCCTTCTTGGGGCCGCCCCGGAACACCCTCAGCCATTGCTTGGAGGGCACCAGTCCGGTGAAGAGCGTACGGGTACGCGGATCAAGGTAGGCCAGGTAGAACATCGCGACCCAGGAGATACCGGTGGACAGGTGCTTGACCCACGGGTCGAGGTCGCCGAGGAACTGCCAGATGAACAGCTGGTCAGCGGCGCCGAAGGCGATGAAGAATGCGGTGGTGAAGTACACCCAGACGATCTGCCAGTCGTCGCGGATGCCGGTCACGGCGAAGAACGGCAGCAGCCACAGCAGGTACCACGGCTGCACGATCGGCGAGAGCACCACCAGCGCGGTGAAGGCCAGCGCCATGCGCTGCACCAGGTGCGATGGCTTGCCCTTGAAGATCAGCACGAGCACCAGCACCACCGAGAGCAGGCGCCCGCCGACCTTCAGCACCGGGAGGATCCAGTTGGTGGGCAGCGAGAAGGCCTCGAAGATCCCGGAGAGCAGCGCGTTCAGGGCGCCGACGGGGGCGAACAGCACCGACCCGGTGCCGGTGCCCAGCATGACCTTCAGCCAGCCGATGCCGTAGCCGTTGGCCAGCCCGACGGCCAGCATGATCGCGGCGAACAGCGCCAGCGTGTAGCACCAGTACAGGATCTTGCGCGGCCACTTTGCCTCGGTTCCGGCCCACAGCAGGCCGATGAACGGCAGCAGCACCATGGTGATCGGCTTGATGCCGATGGACGCGGTCATCAGAACCACCGCGAGGATGCCGCGGCGGGTGGCGGCGTAGTAGGTTGCCGCCACGGCCAGGCCCACCATCACGGCGTCGTTGTGCGCGGAGGCGACGAAGCTGATCAGGAACAGCGGGTTGGCGACGGTGATCCATGCGGCCTTCGCTCCGGAGACGTGGTGCAGGGCCGCGAGCTTCGGCACGTAGATCAGGCACAGGATCACCCCGGCGAAGGCGATCAGGCGGAAGAGCAGCACCGAGAGGTCGGGGCTGAAGCCGACGGCGCGGAACACCCAGTATTCAAGCAGCAGGAACAGCGGGCCGTACGGGGTTTCGTCCTGCGCCCAGGTGATGTCGGTGCCCAGCTGGAACCAGTTGTTCAGCGAGGAGATGCCGGTGACGTACGGGTCCTGCCCGGCGTCGACCAGACGGCCCTGGCCGATGTAGGCGAAGACGTCTCGGGAGAAGATCGGCAGCGCCAGCAGCATCGGCGCCGACCAGATCCAGACGGCTTTCTTGACCGCCTTCAGCGATTCCGGGCCCCAGCCCGCGTGGATCTGGCCCAGCCGCAGCCAGGCACGGAAGAGGATCCAGCAGCCCAGGGTCAGCACCACGGTGGAGGTAATGACGCCGGCGTATTCGGTGCGGATGGCGATCAGCAGCGGATTGCGGTTCATCGGAGAGACGCTGGCCAGCCAGCCGACGCCGAAGGATCCCAGGGCGATCATGACCGAGCCAAGCAGCCCCTGCCACAGCGGGTCGAATCTCGCGCGGCGGGCGGTCGCCGACGGGGCGTCTGCCGCTGGCCGCGCTGCGGATTCCTTCCGCATATCTGGCGCCATCTTTTCCCTTTCGCCGTCCTCGAACCGCTCGGGGCGGCGGTTTGCCGCGTGTACTTTGCGCATGTCAGCAGGCCGAATCGGACCCGCTGCGAACTTCTCCCACGGCCGGGCGTTGGACGCCCAAAATTACCAAAGAATCAAGCGAAACTCTAGCATGCAGGGCTGCGCCAACCCCGGACGACAGCCCGCATGCGAAGCGAATCACACCATTGGATTTCCGGCGCCGCGTGGAACCGGCGGGGAATGAAAATCACCCGGCCGGAAACAGTGTTTCCGACCGGGTGATCGTTTGGGGTGAGTAACGGGGTTTGAACCCGCGACCTTCTGGACCACAACCAGACGCTCTACCGACTGAGCTATACCCACCATGTTCGCTTTCATACCAAGTCAAAACGCTTTTGCGTGGTGACCCCGCATTCGGCAACGAGAAATACTATACACACATTTTCCCGGTGCTGGCCAATTGAGAACGCCCCCGGCGGCTGTGGATTGCATCACCCGCCGCCGGGGCGCCGTCGATTGACTCCTAGGAAGGGTTCGACTTGATCTCGGCGGCGATCCCCGCGGCTACTGCCGAGGTCGGACCCGGCACTGGAACCATGACCGCGGCGCGGTAATAGCGCAGCTCGTCGATCGAGTCCTTGATATCGCCCAGGGCGCGGTGGTTGCCGTCCTTGGCCGGAGCCGAATAGTAGGCCTTGGGATACCAGCGGCGGCTGAGCTCCTTGATCGTGGACACGTCGACGATGCGGTAGTGAAGGTGCTCGATCACCTCAGGCATATCGCGCACCAGGAAGGTTTTGTCGGTGCCGACAGAGTTGCCTGCCAGCAGGGCGGTCTTCGGCTCCGGGGCGTAGGCGCGGATGTAGTCCATGACAATGGCGGTGGCCTCGGACATGGTCATGCCGCCGTCGAGCTCCTCGAGCAGGCCGCTATTGATGTGCATGTTGCGGACGAAGTCGCCCATCTGCTCCAAGGCCTGGGGCTCGGGCTTGATCACGACGGATACCCCGTCGCCCAGGACATTCAGTTCGGAGTCGGTCACCAGGACGGCGACCTCAATCAATGCGTCGTTTTCCAGGCTGAGCCCGGTCATTTCGCAATCGATCCACACAAGTTTTTCTGCAGAAGTAGGCATGAACTCAAATTTACCCCACCTAAAAATGCCATGTTCGGCACCGGAAAACGTGAATTGGCGTTTCCTCAAAGTTTCGGTGTATAGTAATTCTCGTTGCCAAGGACTTCAGTTGAAACGCAATCGCGTTGTGACTAGGTTCAAAGTGAACATGGTGGGTATAGCTCAGTCGGTAGAGCGTCTGGTTGTGGTCCAGAAGGTCGCGGGTTCAAACCCCGTTACTCACCCCAATATCGAGGTGCGAACCTTCGACTGTTGACGCAGTCGATGTTCGCACCTCGTTTTCATTCCGGACATTTCACCCATCAATATTCCGCAGCATTCCGTCGGTCCGGCTGGTCGCCTTTTGCCGAGCACGACAATCATCGAACGACGCTCCTGATTCGCGGGGCCAGCCAGCTCATTGGCGCTTAGCCACCCCAAGCTTGACCCCGGCGGACGTCTACAGTTTTTCGAACTCTGAATCATGTAGAAATTCTTGACACACGTGCTCCCCGGTCCTGCGGTTGTGATGTAAAAAATTATTTACATCTGGAGATGTCATGACATTCACAGAACGGTATACCTGGGCGGGGCTCATCCTCAGCATCGCTACCTTCGCCGCATACTGGATCGTCATCGTCATCCGCGCGGCCTCGGACGGGCTTCCCTTCGCCGAGGTCGCTTGGCAGGGTCCGATGCTCTGGGCCCTCATTCTCGGCGGCGGACTTTACGCGCTGGCCATGCTCGTATTGTGGATACGTGTTCGCGGCGAGGCGCATACCGACGCCCGCGACCACGAGATCGAACGCTACGCGGCCACCGCAGGCAGCGGCCTCACGGGGGTCGCCGTGCTGGCGACGCTTGTCATGCTGGCCCTGGCCGCGCCGCTTTTCTGGACTGCCACGGTGCTGTTCGCCGGATCCTTCCTCGGCTCCGTCGTGAGCACGGGCGTCACGCTGTCCGCCTACCGCAGGGGGTTCTAGTGGGCGGCTCCAAACCCACCAAGGTCACCAACTGCATCCGCGATCTGCGCACGGAGCTCGGGCTCACCCAGGCCGGCCTGGCAGCCACGCTCGGCGTCTCGCGCCAGACCGTCATCGCCATCGAACAGGGACGCCACTCGCCCTCGCTCGAAATGGCATTCCAAATCGCGCAGTCACTGCGCGTCCCGCTCGACGAGGTCTTCTCCTACCAGGGGGACGACGCGTTCTGACCCGCCGATGCCTAGCGCCGCTCAACGCTAGCTCCCTGGCGTCCCACCGCCCAAGGACCATGCCCGCGCCACGGAGCCTGGGCCTCCCATACCCTTTTGGAGTTCCCATGCGTGCACTACTGCAGCCCGTCTACGGCGAGGCCCACACCCTGACGATGGGCGACGTGCCCGTCCCCGAGCCGGCCAGGGGCCAGGTGCTGGTCCGGGTGGCCGCCGCCTCGGTCAACGCGGCCGACGTTTTCCTCATGCGCGGCGTGCCCCGCATGGTGCGGCTGGGCCACGGGCTGAAGCGCCCGGCCCGGCGCAGGCTCGGCCTTGACCTGGCGGGTGTGGTGGCCGGCGTCGGCCCCGGGGTCATTCGCTGGAAGCCGGGCGACCTGGTGTTCGGGCAGGGCCTCGCCACCCTTGCCGACTGCGCCCTGGCCAGGGAGCACCAGCTCGCACCGCTTCCCGACGGGATATCCCCGGAACATGCCGCGGCCGTTCCAGTTGCGGGTACCACCGCGCTGCGCGCCGTCGACGTCGCGCGGGTGGCCCCGGGCCAGCGGGTTGTGGTGACCGGAGCGGCCGGCGGGGTCGGCCAGTTCACCGCGCAGCTGGCGGCGCTGCGCGGCGCGGAAGTCATCGCGGTGTGCTCCGGGCGAAACATCGAGCGGGTGCGGTCGCTGGGGATCGAGCACGTCCTGGACTACGCAACCACGAGCCCGCTGGACACGCCGATTCCCTACGACGCAGTGATCGACAACGCGGGCGCCGTGCGCATCCGCGACTGGCGCCGCGTCGTGGCGGCCGGCGGGTCCATCCTCCCCAACAGCGGAGTTCCCGGGCCTGACGGCGGCGCTCTGATGCGCGTGTTCAAGGCCCAGTGGTACGGGCTCATCGCTTCGCAGCGGGTGCGCGTCTTCACGGGGAAGGTCACCGCGCCGGCGCTCACCGAGCTGGGCGTGCTGCTCGCCGCGCAACGCATCTCTCCGCTGCTGGACACTATCTACCCGCTGGAGCAGGCACCGCAGGCGCTGGCCGCGGCGGGCACCCACCACGCACGGGGCAAAATCGTCATCTCCATCTCGCCGCTGGAAAGACACGCGTCATGAGTAGGCGGAGCTTGTCGGCGGGATGGTGTTCTGCGGGCTCGGCGCGTTCCAATTCCTGCGCGGGCTGCGCGACCGGCATCCGCGGTACCACCGGATCGCGGGCCGGATCGTGCTTCCAGCCGGGTTGGCGATGGCGTTGAGCGGACTGTGGATGACGCAGATGTACGACTTCGTGCCCGAGCAGAGCTGGCCGGTGCGCGCGGTGCGCCTCCTGTTCGGATCGGCCACCGCCGTCGGCCTGGTGCTGGCGCTGGCGGCGATGCCGCCGAGGACCTTCAAGCCAGCGTGGCCCCGATCCTGCTCGCCTGGGCCATTCGCGAGGGCCGGACCATCGCCATCCCGAAAGCCTCAACAATTGCGCATGTTGAAGAAAATGCAGCGGCAGCCGCGTTGGAGCTCACAAGCCGCCATTTAGAGGTCATTGACCCTGCGTTCCCCACCTGTGCGGGAAACACCGTTGGAAATGTTATGGGTGCTAATCCGAAGGTTCGAGAAACTCATTTGAGTCAGTTGACGACAACTTTTCGAGAACATTGAATTTGGATTAATTTCACGCAAATCGAGCTTTTTTGGAATGTTACGAAGAAAAGCCTTATTGTTTCGAACATGTGAGGAATTTCAGCGTCTGGTTCGTGCACGGCTTTGCCGCTATGAACTTCTGAGTTTTGCGCGCGTATTTTCGCCAACTGTCGAATAACCGGAAAATCCTAGCCGTTGACCGGGACATTATTGCTAGTAAAGTCGCTACTGAATACCCTCAAAACTACTTGGGTTGCGAGGCAATGCTACTTGACCGGCTCAACCTGGGAGTTTGATATTAGTAGGATGACTGGCTTCCATATTGAGCGCCGAGACATACTGCCTTCCCGTGTCAAAGCGCTGTACACGGCACTCGAAGCAGCACGCACCGGCGGTCCGATATTCATCATCGGGGACGTCGGGTCTGGACGCACGACGTTTTCGCTGCAGCTGATGGATCGCATTGAATCCAATTTCATTTGGATTGTCGGTTCCAAAGCGCTGAGCTCCGTTCCCTTTTCCACGTTGAGCGTCCTCGCGACCCAACTGCCCAACGGATCCACAGGCACGTCGCCCACGGAGCTGGTCACGGGCATCGGCCGAGCCACGAGCGAACGCACCCAGTGGATTTTCCTGGACCAGGCGGAATACGTGGATCAGCAAAGCGCCGCTGTCCTCAAGCAGTTCGCTACCGCCGGAAACATTCGCCTGGTGGTCGCCACGGCGGCAGTACGTTCGCTGCCCTCGGAGCTGCGCTCCCTGATTTCCTCCCCGAGTTTCATGCGCATAGAACTTGCGCCCCTCTCCTACGACGACGCGAACCTGATACTCTCCGAGATCCTCGGCGGCGCCGTCAATTCGAGCGCAGTCACTTCGCTGCTGGAATTCTCCGGCGGACATGCGCTGCATCTGCGTGAGCTGGCCCTTGATGCCCAGTCCACCGGGGCGCTGACCAAGCAGCAGGACTACTGGACGCTCAACAGGGCCTGGACACCGCATGGGAAACGCACCACGGACCTGATCAACGCCCGCTTGAGCGACCAGCCGGAAAACGTCAGGGAGACCCTGGAACTCCTGGCGGTCACGGGTCCGGTCACTCTGCCGGTGGCCCGCAAACTCATGGGCCAGTCAATCTATGATGCCATCGACGCCGACTTGGTCCGCCTCGACCTCGTTTCGGAGAACCCCATTACCGGCGAGCGCACGGAGCGCGTCCGGCTGGGGGCGGGGCTCTCCTCGCAACTGGTTTTCAGCAGTTTCGATTCGTCCACGCTGCGCCGGCATATCAAGACCATCGAGGAGAAGCTGTCCTGGGAACTTTTCGACTCGGCCTCGCGCAGCCGGTTCACCAGGCATCGGCTGGAGATGGGGCTGACCGTTCCGATTCGCGAGCTGCTCTTTGATGTCGAGCAGTCAACCAGCGCGCGGCAGTTCTCGCAGGTGATCGCGTTGACCGATTTGCTGGACCAGCAGCGAGTCGACTCCCCCGACCAGCTGGAATCGTTGCTAATTGCCCGCGCGGATGCGTTGTATGAGCTTGGCAAGCCGGAGGCCGCATTGGCCTTGCTGCAGGAGCACCTGCCAACGGGTTCGCCGGAGATCCGCTTTGTCGCCGCTAAGATCGCTTATGCAAGTCTAGGGCGGCTCGCAGTGGCTGAGCAGATCCTGGAACCCCGCCCGGGCGATCCGCCAGGCGTTGCCGCGTATCTGCTACTGATCCGCTCGCGGGCCAATAAGGTTGTTGATATCGCGTCCTTGCGCGAGTATGCGTCGATGCCCGAGCTGCGCAGTGAAGGTCGGGCCGCATGCCTGGCCCATGTGCTGATCGAGAAGTCCTACGCCGGGTTGGCCGAGGAGGCGATGGCCGAGTACGTCCGGATTTCGTCCTCGCCGGAGTGGAAGACGTGGCCTGCATCGGTTCGGTCCGAACTGGTCTTCGCGTTCCCGACGATCGCGTTCGCGCTGGGGATGAATCCTGCGCAGTTTGCCCAGTTGACGGTAGGTGACGATCTCAAGGAGGCGAACGCCGATCACGGGAACGTCATGGTGAGCATCGGCATGGGCTATCTGGAGTCCGGGTTGGCTTCGCAGGCCTTGGCTGCGTTGGAGCAGGCCATCGGCTTGCTGTCGGTGGGCGACCCGTATTTGGTCAAGGGGTTTGCAGCGGCGTTTGCCGCGTATGCCGCCTCCCTGCTGGGCGACCGGTCCAAGGCGTCGTACTACCTGGACATGTCGCGTGCTCAGCCCGAGGTTTCGGGTCAGATCCTGCGCCCGATCGCCGAGCGTTCGCTCCTGTCGGTGGTTTTGGATCTTGAAGGCGAGCAGGCCGCTGAGGAGTATCTGCACAAGCTGCTTGCTGAGGCCGAAGGATTCGGCCGGAAGAACCTGGTGATGCGCCTGCTGCTCGAAGCGTGGCAGTGCGGGCTGCTGACGGATGTTGCCAGATTGTCGGAGGCTGCCCTCGACGTGCAGGGGCCGCTGGCGGCGACGCTGGCGGGGTATCAAGCGGCGCTTGAGGATCCGGCGGAGCTGAATGTGGGACAGCTTGTGCAGGCCCATGTCGATGGAGGGCAGCTGCTGCTGGCTGCCCAGCTGGCGGCGAGCGCCGCGGAGCGTGCTCGGGTTTTGGGTCGGCGCACGGTGGCCACTCATCTGCTGGGGCTTTCGGTGGAAATCGCCCAGCCGCTGGAACAGGTTAATACGCCGGCACTGGGTCGGGCTCGTGTTGATGAATCGCTGTTGACGGCTCGTGAATTTGCAACGTGCATCCGTGCCGCATTGGGGGCGAGCAATCACGAGATCTCCCAGGAGCTGTTTTTGTCCCCGCGTACGGTGGAGGGACACCTACAGCGCTCGTATGCGAAATTGGGTATCACGGACCGTCGGCAACTGCTGGCGGAGCATGTCGCGACGGATGATGAAGTGCTCCAGGCCACAGAGCATACTCTAGCCCTACCTATTTCCGAGCGATGGCCTACCTAGTCGTCTGGTTTTGTTCCTTAAATGTCCATACTTACGCATATGATGATTCTTGTTCGATCAACCTATGCGATGGGTTCTTGGGGGAATCACAGTAGTTGATGGAGCGGATCACGGGATTTTCGATTGCAATCACTCGCAATGAGCGCATATGACTCCCACCGATACAGACCGGTGCCAGCATCATTGATGCTGGCACCTTGTCGTTAAGCTTTGTGACGCCATGCCACGCTCCATATTCGAAGCTATGTTCGAATCGGTGGTTCGAAGGTGTCTAAACCCGCGTTTTTCGAGACTTATTGCTTTAAACATGACGTAGGCAACAGATTTTCGGTCGTAAATAGGCGCATGTCAATGGGTGAGACCATAATGGAAGTGAACAGTTCGGCAGGTCATTGCACGTGGCCTGCCCCGAACCAGCCCCTCGCCCCTCGTCCGAAAGGCGTCCCTCCGTGAAACGCGCGCTCTTTGAAGAAGACCACGAACAGTTCCGCGAACTTGCCGTTGAGTTCAACGCCCGGCAGATCGCCGGTAAGTATGCGCAATGGGAAAAAGAACACCAGATTCCCCGCGAGGTGTGGCAGTCCGCCGGGGAGAACGGATTGCTCGGTCTTGCGGTGCCGGAAGAGTTCGGCGGCATGGGCATCGACGACTACCGCTTCCGCGTCGTGCTTGACGAGGAGTTCGTCCGCTCGGGGCACCTTGCGGTGGCCTTGGCCCTGCACCTGCATGACGACCTCGTGCTCCCCTACCTGCTGGCCTACGGGTCGCAGGACCTGAAGCAGCGCTGGCTTCCGCGGTTCGTGGACGGATCCACGATCACCTCCTGCGCTTTCACCGAGCCGGGTGCCGGGTCGGATCTGCGAGGGGTGCGCACCAAGGCTGTGCGCGACGGGGACGACTGGCTGGTCAGCGGCCAGAAGACCTTCATCGGCAACGGCGCCTACGGCGATGCGGCAGTGGTGCTGGCCCGCACGGACGGGCAGACCACGCGGGCCGGGGAGGATTCGTTCACCCTGTTCATGGTCGAGCGTTCCGAGGGCTACTCGAACGGGCAGCCATTCGACAAGATGGGCCTGCGCGCTTCCGACACCGCAGAGCTGTTCTTCGACGAGGTGCGCGTTTCCGACGCCGATCGCATCGGCGAGGTCGGCCAGGGGCTCGCCTACGTCAAGGAGCAGCTGCCGCAGGCGCGCCTGGCGATCGCAGTAGCGGCCAGCGCCATCTGCACCGCCGCATTCGACCAGGCCCTGTCCCATGCCGGCGAGCGCTCCGCCTTCGGCCAGGCGCTGACCGGCTTCCAGAACACCCGTTTCGAGCTGGCGGACCTGAAGACTGAGGCGCATGTCACCCAGGTCTTTGTCGATCGCGCGGTCCTCGCGTTCAACGAGGGCGAGCTCGACGCGCAGGAGGCGGCCGAGGTGAAGCTTTGGGCTAGTGAAAGCGCGAAAAAACTCACCGACAAGGCCCTGCAGATCCATGGCGGGTACGGCTACATCATGGAGTACCCGATCGCGCAGTCGTTCACCGCATCCCGCTTGCTGACCATTTTCGGTGGCACAAGTGAGATCATGCGTGAAACTATTGGACGAGCACTCTAAGCACTTTTTGGAAAGGAACTGATCACGTGCCAATTCGGCAGATCACAGTCTACGGGGAACCAGTCCTGCACAAGCGTGCCGTGGAGGTGACGCAGTTCGACGACGAGCTTCGCCACCTGGTGGCGGACATGCACACCACCATGGATGCCGCGCACGGCGTAGGCCTGGCCGCTCCGCAGATCGGCCTGGGGCTGCGCATGTTCACCTACGTCTACGCGGACCAGGACGATGCCCCGGAGCGCGGCGTGGTGATCAACCCGAAGCTGACCCTGTCCAAGGTGTCCCAGGGTGTTCCCGACGCCGAGGACGATTCCGAGGGCTGCCTGTCGGTGCCGGGGCTGGATTTCCCGCTCAAGCGCGCCGACTACGCCAAGGTGGAGGGCTTCGACGAGTTCGGCAATCCGATCTCCTTCGAGGCGCACGGCTGGTTCGCCCGCATCATGCAGCACGAGTACGACCACCTGGACGGCCTGCTGTACGTGGACAAGTTGCAGCCGCGCTGGGAGAAGCGCTGGAAGAAGGCCAAGAAGTCCCTCGGCTGGGGCGTGCCGGGCAATACCTGGCTTCCGGGCACCGATGCGGACCCGTTCGGCCACTAGGCCCTGAACTCCAGATACCGCTGATGCAGCGCCGCACCGAGTCGATCGGTCGGCGCTGTTTGCGCGTTCCACGGCCTTTCGGCCTTGCCCGAACGCAGCCAGAAGGGCTTGACCATGCCGTTGCTGCCCGGGCCGATCTGCGCGCGCAGCCGCTCGTCGGCGACCAGCGAGCGGTCCGCGTAGGACAGGTAGTACTCGTCGAAGTGCCCCAGCAGGCGCAGCGGAAGCCTGGAGGGAAGATCCGCCGCCAGCGCCGGGCAGGCGAAGAGCAGGTAGAGCTCCTCGCCGCGGGTGTCCCGCCCCACGCAGAGCAGCTCTGAACCCAGCTCGGCGGCCGCCGTCTTGAGCTGCGTGAGCGTCTGCCCGGTATACCAGGCGGCATCCCTGATGCTGGCAGGTCCATGGCCCGCCAGATAGCGCCTGAGCAGCTCCTGCAGTGGCTGGGCGGGCTGGAGGTCCGGTGCGGCCAGGCGATCAAGCAGGATGAAGTCCTGGCCGGCGAGCCCCGCGACCTCGGGAACCGGCCCCAGGCACAGCAGGCCCTCCATGACCAGGCACATAAGCAGGTGCACCCCGCGTTGCGCGGAGGTCTGGATTCCGCGCTCGTTGAGCATGTCGAACAGGCCAACACGGCTCGCGTGGCCCCGCTCTTCCAGGTGGGCGGCGATCAACGTCCCGGCGGCGTCGATGTCGCCCGCGGTGATCTGCAGTTCGCGCAGGCGCGAGCCCATGGCCTTGAGCGTGCGCTGGCGTGTGGCCCGCACCAGCCACCGCACGTCGGCGGCGGCGCAGATATGCAACGTGCCGCGCATGGTCCAGGAGCGCACCAGTTCCCCCGAGGCGAACAGCGCGTCAATGCGCACCCTGCCGATGCCCTTTCCCGAACGCTGGGCGAGCGCGTAGCGCCCGGCGGCCAGGTCCTGGGATTGGAGCGCCAGCATGCGTTCCGCGGCCGCGGGGATGGAGCCGGCAGGTTCCAGTAGCAGCTGGTTCGCCATGCGCAGCTGAAGGATGCGCCGCGGCGGCAGGTGCTCGGTCATCGAGATCGCATCCTATGCCAGCGGCGTGCGGATCCACTCGGCGAGCGCCTGCCTGAGCAGGGACCAGCTGGCGGCGGTGTCGAAGGAGGTCACCAGGTGCGAATCGCTGAGTTTGTGCATGCAGTACCCGGCCCAAGGCACCACCGTGAGATCCGTCAGCCCACGCTCCCACGCGGCGACCAGCACCGGTTCCACCTGGGGGCCGCGCAGCACCGGGTCGAGGTCGATACTCAGCAAGGGATCGAACATTTGTTCCCATTGCTCGAATGCGGTGAGGTCGATCCCCTCGCGTCCGTACTGCGCGGTCCAGGCATCGTTGTCGGTGGCGCGGCTCGCTGCCGTGGTGAGGGCCGCGAGTCCGGGGACGCGATGGGCGCCGTGCGCCTTCACGCCCCAGGCGTTCGACCAGGTGCGAATCCACCGCCGCTCCCACAGGATCCGTGCGGCTTCATCCGGCATGGCGGAGGACCCCGTTTCGGGAACCGGGTTCAGCTCGGGCAGGGCGAGGTCTTCAGCGAGGCCCCAGGCCTGCCGGATGAACAGCAGCATCCGGATCGGCTGCCCGTGGTCGTCCATGGCCAGCGACATGTCCGCAGGCCACGAACTCTGGCGCAGGGCCGGGTTCGTTGATCGCATCATGCCCCGAGCTTGGCACAGGACGCCTCCACTGGCAACAGATTTCCGGCCGCCGGGACTATGTCAGGCTCCACCGGTTCCGGCCCAGGCTCCAACGCCGCCCCTCCAGATCGATATGCACCGTGGTCTTTGCTCCCGGACGCAGAAAGCGCCGGCGTTGTTCAATGCGCGCCTCGCCGCGAAGATAGACCCGCAGCGCGCGGCAGAGCCTGCCGAGGTCGAAGTCCGCGTCGGATTCGTCATCCAGCAGCGCGCAGTGGACGCCGAGCTCCGGTATGAATGCCTCCAGCCAGACGCCGTCGAGACGGATGAATGCGGTGCGGCTCGGATCCGCAGTGCTGCCGACGAGCACCGAATACCGCGGCGGGTTCTCGCGCAGGTCGGTTTCCAGGACGCTGAAGCCCTCGGCGAAGGTCGCCGCGACGACGCGATCCAGCCGCGTGGTGAGCTCGTTTGGCATGCCACCAGCCTACCTCCGCCTCCGACGCAGCCTCGGGTATTCCGGCGGGTCAGGGATTCGGCACCCGGGAGACGCTGCGTCCGATCTGCCATCGCTGCCCGTCAGCCTCAACGTGGACTACCGGAGTCGTCCCGGAGCGGAACAGCCGGCACCGATGCTCAAGGAGGGTGTTCCCCGCAAGGTAAACGCGCACCATCCGGCACAGGCGGTGCAGCTCGGCTTCCTTGCCGGCCTCGTTGTCATCATCGTCAACAATGCCCGTCCGCACATCGTGGTCCGGGAAATCGACGTCCAGGTGGATCGGGTCGATCCAGATCACCGCGGCGAGACCGGTCCCGCAGTTGCGCACCAGCACCGAGTACTGCGGCGGGTTCTCCCGGGAGGCGTCCTCGACCACGATGAAACCCCGGCCGAACACCTCCCCGGTGACCCGGCACAGCATGGATTTCAGATCGATCGGCATTTCCCGAGTCTACAGCGGGCCTGCGGCCCTCCGGACCCCGCTGCCCGCGGTGCTCAACAAATAGAACAACCCCATGGCCATGCAGATGCCCAGCGTCAGATAGGCAGAGAGCAGGACGGCCGCCGCGGCCAGCACGTAGATGGGCATCGATACCAGGCCGCGCAGCAGGATCGAGCGCGTCTGCCGGGCATCAAGCGTTTCGCGCAGCAGGTGCGGGCGGCGCTTGGGCAGGTGGTATTGCAGGGCGAAAAAGACCAGGGAGGTTAGCAGGAACGATCCGGCGTAGATCACGGCTGCCAGCACCCCGTCGGAAAAAGCCTCGACGCGTCCAGTCCCGCTCAGCTCGGCGCCGTGTCCCGGTGCCATGGCAGCCCCCTTGCCGCATTTCTTGCCCCGATGGGTTGCGACTCTACTCCTTGGCGGCCTCCGCGGAGCCGCCGGCACCGGATTTCCCGCGCGGGACGCGTCCGAAGGACGCCAAAGGGGCCGCACCCCGCGTGCCGAAGCACGGGTGTGCGGCCCCTTGGTGGAGCGTATCGCTGCGAAGAGACTAGGCGGTGACTGCCTGGGCCTTCACTGCAGGCACCGCTGCCGGGTGGGTTCCGGCCATGGTCTCGATGACGCGGACAACCTGGCAGGAGTAGCCGAACTCGTTGTCGTACCAGACGTAGACGACGGCGTTCTTGCCGGTGGCGATGGTCGCGAGGCCGTCGACGATGCCGGCGCGGCGCGAGCCGACGAAGTCGGTGGAGACGACGTCAGGCGAGTCGATGTAGTCGATCTGCTTGTGCAGCTCGGCGCCCAGCGAGGTTTCGCGCAGGTAGTTGTTCAGCTCGTCCTTGTCGGTGGCGGTCTCCAGGTTGAGGTTCAGGATCGCCATGGAGACATCCGGGGTAGGAACGCGGATGGCGTTGCCGGTCAGCTTGCCTTCCAGCTCCGGCAGGGCCTTAGAGACGGCCTTGGCGGCACCGGTTTCGGTGATCACCATGTTCAGGACCGCCGAGCGGCCGCGGCGCTCGCCCTTGTGGAAGTTGTCGATCAGGTTCTGGTCGTTGGTGAACGAGTGAACGGTCTCGACGTGGCCGTGGATGACGCCGAACTTGTCGTTCAGGGCCTTCAGGACCGGGGTGATGGCGTTGGTGGTGCACGATGCGGCGGAGACGATCTTGTCATCGGCGGTGATGTCGGAATCGTTGATGCCGTGCACGATGTTCTTCAGGCTGCCCTTGCCCGGTGCGGTCAGCAGCACGCGGGCAACGCCCTTGGACTGCAGGTGCTGGGACAGGCCTGCCTCGTCGCGCCAGCGGCCGGTGTTGTCGACGACGATGGCGTTGTCGATGCCGTAGGCGGTGTAGTCGATGGTGGCCGGGTCGTTCGAGTAGATGACCTGGATCAGGGTGCCGTTGGCGAGGATGGTGTTGTTTTCCTCGTCCACGGTGATGGTGCCGTCGAAGCGGCCGTGCACCGAGTCGCGGCGCAGCAGCGAGGCGCGCTTGATGATGTCGTCATCCGAGCCCTTGCGCACGACGATGGCGCGCAGGCGCAGGCCGTAGCCGCCGCGCTCGATGAGGATGCGGGCCAGCAGGCGGCCGATGCGGCCGAAGCCGTACAGGACCACGTCGGTTGGCTCTGCGTCGGTGGCGCCGGCCTGGCCGACCTTGGCGCCCAGCTCAGCGGAGACGAATTCGGTCAGGTCGGCGGAGCCGGACTCGACGAACTTCTTGTTCAGGCGGCCGAGGTCGACGGAAACCGAACCAACGTTCAGGGTTTCAATGACATCGAGAATTGCCTTGGTGGCATTCAGGTCCAGCTCTTCACCGTCGATGCGGCGCACCACGCGGTGGGCCTTGATGATATCGATGGCGGACTGGTTGATCAGCTTGCGGCCGTAGATGGAGGTCACCACATTGTTCTTGCGGTAGAGACGTCCGATCAGTGGAATCATGGCCTCGGCGAGCTCTTCGCGCCCGCTCCATTCTTCCTGGGCAACGACAGACTGCTGGGTCACAGAGAATCCTTCCAAATCAGCCGGCTTGCAGATCCATAAAGCCGGTTGGCACCGAGAGAAGCACCATTGCTTTTGCGGTGGTGCGGGGTAACAGGATCATCCCCGCAAGTACGTTTTCCATTCTAGTCGGTGCACGGAGTTTCCACAGGCTTGCGCCTGTGAATCATCTCACCGTTCTGGAGTGTGCGAATGGGATGGCCGATACGCCGGGTTTTGTCCCGCCGAAGCGGTGACGGTCATCTATCTACGACTGCCGTTGCCGACAGCCTCTAGCGGTCCACCCGACTGCATGGGGCGAACAGCCCTCGTAACGCAGTCTGTCTGACCTTGCTCCGAGTGGGGTTTACCGAGCCATCCCGGTCACCCGGGATGCTGGTGGTCTCTTACACCACCGTTTCACCCTTACCAGGAGAACCTGGCGGTCTATTTTCTGTGGCACTGGCCTGCGGGTTACCCCGAGTGGGCGTTACCCACCACCCTGTTCTGTGGAGCCCGGACGTTCCTCGGGACAATTGCTTGCCACGCGACCGTCTGGCCATCCCATTCACCACTAGTCTAGTACCTTTGCGAACAACATCGTGTCCAGTGCCGCCGGCGAACTGGCTCACACGGGCTGCGGGTAGAAATAGTCCTCCAGCAGCCGCAGCCAGATCTCGCTGATGGTCGGATAGGCGGGCACCGCGTGCCACAGGCGTTCCATCGGCACCTGCCCGGCGATCGCGATGGTGGCGGCGTGCAGCAGCTCGGCGACGTCCTGACCCACGAAGGTCGCGCCGAGGATCACCGAGCGGGCCTTGTCGACGATAAGCGTCGCCCGGCCGGAATACCCGCTGGCATGCAGGCTGGCCCCGGCCACCGACCCCAGGTCGTGCTCGATGACCACGATGTCCAGGCCTTGGCTGCGCGCCTGCTTTGCGGTCAGCCCGACGGCTGCGACCTGCGGATCGCTGAACACCACCCGCGGCACGGCGCCGTGGTCGGCGGTCGCTGCCTGGGCGCCCCAGGGATCGTCGGCCAGCGGTTTCCCGGTGAGCCGGGCGGCGATCGCCCTTCCGGCGGCGCGGGCCTGGTACTTGCCCTGGTGGGTGAGCAGGGCGCGGGAATTCACGTCGCCCACCGCATACAGCCAATCGGTGCCGGGAACGAGCAGCGTGTCGTCGACCTCGCGTAGGGCCTCGGGCTGGATGCCGAGTTCCTCCAGGCCCAGATCGGCGGTGTTGGGTTTCCTGCCGGTGGACACCAGCAGTTCCTCGGCCTGCAGCACGGCGCCGTCCTCCAGCTGGACGCTGACCACGCCGTCGGGGCCGCGGTCCACGCGTGCCGGGGTGGCGCCCTCGCGCACGTCGACACCCCTGGCCTGCAGCGCCCGGGCCACCAGGTCCCCGGCATGGGGTTCCTCGGAGCCCAGCAGCCGGCCGCGGGCCAGCACCGTGACCTGGGCGCCAAGCGAACCATAGGCGAAGGCCATTTCGGTTCCCGCCACGCCGCCGCCGATGACGATCAGCCGGGCCGGGACCTGCTGGGCCGAGGTGGCCTCGCGGGTGCCCCAAGGCTCGGCGTCGGCCAGCCCCTCGATGGGCGGCAGCGCCGGGGCGGAACCGGTGGCCAGCACGACCGCGCGGGCGGTGTAGGCCTGCTCCCCCACCTGGACCGTGCGTTCCCCTGCCAGCCGGCCGTGGCCGCGCAGCAGCGTGATGCCCGCCGATTCCAGCCACTTGACCTGGCCGTCGTCTTTCCAGCCGCTGGTGAAGGCGTCGCGCCGGGCCAGCACGGCGGGCGCGTCGAGCGAACCGGTCAGCGCCTGCTGCGCGCCGGGCAGCCGCCGGGCCGCATCCAGCGCCTGGCCGCTGCGCAGCAGCGCCTTGGAGGGCATGCACGCCCAGTACGAGCATTCGCCGCCGACCAGTTCGGATTCGACGATGGCCGCCGACAGCCCGGCCCTGGCCGCGTAGTCGGCGGCGTTCTCCCCGGCGGGCCCGGCGCCGATCACTATGAGATCGAAGTCGGCCGCGGTCTTCGCTGGATCCTGCATGGTCCCTCCTTGTCCTGGGAGCGGCACACCCGCCCCTGGGGCCTCAGCCTAGTGAGACCGGGGCGTTGGCGATAGGGGCGCAGACGGATGCCCAGCCGGAGGCTCAGTGGCGATAAGCTGGAGAGCGTGCTTATTTTGCTGCCGCCTTCAGAAGGCAAGACCGCCCACGCCGCCGGAACCCCGTTCGAGCTGACTGAGCTCTCGTTCCCCGAACTGACCGCGGACCGCGAGCTGGTGATTTCGGCGCTGTCGAAGGTTTCCGCGCGCGATGACGCGCTGGAACTGCTCGGGGTCGGGGCCTCGCTGGCCACCGAGGTCACCCGCAATATCAAGCTGCACACCGAGCCGGCGGCCCGCGCGCACGACATCTACTCGGGGGTCCTGTTCGAGGCCCTAGGTTATGCGAGCCTGGATGAGGCTTCGCAGCGGCGCGCCGACGCCTCGGTGGTGGTGGTCTCTGCCTTGTGGGGCGCGGTGCGTTTCGGCGACCGGATCCCGCCGTACCGGCTGTCGATGTCGGTCAAGCTCGAGCCGCTGGGCAAGCTGGCCAGCTGGTGGAAAAAGCGCATGAGCGCGGTGCTCGACCAGGCGGCCGAGGGGCAGCTGGTCGTCGACGCCCGCTCCAGCACCTATGCGGCCGCGTACAAGCCTGCCGCCGGGAACACCGTGGCGGTCAACGTCTTCCAGCTGCGCAACGGCACCCCCAAGGTGGTCTCGCACTTCGCCAAGCACACCCGCGGCGAGGTCGCCCGCTTCCTGGTGCAGCAGTCCCAGGCGCCCACCACGGCGCAGGAGCTGCTGGAACTGGCCTCCACCAAGTGGGAGGCGAGCCTTATCGAGGACAAGAAGGGCACCGCGCTGAACATCCTGCTTCCGGAGAACCACCAGTTCACCACCGTGAACAAGGTGGCCTGAGCGCGGCTCAGCTGCCGGGCGCAGAAGCGACCAGCTCGACTTCGAATCCCGCTTCGTCCGCCAGGTAGGCGGCATAGTGCTGCCGCCCGCCGGCATACGGGTGGCGGTCGGCGAACAACAGGGTGAAGCCGTGGGCCAGCGCGTCGGCGGCCAACGCCTCGACCTGCTGGGGGCTTCCTGCCTGGAAGGCCAGGTGGTTCAGCCCAGCCCGGGTGCGCTCGTGGGCGCCGGGCGCCACGTCGGGCCCGGATTCCAGCACGATGTAGAAATCCCCGTGGCGGTAGCTGACCCCGGCATTCCAGCGCGATTCCAGCTCGAATCCCAGGTGCAGCAAGAGCCAGCCCAGCGACTTCTCACTGGTTTCCAGGTCCTGGACCCACAGCTCCAGATGATGCAGCATCGGCGTCCCCTTAAGGGGTGAGGATGAAGTCCCAAGGGTCGGAATTGACTTGGGAAACCTCGATCTCGACCTCGTGGCCCAGATCCCGCAGCACGTTGCCCAGGGCCTTGGCCGCGGAGGACAGCCACACCCACTCGGAGGCGAAGTGCGAGACGTCGATCAGGTACGGGAAGCCCGACCCGGCGGCTTCGCGCGCCTCGCTGGCCGGGTGGTGGCGCAGGTCGGCGGTGACGTAGACATCTGCCTGGTGCGAACGCACCGCATCGAACAGCGAATCCCCGGCCCCGGAGCACAGCGCGACCTTGCGCACCAGCCCGGTGCGGTCGCCGGCCACGCGGATGCCGCCGGCCACGGCCGGCAGCACGGTGTAGACGCGTTCGGCGAAGTCCTCCAGCTTCATCGGCTTGTCTAGGAAGCCGACCCGGCCCAGCCCTTCCTCGGGCAGTCCGTCCTTGGATTCGACCAGCGGCACGCAGTCCTTGAGCCCGAAGGCGTCGGCCAGCGCGTCGTTGACCCCGCCCACGGCGCTGTCGGCATTGGTGTGCGCGGTCAGCAAGGCGGTCCCGGTCTCGATGAGCCGGTGGATCGCCTCGCCCTTGAAGTTGGTGCCGGCCACCTGGGTGACCCCGCGCAGCAGCAGCGGGTGGTGGGTGATCAGCAGGTCGGCGCCGCGGGCGATCGCGTCCTCGATGACGGCGAGGGTCGGGTCCACGGCCAGCACGACCTTGGACACCGGCGCGCCGGTGCGCCCTGCCACCAGTCCGACAGCATCCCAGTCCTCGGCCAGGGACTGCGGCCAGAGTTCTTCGGCTGCCTCCAGGACGTTGCCCAGGGTCGCAGCGCCGGCGCTGGCGCGCGCCTGCTGGTCCGCCGGCTCCTCGGCAACGGGCTTGAGCGCAGGAGGCGCCACCGCGGCATCTTGAGGCTGGGGTTCGTGCGAGTTGTTTGCCTTGCTCTGCATATGCCAAGCCTACGCGCTGGAACCGGCGATGGAACAGAATGCAACGCCGCGACGTTGGGATGTGTGTGAGTACTCTGAGCATTCAATCGCCCCATCATTTCACTGCCAGCCTGGACGTCGACGGCAAGCGGCTGACCACCTTCGTGCTGGCCGGCGGCTGCTTCTGGTGCCTGGACGCCGTGTACCAGCGCACCAAGGGGGTGGCCGCGGTCATCTCGGGCTACATCGGCGGGCATACCGCGGATCCGGACTACTACCAGGTGTGCACCGGAACCACCGGCCACGCCGAAGGTCTCGCGGTGATCTTCGACGAAGACGTGGTGCCCGCGGAAATCATCCTGGACATGTTCTTCACCATGCACGATCCGACCACCCTGAACCGCCAGGGCTACGACGTGGGAACCCAGTACCGCTCGGCCATGTTCCCGCTGGACGCGCAGCAGCGCGCCACCTTCCAGAAGGCCATCGACAAGTACGCGGGCCTATACCCCGATCCGATCGTCACCGCAATGGAAGAGTCGAAAGATTTCTACCCGGCCGAGGAAATCCACCAGGATTACTACACGAACAACTCCCGGGCGGGCTACTGCCGGGTCATCATCGACCCAAAGCTCGCAAAAGTCAGGAAATATTACGCTCAATGGCTAAACGAGGCCTGAGCACCCACCTGCCCTACTAGTGTTGGATATGAACCATCCGCGGTCAGCGCACCGCGGAACACGCTTGCAGACAAGTCACGTAAGGATTGCATAGAAGATGGCCAAGATCTACAACAATGTCACCGAAGTAGTTGGCGGAACCCCGCTGGTGAAGTTGAACCGCCTGAGCGAAGGCCTGCCAGGCAACATCGCGGTCAAGCTCGAATTCTACAATCCAGCCAACTCGGTCAAGGACCGCATCGGCGTGGCCATCGTCGACGCCGCCGAGAAGTCAGGCTCGCTGAAGCCCGGCGGCACCATCGTCGAAGGCACTTCCGGCAACACCGGCATCGCCCTGGCCATGGTCGGCGCGGCCCGTGGCTACAAGGTCATCCTGACCATGCCGGAGACCATGTCCACCGAGCGCCGCGTCATGCTGCGCGCCTTCGGCGCCGAGATCGTGCTGACCCCGGGTGCCGACGGCATGCGCGGCGCGGTCGAGAAGGCCAAGGAAATCGTGGCCACCACCGAGAACGCCATCTGGGCCCAGCAGTTCGCCAACGACGCGAACCCGCAGATCCACTCCGAGACCACCGGCCCGGAAATCTGGGAAGATACCGACGGCGCCGTGGACGTGCTGGTCGCAGGCATCGGCACCGGCGGAACCATCACCGGCGCCGGCCGCTACCTGAAGTCCAAGAAGGCCGACCTGCAGCTGGTCGCCGTGGAGCCGAAGGACTCTCCGATCCTCAACGGCGGCAAGCCGGGCCCGCACAAGATCCAGGGCCTGGGCGCCAACTTCATCCCCGAGGTGCTGGACACCGAGCTGTACGACGAGGTGCTGGATGCCAGCATCGACGACTCCGTCGCCACCGCCCGCGCGCTGGGCGTGAAGGAAGGCATCCTCGGCGGCATCTCCGCCGGCGCAGCTGTCTGGGGCGCCCTGCAGGTCGCGGCCCGCGAAGAGAACGCCGGCAAGCTGATCGTGGCGATCATCCCCGACTTCGGCGAGCGCTACATCTCCACCCTGCTCTTCGACGACATCCGCGGCTAGCCTGCCCTGCGCGAGATCTGAAAAGAAGTTCGCCGAAAAGTGAATAAATCGGCGCGAGCCACCGTTGAACCTTAAAGGGTTCGCAATGGTGCGGCTCGCGCCGATTTGCTGTGTGACATCTGTATTTCCGTCACGAAAACGACCAACCACTAAGGTAGAGTTCATGAGTTTCTTCTCCCGGCTACGTGAAGACCTGGCCACCGCCCGATCCCATGATCCGGCCGCGCGCAGTGACGTGGAAAACTTCTTCGTGTATTCCGGCCTGCATGCGATCTGGATGCACCGGCTGGCCCACCGCATGTGGCAGAACCCCGCGCTGCGTTGGCCAGCGCGCTTGCTCTCGCAGGCGAACCGCGCGATCACCGGCATCGAGATCCACCCGGGCGCGACCATCGGCCGCCGCTTCTTCATCGACCACGGCATGGGCATCGTCATCGGCGAGACCGCCGAGGTGGGCGACGACGTAATGCTGTACCACGGGGTGACCTTGGGCGGCCGTTCGCTGGCCAAGGTCAAGCGCCACCCGACCATCGAGGACCGCGTGGTCATCGGTGCCGGCGCCAAGGTGCTAGGCCCGATCACCATCGGCGCTGATTCGGCCATCGGAGCGAACGCCGTGGTGGTCAAGGACGCGCCGGCCGGTTCCATCGTGACCGGCATCCCGGCGCAGAACCGCCCGCGCACCCCCGAGCAGCGCCAGCCGGCCGTCGATCCGGCCGAGTACATCGATCCGGCCATGTGGATCTAGCCTGGGGCAGCGCCACAGCGCCAACGGCACAGCGCCGGTACCCACTGGGTACCGGCGCTGTGCCGTTGGCGCTGGTGGACTACTCGCCGAGCAGGTGCGAAGGCTTCTGGCCTTCAAGCAGCTCCACCGACTCGTCGGACGGATCCTGCGCCTGGACGCCGAGCTTGCCGCGGGTCAGCTTGTTCATGATCATCGCGATCGCGCCGTCGCCGGTCACGTTGGTCGCGGTGCCGAAGGAGTCCAGCGCGATGTAGGCGGCAAACATCAGGCCGACCTCGACCTCGCCGAAGCCCAGCATCTGCTGCAGCAGGCCGGCTGCCGCGGCGATCGCGCCGCCGGGGACGCCCGGCGCGGCGATCATCATGACGCCGAGCATCAGGATGAACGGCAGGTAGGAGCCGAAGGACACGTCGCCGCCGGTGAGCAGCAGCACGGCGATGGAGAAGCAGGTGATCTTCACCATCGAGCCGGACAGGTGGATGGTGGCGCACAGCGGCACCACGAAGCCTGCCACGGCGTCGGCGACCTTGTTCTTCTTGGTGGAAGCGAGGGTCACCGGGATGGTGGCGGCGGAGGACGAGGTGCCCAGCGCGGTGAAGTAGGCGTCGCGCATGTTCCACAGCGCCTTGAACGGGTTCTGCTTGTTCATCGAACCGGCGATGGCGTACTGCAGCAGCAGCACCACCAGGGTCAGCGCGAAGGAGACCACGGCGACCAGCAGGAACTTCTGCACCACGACCACGGCCGAGCCGCTGGCCGAGAGGTCAAGGAAGATGCCGAAGATGAACAGCGGCAGGGCCGGCACGATGATGCGGCGGATGACGCCCTCGATGATCGCGCGGAATTCAACCACGCCGCGGAACAGCACCTTGGAGTGGAAGGAGGTGATGCCCACGCCCACCATGAAGGCCAGCACCAGCGCGGTCATCACGCCGAAAACCGGCTCCAGGACGATGGCGGTGGCCGAGTCGGAGGCCGAGGCGGTCAGCGTCACGAAGGGTTCGAAGCCCGAGCCCTCGCCCTCAGTGATGGCTTCCACGCCGCCTCCGGCCAGCGGGCCGCTGAACAGCCAGATGCTGGTGAAGTAGGCCAGCAGGCCGGCGGCGAAGGTCGAGCCGTAGGCCACGACCGCGGTGAGGCCAAGCCACTTGCCGGCGCCCTTGCCGAGCTCCGCGATGGCCGGGGCGACCAGGCCGAAGATGATCAGGGGCACCACGAAGCCCAGGATGCCGGAGAAGATCGAGTTGTAGGTGAGGAAGGTGCTACCAAGCCAGAGCGGCATGACCGGCCCGAGCAGAATGCCCGCCACGATGGCCAGGACAATCCAGCCAAGCAGCGGTATCGATTTCAGCAGCTTCATGAGGTTCCTTTGGGGTGAGAGGTCAAAGCGATGCGATGCGCCCGCGGATTGTGTCGCAGCGCACCAAACAATGATAGAGGGTGGCCGGGGCGCACCGAAATTTCCCCGCGCGGGTCCGGTGTTAAGTAGGCTGGTTTCCATGACCCAGCACCCGGCAGACACCCACGACACCATCCGCGTCCGCCAGGCGCGGGAGAACAACCTCAAGGGCGTCGACGCCGACATCCCCAAGCGCCGCATCACCGCCTTCACCGGGGTCTCCGGCTCCGGCAAGTCCTCCCTGGTCTTCGGCACCATCGCCGCCGAATCCCAGCGGCTGATCAACGAGACCTACACGGCGTTCATCCAGTCCTTCATGCCCTCCATGCCGCGCCCCGACGTGGAGGTGCTGGAAAACCTGTCCGCGGCGATCGTGGTGGACCAGGAGCGCATGGGCGCAAACTCGCGTTCGACGGTGGGCACCGCCACCGACGCCTACTCGCTGCTGCGCGTTTTGTACTCGCGCTACTCGGTGCCCAGCGCCGGCGGCGCCGGGGCCTACTCCTTCAACCTGGGCGAGGGCGCCTGCGCGGTGTGCGAGGGCTTCGGCACCGAGGCGAGCATCGACCTGGACGAGCTGCTGGACTGGGACAAGACCCTGAACGAGGGCGCGATCACCGCCCCGAACTTCGCCCCCGGCGCCTGGCTGTGGCAGACGCTGACCGCCGGCACCCAGGCGGACCTTGACGTCAAGCTGCGCGACATGCCTGCCGACATGCTCGACCGGCTGCTCTACGACCAGGCCGGGAAGGTGAAGCTGAACGGCGCGAACATGAGCTATTCAGGGCTGGTCACCCGCATCAAGTCCAACTACATCCATTCGGGCCGCGAGATCAAGCAGGCGCACATCCGCGACTGGATCGCCCGCATCTCCACCACCGCGCCGTGCTCGGCCTGCGGCGGCTCGCGGCTGGGCGAGAAGGCCCGCGCCTCGAAGATCAACAACCTGGGCATCGCGGACATGACTGCGCTGCAGGTCTCGGACCTGCTGGCGGAACTCGACCAGCTGGACATTCCGGCCGCCGCTCCCCTGCTGGCCAACCTGAAGGCGGTGCTGGAGGCGATGGTGCAGATCGGCCTGGGCTACATCTCGCTGGACCGTCCGGCCGGGACCCTTTCGGGCGGCGAGGCGCAGCGCGTGAAGATGATCCGCCACCTGGGCAGCGCCCTGTCGGATGTCACCTACGTGTTCGACGAGCCCACCGTGGGCCTGCACCCGCACGATATCCAGCGCATGAACCGGCTGCTCGAAGACCTGCGCGACAAGGGCAACACCGTGCTGGTGGTCGAACACAAGCCGGAGGTCATCAAGATCGCCGACCACGTGATCGACCTGGGCCCCGGGGCCGGCGTGCATGGCGGCCAGGTCACCTACAGCGGCGACGTGACCGGACTGCTGGCCAGCGGCACGCTGACCGGCAGGCACTTCTCCACCCGCATCCCGCTGAAGGCTTCGGTGCGCCCGGGGCGCGAGCCGCTGCCGATCCGCGGGGCGCACCTGCACAACCTGAAGAACGTGGACGTGGATGTGCCCACCGGGGTGCTGTGCGCGGTGACCGGGGTGGCCGGCTCGGGCAAGTCCTCGCTGATCCATTCGACGATCTCCAAGCGCGAGGACGTGGCGGTGGTGGACCAGTCGGCGATCCGCGGTTCGCGCCGCTCCAACCCCGCCACCTACACCGGGCTGCTGGAACCCATCCGCGCGGCCTTCGCCAAGGCCAATGGGGTGAAGCCGGCGCTGTTCAGCGCCAACTCGGAGGGCGCCTGCGAGCACTGCGGCGGCGTGGGCTTCACCTACACCGACCTGGTGTCCATGGCAGGGGTGGCGCTGCCCTGCGAGATCTGCGAGGGCAAGCGCTACAAGCCCGAGGTGCTTGAATACACCCTGGAGGGGCTGAACATCGCCCAGGTGCTGGACCTGAGCATCGAGGCCGCCGCGCAGCGGCTGAAGATCACGAAGGCCGCCGCCATGCTTGAACGGCTGAACCAGGTGGGCCTTGGCTACCTGAAGCTCGGGCAGCCGCTGAATACGCTCTCGGGCGGCGAGCGCCAGCGCCTGAAGCTGGCGATCAACCTGGGCAAGGGCGCGGGCACCTACGTGCTGGACGAGCCGACCACCGGCCTGCACCTGGCCGACGTGCAGCGCCTGCTGGCCCTGCTGGACGAGATGGTCGACGAGGGCAACACGGTGATCGTGATCGAGCACCACCTTGCGGTCATCGCGCACGCGGACTGGGTCATCGACCTGGGCCCGGGCGCCGGGCACGAGGGCGGCACCGTGGTCTTCGAGGGGACCCCGGCCCAGCTGGCGGCCGCGGGCACCCTGACCGGCAAGCACTTGGCCGCGTACGTGGAAGTGTAACTACATTTGTTTCCGTTGTGCCGAGCTATTGGTAGAGCTGCTCGGCACAACGCAAAGGAAACGTTGTGGGGTTCAACGCGGCTCGGCGATTCGACTTCATCGCTCAGAGAGCAGCAATTTTGGGCTCGCTATCCCGCAAGTGCTTCAACGACATGCAAATAAGTTCGACTAGATCACCAGCTGAAGCATTGGAAAAGTCGATGCTTGCAATAGCCTGAAACCTCAGGGCTCCATCTCCATAGAATCCGGGATTCGTCTGTCGTCTGCTATTTCTCCTTCCACCTTCCAGGGCAGAACCAGCGAAGCCATGGGTCAAGACAAGTTCCCAATCGCCTTTGGGCTTCGGGCGACTTGGCTTGGTTCGATAAATCAGATCGGCAAGTCTACTATTTTCTATCTGGAGTTTGGCATGAAGAGATCCAAAATCAATGTCCTCCTCCATTGAACGGGCCAGGGCATAAGCAGCTCGGCGAAGAGATTCGCTTTCCTTTTCGCCTGTTTCTGGTTTGAAATCTACGCCAATGCGTAGTTCACCACCTGGTTTGGATTCCCACCAACGAACTTCGGCAATAAATCGCTGTCCCAAGTTTCCGTTCCGCATGGGTGACCATGCCTGGATCAGTGGCAGACCGCCACCGCTTGTCGTTCCCGCAAAAGCTTGCAGGCCCATTCCAATAAGTTTTTCCGCCATTCGACGAGTAACAATTCGGGCTAAGAACTTTTGATTCAGCACTTCTACAGGCATGCGTTCGTCAGAATCGGAAGGCGCTAGCACACCAGAAATTTTCTCATCCCAATCATGGATCACAGCTACGGTTCTCTCTGCGAGAAGACGTGCGAATTCGTCCTGTGACTCAGTCCAGCATCCGATCAACTCACCTAGACTAATGAATTGCCAGCGCGCATCGAGTGGGTCGATTCGCTTCGAATCGGACTGAAGCGCAGCCATGAATAGCTGAATCTTTTCTGGCAGCTTCTCATACTTTGCCTGCTGGTCTTCGGACAGGAAATGCCCTAATTTAACCTCGACGATGGCACTGTTCGTGGCAGAGGTCACGAGCAGGTCGGCATTGTTCGCCCCCTTGGCTTCGCGGCTAATGTTTTCAGGGACAAACCCAATGAGACCCAGCCATGGCGAAGCATCCCGATCGGTCAATTCCTGAATAACGTCAGAAATATTTGTCTCTTGGGAAACTAATCGTCCTATTCCGCGGTTCGGAATCCAAGGATTCTTGTTCTTTTTCATTTCTGGATTCTCTCATGCAAACCCTGAAAAGAAACAAATTATGAATCCAGAGTGATTTAATCCGATCGTCAGTTCGCTAACTACACGGATTGAATCAGTTCGAACCATTCCTGCCATTCAATACAATGACCTAGCCACTAGTCGGCGCTGAGCACCGCGACCAGGAAGTCGCCATTCGGTGCATGCAGCTGCCAGGTGGAATATTCCTGGTCCACCGACAGCCCGGCCCGCGCAGCGTCGGCGCGGAAATCATCGAACTCGTAGCCGCGTCCGGCGCCGAAGCCTACGACCAGGCGGCCTCCCTCGGCCAGTCGCCCGCGCAGCCGGGTCAGCGCCGGGAGGCGCTCGCCGGCGGCCAGGAAGGTCAGCACGTTGCCGGCGCAGACGATCAGGTCGAACTCGGTCAGCTCCCCCGGGCCCTCGGGGAGCGTGAAGTCGGCCAGGTTGCCCTGCTGCCAGCGCACGAACGGATAGTCTTCGCGGGCCACCTGGATCAGCTGCGCATCCAGGTCCACACCAAGCACCCGGTGGCCGTGTTCGGCCAGCCAGCCGCCGATGCGCCCGGTGCCGCAGCCGGCATCCAGGATGCGCGCACCGCGGTCGGCCATGGCGTCGATCATGCGCGCCTCGCCGTGGATGTCGCGGCCCTGTGCGATGAAGCCGCGCCAGCGTTCAGCGTAGTTCGCCGCGTGGTCGGGGTTGTTGCGGCCGGCCGCAAGCCAGAGGTTTCTTTCAGGACCAGTCATGTCCCCCAGTTTCCCACAACCTGCGGTCCGCCCAGGCCTGCGGCTAGATGCGCACCAGCATCTTGCCGGTGTTCTCACCCTGCATCATGGCGATGAACGCGTGGACGGTGTTCTCGATCCCGTCCACGATCGTCTCGTCGTAGGCGATCTGTCCGTCGGTGAACCACTGGCCCATGCGCTCGGCAAATTCGCCGGAATGCTGCAGGTAGTTGGCCAGCGTAAAGCCCTGCAGCTTCAGCCCGCGGGTGATCAGGTTCGCCATGTTGCGCGGGCCGGGGGCCGCCTCGGTGGTGTTGTAGCTGGAGATCGCTCCGCACAGCGCGGCGCGACCGCCGTCGTTGAAGTTCTCCAGTGCGGCTTCTAGGTGCTCGCCGCCGACGTTGTCGAAGAACACGTCGATGCCCTCGGGCGCCAGGGATGCCAGCTGGCCGGCGACGTCCCCGTCCTTGTAGTTGAAGGCCGCGTCGTAGCCGTACTTTTCGGTCAGCAGCGCGACCTTCTCCGCGCTGCCGGCGGAGCCGATGACGCGCTTGGCGCCCAGCAGCCGGGCGATCTGCCCGGCGGCGGTGCCCACCGCGCCGGCGGCTCCGGAGATGAAGACGGTGTCGCCCTCCTTCATCCCGGCGATCACCGTGAGGCCGACCCAGGCGGTCAGGCCGGTCATGCCCATCATGTGCAGCCGCAGCGAGCTGGGCACGCCGGGGATTTCCGGGACCGCGGTGAATCGCTCGGCGGTATCCTGGACGGTGTCGGACCAGCCGTGCTGGTGGGTGACCAAGGTGCCGACGGGCAGCGTGTCGGACATCGATTCGGTGACCCGGCCGACGGCGCCGCCGGTGATCTGCTCGCCGATCTGGTACGGGGCGACATAGGAGCGTGTATCATTCATGCGCCCGCGCATGTAGGGGTCCACGGAGATGAACTCGTTGCGCACGCGCACCTGCCCCGGCGCCAGCTCGGGCAGTACGGAGGTGCGGAACTGGAAGTTCTGCTCGGTGGGCCAGCCGGTCGGGCGGGAGGCGAGCAGGATCTGGGTGCTGGTGGTGTTGGACATGGGTGGATGTTCCCTTTCTGTTGTCAGGTAATCCGGAGATTGCCCGGGTCGGCAAGTTGATCGGTGCGCTAGAGGATCAGTCCGAGGGCCAGGAAGATGAGTCCCAGCAGCGGCAAGGTGCCCTGCTTCAGGGCTGCGGCTGACTTCTCCGGGCTGGAGATGGCCAGCACGAGGGCCGCGAGCAGCATGGAGCCAAGGCCGGTGAACACCAGGGCCGAACCCACGGCCGCCTGCCCGGCGAGCTGGAAGACCAGCCCGGCGAACACGGCAATCGCCAGAAACAAGTTGTAGAAACCCTGGTTGAAGGCCAAGGCCTTGGTGGCATGGGCTTCCGCGACGCTGGTGCCGAAGACCTTGCGGGTGGCGGGTCGCTCCCACCACAGCGACTCCATCAGGAAGATGTAGACATGGAGCAGCGCGGCTGCAAGCGCAAGGACCTGCGAAATGATGATCATGAGTGCGCCTTCCCTCGGCGGCAGGTGCCGCGGACCTTTATCTGTAACGACCATTTCAATATATACTGAAATGGTCGTTACGAAAAGGGAAAGGACTGTGATGGCTCGAACACTGGCCTTCGACCGCGCCGAGGCGGTGCGCCGGGCGCGCTCCGTCTTCTGGTCCCGCGGCTACGAATCGGCATCCGTCCCGGAGCTCGAAGCGGCCACCGGGCTGAGCCGTTCGAGCATCTACAACTCCTTCGGTTCCAAGCGCGGCCTGTTCGACGCGGCGGTCGACAGCTATCTGGAGGAAGTGGTTCGGCCGCGCCTTGCAGACTTGGCCGGCACCGCGGTCTCCGCCCACGCGCTGGACGAGTACTTGGCCGCGACGCAGGAAATTTTCCAGAAGCCCGAGTCGCTTCCGGCCGCCAACGGATGCCTGCTGATCAACAGCGCCAACGCGCCGATCGCCCGAGACGAACACGTCAGCGAGGCGATCAGCGCCTACCGCGCCGAACTGCACGCCGCGTTCTCCCGCGGACTGCGGGCCGCGGCCCCGGGTCTGGATGAACAGCGCCATGAGCTGTTGGCCGAGGCGGTCACCGGATTGGTGGTCGCAGCCTTCGCCCTGGTGCGCATCAGCCCCGTGGAGGCCGCGCGGCTGATCGAGTCGGCCCGGCAGCTGGCGCAAACCCGCGCCTAGGGTCAACGTGCCCTGGGACCGCCCAGAGCCGAGGAATACTGGCCCGCAGTGACAGTTGCAACTGGCTTGGCCCCGTCCAGCTGCCCGGCACCCAGGCCCGCTGCCACCTCGGCGCTCCCGCCGGTGGAGATCGTGTAGCTGCGGCCGTTCACGATGTCCTTTGAGGAATAAACCAGGTTTTCGGTCGGCTTGCTGGTGACGAAGGTGGCGAGCAGCGTTCCGGCGGAGTCAGCGATCTGGATTACCGTGCCTGCGGGAACCGCGGAACCCAGCGGGACCTGCAGCCCGCCCTGGGTGGATGAACCGCTGGGCCCCTGGGCCATGGAGCCGCTGCCAGCCGCCGCCAGCACGCCGCCGGTGATCGTCATCTCCCCGTTCGCGTCGATGGCCCCGTTGCCGGCGCCGGTCGGACCATTGACCACGATCTGCCCGCCGGATATAGCGATGCCGCCATTGGAGTCCAGCCCGTCGCCCTCGGCGTTAACCGTCACGGCCCCGCCGGAGATCTCCAAGTGGAAATCACCCGCCTGCTGCGCGCCGCCCCCGGCGATCGAGGCGTTCAGCCCGTCGTCGTCGGCCGTGGCGTTGACCGTGCCGCCGGAGATATCGATGATGGCCGCTTCCAGCGCTTCGGTCGAGTCGCTGACCACGGCGGTTCCGCCGCTGATCCTCAATGCCGTCTCGGCCTTCAGGCCGTCGTCCCCCACGGAGACGGTGAGCTGCCCGGCGTACTGGTGCAGCCAGCCGAGGTCCTCGCTGGCGTCGTTGGTGGACTTGATGCCATCCCCGGCGGCGGTCACGGTGTAGTTGCCGCCGAGCACCAGCACGTAGTCCCTGCCTATCAGCCCGTCATCAGCGGCGGCCACCGTGACCTGCCCGGAATCCAGGACCAGCCCGTCAGCGCTCGCGATGCCGTCTTGGTGGTTGCCCTCCACAGACAACTCGCCGCGCCCGGCGATGGTCAGGTCCGCCATCGAGTAGATCGCGGCGTTCGGCGCGTCCGCGGCGGTGTCCGCATAACTCGGGGCGTCGCTGGCGGAGTTTCCGGTCCCCTCCTCCAGGTACAGCAGCACCTCGTTCGCCTGCGCGGCCAGGATGGCGGGCCCCGTGGACGAGGTGATGTGCGCGCCGTCCAGGATGATCCGCACCAGGGCATCCTTGGGGGCATCCACCACCAGCTGGCCGTCGCCGAGCGTCCCGGAGACGCGGTAGGTGCCCGCGGCATTGATGCTCACGGTGCCGCCGGACACGGAGACCTCCTTCGCGTTCTCCCCCGCGGCCGTCGAGCCGGAGTCTGCCAGCGCAAGCGTGGTTTCCGCGGAGGCGTCCCAGTGCAGGTCATCGGCGTCGAAATGGGTGTCCTCGATGACGTCCTTGGCCGAGGCGGTGCTGGTGTCGGGCGAGGCGCTGGGCACCGCGGCGCTTTGGAAGGTGCTGTTGCCGGTCACCTCGGACACGGTTTTCATCGACCCTGCGGAGCATCCGGTCAGGGCCAAGGCCAGACACAGGGCCGCAGCCGATGCCAGGGCCTTGGTGCGAAACGGGAACTTCATGGGTCAACCTCGGGGAAATTGAAGGGGCAGTACCCATTGTTTTCCGCCAGGCTGTGACAGCTCTGTTCAGCGCAAAAGCCGCACGTATGAATCCAGCCGGCGGCGCTCGCCGGGAATACGCAAAAGCCGGCCGGGCCGGGGAAAATTCCCCTGCCCGGCCGGCTTTAGGCGCCAGAAGACCTAGTGGGTGTCTTCTGCTTCGATCTCCGAGCGGTCCCCGCTCCACAGCGTGTGGAAGGTGCCGTCCTTGTCGGTGCGGCGGTAGGTGTGCGCACCGAAGAAGTCGCGCAGTCCCTGGGTCAGGGCCGCCGGCAGGCGGTCGCGGCGCAGGCCGTCGTAGTAGGCCAGCGAAGAGGAGAACACCGGTGCCGGGATGCCCAGCTGCACCGCCACTGCCACCACGCGGCGCCAGGCCGGAACCGCCTTGGCGATGGCCTCGGAGAAGGCCGGGGTGAACAGCAGGTTGGCGGGCTTTGCGTCGCCCTTGTAAGCGGCCATGATGTCCTTGAGCAGGGCGGCGCGGATGATGCAGCCCTCGCGCCACAGGCCGGCGATCTCGTCCAGCTTCAGTTCCCAGTTGTACTCGTCGGCAGCCGAGGTGAGCATGTCGATGCCCTGGGCATAGGAGACCAGCTTCGAGGCGAACAGCGCCTGGCGCACGTCCTCCACGAAGTTCTCCGGCAGCGCGACCTCGGTGGTCTCGCCGGCCAGCGCGCTCTGGCCCACGGCGCGGATCTCGCGCTGCGAGGACAGGGAGCGGGCGAACACGGATTCGGCGATCGCAGAGACCGGGGAGCCCAGGTCCAGGCCGGACTGCACGGTCCAGCGGCCGGTGCCCTTCTGGCCTGCGGAGTCCTGGATGACATCGATCAGCGGCTTGCCGGTGGCGGCGTCGGTGTGGCCCAGGACCTCGGCGGTGATTTCAATCAGGAAGCTGGACAGGTCGCCCTGGTTCCAGTCGGCGAAGATCTTGGCCTGCTCGGCCGGCTCGATGCCCGCGGCGCTGCGCAGCAGGTCGTAGGCTTCGCCGATGACCTGCATGTCGGCGTACTCGATGCCGTTGTGGACCATCTTCACGAAGTGGCCGGCGCCGTCGGTGGAAATCCAGGCGCAGCATGGGGCGCCGTCGTCGGCCTTGGCGGAGATCTTCTCCAGCATCGGGCCCAGGGCCTTGTAGGACTGGGCCGAGCCGCCGGGCATGATCGATGGGCCGAGCAGCGCGCCCTCTTCGCCGCCGGAGACGCCGACGCCGACGAAGTGCAGGCCCTTTGCGGCCAGCGAAGCCTCGCGGCGGCGGGTGTCGGTGTAGTGCGAGTTGCCGCCGTCGATGATGATGTCACCCGTATCCAGCAGCGGAACCAGCTGGTCGATCACGGAATCGACCGGGCCGCCGGCCTTGACCATGATCATCACGCGTCGCGGGGACTCGAGGTTCGCGACAAGCTCTTCCAGGGATTCGGTGCGGATGAAGTCTCCTTCATCGCCGTGGGCCTCAAGCAGCGCGTCGGTCTTGGCGACCGAGCGGTTGTGCAGGGCGACGGTGTATCCGTTGCGGGCGAAGTTGCGAGCGAGGTTCGCACCCATCACGGCCAGACCTGTGACACCAATCTGTGCAGGCATAAAAATAAGTCTCCATCAATTACCGGGAGGTGGGCCGGGAACAGAGACCGGAACAGTCACGGTCTCAGATCACGACCACGTGACCTTCCCATCTTACAAGGGTTCGACAGGCGTTTCCCAGAGCACTCACGCACTTAAAACATATTTGTTTACGCGTGGCGGGGCCCGCGATAGCCAATGCCGCCTGCTCATTGGCTAAACTGGCGTCATGGCAACTAGTCTGCACGCTCATGTGGTTGAGCACCTCGGCTCCCGCATCGTCAGCGGACAAATTCCCCGCGGCTCCATCATCCTGGCCGCCGATCTTGAGCAGAAACTCCAGGTCTCCCGTTCGGTGATCCGCGAGGCGGTGCGCGTCCTGGCCCAGTGCGGCCTGGTCAACAGCACCAAACGCGTCGGAATCCGGGTGCTCAGCGCCGAGCACTGGAACCCGTACGACGACCACGTGATCCGCTGGCGGCTGGCCAGCGACCAGAAGGGCGCGCAGCTGCGCTCGCTGACCGAACTGCGCATCTCCGTCGAACCGATGGCCGCCGAGCTGGCCGCCGAGGTCGCCCCTGAGGACATGCGCAAGGAACTGATGCTCATCTCGGCGCAGATGAACCACTATGGACGCCAGGGCGATTTGCGCCGCTTCCTCGAACTCGACATCCGCTTCCATGCGCTGGTGCTCGCCGCCAGCGGCAACGAGATGTTCGCGAACCTGTCCACCCCGATCGGCGCAATCCTGCGCGGGCGCACCGAGCTGGGCCTGATGCCCGAACGCCCCCACGAGGAGGCGCTGCTGTGGCACCAGTCGGTGGCGGACGCGATCTCCAACTCCGACCCGGCCGCGGCCCGGCGCAATATGGAAAGCATCATGCGCCGCACGCACAACGAGATCTCCAGCCTGTGGGAGAACGAGCCGCGATTGTTCGTGGACCCGGCCAAGACCAGCTGATCCCCCGGCGCAAAATCAAAGGATCCCGCTGCGTGCACCTTGCATGGTGCGCACAGCGGGATCGTGTGGTTATGCGGTCCGGGCCCGGCTAGGCGAGCACGGTGGCGATGCCGTAGAGCACCATCACGAAGACGAAGCCGACAACCGAGACCAGCGCCTGGCCCACGGTCCACACGCGCAAGGTGGTCGGCACGTCCATCTGCATGAAGCGCGAGACCAGCCAGAAGCCCGAGTCGTTGACGTGGCCGGCGAACACCGAGCCCGCGGCCAAAGCGAGCACCATGGTGGCGACCTGGAAGGCGCTCAGCGAGGCATCGGCCAGCACCGCCGGCTGCACGATGGCTGCCGCAGTGGTCAGCGCCACGGTGGCCGAACCCTGCGCCAGGCGCACGATCGCGGCGATGAGGAAGCCGGCAATGATCAGCGGCAGGCCTACGGATTCCAGCGAGTCGGCGATGGCTGTGCCGATGCCGCTGGCGCGCAGCACGCCGCCGAACATGCCGCCGGCGCCGGTGATCAGGATGATCGAGCACACCGGGCCCAGCGCCGAGTCGACCACGGTTTCGATCAGGGTCTTGGCCTTGCCGGTGCGGAAGCCCAGCAGGTAGATCGCCAGCATCACGGTGACCAGCAGCGCCACCGGGGTCTCACCGAACAGGCGCAGCCACTGCACCCAGTCGGCCTTGGGGTCGACCACGCCGGCGGTGCCGAGCATGTTCAGGCCGGTGTTCATGAAGATCAGCAGCAGCGGGAGCAACAGCAGGCTGAACACGGTGCCCACCGAGGGGGAAGACTTGAACGGATCGGCTTCGCCCGGCTTGGCGCCGCCCAGTGCGGCATCCAGGATGTTCGGCACGGAGATGTCGAACTTCTTGCCCACGAACTTGCCGAACAGGTGGCCGGCGAAGAACCAGGTGGGGACGGCGACCAGCAAGCCGAGCAGCAGCACCAGGCCGACGTTGGCTTCCAGCAGGCCGGAGGCGGCCACCGGACCCGGGTGCGGCGGCACGAACACGTGCATCACGGAGAAGGCGGTCGCGGCCGGGATCGCGTAGGTGAGCAGCGAGCCGCCCAGCCGGCGTGCGACGGTGAAGATGATCGGCAGCATGACCACCAGGCCGGCGTCGAAGAAGATCGGGAAGCCGAAGAGCAGGGAGGCCACCGACAGCGCCAGCGGAGCGCGCTTTTCGCCGAACTTGCCGATGAGCCAGTTGGTCAGCACGTCGGCGCCTCCGCTGGTTTCCAGCATGCGGCCGAGCATCGCGCCCAGGCCGACCAACAGGGCGACGCTGGCCAGCGTGCTGCCGAAGCCGCCGGTCATCGTGGAGATGATGGAGCCGGCCGGGATGCCTGCGGCGATCGCCGTCAGCAGGCTGGTGATCACCAGCGCCAGGAAGGCGTGGACGCGGAAGCGGATGATCAGCACCAGCAGCACGGCGATGGCCGCGGCCGCCAGGGCCAGGAGCGCGGGGGTGCCCAGCGTCCAGTTGAGTTCGAGCTCAGTTGTCATTGTCGTCCTTGATCAAGTCGAGCGTGAGGGATGGGTGTCCAGGCCACGCGGCCTAAGCGGTCGGTGCGGGAAGGGCCGCGAGCAGTGCGTCGACGATCTGCGCGGGGGTCTGCGTGATGTCGGCGGTGAGCACCCGCTCGTCGCTGCCGGGTTCTTCCAGCGTGGCCAGCTGGCTTGCCAGCAGCGAGGCGGGCATGAATTCGTGGTCGCGGGCCGACATGCGTTCCCCGATGAGGGATTTGCCGCCGGACAGATGCACGAACAGGGTGGAGGGCTCATGGGCCCGAATCAGGTCCCGGTAGGAACGCTTGAGCGCGGAGCAGGCCAGCACGATCGGGCTTCCGGCGTGGTTGGTCTCGGCCAGCTTCAGGCCGATGATTTCAAGCCATGGTGCGCGGTCCGCGTCGTCCAAGGCATGGCCGGCGGCCATCTTGTCCCTGTTGGACTGAGGGTGCAGCGAATCCCCGTCGATGAAGGCCCGCTCCAGCCGGCGGGCCAGCAAGTCGCCGATGGTCGACTTGCCGCTGCCGGAAACACCCATCACCACGATGGGAGGGATCATTTCAGTCATGTGTCACTCCATTGTGCATGAACCCTGTAATCAGACTTTAGTGATCCAGTGATTCATAAAATCATATTTATACAGACTAAAAGTCAGTCCCTGTGATGTCAAGCAAGTTCTCCTGGCTGGCCTCCCGCCCTTGGATCCGCGCAGGTCAGCTGTCTGCGGCGTAAATTCCAAGGGCTGCCTCAAGCTGTTGGAGTCCAATTCCTTGGGGAATTCTGAGAAATTCGCACCGCCTGCAGACCAGCTCATTTATCGAGGGGTATTCTCACGATCAAGCCGGTCAACCCGGACTGCTAGGACCAAAGAGCATTGGAGTAAACAATGGGATTCTTAGGCTTCATTCTTCTAGGACTGATTGCCGGTGCCATCGCAAAGGCCATCATGCCCGGAAAGCAGGGAGGCGGCTGGATCGCGACCCTGCTGTTGGGAGTCGTCGGCGCCGTACTCGGCGGATGGCTCGGCAGCGTAATTTTCAACAAAGGCCTCGAAGAATTCTGGGACCTGTCAACGTGGCTGCTGGCGATCGCCGGCGCCTTGGTGGTCCTGTTCATCTGGGGACTAGTCACCAAGCGCACGGCGCACTGACTGAACGAATGACCCGCAGGGACGGCAGTATTCGCCGACCTGCGGGTCATTGCGTGCCCGGCTACGAAACCGGAACGAGCTCAGTTATATGCGCCAGCGCAAACGGCTTTCGCTCTTCGAGGACTTGCAGGTGTAGGTTTTGCCAGCCTTCGACTTGCCCTTCTTGCCCTTGTCAGCGCTCTTGCAGAACGCTCCGGGCGAAACCAAGCCCTTCACCGTGCCCGGTGCCTTGGGCTTGGAGGTTGTGCTCGGCTTCGAGGAACCGGCAGGCTTGATCGGGGTGACCTTGGCGGCCTTCTGGTTCTTGCAGGAGTTCAAGACCTTGCTCATGGCCTTCTTTTCGGACGAGGTCACCGAGAGCGCGTATTTCTTCTTCACGCTGATCTGGGTAGCCACGTACTGGCAGCGGAAGGACTTGTTTTTCGGCAGCCATTCGGCGGCATTCTTGTCCCCCTTCTGGCGGTTGGCCGAGGCATCGGCCGCGATCAGGTTCAGCGGATCGTTGGCCAAGGCCTGGCGCTGGGCCTGCGAAAGCTTCTGGCCGCCCGAAATCCACGCATTCTTCAATGCCACCACGTGATCGATGTCGACGGAGCCCGACTTGACCTTCCAGTTGATCTTCTTGCCGGTGTAGAGGTCGTTCAAGGTTCCCGAAGCCACCGTGCACTTCTTCTTGTCCTTGAACTTCACCTTGGACATGTCCCGCGACAGGGCCTCCTGGCGCTCATCGCATTTGTCCTTGTCGAAGTCCTTCCAGCCGTTGCCGAATTCGGCATTGCGGTTGTACCCCGTCGCCGGCGCCTTGCCCTTCACCGGCAGCGTATTCAGGACTGTCAGCGCCTTGGGGCCGTTGAGCTTGGCGCCGGGCTTGACCGCCTTCGATTTCGTTGAAACCAGTTCCGCTTCAAGCGGTTGCACCGCGGATATTGCGGATTCCCCGACGGCCTGCGCCGAGGTGCGCGTGTCCGCCCCGGGAGCAGAACATCCGACGAGCACCAATGCGCTCACTGATACTGTGGCCAAAAGGCGGCGCAGCATATTTCCCCATTTTGAAAATTTGAGTGATGGTGCCCCGAGCGAGCGCAGCCGTAACTCATTCGCCCTTGCAGATGGACGAAGAATTCCCCCGCCACGAGAGAGTTTAGCCAATGACGCCGACATCCGGGGAACGTTGATGAAATCTTCAAGTTCTTAGTCTTCATACTTCATTCACCGCGTCCCGCCGCAGCGGAATTCTGTTGGGCACAGCACGTTGCCAGAGAGGTGCCGTAGACTGCAAGCAGTTGGGCGCTACGCCCGAAGGACCAAAGGATTCGCATGACTTCGCCTACGCTGTCAGCTGCCAAGCAGCCGAAACGCCCACTTCGACAACTGGCAGTCCAGGGCACCGAGAGGACTCGCTGGCGGGGATTAATCCACGCGTGGTCGACGCCGGGCATCATCATCATGGGTCTGCTGCTCATCGTGCTGGCGGACGGACACCTGGCTGAATGGACTACCGCCGTCTTCGCCCTGAGCTCGATCACCCTATTCGGCACCTCCGCGCTATATCATCGCGGCAATTGGACGGATAAGATCATGGGCTTGTTCCGCCGAGCGGACCACGCGAACATCTTCTTGTTGATTGCCGGTACCTATACTCCCGTCGCCTCGTTGACGCTTCCGCCCAAGCAGGCGATCATCGTGCTTTCGATCATCTGGACCGGGGCCCTGTCTGGAATTGCCGTCAAGTCGTTCTGGCCGTGGGCTCCACGCTGGGTCGGCGTCAGCCTCTACATCCTGCTGGGATGGGGCGCCGTCATGTATCTCCCGGCGTTCTGGGCGGCAAATCCTGCGGTCATGATCCTGATCGTTGCAGGCGGGCTCGCCTACACCGTTGGCGCTGTCTTCTACGCCACCAAACGCCCCAACCCTCTGCCGAAAATCTTTGGCTTCCACGAGCTGTTCCATGCCTGCACCATTCTTGCTTTCCTCTGCCACTGGACAGCAGTGCTCTTGGTAGCCCTGTAGGATCCGCTCCGCGAAGTCCACGGTCACCAGACAACGCACGGCGCCGACCAGCTCCCCGAGGGGGCGGGTCGGCGCCGTGCGTTGGACTTTGGCCATGCCGCTGGGGCCGAAAACGCCCCGAACACTTCATCAGTGTCCGGGGCGTTCGAGGTTTAGTCGCCAGTCGCAGGCTTACTTCGTGAAGTCGTCCTTGATGTTCTTGGCTGCGTCCTTGACGTGTTCTCCAGCTTGCTTGGTCTTGGCAGCTGCCTGGTCGGCGAGGCCTTCGGCCTGCAGGTCTTCATTGTTGGTAGCGTCGCCGACCTTCTCCTTGACCTTGCCGCTTGCTTCCTGTGCCTTGTTCTTGATCTTGTCCCCGAAACTCATGTGCGTTTTCCTCACTGTCGCTGGAACTTCGTACTATCTCACGCTAGCAATTTAGCTTCCGGAGCAGGTGGGTAGCTGCTGAATAGAAACCCGAAAAACCAGCACTTGCTTGCGACGCATGGAACAGGCGGATATCCTCAAGGCCGCTGTCGCGGGCAACCAGGTTATCTAAACAAGCTTCACTTTCACGGGCCGATGGATGGCAATCTTCTGCCCGCCGAATCATGAGGTTGGAATCCGAGTCAACAACATCATTATTGGCCAATGTTCTACGTAGACTTCAGCAGCTCTTTCCATCGGGACGCGGAAAACCCCACCAATTTCTTGGTGGGGTTCTCTTGCGAGTGAAGGTATTCGTGGCTATCCCCATATCCACGCAAACCGTATGCCGCTCCGGACTACGCCCCCCGGTTTGTCCGGATCCTGCGACTATCACTGTTGCTAGACTACAGCCGCCTGCCGACAATCGGAGTAAAGCGCTCCAATTGTTTCAATATGGCCAAGTAATACTTCGTCACGGAGCAGAAATTCGCTTCTTGCCTCAGGAAAGTCAATAAAACCGACTTTCTCACGCACAGCAATTTGCACCGACGCGTGGGAGTCTAGGTGCTTGAAAATGCTCATTCAGGTCTAGCCGCCATGCTTCCACGCTTTTGACCAGACGGGCCGACCGGCATGGCAGTCTTGGCCTGGATTCCTGCGAGGAAAGTAGAACCTCAGACGACATCTAATTCACTCTGGGGCCGCCACCGACCTAAGGCTTCTGGAAAGAGGAAACCCGCGCAAGTGATCGTGAAGATCGCTTGAGCGGGTTTCATATTTGGTGGGCCCTACCGGGATCGAACCGATGACATTCACGGTGTAAACGTGACGCTCTACCAGCTGAGCTAAAGGCCCTTGGCATTGCCAGCCGAGGATATTTCCCCGCGCCAACAGGGAATAACTTTACGGGGAACCCTGCATCCACGCAAGTCAGGACTCCGTGACATACATCTCTAGGACGGTGGCTCGGTTTGCGCGTCCCGCTTGGGGATCACTATTTCACGCACGACGATCAGGATCGAGGCGGTGATGGGGATGGCAAGCAAGGCTCCGAACAGGCCCATCAGCGCGGCGCCGGTCATGGCGGCGATAATGACCAAGACGCCGGGGACATTTACCGCCTTGCCCATGATTCGAGGCGTAACTTGATATGCCTCCAATTGGACATAGATGAAATAGGCAATCAGGAATACCAGCGCCGCCGATGGGCTGATGAGCAATGCGCCCAAAGTGCCAATGATAAGAAACAGAACCGAACCGATCATCGGAATCAGGGTAATCAAGAACGCCATCAAGGCGAATAAGACTGCTACTTGTGAGCCGAGCAGCAGGAAAATCACCAGAACCACTGCGGCGTTGATGGCCGACAGCGTGACGGCCCCAGCAACCGCCTTGCCGACGGCGAAAACGATCGAATTCAGCGTCGTCGAAAACTTCTCGCGCCGATAGGCCGGCACCAGACGCGCGACGGCCAGCTTCATCGGATCCAACGTGGAGACGAAATACAGGGTCAAGACGATCACCAGGAAAGCTGACGAGATCCCATTGACGATGCCCATGCCGACATGCAGCACGCCCCCGGACAGTGCCAGCAGGTTTTCTGCGGTGAAGTACGTTTCGAAGGCCGCCAGTAGCTGCTCAGTCGCGTTGAACCCCATGGACTCGGAAAGCTCCGTGTACCACTGGCTGGCTTGGATCGCGTCGATTTCCTGCGGGATGCTTGCGAGGAACTCAGTGAATTGGCGGACGATCGCGGGAACAACGAGCGCCGCAATACCGATCATGAGGAGGACAAATGCCACGATAACGGTCAACACGCTCCAGCCATGGGGCATGCCGCGTCCCTTGAGCGCGTTGACGGCCGGCGTCATACCCAAGGCGAGGAAGAGCGCAAGTGTGATGGACATGAGCACCGACGACATCGAGACTACGACCATGGCCAAGCCGACCGCGAGCAATGCTCCCGCGGCCATGATGAATCCAGTGGCGAACGGTTGTCCTGGTACCACGGCCAGGCTCTTGGGAAAACTGCTCAGGGTGAAGGTGCGCCGCCCGCGGTGATCCGGCACTTTCGAATCCATGCTCATGGCAGTACCCTACCGTCCAGGCTGCCGGCTGGATACAGTCGACGGCCTAATATGTCCTAGTCGATGCCCAAGTCGAGGGCCACCATGTGCTGGTTGTTTCCAGGCAAGGCGTCCCTCACTCCCAGCCCATCCTCCAGGGCAATCGACCGGAAAACCATTGGCAGGCCTTGAGCTACCAGCGGCGAAACACGGTCCATCAGCTGGGCGTGGACGTGCGGCTGGCCAACGAGGGAAGTCTGGACGCGGCCGAAACGCTGGAACGAATCCTCGGAGAATAATTCCCTAAAGTCACGGAGCGCGGAAACGTAAAAACCCAGGTTCTCGATAGTAAATCGAGAACCTGGGTTCCAATTGGTGGGCCCTACCGGGATCGAACCGATGACATTCACGGTGTAAATGTGGGTGTACTCCGCGTCATCTCGGGGCTGGATGGGGGTGCTTACGTGTTTCTTACGTGTTCAGATGCGGTCCGGAAACGGTGCAAATAAAGCCTAGGCTTCCCGGTCGACACGGATGTTGAGACGCTGCGCGCCTTCGGGGACCATGCCGAAGGCTTCGTCGCGGGCTGTTTCGTAGTCGGTGCCGTGCACGGATACCGTGCCGGTCTGCCCGTCTTGCTCATAGGTGACAATGACTTCCATAAGGCGAAGTCTAGTCGCCTCCGGGGCCGGGTTCTTCTTGTGTGTAGACGGTCCACGGGTCTGGGCGGAAGGTGATTTTAGCATCTTCAGTGTCATGCCAGTCGCTGTCGTCCTCCACACTGAGCCAGATGCTATCCCGCTGGCGGATCCGGACCGCGTTCTCGGTGGGGACCCATTTGAAGTAGAGCTGACCGGTCGTGACGTAGTCAATGATCCGCTTCGGGTATTCGATGAACACCTCACCCTGGACCCACCCGATCACACGCGCGTGGTAACGGCCGCGCTCGTCGTCCGTCACCTGGACGTATGGCCGACGGTTCGGCTCGTAGCGCTTCATCCGATCAAAGCGGGGGTCGCGTTGCTCCATGGGTACATTCTGCCTTATGCCGCATATTGAACGTGTCATTCGACTTTCGAATCATGCCGGAAGGAGATATGGTGAGATTGTTTGGGTAACCCCTGAACAAGCTACTGTCTGGGCAAGCCGTTCGTGTCCCCCAAGTTCGAACGGCCGGCAGTAGGGCCTGATGGAATCCCCCAAGTTTCGTCAGGCTGCCCCCTCAACGTAGAGAAGCCGCCCCACCCTCGAATGAGGATGGGGCGGTTCTCTTAGTGGGTGATGGAGTCGTGATCGCTGTGGGTAAACAATTCCCTGCGCTTCGCTTGGATCGCAGCTTCGGCTTCGGCTATGGTTTGGAAAACGCCAATCCCAATGAGCTTGCCATTGTGCCGGAGCATACCGCGCCATTTCTTGGACGATTCATGCCAATAGACGCCACGAACCCCGGACCCTTGATTGTTCCGCTGAGCGTTTTGCCGATGCTCCGCGTTTTGCTTGTTCGTAACAGGTCGAAGGTGGCTGGGGTTGACGCAAGCCCTGTTGTGGCAGATGTGATCAAGAAACATTCCATCGCCGATGTCCCCGATCATCCATTCATAAGCCAGTCGGTGCACGTATTCGTGACGGCCTTGAAAGCTGAATTGAGCGTATCCCCCGCTCGTTTTCGGGCCGTTCCATTCCCAGCATGATTCTGTCTTCGTGACCCTGGCCCAGAATCTGGTCTGAGAGTCAGGCTCTCGAATTGGCTTCAGCTCGACCCCGCGATATTTCTGCGTGTAGTGCCCGTTGCATAGCCCACGCGATTTTGCAGACCGAAGACATCCTGAAAATGAACAGGTACGATTGTTCACAGCCACTCCTTGTTAGTGGTTAGGCCCCGGATTACAGTGTTGACGCACTGCCGGGGCCATTCTTATGACCTTTCAATTCTACCGAAAATCCCTAGTGAATTCGATAGTGGTCCCACATTCCCGGGAGGTCAGCGCCGACTAAGAATGTGGTGGTGCCTGGCCGGGAGTATGCGCCGGTGGAGTCGGTGAACCATTTCGACCCGGGGTCGACGGTGGTTGCCTGGATGCGGGTGTATGGGCCGTAGTCGTTGACTGCTGCGCTGTGCCGGTGCGCGGTGAACCATAGGTCCGGGATGAATCGGCGTGTGTGCACAAGGTTCTGGGATTGCTTGGCCAGCCATGTTTCTTCCGCGCCGCTGATCTTGTGCCCGTGCGCCATGGCCATGTTCACGCCCGACACTGTGGTGGTAGTGATCATTTCGTCGCGCGGGATGTTGAACTCAATGTGTTCGAGCTCTGGGTGGAGTTTGCATAGGGTGGCGAGGGTGTCGCCGATTAGCCCTGTGGCGTTGTCCGCATCGTCGGTGACGTTGTCTCGTCCGTTGCCGCGGGAGAGCTGCCCGTGATTGCACATGCAGGCCGCGTAGGTTGCGGTTTTGAACCGGGGCGCAAGGGCTTTGAGCCATGCGAGGTTCTGTTCGAGGGCGAGGTTCAGTTGGTCGCGCATGTTGAGGTCGACGGTGTGGGTTTGGGATGCGTAGGATCCTGCGACGTTCTCCGTGTGGTCGCCGAGGTTGGCGAAAAGGACGCCTTCGGGTCGGATGCCTTGGGCGGCGAGCTGGTCGAGGTCGCGGGTGATCGCTTCGAGGGATGCGTTCAGGCGGCGGAGCGTCCCCGGGGTGCCGTCACCTTCGCCTTTGCCGAGCTGCCAGTCTGCCATGCCGATGACGTAGGTGACAGGCGGCCGGGACGGCGTGGTGGATGCTGGGGTTGGTGCCCAGTTGCGGATCTGGTCGCGTAGGGTCGCGTAATCGATCATCCCCTGCTTTTTGCGGGTGAACTTGGCCCGGTAGGAGTAGAGGTTGACGATGTCGCGGGTGCCGTCTTCGAGGCCCTTGGACTGCTGCCACATGGACATGCGGACGGTGTCGTCGACGATGGTGAACTGTTCGGGGTCGAGGTTGAACCGTTCGAAGATGTGGGTCCAGTCGGTGAGCGGTTCGCTGGTTTTGATTTCGGTGAATTCGCCGCCGTCGGGGCCGACGTCGACTTTGCCGGATTCGGCGCGTGGCGCGGCCGGTGCAGGTCGGTCATCGACGGCTGCTGGGTTGGTGCATTTGCAGGTGCCGGCGCGGTGGTAGTTGATGGTGCTCTTGCCGATCAGGTGACCGTGTTCTGCAAGTTCTTTGGCCATTGCGCGGGAGGTGATGGGTTGGTCTGTGAGCCCGGTTTTGTTGAGGGCCGCGGCGAATGTGCAGTACACGTGTCCCCTTGCCTGAGAAAAGTTTTGGTGCCAGGCACCCGGCTAACGTACGCGTCCCGGGTGCCCAGCATTGCGGTGGTCCAGTCGCCACCGCGCGACTCCCGGGAGCGACCCGGGAAACTGATGATCATTTTCATGTGGTGGTGAAAATGATGCTGACTTGGCTAGTCGCCGAGGGTGCCCTCAGATGGGCCGTCCCCGGTGACGTTGGTGTTGCCGGCCGCGACGAAGCCGAACGCGCCGCCGATGACGCCAAGCACGGCGCCGCCGCCGATGGCCCAAGCTGGGGCGGTCTGTCCGACTGCGGAGGTGTAGGCGAGGATACCGGTCTGGGCGAGGGACAGGGTACCGAATGCGACGTACAGGGTGGTGCGGATTCGGGCGGGGATGAGCTGGGTCCAGTTGTTCACTGTGGGTTCTCCTTTTGGCGGGGGTTATGGGTGGGTGGGGATGCCGAGCATCTTGCAGAAGACGGGGCCGGGCACGGCGTCGGGGTAGCCCTTGTAGGCCTTGCCGTGGTTGCGTTCCATGACTTCGAGGACGCGGGCCTTGGTGCGCTTGCCGTAGTCGCCGTCGACGACCAAGGTGGTCCCCTTCCACTTGTTCATGGCAGTCTGCAGCTGCTTGACCCAGTTGTAGTGGGCTTGGGTCTTCGGACCCCACACGCCGTCGGCAACGAGGCCGCCGAACTCTTGGGTGCGTTGGTAGTACTCGATGGCTTCGTCTGTGACTCCACCGGCTACGCCGTCGATGTCGCCCTTGTAGTGGCCCATGCGCTGCAGAGCCTTCTGGACGTCCTTGACCTTCTGCTTGGACAGGTGCTTGTTCTTGTTGGTGGCGACCGGCTTCGGCTTCTTGATTGGCTTCTTGTCTCCGACTGGGACGATGTCGACGCCGCCACGTGCGACGGACACGATGCCTGGGACCTGTTCGATACGGTCGCCGCCGGGGCAGATCTTGCCGTATGCCTTGGACCAGGATTCGCCGCCAGCTACGCGCCAGGGGTCGCAGCCGAGGCGGTGGTATCCCACGCCCTTGGAGGACGGCTTGGAGTTTGGCATGAGTGCCATGGTCACGCCGAAGCGGCTCTTGGCGAACGCGCAGATGCGGGCGAGGGCTGCGACCTGTTGGGAGGTCCAGGAGCCGTGACCCATGCCTTGGGTTTCGACGGTGATGGCGCGGGAGTTGCCGGCGCCGTTGGCCCAGCTGATGTATTCGGCGCCGAGGTATTGCTCGATGGTGCCGTCGCGGCGGACGTAGAAGTGGCTGGATGCGCTGGCGTTGGGGTTGGTGAACCATCCGTAGAGGCTGGATGCTTCGGTGACTGCGATGTGGAGGATGACGCAGTCGGTGCGGGCGCGGGCGCGTTTGGTGTAGTTCCGGTTGATGGGCTTCCAAACCACACCGGGCATTTTGATGGTCACGGTGGTGACTCCTATCTGTTTTTGGGTACTGAAAAGCCCCGCACCGGGTGGGTGGTGCGGGGCTTAGGGTTGGTGCAGGCTATTCGGGTTTGGTTGGCCCGGTGTCTGCGGCGTATTTGTCGTGGAGTGCTGCGAGCTGGTCGGATTGTTCGTCGAGCTGTTCGCCTTGTTTCGCCTGTGTTTGTTCGACGCGTTTCACAGCATCTTTGAGGGATGAGCCGTGGTTGGTTTTCACTTCGTGTTCGATGAGTGCGACACGTTCCATGAGCCCTGGGCGAGCCGGTACGCCTGAGCGTGCGGGTTCGCCTGCGACGTCGTCTACGAAGTGGTTCAGTTTGCGCACGAAGGGCCAGACGACTTTGCCGAGCCATACGGCTAGCCCGACGAGGATGACGATGACGGTGATGATGAGGTACGGCAGCCATTCAGGCATGGGCTCTGCTTGCCTTTCGGTTATGGGCTGCGGTGAGTAGTTGAGGGATGGTCAACGAATACTCACCCGGCCTGCGAGTAGGACTGGGGTTTCGGGGTCGTCGCGGATTTTGGTGTAGATCGAGTATTCGCCGATGTCGAGGTTCTCGATCATGATTCCGCGTTTGCCGTCGAGTTCGATGGTTGGCACCCACTCGCCTGGACGTTGACCGAATGGGACGAGGCTGACTTCGAAGTCTGTGGCGGGGGTGCCGTCTCGGGTGACGACGATGGGTTGGAATTCGGCTGTTTCTTTGAGGTATGTGCTCATAGGTCTGCTTTCCACCTTTTCGGGGCGAGGTTGGCAGTCTGGGTGGGGGTGGGTAGTTGTGCGTGCCATTGGCGTGCGCCGAGATGGGCGGTGACGGTGATGTCCCTGCGGGTGTCGGGCAGGGTGATGGTGAGCTTCCCAGTACCTGTGAAGGTGATGGCCACGGCCATGCTTGAAGTGTGCTGCGCAGTGAGTGTTCCGGCTCCGCTGCCGATGGTGTGGATTTTGGTGTGCGCGGTGCCGTTTGCGGTGAGCTGTCCGGTACCGGACAGATCCGTTTGGATGGCGCGACTGTTGTCGATTCCGACGGTGAGTGTTCCGGAGCCGCTGAGCTTGGCGCTGGTTTCTAGTGCTGGTGCCAGCGTGGCAGTGAGTTGCCCTGCGCCTTGCGAGCTCATTGCGGTTGCGAGGTCGGGATAAACTGCCGCGCTGAGCGTGCCAGCGCCCGACAGGGCCACGCTCACGGCCCCAAGGCGACTGGTGGACATGGTGAGCGTGCCAGCGCCGGAGAGGGCCACTGAGGCTTGCGCCGCGGGGACCGCTTTGAGGGCCAGTGAACCGGCGCCCGATGCCAGGTACTCCAGCGCCCATGCCGGGTGCACGTCTGGTGTCAGGGTGCCCGCGCCGGACAGGATCAGCTCGGTGTCCGAGGTAGTCGATGTCGACGCTTCGAGCGTGCCACTGCCTGCCATAGTGACGGCGGTGGCGATGCCCGGGGCAACCGTGACGCTCAGCGTGCCGGCACCAACCAGACCGAGGCCAGCCGTCGCGCCTGGTGACACGCTGCCAAGCATCGAACCGGACCCGGTGAGCGTGACCGTCATGCTTCCGGCCTGTGTAGCTATCGCGGACAGAGTACCGGACCCGGCGAACGCCGCGGCCCTGCTGAACCCCGGCGACGAGTCTGCTGCCAGCGCACCGGAACCGGTGAGCGTCATACTTCGGGAGGGCCCCGGCGCCGTGCTGATGGAGAGCGTTCCGGATCCTGTTAGCGGTGCGGGCTTGGTGAACCCTGGTTTGCCTGTTGCGGCGAGCGTACCGGCACCGGAAAGCCCTGCGTTTCGGTTCGTTGACGGCTTGGCCGTGGCGCCGAGGGTGCCGCTGCCAGACAATGCGATTGACCGGCTGTAGTCCGACCCCCCGCCGCCACTGGAGCTGACGTAGGCGGCGATTATCGCCGTGCGCCCGCCGACGCTGGAACTCCACGTTACCGTGGCGCTCTGCGCAGTGCCGCCCTCGACCTCCGCGACAGCTACTGCATGGGATGGGTAGTCTGCCGCTGAGACGTAGGTGTCGAGTACTTCGGTGAATGGCGAGTTGTAGACGACATCTCGGACGGCAGTGTTATCGGTGACCGATCCGAACGATGCGATCAGCGTCTTCGGCCCCGCGACCGGGGTGATCGACGGTGAGGTGTAGGTGGTGGCGTATGCGGTGTTGTTCGCCGACTGGGCGATGCTATACGCGCCGTTTACCTCGGCGATCCACCAGGTGCCCTGGCCGTTGGCGGTGAAGTTGTAGCTCGTGCCGCCCCCAGGCCGGTCCCATAGGTAGTGCCCCATCCAGTTGACCTGGCTAGTGCGGATGGTCCAGCCCGAGGGGGTGTTCACAACCGTGTTGCCCGCAATGAGGACGACCACGGTGCTTGATGCCGACGATGCGACCGGCAGGGCTACGGTGAAGCTGGCGTTGCCGTTGAACTGCCCTGAGGCTTGCTGGATAACGGGCATCGCCGATCACCGCCTTAGCTCTGTTGGTAGGTGTACGTCACCGTCAAGGTGCCCTGCGATGCGAAATTCTGGCTGGTCACCGTGCCGCCGTCTACGTAGTTGCCCGCAGTGAGAGCGGTGTGCAAACCAACGCCAGCGATGGTCGCACCCGATGGGACATCGAACGTGGCCGTCGCCGTGATGGTGCTGACCGTGCCGTTGTCGTTCGGGGCGCTCCACGTGAGCGGCTTTCGGGCATAGACCCCAGTGGGTTCCGTTCCGGCCGTGCCAGACGGTGCGGTCGTGTAAATCGCTCCGTGGGTCGCCAAGTTTCCGTACGCCACCGATGCGGCGTTGCGTCCTGCTGCTGTCTTGATAGCCATGGTGGCTCCAACTTTCTACGAGTGAGCGGTGGCCCGCTTATTTGGTGAGTGTGCCCAGGCTGAAGCCCGAGCTGATTTGAATAATGCCCATCGGAACCAGACGGCCACCGATAGCCGCGAACTCAGCCGACGGAAGGAACCGGTGCTTCACCGTGTCCACAGGCGACCAAACCCCGCCCGAACTCTGCACCTGATAGCCGAACTCCAGAGACTCACCATCCGTGCTGCCCGGCGCCCAGTAGTAAGCGTCCGGGCTGTTGCCGTTGATGATCTCCGCCGCCGAACCAGACACCTGCACCCAACGCTGCGCAACCGATGCGCCAACATTCGAGGTTTCCGTACCGTGAAGTTCGATCCGACCCCATGCCGGGAGGTCCTTCACATCAGGGCCAGCGTTCGGCGACGGGGTAGGTGGTGCCGTCACTTCCACACGGTGCAACCGTGCTTTCAGCGCCGACGGTGCGGTCACCTCGATACGGTGGAGTCGGCCCGCCGGTGACACGGTGGAAACTTCGATGCGGTGAAGCCGGGCCGTCATAGGGCGCTATCCCTGATTTCGAGGTACAGATTGTCACGCGGCCACTCCAGCAGGTTCGTTTCCGAATTGGTCGTCGTGAAGCTGTAGGAAGTAATGGACGTCGGAAGAGTTGTGGCTCGTTGTGCGATCAGCGTCGACCCCTGCAACAGTCGGATCGTGCGAGTGATCACCGGGGACGCGGACGTCGCCGAATGCCGCAGGTTCACCGTCACCGGCCCCAACGTGAGCGGGTTCAACGCGAACATTATCGGCGTATTTACCGGCGAGTTGATCGACTCAACATAAGTCGTATCCGAATCATCAGCGACAGCGGTAGTGAAATTCGTGGTGCCAACCACCGAATAATCACCCGAGTTGTCCACCATGTCCCACGGCCGCACCGTCGAAGACGGTTCCAACGTCGGACGGGCAGGGCCCAGCCACGCGGTGGACCCGTCGTTCACCCGGACGTCGTCGATGTCCGTCGTCTGCGAACGGTTCCCGTAAATGTCCGCGGCAGCGATCTGCGTCGAACCGAGGTTCATGCCTTCCTGGTTCAGGCTGGCCAGCAAGGTCAAGCTGTTGCCCTTGTAGACACGGACCTTTCCGGTGCTCGCGATCACGTCCGCTAGCACTTCGATGCGGTACCAGGTGTTGGTTGAAAGGGTCACGCCGACCGCGGTGTCGCCGGTGACCACAGACCCGTCAGTGTGCAGCGTGCCGTCCTGGCGCAGCGACAGCCGCCATGCCGTTCCTGATGCGTTCCGCAACGTGGCCAGTAGCTTCTGGGCGGCCGGGAGCACCGTGAACCGGATGTTGAACGCGAACGACACCTGATAGTTCGGAGCCAGTAACCCCCACCGAGTGGTGATGTCGTTCGTGGAAGCTGCCGCCGCGCGAATACCAAACGACCCGGAGTTCTTCGCCGCGGCCATGAACTTGATCGTGCCCTCAGAGTTCGGATTCGAGATCAGCTGTGCGCCACTCAACGGGGCGGTGACGGTCGCACCTTCGGTGCCGCCCTCCATGTCATAGTGCTTAAGCGCCATTCTGGACGCCTCCGTTCGCGTAAGGGTTGATGTAGTAGTACTCCAACGGTTGGCCGTTCTTGCCTGTCACCGTCGGAGGTGTGCGTTGCATCTGGTTCGCCAAGGTCCACGTCTCCACCACGAACCGGCCGCCACCAACCGTGGTGGCATCCCACGTCGGGTCGTTGATGGTCAGCTGGCAGTCCACGCCGCCGCGCGCCCCGTCCGAGTTCAGAGACATGTGCAAGGTGCCGCCGACCGCGTTGCGGTTGCAGATGATCGACGGTTTGTTATAGGTGATGCGCGTCGACTGTTCGTGGTTCGCGCCATACCCGGAACGGACACCCGGCCCAGAGCCGATGTACTCGGCACGCAGGTTGTTCACCACAGAATCGGTGGAGTGGTACCAAGCGATACCGCCGCCGCCCGTGTACGTGTGATGCAAGTACGGGTTATTTATCTCGATGTTCGAGCAGTTGTTAGGCATGATCGGTGACGACGCGACCAGCTCGCCGTTGCGGCGGCCGTCGACCTCCACGTTGTTGATCTTCAGCCCACCATGAACTTGGAACAGACTGATGCTGCCAGTCTCCCCCGGCGGCACCTTGTTGTACCCGGTGATTCCGGTGAAGTACACGTTCTCGATGAGTCCGCGGACCCGTTCCAGGCGCAGCCCGTGATATTCGTGGCCGAGGTTGGTTCCTTCGACCCGGAAGTTCTTGAACTCCATTTCGATCTCACCGACGCTGGATGGGCTGATCGCGTCAATCAGCATGTACGGCGAAGCGCCGGACGCCCACGGGGTCTTGTTCGATGACGCCATCTTGAAGATCGTGTTGCGTCCGGACCCGGCGAATCCGCGGCAGCCGCCACCGACCTCCGGGTGGCCAAGCCGGACCCCGTCCAGGTACCCGTTGGAGAAGTTGTTCGGCAACATGAACACGTCTTCGGGGAAGGTTAGCTTCTTGTTGCCGGTCACCCGGTTGATGACGGCTTGCAGGTCGTCGCCGGTCACGTACAGGTCCTCATACCTGACGTAGTCCGGTCCTTCGGGGCGTTCCACTTCTACCGGGGGTTGCATGGCGAAAGGCCGGACCAGCCGGTTGTCGAGGGCGTGGAACATGCTGACGTTATCGCTCACGCCGTCCTCCACCAGAAATCGACATTGTTGCGCATCCCACCGGTTCCCGACGACACGATAGCTGGCGCCGGGGCAGGGCCGACCCACGCATATTTCACGGTGCCGGAACTCGACGGGCGGGCCGGCCAGTTCGCGCCGACCTTGCGGATGATGTCGAAGTTGCCGACACCTCCGCCACCTCCGCCTCCGCCGCCAGCTTCCAGGGCATTGACGCGGGTATTCAGCGCCGCGGCTTGCCCGAGCGCGTTCACGGAGTTCGTGTTCGCGCTGGCCGCATAGGAATGGACGCTGTCGATCCACGTCTGCAGCTGCGCACCCGTCGCACCCAGTGGGAGGGTCACGGCGATCTGCACGGGCAGTGCGGAGAAGTTGATTGGGGTCGTGCCGGTTGGCACTTCGACGATCCACGTATGGACGCGCCGGTCAGTGGTTTCCAACTGCACCTGATACCGCCAGCCGTCAGCCGCGGCCGGAGTCGGTTCAACGCCCGCGATGGACGCCTTACCATTGACCAACTGGACCGGATTGCCGGACGGCACCACAACGGCGCCGCCCGACGATACCCAGTTCTGTGTGGGCGCAATGGTCAGCACACCCTCGGTGATTACTTGGCCGCCCGCTTGGGCGAAATCAAAGTTGATTGTGCGAGCCACTGGCCCTCCTTATTCAGTTATGAGCTTTTCCAAACGAGCCAGCCGGGCTTCCAGCTGGTCGTTACGTTCCCGCTCAGCTTGCAGCTGCCGCGAGAGAACTTCAGTTCGTGCCAGCGCTAAGCCCTCACGGTCGAAGCCGGCCAGCGTTCCGTCCGGCTCATAGGTCACGAACTCTGGCGCCACCGCTGCGACTTCCTCGGCGATCATGCCTGGGATGCGGCGTTGCTTTCGGTCCAGGGTTGACTGCTGCGCTTCCGTCCTGACGCCCAGCTGTTTCAGTTCCTCGCGCTCCAGCGATTCAGACCGGTCCAACCATGTCTTCATCGGCACGTCCAGCACGTTGTCTGAGATGTCCAGAGGTCGCTGGTCGAGCTTGTTAGCGCTCTTCGAAGTCGTACGCCCGATGTATCCACTAGCTGTGATGTACATGTTCGAACCTGCAGAGTATTCGCGGTTGTACACGGTGTAGGACCGCACGTACCGTCCGACCTCGTCGGTGAATATTTGCAAATCCGATTCGGTCGAATTAGACGCATCCTTGCCTTGCGCCGCAACATAGATCGACGCGCCGGAAGTGATCCTCATGACCGCGTCGCCGTCGATCCTGGCACCATTCAGGAAACGCAAACCACCGTCAGCACGAGTGAACGTGAGCTTAGTGTTCGTGTTCAGGACCGGCGCAGCGCCACTTCCCGGCTCGTATCCCGGGAACAATCGGATGTACCCTGCTTCATCCGTAGATGTGGGCCGCGGCGAACGAAGAGTGATCGCGTCGTTGGTTTCCTCCAAACGGAGCACACCTGCTGCGAAGAACGACGGGACCGAGAATCCGACGTAACCGCCGTCAGCATCGGCTCCGAGCTGCATGGAACGCCCATCGTCGCCGAGCATGCGGATGGCGTGCCCACCCTCATTGCCCACGTTGATCCGCAGGTGTCCTGTCGCTCCGTTGACGGTGAGCTTACCGTTGCCGATGTTGACATCACCGCTGTTGCCGAATAGCCGGATCATATTGTTCCGGCCGAGGTTGATGTCTCCGTTATCTCCATTTAGCTCGAACACGCGCTGCCCGAGTGGGTTCCACGCATACATGCGGTTCGCGAGTCCGTCGATCTTGAACCCGCGGTTCGGCATGGCCAGCGACTGCATGAGCGCCCCGGTGATGACCTTACCATCGGCGAACCCGAACGCAAGCTTGTCAGCTTCGACCGCATTGGCTTGCAGGTGCTCGGTCTTGACGATGTTGGATTGCAGCATCGGCGTGGTGATCGAGTTAGGGCCAATGAGCGTGGCGTTCACCTTTTTGTAGACGCGAACGTTGCGGACACCCAACCAGCGGGAATCCGCCCCGAACAGGCCCATCACCCACGACTTACCGCCGCCGATGCTGGACAGGTTCGGCACCTGCACGTCGAAGGCGTAGGCTTTCTCCCCCGAAGCGAAGTCCACCGTGTGGGCGGTTGACGCCACGTTGCCGCCGGTGCCGTCTTCGTTGGCGTAGAACCACGCGCGCAGCTGAGCGGTGCCAGTCACGCCGCTCTTCGCCGTGAACGAGACGCGCAACCAGTCGCCGGTTTCCACCGGGACGGGGCCACCGCGGTCCATGAACATCAGGTAGTCGGATCCGCCGGGTGCCTTGTAGGTGTACCCTTCGATGGCTTCCGTTGACCACGACGCCGGGTAGGTGACGTTCACTCCCAGCTGCGCGTTGATCGTGGCCAGGTTGTTCATGTCGGCGACGATGATCTGATCACCGATGTGCAGGGTGCGGGACTTGATGTGGATGCCGTCCAGCATGCCGATGACACCCTTGCCAATGTCGACGGTCGCGATGATCTGATGGCCCATCTCGTACTTCTGCCAGCCGCCGTTGTTCCACACCCACTGACCCAACAGGATCTTCGGGTCTAGAACATGCTCACCCTCGGTCCATTTGAACCATGAATCACCCTCTTGCTCGGTGCCGTTGGTGACCGGGTCGGTGATCGCATCGGTGCGAGTGTTCGCGCCGTTCGCGGATTGCCGGACACCTTCGATCTGTGTGTTCACGTCGTCGATCAGGTCAGCGATGTCCGGGAGCTCCACCAGCGGAGTCGTGGTGACTTCTGCGAGGGCGGACCATTCGGACTTGTTCGCGGAGCGGTCGACCGAGCGCAGGCGCAACCAGTACGTCCCGTACTCCAGGGCGAATGGCACGAACATGTTCCCGGCGCGTTCCATGTTGCCGGCGAACTGCCACGGACCTTCCGGGCTGGTGCCGATCTCCGCTTCAGCGTGCAGGAAGTCTGGCGGCATGAGTTCACCGCCGGCCCCGAACCCGTCCCACTGGATCGACACAGCACCGTACACGGCTTCGCCGACTGGTGCGGATGGCACTGGCGGCGGGGTGGTGTCCGTTTCCATGGTCAGGTACCGGTACGTCACCCAGGAGGAGTACCGCGAATTCGCGCCCACGGCACGAATCTGGAAGTCGTACGTCTCTGCTGCCCCGTCCTCCCGACGCACACGCACCGGTGAGAACGTCGCGTCCCGGTCGGAACCCTCCACGGAACGGAAGGACTGCCACTTCCCGGACTTGTCAAGCGACTCGCGGATCCGGAATTCGAACCGGTCAATGTCCATGGCCGTGCCATCGGTGCCCTTGCCCGTATGGGTCCAGCCCGCGTGCACACGTCCGACTTCCGTGCCATCCTCTGGGTTGAGGTACACCGAGGAGGACATGATGAACCCGATAGGGTTCGCTGGGGTGCGCACGTCGTCGGTCGGCTGCGTCGGTGGCTTGCCGTTGCCGCCGTTGACCTTGCCGACGGTGATGCGCTGCTGCTTGCGGGCCGCCGCGATCAGTGCGTCCTCGAACCGGTCACCCAGTACCGCGTACCCGGAGAGCCGTTCTTCGATAGTCAGCGACATGGAGAAGACACGCATCTTCTCCACACCGTTTTCCGTCTGGTAGCGGACGTGGTCGCCGCCCCGGAAGTCCCGGTGAGGGAGGAACGATGACACGCCGTCGAACTCGCGGGTGCGGGAGACGCGGGCCGCGGAAGACTTCAGCAATTCCTCATCGGACATGAGGAATGCGGTGCCCTCGTCGGACACGCCGCCGGCGGACATGATGGATTCCAGGCGACCCCACGGGGAGGTGCCGTTGACGCGGTCCCAGGTGTTGCCGCCGTCGCCAACCACACGGAGGACGGTGGCACGGTCGCGGTAGGACACCTGCGTTGGTGCCGACGTTTCCCCGTCGTAGGCGAGTAGACGAACAGACTGCAGGTCCCGGCCCAGATATGTGTCCGGGTTGTACATCTGCAAGGTTCGACCTTGCCCGGCCCAGTCCACGATGCCCTGATTGCCGAGCGCGGACAGCACTTCGAAGATCGACTGCGCAGGATCCAGGGCAAGGTTCACGACACCAGCCCATGGCTGTCCATTGGAGTCGTGGGTGGTGGAGAACCCGAGGTTCAGCTGTGGACCCCAGCCGCGGCCGCGCGCGTTGTCGAAGAGGGTCTTGATGATGACGCCTGGGGTGACGGCGGCGAAAAGGATGTTCCCGTCCGTGTCGGTTTGCAGTCCGGCCGGTTCCCAAACCTTCGCGTGCTCCAGCATTTCGGGGAGCAGCGCGATGAAGTCGAACCGGCGGGTGGGTACGTCTTCGAGTCGGTCGTTGTCGCGGCCGGCCAGCTTGTAACGGGAGTCGAGGGGTTCCACCCATTGGGTTCCGTCATGGTATTCGAAGACGGCTTCGCATTCCGAGTTCAGCAGTGCGTCGTTCACGCCGGCGCGCGGGTAGTGCAGGCTCATTGTGGATTTGTCGCGGAATGGCCATACGGGTTGGGCGGAGAGGAAGTGAGGGACGATTTGGAAGTCCGTGCCGAACGGGGTGGCGATACGAATGCGGGTTTCCAAAGGTGAGCCCTCCAATGGTGTTAGTGATATGCGAGCTGCGCCCGGACTTGCACGATGGGTGTGCCGGTCGGGTTGGTTGCTCGGGCGCGGACCCGGTAGCGTCCCCCGGTCGCTCCGATCTGGTCGGGTTCGAGGGACAGCATGTGGCCGCGGCCTTTGTTGGATGAGACGCTGGCGCTGATGTCGGTGCCGCCCGACCATGTGTCGGTGGTGACTTTGCGGGCCGACCAGGTCTTCGTGTCGATGACTGCGTATTCAGTCGCGCCGATGGGGGTGTTGATGAGGATCTCGTCTCCGCTGACCGGGCACCCGATGTAGGCGGTGGAGAATCCGCCGCGCACCCTGATGAGGGCATCCGTGATCGGTGCCGTTGACGAGAACCCTGCCAGTGTGTGGTTCGCGAACGTCGCGGTCAGCGTCCCGGAGTCTGCGGTAAGTAGTGCGGAGCCCCGCCACAGCGGGTTCGGCAGCTGCAGGGCGACCGGGTATCGGACGTATCGGTTGATTGGCATTTCGGTGACGATGGGCGAGGTGACGAACCCTTGGTTCGTGCGAGTCTGCCCGTTGCCGTAGTCGTGCACGATGGTCAACAGCTTCCGCTGCCCGACGACACCATTGAATCGTTCCAACGCGGCCATCATCGCCCCGTGAGTGGCCGCAAAGAACCGATACTGAAGATTGATACTGCCTGGCATGAACGGCGCCCCCACATCGGGGATAGCGCCGTCCACACCGGGCAGCTCCAGCATGTTGGCACGACGGCCAGCGAAACCGCGGACCGTCGTGCCTGTCAGGAGCTTGTACACGCCGGCCGGGTCGACGGGCGGGATTCCGTCCAAGGTGTACACGGTGTCCTCCTAGAGTTGCGCCAGCTGGTTGGCTCGTTCCACTCCCTTGGACATGTGATCTGCCTTCGGGTAGTAGAAATAGTTGTTTTGGACGTTGCCTGGGGTGGCTTGGCCCATGGTGTTGTGCCCCGGTGCGCTTGGCATCAGCGCGGTGCGCAACTGGTTCGGCTTATACGCTTCCGCGACCCCTTGGCCGAGGTCTTCGTACGCGCCGAACAGGCGGTTCTTGTTCTCGTCGAGTCCGACGATGCCGCCGTCAATGGTGTCCTTGGCCGCTCCCTTGAACACCCTGGATGGGGACTTGATGCCCAAGGCACGTTTGAACGCTGCTTCCGCTTGCTTGCCCAGCTTGTAGAAGGCGTCGTCCACTTTCTTGGACTGCGATTCAAGCCCCGACACCAGGCTTTCGGCGGCGTTGATGCCACCCTTAGACATCGCTTCGGTCAGGTGTGTTCCGGTCTTGGACGTGTAAGTGTCCATGTCCTTATACGCCTTGTTGATGTCCTGCATGTCGGACTTCGAACCGCCAAGCAGCGCTTCGGCTGCGTAGGTTCCCTCGTTCACGCCGAGTTCGATGACGTCCTGGATGACAGCGGCGCTGTAGCCCTTCTTGCGGAGGTCGTCGATCTTTTTCGCGAACGTCTTGTATTGGGAGACCTTCGCCCGGGCTTGGGTCTTGATGTCACCAGCTGTCAGGGGGCCGTTCTTCAACGTGTCCCACTGCATCACTGATTCGAGCGACCATTCGCTGCGCAGAGACGATGCTGCCGAATTCTTCGCGTCCAGCAGGCGGTCGCGAGCTTCGGTGGCTTTGTCCAGTTGCGTGGTGAGCTTCTCGGAACGCTTCTCCAGTTGGATCAGCTGGGTCTCCATGCCGTACGCAGTCGACCGGAGCCGGGAGCGTTGGGTCTTGGAGAGGTCCTTGTTCTTCGACTGCTCGAACATCTGATCCACGACCGACGGGCCCGAACCGCTGGTGAACGAGTCGACGATGGACCCGCGTTTCAGGTCTCGTTTGATGTCGAACGTTTGGTCGGTCAGGCGGGCTGTGCGTTCCTTCGATTCGCGCAGCGTGTCCTTGGCGCGTTCTTCGACCTTCTTGATTCGGTCGAGGTCCCGTTTCGCTTCGTCAAGCTGCCGCTTGGCGGCTTTCTTCCGCGCGGAGTCGGCTTTCTTCGAGCTGATCGCGTTGTATTGCTTCTGCTCGTTCTTGACTCGGCGTTCAGCCCGCTTCCGGTCCTCGGTCACGTTGGCTGATTGCCGTGCGAAAATCCGGTCCTGTTCCTGCGACCATCCGACACGGCCGCCAGTCTTGAACGCTGGCAGGGTGCCGGCGCGGGCCATGGCTCGCATGCGTTCGATCTGGCCGTGGCCGCCGGCGCCGCGGACTTCACGGGCCGACCAGACGTGCTCGTTGTTGGAGAGCATCGCCGGGATCGAGTCGGATGTTTCCGAACCGGGACCGAACACGGAACCGCCCGACGCGCGAGTCACGCCACCGGAACCGCCGCGCCCTGTGGACTCGTACGACTCATGGGAGGTGACCACGCGAGTGCGGATGACCGAGTAGCGGTCGCGGGCGGCAGTGTTCAGCTGTCCTTCAGCTGTAGCTGTCGACGCAGTTGCGAGGATCGTGGACTGGCGCTGGCGGGCGGTTCCGTTTAGCGCCTTATCCGCGGCCCCGGTGATCGCCTTAGTGTCGATCTTCGAGGTACGCTTCTTGCCCGCGGTCTCATCGATCTTCTTGCCGGTCGAGTCCGTGCCGGTTTCGGATACCTTGATGGTGCCATCCGGCAACGTAGTGACGATGTACCCGAGATCGCGTAGAGCGTCGATCACCAGCGGGGAGTTCTCTTCGATGGTGACGCTGCCGTCCGGGGTGGATTGCACCAGCTCGTGGATCTCCGTGAGCTTGCCCGCGAGGTCGTCGGTGTTCGAATCAAACTGGATGTACACGGCGCCCGGGATCAGGTTCAAGCTGTCTGCCAGTTTGGCAGCTGCTTTCTCCGACAATCCCATGGACTGCGCTGCAGCGATGAACCCTTCACGACCGTCAGCGATAGTCGCGCCAAGCTCAGCGGTGCTCGCTCCCGCGCTTCGTTGCGCTTCCATCGCCCGGAACGTCGCCTGGGCGATACCGTCGAGAGCCGCTTCGTTCTCGCGGCCCTTCGCGGTAGTCGTGTCCAGCGTTTTGCCGTTCTTATCCGCGGCGGCTGCAGCGGCGGCGAACGACTCTTCCAGACCTCGGAGCGCGTCACGCTCCCCCAGCACGACCAGTCCAGCGTTGACCAGTGACTCGTAGAAGTCGTCAACTTTTTCCTTGGCGTTCTGGGCGGCTTCAGCAGCCATCTCGAACCCGTCAGCAGTGCCCTTCACAGCATCGCCAGCTTCAGGCGCGGACAGCTTGATGCGACCCAATGCCAGATCAACCAACCCGAGTTCATTGTTCGGGTCGATCTGGATACCCTGCTCGGTGGCCAGCGTAGTCAGCGCCGACTTCAGTTCAGGGACGTTGTTGATCAGCTTCCCGACCTCTTGGTCAGTTAGCTCCAGATCCTTCTGCATGGTCTTCAATGCTTCGACGCCGAGGTCGTTCTCGCCCATGTCGAACGCGCGAGCAATGGACTTGCCCGCCTCCGCAAGCTGCAACCAGTCCTCGGCAGCGCGGCGTACGTCGCCCATGCCGAGGTTCTGTGACATCCACGTGATGAACCCGTTTTGGTCTCCAGCGACGATGGCTTGCTTCGCGGCCGCGGCACCCTCGGTGTGGGCGCCGTAGTAGTCCTTCACGGTCTTGATGTAGGAGTTCGGGAACGTGAAGTTGTTGCCGCCCAGGTCCAAGTCCATGGCGCCGACGACGTCGCCGCCGGTAGCGAGCAGGTTGAAGTAGGCTTCAACGTCGGGCCGGCCGGAGCGTACGGCTTGGTTGATACCTTCGATGGCAAGCTTGCCTACGACAATGCCAGCGCCGACAGCGGTGATGCCGCCGAGGGTCTTGGCGAATAGGCCCAGCGCGCGGGTGGAGCGCGGGGTGTCGATGCCGAGGGCTTGCATCTTCGGGACCAGGTCGCCGAGCATGCCGATGACTTTCATGCCGCCGCCGACGGCCAGGGCGGAGACGCCGCCGATGCCGGCAAGGGCAGTGAATGCGGTCTGCACTGGGCCGGGTAGGTCGGAGAACGCGCCCGCCAGCTTCGCAACCACATCCGACACGCCGGAGACAGCCGGGAGCAGTGCGGCCCCCGCCGAGATACCAGCGTCCTTGATGTTGTTCCAAGCGATGCGGATCTTCGACTCGGTCGTGTTGTACCGTTGCTCGGCTTCAGCGACGAGGGCAAGGTTTTCGTCCCAAGCTTGCGCACCCAACTTCAGCGAGTCTGCGAGCAGCTCACCAGAGTTCGCGAGGGCGAGCATGACCTGGGTTTCCTCGGTGCCCTTGATGCCCATGTCCTTCAGCGTGGCGGTCACGTTGCCGCCTGCTTCGTTCACACGGTTGATGCCCTTCGACACGAGGTCGAGGGCTTCCATTGGGGCGGTGCGGAACTTGTTGGCGAATTCGTCGGCAGAGACACCGGCGACCTTCGCGAACGACTGCAGCGATTCGCCGCCCTCATCGACGGCGGTGCGCATCTTGAGCAGGACTCGCGTGGTGACGCCGCCACCAAGCTCGGCCTTGACGCCCATGGAAGCCAAAGTGTTGGACAGGGCCAGCACGTCAGCTTCGGACGCTCCGATGGTCGCACCTGCACCAGCGATGCGCTGCGACATGGAAAGGATTTCCGCTTCAGTGCTCGCGCCGTCGTTGCCGAGAGCGACCAAGGCGGAACCGAACCGCTGAACACCCTTGGAACCCTCCCGGCTCATGGTTCCCATCACGTTGCTGATTTGGGCGATGTTGGTTGCCGCTTCCTCAGCGGTCAAGTTCGTGGACTCCCCCAAGTCGATCATCGTCTTGGTGAACCCGGTGATGTCCTTACGGGCGACACCGAGCTGGCCAGCAGCTTCAGCGACACCAGCGATCTCAGTGTGGGTTGCCGGGAGGGTGCGTGCCAGCCCGCGGAGCTCGTCAGACAGCTGCCGGTAACCGGCCGGGGAGTCGTCGACGGTTTTCTTCACGCCAGCGAACGCGGATTCCCAGCTAATCGCCGCCTTCGTGGACAGGGCCAGCCCGCCAGCTACCGCGGCGCCACCGACCATGAGCGTCGTGGACACGGAGTCCCAGGCTTGCTGGTGCTTCTGCGCGGTCTGCGCCATCCGGCCGATACCGGATTCCGCTTGCTTGCCGGCCGTGTCGTATTCCTTGCCAGCCTTGCTCGATTTTCGACCGGCGGCTTCCGTGGCGTCCGCGGCCTGCTTCGCGGCTTGCGCGGCGGCGGCCATGTCACGCTGGAAAGCGCCGATCTCAGCCCGGACGCGGACGACGAGGTCACGATTAGCCAAAGTGGCACCGCCTATTCAGTTATGTCCGTCCGCTGACTTACAATGAGTCCAACGAATGGGGAAAAATGAGACATAAGATTTGGGGGCTCCTGGCAGTGGCCGGGATAGGCGTCCTCACAGGGTGCAGTTCAGAGTCAGCTGCAGTCAGCGCACCAGCTGCTCCGGTGGTGTCCACGGTCGAGGTTCGATATGAAGTCGACTTCGAAACGACGCTTCCCAGGTTGGTGCGCGGCACACCGTCCGCCGACATTACTTTTGAAACTCCCACCGGGACGCAGCAACAGTCTGTGAGCCTTCCTTTGACGGCCAAGAGCACAGGCGCGGAAGGTCTCCGAATGAACTTCCGGGCGGGCCAGTTCCTCTACATGTCGGCACAGAAGGATGACAACTATGGGACGGTAACTTGTCGCATCTATGTAGACGAGGTCCTGATTAGCAAGAACTCATCTTCGGGCGATTACGCCATAGCTACTTGTACAGGAAGGTCTTAGTCGTCCCAGACGGGTAGGAGGATCTTGCCGGGGTAGTTGTTGTTCTTGTTGCTCTCCGCTGCGCCCTCTTTGGATGCGCAGGCGTGGCACTGTCCTTCTTCCCATTCGACACGCCCAACGTTGTGGTCGCCGAATGCGACGGACCCGGGTACGCCGCAAGAGTGGATGCTGTCTTCGTATTGGCGTAAGGCCACGGCCATGATCTTGTCTTGGTCGTTCCACCGGTTGTTGTCGTCCCTGTACCCGAGCATCACCGTGACTGGTAGTCGCCAGTCGCGGGCTGCTCGGGTTTGGGTGACGAGGTGGCGCCACCGTTTGGTGGCCATAGCCTCTACGATTTTGGGACGGTGACCTCCGGCATGTCGTCCTTCGCCGTGTAGGCGGCGTCAACGAGACGGCCGATCATCTGTTCGCCGAGTGCCTTGTGCAGGGCACGTACCTGGGTCACGGTGAGCGGCTGGAAGGACCCGCTCGGGGTGATGATGTGGGTGGATGCGGCGACGATGCGGTAGTTCATCTCGCGGTTCAGGACCTTGTTCGACCATTCGGTGCCGCCCATCTGGACGAGACTGTTGATGTCCTTGGCGATGGTGACACCGGCGCGGGCGGCGGCCCGCTTTGCTTCGGCGCGGCCGTCTGCTGCGGCCTTGTCCATCTCTTCGCGGCACTCGGTGAGGGTTTCCTTGCGGAGCTCGTCGATCTCGTCGCTGGTGCGTCCGACGACGCGGAAGGACAGCTTGGATTCGTCGAGGCGTTCGTACAGTGCGTCGATCTGGGCGTTGAGGTCCGCGTTCGGGTCCTCTGCGCCGCCCATCGGCTCGTCGCCCTCGGGCACTTCTGGCACGTCTTCGAGTTTGGCTTCGAGTTTCTGGATTTCGTCCCAGAGGTCGATGCGCTTCCACAGGTGGACGGTTTGGGTGACGCGTTCGCCGTCGGCAAGCCAACCGTCGAAGTCGAATTCGGCGGCGGGGCTGGGGGTCTGGTTCTCAGACATGTGGGTGACTCCTACAGGTTTGGGGGTGACTCTGTTGTGACTCGGTGGGTTTATAGTCCGGGCGGGGCGGGAGTCACCACGCACCCCGCCCAGACTGGTCTTACTGGTTAGCCGCCGGTGGCAGCGACCACAGCGCGCGGGTAGTGGCGCTGCGGCGAGAACGTCATGCGGAACTTCTCGAACCCGGCGTTCGCTGGGGTCTGGTTCTGCGGGTCGTTGGTGATCGCGTACAAGACCTGCACCTGATCCGCCGCGGCGAACGGGGTTTCGTCCTGCCGTTCGCCGTCTTCGATCTGTCCGATGCGCTCCACCAGGTAGCCGTACAGGCCACGCTGGGTGAACGTGGTCCAGGCGGTGTCGTCGGCGGTGTTACGGAACCGGTAGAAGTTCATCGCCGCTTCAACGGTCGCGTTACCTGGCACGCCAGCGTCGATGTCGTCACCCAACGCGGGTTCAACGATCGCTTCGTTGCCGGTCACGCCGAACTGGTAGTCGGCGCGGGTCACCAGCATGGTGATGTCCTTGCCGGCGGTCAGCTCTGCGACGGTCGGGGCGTTGGGGTTCGCAATGGTGGGGACCCACGCGAGCTTGCGGTTTGCGGTATTGAGCATCTTTGGGCCGTTAGCCATTGCTGTTACCTTCCTTTACTGCTGGTTTCGGGATTTCTTGCAGGTGCGGGAACTCCTGCAGCCACGTCTCCGGTACCGCGTCGGGCAAGTGCTGCCCGGTGATGGTGTCTTTGACGTAGACGCGTTTGGTGTTGGAGTACACGCGGGCCGGCTTGGGTGCCGGTTCGGTGACGTGGACGACGATGGGGGCTGGCGGCGTGGGCACCGCGGGTTCGTTGACTTGCCGTGGTTTTTCGGACACGGGGTTCTCCTAGGTGGTTGTGGTTAGCCGCCAGAACAGGGGCATGAAATAGCGAGGCGGGGTCACGTCGGCGTCTTTGATTGGCACGTCGGGACGCATCGTGTCGGGGTCGCGGGTCAACCAGTGGTTGCCGACCCGGGCGTCGGTGAGCGCGCGGATGACTACCTGAGCGACCGCCCGGGCGTGGGAGGGTGTGGGGCCGACGCAGTTGGTTTGTGCCCGCCAGTCCAAGGCGGTGAGGTCGGTGCGCCCGCCTAACGAGTCATCGTCCAAAGGGTTGGCGACACCGGACGCGAGCAACACGTACGGGAGCGGGCGAACACCGCCAGGCTCCATCGCGAGCGGACCCTCAACGTAGGTGTCATGGATGCGGCCACCAAGCTCGGGGACCGCCTTCAGGAGCGTGTCCACCTGCTCGTGATAGTTCGTGGACACTCGGGCCTCCTAGAGGTTGAGGATCTGTTCCATGGCTGCGAGGAACGCCGGCTCGTGCTTGTCTGCTGCCGGGTTCAGGGCAGGGCGGGCAGCCATGCGACTGGTACCAAATTCGAGGTACCCGGCGTATTCCGCGCTGGCCCGCACCTCGGCCGATGGACTCGACTGGGACACCCCACGCAGGTCACTTGTCTTGATGGCGCCACGGTGGAACCCGGTGTCAACTGGGGCGATGGCCTTGGCTGATGCTTCGATGTCCTTCGCGGTTTTCTTCACGACGACTTTCGCCAGCTGGGCCGCTTTCTTGGGCAGTTGGTTGAACTCTGTTCCGAGGGTTCGGAGTCCTGATGCGTCGAATTCCATCATTGGGCACCGCCTACGGGTTGTTCTGCGTCTGGTTTTCCTCGGCAATGAAGTCGTGCTGGAACTCCTCGGACGCGTCCAAGCGTTGCCGCAGGATGTACGCGTTCCCGTTGATGTGCACAACGTCGCCAGAGTCCCCGACCCGTAGTACTGGGAGAGGGTTCGACAGGCCGTAGGGAAACGCGATGAGGTGACGGCGCAACTCCACGCCTTGCCCGGCGGCGTCGACCGCTGATTCACGGTTATGCTGCTGCAAACGGCAGTTGCCAGTCCAGACGGTTTGCGAACCGGTCCACCCGGGTGGCAGCGGGAACGGCGCGGGACCGTCGGTAGCCCGGGTGACAGTACACTCAGAGGTCATGGTGGACGCCGCCGCGGGCCGATGGTGTTCGGCCCATCCTTCAGGGATGACCTTGTATCCAGGGAGCGGCATTACCAGCCCCACCCGCGTTGTTCGGCACCCTCGGCAGGGTTATCGCAGGCAAACGGAACGACGTCGAAGAATGAGTCGGAGGCTTCGGCTTCGGCGTCAGCTTTCGCTTCGGCCTTATCTGCGCGGGCCCGGAACGCGGCAGCCCGCTTACTCAGATCAGCTGCGACTGCTGGCCCGTCCGTGGAAACATCCTGGGTCCGGATCTTCTTGGACAGGAGTACTTCCGTGGTCGCGATGGCGTCGAGCGCGTCAGCGGCCGCCCGGTAGATGCCCGGCTTGTTGCCGGTGTCCCAGTCGTTCAGTTCGAGGTACGTCTGCAGCTGCTCGTCGGTGAAGATCTGGTTGTTGGTGTCCAGGTCGGCGATGAGGTGGCGCACCTGCCCGATTTGCTTCTGTTCGTCAGATAGGTTCACAGGTGGCCCCCTCAGTGTTGTTGTTGCGGGTGAGGGTCGCGCCGTTTAGACGCGACCCCCACAGTTGGGCTAGGCGCCCTTCGACGCGTACACGCCGAGAGTGTCCAGCTTCGCGCCACCGGTGACCAGTCGGCCGCGGTAGTCGATGGTGTCGTCCTTGTACGAGCCGTCTTCCAGCCCGATAGCGCCGCCGCCAACGCGCTCGCCCTGGTCGCGGCGAACACGGATGTCGAGGGTTTCCTCGCCAGTCATGGTCACCTTGCCCACGGCTGCATGCTTGGAGTCCTTCGATGGCAGGATGTACCAGGCGGTGTCGCCGTTGGTGGAGTTCAGTTCTGCCGCGACTTCCGACACGACGATGTTGAACTTGCCCTTCAGCGGGTTGGTCTTGGTCGCGCCGGAGCCGTTCGGGATCTTGTCCTCGTTGACGAACTCTTCCGCTTCCATGGCCAGGTGCGCCGGCACGATGAGGTTCAGAGGCTTGCCGCCGAGGCGGATCAGCTTCTTGTCCTTGGTCTTGCGGGACACGATGTCCTTGTAAGCGGCGACCAGAGCAGCGTGGGACAGCGCGGTGGCCGGGATGGAGCCCTGCTCGGAGAAGAAGGAAGCGACCGGGCCGCCGTCAGCGATGAACTGCTTGAACACCTGCTCGTCCTCGGTGGCGCGAGCAGCGGTACCGAGACGGCCGGGGAAGTCCAGCAGCTGGTGGTACTGGTTGTTCTTGCGTAGCTCCCAGGTCAGCCCGAAGGTGTTACCGTACTTGAGCACGGAGAATTCGAAGCTGTCTTCGCCGAGGGTGCGAGCCTTGTACTCTTCGCCTTCCTTGACACGGTCGAAGGCTTCACGGCCGCCGAACAGGTCGATGTCCTTGGCGGGACGGAAGTCGTTGACGCGGCGGATGGCGGCGATGGACTGCCACTCCGGCACGGTTTCTTCGTACGCGTCGCGGGCGGTCACCTGGAAGGCTGCGCCGAGCAGGAGCGGGAAGTCCGAGGTGGACATGGCTTCGTGCATGCGCGCGTAGGCGAGCACGTCGTTTCCGCTGCAGCCTGCGTAGAACAGGCTGGCAGCTTCGGCGATGCGGTTCGGCAGGTGTGGCGCGGTGCGGAATGCTTCGTGCGCCATCATCTCTTTGAGATCAATGTTCACTGTGGTTGTCTCCTAGTCGTGGGCCGGGCCGTTGAGCAGGGCCACTTCCAGTGGGCCCGCGGCGGCTGCCTTGGTGCCGAGGGAGTACCCGAACAGCTTGTTGTCGGTTGCGGTGGTGTTCAGCGCACGGGCGCTGGTGATGTAGATCGGGAGGCCTTCGGAGGCGACGGCGCCGGTGACGGTGAATTCGGCGGAGCCGTCCAGCCACACGGTGGCGCGGCCGTCTGCGCCGCGGTCGGTGATGGCCAGGCCTCGGAATGCGCCGACTGCGACTGGTTCGCCGGACTTCACGCCGGATGGGACGGCGAGGTCAATGTGGAGGGCCTTGGGAAGGCGACGGTTCTTAGCCACGGTAGGCTCCCTTCAGGGCGTTGCGGATGTCGTCGTTGGACGCTTCGGCCACGTCGGTAGCGGTGGTGTCGCCGACGCCGCGGACTTGGCCGAGTCCGTTTTCCTTGGCGAGCTTGGCGAGGTAGGTTTCCTCGGCTTCGCGGGCCTTGTTGACGGTCTCGGTGAGTGCGTCGGTGTCGAGCTGCAGGTTCTCGGTCAGCGGCAGGTCGGCTTCACGCACGGATGCGGAGACGATGCGGGCCACGACGGATTCGGACAGCTCCGAGTTCACGCCTTCGATGATGCTCTTGGCGAAGTCCTGGGCACGGTTGAATGCGCGGGCCTTGGCCAGCGACTCCTTCAGCCCGGTATTTTCGGCGACCAGCTCGGTTTCGCGTGCCTTGATGGCTTGCAGCTGGCCGTGGGACTCTTCGAGCACTGCGAGGCGCTCTTCGGCAATTTCTGCCATGGTGGTGTCCTTTCGGATCTGGTGGTTTTCCTCGGCCAGTTTCGGAGAGGAATCTTGCCCCGCTTCAGCGGCGGGTGGTTCTTGGGTTCGCTCGTTGAGTGCTTCCATGCCGGTGGCTTCGAGCTTGGTAGCGAGGGCTTCGATGGACTCGGTGGCGACGGGGTCGTATTCGGTGCGGCGGAGCACTTCTTCGGGTTCGCCGGTCAGGGTCACGTTCACGCCGTCCCGGGTGTACGTCTGCCGCCAGGACTTCCCGCCCGTGTCGAAGTACACGTACGCGTCGTCGTGGTCACGCATCCATGCCCATGAGTCGTTCTCCCGGTCCGCGTGCGTGTCTCGCACTGCCCGACCCAAGTACATTTCGACGTCGGACGCGGTGACCTCGTTGGCGATCAGTGAGCGCGACTCGATCACCTTGGCAGATTCGAGCAGTGCCGACGGCTTGCCGCCGCGGCCGGCGACGGTCACGAGGTCAACGGTGTTGAAAGGGTTGGGGATAAGGCGCTCAACAATGCGGCCTTCCTTCGTGTCACGAACCTGCGCCGATGCGCTAATGCTGGCACCGATCACGTCGTGGAACTCGTTGACGAAATCAGCCCAAGCGGACGCTACCCGCGCTTCGGCGACTAGCGCGCCTTCTGCGTTGACGTATGCGTCCTCGTTGGTGGCGAGAACGAGATTCCGCAGGTCACCTTCTGGTCGTTCGATGCGTTCCGCTTCGCTCGCGTGATTCACCATGCCCAGCGTCCCGGCAGGGAAGGCGCGTTGTTCCGCGGCCTTCTTGATGGTCTCCGCCGAGTAGTAGCCGGACGACCCCTGCCCGGGGGTGATGATGGTGAGCATGATCTTGCCGGGGCCGCTACGTGCGACCTTGGCAGCTTCTGTGATCAGTGTTGGCACGACGGCCCTCCTAAAATGGTCTGATGGGATACGACGACAGCAACGACGCGCCCAGTGAACCTGGTGCGTGCCCGGGGCACTCTTGGGTGCCGAGGCAGGCGCTACTCAGACACACGGGCGGGTCACTAGTGCTGGTGTGCCGGTGGTGTGGCGCCGTGGACTATTCGCCGTCACTTTCGGACGGCACCTAACCGGCAATGGCCAGCAGGTCGCGGACGGGGGTGACGGTCATGCTGTCGCGCCATCCGGGAGTACTGCGCCGGGTGGCGAGGTCGTCCCACTGGATTTTGCCGTCGTTCAGCAGCTGCAACCGGGTTGGCCCCATGATGGCGAGCTGCGATTCCTCTTCGAGGTTGTCGAACCAGGCTTTCGCGTCGGGGATGCTGTCGGCGGGTTCTTCGATGTCGAAGCCGAGCTCTTTCCACGTTTTGGTTTTGTCGATACGGGCGCACCGGCCGTTCTGGTGATCCTCGGGTCCGAACTCGTCAACAGGGTGGAGGGTGCCGTGCTTGGCAAGGCAGGACGGGCAGACGCGGCGGTCGAGCGTGCACATCCACACCCACCCGGTCAGTAGGTCTTCGTTCGCTTTCGCCGCGGCCAATGATCCGGCCCGGTGAGCGTCGAGCATCTCGGTGCGGGCAAGGGTCATCGCGCGGGCCAGTCCCCCGTTGAATTGCCCCTCGGTCGCTTTCAGCAGGTTGCGGGCGACCTTACGCGGGTTCTGCCCCACGACGATGCCCTTCACGAGTTCCTGCTTCATTTTGCGAACCGTCCACGCCGCCAGCGGTTTCGTGGCCGCGTGGATCTGCTCGGTAGTGCGGGCGACAATCGCGTTGAGTGCGTCCGGGGCGGGCGCGTTCACGTTGAGGGTAAGCCCGGCCGTATTCGGCGGCAGCTGAGTGCCGACCATCGCTTGGTGGCTGGATACCGCGTCGAGTACCGCGGTCATGAGGTCGTTGGTGACGGTAGAGTCAGCGAACGGGATGATCTCGTCCAGCGTGGCCCTCGCTTGTTCGAGCGCGGCTTTCAGCTTCACGTTGCGGGCCGCCACCGCGCGGGGCACGCGTTCGCCGTGGGCGACGAGCTCGCTGACGGCTTCGGCGAACATGGGTGCGAGGGTGTCCCATGCGTCTACCCACGCTTGGGCGAGGGCGACGGCTTGCTTGTCGGTGAGCTGGCGGAGTTGCCGGCGGGCGTCGGCGGCTGCACGGAGTGTTTCATCTGTGACAGCCACCGAACCACCTCACTTTACTGGCATGGGCCGTTTGCTGGTTGAGTGGACTTTCACGGTGATGTCCGGGGAGCGTTGGCCATAGAGGTGTTGGACTGCGGCGCCGAACCGGGCCGAATCAACGGGCGGATGTTTCCGGCGGGCCATGATCGATCCAATGATCAGGCCCACCAGGAACACGGTCAGGAACAGGATTCCTGCGATCATTCGTCACTGTCCTCGTCCGAAGCCGTCGCCGGGTTCAAACCGCGCCGGAACGCGTCCGCTGCTTTCTGGCCTGCTTCCGCGAACGGGTCGATGAAGTTCCCGTCCTTGTCCTTCACGGACTCGATGATCTCGTCCACGTCGCGCACACGCAGTGCACGCAATGCGAGCTGCAGGATCTCCAGCTGCGGGATGACACCCAGGTCGTTCGCCTTGCTGATCGCTTCCATGAGTGCTTCAATTGGGATCTCGTCTAGGTCTGGCCAGACGATCTCCAGCGTGCGGTCGTCGCCGTTGCGGAGATCAACAACGAGCCGGTCGTCCTCACGGCGCACCGTGCCCTTCAGCGGGCCGCGCGGCGCGATCACCGCTTGGTCGATGACGTACCCCAGTACCGCCCGGTACATTTCCGACCAAAGCTTCTGCCGCAACTGGAACTCCAACCGGGTCGGCTGGTTCAAAGTCTCGGCGACAGCACGTGCCCCGGTCTGCCCCGGGTCAGCCGACAACGTGGTGACAGGCAAGCCCAGACCAGCAGCAACCATGGCCAGCACAGGCCGCCCAGACTCCGAGTCGATGGTCGCGCCGGACTTCGGGACCGCTTCGATCTTCTGATCCCCCGACATTTCCACCGAAGAACCGGCAGGAGTGGCAGGGTTGATGTTCACACGAGCGCGGGCCTGCTGCGACGGTGACGCTTTCTTGTCCTTCGTCATCGTGAACGCGATCTTCGACAAAGCTTTGATCAGCAGGATCCAGTCTTCGAGGAACTCCTTGTACGCGCGAGCCCACGGCAGGGACGCGTACGCGTCACCGATGCCGAACTTCCAACTTTCTAGGCCGTTGTCGTGCAGGTGGTAGACCGGGGAATCCCAGTTCACCTGTAGCAGGTCGTCGCCGATCTTCACCTTCGACGGGCGGATCAGCGGCCGGTACCGGATGTCCGGGTACAGCTCCTGCATCTCCGTCGCACCCTCGGTCCACCGGCGGTGGTAGTAGTGGGTGGTGCCGCGGTCGCCTGGCTTCAGGATCTTGTCGGCGATCTCGTCGAATGGGAGGGTGCGGGCCTGCACCTTGCCGGTCATCGGGTCCGTGAACAGGGTGATGAACACGTTGCCGTCGGTGCCGAGCGCGTTCTCCAACCGGATGCGCGCGTTGGAGCCGGTCAGGTTCGCACGGTTCGAATCATCATCCAGGAACTGCTGCACAACCTCGTTGACGTCCTGGGTATCATCGGTACCGTCGGAGCGGGCAGTGATGCCCACGTCTTGGCCGTGCACGTAGGCGGCGCGCACGTTCAGGCCCCGCTTGATGACCGGGTTGGCGATGAACATGACCCGGCACAGTTCCGCGGCTTTGCGGAGTCCTTCGCGGGAGAATTCGCCTTGCGCGTTCGCGCTGAGCCGCTCCCAGCCTCGGTCTTCCAATGCGAGCTCCAGCGACCCGAGGGACTCCTGCAGCTTCTCGTACCGGTATTCTGCGTTGGCGATAGCTGCTCGGTGTTCCGCTGATTCCTTGCCGAGGATCCGGTCCATAATTTTGCCCAATGGAGACCCCCTTCAAATGGTCAGTAAGGTGAAACGCTCCACCCGCGGTCATCCCGGTCGTCGTAAACGTCCGGTTCGACGTACTGGTCGGTATCTTCCAGTGCGTGCAGCAGTAGGTAGTTGTTCGCTTGCGCGAGCGCGTCCAGCTGGTCATCGTTTGCGCCGGCCGGGAACGACAATGCTTCTTGGGTGAGGTATTCCACCCAGGGGCACAGTTCCGTGGTCGGCAGGATGATGTTGCCGGCGAACGCCAGCGGCGACACCGCGGACACGCGAGCGTACTTCGACCCGATAGGCTCCACGGGGATCAGCCCGATGATCTGCTGCTTCAGCGACGTGATCAGGGCTGGCCCGTTTGCTTTGTCCTCAACGAGTTTCGCGACGGCTTGCGGCCATTTCGCGGACATCGCTTTGACCGCTTCGCAGGACTCGTTGAAGTTCATGCGGCGCCGCACCTGGTCGAGCAGGTAGGTGGCGTTGCCGATACGCAACCAGACTTGACCCACTACGTAGTCGCTGGTGTCTTCGCCCTTGAAGGCAAGGTCCCAGGATTGGATGAGTTCGTGGTCGTCTCGTTCGAGGCCGGGGACGTGCATGGTGCCGTCGCCGTTGTCGATCCATATTGGTTGGGTGTAGCGCGCCCATTCGGTGGGCAGTACTCCGCCGTCGTCCAAGGTTGGGTTTCCTTGGTAGAGGGACTGCCAGACTTTGGGGCCGACTGCGACTTTGATCTGTTCCCACTGCTTGGTGGTGCGTTGGCGGGCTGATTCGAGGAACTGCCCGGGTTTGCGGCCGAGTGGGTCGTCCTCCCCTGCTTCGGCTGGAATGTTGAGGACGGTCCAGCGATCGGCATCTTCACCGGCGAGCAGGCGGCCGGCGAGGTCGTCGGCGTGCCACCGGGTCAGCACTAGCACTACTGGGGCGCCGGGTGCCAGGCGGGTGAGGCCGACGGACTGCCAGAACCCCCACGCTTGTTCGCGGTAGGTTTTCGAGTAGGCCTGTTCGAGGTTGCTGATGGGGTCGTCGATGAACAGTGCGTCAACGGCGCGACCAGTCAGGCCACCACGGATACCGACGGAGCGGACACCGCCCTTGATGGGGACCTGTTTTGTCTCACCGCTAGTGCTGGTGACGCTCCGGGTGCCGTCGAGCTTCCAGCGCCGCGCTGCACCGTTGTCTTTCGCTACACGCAGGCCGAGGTCGAGGGTTTCATCCTCACCGTCGTTGCTGATGATGTGGTTTCGGATGTTTCGTCCGAACTCGTCTGCGAGGTCTTGGGCGTAGGAGACGATGGCGATGCGTCGGTCCGGGTTCTTGGTGAGGAACCAGAGCGGCCCGATGGTGGTGACGCGGGTGGACTTGCCTTCCTGGGGTGGAAGGTTGATGATCAGCCGGTCAATTTCCCCGGATTCGACTTTCACCAGGTATTCGTCGATGAGGTCCAGTGCTGGGGTTTGCAGGGTGGACGGCTCGATCGCTTTCGCGAGAGCTCCCGGGGTGGCCCAGTCGGTGTCCTTCTTCTCGAAGGCGCGCGCGGCGTATTCCGCCCAATCAAAAGCGGAACCCACTTTGCACCTCCGCATCAGATACGATTCGCTCATGGGGAGAATGGAAATAACTCAGAATCAGCGGCCCGTATTCGTCTCAGCATCACGCGACGAATACACGCGTTTTATCCAGAGCCTACGCAAGCTATTAGCCGAAGAAATAACGCGCACGATCGATGAAGACACCAAAATGGATCGAGAGATGCTCCAGGCAGCAATAGCGTCACGCGATAAATGGGCGAATCATCCTAATTTTGAGAAGGTCAAGCCAGAGCTCGAAGCCGAGATTGAATCGAGAAAGCGATCCCTAAGCGAATCCGTTGAACGGGCCACGCATCACACAGAGATGCGGGCCCAACTAGAGTTGCCGAAAGGCATGTTCATCGACATTACGGGCGACCCCCAGGATCTTTTCAACCACCCCGACGTTCACCGAGCGCGAAAGATCAAGATCGATGTAGCCCGCTTGACTCAAGGAAGCTCCATTCGGGTGGAACTGTCATGGAACGGGGGTCTATCAGCCATAATCAAAAGCAACAATGAACAATGGTTTCACTCGACAGTGGCAAAGTTTAAACAAGAACTCGGGCGACTGAGACCACCTTGGGCTTGGTTGCGCAGCAAACCTATGACCCTCGTATACTTCGTCATCTGGTCCGCGATCCTATCGATACCTCTAGTCCTGTTGAAGGTTGAGCCTCTGAGCGTCTTCTTCTATGCAGTTTCGCTTGGAGGAGCTACCTTCTGGCCCGTAAGAGCATCTTTCGTCGCAGACTTCGAAATTACTGATGCGCCGCGGGGAAGGTCGAAGGCACTTTACTGGATTCTGGGAATAGCGGGTGCCCTCGTTATGGCCGTGCTGGGTGGAATCTTGACGCAATTGGTGTACCCAGGCGATGGCTAGGCGGTCGTCGCGCCAGTCGGTGGTGGCGGTGTCCGCGTTGGTTTCCCTGATGCCGTGACCGGCGGGTTCCCGTCGTCGGGGCCGGTTCGTAGTGCACGGGGTCCTGATGTGTTGTCGGATCTTCCGCCACCAAAGGTGGTTGGGGTGGTTGGCAGGTTCTCTGCGTCTATGCGCGCGTGGCGGAACCTTCGTTCCATTGGTCCGTGTCTTGGTAGCACGGTGGTGACGTTGACCTTGCACCCCGAGCGTCTGGCTGGGTTTCAGTCAGGACCAGACGCTTAGTTCCCCGCCCACGATTCGAACGTGGTCTGGCGGCTCCAAAGGCCGTCGTGCTGCCGGTTACACCAGCAGGGATTGCCTGCCCTTGCCGTTGCCGAACAAGTACGCAGGGGCTTTCGCCGTCCGGATGATAGGACTCGAACCTACATTCTCCTGATCCCAAATCAGGCGGCCTGCCAATTGGCCTACATCCAGTTGCCCGGTTTCAGTTCGGCACCGGGTGGCCGTGTTGCCCTTCGCGTCTCCGCGGTGGTCGCCGCCTGCCGCTATATGCAGGACGGGTCCAGTGCTGCTGGAACAGAGATGATGACCTCCTACAGACCATCTAGCGCATTGCTTGTCGGGTAATGCGTGCGCTGCCACGAATCGAACGTGGGTCTTCCGCCAGGGTTGAGGTTTAGCGAATGCTCTGCCGTTGAGCTACAGCGCTGCCGGTTCCGTAAGAGTGCGGCGTTCCGGCTCCCCCAAGCTCGTGTTCCTGAGGGCTATACGGTTGTGCGGCGGTGTGGGCCGGGCCGGTCATGGCGTCGGCTCGCACAGCGTCAGTATGCGGCTCGCTCTCAGCCTTCCACGCAGTAGGAACGGGCCCACTATCTCGCGCGCAGACGGGTAATCAATACAGAAAAACCATCTTGATTCCAAGGTACGGGACAAACCGCCACGCTGTCAATACTGAATTGACGGTTGACATGTTTAGTTTGACATTTCTTGCAAAACTTTGAGGACTTCCGCCGGCGTGTGCCCCTCCCGCCGGGTTTCCACGTCGCAGGACGGTGCGAGCTTCCCTCGCTGCGCCCATTTCTTCGCCCGCTCATAGTTGACCGGAAAACCGGCGACATTCAGGACTTTCACGATGCGCTGCAGTGGCGCCCGATAGTTGGTGGCTTCAGCCAGACGACTGGTGATGCGGTCGGTGAGGTCGTGCTCCCGCTTGCATGCTTTGCATCGGCCGGTGGTGGCGGTTTCGTGCCCGTAGACGACGCCAGCGCATTTGATGATGTTGCCTTCTTCGTCGAGGTGCAGCGCCCCGCACTCCCCCAGTGGTCGTTTCACCAACTGCCGGTCCGCGGTGGAGAGCACCTGCCGTTCGAGTGTCCGGAGTTCCTGGTGGAGGTCGCCGACATAGTCGCGTTGCCGCATGAGGTTGGTCATGCGGCGCAGGTACTGGCCGGCGGTTTCAGGTGTGGTGAAGATGTGCAGGCGGTCTGGTTCTTCGGTGTTGTTGACCCACACTGCGAGCTCGACGAGCCGTTTGATGTACTTCCCGAGCTTGTCGGACATGTCGAGGTTCACCGGCGCGGATGGCGGGTTGGATCCTGCGGAGCCGACCCGGGGTGTCACGCTCATGTTGGAGAGCGTGTCTTGCGCGGTGTCGAGGGTGTCGGGGACGCGGTCGAGTAGGGCGCAGAGGTGGGTGTGGCACTTGTCGCACAGGTACAGGCTGGCGGGGATGGTGTGGCCGCAGCTGGTGCAGTCTCGGGTTTCGGTCACGGGGCGTTCCTCCAAGGGGTTCAGGGGGTTGGCTGTCCTTCGATGAGGACAGTCTGCGTGGGGTCCAGGTGGTAGGGGTCTTGGTTGATGTCGGTGGGTAGGTGAATGATCGTTTCGTCTGGCCATTGCTCAATGGCGAGGATCTCGACGGTGCAGGAGCGGCGGGTGTCCCGGCAGTACATGGACACGGTTTTGCCGGTGTCGATACCGGAGAGCCGGCGGGCTTCGATGCGGACAGGCACTACGGCTCCTTGGGGTGGTCGATGCGGCGGGTGAGGAAGTTCCGGGCCTTGCGGAGGTCTTCGTCGAGTTTGGTGGGGTCTTTCTTCCCGGCTCGGGCAATGTATTTCAGGACGGTGAACAGGTACGCGTCACGGTCGAGTCCCCACGCTTCGGCGACTTTGAACACCTCATAGGTGCCGTCTCCGCCGTAGTGGGCCGGATGATCCACCATTTCTGGTTCGGAGTTACAGGTTTGGTTGGTCATGGCCGGTATCCGCCGATGATGTGGTCGGGGTTGATTCGCTGTTTGCCGGACATGAACCATGGGTGTGTTTCGGTGAGTTCGAGTGTTTCGGTGGCGCTGGGGCTTTTGACGAGCACCATGTCGCCGGGCTTGTAGTCGGGTTCACAAGGTTCTAGCTCTGTGAGGCTGGGTGGCTTCGGGTCGGTGACCAGGGGCGGCAGGTAGATGGCGCCGCGGCGGAATCCACCTGTGATCCAGATACCAACGAGCAGGCCCGCGAACACGCACACGGCCGGCAGGATGTTGTACAGCAGTTCAGTCATCGCCCTACTCCTCGCAGTCGCATTCGCCGTACGCGACACCGCTCTCCACCTCGATGGTGGCGGTGCGGAGCATGCCGACGAGCTGCACCTGCGACATGGCGCTGCTGGTGCACAGGAACCCTTCGCTGGTGCCGAGGTCGTCCATGCCGGCGGTGGTGACCATGAGGACGGCCCCGGTGACGATGTGACCTTCGGGGATGGCCACGGGTACTTCGACACCGTCGATGTTGATGGTCTTGGGTTGGGTTTCTTCGTTCACTGGGTTCTCCTGTTGTTGATGTGGTGGCGGATGGTGAGGGCGATGGCTGCGGCACGGTAGAGGATGCGGCAGGCGAGGTCGAAGATCATCGCCGGTATTCCAGGCAGGTCCGGCATTGGTAGTCGCGCCGCCATGCGCTGACCCGCCGCCAGTTGTGGCCGAAGATGCGGCACCAGGCGCCGGTGGCGCTGAGGATGATGATGCCTACGAAGCCGACGGAGAGGAACACGAGGGATACCTGAAGCGGGGTCACAGTTTCCTCCAGTGGGTGTTGCGGTAGTAGTCGTAGGTGAGTTGGTATCCGTTGCAGCGGGTGCAGATGATTTGGCCGCGGACGGTGAGGCAGTAGGTCCGCCATTGGTCGCAGCGCAGGCCGGTCACTACGTAGTCGCAGTGCGGGCAGGTGGTGGTGGTTTCCCAGGCAGCATCGCCGGCGTGGGAGTACTTGTTGGTGGTGTGTTCGGAGTGGTCGCATTGTGGGGTGCCGTCCAGCATGGCTTGCAGGTCGGTGAGTTCGATGGTTCCGGCGGCCGTGCTCATAGCGGGTTCCAGACGGCTGACGCGTGCCAGAGGATCGCCCGGGTGACCCTGTTGCAGTACGGGCACCGGATGGTTCCGTTCAAGGTGGTGATCATCCACTGCTTGAACTTGTCGCAGTACAGGCGCGGGAACCGGGCCTTGCAACAGGGTGCAGCCATTTGGGCCCGCCATACCGCGTCGCCTTCGTGGACGTTGGTTTCTTGCGGGTGGCCGCCAGCTTCGCATGCAGGGTTCGCATCCCAGTTGGCGAGCAGTTCGGTGAGGTCGAGGGTTTGGGTGCTCATATTGGCCGCACCTGCACGAGTGCTAGTTCTTTGATGGATTTGTGCCCGCAGGATAGTTCGACGATGGCTAGTACTGCGACGATGTGTTGGGCCCGGCCGGAACAGTTCAGGACGGTTGCGGTGTAGTCGCAATGTTGGCAGGCCCACGTGAGCGCGTATTCTGCGGGGGTGTCGGGGACGTGCCCGTAGGTGCCGTTTCCGTGTTCGGTCCCCTCGCAAGCTGGTGCGTCGTCGTACGCTTCCATGAGTTCGGTGAACTCGTCGGTTGCGGTGGCGGTCATGCGGGGTCCTGGGTGAGTTGGCGGAGCGCGGCGGGCACGATGTTGGGGACGAGCTGCAGTTGGTCTTTGGTGAGGTTGAGGCCGTCGAGGATTTGCTGGATGGCTCCGACAACGAGGGCGCCTTGTTCTTCAGCGAGGCGGACCTTGCGTTCTTCGATGCCGGCGCGGAGGGCCATGGTGGTCCATTTGGCGAGTTGTTCTTCCGCTTGGCGGAGGGCTTGCCATTTGATGTGCATGCCGGCCTCGTAGGTTTTGAGGTCGGTGGGTTCGCCTTTTTCTTCGCCTCGTTCTTCTTTGGTGAGCCCGTAGAACAGTTCGCCCTCGTTGAGGTCTTTGACTAGTGAGCGCAGCCAAGTCACCTCGGCGGCTTTGTTGTTGATCAGGTTCAACAGGTGTTCGACGGGGTGTTTCACCTCGGCGGCGGGGTCGATGCGTCCTAGGATTTCCACGGCTTCTGCTTCCATGATTCGGTTAGTTGCGGCGTTGGCCGCTTTGGGTGATTTGCCGCCGTGGTTTCCGCATCGGGTTCCGCCGCGTACGGGGCTTGCCTGGCAGGGCGTTCCGGGGCCTTGGTTTTTTCGTCCGCGTTTTTTGGCTCCGCAGATCAGTTGGCCTTGGGCGTTGGTTTGCCCGGGCGCGAACTCCGCGGGACCCTTGTAGCGCTTGATAGCAGAAGCTATAGCTGAATAGTCGATCGAGGGTTTTCCAGTCATAGGGGTTCACCGTGCACCCCGGTACTCGCGGGTGATGTGGTGCAGGCCCGCGTCGGGGTTGCTGGCTCGGTCGAGCAGGGTTTGGCGGGCGAACCGTTCCACCTCTTCGGGCGTAGCGCCGGTGACGATGAGGCGGGCGAACGCGTCCACGTATTCCATGACCTGTTCGGGTGTGACCCCGCATTTCGCGAACTCTGCCATGGCGTCGATGAACTTGCGTTGCTCGTCGTAGCTGACGCCGAGGGGTGCGAGTTTGTCTGCAAGCAGGGTTACTTCGCTGAAGTCGTCGCGGATGGCGAGATTCTGTTGCACGCGGCCATCGTTGTGGATGGTGAAGTGTGGGGTAACGCTGGCGGCGTAGGTTGGGTGAATGTGCCCACCAGCGAAAACGCCGACAGCGTCATCCGTTGCGACGTGGCCATACTTTGCAACGGTTTCGGTGGTGCGGGGTTGGTGGTCGCCGACTTCGCCTTGGTAGGCGGTGGAGTGCGGGTCTGGTGCCACACGGGCTGGCCGGATGTTGGTGTAGTGGAACCGGTCGGATCCGAAGCCGGACTGGTCGGTGGCAACGTACGCCCGTTCGTGGGTGTCGTCCTCCCAGTGGCTGAAATTCCCGTCGACCCAGCGGCCTTGCGTGTACTGGACTTCTACTAGTTGGTTTGGCGTGTAGTCGCCGCGCTTCTGGCTGGTTGGGTTGACGGGGTTGTCGCGGATCTCGGATGGTTTCGCCCAGACGTCTGTGACCCATCCGTCTACGCGGACGAGTGCGCCGCCGTGGCCTTCCCGGGTGCTGATTATTGTGGCGTCTAGCCGTTGGCCGTGAGCTGTGACGACTTGGCACCTGTCGCCTGGTTGCTGTTTGTTGGTCACCGGGACCTCCTGACCCTACTGCGTGGACGTTTGGTGGGCCGCTGGCCCTTGTGTGTAATTCTACGTGTTACGCATGTCGCTTTGAGAAAGACATTATTGGCGTGCGTTTAGGTGGCGGCGGGTGCGGTGTTCTCCCCCTTCCTGGCGCGCTGTTTTGGGCCGGTGAGCACGTCTTGCCCGGTGCCTTTGTAGACGTACGGTTTGAAGGCGCCGGTGTGGCGGTGTGATTCTTGGGTGGTTAGGGCACGTCCGCGTGGGTTTCCTTCGGTGGGTCGGGTGCCGATGTGTTCGACGAGGACGTCGTGGAGCGGGTTAGTTGCCATGGTGTTTTCTTTCGCAGTCTCGGGCGAGGGATGGGACGACGTATGGTTTTCCACACGTTTTGCACAGGTGTGCTTGTTCGGCGCGGGTCAGGTCCGCGGTTACGCTGCCCATTGGTAGATCACTTTCCCGTCTTGGTGTTGGATCTGGTGCCGACGGCCATGGTCCCGCATGTACTCGCGATGCGCGGTATGCGTGATTGCTGGGGAACCTGGAACCCACATGGTGGGGATTCTGAGGTCCTCGAACACGCGGTTCACGGTGCGGATGATGTGCCAGCCGGTGAGGTTGTGCTCTGCGGTGTCACAGGCGGTGGTGACGACGACCCGGGCAACAGCATGCGCGATGACCCTGCTATGCGCGGACCCCACCCAAGTGTCCCCGTAGTAGACCTGCCAGCAGGGCCAGTGGTCGGGGTCTTTGAACACTCGTGCGCGGTGCGGTTTGGTTTCCATGATGGTTCATTCCTAAAAGAGTCTGGTTTCGATGTGGGTTAGGATCCTGCGTGCCCAGTAGGGGAACGTGACAACAACTGCAGCGGTAACAGCGCCGGCCAGGCGGAGGTAATTGTTCATTCGGAGCCGACCCGTGTTTGGTTTCCCCCGGTCATCAATGCATATGACGTGGAGGCATTTGGTTTATGCTCAAGGTTCATTGCAACACCTTTATAGAAATTGGAAACATTGAATAAGAAACAAGATCCGGCAGAACCATCGGATAATCTCGACGACCTCAAGAAGGTTTTTGTAATTTCACCTATCGGATCGCCTGGTACCGAAAAGCACCGGAAGGCCACACTGGCACTTGACTACATCATCAAGAAGGCGCTGCCGGACGATGCCTGGGAAGTCACGCGAGGCGACGGGTCGCTTTCACTCGATTCCATCGGTCATGACATCATCAAACGCATAAATGACGCCCAGCTGATCGTCGCTGACCTTACTGATCACAACGCCAACGTTTTCTACGAACTCGCGATAGCCCACGGTTGGAAAAAACCTGTTATCCACATGATTGAACGTGGCCAATCAATCCCCTTCGACATTTCGGATTTGCGGGTAGTAGCTTACGATTTGTCTGATCCAGCCTCTGTTGATGAAACGATCACAACAATCCGTGGGATGTCAATTGAGGCCATGAGAGACAACTACAAGCCCGTCACCCCTTTGACGCAATACGAGGCATTCGAGACAGTCACCGGTTCTGCGGATCCGGAATCTGCTCAGGCCGAGATGAATCTCCAGATCTTGAGTCGGCTCTCCGCGATCGAAGAATCAATTAGAGAACGATCCACCAAGAGACCCAACATGGAGATGAGGCGCCTGCGCGAACTGGATCAAACCGATGAACCCATGTTGAAGTTTGTCTCGCTTGCTAGTCGCGTCCACATGATGACTAAGGACCGGGACGACTACGACGTTTCGGAAATCAAAGCGATCAACAACAGACTAAGCAAATTGTGGTTCAGTATGAATAACAGTGCAAGGAATGAAGCTGTGTACCGTCTGAAGAAACAGGGCACCCCCTTTCCAGATATCGTTGACGTTAGCGGTATGACAGTTACCGACATCTCCGCCGGCTAGTTCGACATCAGGGCCCACGTTGCCTCCGATAGACCGGTATTCGTCAAGCAATTCCATCAGCGTAATTTAGCGATAAAAAAGTTGACCGGGTTTAGCTTGGTCTGGTTCATCTAGTGGCCCTTTCGTAGTATCGCTGGTGGTCGTCGAATTCGTAGCGCCATTCGAACGTGCTCCCGCAGGTGCACGCTGGGATGCCGGGGCCGATGGTCTTGTACTTGTGCTCCATCTGGGCTTTCGGATTCACTGTGCCTGGGTGGACTTGCAGGTTCTCGATGCTCACTTCTCTGCACTCCCGCCAAGCTCGCGTGCTTTACGGGCAACAGCGAGCCACTTGCGTAGGGACGTATCACTCATGTGCTCAATTGACGGGTAAGGCGGATTCCCTACCGCTAGAACCGCAGAGTTCGCCAGCATCAGCGCTTCGGCTTCCAACTCCGCCTGGGATTTGGTTTCGGATTCCTCGCGCACTTGGGCCTGCACAGCCTGACGTAACTTGGTCATCCCATAGGATGCGAGAAGTTCAGACGAGCCTAGGTTCGCCTTCGAGTGCTCCTTGTACCCCGCCGCTTCGAGGATTGCGAGGGCAAGGGCAGGAGCATCAGACGGGGCGATGATGATTCCCCGGGCACCGTCCGATGCGTGATCCACGGACACCCGAACGCGGTTATCCGCTCGAAGGATCTCCAACGATTGGTTGCTGCGCCCCGGGTATGCGCTCTTGAAAGTCTTGCTAGTCATTGTTGTCTCCTTGAATGTGTAGCTTGCTGGCTAGCTGCCTATGCACAGATGATTTGGTTCGCAGGTCGGCGTCGAACACTGTGTGCCGCCCATTCCGATACCGTCGCGTTTTGATCACCCATGAAAGGGAGGACACGCGCACCAGTAGCCGATTCGATAACCTGCATCACGCGTCTCCGTTCTTGGTGGTGCGGGCGTGATGGTCGGCGTAACGGATGGCTTCGGCGTGGGTTCCGAAGTGGCCGTTCGAGCTTTCCCGTTCTGAGTCGTACTGGTAGGCTTCCCAGCTCTCGCCAATCCTGTTCACTGTCCAGCGGGTGGGGTTGGCCTTGTTGAACCCATACGCACGCACCTGGTGCGTCCGGTCTATGCCGTCTGACCAGGTGCCGTCCGTCAGCCGGTACGGGCCGGTGCGGTGTATGGTTCCGGTTCCGTCGCAGGTGAAGCAACCAAGAAAATCAGCAGTTCCTCCCTTAAGAACCGTGAAGTCCTTGCCAGTCCCCGTGCATGCTTTGCAGGTTTGCTTAGCCATCGGTTTTCTCCTCGGCTACGATTCGGTGGTCGCGGATGGATAGGATTTTGACTGCCCAGCCCCATCCGAATCCGCGGGGGCAGCTGCCCAGTAGCGTCAATAGCTTCTGGTGAGCTTCTTCGCGGGTCGATGCGATGACTTCGGCAACGCCACCCTGATCCCAGCGGGAGTGGTAGTACCCGGTCTTATCGGCTTGGGTGTACTGCATTTCGAACTCGTACAGATCAGCCATTGTCGTCACCCTCCAGGGCTTCTTGGAAGTCGGCTACGGTGCACTTGCAGCAGTCGCCGTCCGAGTTGCACATGCAGGTCAGGTGATCCGGGTCGTACTGGCGGATAACCTCCCGCACTCGTTGGACGGCCTGTTCAGCCTGTTCGAGGCGGGACAGGAGGGCGAGCACGGTTTCAGGGTTGAACGTGGCGATGAACTCGGCGTCCTCTGACCGGTCCGACCCGTAAGTTACCGCAGGCGGATCGTAGTTGGAATCCGTGAAATTCGCTGCACAGAACACTTCGTAGTCCTGCGTCGAGTAAAGATCCCACGGTCCGGGGGTTGCGGCTTCCGCGGTCTTACGTAGGGTGTCCAGGTTGATGGTCATGCTGTCACCTGCTGGCGTTGGCAGCCGCACCGGTAGAACTGGTAGTTCCGGCTGGCTTTGTCGCCGTGGGTAGGGCAGATGTCGTTCTTGCTGCGGTCGCGGGCGGCGCGGCGTTTGGCGGCGCGTCGCGTGCCTGGTTTCTTCGGCATGGTGTTCTCCAAGATGTTCGAGTGGGTGTTAGGCCCAGCGGTCGAGGTCCCACTGGGACAGGTGTGGTGGGGTTGGTGGGTTTGGGTCGGTTTTGCCCGAGTTGTCGCGGATGGCTTTCTGCTTCTGGGCGGCGGCTTCCTTCTCCCACACGTCCATAGGCATCCGGTAGTCGTGGTGTGCGGCCCAGGTGCAGGTTGCGTTGTGGTGTGACCTTGCGTGGTGGTTGCAGAACAGGAGGATCACGTACCCGCCGTCCGTCATGGTGTGGGCGAACGCGTGGAGTGCTTGGGCGCCGCACCGGTCGCACCGGTCTGCGAGGATCAGCTGTTCGGGAAGCGCGAGTTCCGCGGCCATGTCCGGCGTGCGCAGGATCGTGTGGATGGTGACTTCGGCTGGGGTGGTAGTCATTTCGGGTGCCTCAAATCTTGGTGGTGCGGCGGGTGCCGGCTGGGTGATCGTTCATGCTGCGGAGGATCTGCTGTTCGCGTGTCGTGCGACGGGATGCGAACCGTGACCAGGCGCCGGCGAGCAGGACGCTCAAGCCGACCCATGCAACTACTGCGATTCCTACGATGTGGTACCAAGCCATTACAGCGGCCCTCCCTTGTGATGAACCCGGTGGGCCTGACCGCCCGGCGGGGTTTCCTACTGCTTGCGAATAGCTTACGTCACGTTGAAGATGACGACAAGTGTTTTTGAAAAGACAATGCTACGAAATTTTTACCACGCGGTAACCTCGATGAGCGCGCCAGGACGCCGGCCATCCGCAAACACCTTCCGCGCCCGGAAATCCACAACCTGCGAATCATCCCGGTACACCGCCGCCGTCGTCAACGCATCCAACGCGGCCCTGGTTAGCTTGTCCCCGTCCGGTTTCGTGGTCGGCACCAACGGAGCCGAATCCTTCAACACCCCAGCATTCCGACCCGAACCATAATGGGCTTTCGGCCGCGGCAAGTAGAACACCAGGTCCACGACCACAGGCCCATTCGCCGGCGCCCATCCCGCCTTGACCTTGGCAACCATGGCCGCAGCGACGATCTCCGCCCGCCACGCTTTCAGCCGATCCCCCGCGGACTCGACAAGGGTGACGGTCGTTTTCCCGGTGGTCTTGTTCGTCCTGGCGAAAGCCTTCTTGCTGCCCTGCGGCGTCGGGGTACCCTCCACGTCGAACACCAACACTGGGCCCGGAAGCGCTGTACGCCGATTTGCGGGGTCAGAAAATGCGGGGTGGCACTGGTGGGCGCTATCGGGGTTTACGTCGATTTCAGCCATGGTCCTGTCGCTCCTGTGAGTATTTTCAACGAGACGCACGTCTTGCTGTTTACGCCGGTTCGGCACGGTGGGCACGTTTGATGTCATTTGATGGTGTTTGATGCTGTTTCGCAGTTTCGCGGTTGTGTGGTACCCCTACGGGGTTGGGTTGTTGCGCCAGCCTTCTGGGGGTGGGGTTCGTTTGTGTGGGTGGAGTGCTTTGCCGTGGAGGTGTGGTGGTCGGTCTCCGAGTTCGATGTCGATGGTGCAGGGACCGCAGTTGTGGGCGCGGTGGCCGGTGTGGTCGGGGCATTCTGGGCCGGTGGGGATTTGGTGGCGTGTGGTGGGTGGCCAGTGGTTGCCGGGGTGGAAGATGGGGGCTGGGGTTTTGCAGGTGGGGTCCATGGCTTTGGTGGTGGCTGCGATGGTGAGTGCTGCGAGGGATGGGGTGGTGCGGTTGTTGCCGAGGATGGTGATGAGGCTGTTGGGGGTCCAGTCGGGTCGGATGTGGTGGAGGAGTTGGGCGAGGATGGTGGCTTCGGTGTGGGTGAGTTCGTGCATGGGTTTTCCTTGGTGAATTTCTCAGCCAGGCGTTGCGTGGTGGTGTTGTTGGGGCTGGCCGATTTTGGGGTGTGCTGTTCAATAACGCGCCCGCGTTACTTACGTAACGATTGGCTGGTGAAGGGTGAAAGGTGGAGGGTGTTAAGGTGTTAAGGTGTGCGGCATCCCTTTCCGGATGGGTTCCGAATCTGTTTTGAATGGGTTTGGGGATACCTTTCGGGATGCCTTCCAGATGGGTTTATGGATGCCTTTCCGCATTCCTTTCTTGATACCTAAAAGGGTGGCTCTTCGACGGGTTCACCGATACCCAAACCGATGCCTTTTGCCAGTGACGCTTCGGGCAGTTTCAGGGTCGGAACTTCGTACCCTTCCCACGGGTCGATGGCTTTCTTTTGCAGCTCCTCGGTGAGGTGCGCCCATGACTTCCAGTCCGGGTTTTTAGCGTGGAGCCGCTGCAGCTCATGGATGAATACGCCACGCAGGACTCGTGAGCTCATGGACCTGTACGCCTTGCCGACGGGGATGCCCATGTTGGGTTGCCGGAGCAGTTCGTCGTTGCGGACGTAGGTGCGTACGAGTACTTCTTCGGTGTCGTCGTCGATGATGAAGTACCGCTTGGCGCGGAGTACTTCGGCGGCGTCGGTGATTTCTCCGAGTGTGAGCCCGTGGGCCATGGGGACTACTTTTTTGGGGCGCCAGTCCATGGAGCCTGCGAAGGTGAGGTCGTCGTGGGTGACGATGTGGAGGTAGAGCCATTGTTCGGTCAGGGTGAGGTCTAGGAAGTCGTCGTCAGTCCAGATCGCGGTCTGAATTTTGGCGAAGTTGCGCGCCACGGTTAGCCGTCCTTTCCGGTGATTGCGCGGGTGATGTGGTCGAGGTCGCCGTGGGTGAGTCCGTCGAGTGGGTCGGGGCTGATGGCCATGACGTTTTCGGTTTCGGCGGCCCAGTAGAGCGCTTCGCGTTCGAGCTTGATGTCGTCATCGATCCAGATGGCTAGACCTGGCTTGTGCTTTTCGTGGTCGGCTCGGATCGCACCGAGCTTCCACCAGTTGCGGCCTTGCCATGCGTGCTGGTCGCCGGTGAGCACTTCCCACAGTTGTCCGTTCAGCCCGATTTGCGGTGCGAGCATTCCGGCGGCGTCATGCTCCCACGTTGTGAGCCATTTGATAGTGACGCCTGGGCGCATGGCCAGGGTGTTGAGCCAGTCAACGAGTTCCTGCGCATATTGGATCTGGTATCCGCGGACTACTTGTCGCCGGAAGTCTTTGAACCCGGTTCGCTTCTGCGACGGGGTGCCGTTGCGGATCGCATTGATGACGCCGTCCACGTCGAGGTAGATGATGGTGTTCACTTTCGGCCTCGTTTCCATGGTGGGGTGCTGGTGGGGTATCGCATGTCGGTGTTCATGGCCCGGCGCGCGGTGAGTGGTGCAGTGAAAGCGTGGGCGCCCAATTCCTCTACGAGCTTCTGCAGGTCGTCGGCAGTGACGTCGATGGTGTGCTGGAACGCGGTTCGGAATGCTTCGATTGCGGTGTCGTATTCGGGGTCGATTTGCAGGCCGTCGGTGGTGACATAGTCGGTGAGGTCAACAGCTGCACCGAGCTCTTCTTTGGTAGGCGGGTTGGGGTGCAGTTCATATCGGATGGTCACGGGATGCGCTCCATGTGTTCGGGGAGGACGTAGACGGGGTTTTTGCGGAGGTCGTAAGCGACGAGGTAGGCCCTGATGTATTTGGTCGGGACGGCATAGTTCAGGTATTCGCCGGCGCTGTCGACCCAGTTGTTTTGCACAGTGCGCTGTCCGACGATCACACCCTCATGCTGTGCGGGGATGGGCACCCATCGCTTTTCTGTTGCGCCGGAGTACTTCCCGTCGATGGTGAACTTCCGATAGGTTTCCGGGTCCCAGGTCTGCTTGTTGAGGCGGTGGGTGAAAGTGCACCGATCCCCCAGCTTCCAGTTGTTCACGATTCCTGCCCTCCGGTGTAGCGGGCGACGATGTCGCAGCCTTGGGTGTATGCGTCGTAGTCGCCGGCGGGGCGGAAGGCTGCGCGGCGGCCGGTTTTGATTTGCTGGGCGGCGGCCCAGGCTGCGGCTTCGGTGTTGGCGGTGCGGACTTTGACCCATACGCCGGGGTTGTCTTTCATGTGGTCTGCGAGGTCTTGGTATTTGATCCGGACTGGTGTTGGTCGGTATTCGTACACGGCAGCGGTTTCCTTTCCTTGCCTATCCCAATTCTAGCTTATTTGAAATTACATGTGTCATATTCAGATTGACGTTGTGGGCGCAGTTATCCCCACGCCCACAACATCTACTCAGGTGCCCGTCGGACGACGAGAACCGTCAACGTCACTGGTCCAATGCCATCCACCGGAATGCTCATAGAAGCGCACCGGGTTCTGATGGCCAGTCGCGTTCACGACCGCCCGATACAGCTCGCTCGCTGTTCGCCGGTCAGCAGCCCATACCTTGTCGCAGTACTCGTCCGGGCACCTCGGCAACTGGATCTGCACACGTGCACCCCGTCGCATCGCAACTCACGCGGCGTTCTCGTCGTCACCGATGAGGTCGAACAGCGTTGGCATTTCCTGCGCGCGTTCCTCAGCTTCCAGGTACTTGACCGAGTCGGCCCAGTAGCCTGGGTTCAGTTCGGACCCGTACCCTTTGCGGCCCTTTTTCAGGGCGCGGAGTGCGACGGTGCCCAAGCCCATGAACGGGTCGTAGACGGTGTCGCCCGGGTTGGAATACCGTTCGATGAGCCGGTCCACGATATCAAATTGCAAAGGGCACAAATGGAGTTGCACGTTCCGGCGCTTCTGCTCTCCGTTCAGCGTGTGCATGCGGTTCACGTCATGCCACACGTCAGGGTGCCAGGACCCCGGGGCGAGGGACATGAACGTAGCCGGCAGCGCGCCCTTCCCTTCGAGCTGCTCCCCGATCTGGATGTGCGACTCGTAGTCGTACACCTGCTGCAGGGTCTGCTCGGTGAACAGTCGGGAACGCTGCTCCACGGGCAGGCTGGCCAGCTCGTCCGGGGTGAGGGGACGGTTCCCATCGGACCGCCAGAACGCGTGAGCGTCGACCTGCCAACGGGCCCGCGTGTAGTCGGCCTTGTCCTTGGTGACGGGGGTGTCGGCGTAGCCGCGGGAGCGGTCGGTCTGCGGCTTGTGAAACAGGAGGACGTACTCTGGGGAGCCTGCCCCCATTTTGGTGCCGTCCTTCGCCATTTCCGACCAGCCCAGCCGGTACGTCTGGTTGTTCTCCCGGACGACGTCGGTGATGACGGTGATCATGCCCATGTAGTCGAACCCGTGCTTGATGGCGTGGAAGATCGCTTCGGCGTGGAACGGCGAGCTGGTGGGGATGCCGGCGCCGGTGACTGCACCGAAGTTGATGCGGTCCTTCACGTGGCAGGCGTAGATCCGGCCGGGCTTCAACACTTTCAGCAGGTTCGGGGTGAGGTAGTCCATCTGGTCCCAGAAGTGCCGGTTGTCGTCGGTGTGTCCGAAGTCGTTGTAGCTGGGCGTGTATTCGTAGTGGTTGGCGAAGGGGATGGACGTGACGATCAGGTCCATGCTGTTCTCGGGCATGCGCTGCGCTTCGTTCACGCAGTCGTTGTGCACGAGGGTCCAGTTCTCTCCGCGGGCTTCGATGCGGTCGACACCCAGGCTGCGGGTGAGGGCGTCGGTGATGCTGTTGCGTGAGAGCCCGTACTCTTTGATGATGTCGGTCATCGTGCTGGTCAACTCCTCATGTTGGGTCCACTTGTGTTTGAGTGCGGCGACGACCTCGGTTTCGGATTCAGCGTGGACCATGTGAATAGTGCAGGGTCGTTGCTGGCCGAAGCGTTGGATACGGTGCCAAGCTTGGAACGTGTCATTGAACTTGTAGGTGACTCCCGCGAATACTGCGGTGTTGCACTGCTGGAAGTTCAGGCCCTGCCCAAGCTGGACTGGTTTGCCGATGAGCGCGTACGTTTCCTTGTCGCGCCATTCGTCGATGCGTCGTTCCGCTTCGTCCGGGTCCAGGGAACCGTGGACGGAACTGTAGGTCAGGCCGCGCATGCGCAGCTGCCGTTCGATCTCGTCCTGTTCAGCGTTCAGGTCGCACCAGAGGATGATCTGCCCGTCGTTTTGCGCGTGGTGCTTATCGACGATGGACATCATCTGGGTGATGCGTGAGCCTAGGCTGTCACGCTTCTCCTTTGCGATGTTCTTCAGGTCTTTCGCGCCACCACGGAACAGGTGTGCTTGCCCGTCCCTGTCCACCGTTGCGGTGGAGTGGTCGACTGGCGCTTCATGCCATTCGACCGTCAGGGGTGGGAGGACGTACCCGGTCGCGTCGTAGCCGAGGTCGGCCGGCGACTGGAGGAAGATCGACCACGAGTTCAGCCACATGAAGAACTCGTCCCGTTTGTGCGGGTACAGGGTCAGGTTGTTCGCCTGTGTGGAGTCCCTCTGGAAGAACCGGGTGAGTGCCTGGCCGGTGTCCATAACACCGAGGAACCCGGCGTAGTGGATCAGTTCCTTGTACCGGTTCGGGGATGGAGTGGCGGTGGCAACGAACCTGTACGGTACTTCACGGAATAGGGTGAGGAACGTCTGGTACGTTTTGGATCCGAAGCTGCGCAGTACTCCAGCTTCATCCAGTGACACGGCCGTGAATTCGTTGACGTCGAGTTTCCCGTCACGCACTGATTCGTAGTTGGTGACGTAGATGCCGGGCCCGGTCATGTCGGCGATGGTTCGGATGAACTTCACGTCGATGCCGAGCATTCGGCCGTCGCGGATGAATTCGCCGCGGACTCCGAGGGGTGCGATGATCAGCCCGGACCCGCCAGCATGCGCGAGCGTGAGGCGAAGGGTTTCCAGCTGCATCACTGATTTTCCAAGGCCGAATGCTGCGAAGATGGCGCGGCGTCCGCCTTCCACAGCCCACCGGACAATGTCCGCCTGATGCTCTTTGAGGATCGGGTTCACGGCGCCAGCTTCGACGGGCTGTCCGTAGGACTTCTCGAAGTCGGCTTTGGCGCGAATGAAATCGAGGTACGTTTTCACTGGTTGTCTCCGATGTGCCTGAATTCGATGGTGCGGCCTTCGGCTTGTGCCCGGTTGAGGCCCAAGTGCATGCCGTCGGTGAAGCCGTAGTCGATGTAGGCGACGGTGGCTTCGGCGGCAGCGCCCCAGGCGAGTCCGGCTTCGATGCCTTTGGCGCGCTCCCCCGGCACGGTGTCGTCGAGGATGCCAGGCTGGGTGTAGAGCAGGTGGGAAGCGATGGGCGCTTCGCCGCGGGCCAGCGAGTCGGCGACCGCGCGGCGCGCGTAGACGGTGTTGCGTTCGATGTCCCCCGCGTATGGGGATTCGATGATTACTCGTCGCATGGTTCGTCTCCTTCCAGTTCGAGTTGGTCTTGCATGGGTGGATGGTCTTTGACCTGCACGGGTCGACGCTTGGGTTTCGGTAGCCGGTACCCGGTGGCGAAGCTGAGCGGTTCGGTTGGTGCCGTGTACGTGCTGACCCGGGCGCAACTGGGGTTGTTGCACTGCACTTTGTCGCCGTACCGTTTGCCCCACGCCCCGCAATGCCCACAGCGTGGGTGCTGTGCTTCGAATCGGCTGGTCATGCTGTGGCCAGTGATGCGATGGCGACGGTTCCGATGTCTCGGGCCGCGGGCGGGGTCACTGCGTTGCCGGACTGCTTGACCTGCTCACGTTTGTTCCCGGTCATCTGGTAGGTCTTGGGGAACGCCATGCCGGCCATGATTTCGTGTGGCTCCAACATGCGGAACTCGCACTGGTTGATGTCCTCAGCAGTCCATTCGGTGAGGCCGTGGTGGTTACCGCCAGCGGTGAGCGTGCCGAGCGGGTCGGTGGCGGGCTTGGAACTGCTGGCGAGGTGTCCGGCGCTGGTGCCGCGCATGGTGGTGATCATGGCGAACCGGTCCACGGTGGGGATGGTCGGGATCGCCTGGTCTACTCCACGTGTGCCGCCGTTGCCGTAGTACTCCATCAGCATGTGGTGGCCTGGCGTGGTCAGCAGACCATGAGCCTCACGTGTGGTCAGCGTCCGCAACGCATCATCCGTAGAGTGCGCAGCGTCGTGCCAGGTGCCACCGGCAGGAACAAGCAAACCGGTTTCGTTGCGGGTGGTCTGTGTTCGCATGACATCGCTAATCTGCTGGGCCATTTTTCCCTCGCGACCTTCCACTGGAATCATCAGCCCACGCGTGTAGCTTGTGGTCTGCGTGGCGAACGGCTCCGAGTCCACGTCCGACAGGATCGGGGCGCCGCGCACTGCGTCGATGGAGATCCTGGCATTGCCGTACTTCTCCAGTCCGGCTCTGATGCGGGCCATGGTCTTGTCGGCCAGCGGGCGGGTGCGGTCCCCGATCTTCTGGCCACGGATGGACCAGTCGATGGCGTACGCAGCAGGGAGCCAGCCGGGCTCGACGATCTGGTTGCGGCAGCTCGTGGATGGGCAGCGGTAGACGTACTGGGCGCGGTAGCGTCCCCACCGCTTCCCGTTCTTGAAGTGCTGGATCGCGCGCACGGTCTTGTCGCAGGTCGGGCAGTACGCTTCCGGGCGGAGCTTGTCGAAGTCCGGCTTCGGGTTCCCCTTCAGCCAGAACACCACGTACATGCGGTCCCGGGACTGCGGGGCGGGGAGCCCGCCGAGCTGCGCGTGCATCGAGTTCAGGTACACGATGTGGTGCTCGTAGCCGAGCAGTTCCATGGCGTGCAACCAGGCTTCAAACATCACCCACTTTGCGGCATCCACGACGTTCTCCGTCATGATGATCTTGTACTTGTGGTGCTCCGCGAAACGGGGCACGTCCCACATGGTGGCGCGGGACTTCTCGGCAGCCTCGTCGGCGATGGTGTCACCGAACAGGTCCGGCTGGTTCGTGATGCGCTTGCGGCCCTTCGCCACCGAATGGTTGGTGCATTCGGGGCTGGCCCACAGCACATCGGAGGTGGCGATATAGCGCGGGTCAGTGACTTGGATGTCTGCGCAGACGTGGTCCACTTCAGGGTGGTTGGTGTTGTGGGTTTCGATGGCCCGGGACCAGTGGTTCATGGCGGTGCGGACGGTCACGCCCGGGATTTCCAAGAGTCCGGTGGAGGATCCGCCTGCTCCACAGAACATGTCGGTGATGGTTGTCATTTGGTGTTCGTTTTCCTGTTCTGGAGTTGTGCTGCGAGTCGCAGTTCGGCCATGTTCCAGTTGAGTTGCCGGACGGCTCGTTGCGCTGCGTTGCGGTCTGTGTGGCAGCCGCACTTGTGTTGACGCGCGCAGACTGAGAATGGCGTCCAGCAACATGCGCGCTGGCAGGTTTCGCCTTTCACGACGTCACCTTCCTGTCGGTCCGGTCGTACCTGCAGGCTTCAGCGGTGACGATCAGCAGCCTGGCGTGGCCCTCGCGGCGCGCCTTCTCCGTGAGCTTGTCGTTGCACCCGGCGAGTTCCCGGCGGGCTTTGGAGATGTTGGCTCGGAGGTTGTTCAGTTCGCGGTTCTTGGCTTCGAACGTGGCATTCATGTCACCGAGGACCTGGTCGCGTTGTGCGTACGCTTCGGCTAGGATCCTGCGGGCTTCGCCTTGCGCTTCAGCGATGATCTGGTTCGCTGGTGCCGACAGGCGCCGGTGCCGGCCCTGCAGGTACTCGATGAGGTGCGGGTCTCGGATTGCGGTGGTCATGCTGCGTCGGCTTCGTCGTCGTCGCGGACTGCGGCGTGGTCGGTGATGTTCGATGGGATGAACCCGAACCAGTCGGCGATCAGCTGGTTATTCGCGTCGTGCACAGTGACGTAGGGCATGGTCCCGGTGACGCCGAGCTCCTTGGCGCGGTCCCGGATCGATTCGGCGAGTTCTTCCATGCCTGGCAGGTCGGCGCGGATCTCTTCGTACTCCACGCCCTGCTTGTTCATGGTGTTCTTTGTGAGGGTGCACTGTCCGCACGGGTTCTTGGAGTAGACGGTTACTTTGCGGGTCACGGTAGGGTCTCCTGTTCGTTGAGGACCTTCGCTTGGTGAAGGTGGTAGATGATTTTGGTGTTGAGTTCGCGCCGGCGGAGGTCGGTGCTGGTGATGCGGGTGCGTGGGCCGTACCCGACTTTCTTGGACCGGTTCTGGTCGTTGCGGAGCCGGTCAAGTTTGTGGATGAGCTGCTGCGCCTGGCGGAGCTCAGAGACCGCGGCCGGGTTAGAACGGAGGTTCGTCATTGGACGCTCCCCCGGTGTTCCACGGGTCCGTTGCTGGGGCGTTCCAGCCACCGCCCTGCTGCGGGGTGTTCTGCGGTGCGGAGTTCGTGAACCCACCAGCACCGCCACCGCCGGAACGCTGGGTTCGAGTGACCTTGGCGGAAGCGAACCGGAGCGACGGGCCGATCTCGTCAATCTCCAGCTCCATGACGGTGCGGCGTTCGCCTTCCTTTGTGTCGTAGGAACGCGACCGGAGCCGGCCTTGAGCGATAACGCGCATTCCCTTGGTCAGGGTTTCGGCGACGTTCTCCGCGGCTTCCTTCCAGATGCTGGCCCGAAGGAATAGTGCTTCGCCTTCCTTCCACTCGTTCGTCTGTCGGTCGAACACCCGCGGGGTGCTTGCGATGGTGAAGTTCGCTACCGCAGAACCGGACGGGGTGAAACGGAGCTCGGGATCAGCGGTCAGGTTTCCAATGACGGTGATAACTGTCTCTCCGGCCATGGTTATCGGTTCTCCTGTTCGTTGGTGGTTTGGTCGATGAGGTCTGCGATGGCTCGCAGCGCGGATGCGGTGAACGATGCTAGGACGCTTCGGCGTGGGGTGAACGCGAAGACGTTGCCGCTGGGATACAGGTCGAACGTGCCGATTTCAGCGGTGATGCCGTCGACGGTGACGCCCTTGAGGACGTTCTTTCCGTTGTGCTCGTCGGTCCAGAACTTGCTTCCACTGGTAGTGGTGATTGGGGTGCTCATGCTGCGTTCGCCTGGCTTAGGTTGTTGACGTATTGGGTGAGTTCGGCGGCGAGCCCGTCGATGTCCTCTGTCTTGGTGGCGGAGGTGCGGTATGCGACGGTGCCGGCTTCCGATCCATGTGGGACGTCGCGCCGGTTCACTACGACGTCGACGGACCAGGGGACGGTGAAGAACGAGTCCCCCAGGAACATTCGGATGCTGACGGTTCCGGTGGGGATGCGGTCTGCGAGTGGCTTGATCTTTTCCACCGTGTAGGTGGCGAGGGCCATGGTGGTTTCGGTGTCGTGGACTGGGGTGCTCATGCCAGTTCTCCGTCCACGATGGTGAAAGCGCCGTCGCGACCTTCTCCCACGCATTCGAGCCACACTTGGTAGTCGTGCTTGGTGGCCATTTCTTCGACGAGGGCGAGGCTGTTTTGGTCGAGTAGGGAGCCGTCGGCGATGCGGATGATGCGCAGCTTCGGGTTCAGTGCGATGGCCATGCCCATGCTGACGCGGATCTGCTCGGCGGTGGATGCCTGCTTGAACGGGACACCGTTGTAAGTGACGCCGTTCTCGTCGAAGCCGAGTCCGGGGACTGGGAAGGTGGCGGATGCGAGCATGTCGGCTTTGTCCGTGTCGATCTTTTCGATCTTCGCGGTCAGCTGGGCGGCGCGGTCAGCGGTCGCAGTGTGGCGTTCGGCCAGCGCCGCCCGCTCCTGCGCCTTACGCACCTGGCGGTTCGTTTCCTCCGCTCCGTCGATCTTCGACTGGATGCTGGTGAGGTCGGTTTCCTCGCGCTTATTGTCTGGGTCGTTGGCCGCGTCCTCGTAGTAGGAGCGTGCGGTTTCCAGCTCCTCTTCGAGCTTCGCGATATGGCGTGCCCACTCGGCGGTTTTCTTCTTCGCCTCACGGATCCTCGCGTTCTCGGCTTCGCCCGCACGGTATTCACCCAGCAGTTCGGCGACGGACACCTCCGACTCCGGCAAACCTTCGGGGGTGTCGCCGTACGCCTGCAGCTGGGCGGTGAGCTCTTTCACTTCCCGGTTCACGGCGGTACGCTCGTCGAACACAGCCTTGCGTTCCGCTTCCAGCTGGGCCGGGTCGAATGGCAGATCCACTAGGTCGAGAAGCTGGGCGAGCTGCTTCTTGTCGTCGAGCTGGGTGAACGCGAACGGGTCCAAGCTGAGCTTGCCGACCAGCTCGTCGAGCTTCGCCTGCCCCTTCGGGAACTTCGCCCCGTCCTTCGACATGACCGACAAGGTGGACCCGGACGGGGTGAACCGGCGGGTGACGGTCAGCTCCTCAGTTTCGACGATGATCTCGGCGCTGGACTGGCCGTCGCGGATCGGCTTCGGGGTGGACTTCGAATCAACTCCGCCGAGGGCTGCGGCGATGCTGTCCAGGACGCTGGACTTGCCGGCGCCGTTGTTGCCTTCGATGATGACGAGCTTTCCGTCAGCGTCGGGGACGATTTCGACGCGGCGGGCGTTCTTGTAGTTGCTGTTGATCAGCTTGGTGACCTTCATGATGGTGACTCCTGTGTTGGTGGTGACGGGGCTTGCGCCCCGCCGGGGTTGGGTTAGGCTGCGTCTTTCCAGGCTTCGGTGATGACGCCGATGATGTCTTCGCTGGCGCCGGCGGCGCGGGCCTGCTTGCCGAGTTCGCCGAGCGCTTTCTTGTCGCCGAGTCGGGTTTCGCATTCGGCGAGGAAGTCGACTGGCGCTTCCGGCGCATCCTCGGGCATGATCTCCCCGGTTGCCGTGTCCACGCTGTCGGCGGTGTTGGCGACAGGATCCTGCGCTGCGGGTTCGGCCGGGGCGGGCGCCGGCGTCTGGGCGGGACGCGTCGGACGCTCCGCGGCCTGCGCTTTCGGCTTCCGAGTGATCGTCTTCGCGGCGGCGGGAGCGGCAGTGGCAGGGGTTTCGCCCATGTCTTCCAGTTCCATGTCCTCCACGCTGTATGCCATGCCGAGAAGCACGTCGGGGAACACGGTGCGGCAAGCTTCGGCGAGGGCCTTGGCACCGAGCATGGCGATGGGGTCGCTCCCGTACTTGCTGTTGCTGGTGTATCCGGCTTTCTGTGCGCGTTGGATCGTCCAGGTGAATTCCTCCCAGGTGTCGTCGCCCTTGCGCCGAACCGCGTAGGTCACAGCCTCCTCGGTGGCAGACATACGCCGTACACCGTGGCCCTGAGCCACGACCAGTGCGCCCATAGTGCGGGCGTACATGGACGGCTGGCCGTGCACCGGGAAGATGTTCTGCACTGACTGCAACGGGTCGAGTCCGACGGACTTGCCGGCAAGGATCACGACTGCTGCGTCGTTGGCCATTTCCTCGATGGGCTTCACAATTCCGCGGCCCTTCTCGCGGAGCGACTTCGGCAGGAAGTTCGAGTGCGCCATCGCCTGGGCGATCTTGTGGGCGTATCCGAGTTCCGCGGCCCATTCTTCGAGTTGAACCATGCCGGCGGTTTGCACGGCTGGGGCACTGGTGGCGAAGCTGAGCGGCTGGATGTCCGAGCCGTCGGTTTGTACTGCTGGGGTGTTGCTCATGGTGACTCCTTTGGGGTCTGCTAGGCGTTGTCGTCTAGGTGGGTTTCGAGTTCGAGGATTGCGTTGCGGTAGTGCTCGTCGGGGTATCCGGTTTCGCAGTCGCGGGTCGCATCGCTGAGTAGTGCGATGGCGGCTTTCGCGGCTTCCGCTGGGGTGAGGCCGTTCATTTTGTTCACCTCCCGCCGCGTGTATCGGAGGTCCGTGCACGGCGTGTACGGCGGGTAAATGTCGACGGTGTGCGCGCTCATGCCGCCACGTCCTGGATGGCCGGTAGCTGCAGCGGTTCACCGATGATGCTGTCCCGGGCCTTCGCGTCGTCCTTGACCGCCTTGGCATGCAAGAACATTTCGAAGTGCTGGTCGATCTCCGCCGGGGACCCGGCCAGCTGGTACAGGCTGGTGCCGAGCGGCCACCCGTCGTACCGCTTCCCAACCTCGGACTCCCGCTCGTTCGGGGTGACGTGTGCGACGAACGTTTTCACAACCTCGGGCAGTGGCGATTCGTTGCCGTAGTCGTCCATGTAGAACTCGGCCCGGGCGTATGCCGCGGTCTGCAGCGCGGTCTCCCCGTAGACCCCCTTCGACGTTTTCAGGTCGATCTGCACGACCTTCCCCGCGGCGATGTCAGCCTGCGACATGAGCAGCGGCGACGTGGCGTACAGGTCGAACTTGCCCGAGTACCAGTGCGTGCGGTTCGCGAGGATCCGCTCCACCAGCACCGGGGTGATCTGCCATGCGTCGAGGAAGTCTGCGTACCCTTCGACGTGGCTGGTCAGGTGGGCGAACTCGGCTGGGATTTTGACGGTGCCGTCCTGGATCAGGCGTTCGGCCATGTCGTGCACAGCGGTGCCGTTCTCCCCCGCTTCGTCACGCTCCCGGTTCGGGAGCAGCTGCAGGTAGTTCACGCCTTCGTCGTAGTCGCCGTCGCGGAGCCGGGCAAGGGTGCCGTCGTTGGCCGGGTCCATCGCCCACTTGGCGACTACACCGCCAGCCCACCAAACGAGTGCCGGGGCGGGGATGCCGCCTTTGAGGATGGTCGTGACGCCAGTGACGTGCTGGCCGTCCAGCTTGTAGCGGTGCGAGGATTCCTTGAATGTGAGGCTCATGATCAGGCTCCAAGATTGGTTTTGATGACTGCGTCCAGCACGAAGGCGAGGACGATGAATGATGTGACTGCGACACCGGCGATGGCGGTGGTGACGTGCTCCCAGCGTTTGGTGAGCTTCAACCCGTTGCGCGCGGCCCACCTGTTCATGGCCGGTACCCTCCGGGCTGGGACTTCCTGTAGAGGTCCAGTGCACGGTGTGGGATGCGCCAAGCTGAGGTCCGTCCGCCGGTACCGCCCTTGTATGCGCCGGGGAGCTTCCCTCGGTTGGCGAGTTTCCGGACCATCGTGGTGGACTGCTTGAGCTCCAGCGCGGTCTCTTCGACTGTCAGATCTGGCATGACGCTCCTAGCTTGCGAGTTTCATCGGGACACGCGCACGGCCGGTGCGCTGTTTTTGGTCTGACGCTTGTTGTTTTGAAATTGACATCTTGGGTTCAAAAAGAACCAGGAGGTTCACGCCCAAAACATCTGCGATTGCTTGAGCGGTTTCAGGCTTGCATGAGGTTCGGTAACCGGATGCGAGATGGGCAATGAACGCCGGCGATACTCCGGCGCGTTCAGCGACTACACATTGCCGCATCTTCTTTCCATCGAACGGCTTGCCGGCGAGGATTGCTTCCTTGTCTTCCTTGGTGAAAACGAAGGTGCGGAAGGCTTCCTTGGATCGGAGCTGCATGTAATCGACCCCCTTCCAAGGGTTTGGTGTTCGGAATGGCGACCCCATGATTTGCCTTTCAGTAATGACGAGTGGATTGTTTCGGTAGGACCAGTGTCACATCTAAGTAAACAAGTGTCAATCTCAAACTTACATCTTTTCCCTAGAACTAGCGGTCTGCCCCGGAATTACGGGAAAAAGTTAGTAAAGAGAAAGGCTAGGAAAGGTAAGATCTAACAGTAAACACGTCACATTTGACGAACGTTGCTACCGCGAGACACGGGAGTCACATTAGGGACATGGCAAACCAACCAGAAAACCAGAACCTCCAGGCGCTCATCCGAGACCACCTCAACGGCCGGACCTACGCCGAACTCGCACGCGAATGTGGATTCAACAACCGCGCCACGGTGCAGCGTCTCGCAACTAAAGACCCTGTCGATTTCCCATCAACAGAGACACTCCTAGGCCTAGCGCGCGGACTCAAAGTCTCCATCGGCGCCGTAGTCTCCGCAACGGCCGTCAGCGTGGGACTCGACCCGAACCCCTACGGATCCTCGGACCTCATCATCCAGAACGGCAAGACTCTACCCAAAGAGTCCCAGGACATGCTTATCAACATGGCGACCCAGATGCTCTGGTGGCATGAGCAGTACGAACTGAAGATCGACCGCGCACAAGACAAGCTCGCCGAGACAGAGAACAAGCTCGCCCGCACCGAACATGATCTGGAGCATATCGAGTCGGACCTCGCCATCTCCAAGGAAGTCATCGAACGCCTACAGGCCGCCACCGGGACGAAGCGTTCCGATGTGACCCTCGCAGCTGACACGTCGGGCCGCCAGGGCGAGGGTGGGACATTCGAGCACGACGACCTGCCACACACTCCATAATTACTCGGTCGGATTCCGTTAATGTAGGTGACGTACCTTATATTCGGACTCATGTTCGAAGAAGTGCTGTCACGGCTGAAGCCGCAGATCAAAGAAAGTGAGCTCCCTCCCGGGTGGTGGGGAGCCTACGACCTAACTACAAACACCATCCACCTGCGCCCCATGCTGGCGCCCATCCAGAAACGCTCCACGCTCTCTCACGAGACTGCACACGCGGTCCTAGGTCACACCGGTCATAGCCCCCGCCAAGAGCGCAAAGCCGAAGAGCTCAGCGCTTCATGGCTGATACGGCATGAGCTGTTCGTTGCGGCTTGCAAGATCCACGACACCGCAACCGCTATCGCCGCGGAACTCGATGTTCTCCCCCGCGACGTCCAAGCCTACATACGCCATATTCGGCGTACCCAAAAACAGGAGGACCTTCAATGGTTGCCCGAGTAGAAGACCGGTGGCTGTCGAAGAAAAAAGACGCCAACGGGAAACGCATTCGGAAGTCCACTTACGGTGTCGGCGCCCGATGGATGGCGCTATGGGACGATACCGACGGGGTGGCCCGGTCCAAGAAGTTCGCCACCCAGGAACAAGCTCAGGCCCACCTGGACCACGTGACCGCGGACAAGATGACCGGCAACTACGTGAACGGGCGCGCTGCGGACAGGTTCATCACCGACCTGCTCGATGAATGGTTGGCGACGACTGTGCACTGGAAAGCGTCGACTCGCAACGCGGCCGAATCAGATGTGCGCGCGCACCTGCGCCCATACTGGGGCGACTGCACGGCCGGCGCTGTGCGCAAGCGTGACGTGCAAGCGTGGGTGTCCGGGATGAAGCTTGCCCCGCGCACGGTTGCGAGCATCCACGGCCGGTTTCTGTCGTTCTTGACATGGTGTGTTGACGAGAAGATTCTGGCGCAAAACCCTGCGTCGAAAGTGAACCTGCCGCAGGGCTTGTCCCGGGAGCACGTGTTCTTGTCTGTGAAGCAGGTGACTGCGCTGGTGAAGGAAATGGACGAACTGTACCGGGTGCTGGTGTGGTTGCTGGCGACTTGTGGACTCCGCATCGGGGAAGCTGCGGAGCTCCGGGTCAAAGACCTGCAGCTGGACCGGGGCAGGATCCGTATCGAACGTGCCGTGGTGTTCGTGAAAGGTGGACCGCCAGTGGTTGGCCCACCGAAGAACGGCAAGGCTCGTACCGTGTCCATTGCGCCGTTCATGGTCGGCATGCTGGGCGACCTTATCGAGCACAAGCGGCCGAATGATCTGGTGTTCACGACGGTGCGCGGCTGCCAGATCCGCCCGAACAACTTCAAGCGGCGCCAGTTCGATGATGCGGTGGCAGCGGTGAACAAGGCGGCGAAAGCGGCCCGGGCGCGCGGCACGAAGAACCCGGTGACGATACCGACAAGCATGTGGGTGCATGATCTCCGCCATACCGCGGCTTCGTTGCTGGTGCAGTCGGGTGCCTCGGTGAAAGCGGTGCAGCGCCAGCTGGGACACGCGACGGCCAGCATCACACTGGACACGTACGCCGGATTATTCGACCAGGATCTCGACGACTTGGCCGTGAGATTGCAGCGGATTGTTCACCCGCAGTTGCCGGCGGCGGCGTAGCCTTACGTTTTACTTACGAGTAGCTTACGTTTTTCTTACGTGTTTAGCCGTCTGAAATGGTGTTAAACAGTATCAAACTGGCCTAAGTTGAGCGACCCATGAAACACGAAAAAACCCGCCCCCACAACCTAAACAGGCTAGTGGGAGCGGGTTATTCTTTGGTGGGCCCTACCGGGATCGAACCGATGACATTCACGGTGTAAACGTGACGCTCTACCAGCTGAGCTAAAGGCCCTAACCACATCAGCTTTTGCAAGCCAACGAGGAATTACTTTACAGAGCTTTCCAGCTCTGCGCAAATCGGGGCGTTTCCCGAACGCGCCGCAATGCTTCTACGCTTTGTCGATGGCGCTCCGATAGTCCTCCAGGCTGCGCGGCTGGGTCATTTCACTGGTGAAAGTTCGACGCACTATCCCGTCTTCAAGATAAATCGACAGCCGTGTCGCCACGCCCTGCCGCTCGTCGAACGCGCCGGCTAGCCGCGCCACTCGACCATGAGGCCAGAAATCGGCCAGCAGGTCGAACTGGATCCCCAACGCCTCGGCATAATTTCGCAACGCGAACTTGTGATCCACCGAAATCGCGACAACCCGCACCGAACGGTTGGCGAAGTACTCGAGATGCTCCTGGAGCTGCGCCAATTCCGAGCCGCAGACGCGGGAAAATGCCCACGGATAGAAGACAACCAGCACCCGGCCGTCGGACAGCCCGGTGCTGGTGATCATTTCGCCGTACTGATTTTCCAGCGAGAAGTCGAACAGGCGTGAACCCGTTTCGATCATTTAGTTCTTCTTGCGCGGTGCCAAACGAATGGCCGACCAGTCGGCCGAGACACCCTCGGTGGTAGTCACGTGCAGCCCGGCGCTCGGAGCTTCCTGCTGGATCAGCGATGGGGACACATGTCCCTCGCGACCCTGCTTCGGGGTCAGCAGCCATACGATGCCACCCTCCCCAAGGTTGCTCAGCGAGTCCATCAGCGCGTCGACAAGGTCTCCGTCACCATCACGCCACCAGTAAATCACTGCATCAACGACGTCGTGATCCTCTTCGGTGAGCAGCTCTGAACCAATAGTGTCCTCGATCGCGTCGCGAAGATCGTAGTCCACGTCATCGTCGTAACCCAGTTCCTGGATAAGGTCTTCATTCTTGAAGCCCAGTTTTTTAACGGACTCCAGGTTTGCCGATACGGCGTCGCTCACTTCATTCCTCCTGATGGTGCAAAGCGTTACTACCAACGAAACACCGTTTCGTCGCTCCATTCAAGCGCTAAGGCAATAACACGCCGAACGAATATCGCCCGCCAAAAAGTGATGCAGGCCAATTTGACAGGGTCAATCTAGCGTTGACTCCTGCACACTGTTGCATAAGTCACCTAAAATAGCCTATTTAATGCTATTTTGCCCAAAAATCTCGTCGATTTTTCGGCTTTCGATTCATTAGAGTAGGCAGTGAACCGAGCAGGACACACCACTCCAGTGTTACTGCACCCGATGTCCCATCCCGCTGCACGGCAGAAAAATGTCTGCACCGCGGCGGAGCCGCAATTTCAATCAAGGAGCTTCAGTGGCTGTAGAGGAACACATCTCCCAGATCCGTAGTGGTTTGACTTACCAGCTATCCGATCGGGATCCCGAGGAAACCCAGGAATGGTTGGACTCGTTCGACGCACTCGTCGAAACCCAGGGCACCGAGCGTGCCCAGTTCATCATCCGCTCGCTCCTGCAGCGTGCCGGCGCCAAGTCCGTTGGCGTGCCTATGGTGACCACCACCGACTACGTGAACACCATCCCCGTCGACCAGGAGCCCGAGTTCCCCGGCGACGAGCAGATCGAACGCCGCTTCCGCGCGTTCATGCGCTGGAACGCCGCCATCATGGTGCACCGCGCCCAGGAGCCTTCCATCGGCGTCGGCGGCCACATCTCCACCTACGCAGGCGCCGCGACCCTGTACGAAGTGGGCTTCAACCACTTCTTCCGTGGCAAGAACCACCCGGGCGGCGGCGACCAGGTCTTCTTCCAGGGCCACGCCTCGCCGGGCATGTACGCCCGCGCATTCCTCGAAGGCCGCCTGTCCGAAGAGGACATGAACGGCTTCCGCCAGGAGAAGTCGAAGGAAGGCCACGCGCTTCCTTCCTACCCGCACCCGCGTTCGCTGCCGGACTTCTGGGAATTCCCGACCGTGTCGATGGGCATCGGCCCGGCCAACGCGATCTACCAGGCCCAGCTGAACCGCTACCTGCACAACCGCGGCATCAAGGACACCTCCGAGCAGCACGTCTGGGCCTTCCTGGGCGACGGCGAAATGGACGAGCCGGAGTCGCGCGGCTTCCTGCAGCTGGCGGCCAACGAGAAGCTGGACAACCTCACCTTCGTGGTGAACTGCAACCTGCAGCGCCTTGACGGCCCGGTGCGCGGCAACGGCAAGATCATCCAGGAACTGGAAGCCTTCTTCCGCGGCGCCGGCTGGAACGTCATCAAGGTCGTCTGGGGCCGCGAGTGGGATGCCCTGCTCGAAGCCGACAAGACCAACGCCCTGGTCGACGTCATGAACCAGACCCCGGACGGCGACTACCAGACCTACAAGGCGGAGTCCGGCGCGTTCGTGCGCGAGCACTTCTTCGGACAGCGCCCGGAGACCAAGGAACTGGTCGCGGACTACACCGACGATGAGATCTGGAACCTCAAGCGCGGCGGCCACGACTACCACAAGGTGTACGCGGCCTACAAGGCAGCCACCGAGTTCAAGGGCAAGCCGACCGTGATCCTGACCAAGACGGTCAAGGGCTACGGCCTGGGCTCGCACTTCGAGGCCCGCAACGCCACGCACCAGATGAAGAAGCTGACCCTCGAGGACCTCAAGGGCTTCCGCGACCACCTGCGCATCCCGATCACCGACGAGCAGCTCGAGGCCGATCCGTACCTGCCTCCGTACTACCGCCCGTCCGAGGATTCGGCCGAGTACAAGTACATGATGGAGCACCGTGCCAAGCTCGGCGGCTCCGTGCCGTCGCGCCGCCAGGAATCCGACGTCAAGCTGACCCTGCCGGGCGAGAAGGCCTACGCCATCGCCAAGCGCGGTTCGGGCAAGCAGCAGGCGGCCACCACCATGGCCTTCGTGCGCCTGCTCAAGGACCTCATGCGCGACAAGGAATTCGGCCACCGCATCGTGCCGATCGTGCCCGACGAGTCCCGCACCTTCGGCATGGACGCGTTCTTCCCGACTGCCAAGATCTACAACCCGGGCGGCCAGAACTACCTGTCCGTGGACCGCGACCTGGTGCTGGCCTACAAGGAATCCCCGCAGGGCCAGCTGATCCACCCGGGCATCAACGAGGCCGGCGCCGTCGGCGCGTTCACCGCGGCGGGCACCAGCTACTCGACCCACAACGAGCCGCTGATCCCGATCTACGTGTTCTACTCGATGTTCGGCTTCCAGCGCACCGGCGACCAGTTCTGGGCCGCCGGCGACCAGATGGCCCGCGGCTTCATCATCGGCGCCACCGCCGGCCGCACCACCCTGACCGGTGAGGGCCTGCAGCACGCCGACGGCCACTCGCCGGTGTTGACCAGCACCAACCCGGCGGTTATCACCTACGATCCGGCCTACGGCTACGAGATCGGCCACATCATGCGTTCCGGCCTGGAGCGCATGTACGGCGGAACCCACGAGGATCCGAACGTGATGTACTACCTGACCGTGTACAACGAGCCGATCCACCAGCCGGCCGAGCCGGAGAACGTGGACGTCGAGGGGATCGAGAAGGGCATCTACCTGCTCAAGGAAGCCACCACCGACGGCCCGCGCGCGCAGCTGCTGGCTTCGGGCGTGGCAGTGCCGTGGGCCCTGGAAGCCCAGAAGATCCTGGCCGACGAATGGGGCGTGTCCGCAGACGTCTGGTCCGTGACCTCGTGGAACGAGCTGACCCGCGACGGCCTGCACGCCGACGAGCAGGTCCTGGTTGATCCGTCCAAGGCCCGCCGCGTGCCGTACGTGACCCAGAAGCTGTCCTCGGCCACCGGTCCGTTCATCGCGACCACGGACTACATGCGTGCGGTGCCGGAGCAGATCCGTCCGTACGTCCCGGGCGAGTACCACACCCTGGGCGCCGACGGCTTCGGCTTCTCGGACACCCGCTCGGCGGCGCGCCGCTTCTTCAAGATCGACGCGCACTCGCTGGTGGTGCAGACCCTGCACTCGCTGGTTGAGCGCGGCGAGATCGCGGCCGACTCGGCCATCAAGGCGCACGCCAAGTACGATCTGAACAACCCGAACGCCGGCAAGTCCGGCAACGCCGGCGGCGACGCCTAAGCGGGAATCGTCCACCTCGAACGCGAATGAGCTGCCCTGCCCGAACAAGTTTCGGGCAGGGCAGCTTGCCGTTAACCGCTGGCTCGGGCACCGCTGGATCTGAGGCGAAGGCGCAACGCTAAACTTGAAGGCATGGCCCCAGAAACCGAATCGATCGCCGCCGCGCGCACCCGGGCAGCCCGCCCTGCGCCGAGCGCCGAAACCGTCAAGCGGCTCAAGAACCACATCGGCGTGCTGTCCACGACCGCGCTGAAGTACCTGGACCAGCAGCTGCCCTGGTACCGCTCGCTGGAGCCGAACGAGCGCGCGGCCCTGGGCCTGATCGCGCAGAAGGGCATCTCCACCTTCGTCACCTGGTACGAGGACCCCTCCTCCACCCCGTCCTGGGTGGTCACCGACGTGTTCGGCGCCGCCCCTACCGAGCTGACCCGCTCCATCTCGCTGCAGAAAGCGCTGGGCCTGCTGCGCACCATCGTGGAGGTCGTCGAATCCCAAGTCCCGGACATCGCCCCGGAGAAGGAACAGGCGGCCCTGCGCGAAGCGGTGCTGCGCTATTCCCGCGAGGTCGCCTTCGCCGCCGCCGACGTCTACGCCCGCGCGGCCGAAACCCGCGGCGCCTGGGACTCCCGGCTGGAGGCCCACGTGGTGGATGCGGTGCTCCACGGCGAGGGCCACGATTCACTCTCCTCCCGGCTGGCCGCCATCGGCTGGAAGTCGCAGAGCAACATCCGGATCCTGGTCGGCGCCACCCCGGGCTCGAACTCGGTCAGCTTCGTCTCCGCCATCCGGCGCCTGGCCACCCGATACGCTCGCGACTCGCTGGTCAGCGTGCTGGGCGACCGCTCGGTGCTGATGCTCTCGGACACCAAGTTCGAGGAGGCAGACCTGGGCCGGCTCGCCCGCTTCTTCGGGCCCGGCCCGCTGGTCTACTCCCCCTTGGCCGCCACGGTCACCGACATGCCGCAGGCCGCGCAGGCAGCCATCGCGGGCTACGCCGCCGCCTGCGCCTGGCCCCAGGCGCCGAACCCGGTGGGGGCCGATGACCTGTGGCCTGAACGCGCCTTCAACGGCGACGAGCTGGCGCGCACCGCGCTGCTCGAACGCGTCTACCGGCCGCTGCAGCAGGCCTCCAACGGGTTGCTGGAAACGCTGTCCAGCTACCTGGCACTGGGCCATTCGCTCGAAGGCACCGCGCGCGGGCTGTTCGTGCACGCCAACACCGTGCGCTACCGGCTCAAGCGCGTCTCCGAGGTGACCGGCTGGGATCCGCTGTCCCCGCGCGACGCCTTCGTGCTGCAAAGCGCGCTGGTGGTGGGGCGCCTGGCTGACTCGGGCCAGTAGCACTTTTGGCGGTTCCGCACAGTTGCCGGAGCGTCATGCAACGGCGTTACATGGGTTTTTGCCTCCCCCATGCGCTAGGCTTTTGTAGGAAACCTACAATCCGTGACCGCGAGCTTGGTGCGTGACCACGCGCCACGAGGCCGCAATCTTTGGAAAGCTGTAAGAGTGTTAGCAATCGTATGCCCGGGACAGGGCTCCCAGACCCCAGGTTTTCTTTCCGAGTGGCTCGACGTCGACGGCGTGCGTGAGCATCTTGCCTCGCTGAGCGAAATCACCGGCCGCGACCTGATCGAGCACGGCACCGTCTCCGACGAGGAGACCATCAAGGACACCGCAGTGGCGCAGCCGCTGATCGTGGCCGCCGGATTGATCACCGCCCGCGCGCTGTTCGGCGAGCAGCTTCCGGCCAACTCCGTGCTGGCCGGACACTCCGTCGGCGAAATCACCGCCTCGGCCCTGGCCGGCGCGCTGAGCGAGAACGACGCAATGAACTTCGTGCGCGTGCGCGCCAACGCCATGGCCGAAGCCGCCGCGGCAACCCCGACCGGCATGGCCGCCGTGCTCGGAGGCGACCCGCAGGAGGTCCTTGACCGCCTGGCCGAACTGGATTTGACCCCGGCCAACGCCAACGGCGGCGGACAGACCGTCGCCGCAGGCACCATGGAGCAGCTGGCGGCGCTGGGCGAGAACCCTCCGGCCAAGGCCCGCGTGATCCCGCTCAAGGTCGCCGGCGCATTCCACACCGCGCACATGGCCCCGGCCGTCGGCGTGCTGCAGAAACTGGCAGACACCCTGGCTCCAGCCGAGCCGGCCACCACCTTGCTGTCCAACTACGACGGCCAGGCTGTCGCCTCGGGTGCGGCCAACCTCGAATCCCTGGTGGCCCAGGTATCCCGCCCAGTCCGCTGGGACCTGTGCATGCAGACCCTCGCAGCCCAGGGCGTCACCGGCATCCTGGAGCTGGCTCCGGCCGGCACCCTGGTAGGCCTGGCCCGCCGCGGACTGAAGGGCGTGAAGGGCATGGCCCTGAAGTCCCCCGCGGACCTGGACGCCGCCCGCGAGTTCATCGCCGAGCACACCGCCAACTAGGCGCCGCACCGCGCCAGCTGAAATTTTTCGCCCGCTTGACGCGTCATCGCCCAACCGGCGAGGGCCATCTGGCCTAAGCTTTAAGCGGTGAAACCCTGTCCGTGCCCCGCACGGGACGCGGAGAGGGTTTCGAACAGTCGGATCACGGCCCGTTACCGCGGGCATGAATCCAGAGCAACGACCGGATCCCTCCGGCATCATGAGAAAAGGAGCCATCCATGGCTAGCAACGAAGAAATCCTGGCAGGCCTCGCCGAAATCGTTAACTCGGAGACCGGCCTGGACGAAGCAGACGTGCAGCTGGACAAGTCCTTCACCGAGGACCTGGACATCGACTCGATCTCGATGATGACCATCGTCGTTGAGGCCGAGGAAAAGTTCGAGGTCAAGATTCCGGACGAGGAAGTCAAGAACCTGAAGACCGTGGGCGACGCCGTGAACTTCATCGCCGGCGCCCAGGCCTAGCAGCATTCCGCCAGCGAACTTTTCGCTGGCACACCGTTGTGCGGGCAAGCCGTGCACACCGGCCGGTACGTCAAGCCGGCCCCCACAAATTTTAGACAGCAAAGTTGTACCCCAGTAGAGAGTTTGATGATGGCGCGCAAAGTAGTGATCACCGGTCTCGGAGCCACCACCCCCATCGGCGGGGACGTCCCTACCCTGTGGGAGAACGCCCTGAAGGGTGTTTCCGGCGCCGCAACCATGGAAGACAGCTGGGTCGAGGAATACGACCTGCCGGTGACCTTCGCCGCCCGCGCCTCCGTGCAGCCTTCCGAGGTGCTGACCCGCCCGGAGACCAAGCGCATGGACCCGTCCACGCAGTTCGCCGTGGTGGCGGCCCGCGAGGCCTGGGCCGACTCGGGCCTGTCCAAGGACGACGTCGACCGCAACAAGCTCGCCGTGGCCTTCGCCACCGGCATCGGCGGCGTCTGGACGCTGCTGAACGCCTGGGACACCCTGAAGGAAAAGGGCCCGCGCCGCGTGCTGCCGATGACCGTGCCGATGCTGATGCCCAACGGGCCGGCCGCCGCGGTGTCGCTGGACCTGGGAGCCGCCGGCGGCGCCCACACCCCCGTCTCCGCCTGCGCATCGGGCACCGAGGCCATGCACGTGGGCATGGAGCTGATCCGCGCCGGCAAGGCCGACGTGGTCATGGTCGGCGGCGCGGAAGCGGCCATCCACCCGATGCCGATTGCAGCGTTCTCTTCCATGCACGCCCTCTCGCGCCGCAACGACGATCCGGCCAAGGCTTCGCGCCCGTACGACGTGGACCGCGACGGCTTCGTGATGGGCGAAGGCGCCGGCGCACTGGTGCTGGAGTCCGAGGAGCACGCGCTGGCCCGCGGCGCCCGCATCTACGCCGAGCTGGCAGGCTCGTCGGTCACCGCCGATGCCTACCACATCACCGCGCCGGACCCGGAGGGCCTGGGCGCCACCCGCGCGCTGAAGGCCGCCATGTACGACGGCCGCATCCAGCCGGAGGACGTGGTGCACGTGAACGCGCACGCCACCTCCACCCCGGTAGGCGACAAGCCCGAGTACACCGCGCTGAAGGCCGCCCTGGGCGACCAGCTGGACAATGTCCTGGTCTCCGCCACCAAGTCGCAGATGGGCCACCTGCTTGGCGCATCCGGCGCCGTGGAGTCCGTGCTGACCACCCTGGCGATCTACCACCGCAAGGCCCCGGTCACCATCAACCTGGACAACCAGGATCCGGAGATCCCGCTGAACGTCGTCACCGGCGCTCCGGCCGACCTGCCGGCCGAGGGCTCGATCGTCGCGCTGAACAACTCCTTCGGCTTCGGCGGCCACAACGCCGTCGTCGCGATCCGCAGCATCTAGCAGCAGCTGTGCCCCCGCGGGCCGGAACCGAGCATTCGGTTCCGGCCCGCGGCGCGTTAACTGCACGTCCCTATTGTCGCCGGGCGCCGGGCGTTGCTACGCTCAATCTCGACAGGCCACCGATCATTTTCCACCTTTTAGGAGCCGCATCATGCGCACCTTGATCGCCACCGCATTCATCTCGCTGGACGGGGTCATGGAGGCGCCCGGCGGCGAACCCGGCTACCGCAACTCCGGCTGGACCATGAGCTCGGTGGACTTCGACCCGGCCGCCTACGAGATGAAGGGCACCGAACAGGGCGAGGCCACGGCGCTGCTGCTGGGCCGTCGCAGCTATCAGGCCTTCTCCCCCGTCTGGCCGGCGATGACCGAGGAATTCCCCGGCTACAACGCGATGCCCAAGTACGTGGTCTCCACGACGCTCAAGGACAAGGACCTGGTGGACAACTGGGGCGAAACCACGATCCTGCGTTCGACCTCCGACGTGGCCCGGCTGCGCGCCAGCGACGGCGGGCCGATCAGCATCCACGGCTCCGCGACGCTGGTCCACTCGCTGCAGGAGCACCACCTGATCGACCGCTACCACCTGCTGGTTTTCCCGGTGCTGCTCGGCGCCGGCAAGCGCCTGTTCAGCGGCGCCGACCTGGACGCGCAGAAGCTCAAGCTCGTCGACTCCGCCGTCTATTCCAACGGCATCCAGAAGAACGTGTTCGACGTGCTGCGCTGATCTGCGCTCCTGCGCTACAGATAGGGCCAGGTGATCAGCTCGAGGTAGTGGCCCGACGGGTCCAGCAGGTAGACGCCCCGGCCGCCGTGCTCGCGGTTGATCTGCCCGGCCAGCTGGCGCTGCGGAGCGGCCCAGTGCTCGATCCCGCGCGCGCCGATCAGCGCGCAGGCCCGATCGAAGTGCGCATCATCGAGCAGATATGCGTAGTGCTGCGACGGGAACTGCATTGGCGGAGTGGCGAATTGCAGCAGCACGCCGCCGCCGATGCCGATGTTCTGGAACGGCCTCCAAGAGGGCTGCCGCTCGGCTTCCAGCAGCTCGATGTAGAACTCGGCCATCTGGGCCGCGTCGGTCGAGGCGATGATGGTGTGGTTGAAGTGCGCGGTCATGTTTCCCTTTCGTTGTACGGTTTCCGGTGTGCTTGGAAGGTGCATACGCAGGGAGGAGCGCGGATCAGGGAACGACCAGATGGCCGTTCCGGGAGCGGCCTGTGGCGGCCTGACTGGTCTTCATCACGGTCGATCCTAGCACCAGAGGGTCGTCAGAAGGCAGATGCATAAAATGCGATCCCCCCGCAGGGGGATCGCATTTTGTTTTTGGTAACAACCCCGCACCACCGGGGCTGGATCCGGGCCGACTCGGGCAGACTCGGAGACTAGTTAACCAGTGGCTAAACCACCTGGTTGAGCCATCGAACAGAGGAGTTCTCCCCTGCATGTCGGAAGGGTTCGAGCTCCTCATCCCAAGCCTCGCCCAGGGCAATGGACATTTCCTGGTAGAAGATCGAGGGATTGCCGTCGCCCTTTTCATAGGCCCAGCGGATGCGCTCTTCGCTGATCATGACGTTGCCGGCCGTGTCGATGGTGGCGTGGAAGATCCCCAGATCCGGGGTCACCGACCAGCGGCTGCCGTCGACGCCCGGGCTCGGGTCCTCGGTGATTTCGAATCGCAGATGCTGCCACCCGTGGATTGCGCTGGTCAGCAACGCGCCAGTGCCTTGGGGTCCTACCCACTCAATTTCGGCACGACGAAAGCCGGGTGCAGCGTGCTGTTCGGTCCATTCCATCTTGACCGGTTTTCCGAGCACGGACCCGATTGCCCATTCCAGATGTGGGCATAGCGCAGCAGTGGCGGAATGAATATAAATTACGCCCCTGGTCATCGGTGCAGACATGCCATCCTCCGTACGGTGTTGATCGTCTTCCCCTACGTCAACATCGTGGTGGTGCAGCTACCGCCGATAGTTCTATTTTGCCCGATGAACAGCACTTTTCGCTACTCGGAAGGGTGATTAGGAGGGAATTGGTAGATTCCCTCAGGCGCGCGGGTGCGCCTGCCGGTAGCTTTGGCGCAGCCGGTCCACCGAAACATGGGTGTAGAGCTGGGTCGTGGCCAGCGACGCGTGGCCGAGGAACTCCTGGACTGCGCGCAGATCCGCTCCACCATCGAGCAAATGGGTGGCCACCGTATGGCGCAGGGCATGCGGCCCGCTGGCGGCGGTATCCCCCAGCGATTTCAGCGCCTGCGAAATCACGTCGCGAGCCTGGCGCACATTCAACCTGCCGCCGCGCACGCCGACCAGCAGGGCGCCCTGGGCCTTTTCCTCGTCGACCAGAACGGCCCGATGGGTCAGCAGCCAGGAGGTCAGCACCCGCTGGGCGGGATTGCCGAACGGCACCATCCGTTCCTTGTTGCCCTTGCCGACAACCTTTAGCGTGCGACGGCTGAAATCCAGATCCTTCACGTCCAGGGAGACCAGTTCGCTAATGCGCAGCCCCGAGGCGTAGAGCAGCTCGGCGATCACGCGGTCGCGGGCGTGGACCGCCAGCTGCTGCGGGCTCTGCGGCGCGGCCTCGTCCGCCGCGCCGTCCTGTCCGGTGTGCTCGCCGGTATCCGCGAGCAGCCGGTCGATCTGCCCGGGTTGCAGCACATGCGGCAGGCGGCGCTCCTTCTTCGGCGCGGCCAGGCGCAGGGCCGGATCCTCGGCCACCAGCTGGTGCTTCAGCGCCCAGGCGAAGAAGTTCTTCACCGAGGAGATGCGCCGCGCGATGGTGGTGCGCGAGATCTGCGCTTCGTGCATGCTGGCCAGCCACTCGCGCAGCATCTCCACGTCGACATGGTGCGGTGCGCTGACCTGCCGGGTGGAGTACAGGAACGTGCCCATGGTGCGCAGGTCGACCTCGTAGGCGCGCAGCGTGTTCTCGCTGCGCCCGCGCTGCAAGCGCAGGTAATCCAGATAGTCGGCGACCGGTTCGGCGAACGAGGCCGGCAGCTGCGGGGTCTTGGTGGCGTTGGTGTCCTGCTTCATCCCTTCGAGGATACCGCGACGGACCCGCGGGTTAGGTGCGCGCCAGCTTCCACCCCGCGTCGTTGCGAACCGCCAAGCCGCGGCCCTGCAGGGTGGACAGCCCGCGCAGCGTCTGCAGGATCGTGACGCCGCTGCGCGCTGAGATCTCATCCGGGCTCATCGGCCTGGTGAAGGACAAGACATCGTAGAGCATGCCGACCTCCGCGGGCAGCCCGTCCACCGGACGCTGACGCGGGTCGTCGGGTTCACTGGCGGCAACGCCGGCGGGTGCGCCTGGCCCGAGGCCCAGCAGCTCGGCCGCCTCGGCGGGGCTGGAGATCAGCTCGGCGGCTCCGGAGCGGATCAGCCGGTGGGTGCCCGCCGAGTTCGGCGAGAACACGCTGCCGGGCACCGCCGCGACATCCCTGCCCAGCTCGACCGCATGGCTTGCGGTATTCAGCGCACCGGAGCGGTGCCGCGCCTCGGTGATGATGGTCAACCTGCTGAAGGCGGCGATCAGCCGGTTGCGGTTCAGGAACCTGAAACGCGTCGGTGTGGTGCCCGGCGGCACCTCGGAGTACAGCGCGCCGCGGGTGATGACCTGCTCCAGCAGGTTGTGGTTTCCGGCCGGGTAGAGCCGGTCCGCTCCGCCGGCGAGGATCGTGGCGGTCGGCGGGTTCGGGAACTCCCAGCCGTCGTGGGACAGCGCGGCGCGGTGGGCTGACGTGTCGATCCCGTAGGCGCCGCCGGAAACGATCGTGAAGCCCTGCAGCCCCAGCGCCCGGGCCAGCTCGAAGGTGACCTGGTTGCCGTAGTCGCTGGCGTCGCGCGAGCCGACGATGGACACCGTGCGCTCGCGGTCCCCGCCGAGGTTCCCCGGGTCGGCCGCCCGCCACCACAGGCACAGCGGCCGGCCCAGGCCCAGGTCGTCCAGCTGGGCCGGCCAGCCGGGGTCCTGGCTGGTGAGCAGTCCCCCGCCGAGGCGCTGCATGGCCTGCAGGGCGGCATGCTCGTTGGCGTAGGGCAGCCGCTTGCGCCAGCGGGTGAGCGCGACGCGCAGGTCCTGGGCGGAATTCGAGGCCGGCTGCCGGCCGGTGGCCTCGGCCAGCTTCAGCCCCAGGTCCAGCGGCACGTGGTCCTCACGGCGGATCAGGGCCAGCAGCTCGGCCGGGGTCATCAGCTCCAGCAGGGCCGCGGCGGTGACGTCGTTCGGCTCGACCAGCTGGTTCAGCGCGGCCAGGCACAGTGTGTGCGGAAGGTGGCCGACGGCGTCCTGCCGCCGGACGGGGGTCTGCGGTGCGGCGCTCATGATGGGTGCTCCTTGTCCCGGGGTTAGGTGCAGTACAGCTAGGCGGTGTGCAGGTTCTGGCGCAGGTGGGCGGCGATCTGGACGTCGTCCGGCGCCGGGCGCTGGTGGCCCTGGGTGTCGGCGACGGTCCAGGCCAGACGCAGCAGGCGGTCGGTGGCGCGGGCCGAGAGGCCGCCGCGTTCGGCGGCGGCTTCCACGGCGCGGCGCGTGGCCATCGGGTAGTCCAGCTCATGGCGCAGGATCCGGGTGGGGATCTGCGCATTGCAGCCGACGGCGTAGCCCTGCAAGCGGGCGGCGGCTCGGGCGCGGGCCTCCAGCACCCGGTCGCGCACCACGGCGCTTGACTCGTTGGCCTGCTGCCCGACCAGCTGTCCGCCGGGCACCGGGTTCAGCCGCACCTGCAGGTCGGTGCGGTCCAGGATCGGTCCCGAAAGCCGGCCGAAATAGCGGCGACGGGCCATCGGTGTGCAGGTGCAGCCGGTGCCCGCGGCGTAGTTCCTCCCGCAGGGGCAGGGATTTGAAGCCATGACCAGTTGGAAGCGGGCCGGCAGCCGGGCGTGGCCGCGTGTGCGGTCCAGGGTGATGCAGCCCTCCTCGATGGGCTGGCGCAGCGCGTCGAGCACGCCGGTGTTGAAATGCGCCACCTCGTCCAGGAACAGCACCCCGTGGTGCGCCCGGGTGATCGCGCCGGGCACCATGCGCCGGGTGCCGCCGCCGATCAGTGCGGTGAGCGAGGCGGTGTGGTGCGGGGCGATGAATGCCGGGGTGCGGCGCAGCGCGGCGATGGGAGATTCGGAGCCGTGGGTGATCGAGTGCACCGCGGTGGCTTCCAGCGCCTGCAGGTCATCCAGCGGCGGCAGGATTCCGGGCAGGGCGCTGGCCAGCAGGGTCTTGCCCGCGCCGGCCGGCCCGACCATGATCAGGTGGTGCCCGCCGGCCGCGGCGAGCTCCAAGGCCAGGCGCGCCTCCCCCTGCCCGTTGACCAGCGACAGGTCGGTGGGCTCCGGGGGCGCGGGCGCGTCAGGCTGCCGGCCCCCGGCTGCATGGCGCAGGTTGATGCTCAGCCCCGCTGCGTCGGCCCCGCAGTGGATGAGGACCTGGCCCAGGTGGTCGGCGGCGAATACGCGGGCTCCGGGCACCAGCCGGGCCTCGGCCTCGTTGCCGCGGGCGACCACCAGGTTCGGCAGGCGAAGTGCCACGGCAAGCTGGGCGGCGGGAAGCACCCCCGGCACCGGACGCAGCATGCCGTCCAGCCCCAGCTCAGCCAGGTAGACGGTGTTCGGAGGCGGGGAGATCTGCCGGTCCGCGGACAGCGCGGAGACCAGGATGGCCAGGTCGAAGCCGGAGCCGAATTTGGGCAGCGTGGCCGGCGAGAGGTTGACGGTGAGCTTGCGGTTGGCGATCGGGATGCCGGTGTTGCGCGCGGCGGCCTTGATCCGCTCGCGCGCCTCGTTCAGCGACGCGTCGGGCAGGCCGAGGATCACGAAGCCGGGGATGCCGTTGCCCAAGTCGGCCTCCACCTCGATTAGCGCCGCCTGCACGCCCTGGAAGGCGATCGCGTGGGTGCGGGCGGTGCTCATGAGCGCACGTCCGGCAGGTGCCGGCAGGCCAAGGAGCCGCCGGGTGCTGGATAGACCTCGACGACGTCCACCCGCAGCTGCGGGCAGTAGGCGCTGTGGGCCTTGCACCAGGCGATCAGCAGCCGGTGCAGCCGGGCGAACTTCGCGGGATTCACCGCGTCGAATGCGGTGCCGAACCCCTGGGAGGAGCGGGTCTTGACCTCCACTGCGGCCAGAGTGCCGGCCGGGTCGCGGACCACCAGGTCAAGCTCGCCGCTGCGGCACCGCCAGTTGCGGTCCAGGATCCGGTAGCCGCCGGCTTCGAGGTGCTCGGCGGCCGCCTGCTCGCCCCGGGCTCCGAGTTCCTGCTGCTGAGTGGTCATCGCCGCCTCCTTGAATCGGTCTGTGCGTGTTCAGACCAGTCTCAGGGGCTGCGGGGCGGGGCCGGTGCGGCGGGGCGCGGATTGTGGAGAACGCGGTTAGCTCTCCAGCCCCTCCTTGGGGATCTGCAACTCGTCGCGGTTCAGCTCCTCGACGTTGACGTCCTTGAAGGTGAGCACCTTCACTGCCTTCACGAAGCGGCCCTGGCGGTAGATGTCCCAGACCCAGGCGTCGGTCAGCGTGAGCTCGAAGTAGACTTCGCCGGCGTTGGACAGCGTCTTCACGTCAACCTGGTTGGCCAGGTAGAAGCGGCGTTCGGTTTCCACCACGTAGTTGAACAGCCCGACCACGGTCTTGTACTCGCGGTACAGCTGCAGCTCCATGTCGGACTCGTAGTTTTCCAGTTCGTCGCCAGCCATCACTTTGCCTTCAATCCTGTGGGTTTACCTTCGTCCTTGCCCGTGCCGGAAGTCAAGTTCCAGCTCTTGCGGTGGTAGTCGCAGGGGCCCAGGGCGACGATCGCCTCGCGGTGCGCGGCGGTGGCGTAGCCCTTGTTGACCTCCCAGCCGAACGCGGGGTGCGCCGACGCCAGCTGCGCCATGATCCCGTCGCGCTCCACCTTGGCCAGGATCGACGCGCCGGCGATCGCCTGGCAGGTCATGTCCCCCTTGACGATGGTGCGCACCGGTACGTGCAGGCCCACCGGTTCGCGGTCCGCGGCCAGCAGGTCGAAGAGATCCTGCTCGGGGGCGCTCAGCCAGTCGTAGCTGCCGTCCAGCAGCACCGCCTCGGGGGCCACCGCGCAGGCTGCCACCGCGCGGGTGCCGGCCAGGCGCAGCGCCCCGGTGACCCCGAGCTGATCGATCTCCGCGGCCGAGGCATGCCCCACGCCGTAGCCGGCCGCCCACGCGCGCACCGGCCCGACCAGTTCCTCGCGCTTGGCGGCGGTGAGCAGCTTGGAGTCGCGCAGCTGCGGGAATTCGGTCACGGCCTGGATGTCGATCACGGTGACGCCCACGCTGATCGGTCCGGCCAGGGCGCCGCGGCCCACCTCGTCGGCGGCGCCGATGAAGCGCACGCCGTGGGCGGCGGCCAGGGCGCGCTCGTGCTCCAGCGTGGTGGCCTTGGAGGACTTGGAAGTTCTGGGCGCGGTGGCAGGCATGCTAGTTCCCCGGGGTCGGGACGGCGGCGAAGACTTCCTCGTGGGAGTCGATGGTGCCCCAGCGCGAGAGCGGCCAGGAGATGACGGAGGCCTTGCCCTGCACCGAGTCGACGTCCACGAACCCGCCCTGGACATCCGGGTGGAAGCGGGAGTCGGCGCTCTCGGCGCGGTGGTCGCCCATCACCCAGAGCTTGCCCTCCGGCACGGTGACCTTGAAGGCCATGTCGCTGGGGGTGTTCCCGGGGTAGATGTAGGGTTCGTCGATCGGGGTGCCGTTGATGCTCAGCCTGCCGTCGACGGTGCAGCACTCCACGGTGTCCCCCGCGGTGCCGATGATGCGCTTGACCAGGTACTGCTCGCCCGCGGCCGGCAGGATGCCGACGAAGGACAGCGCCGATTCCACCGCGGTGGGCTGGGCTTCAAGCGGCGGCAGCCACTCAAGGTCGTCGCGGAACACCACCACGTCCCCGCGCTCCAGCTCGAATGGGCCCGGGACCATGAGGTTCGCGAAGATCCGGTCGTTGATCTGCAAGGTGTTCTCCATGGAGCCCGACGGGATGTAGTAGGCGCGGAAGAAGAAGGTCTTGATGACGAAGGACAGCACCAGGGCGATCGCGACGATGATCACGATCTCCCGGATGAAGCGCCAGAGTTTGTAGAGCGGTCCGCCCTGCTGCGGACTTTCGGCTGATTCGGCGCTCACGGCTGGGTGCGTCCCTTTCGCTGGTGGTCAATACCCTCCATCTTACGTACGCAGCCGCGCGGCGGCGCCACGTGGCACGCTGCACGCGCGAATTGCCCAGATAATTGCCGCTCCGGCCGCGGCCACCGGGCGCGAACTCCGGCAGGCGGCGCTAGCCGGACGGGGTGCCGACGGTGGCCGGGGCCGGGGAGGCCGGGCCGCTGCTGTCGGTGAAGTCCAGCGGGATCGTGCCGACCGGATTGTCCTTGGCCAGCGCGTCCTGCACCGCCTGGCGCTGGGAGGGGTCCACCGCCAGGGTCAGCCCCCCGGTGCGCGGGTTCAGCGTGTAGGCGTGGATCGCCGAGCGCAGCCTCGGCTCCTGCTTCGCCTGCCAGGCCATGATCCGCGAGATGCCCTCGCGCAGCTGGGCGTTGCTGTACTCCACCAGGTGCCCGACCGCGCCGGCCTGCTCGATGGCCTTCACTGCGGTATCGCTGGTCGCGGCGACGTGCAGCTTGCCGTCCTGTATCCAGCCCTGGACGAATTCGTCGCCCAGTTCCCCGGACAGGCGCTCGTTCAGTGACAATAGGGCAGTTTGGTCCACATCTGCTCCCTTCGTCGGGGCCGGTGCCGGCGACGTGCCTGGCGGCAAGATTTGGGTGCCTGAAGGCTGTGCTGACCGTGATTGCGGCGCTTCCTGCTGCTGGCCACACCCGGTGAGCACCAGGCCCAGGGCGGCGGCCGAGGCGGCCAAGGCCGCCGGGAATCGTACTGCGGCGTACCTGCTTCTCATGGTGCTCCCTCGTCTTCTGGCGACCTGAACCGCGGCCTGGGTCGTGTGGTCACCGGAGGATACCCCATCCAGTGCAATGCTTCCCCGGCCGCGGCAGGTTCCCCCTAGCTGTGGCGGCGGGAGCCGCGGCGCAGCAGCAGCGCGCAGCCGACCAGCGCCAGGATGCCGCCGGCAACTACCAGCGGCATGCTGCTCGTGCCGGTATCTGCCAGCGATCCCTCGGGGGCAGGCTCCACGATGGATTCGACGCTGCCTTGGGTGGCATTCGACGCCGTCGGGGAAGCGGACTCGGCCGGTTCATTCGTTTCCCCGGGATCCTGCGAAGCCGACGGCGCGGCGGAGTCCTGTGTGGGCTCAACGGGCGTCGGGCTCGGCTCTGGAGCCACCACCTCAACGCTGGCGCGGGTCTCCTCGGAGATGTTTAGCCCGTTGACCGCCTGAAGGGTGAAGGCGAATTCGCCTTCCTCCCGCGGCGCGGTGAAGGTGAATACTCCCTCGAAGTCCACGTCTACGGTGTCGATCACCTTCCCGTCGACGATGATGTTGATCTCGGTGCCGCTGGACGCATCTTGCACGGTTCCGGTGATCTCCGCGCCGGGGGCGACATCCGGCTTGCTGTCCGCCAAGTCCAATTCCGGCGCGTTGATGAAGAACTTCACCTGGTACCCCTGGATATAACCCTTGGCCTGCACGTCGGCCAGCGAGGTGTAGAACGCGAGGTCATCGTCATCGGTGTCGCTCAGGCCAGCGCTATACGCCGAGGCAATGCCCACCGCACTGGAACCTGCCAGTGCCGGTCCGCCGGAGTCGCCTTCTTTCACCACGCTCAAACCCGGGTTGGCCGCTCCGTAGCCCCACACTGGGCGCTGGTCATTGGCATAACCGGCGACGAAAAACAGGCCTTCGCCGAAGATTTTCGAGCAGCTCCAGCCGGTAGTGCGCCCCGAGGCGCAGACCTCGGACCCGGCAACGGCCTTGGAAACTCCAGTCACGGTCATGGCGTCTTCACCAGGACCGCCCGCCGACCACGTGGTCACCGCTGGTGGCAGATTGAGCTCGAGGTCGATGCCCTCGATCACCGCTATGTCGGTACCAGGTTCGGTGTTCTCCTTGAGATGGTCCTGCTCCTGCGGGGTTAGCTGGTCCAACTGCCCGTGGGAAATCCCGGAATTGTTGATTCCACCGAACTGGCTGAATCCGAAGCTGCCAACAGGAGGCGCAAAACCTTCTAAAGTATCGGGAGCACTCTGCACCATAGTCCCGAAGATCTTTCCCGCACCGTCCAGGGCGCAGTGTCCGGCGGTCAGCATCGCGTCCTCGCCGGACGGTGACCACGCGTTAAAGCCCGTCGAGCAAATTACCATGTTTGGCGACGGCATACCCGAGGGATCGACAAAGTACCCGGTGCCGCCGTAGAAATCGTCGCCTGCGGAAGTCTTGGCCGGGCCTGACCCTTCCACGAGCGCGACACCATCGGCTTCCTCGACGAATTCCTCCAGCGTCAGCGACATCAGTCCCGTCGGATCCTGGGTCGCGGGACTTTCCTGCTTTTCCGCTCCGGCAGAGCCGTCGGCGATGATCTGCAGGCCGCTGCTGGTGTTCATGATCGCTGTCAGGCGCGTCAGCTCGGTTGGTTTCACGTTCTTGAGAACTTCTGCGTAGACGTCATTGACGTCAGTAATCGTCCCGACTTCTGCGGTGACAGTGGCAGAGGTCGCAGCGGTAGACTCGACAATTTCCTTCGCCCTGTCTTCGTCCGCCTCGCCAACGGTGATCTGGGCTTTGCCGTCCTCGACGGTCGCGGTTGCCTTAATGCCTTCGACGCCCAATTTCTCCCGGATTTCCGCGGCCTGCTTTGAGTGCTTGGCGTCTTCCTTGAACTCGTCGACGGTTTTGCCCAGATCGCGCTGCACCGCTTCGCTGAGTCCTTCGGTCGGCATAGTTGGATCTGTGGACGCGGCAGTCGATGGTGCTGTGGAGGTCGAACTCGGAGTCTCAAGCGGCGTTTGGCTCGCTTCAGGAGCCGCGGCAGCTGGCATGAAACTGCCACCAACCATCAGGGCGGTTGCAGCCATGGTCGCCAGACCACGCGGCGCCGTTTTGCTATTCAGTTTTGGCATTAATGCTTCTCCCAGATGTCAGAGTGCGAGTGTTCCGAGAAGCCACGGCAAAATGGGCACGGCGAACCTCAGAGTGGTACCAAAACGAAACCATATCCGGGAAATTGCGCGGTTTTCAAGCATCTGCGCAACCGAAAATATTTGGGAATTACAGCATAATGTCTAGTCAGATGAGTATCGAACATCAGAACTGGGTCGCTACCGGCTTGAGTGATCAAGATTCGCAGATCCGGCGGCGCATATTTGAGCCAAGTCAGCGCAGATCTAAGCGCGGCATTGCTCAGAGTAAGATAATCCGTTTCCGCTTATTCGATGCAACCGCAAGATTACGAAGCTTCAACGCAATATCAGTCTTTGAGTTCAGCAAGTCGCCCATGTCGAACCGTGAAATTGAGATTTCAAAATACGAATGAAACCCTCAAGAAACTATTCTTCACCGGGCCTGCCGAATGTACAGTACGGGAGCACGGACGGCAGCAGAACGGGTAGCGAACGCTGGTGGCAACGGACAGTGATGCAATAGCTAACGGATTTCGGTGCGCTGGTCAATCGGCCAGATGATATTTGTTGCGCGTCCAGTGACGCGGTCCAGGCTGATCATGCCGCCGCCGCTGGCTCCGAGCAACGATCGGGAATCCTGCGACACGGAACGGTGGTCCCCCATGACCCAAACGCGGCCAGCAGGAACTTCGACTGAGAACTTCATGTCGCTTGGCGCATCGCCATTGAAGAGGTAGGGCTCGTCGATCGGTTCGCCGTTGACGGTGACGCGGCCGTCGGCCGAACAGCATTCAACGGTATCCCCGCCCACCCCGATCACGCGCTTGACATAGGAATGGGAGCTGCCCGAAAGCTTGAAGGCGCCCACGAGGTCGTCAACCACCGAGGATCGGGCATAGGGCAAGAACGATCCCCGACCGTCGAATACGATGACGTCCCCGCGCTGGGGCTCGGCGTCGTCGTAGGCGCGTCGGTCCACGGAGATGGCCTGGCCCGGGTTCAGCGTTGACTGCATCGAATCCGAGCGGATGCTGAAGACATCGACGAAGAATGCACGGATGATGATCACGGCGACCAACCCGCAAATGACAGCGAGAACAGCGAAGCGCCAGACCCAGTAAAAGGCCCGGCGCTTCGTGATTGCCGCTTCAGGGCGAGCAATCTGCTTCATGGAAGAACGCAGATTACTTCTTGCCGCCGAAATCGCGCTTCTCGCGGATGCGAGCAGCCTTGCCGTGACGATCGCGCATGTAGTACAGCTTTGCACGACGCACGTCGCCCTTGGACACAACCTCAATCTTTTCGATGATTGGGGAGTGAACCGGGAAGGTACGCTCGATACCGGTGCCGAAGGAAACCTTGCGGACGGTGAAGGTCTCGCCTACGCCGCGGCCCTGACGGCCCAGTACGTAGCCCTGGAAGACCTGAACACGGGAGTTCTTGCCTTCGATGATGTTGACGTGCACCTTGAGGGTGTCGCCAGGACCGAAAGCAGGAACGTCGGAACGCAGGCTAGCTGCATCCAAAGAGTCAAGAATATGCATTGTGCATCTCCTAGGATCAATGCCGCAGGTCACCGAATCCTCGTAGCGGGGCTCTTCGAGCGCCTGAAACGGCGCCGAACTCCCCGGAACGTTTACCACCGGCTGGCTTTAGCAACCGATGCGGCGGTTCTTGAAGTCCGGGATCCCCCTGCGGCAGGATTCGGACAAAACACACCAAGAGTCAATTTTGCCATATAAATATCCCTGAGGTGAACACCGCGGCGGAGCAATCCGCCGTGATGTTGGCCTCGCGAGGAGTTTATTCGGATTCGGTTCCTGCGCCGGTAGCCCAATCGAGCTGGGACTTGGGCAGAATCTCGCCTTCAACCACGGCAAAACCGTTGTGCCACAGGGCATCTCGGTCCCGGCGGTTCAGGCTTTCCACGTCGAGCTGGGTGATCAGGTCCGGCCGGCGGTCGGCCGTGCGCTTGATCTGCTCGTCGCGGCGGTGGCGGGCTACTCGGTGGTGGTTGCCGCCCAGCAGCACCTCGGGAACCTCGCGGCCGCGCCAGGACGCAGGCTTGGTGTAGACGGGGTACTCCAGCAGCACATCCGAGTGCGATTCCTCGACGAGCGACTCGGGGTTGCCGATGACACCGGGAATCAGGCGCCCGATGGCCTCGACCATCACCATGACCGCGACTTCTCCCCCGTTGAGGACATAGTCGCCGATGGAGACGGGAATAACGGTGAAGTTCTCGTGCGCGTACTCGATGACGCGCTCGTCGATGCCTTCGTAGCGGCCGCAGGCGAAGACCAAATGCTCTTCTTCGGCGAGGTCGTAGGCCATCTGCTGGTTGAAGACCGCCCCTGCGGGCGAAGGCACGATCAGCACCGGCTTCTTGTCGGCCGGAGCCTTGGCGCGGACAGCGTCCAGCGCCTGGCCCCACGGCTCGGGCATCATGACCATGCCGGCGCCGCCGCCGTACGGGGTGTCGTCCACCTTGCGGTGCTTGTCGGTGGTGAAGTCGCGCAGATTGGTGACGTTCAGGTCCAGGATGCCGTCTTCCGCGGCGCGGCCGATGAGCGAAAGCTGCAGCGGGTTCAGGTATTCGGGGAAGATCGAGATCACGTCCAGGCGCATTACTTGGATTCCCCCTCGGGCTGCTCCGAATCCTCGGAGTTCAGCTCCAGCAGGCCCGGAGGCGGGGTGATGGTCAGCGTACCGGCCTCGGTATCGATCTCCGGGACGAATTCGTCCACGAACGGCAGGTAGATTTCCTCGCCGTCGGCGTTCTCGAAGACCAGCAGATCCTGGGCGGGGTTGGTGCGCAGCGCCGTGACAACGCCGACCTCGACGCCGTCGTGCATGACCTTCAGGTCCTGCAGCTCGTGCTCGTACCACTCGTCCGAGTCGTCCTCCGGCTCCTCGCCGACCTCGATCTCCAGGCGGGCGCCGCGCAGCGTCTCAGCGGCGTTGCGGTCCGCGATCTCCTGGAAGGAAAGCAACAGGATTGCCTTGTTCCAACGCGCGTTCTTGATGGTCAGCGACTCAACCGGGCCGTCGGTGACATGCAGGACTTCGCCGGCGACAAAGCGCTCTTCGGGTGCGTCGGTGAGGACCTGGGCCGTGACTTCGCCGCGGATGCCGTGGGGCTTGCCGATGCGGGCTACCTGCAATCGCATGTTCGCTGAACCTTTTCTTCGGTGGATGGCTTCAGATGGTGAAGGATAAAAATTTTGGGGTGAAACACTAAAGGAGTTCCCGCGTTGTAGAGCGGAAACTCCTTTAGTGGTGAGGCTCGGCCTAGGCCGGGCCTCTAAGTTGTTCAGCCTCGGCGACGATCAGTGTCAATTACATCAACACGGATCGGCTCCTTGGCCAACGCTGCCATCACTGTGCGCAGTGCCCGTGCAGTGCGACCCTGGCGTCCGATCACGCGACCGAGATCATCAGGATTCACACGTACTTCGAGCAGGTCGCCGCGGCGGGTGGACTTCAGGGCAACCTGAACGTCCTCCGGCTCCTCGACAACCCCGCGGACCAAGTGGTCTAGCGCGTCAACGAGCATGATTACTCAGCCTCGGTAGCTTCAGCCTCTGCCTCTTCGGCAGCTGGCTTTTCAGCCTTCTTGGTGATGGCTTCCTTGAGGATAACCGAGCCCTTTTCAGGAGCAACGAATGCTGGCTTAGGCTCGGCAACCTTGTAGGTGCCTTCCTGGCCATCGATGCCCTTGAACTTCTGCCAGTCACCGGTGATCTTCAGCAGTGCGTGTACCTGCTCGGTTGGCTGAGCGCCAACGGACAGCCAGTACTGTGCACGGTCCGAATCGATCTCGATGATCGAAGGGTTCTCGGTCGGGTGGTACTTACCGATCTCCTCGATGGCACGGCCATCGCGCTTGGCGCGCGAGTCCATGACGACAACGCGGTAGAAAGGTGCGCGCATCTTACCGAAGCGCTTCAGACGAATCTTTACGGCCACTTTTGTGGTCTCCTGTTTCTCAACATGGTCGAACCAAGCTTTGTGCACCTGTGGGGCAGGCCTTACTGACCTGGTTCTAAAAGGACAGGATTCGAAACGGAGAGAGGGTCCATAACAAATCGAGTACCCTGCAATTATGCCAGAGACCCGGCGCTCAAACCAATTATTCCCGACACCTGCGTGCCGGTTCTGCGAATGAGGTTCATCACTCCGGGTTCGGAGCGGAAGCAGCCGGCTCGGCGGGCTCTACGATTTATTGTATGACCGTCACTTCCGCATTGCTCTCCTTCGCCGTCGTTGCCGCGCTGATGACGCTGGTCCCCGGCGTCGATACGGCGCTGATCCTGCGCTCGGCGGTCACGCGCAGCAGGCTGGACGCACTGGTGGCCGCCCTCGGAATCTGTTCCGGGGTTTTCGCCTGGGGCGTCATTGCGGCCGCCGGGGCATCTGCGGTACTGGCCGCCTCCCAGCTCGCCTACCAAATCCTGACCTACGCCGGTGCCGCGTACCTGATGTTCCTGGGCGGCCAAATGATCTACCGCTCGCTGCGGCGACGGGAACTGGAGCCAACGAACGTTGCCGTGGCCAGCAGCAAATGGAAGGCCTACGGCACCGGGTTGGTGACCAATCTGCTGAACCCGAAGATCGGCGTCTTCTATATCGCTGTCATTCCCCAGTTCACGCCGGCCGATGCCAACGCACTGCTGATGGGTATTGCTTTGTCGGCGGTGCATGTGGCGATGACCTTGGCCTGGGCTGGCGTGCTGATCCTCGGTGCCTCGCTGGCCGGCAAATGGCTGAGCACCCCGAAGGCCGTGACATGGATGGACCGGATTACCGGAACCGTGCTGGTCGGCTTCGGCGTCAAGGTGGCGCTCTCCAAGCCTTAGGTTCGGTGCCGCTGATCTGGCGTGGAGATGCCTCGCTCAAGGAATTCTCAGCCAAACGATGAATACATGGGTTTTAGGCAGCGGCGTAGAGCCGGTTCCGCTGCGGTATCTGCAACGGATCCACATGCTTCGGGAACAAGATATATGCCAATCCCCCGATCTTGACCAAGGTCAGCAACCCGGCATGGATCGCTAAATGATGCCGACGGCACAAACACGACGCATTACGGCAACTGGTCTTCCCGCCATGCTCCCACCAATCATCATGATGGCACTCAAGCATCTCCGGCGGCGAGGTGCACCCGGGCACAATACACCCTCGGTCCCATAAGGAAAATGACAGAAGAAGCTTTGACTTTCTCCGGAGGCGGATGAAAGAAACTGCGAGTTAGCGGGCGGTGCTCGCCTTCTACTTGCTTTCCCTGCGCCGGGCATCACCACGCGGTGCGTCAAAAACGTTGATGACGACAGGTGAAGCGCAGCTGTCGAGCTAATGCGCTTGACGGCATTCCAGGGAAAGCTAATCTGCTCTGATCGTTTTTCGCAGGTAGTTGTTTAGGCTAACCTTAGACTGATCGACCTGTGGCCCGCATCGCAATCGCGGGTTCCGGCGGTCACCCGCGATCGACAAATACCCCTTCGCGGGAGCGCCAAGAAGATGAAGGCAGCACAAGATGATCGGAAACTACCTGATCGGTCTGCGCGAGGGACTGGAAGCGGTCCTGATCGTGGTCCTGCTGATCGCGTACCTGACCAAAACGAACCGCCGGCACCTGCTGCCGCGCATCTACGCCGGCGTGGGCGTCGCGGTCGCGGTGTCGCTGGGCTTCGGCGCGCTGCTGACCTTCGGCCCGAGCGGGTTGACCTTCCAGGCGCAGGAGATCATCGGCGGCACGCTGTCCATCCTGGCCGCGGGCCTGGTGACCTGGATGATCTTCTGGATGGCCAAGACCTCCAAGACGCTGAACAAGGACCTGCAGCAGCAGGTGGACAAGGCGGCCGACGGCCCGGCCTGGGGGCTGGTCATCGTCGGCGCGCTGTCGGTGGGCCGCGAGGGCCTGGAGACGGCGCTGTTCATCTGGGCCGCGGCGCGCACCAGCGACCAGACCTGGGAGCCGCTGCTCGGGGCGGGGCTGGGCATCGCCACCGCGATCCTGCTCGGTGTGCTGCTGCACCGCGGCATCGTGAAGATCCAGCTGTCCAAGTTCTTCGCCTACACCGGCGTGCTGCTGGTGGTGGTCGCCGCGGGCGTGCTCACCTACGGCGTGCACGACCTGCAGGAAGCCGCCGTGCTGCCGGGCATCAACAACCTCGCCTTCGACCTCAGCGCGCAGCTGCCGCCTTCGGGCGTGGCCGCCACCTTGCTGCAGGGCATCTTCAACTTCACCCCGGCGATGACCGTGCTGCAGGTGATCGCCTGGGCGCTCTACATTGTGCCGGTGATGTTCTTCTACCTGCGCGCCCTGCGCTCCGGGACCAAGGCCGGCGCCAAGCCCGCATCGAAGCCGGCGCCGACGCAGTCGTCCGCGCAGTCGCCAGCGCAGTCTCCGGAAAACGCCTGAGCGGCGCACCGCACCAACCATTCGCACTATCGAGGATCCACCACCCATGACCAAGTTCCTGGCACCCGCCGCCCTGCTCGCGCTCGGCGCCCTGGCCCTGACCGGCTGCACCGACAACAACGCCACCGCCAGCGCGGACGGCTCCATCGCCGTCACCGCGAGCGACGACGCCTGCACCCTGGCCACCGGCACCGCCGCCGGCGGCACCCTGAAGTTCTCCGTGAAGAACGAGGGCACCAAGGTCAACGAGTTCTACCTGCTGGCCGAGGACGGCCTGCGCATCGTGGGCGAGGTGGAGAACATCGGCCCCGGCGTGACCCGCGACCTGGTGGTCATGGCCCCCGAGGGCAGCTACTTCGCCGCCTGCAAGCCGGGCATGGTCGGCGATGGCATCCGTTCGCCGTTCACCGTGACCGCCGCGGCCGCCGGCCAGGAGGTCTCCGCGGACCGCGCCGCGCTGCAGCAGACCGCCGTGGTCCAGTACGCCGCCTACGTCAAGGACCAGTCGCAGCAGCTGCTGGCAGGCACCGAGGACTTCGCCAAGGCCTTCGCCGCCGGCGAGGAAGCCGAGGCCAAACAGCTCTACCCGCAGGTGCGTATGCACTGGGAGCGCATCGAGCCGGTGGCCGAGTCCTTCGGCGACCTGGACCCGATCCTCGACGCCCGCGAGGCGGACCTGGAAGAGGGCCAGGAGTTCACCGGCTGGCACCGCGCGGAGAAGGATTTGTGGGCCCCGAAGGGCTACACCAAGATGAGCCAGGCGCAGCGCCAGCAGATCGCGGATGGGCTCGTAAAGCACACCACCGAGCTGGTCACGCGCGCCCAGGCGCTGGAGTTCACCCCGGACAAGCTGGCCAACGGCGCCAAGGAGCTGCTGGACGAGGTCGCCACCGGCAAGGTCACCGGCGAGGAGGAGGCCTTCTCCCACACCGACCTATGGGACTTCCAGGCCAACCTGGAGGGCGCGAAGATCGCCTACGAGGACCTGGCCCCGCTGCTGGAGGGCACCGATGACGAGCTGGATGCGCAGCTGAAGGAGAACTTCGAGAAGCTGCAGGCGCAGCTGGACGCCTACCGCGTGGGCGAGGGCTTCAAGTACTACGATCAGCTGGGCACCGAGCAGGTGCAGGAGCTGGCCGCCGGGGTGGACGCCCTATCCGAGCCGCTCTCCCGCCTGACCGCCGCGGTGGTCAAGTAGGGCGGGCACCATGGGCGAAGAGAAGAAGGCCGGGATCTCCCGGCGGCTGCTGCTCACCGGCGCCGGCGCCGGCGGGGCGGGCCTTGCCGTGGGCGCGCTGGCCGCCGCGGCCTTCGGCGGGCAGCTGCCCGAGAAGCAGGCAACCGACACCATCGAGTTCTACGGCGAGCACCAGGCGGGCATCACCACCGAGGCCCAGGACCGCATGCACATCGTCGGCTTCGACGTGACCACGCAGGACCGCGGCAAGCTCGTCGCGCTGCTCAGGCACTGGACCGCGGCGATCGAGCAGATGGCCGCCGGGCAGCCGGTGGGCGGCGCCGACACCGGCTCCTACGACGCCCCGCCGGCGGACACCGGGGAGGCCGAGGGCCTGGGCGCCGCGCACCTGACGGTGACCGTGGGCTTCGGCCGCTCGCTGTTCCTCGACGAGCACGGCAAGCCGCGCTTCGGCTTGGAGGGCAAGCTGCCCGAGGCGCTGATCGAGCTGCCGCACTTCTCCGGGGACATGGTGGAGGAACAGCGCAGCGGCGGGGACATCGTGGTGCAGGCCTGCGCCAACGACCCGCAGGTGGCGGTGCACGCGATCCGCAACCTCTCGCGGCTGGGCTTCGGCACGGTGCGGGTGCGCTTCAGCCAGATCGGCTTTGGCCGCACGGCCAAGACCACCCAGGCGCAGCAGACCCCGCGCAACCTGTTCGGCTTCAAGGACGGCACCGCCAACATCCTGGCCGAGGACGCCGACGCGCTGGCCAAGCACGTCTGGGTGGGCAAGGATTCGACCGACCAGCCGTGGATGGCCGGGGGCACCTACATGGTGGCCCGGCGCATCCGCATGCAGATCGAGACCTGGGACCGCTCCGCGCTGCGCGAGCAGGAGAACGTGGTGGGCCGCATCAAGTCCACCGGCGCTCCGCTGTCCGGCGGCGAGGAGTTCAGCGAGCCGGACTTCGCGATGGCCGGGTCGGCCGGGCCGATCATCCCGGTGGACTCCCACGTGGCGGTGCTGCATCCCAGCGCGCACAACGGGGCGCGGATGCTGCGCCGCGGCTTCAACTACACCGACGGCTCGGACGGGCTGGGCCGGCTGGACGCCGGCCTGTTCTTCATCGCCTTCGTGATCGACGCGCGCACGCACTTCGTGCCGCTGCAAAAGGCCATGAGCGCCAATGACGCGATGAACGAGTACCTGCGCCACACCTCCTCCGGGCTCTACGCGATCCCGCCGGGCATCCAACCCGGACAGTACCTGGGCCAGCAGCTCTTCGAGGGCTGAAGACCTGAGCAGGCTGCGGGCCCGCGCGATCTTTCCCCATGGGATCGCGCGGGCCCGCTGTTGCCTGCGCCGCGGCGTGCCTAGACTGGGTCGAACATCGGCAGGGCGGAACAGCTGTTTCGAAGCGGAGGGTCCCATGAGCACGGTACTGCAGCAGCACAAGATCACCATCCTGGCCGGGGCGCGCACCGCGGTGGGCAGATTCAACGGCATGTATCGGGAGCTTGACACCGCGCAGCTCGGCGCGGCGGCCGTCCGCGGTGCTCTGGAGCGCAGCGGGCTGGAGCCCGAGGCGGTGGACGAGGTGGTGATGGGCTGCATCGGCCAGGTGGGCCCGGAGTCCTACAACGCCCGGCGGGTGGCGCTGGGCGCCGGCCTGCCGCAGTCGACCACCGCGTTCAACGTGAACCGGTTGTGCGGCAGCGGGCTGCAGGCGGTGTTCAGCGCCGCCCAGTCGCTGGTGGTGGGCGCCAACGAAGTGGCGGTGGCCGGCGGCAACGAGTCCATGACCGGCATGCCGTACCTGGACTACTCGGCCGGGCAGGCCCGCTCGCTGGCCCCGCGCACGCTGCGCCACGGCACCTTGGCCATGCTGACCGACCCGTTCAGCAACAAGCACATGGGAACCACCGCGGATGCGGTGGCCCGCAAGTACCAGGTGGGCCGGGCGGCGCAGGACGAGTTCGCGCTGCGCTCCCAGCAGCTGGCAGGCAGCCAGATCGCCCGCCAGGCCTTCGCGCAGGAGATCATCGAGCACAGCCTAGTAGGCGGCCAAGGCCGGGATGTCGACGAGCACCCGCGGCAGGGCGTGAGCCTGGATTCCCTGGCCGCGCTGACACCGGCCTTCTCCCCCGAGGGCACGGCCACCGCGGGCAATTCCTCGGGCGTGAACGACGGGGCCGCGGCGCTGGTGCTGGCCAAGGGCGAGTACGTGCGGGCGCACGGGCTGCCGGCACTGGCGACGGTGGAGCATGTGGTGGTGACCGCCATGGATCCGGCCTACATGGGGTACGCCCCGACCTTCGCGCTGCGCAAGCTGTTCGCCGAGACCAAGCTGGGCCCGAAGGACATCGATGTGTTCGAGCTGAACGAGGCGTTCGCCGCGCAGGCGCTGGCGGTGATCCGCGACGCGCAGCTGGAGCCCTGCAAGGTCAACCCCTATGGCGGGGCCATCGCGCTGGGCCACCCGGTGGGCGCCACCGGCGCGATCCTCGCCCTGCGCGCGGCGATGGACCTGCAGCGCCGGGATCTGGAGCATGCGGTGGTGACGCTGTGCATCGGCGGCGGCCAGGGCATCGCGGCGCTGCTGAAGCGGGCCTGAGGACTACTGCAGGGCGGAGGTCAGCCGGGCCAGCGAGTCCAGGATCTTCTCCCGCCACGGCCGCCGCTTCCAGCGCTGAAGGTCGATGGGGAAGCTGATCTTCCGGTAGCCGTCCTCGACCTTGCGGATTTCGGCGACGAACTGCGCCCCGCGCACCAGCAGCGAGACCTCCATGTTCAGGCTGAAGGAACGCATGTCCATGTTGCTGGAGCCGATCACCGCGACCTCGTCGTCGATCGAGAAGTGCTTGGAGTGCAGCACGGTGGGCGAGGGGTACTGGTAGATCTTCACCCCGGCGGCCAGCAGGTCGGCGTAGTAGGAGCGCTGCGCGTGGTAGACCATCGCCTGGTCGGCGACCTCGGAGACGAACAGCTCCACGTCAAGCCCGCGGGAGGCGGCGGTGATGATGGCCTGCAAGGTGGCCTCGTCCGGGACGAAGTACGGGCTGGTGATGCTCACCCGGTGCCGGGCATTGTGGATTAGCGAGACAAACAGCTTGAGGTTATTGTCGTTCTCGAAGCTCGGGCCGCTGGGGATCACCTGGGCGTCCAGCCCGTGCACGGTGCGCGACTGGTGGGTGCTGGGCGTTTCATGGTGGATGCTCGCCTCGCGCACCCGGTACTTCTCCCCTTCGAGCAGCTCGTCGGTTTCGCTGTACCAGTCGGTGATGAACACCGCGTCCAGCTCGGAGACGATGGGGCCTTCCAACCGCACCATCAGCTCCTTCCAGTGCAGGCCGCGGCGCAGGTTCTTGGGCTTGAGGTAGCTGGAGTCGATCAGGTTCTGCGAGCCGGTGAAGCCCACTTCCCCGTCCACGATCAGCAGCTTGCGGTGGTTGCGCAGATCCGGACGCTGCCATTGGCCCTTCAGGGGCTTCAGCGGCAGCATGTGGTGCCATTGGATGCCCAGCCGGTCCAGCTCTTGGATGGTTTCCTTGCGCCGCGGCAGGGTCAGGGTGGCGACGTGGTCGAAGAGCACCCGCACCGCGACCCCGCGGGCGGCGGCGCGGCCCAGCGCGGCGATGAGCTCGCCGGTGGTCTGGTCGCTGACCAGGATGTAGAACTCCACGTGGATGAATGACTGCGCCTTCTCGACCGCGCGGACCATGGAGGCGATGGACTGCTCGTAGCCGCCGATCAGCGTGGCGGAGGTTCCCGAGACCATGCCCAGCGCGCCGAGCTTCTCGTTCATCGCCACGGTCGGACCCAGCCAGTCCGGTGAGTCGAACTGCGCCCGGTACCCGCTGAGCCCAGAGGCGGCGTGCATCAGCTCGTTGACCTGCCGCTGCTTCTCCCGGCGGTGGCGCGGAAGCCGGCCGAAGCCGATCAGGAAGAAGGCGAAGGCGCCCAGGTACGGGATGAAGATGATCGTCATGATCCAGGCGATGGCCGTGGTCGGCTTGCGCCGCGAGGAGATGACGATGGCGGCGGTCAGGCCGATGACCAGGTGCAGGATCAGGAAAACCACGCCAACTTCGTCAGCTATATTCAATGCGCTGCCTCTCAGTTCCACGATGCGCAACCGGACAGGCCGCGGAAGGCCAACAGCGGCCCCGTACGAAATCCTATGTCCACGTGCGCGTTTTCCCGCAGATTACGCGCAACCGGAGGGTGTTCAACCTCTCAGCCGGTGCCTTGGCCTCTGAGAACCGCGTGATTGGCACATAGATATATTGAGGATGCAGATAACTTGAATAATGCCCGGTGCCCCGATCTTTGCGATCAGGACTCCGGGCAGCGATTTCTTCCGAACCGATTTCCACTCCAGCCGGTGTCCTATTTATCCACCGACCAGAGACAAGGCCCAATTCGCGCCTAGGATCAATATCGTCGCGGTACGCCACGATGACAATCAGACTTCAACATCTGTGGGGAGAGGCCATCATTTCCATCACCCGCCGGTTCACGGCCGCCTCGGCCGCCACGGCTCTGGGCCTTGCACTCAGCTCATGGTCCATATCGCCGTCGCAGCCTTCGCCGGACCCCTCGCCTGCAGCTTCCGCCTCGCCCACAACTTCCGCGTCTGCTTCGCCGACCAATTCCGTAGCGGCGAGCGCCACGGCGCAGGCCGCTGGGACAGTGAAGCACAAGGTGGGCAACGGGCATGTCGAACTTGAGGTGCCGGCGGACTGGAGACTTGTGGGGACCGGCGAATATTTCGAAGGCCAGATACACGAGGACCTCAAGTCGACCTACAGCACCCGCAATGCCAAGGGAGCGGAAATGGCGGTGCTGAGCACCGGCATCGAATAGTATCCGCATGGCGAGCAGCCCATGACGCAGGTGCACAATGAGATCATCGATTTCAGCGACCAGGCAGTGAATGGCCAGTCGCATGTTTTCGCCACTTCCGAGGGCAGCACAGGGACCTCCATCAGCTTGGCTATGGGGAAGAAGAACCAGCTTGAATTCGCTAACGCCCTCCCATGGGTCTTCGGCCCTTCGCAGTCCAGCGGCGCCACCTTCTACCGGGTGATTGGCGACGATGAGCGGCTCACCGGAGTTGACCCAGGCCCGACCGGGGCTGCCCGTGCCAAGGCCTACGCCCAGACCGAGGCGTACAGGGTACTGAAGGCAACCATGCTGTCGCTGAAGGAAACCAAGAAGTTCACGGCTCCGCCTTTGGGCGAAGCAAACTCGTGCGTCGGTGCGAAGTACACCTATGAACTAGGGAATTCCCAGCTCGGCCGCTACGAGCTGAAGGCTTTCCTGGAACGGCTGTTGCAGGAGCGCCCGAGCACGGGTGGTGTGGAGATCATCGGTTTTGGTGCCTGCATGCTGGCCGTGTTAGAGGAGCCCGGTTTTTGCCTGGTTGATTCGACCGAGGGACGTTTCGAATTCAGGGTGGAATAGCCCGGGCTCCCCGCCACCACCCCCGGGCGAAAATCCGTTCCAGTGGGCGTCGCCATGTCGCGTCGCATAGTCACCTGATCGAAGTCGCCAAGCTGCGAATCAATTCCGGCGAAACATCTTAAGGATTGCGACTGCACATGTTCAGATAGAACGCTTCGATGTATGCAGGGTGACTTGACAGGCGGAACATGAAATCGGCGGCATGGCCGCGGTATGCCTCTAGCACGCAGCGGCATTTGTTGAAGGGGGCGGGCATGCTTGCTTGGTGCCATTTAACGCGGATCCCCCTATCCCGAATTGCCGCCATGCCTGCGCGAACGAGGGAAGCTGTCGACGAAGATCTGCCTTGCGGATTTCTTCTATTGCTTGACCAAGCATCTTCTGAAACCACAGGCCATGCCCGCAGCGGCGAAGTCCGTTTCGAAGCCCACGGATTCCCGGGTCGAGTCCAGCATTGGTTGCCTCGTCTCGGACTGTGCAGTATGCAGCGAACACAGCTGGATGGATCCGGAGCGCCGTTCGTGACTGCCGACAACAACCCGTCCTTCAAGCGTGGCTGGTACCTGCCTGAGAATGCACCCGGGCAGCGCTTCGCTGAGAGCGTTGCCCGGGTGGCTCGGATTCAAGCTGCGCGACAGGCTGGTGCCTAGCGCACGGCGACGCGCAGCTGGTTGTTCCACGGATCCTTGAACTGCAGCTCGGATCCGGTGTGATGGTTCTGCACACCCGCGAAGTCCAGGCGTTCGGCGATCTTGCCGATCTCGTCCTGGGTCGGGACGTTGATCAGCACCTCGCCCAGGCCCAGGGTGTCCTTGCGGGGTCCTGCGCCGCGGGAATTCCAGACGTTCATGGCCATGTGGTGGTGGTAGCCGCCGGCGGAGACGAACAGCGCCTGGTTGCCCAGGGCCGCGGTCTGGTCGAACCCCAGGGTCTGGACGTAGAACTGGTGGGCCGTCGCGACGTCGCCGACCTGCAGGTGGACGTGGCCTACCTCGGCGCCAGCCCGCTTCTGCCCGGCGACAGCTTCCTCGGTCAGGTGGGTGTTCAGGAAGTTGTTCGGGTCCAGGTAGATGGTGTCCATGGAGACCTGGTCTCCGGTCCAGGTCCAGGTGTCGCGCGGGCGGTCGAAGTAGAGCTCGATGCCGTTGCCTTCCGGATCGGTGAAGTAGAAGGCTTCGGAGACCAGATGGTCCGAGCTGCCCACGAAGCTGCTCTGGTTGTACTTCGCGGCGGACAGCACGGTGGCGGCCAAATCGGCTTGGGTCTTGAAGAGCAGGGCGGTGTGGAACAGGCCCGCTTCGCCGCGAGCCGGCAGCTGCAGCCCGGGGGCAGGCGTGAGCTGGACCAGGGTTTCGGCGCCGCGTCCAAGGCTGGTGCCGGCGGCGCTTTCCTTGAGCACTTCCAGACCGAGGGCCTGCTGGTAGTAGGTGCTCATGATGTCCAGGTCGCCGACCTTGAGCTGCACGGCATTCATCGACAGCTGCGCGGAGAGCTTGTCTTCCTTCAGGGGTGCCATGGTCGGCGTCCTTTCTGCGGGCGGGTTGTCTTGCTTGATTCCAGAGTACGCCTCTTTAGTTGAAGCTTCAATCTTTTAATTCAAATGTGCCCCACATCCCAATTTTGTGGCCGCGGCACGACACCCCGGGAGCGGAAACCCTTCCCCTTTGATAGGACGTCAAAGTATATTGGCCAGTGACCGTCATCACAAAGGAAATGGGCGGCGAATCTGCGAGCTGGAGGATGCAAATGGATGTGACCGAGGAATTCCTCACGGTACGGGATCAGCTGATCGCGTGGCGCGAGAACTACCAGCACGCCTGCGAGCATTTCTCCTGGCCGCGTTTCACCCATTTCAATTTCGGCTTCGACTGGTTCGACCAGGTTGCCGCCGACCCGCAGCGCGTCGACACCCCGGCACTGGTGATCACCGAGCTGGACGGCTCCTCGACCCGGCGCACCTGGCGCGAGCTGTCCGAGCGCTCGACCCAGCTGGCCCGCTGGCTCAGCGATTCCGGGGTGCGCCGCTCGGATTCCATCGCGGTGATGCTGGGCAACCAGGTCGAGCTGTGGGAAACCATGCTGGCAGGCATCAAGCTCGGCGCCATCCTGGTCCCCTGCACCACGCAGCTGACCCCCGCGGACCTCAGCGACCGCATCCAGCGCGGACACGTCACCTGGGTCATCACCAACGAAGCCGAGACCCCTAAGTTCGCCTCGCTGGAGGAGGACTTCACACTGGTGCAGATCGGCGGCACCCCGGCCGAGGGAATCCTGTCCTACGCGGATTCATTCACCGCGCCAACGGAGTTCACCCTGGAATCCCCGACCCGCGCCGAAGAACCGCTGCTGCGCTACTTCACCTCGGGCACCACCTCGCGGGCGAAGCTCGTGGAGCACACCCACGTGTCCTACCCGGTGGGGCACCTGAGCACCATGTTCTGGATCGGCCTGGAGCCAGGCGACGTGCACCTGAACGTCGCCTCCCCGGGCTGGGCCAAACACGCGTGGTCCAACCTGTTCACCCCGTGGATCGCCGAGGCAACGGTGTTCGTCTACAACTACGAGCGCTTCGACGCCGGAGCGCTGATGGAGCAGATGGCCCGCGAGAAGGTCACCAGCTTCTGCGCCCCGCCCACCGTCTGGCGGCTGCTGATCCAGGCGGACCTGACCCAGCTGGCAACTCCCCCGGCCAAGCTCGTCTCGGCCGGCGAACCGCTGAACGCCGAGGTCATCGACCAGGTGCAGCGTGCCTGGGGCCAGGTGATCCGCGACGGTTTCGGGCAGACCGAAACCACCGTGCAGATCGCCAACCCGCCCGGCGAGCGGATCGTCATCGGCGCCATGGGCCGCCCGATGCCCGGCTACCAGGTGGTGCTGCGCGACCCGCTGACCGGGCAGGAATCGGACACCGGGGAGATCTGCCTGGTGACCGATCCACGGCCGCTGGGGCTGATGAACGGCTATTTCGAGGACGAGGAGAAGACCGCGCAGGCATTCCACGGCGGGGTCTACCACACCGGGGACAACGCGGAGCGGGACGAGCACGGGGTGCTCACCTATGTGGGGCGGGCGGATGACGTGTTCAAGTCCAGCGACTACAAGCTCAGCCCCTTCGAGCTGGAGTCGGTGCTGATCGAGCATCCGGGGGTCGGCGAGGCGGCGGTGGTTCCCGCGCCGGACGACCTGCGGCTGTCCGTGCCCAAGGCCTATGTGGTGCCGGCCGCCGGCTACACCGCCGGGGCTCAGCTGGCAGAAAGCATCCTTACCTACTGCCGCGAGCACCTGGCCGCCTACAAGCGGATCCGCCGCCTGGAATTCGCGGAGCTTCCCAAAACCATCTCGGGCAAGATCCGCCGGGTGGAGCTGCGCCGGGCGGAGGAGGAACGCCACCGCGGCGGCACCGCTCCGGGCACCGAATACCGGGACACGGACTTCCCGGGATTGAAATCCAGCTGACACCGGGAGTGCTGGCGGCAGGGTGTCGTATTGATCAATATTGCACGTGTTGCGCAAGTCGACCGCACAACCTGACGCAACAATTCGTCCAAAGTGAGCACCAGAGTATATTGATCAAGGAAACGTTCACCCTGTTCACCGTGCAGTCCAGCTGCCGCCGAAAGGACTCTGATGAGTAACACCGAGAAATTCCGTGCGGCGCGCGACCTCCTCCTGGCCCACCGCGACGACTACGCCGGTGCGCGCAAGGCCTTCAGCTGGCCGCAGTTCGAGGACTTCAACTTCGCCTACGACTGGTTCGACGCGGTGGCCAAGGATCCGGCGCGCGCGGACACCCCGGCGCTGATCCTCACCGAGCCGGACGGCAGCAGCGCCCGCTACAGCTGGGCCGAGCTGTCGCGGCGCTCCACCCAGGTGGCGCGCTGGCTCTCGGAGAACGGGTTCAAGCGCCAGGACACCATGATCGTGATGCTCGGCAACGAGGTCGCGCTGTGGGAGATCATGCTCGCGGGCATGAAGCTGGGCGCCATCATCATCCCCTCCACCACGCAGCTGACCAGCGTGGACCTGGCCGACCGCATTGAACGCGGCAAGGCCAACTGGATCGTCACCAGCTACGAGCAGCTGCCCAAGCTTGAGCAGGTGCCCGGCGACTACACCACCGCCCAGGTGCGCGGCGAAGCACGTGAAGGCACCCTGCACTTCGACGACTCGCGCCAGGCCCCGGCGGACTTCGCGCTGGACACCCCGACGCGCGCGGACGAGACCTTGCTGCTCTACTTCACCTCCGGCACCACCTCGCAGGCCAAGCTGGTGCAGCACACCCACGTGTCCTACCCGGTGGGCCACCTGGCGACCATGTACTGGATCGGACTGGAACCGGGCGACGTGCACCTGAACGTCGCCTCCCCGGGCTGGGGCAAGCACGCGTGGTCCAACTTCTTCGGCCCGTGGATCGCCGAGGCCACGGTGTTCGTCTACAACTACGAGCGTTTCGACCCCAAGGCGCTGATGCACCAGATGGATGTCGAGAACGTCACCAGCTTCTGCGCCCCGCCCACCGTGTGGCGCTACCTCATCCAGGCCGACCTTTCGGTGCTGCGCACTCCCCCGCGCAAGCTCGTCTCCGCCGGCGAGCCGCTGAACCGGGAGGTCATCGAGCAGGTGCGCAACGCCTGGGGCCAGGTCATCCGCGACGGCTACGGCCAGACCGAAACCACCGTGCAGATCGCCAACCCTCCGGGAGAGCCGGTCAAGGTGGGCGCCATGGGGCGCCCGATGCCCGGGTACGAGATCGAGCTGCGCAACCCGACCACCGGCCAGCTGGCGGAGGTCGGCGAGATCTGCCTGCGGCTGGACCCGCGGCCGGTGGGCCTGATGAAGGGCTACTTCGAGGACCCGGCGAAAACCGATCAGGCCACCCGCGGCGCGGTCTACCACACCGGGGACATCGCCGAACGCGACGCCGAGGGTGTGCTGACCTATGTGGGGCGCGCGGACGACGTGTTCAAGTCCAGCGACTACAAGCTCAGCCCCTTCGAGCTGGAATCGGTGGTGCTGGAGCACCCGGCGGTCGCCGAAGCCGCCGTGGTCCCCTCGCCGGATCCGATGAAGCTGTCGGTGCCGAAGGTGTTCGTGGTGCTGGCGCCGGGCCATGAGCCCACCGCCGAAACCGCCGAAAGCATCCTGGGCTACTGCCGCGTGAACCTTGCCCCGTACAAGCGCATCCGCCGCCTGGAATTCTCCGAGCTGCCCAAAACCATTTCGGGCAAGATCCGCCGCGTGGAGCTGCGCCTGGCCGAAAGCGACCAGCATGCCAAGGGCCAGGTGCCGCCGAAGGAGTACCGGGACACCGATTTCCCGTCGCTGAAGTCCCTGGGCTGAGCCCGCGACGGCGCAAAACCCGAGGGGCTCGGACAGCTTAGCTGTCCGAGCCCCTCGGGTTTTGTATGCGAAATTCGGGGTGCGGCTACTTGCCGCGCGCCTTCACCGCGCCCAGGACTCCCTTGCCCAGGTAGAACAGGCCGTCGGCGTACCAGGCGATCATCAGCAGGTTGCGCAGCGGCTTCGGAACCGAAGACAGCTTGGAGCACTTGGCCAGCGCCAGATGGGCCAGCGCCCCGGAGCCCAGCACCGCCAGGCTGGAAGTGATCAGCGCCTTCGGACCCCAGCTGCCGCGGTAGAGCAGCTTGGCCAGGCCGCTGGCCTCGCGTTCGTGCTCGGCCAGGGCGGCCTTGATGGTCTTGACCGGGCCGCCGGTGGCGACCACGCGGATGTTCTCCGGCAGCGGCTTGCCCGTCAGGTAGTCCACGCTGCGCGGATCGAAGCCCAGCAGGGCCACGAAGCGCTTGAAGCTCTTCAGGCTGCCCGGCGCCTTGACCAGCGCGAGCGCCTCCTGCAGCTTTGGCTGGTCGCTGAGGAATTCGCCCAGGGTCTGGTCGTCCACCGCTTCCCAGCCCAGCAGCGAGAATTCCAGCTCGGCCAGCCGCTGCTCGGCCGGGCTGCCGGCTTCCGGCTCGATGATCGTGGTGCGTTCCAGATCCACGTGGTAGTGCACGGCCTTCGGGAAGAAGTCGCGCCGGGAGCCGGCGCCGGTGACCAGGGCGCTGAGCGTGTTGCCGTTGCGGGTCAGCGAGAGGAACGGGCGGTTTGAGCGCGCGATGGTCACGGTGGACACCGGCTCGGCGGACATGGCCATCAGCCCGGTGCCGTGGTTCCAGAAGGTCAGTACGTTCTCCTCCAGCCCGGAGGCGGCCACGAGCTCGGAGCCCTTGAGCTTGCGCCCGTGGACCAGCTCGGTGGTGGACCCGTAGTCGCCCAGCAGGTCCTCTTCAGGGGTCGGGCCGTCGATTTCCTCGCCGTCCAGCAGCACGTAGTCGGCTTCGGTGGAGTTCTTCAGCTCGTGCACCAGCTTGGTGACCCGGGAGCCTTCGCGCAGCTTGCCCTTGGCGTCCACGCGGTAGAGCACCGCGTCGCGGGCGGGGCTGACCGTGGCGATCTGCGCGCAGACCTCGGTGGCGTGCTCGCGTTCAACGGTGCCGCCGACGAAGCCCAGCAGGCGCCGGTCAGCCAGGGCGGTGCGCACCACCTCGGCCGCGTCGGGCCTGTCGCCCAGGAAAATGAACTCGATGTTGAGGTAGCTGAACTCGCTGGAATCCACGAAGGTAAACCCCTTTGGGATGGGTGGGACTGGTGCTTAGCTTCAATCATAGGCGCGCGGCGGGCGCCCGCCGCGGATTTGCCCCGCCGCAGGCCGCCGCTAGCGCCGGCGCATACCCCGCACCCAGCGCACCGCGCCGAACACCACGTTGCCCGCGGCATCCACATAGCCGACCGCAAGGATCACGACAACCAGGCAAGCCGCCACCCAGGGCCGGTCCCAGTCGGTGCCGGCGAGCATCAGCGAGAAGACCAGCGCCTCGATAAGGCCCCAGCACAGCTGCAGCCACGGTTTCCAGGACATCGAATTGAACCAGCGCGGCGTTGAACTGCTAGCGCGGGCTTCCATGGCCACGGCCCGGCCCAGGGCCTTGCCGAAACCCATCGGTTGAATCAATCTCGAGCCCTCGGGCAAGCCGGCCTGGACAAGGTACCGCGCTGGCTCGGGGTCGTGGCCGAAGGCGGCAAGCACCTGCTCAGCAGCCTGCTGGCTTCCGGCGCCGGTGAGCACGCGCTTGAGGATCTCGATATGCTCGCCAGAGACCTTCATCGAAGCCAGGTCGTCCAGTTCCGCGGGGTCGGTGGCGAAATAGTGGGTTTCCAGCACCTGCAGCTGCGCCCCAGCGGCGGTTCCGGCCGCAGGCTGCACTGCCGGGCCGGCGGCCACCGGCCAGATATGCACCCAGGCCGGTTCCCCGGAGAGCTTGGAGCTCTGCTGCGGGAACCAGAAGCTGGCCGTATAGCGCGGGCCGCAGCGGCTGATCATGACGGCCGGATACTGGTCCGCGCCGGGGTACCCGCCGACCAGGAACCCGTCATGCACGGCGATGGAAGTGCGTTCGGGGTCCTCGGAGAGCAGCAGGTTCCACTCGGTCTTGGAGGCCGCGGCCAGCAGCTGCATGTCAGCCTCGGTCAGCGCCCCGGCAAGCAGCGTGCGCCCGGGCGGCATCTGCTCGAGGCGCTCATCCTGGATCGGTTCACCGCTTTCGACCTCATAGTCGTCCTGGTCCGCGTACAACGCACCGGTGCCGAGCTTCAGCGCCAGGGCGAAGTCCTCCACCTGCTGCCCCAACCGGGTGCTCCCGTCGGCATTGGCCAGCAGGATCAGACCTTCGGGATCCACCGTGATGCCGACCTCGATGAGCACCAGCCCGTTCCACGGCACTGCTTCGGAGACCAGGGAAATGGCCTCCCGCTCCGCCAGGACGCGGCGCACCGCGCCTTCGGCATCCAGGCCTTCGGTGTCCTCGAAGATAAGAGTCAGGGCGGCGACCAGCGTTTCGGACTGGACGCCGCCCTGTGGCGACTCGTGGCTACTTCTTGCCAAGGTACTTCTCGAAGCCTGCCGGCAGGTTCAGGCTCGACGGGTCGAAGTCCTGGGCTCCCTGGCCGAAGGCTGCGCCGGAAGGCGCGGAGGCCTTCTTCTGCTGGGATTCCAGCTGGGCCTGCGCGGCCTTGGCAGGGTTGCCGTACTTGACCTGCTTCTTGCCCTTGCCCTTGGCCTTCGCCTTGCGGGCGGCGCCCTTGCCGGCACCCGGCATGCCCGGGATGCCGCCGCCGGCTGCCATCTTCTTCATCATCTTCTGGGCTTCGGCGAAGCGCTCAAGCATCTGGTTGACCTCGGAGACGGCGACACCCGAACCCTTGGCGATGCGGGCGCGGCGCGAGCCGTTGATGATCTTCGGGGCCACGCGCTCGTGCGGGGTCATCGAGCGGACGATGGCCTCCACGCGGTCGATCTGGCGTTCGTCGAACTGCTCCAGCTGCTGGCGGGAGATCTGCGCGCCGGGCATCATGCCCAGCAGCTTCTTCATGGAGCCCATCTTCTTGATCTGGGCCATCTGGGCGAGGAAGTCGTCCAGGGTGAAGTCTTCCTGGTCGGCGAACTTCTTCGCCATCCGCTCGGCTTCGCCCTTGTCCCAGTTCTTCTCGGCCTGCTCGATCAGGGTGAGCACGTCGCCCATGTCCAGGATGCGGCTGGCCATGCGGTCCGGGTGGAAGATCTCGAAGTCGTCCAGGTTCTCGCCGGTGGAGGCGAACATGACCGGCTTGCCGGTCACCGAGGCTACCGACAGGGCGGCGCCGCCGCGGGCGTCGCCGTCCAGCTTGGAGAGCACCACGCCGGTGAAGTCCACGCCCTCGTGGAAGGCCTGGGCGGTGTTGACCGCGTCCTGGCCGATCATGGCGTCGATGACGAACAGTACTTCGTCGGGGTTGATGGCGGCGCGGATGTTCGCGGCCTGGGCCATCATCTCGGTGTCCACGCCCAGGCGGCCGGCGGTATCGACAATGACGATGTCGTGCAGCTTGGCCTTGGCCTCGGCCACGCCGTCGCGGGCCACCGCCACCGGATCACCGGTCGGGGTGTCGAATTCGGAGGAGACGCCCGGGTGCGGTGCATAGACCGGCACGCCGGCGCGTTCGCCGTTGATCTGCAGCTGCTTGACCGCGTTCGGGCGCTGCAGGTCGCAGGCCACCAGCATCGGGGTGTGGCCCTCGGACTTCAGGTGCTTGGCCAGCTTGCCGGCCAGGGTGGTCTTGCCGGCGCCCTGCAGGCCGGCGAGCATGATGACCGTCGGAGGGTTCTTGGCCAGGTTCAGCCGGCGGGTTTCGCCGCCGAGGATCGCCACGAGCTCCTCGTTGACGATCTTGACGACCTGCTGGCCCGGGTTCAGCGACTCGGAAACCTCGATGCCGAGCGCGCGTTCCTTCACCTGGGCCACGAAGGCGCGGACCACCGGGACGGCAACGTCAGCGTCCAGCAGGGCGCGACGGATTTCGCGGACGGTACCGTCGATGTCTGCCTCGGACAGGCGGCCCTTGCCGCGCAGGTTCTTGAAGGTTGCTGTCAGGCGATCGGAAAGTGAATTAAACACGTGCCGGGCACTTCTTTCGATAGGTCTTGTGGTGCGCAAACAAAATCGCACAGGACTCGACTACCAAGAATATCAACAATCCGCCCCATGGCTAACCGGCGGCGCACCCAACATCGTGTGATCTCGGATTTCCGGCGCTCGGAACCGCCGCAGCCCGCGGCCCGGGCTTATTCCCCGTCCACGCGGCCGGCAGTGGCAGCGTCTAATTCCGGTTGCACCGCGGCGACGGGCTCCATGGCCTTGGCCGTCGTGGCGGCGGGAGGTTCAGCCGCGGCGCTGCTGCCTGCGGACTCGCTCGGCTCGCTGGCCGGCTTGGAGTCCGGCACCGGGGCCTTCGGCGTGCTCGGCGCCTTGGTGGAGCGCGGCGGGGTGCCCTCCTGCCCGGCCGGAGGCGTAGCAGGGACGGTCGGCGCAGCCGATTCGGTGGGCTTCACGCTGCCCGGCGGCGTGGCCGGCTGCGTCGGCTTCCCAGTCGCATCGGGTGTCGCCGTTTCGGTGGGCTTCGCCGGCTTGGTCGGCTTGGCCGGTTTGCTCGGCTTGGCTGGTTTGCTCGGCTTGGCGGACCCGGTGGGCTTCGGCGTGGGGCTGGCCGAAGGCTTGTCGCTGGCCTTCGGTGTGTCCTTGGAGGGTTTGTCCGTGGACGGGGCCTTGTGGGTCGGCGAGGGGCTCGGCTTGGGAACCATCGGGGTGTCGTCCTCGGGCACCACGACATCCGGGTTGTCGTTGACGTCCTTGGCCGGGCGCTGTTCCTTCGCGGGCGCCGAGGGCTTGCTGCCCTTGGGTGCGCTGTTGGCGCTGACCGTCAGCCGGCGGGAGTCGATCATGGCCTGGGCCTGGCCGGGGTTCAGCGGCAGGTAGTTGCGCGGATCGTGCCAGCGGCCGTTGATAATGACCTCGAAGTGCACGTGGCAGCCGGTGGAGTTGCCGGTGGTGCCGGCGCGGGCAATCAGCTCCCCGCGCTTGACCCGCTGCCCCACCGCGGCGATGAGCACCGAATTGTGGCTGTAGCCGGTCTGCACGTTGTGCCCGTGGTCGATGGTGATGCGCTTGCCCGAGTGCCCGGCCCAGGAGGACACCGTGACGATGCCGTCTTCGCTGGCGTATACCGGGGATCCGCAGGCAATGGGATAGTCCTGGCCGATGTGGATCTGGTTGCCCGGGCCGGTGGGATTTGCGCGCCAGCCGTAGGGGCTGGAGATCCGCCGGGTCTTGACCGGTGGCATGAGTTCCAGTCCGCCGGGAAGCTGGCCGATCTGCGCTACCTCTCCGACCAGCAAGGTGGAGGCGTTTTCTGCGCGGACCTGCGCTCCGAGGCCCCGGGTCCCGCCGACCAGCTGGTCCTGCTGCCCGGCGCTAGCGCCGGGACGCTGCGCGTTCTTCATCACGGAGGACGGGCGCCCGTCGATGTCCAGGAGCTGGCCGGCGCCGCCGAATACCGCAAGCGGGGCATACGGGTCGACGTAGACTGCATCGGAGCTGATGTCCCAATCCATCAGCGCGCCGGACGAGGCTTCCATGCCCACGGCACGCGAATGATCCGGGCCCGCAATCAGCGGTGTGGCAAGCGTGCTGGAGATTCCCAGTGCCAGCACTAGGCTGGCCGCCCCGTACAGGGCGCGCTTTCTCTCGCGCGGTCTGCCCGGAATGGCCGGCTCGTGGTTTACCTGATGACGCCTTTTCATAATTTGCCAGTCCCCAAACTGCAAATCCAAAGTGGCTCCCAGCGTATCGAGTCTGGGCCCGCATAGCCAGAGTTTTCCGGGCCTGATTGCCCCAACGACGCGGCGGAGCCTGATCTCCAAGGTTTTTCCAACAAACTGAACCGCCGGTGGCTGCTTGGCCCACCGGCGGTTCCGTCCGGGTTCCGGTGTCCCGGAGCCCTGCCCCTGTGCAGTTGTGCCGGTGAATCACCAGCCCACCGCGGCTACTTGGTCATCAGTTGGTACCCGCTTTCGTTGTGCTCGGTGGCGTCGATGCCGGCGATTTCAATCTCTGCCGGGACGCGCCATGGGCTGATTTTCTCGATGACCGTGGCGATCACCCAGGTCATGGCCGCGGAGAACACGATCACCACCAGCAGCGCCATGAACTGCGCAACCAGCTGGCCGGTTCCGCCGCCGTAGAACAGGCCGCCAGCGCTTTCGGCGGTCGGCATGGCGAAGAATCCGAGGAACAGGGTGCCGATGATGCCGGAAACCAGGTGAACACCCACCACGTCGAGCGAGTCGTCGTAGCCCAGCTTCCACTTGAGGTTCACGGCCCAGGCCGAGCCTGCGCCGGCCAGGACGCCGAGCAGCATCGCGGCCCACGGTGCGATGTCCGCGCAGGACGGGGTGATGGCCACCAGGCCGGAGACCAGGCCGGAAGCGACGCCGAGCGAGCTCGGGCGGGCTCCGCGCAGCTTCTCCACCATGATCCAGCCCAGCACCGCGGCACCCGGAGCGGCCAGGGTGTTGACCCAGATCAGTCCGGCCTGCTCGATGGTGGTGGCGGCGCCGGCGTTGAATCCGAACCAGCCGAACCACAGCAGTCCTGCCCCGAGCATGACCAGCGGGGTGTTGTGCGGCTGCGGGCGGTCGTGGAAGTTGTGGCGCTGGCCGAGCTTGAGGGCCAGGACCAGGGCTGCCACGCCGGCATTGGTGTGGACCACGGCGCCGCCGGCGAAGTCGATGGCTTCGCCGAAGATCTTGCCCAGGAACCCGTCGGCGGAGAGCATGCCGCCGCCCCAGACCCAGAAGGCGACCGGCGCGTACACGAGGGTGACCCACAGGGGCACGAACATCAGCCACGGGGCGAAGCGCGAACGGTCGGCGATGGCTCCGGAGATGATGGCCACGGAAATCATCGCGAAGGTTCCGGCGAAGCCCGCCGCCAGCAGGCCCGATTCGGGGGTGGCGTGCAGGGCGAAGTCGCTGATCGGGTTGCCGATGATTCCGGCGATGGCCGGTTCGCCGGCGGAAACTGAGTACCCCCACAGCACCCAGACGATTGCGGTGATGGCCGCTGCGGAGAAGCTCATGAGCATCATGTTGACGACGCCGGTGGCACGGGTCATTCCCCCGTAGAACAGCCCCAGGGCCGGGGTCATTAGTAGAACGAGTGCTGCGGCGATCAAGATCCAAAGACTGGCGACATCCAGCTCCATCTAGTCCACATCCCCTCACGGTATTTGGTGTATCGGTGAATAATTCTGTGACTTAACCGGATTACTCGGCGTTCGTCTCGATACATAATTCTTGGCCAGCGATGTTTCGCATGCCTCCACCGCTGGTTTCGAATGTGTGACAAACCGGGCCCGTGCGTAACGGTCTCTTTCCCGCTGTGTTACCGGGGTATTTCGAAAAACGCACCAAAGCAAAAACCGCGGCAGCCGGTGGACGGCTGCCGCGGTGGAGCGGTGAATTGCTGTGCGCTACAGGCGGGCGATCTTCACGACCTGCATTTCGGGCACGGTGGTCGACCCGCCGACCTGGGTATCGTAGGTCAGCGAGCCCGTCACCGTTGCGGTGACCTTGACGATGTCCTCGGCCACGACGTCGTCCAGGATGTCGCAGTTGGTCAGGCCGTCGCCGGCGTTGAAAATCGTGTTGTGCTCGTAGTCGTACTTGCCGACCTGTGCATGGCTGACGTTGGCGCGGAAGGTGCACGAACCGGTCGCCGAATCGAACTGCGTGACCCGGGCGTAGATGATCACGTTCTTGTCCAGGTAGGAGTCCGGCTTCTTCACGATCTGCGCCAGCTCACGGCTGGTGATCTTCTTGGCCTTGTTGGCCTTGGCCTTCTCGGCCTTCGCCTTGGCTTCCTTATCGGCCTTTTCCTTGGCCTTCTTGTCGGCTTCCGCCTTCTCGGCTGCTTCGCGTTCGTCGTTGGCGCTGCGCAGCTCTTCGGCCTCGGCCTGGGCCGCGGTCAGTTTCGTGGTGGTATCGGCCAGCTGGGTCTCCAGCTCCTGCTTCTCGACGGTCACCGTGGCGGCCGAAGCCTGCACGGCCTCATGTTCTTCGGTGGACACGCCGCAACCGGCCAAAACAAGCGCCGCAACTGCTGCGGCAACGGACATCGCGATTTTCTTCACGATGATCCCCCAATCATTTAAGTGCGAGTACCCGGCAACCCCCTGTCGCCCGGCAATCTTCATCTTGGCAGTGATCACCGACAAAATGGGGTCGCACTGCAATACTGGAGGCATGGATCGTCAGTTCTTCGCCGCGGACGCGGTCGAGGTCGCGCCTCGGCTCCTTGGCGCGGTGCTCGGCATAAGCAGCCCCGAAGGCACAGTTCGCCTGCGCATCACCGAAGTCGAAGCCTATATGGGTCTGGGAAGCAGCGGGCGTTATGACCCGGGAAGCCACTCCAAGGACCGCATGACGCCGCGCAACGCCTCGATGTTCCTGGATCCGGGGCATGCCTACGTCTATTTCAGTTACGGAATGCACTTCGCGCTGAATCTGGTGTGCTCGCCTGCCGGCATTGCCTCCGGTGTTCTGGTTCGCTCCGGGGAGATCATCGAGGGGCTTCAGCTCGCCAGGGAACGCAGACTGCACAAGCGGCCTGAAGGAACCAACCCTGCGACACTCGTGGAGCGCGACCTGGCGCGAGGCCCGGGAAACTTGGCCACGGCGTTGGGCATCACCCGTCCGCAGCACGACGGCCTGGACCTTCTCGCGGCGCCGTTCATCGTGGAGGAACCCATCGGGGTTCCGGATGCCATCGCCTGCGGACCGCGCGTGGGCGTCGCGGGCATCGCCGGCGGCCCGGAGTTCCCGTGGAGATTCTGGATTCCGGGGAACAGGACCGTGTCAGCATTCAAGCCCGGGCGCAATGCGCCACGGGCTTGACTGCTTGGAGTTTTACAGCCGGGGGTCTAGTAGTCCCAAGTCCAGCCGCCGGTGCCTTCGGGGTCGTACACGACCTGCCCGGAACGGTGCGGTGAATCGAGCATGATCTTGCCCTTGACCCGGTCCCCCGCCCCGACAGCAATATCCATGGCGTCCTTGACGTCGCAGGAGAACGCGGCGACGGTGGCAACGTTGCGGTCGACCGACTGGTTCAGTCCAGCCGAGGTTCCGAAGACCGACGCATCCAAAGGCATCAAGGCGATTTCTTCGTCGACGTATTTCTCTGCTGAGGAATCAAGCCATGCCTCGGCGTCGACCAGCAGAAAGTAGCCGTTCTCCGGCTTGATCTTCTCGCCGCTGCCGCGAAGCGTGCAGGAATTCATGACCTTGACGTCCTTGACCGTGATCTCGAACGACGGCTTCGTCGTGCCGACTACCGTCAGTTTCCCCGGCTCGCCCAACTCCTTGACGACCTGCGATTCAGCGTCGACGAGCACTTTGGCCCCGGACTGCGGATCCATGGTGGCCACATCCGCGAGGTTCAGCTGCTGGTCTCCGAACCGATTCACTCAGGAATCCTCGATACTAGTGATGTATACGATTGACCATAACTTTCAAAGCCGCCTATCTTCACATTTTTAATCGAATAGCTATCAAAATACCGCGGGTTCAAATAGATCAAAAAGATCCCGCGCGACCCACACGAAAACGTGAGCCGCACGGGATCAATCAGGACGCCGGGAAAAGTTCGTCGCTGTCGAGCTCGTCCTTCATGCGTTGTGAAAGCGTTCCGCTGAGGGAAGCGGCATACGTTTCGCTCAGATGCGAATGGTCCCAATACGCCACAAGGCCGCCAACAACCGAGTAACAGCGGTCCTCGCGACACAGCTGATCGTTCATGTCCACGGAGACCACCTTCGGGTTATCCAAGGCCTCAACGGCATCAGCCTGCGGATCCTCGGGGATCCATTCGTCGGCTGCGCCGCTGCATTCCCCGGGATCGCTGAGGTTCTCCGCGACGCAGTCAGGTACGTTGTCAAGAGTCTCACCGGGCTAAGGCGTATCACGAATTACAGCGACATCAGCTCCGCTATCAGCCCACTTGCCCAAGAGCTTTTCATAGGCCTCGGTTGCCGGAGCGGTAGATTCTTCCAAATCGTATCCGGCGATAGGCAACGATTGGCGGTTTGAACTGATCACCAGGTCGTAGTCTTCTTCCTCGATCTGTTCGGTCACCCAACCACCAAGCTCTTCGCAACCTTCTGTCGAGGATTGTGCGTCGAACTCCTGCGGCAGGCCCATGACCGCGCAACGGTTGACTACGTAGGTATCCACGCTCCAGTCATGCTCATCGGCCATGTTCTGCACGGCTGGCATCCATTGGCCGGCGTGAGAATTGCCTACCAGCGCAACCTTGGTCTTCCCGTCCCCATAATGGCATACGGGGCGCTCAGAGAAGCCGGTCTCCTGACTGGCAAAGCAATCTTCTGCGTACAGGAACGGCTTGTCGCTCTTGGCAGCCACCGGCTGAGGAGCGAGCGAATTGAAGCTGGTCGAGTCATCTTGTGGTTCGTCGCAGCTTTCCGACAAAGAGTTCGCGCCCAGGCAGGACTTCCCGACTTCCTTGGTCACTTGGGCAACCGCCCTGTTGATGTCGGTGCTGCGTTCCAGCTGGACTCCGCTGTACTGGTAAAAACCGCCGGCGATCAGCGTCAGCACCAGGCTGCCAGCCAGCAGGAATCGCGAAGCGCTTAGCTTGGGAGAGGCATCAATGAACTTCCGGAACCTGACTTCGACCAGCTTCTGGGTTGAGACAGCAATCAGAAGCGTCAGCGCCAGAACGCCGATCTTCTGGTACCAGTAGAAATTCTCGAGAGTAAACGGAAGCAGTACCATCAGCGGCCAATGCCAGAGGTAGATTACGTAGGAGTTGTCGCCAATGAACTGCATCGGGCGTACCGACAACAGACGGTTTGGCGAGTACCTATGAGTGGAGTGCGAAAGGATCAGCAGCGCCGTTCCCAGAACGGGAATCAGTGCGATGTACCCCGGGAACGGCATTTCGCCGGTGAAGAAGAGCAGGCTGAAGCCGATCGCGACGATACCGGCCCAAGCTCCAACCAAACTTGTTGTATCGGATTTGGCTTTGTAAACGCTGGCGCCCAGGGCCGCGACGAGCCCGCCGGCAGCGAACTCCCACACCCTGGTGAATGTGGAGAAATAGGCGAGCCCCGAGTTGGACCAAGTGGCATAGATTGAGTATCCGAGCCCGAGGAAGAACACTGCCCCGAGCACGGCAAGAAGTGCTTTCTTCCGAGACTTTCCAAGATAAGCAGCCGCCGCGATGACCAACCCAAGCAAGACGGGCCAGACGAAGTAGAACTGTTCTTCAACGGCCAGCGACCAGAAATGCTGGAACGGGCTAGGGGCATCCGCCTCGGCCAGGTAGTCGACCTTGTTCAGCGCAAGGTACCAATTTTGGAAATAGAAGGTTGCCGCCAGTGCCTGCAATCCCCAGTCACGCCATAGGGTTTCCGGTGCAAATAGCCACACGCCCAGAACGCTGAGCAGAATAACTAGGAACGAGGCAGGCAGCAGACGTTTAACTCGACGCATCCAGAATTGGGCCACGTCACGCAAACCAGTCGGCGGCTTGGAGATGAGGTGCGAGGTGATCAGAAAACCCGAAATAACGAAAAACATGTCCACGCCAATGAATCCACCAGGAAGACGGTTCGGCCAGAAGTGGTACAGAACAACCGCACCTACTGCAATGGCGCGCAATCATTGAATGTCGAGTCTGAACGATAAAGTTTTTGCGCCTTGTTTTGACGTGATTCGAGGCTTGGGTGTTCCGTGGTCCTGTGTCGATGTCACTGGCAGTCTGATCCCTGTAGCTTTCCGTACGGCGATCCCAAGTTCAACGGCCGTCAGTCGCATCAGGTGCATGGTGGCATTCCTGACTGCGCAAGCGTCGCCACTGACGTCCCCCGTCACCCTGTCTACACACGCTTTCTGGGCGGCTTCTGAGTAATACAGAAGAAAACATAGACGTTGACGCATCAAGCTTATCGGACGCTTAGGCTCTGATTAGGGAATTTACGGTACATGATGGTCACCACTCGCTGCGTTCCATCTCACAACGGCCTCGCGTGTCACCAACGTCGGATTTTCCTGCCTGCCGTTTTAAAAAACTGCAGCCCCGCCGAGGCGGGGCTGCAACCTAGCATCCTGTCAACTAGCCTTCGAGCAGGGCGTCTACGAATGCTTCAGGATCAAATGGGGCCAGATCATCCGGGCCTTCACCCAGTCCGACCAGCTTGACCGGAACGCCGAGCTGGCGCTGGATCGCTACCACGATGCCGCCCTTGGCAGTGCCGTCCAGCTTGGTCAACACGATGCCGGAGACATTCACGACTTCGGAGAACACCTTGGCCTGCGAAAGACCGTTCTGACCAGTCGTCGCGTCGAGGACCAGCAGGACTTCGTCAACAGTTGCCTTCTTTTCGACGACCCGCTTGATCTTGCCCAGCTCGTCCATCAGGCCAACCTTGTTCTGCAGGCGGCCGGCAGTATCGATCATGACGATGTCGACTTCTTGGTCGATTCCAGCCGACACGGCTTCGAAAGCAACCGAAGCTGGGTCTGCACCGTCAATTTCCGAGCGAACGGTCGGCACGCCAACGCGGTCGCCCCAGGTTGCAAGCTGCTCCGCTGCCGCCGCGCGGAAGGTATCCGCCGCGCCGAGGAGCACGTCCTTGTCCTCCGCGACCAGCACGCGTGCCATCTTGCCGATGGTCGTCGTCTTGCCGACGCCGTTCACGCCCACCACCATGATGATGCTCGGACGGTCCGGATGCGGCTCCGGGAGGTACGTGCGGTCCAGGCTCGGATCAACGAGCTTGAGGAGTTCTTCGCGAAGCATTGCCTTGACCCGTTGCGGGTCTCGACTGCCCTCGACCTTGACCCGTTCGCGCAGTGCGTCGACGAGTTCCAGGGTTGGTTCGGTACCGAGGTCCGCCAGCAGCAGGGTTTCTTCGATCTCGTCCCAGACGTCCTCATCGATGGAGTCCTGGCTAAGCAGGGCCAGAAGGCCCTTGGAGAACATGTTGTTGGACTTGGTCAGTCGTGCGCGCAGACGGGCTAGACGACCTTGGACAGGTTCAGGTACGTCTAGGGCTGGGGCAACGGGAGCCTCAGGCTCGACGACGCCAACCGGCGCATCTGTGCCATCCGTGGTGGCGACTGAGCCTTCAAGGGTGTCAGTTTCGCCTCCAGCAACGGTGGCGCTGGGAACGTCGTCAGCGTCGCGCTCAGTTGTGTATGGAGTCCTAGGCTTGCGGCCCTTGGCTACGAAGGCGGTGGCAACAATGCCCACCACTACAACGACCGCGACAATGATGATGGTAAGTAATAGCGAATCGGTCACGCTCTAAATCGTCTCATATCTTCGGCGTTTTGCCGTTTTCAGAGGCAAATTCGTCCATCCGACAGGCTCGGGTGGAAGGGCATAGAATGGCTTGTGGTCCCCGGACCCCTAATTCTTGACAGAAAGGCTGACCGCCTCAGGCAGGGCCCTGACATCGCGGCAATGACTATGGCATTTACACAGAAGGCACCGGCTCGTCCGCCCATTCCTGCCGAAATTCGAGTGCTGCTGGTTGCGGCATTCATCATTGCTTTGGGATTCGGCTTGATCGCGCCGATCCTCCCCCAGTACGCGGTGAGTTTCGATGTGGGAGCTGCGGCGGCAACTGTCATTGTCAGTATCTTCGCGTTCACCCGGTTGATCTTTGCACCGGTAGCTGGCGTACTTGTGGGGAAACTGGGTGAACCTCGCATCTATGTCACTGGCGTACTGCTGGTCGCGGTCTCCACATTGCTCTGTGCCGCGGTACAGGATTACACGCAGCTTCTGCTGGCCCGAGGCTTGGGCGGCTTCGGATCTACGATGTTCACCATTTCAGCGATGGCACTGATTGCCAGGCTTTCTCCCGACGAGTCGAGGGGAAGAATTTCTGGTCTGTACGCCGGATCATTCCTGCTTGGCAATGTGGCGGGGCCTGTGCTTGGAACAGTCTTGGCCCCGCTCGGCATGCGCTTGCCATTCGTGATTTACGGCGTGGCTTTGGTGATTGCCGCGGCAGTCGTCTACATGGCGTTGGGCCGCCGCCGCGACCTTGACGAGCAAGCCAACAATCCTGCTGCAGCTGGACAGTCGATCGAAGTCGTCACCATGCGCCAGGCCATGGGATCCACAACCTACCGGGCAGCCCTGTTTTCAGGCTTCAGTTACGGATGGCTGGCCTTCGGCGTTCGAAACAGCATGATCCCGCTGTTCGCCCTTGCAGTTTTCGGCCAAGCACAAGGCCAGTCCGTCGCCGGGATCTCCCTTGCCATCTTTGCAGTGGGCAACGGCTGCGCGCTGTTGTTCGCCGGCAAGCTCACCGACCGCATCGGCAGGAAGATTCCCGTGTTGCTGGGCATGAGCGTGCTCATTGTCAGCATCGGCGCGATGGGGATCTTCACGTCTTTCGCCGGCTTCATCATCTGTTCGGTGATCGCCGGATTCGGTGCGGGAACCTTGGGCCCGGCCCAGCAAGCCTCGGTTGCGGATGTCATTGGTTCAGGTCGCAACGGAGGCAAAGCACTTGCTGGTTTTCAAATGTGCACCGACTTGGGTTCTATTATCGGGCCGCTGATTGCCGGCGCAATGGCTGACTTCTGGAGCTACCAGTTGGCCTTTGGCCTTTCTGCCCTCGTAGGCCTCGTCGGAGTTCTTGCGTGGATCGTGGTTCCCCGCACCCCGAAGGCGGTCCCAGCCGTTTAGCATTGCAGATTCGGCAGTGTTTGGCAGCAGGTTTCTGATGCGCAATGCCGCATCGCTTGCTGCTCCGCCTACTGCTTGGAGCTACGACCGAAAACCTTGCCTACCCGGTTCATGACTCGCTGCAACGTTCCGGCTCTGAGCTGGCGGGCATCCACACTGACGTACCCGTTTGCGGTGCGGTAAACCCGGGCCCCAAGGTGCGTCGTTTCCGGCACCCCTTGTGGGAATTCAATGCGCTTGAGGCGCCCATCGGCCAGCAGCACCGACAAATCAAGCAGCCCCTGCGCACCGTCCAAGGGCAACTTGGCAGCAATCGGCTGCTCGTCCGCCCCCTGGCCATCGCTGGAATGAAGCGAAATGCGCTGTTGCTCTTTGGTCTTGCGTTGTTCGGCGACCAAGCTCACGGGCTTCGAAACATAGTTCGGGACTCTCGCGCTGAATTTCAGGTAGCGCGCTTCAGCCGCAACGGATTCCAGGACTGGAGACCGTTCTTCATTGGCTTCCAAACGGGCAAGACGGATGAGTCCGTCATGGTCGGAGTTGAGAATACAAACGACTTTCTCCCGGCGAATTCCCTCGAATCGGTGGAGGTCATCAGGCAGGAACTCGGCAAGAAATTCCCGATGGGCTTGAATCCATCCTTTGCGCTTGGCTTCGCGGTACTTCAAGAAACGCTGGCCTCGGTAGACTTTGAGTCCTTTTCTTGAGAAGAGCCCTGCGACAAGATCCTTGGCGTAGTCCGAATCAGGAACATCTTCCATCAGCGTGGTCGCAATATGCGCCAGCGATGCCGTGTAGCTTGCAGGATCGATTGGAGCCATGCTGATGTTGGCTCCGTCAGAACGAGCCCTGATGTAGTAGTACTCGTAGTCGCCGAGAATGCTGTTGCGGTGCGCTGCACAATAAGCCTTGACCAAAGCCATTCCGTCTTCGAGGCGCACCTTGTCTTCACGGAACCGGATGTTATTGGCACGCAACAATTCAGCGCGGATCATCTTCTGCGGCATCAAGGTCTTAAGCATGTGTTCCAGCGGCGCATCAATGACCGTTTGCGCAAAGGTACTCCCCCCGCCCTTGCGCCCTCCGGCAGGAACCAGCCGTGGAGCCACGACGTCGGAGTCATGTGCAAGCGCAAAATCCCGCATGCGCGTTAATGTCTCGGCACCCAGCCAGTCATCGGAGTCGACGAAGAAAATGTATTCACCGTTGGCGCTGTCCATGCCCACGTTCCGGGGTTTGCCGGCCCATCCGCTGTTTTCTTGATGGATGACTGTGACGTGCTCGCGGCCGGCCGCGTACTCGTCCAGGACCTGCCCGCCATTGTCGGTGGAACCGTCGTCCACGAAAATCGCCTCGAACAACGAAGTGTCCAAGGTCTGGGCATCCAGAGAGCTCAGAAGGTCAGTCAGGTACGGCATCGCGTTGTAGACGGGCACAACGATGCTGACGAAAACCGACGTGCCGGATTCCCGCGTTGCAGATCCGGATTCGGCTGGAACCGAAGACACCATGTCAGAGCTCTTCTCAGGCTAGTAGGAAAGTCTCAGCACACTCTAGCCCACCAACTGGCTTATTTGCCTCAGGACGCACTGCGGTCCATCTTCTGGCTGATCACAGTGGAGACGCCATCCCCGCGCATGGTCACGCCGTACAAGGCATCAGCGACTTCCATCGTCTTCTTCTGGTGCGTGATCACGATCAACTGCGAGGATTCACGAAGCTCCTCGAAGATCGTGATGAGCCGTCCCAGATTCACATCATCGAGCGCGGCTTCGACCTCGTCCATGACGTAGAACGGCGAAGGACGGGCTTTGAAGATCGCCACCAGAAGCGCCACTGCGGTCAGCGAGCGTTCGCCACCTGATAGCAGAGACAGCCGCTTGATCTTCTTGCCTGCCGGACGGGCTTCAACCTCGATACCGGTCGTGAGCATGTTCTCGGGATCTGTCAGGACCAGCTGCCCTTCGCCCCCGGGGAACAGCCTGTCGAAGATCCTCTTGAACTGCACCGCGGTGTCGTTGTACGCCTCGGTGAAGACTCGCTCCACATGTGAATCCACGTCCTTGATGATCTGTTGCAGGTCGCCTCGCGACTTCTTCAGATCTTCAAGCTGTCCGGCAAGGAATTTATGCCGTTCCTCCAAGGCCGCGAATTCCTCCAGCGCCAGCGGGTTGACCTTGCCCAGCGCGGCAAGGTCACGTTCAGCTTTCTTGAGCCGTTTTTCCTGTTCGGCGCGGTCGAAGGGTTTCGTGCCGACCGCATTGCCGTCTTCATCCACATTGACTCGAAGCTCGGCCCACTTGTCATCGGGGTCTGACGTCTCGGGAATCAATTGATCAGGACCGAAATTCGCGATCAGGTGGTCGGGGGTGTACCCGAGTTCTTCCAGGGATTTCGTTTCCAGATTCTCGATCTTGATACGCAACTCGGCGCGGAGTATTTCGTCACGATGCACTGCATCGGCTAGCCGGGAGAGTTCGGCTGCGAGCTGCTCAGCCTCGGTCCGGTTGCTCGCCAGCAGTTCTTCAAGTTCGGATTTCTTGTCCGAAAGCTCGTCCCGTTGCTGGCCGGCCATCGTCAATGACAATTCAATGAATCGAAGCACGCGTTCGGAAGCCTGTTCCACGCGCTGTGCCTTCGCAGCTTGCGCCTTGCGCTCGGCGGCGCGATTCAGCGCCACTTCCCGATGGGTGCGTTCGGCGGCAGCGGTGCGGCGCAGGCCCTCGACCCGGGAGCGCAACGCGGTCACCCGCTCTTCGCTGCTTCGCAGCGCAAGCCTGGCCTCAAGTTCTTGCTGCCGTGCAGCTGCCGCGGCGTCCGCCAATGCAGCCCGCGTCGCCTCGTCGACGGGCTCGTCCTCGGAATCGGTCGACGCCATGTCCATGCGCTGGCTGATTTCCTCGTAGGATTCTTGTTCAATTTCAAGTTTTTCAATGGCAGCGTCAAGCCTGGATTGCAAGGATTTCTTCTCGGATTGCGCCGAACGAAGCTTGTGGCCCAGACGGGCCAGGTAGTTGGACAATTCCTCAATTGCCGCATCGGATTCGGCCAGCTGCCCCGAGGCTTCATCCCTGGCATGCTGTGCATCGGACAGCACCGGTGCACGCCGAGCCAGTTCGATTTCCAGTTGCGCTAGTTCCTCCTGGGCCTGGCCCAGCTCCGCTGACGTCTGCTCGACCAACGCTTGCTGGGCGATCAGCGAGGCGCCGGCTGAATCTCCAATGGAACTGCAAAGCCTGGAAAAAGTCACGCCTTCGAAGGTCGTGAGTTTGGCTTCCGGGTGCGCTTCGAAAATCTGCTGAGCAGCATCGAGGTCAGTGACGACGTAGTGGTGGGCGAAGATATTGTCCAGGAGATTCGAGAACTCGTCGGCAGAACTCACGATGTCCCGTGCCGCAATGGCCAGCTCGCCAAGGTCGGGGGTGGAGGCCATCGGGACATCTGCATGGACAAAGGATGCGTTGGCGGACTGGTCATCCGCCAGTTGCCTGACCAATGCGATCGCGTCGGCTGAGCGCCCCGCCACCAGGTGTTCCGCGCAGTCGCGCAGGATTGCGGCGACGGCCTGCTCATAACCCTCGGTGACCGTCAGCAGCTCCCCCAGCCGCCCGGCGAGCACGTCCGGAGATCGTTCGAGCAACTGAGCGGAACGGTCATCCGGCTTCGAATTCAGCTTTAGGGCGTCCAGTCGCGCGCGGAGGCCGGAAATCCGGACCGACAGTTCCTGCCGGCGCCGGCTATCCCGGTTCTGGTCTTCGGCTAAGCGGGTGAAGGAAGCCTCTGCTTTTTCAAACAGGTCGTTGAGCTGGTGCTCGCCGGCGAGCTGTTCGTCGAGTTCGGTGCTGACCGATTCGTGCGAGCGCGCGTCTGCCGCAAGATCCGCATCAAAGGACTGGACGTTGTCCCGCAGTCTGGAGATCTCCGCGCGCGTCACATCCACACGGCTGCGTGCCGATGCCACCTGCGAGGCAAGTCGTGACATTCCCTCGCGACGGTCAGCGGCCGCGCGCAGCATGGCGGCCATGCGCTGCTGTTCTGCACGCGATTGTTCTTCGGCCTGCTCTTTGGCTTCGATGGCTTCGGCCAGGATTTCGTGGCGGTCTTCGACTGCCTCGACCAGCTCCTCGAGTTCCTCGCTCAATCGCTCCGCTTGGGCTTCAAGCCGTTCCGGATCACGGCTCGAATCGAAATGCGTTTGATTGCTTTCAAGCAGTTTTCCCCGTTCGCGCGCCAACGCGGTCAGCGAGCGAAAACGCTCGGCCTGCGTGGTGAGCGCAACCCAGGTCTCCTGCATCAGGGCGAGCCGGGGCGTGAGAATCTCGCTCCGCTCGGAAAGTTCGGCGATCTGGCGGCGGACGCGCTCAAGCCGCGAGGTGACGTCCTGCTGCTGTGCCTGGATCTTGGATTCGTCGCTGATGTCCTGGGCAAGCTTGTTGTTCAGCGACACCAGGTCATCGGCCAGCAGGCGAGCCCTGGCATCACGCACGTCCAGCTGGACGGTCTGCGCTCGGCGGGCAATCTTCGCCTGGCGGCCCAGGGGCGCCAGTTGTCGGCGGACCTCGGAGTTCAGGTCTTCCAACCGGTCCATGTTGCCCTGCATGGCCTGCAACTTGCGCAGGGTCTTTTCCTTGCGCCGCCGGTGCTTGAGCACCCCGGCGGCTTCCTCGATGAAGCCCCGGCGGTCTTCGGCGGTGGCATGGAGGATTCTGTCCAGCTGGCCTTGGCCGACGATGACATGCATTTCACGGCCCAGCCCCGAGTCGGACAGGAGTTCTTGGATGTCCAGCAACCTGCACGAGCTTCCGTTGATTGCGTATTCGGAGCCGCCTGCACGGAACAGGGTTCGTGAAATGGTCACTTCGGCGTAGTCGATGGGAAGCTGTCCATCGGTGTTGTCGATGGTGAGCGAGACATGGGCACGTCCCAGCGGCGGACGCCCTGACGTTCCGGCGAAGATGACATCTTCCATCTTGCCGCCGCGCAGCGTTTTGGCCCCCTGCTCCCCCATGACCCATGACAGGGCATCAACAACGTTGGATTTGCCCGAACCGTTGGGTCCGACAACAGCCGTAACGCCAGGCTCGAACTCAAAAGTGGTCGCCGATGCAAAAGACTTGAATCCGCGAACGGTAAGAGTCTTCAGATGCACAGCGTGAAATTCCTAAGTTCGGCCCGATATCGATAGTGTTAGTCATGGACGCGCAGACCATGTTCTCCGAGATGATTCTATCGAAACGACTCAGTGAATACCGGTTTCTGCTCGCCCTTGAGCTCAGCAAAAACGAGGGGTAGATCATTTCGTGGACGTCTTATCAGAGATCGAAAACTGGCCGGTGGTCAATGCAGTGTCTGTTGTCATCGATGGGCGGGGTTCAATTGCTGGCCAGCATGGCGACCTTGACAAGGTCTATGCCTTGGCTTCGGTCACCAAGTTGCTGAGCTCGTATGCATGCCTGATTGCCTTGGAAGAAGGAGCGATCAACCTGGAAGATCCTGCCGGGCCTGAAGGATCTACCGTCCACCACTTGCTGGCTCATACCGCTGGGTACGACTTCGATTCAGATGTCATCCGTTTCACGGTGGGCGCCAAACGCGGGTACTCCAACTACGGTTTCGAAAAATTGGCCGAACACCTGCAGCAGGAAACAGAAATCAACTTTGCCGACTACGCGCAGGAGGCGGTTTTCGCTCCGCTCGGTATGAATTCCACCAAAATCGCGGGAAGCTGCGCAAAGGATGGTCGGTCCAGCGCGGCGGATCTTGCTAAGTTCGCGGCCGAGCTCCTGAACCCGACACTCGTTTCTCCAGAGACCCTGTCCGATGCAACCCGGGTCCATTTTGAGGGCTTGGCTGGCATCCTGCCCGGATATGGACGGCAGAACCCGAATGACTGGGGTTTGGGATTCGAGCTTCGTTCTTCGAAGAATCCGCACTGGACCGGAGCGTCGCATCCTTCCCAGACCTTTGGGCATTTCGGCCAATCGGGAACGTTCCTCTGGGTGGATCCCGTAGACCGTCTGGCCTGCGTGACCCTCACAGACCGCAATTTCGGACCGTGGGCGGCGGATGCGTGGGCAGGCTATAACGAGCGTGTGCTCAAGGCCTACGCAGCCTAAAACTTATCTGGGGATTCGCCGCGGCCGCGGTTGGCATACAGGGCAGCTGTAAGAGGACCGCCCCATGAAAGGGTCGCGGCGGATCAAGGACTGGTGTCCTTGGTCTAGGCATCGAAGGCATGGTTCCCCTTCTCTCCCATAGGCATTCAGGGATCGGGAGAAGTAGCCGCTGGCGCCGTTGACGTTGACGTAGAGCGAGTCGAAGCTCGTCCCGCCAGCTTCCAGCGCACGGGTCATCACGTCAATCAGCGCCTCATTCAGAAGCGTTACCTCGAAGCGGCGGATGGTGGCAGTGTTTCGCAGGCCGGAAAGCCCGGCGGCCCAGAGCGCCTCGTCGGCATAGATGTTTCCAACGCCCGAGATGACTTCTTGGTCAAGGATTGCGCGTTTGAGCTGAGTCGTCTTTTTGCGCAGGGAGGCATAGAGATCTTCCGCACTTCGCACCGGATCCAGTACGTCTCGCGCAATATGGGCGGCGGCCTGTGGGATGAATTTGCTCATGCTGCCCGCACCGCCAGGGCCGCCATCAGAGGTTGCTGCTAGCGGCGACAGGAACATGCCGCCGAATATCCTCTGGTCGACGAATCGCAGCTCGGCGGGCGCGTCAGGCATGTCGCTGAGGGTCAGTCTAACCTTGAGGTGCTTTTCATCAGGAGCGGCAGGTTCTTCAACCAGAAGTTGGCCGCTCATCCCGAGATGGGCCATCAATGCGGCTGGTTCCGGGAGTCCGTCAAGCTCCATCCACAGGAATTTTCCACGTCGGGCGACGGTACTTACTGTACAACCAGTCAAGGAATGTTCAAAATCGAGTGGGCCGTCGTGATGCCGACGGACCGAACGTGGGTCCAGGACCTGCACCGATTCAATTCGGCGGCCCCGAACCCACTTGTCCAGTCCGGCACGGACTACTTCAACTTCAGGTAATTCCGGCAATGAAACCGACCTTAGCTTCGTGGAATCTGTTCGCCAGGGTGCAGTTGCAACCAGGAGTTGCGAGCAGCTTCCTGCTCCGCTTCCTTCTTCGACGGGCCGTGGCCGCTGCCGTAAGGCTCGTCAGAGATTACAAGCGTTGCTTCATAGGTGCGTGCATGGTCAGGACCGGATCCGGTCACTTGATAGCGCATGTCACCAAGTTTCTTGGCTGCGACTTCTTCCTGGATGACAGTTTTCCAGTCAGTCGCCGCGCCAAGAAGGCGAACGTCTTCCAGCAAGGGCGTCACGAACCGAAGGACCAACGCACGAGCTGCATCCATTCCCTGATCCAGATACGTGGCGCCGATCAAGGCTTCCATGGTGTCTGCAAGGATTGAAGCCTTATTGGCACCGTTGGATTGAGCTTCACCGCGTCCGAGGAAGATGTGCTCCCCTACTCCGAGGTCCCGGGCAATGATGGCCAAGGCACGGGTGCTGACGATTGCGGCACGGCGCTTGGCCAGGTCGCCTTCGGGAAGGTCCGGATACTTCTTGTAGAGGTATTCGGCAACCGAAAAACCGAGGATGGAGTCGCCAAGAAATTCGACGCGTTCGTTGGTTGGTATTCCACCGTTCTCGTACGAATACGAACGATGGGTCAGGGCAAGACGAAGCGTCTCGGAATCGATGTCGATTCCGAGACGCTTCATCAGTTCTTCTTTTGAAGACATGTCTTAGACGTCTGCGACCTTGCGACCCTTGTACTCAAGGAACAGCTCGGTACCGGCCGAGTCGGTGACAACCTTTGCCTGGTGAGGCAGGCTGTAAGTTACGCGACCGTTTTCAACGGTCTTAACCAGGTTAGGCGCGGTAGCCTTCCACTGAGAACGGCGTGCACGAGTATTCGCACGGGACATCTTCCGCTTTGGAACAGCCACGACTACTTCTCTTCTCTCTTGTCTGACGTATTATCGGGTGCCACATCTTCTGCGGCAATGTCGGCCAGCGGCGCAAGCGCTGCCCAACGCGGGTCCAGTACCTCATGGTGATGTTCGGGTTCATCATTGAGATTCACTCCGCATTCACTGCAGAGACCCAAACAATCCTCCCGGCAAACCGGCTGGAATGGCAGTGCGGTCCCAATTGCGCTCCGCACTACCGGGTCGATGTCAATCAAGTCACCAACGACCCAGTACTGATCCACTTCATCATCGTCTTCGAATTCTTCGCTGCCTTCATAGTAGAAGAGCTCTTGAATATCAGCCGCGAAATCGTACTCGATGGGCTCCAGGCAACGTCCACATTCCCCCGCAATCTGTGCGGTAGCGGTACCCGATACCAGAATCCCCTCATGTACGGCTTCAAGGCGAAGATCTAAGTCGAGCTCAGATCCTCCACGAATACCGATGAGTGCATTTCCCACATCCGTGGGTGCCGGAACCTGCTCGCTAAGAATTTTCATCGAGCCAGGCGAACGGCCGAGCTCTTTGGCTGATACAACCAAAGGCGAGTTGCGATCGACTTCGCCATGTGACGATCGATCAGAACGCTTATCGCTAATGATGACTCCTATAGAACATAGTCCGACATCTCATCATAACGTGCCGAGTGCCCATTGCCCAAAATCGAGGCTGTGATTCAAATGTGTTCTAGTTCGCACTAGGGTTCCATCAGGCGTTTATCAGCTTTCTCCTACCAGAAGCGCATAGAATTTACATCAGTTAAGTCTTTGATTCCCCCAGACAGAAGGTACTTCATTGAATCTGGTCTCCGCGACGAAAACGCTCGCTCGATTCGCGACCAAAAAACTGGAAACTCGTCGCGCATATGCGGAAGTGCACTCCAATCCATCGGTCTACCTTGCGCAGCCTAGTGGCAACCGTCGATACAGGGCAGCCCTCTATTTCGCAGACTCAATGGTCAATGCATATCAGGCACGCCAGTGGTACGAACCGCTACGTCAGCTCGCTCAGAAGATGCCGCTGGTTATCATCGTCAGGAACCCAAAGACTGCGATTGCTCTGGGCAAGGAGAGCCCCTTGCCGGTTTTCTACGCCAAGACTATTGGTGATATCGAGAACTTGCTGGCCAGCCAACAGATTGATGCAGTCTTCTACGTCAATCAGAACATCCGCAATTTCCAAATGATGCGATTCAACAGTCCGGCACATGTCTTCATCTGCCATGGTGAAAGCGAAAAGGCTTACATGTGGTCGAACCAGATGAAGGCTTACGACTACGTATTCTCCGCCGGCGTGGCGGCTCAGGAGCGGCTCGCCAAGAATCTGACTCGTTACAACGTTGCTGAACGAACACGCTTGGTAGGACGTCCGCAGATTGATGTCGATTATCCCGCGCCGATTTCGGTTAATCCTGAACTTCCTACAGTTCTCTACGCACCCACCTGGGAAGGCGATCGCCCGTCTATGCGGTACGGAAGTGTACAGAGTCATGGTGTTGCATTGATAGAAAGCCTCATTAAGGATGGCGGATTCAACGTGATCTTCCGTCCGCATCCACGGAGCGGCATCAATGATTCGGGTTATGGCGCTGCGCTGAACAAGATCCAAACCCGGTTGACCGAGGCCAACGCGGATAGTGCGGGTACCCTGTTTTACGACGAGTCTCCGCAGTGGGGCTGGCAATGGGCGATGTCCGATATCTGCATCACCGATATTTCAGCGGTTGCCTATGATTTCTTGGCTACGGGAAAACCCTTGTTGATCACTAAACCATTGAGTGCCGAAGCAAGTGTCGATGATTCCCCTGCGCTATTGCGGGTCCCCTCATTGATTTCAAATAATGCAGCCAATGGACCAACGGTGATTCGCGAACGCCTGGCTCAGACCGATGATTCATATGCCGATCTGGTTGAGCACTATTTCGGTGACACGTCGAAGAATGCAAGCATGAATCGGTTCCTCAATGCATCTGTCGAGATCATTGACGAATCGCATTCTCTCAATGAAAAATCCGGGCGGGCTTAATGACCCGTTCTAGATGGCTCTAGCAACAGGTGTAGAACACTTAATTTTCGGGAGTCGTACAGGCTGACTAGCGTCAAAGCGGTGACCACAGTGCTGAGCAGACCAATCACTTAGTCTCAGGCGCATGCTAAGAATTGCAGCATAGTTTAGGTGCTGTTTAGCAGAAGTATATGGTAGTATCTGTACGCGTATCGGATGGGCGTAGCGGATAGCACTGACGTAACGATCGGATAGCACTTAGCCGGATTCGACGCCAAGATGATCCTGACACCCACGACACCAAAGTCGTGGCCGTCGAAAGGAATCATCCATCATGGCTGATTACCGCAAAATCATGCTCCTGCTCTTGCAGGGGCGTTCCTACCAGCAGGTTCAAACACTGCTGAATTGTTCACCGCGAACGATCTCTAAAGCCCGTCAAGTCATCGACGAGCAAGAATTCAGCACGCCGGAACAGCTCAAGGACCTGAGCGACGAAGTACTCGAGCAATGCTTCACCGATGGGCGCAAAGCTGTCTCCACCAGTTTTGTTCCGATTGATATCGACGCAGTGATCAAAGCCCGAATAGGGAGGAAGAAACCCCCGCTAAAAGTGCTCTGGGCCCGCTACCTGCGCACCGAAGCCACCGGCACGCAGCGGCACTATCAATACGAACGGTTCTGCCAACTCGTCGCGGAACAAGTCCAGCAAAGAAACCTGACCAGTCCGATCGCTCACGAGCCAGGACACACCATGCAGGTGAACTGGGCTGGCACCAAAATGCAGATCGTCGACCCGATCACCGGCCGGGCCACGAAAGTCTCGATCGTCGTGGCCACCTTGCCCTACTCGGGTCTGCTCTTCGCCTACGGGTATCTGGACGAGAAGCTCGGCTCGTGGTGCGATGCGCACCGCAGGGCTTTTGAACATGCGCAAGGCGTTGCCCAAGTGATCATCCCAGACAACGCCTCGACAGCCTCCAACACGATCAGCCGTTACGAGAGCGTACGGGAGGTAAATCAATCCTACTCAGTTTTCCTAGAGCACTACCGGACGGCGGCGGTCCCGACGGAACCGTACCGGCAGCAGCACAAAGGCAACATGGAATCCGGGGTGCAGGTGGTGACGAAGTGGATCATCCGCTACCTCGATGACCAACGGTTCGCGTCCATGGATGATCCGAACGGTGCCGTCGCCGAACGGGTTGATTGGCTCAATGAGCGCACCCCCTTCCGTGGCGAGCCACGCTCCCGCAGGCAGTGGTTCGCATCAGGATGAGTTCTTCGCCATTGGGGATCAAGAGCGGTGCAAGTCACGGCAGGAGCGCGCAAATACTCCATTCCCGGGGCGGGACGCAGCCACTGGTTGGTTATACACATATCCGCAAAATAAAAGTACCTCCAAGCGCTTTACTGTCCCGGTGAACTGATCGCCACACCAGTTGATGCGGCGACCAGTCGAGCCCATCACAAAATATCCCCAACATCAAAGTGCCACTGGAAAAGTGCAGACATGGCACCGTGGTGCCTAGACTTTCGGCACGGATACCAAAACACTGAAACGCAATGAAACGCGCAACCTGTAACACAAGGTTGTTGGTACATAATTGCCTGAATTGATGTGCCCATTCCAACATTCAATAAGGCTAACGTTGCAAGTCGTTGAAAAGTGTTATCCACTTGGACGATATCGCCGATGGCAAATATTGCTGTGCGTGCATTCGGCCGCGATCCGAGTATTGAGCTAGAGTTTCTGGCTCTAAGGCCAGTTTCTCCATTGAAGCCGCAAATTCGGATACATTATTCTGCCTAACAACAATCCCCGATTCGGAGTCGATAATTAAATCTCGAATCCCGGGAGCGCAATCGAATGAAATTGTTGGTACACCAGCAAGTGAAGCCTCAACAATTGCAATTGGTAAACCTTCATATTGGGAAGAAAGCAAATGAACTTTGGAAGAAGAAAGTACTTCACCAACCATGTCCGTTTTACCCATCAGACGAATACGTGGTAATTTGAGATCATCAATCATCTCTTGCAGACTAGCCCCAAGCGGACCTTCCCCATAAAGCTCAACCTTCCAATCGGGCAAATCCGAGTAAACCGATTCCCAAGCTTTTACAACGTAGTGCAATGATTTTTGTTTGTCATAGCGCCCTAGAGTAACGAATGTATTTTCACGCTCCTGGACCACCGTCGAAGGATCAGCAACCGGGTTCGGAAGCCAGGACACGTTATTCAGACCAGCCCTCGTGAATAGTGCTGCATCGTCTGCAGTCAAACACACAAAACGATCAACATCTTTGTAGTTCTTTAACACTCGACGCAAGTCGCCAGTTTGGACGCACATTTCATAAGAACCATGGTATTGTCCGATAACCCGAGGAAGGGAACGGTCAAGCGGATCGTACCCGGCCTCAATCAGATGCTCCATACCAAATACTTGCGTACACAGGATCACGGTTTCGGGACCCCATTCGACCAACTTTTTGGATAGCTTTCGACATCCATTCGACCGAAGTTCGTGACGGCGAGCATTTCGGCGCCGTCTAAAGGGGTTCAAGCGATCACGACGACGATTCAGTGTCCAATTCTCTGGCGCAGGTTCATCCCATAGACAATCCACGAGCATTTCTGCCGGTCGATTAACTTCAACAAGCTCATCTTTTGGAGTCGGATTAACTCCAATGATTTCAACCAAAAAACCGCGTCTTAAAAACTCAGATGAAACTCGTTCGATGAAACGTGATACTCCGCCAAGCCTATCAACCTGATTAGACATGAGGACAACTCTTCTAAAAGGTAAGTTCACTATTATCCCCATACCCGCTCAACCGTACGATCCGCAGAATCCCCGTCTTCAAACCCTGCGAAGCGCTGCGAAAATTTATGCCGTTCATCTTTGTCGAGATCAACTGTCAATCTTTCCAAAACAGCCTTATGAAGCGACTGCTGATCCTTGACAATCAAACCAGGAGAGAATTCTTCTAGTGAAAAATAGGTTCCGCGTTCGTCATTAACATAATTTTCGTAGTCGTAGGCGTATATAAGAATCGGGCGATCCAACGTGCAGTAATCAAACATCACACTTGAGTAATCGGTGATAAGTAGGTCCGAAACAGCAAAAAGCGACGAAATGTCATCAATTCCAGAAACATCGACAATTTTTCCCGCAAATTTAGGGTGGATTGAAATCTTATTCAGATAGTGCGCCCTAATTAAAAGAATGCAATCGTCACCCAAATCATCTATCCAGCCTTCCAGGTCCAACTCAAGCTTTATCGCGCGCTTAGAATTCCGGCTATTTGCCCTAAATGTTGGAGCATAAAGAACTATTTTTCTATCACGCGGTAACCCCAGCATGATGCGAAAGTTGTCGGCCATTGAATTGTCCAATTTAGCTAGGATATCGTTTCGGGGCGACCCATACTTCAACAATTCATTCTTGTATCCGAATGCAGGAACGAAGGTGGTTTCAAAGTATGGATTCGGTACTGTCAGGTAGTCCCAATAGCTCGCCTTTTTAACGAGCTCTCGCTTTTTAGCCATTGACGCATCAGCAAAATCAGGCTCGTCCAAACCCATGCGCTTCAGCGGAATGCCGTGCCAAAGTTGAAGGTATATCTGCGACTTCCGTTTTACGAAATACGAGGGTAAAGACTGATTATCAACTAAGTATCGGGAGCGGGCTAACGCATATAAGTATTTCGCAGAATGACGAGTGACTGAATTGTAATCACCGTCAATGATTTTGCTTTGCGCAATTGACCAATTTTGCTTGTGGTTCGGGTAATGGCTCGCGAGTGTAGAGGAAATTACCCCAGGACTATCCGAGGTCGAAGTACCCATATGGGATTCGAACAGAGTTGAATCCGAGTCAAGAGGCAGCATCCTCAGGAGCGAATAAATTGTTTTCCATCTTAAGGAGTTAGTTTTAACCGGCCGATCAAAAACGGAGTCTTTGATAACACGATATTTCGAAACTGGGGAAATAATTCGGCGAACCAAAATCCGCTTCGTTCCAGATTTTAATCGCCTCACTCCCATTGTTCCATCGACAGTACGGTAAACTCTATAGCGATATGCTTCGACCCTATTGATCAAACCTCGATTAAATAACCTTTTTTTAGGTATTTTTATTGAAGTAGGTATAACCAGATGACCTTCTCGCGAAGTTAACTGATTCGAAATTCTTGGACGTATTCCAATTTTATCAACATCTCCCGCCGGCCAATTGGTGGGGACCGTGATTAATGCGTCCCAAAGTACCCATTGGCCGTCATAGACGACATTTTCGCATTTGAGAATTTTTGAAAATTTATTCTTCCCGCGAGAAAATATCCGCAAAGAGAGATTAGGGCTACTTAGGGCTGAAAGCTTTGCACCTGGATCAAAAGTTCGCCCTCTGACGGATAGTATTCCGCTGTTCACTTGAATTTCACGAACTTCGTGATACCACTCAACTTGGAACCACGGAGTGCTTTCAACATCGCTCTTGTCTACTGAAAGCAACGCACCACAGAGTGGTTCAGTTGACAGCTTATTAGTGGATTCAGAATGCCACCTGTAAGTCGACGACTCACCATCTGGCTCAAGGGGTGGGATCCAAGTAGCTCTTTTATTAATCATCGTGAAAGCATCGCGAACTATATCCGGACGAAGCATTAGTGCAGCGCCATACAGGAAACGCTCTGGGACGTCCAATTGCGCGTACGCCTCTGGGCTGACCTTCAAAAGGAAGGGCTTTAGGACTTTAAGAATCTCCAAGGCCAGCTCATCGTCGTGGGACACGATATCGTTCAAATACAATCGAGCATCATGGCGAAGAATTTTTAATTGAAGCCTACTAAATAAACCCGGGTTTTTCGAACAATCCACAGCCTTTTCAACGCGCGTCAACGCTTCAAGCCTGTAAATAAGATTCTTTATTGAGTCTCTTTGATTTGTTATAGATTTACGGACTTCATTCGGGTATATATTCCAAACATAAGCCGACTGCGGGATTACGGAAATACCAGAGGCGTTCATGAATGCCTTGGCGGAAAATACTAGATCTTCATAATGAATATCCGTAGGGAATTGGATCGAATTTTTTCTAAGGAATTCTACTTTATAGAGCTTTGCGACTACGATGGTATCGATGCTTAGCTCAGGATTATCTTCGATAGACTCATAGTATTCACGGGAAACGTAGAGTTTGTCGTGCCATCCTTTCCAGCGTTGCGCTTCGATTTCGAATCTCCGCGTTCGAGCCATCACGATGTCCGCATCGCTGGTTTCGGCCTCATGAAGAAGATTCTTGCACGCATGACGGTCTAAAGTATCGTCGCTGTCTAAGAAGAGTACATAATCTCCTCGTGCTTCCTCAAGACCCCTGCTTCGGGGGCCACCTACACCACCTGAATTGACGTCGAGCGATAAGAACCGGCCACGGGGGTCTTGTTCGACGATTGACCTAGCAGTCTCTGCGCTTCCATCTGTAGAGCAATCATCGACAAGTAGGAGCTCGATGTTCTTGTGTGTCTGACCGTACACTGAACGTACAGCGTCAATTACATGCTCGCCGTCATTGAAGTGAGCGAGCACGATTGTAATGTCAGGACTATGGGACATACTTATTTCCGGATCTTTCTCATACTAATCGTTAGCTCAGTTCTTTCACGATCTGACTTAGCGTATCCAAGGTGTTTTTCAACGACTCGACGTGCCGTTCATCAAACTCACTGAGCACCCGTTTCATTTCAGTTGTGGAAATTCCAGCAGTTCGCGGCAGGTAGACGACTTCGACCTCATCGCCCAGGTCATCGAACTTACCTTTCCAGTCTTCGCCGATGCCGAAGACCTTGACATCGTACTTCGCGATATCCAGACGCTTCTGTTCCCAATTTTCTTCCGGGATGGCCAAGTCAACGTACTTGATGGATTCTACGATCTCCCGACGCTGCTCGAACGGCACAACAGGCTTTTTACCCTTGATGGCGTTGAACTCATCGGTCGAAACGCCGACGATCAATCGGTCGCCCTTTTCCTTCAGACGCTTGAGGATATTCAGGTGTCCGATGTGGAACAAGTCGAACGTGCCATAGGTCAATACAGTTTTCGGCATAAGGTCCTCCTACGTATTACAGCCCAATCTTCACTCGATGGCTGGCTCAATTTTACAAGTTACATTCTCGTGCCGGCGCCCACACGCCGCGATTCCCTCCGAAGTGACGGATTCGAGGTTCAATTACGCATGGCCAAGCCCAACGTGCTTCATCAGCTGTCAGTTTTCGAATGACGACTTGTACGGGAACAACGAATTGAGAACGCGTTTGGCCATCCTGCCCCGCAATTCCTTTTCGGAAACCGTTGCTACTTCGTTCAGGCAGAACATCTGCTTGCCTGAACCTACCAGCAGCCTGTAGAGGTTCAATGCCAAATGGTCGCCACCGAGATCAACATATGCATAGTCAATTTCGGCGGGCACGCCAAGTCCTTCGGCGGCCGCGATGTAGTGCGCTAGAGATGACGGAACAGAGATGTCCTCTACGTGACGGAACTTATGCCTGGCAGTGGCATTGACCGCGTTCGGGAAGTACTCTCGGATCTTGTCATGGATCAGCAAACGTTGCGGATGCGCGACGTGCCGGAATTTCAACGCAGTCGTGCGGCCATACTTGTCAAAAATAAGATCTGCGTTCCGTTGAGCCGCTTGGTTGACTGCCAATCGGGGATTCGATGCTTCGGAATAGTGTTTGTTGGCCAAGGCGTATTTCACATCACCGCTAGCAGTGAAAAAGGTATTTTGCGACAGCGGACGGCCGAAGAAAATATCGTCATTTACGTAGAGGAAATGCTCGGAGAGGCCCTCAATCTTGGAGATCTGGGTCTCGATTGCATGGGAGTTAAAGGTCGGCAAGCAGTCTTCGCTATTGTCGAAGATATCCCGATGATCAACCAATTTGATCTTGCTATTATCTTGGCGCAGCCATTCTGGAACTTGGCCAGCGGTGACCAGAAAGATGTTCCGAACCCACGGCAGGTTCATTTCCAGCGATCGAAGGGAGTACTTGAGCTCGTCTCGGGACGTGTATCTCGCGAGATCGCGGCTACTCTCGTGGGCCCCGTTTGCGGGAACCAGTTCCTTGTAACGGCGGTAGGAGGTTTGCCAATCGGCGTCTGCAGCGTCTACCCATGTGTAGACTACATCGATGGGTTCCGTAAAATCTTGAACATCCGGAACTTGCGGTTTGCCATCGGAATAGACAACCCAAATTGCGCCTAGCCCAGCGTGTCGGTCATCGCGCAGGGTGCCGCCGAATTCCTTCGGGGCGATCACGCTCCAAGCCTCGATCGCTCCATAGCCCACTGCGTCATGCTTTACTTTGAAAAGACTAAATCCGTGTTTTTCGAATGCATCCGACAAAATTGCCCAGGAGCTGCCATCGACCGTAGTCGCCTGACGTACGGCATCATCTGCGTAGGCCAAGCCCAAGAATTCAGCAAGATGCCGTGTCGAAACGGTATTTTCAGTATGGATCTGCCGAATATTCAGAGAACTGCATGCCGTGGTTTTCGTACGCCAATCAAGGATCCGCTGCCAGAAGGAGCTAGGCATCGTGCGAGCCAGCTGACCTTTCCATCCACGAATTCCCAAAATAAACACACCATCCACCCGCGCTGGGCACTCGAGAAGTACGCACTAGACATGCGTTGTACTTGACTATTTTACATTCAGTTCACTTATTGTATAAAAATGCCAGTTAAGCTCACTTGAAGATACCGTATTCCGCCACTTAGGCGCACTGATACTGCCGGATTTTCCAGCTGGGGCCATCGGAAAACTTTGAACACCAATACCTAAATCTGGCTAGAGCACGGGTGGGCGACCGGCAAGAGTCATACGTAGCAGAGTGCGCCACTTCAACTTCGCACGTGGTTCCCTGTACCAAGGGCTTCCTTTCCATCCCGCACGCCATCCATCAACATACTGCCGGACAGCACCCGGGCTTTTTCTGAGCCTCAGGCATTCAAGCAGCATCCAAGCGGTCGGATAGATCCACATGAACGGCGCTGGCAGGTTTCTGCGCGCCAACCAAACGCGATTTCTCGCATTCAATCTGTAGAATTCGTCGTGCCGCCTCGGATCAACAACTGGATGTCCGATTCGCATGTCCCCCGCATACCAGACATAACGGCCAGTATCCCAGATTCGCCAGGCAAGCTCAATACCTTCATGGGCATACCAAAAACCACCAGCCCAGCCACCGGTCTGGTCGAATATTTCCCGTGGGGCAACTAAGCATGTCTCGCCAACGTGAAAAACCTTGCTGGGTTCAACGGCCGTTCGCTTCTTGAGCCGGGGGATCCAGCGTCTTGGGTTCTGGTCTTCATGGTCTGGATCTGTGATTCGAGGCTGCAACAGCCCCATCTGTGGGTACTGTTCGAATCGCCGAACTGCGGTAATCAGAAAATCATCGTCGAGGAACCAGGAATCATCATCAAGAAAACAGAGGTACTCACCGCTTACCTTCGAAACGCCTGCGTTGCGCCCTGCAGGAATTCCCAGATTCTCTGGAAGGAATAACGTACCGAGCTGCTCTGGGATGCCGACCGGATCCCAGCCGTTTCCCACGACGACAGCGTCAATTTCGACAGATGTCTGTGCTAGCAGGGACTCTAGCGCGCGTCGGAGCTCAATCGGTCGATTCCCCATCGTCAGTACTACGACACCGACCGCCGGTATATTCCGTTGTGACATGTCCCTCTGCTTAACGAACTGTGTTGAAAATGGACCGTTTAGGCTTTGAGCCTAGACGAGACCATGTTGGAAAGAAAATGACCGACATTCACGAGTATGCAAGCCGGCAACAGGATCCAGATCATCCACTTTTCAGCGCTGCCAGGTGAACCCAGCACAGCGGAAATGACGGAGCACAGGAGAATAATCAGGCTGAGCTCAACTGCATGCAGGAGTTTGTGGAATGGCAGGAAGCGCGCCAGGGAACGCAGTCGGCCGATCACCGTGGTAGTCGGTACGGCACGGGCAGCAGCGGTATCCGGAAGCTTGCCCAGACCTGCCATGCCGCGCGCAGCATGGACCATTAATGACTGGGATCGGTTGAGCACCAAGAGAACCGACAGGCACGCGGCCATAAAGAGGGTTGGCCAGGCTTGGCCAGCGCTTGCAGGATCGCCAGAAAGTTCATTGAATACACGGAAGCCAAGCGCAATGGGAATCAGCGCTTCGGTCGTGTGGTGCCCGACCATGTCGATAAAGATTCCGCGCGGCGATTGCGACGCCCGCCAGCGGGCAACCTCGCCGTCCGAGCAGTCGAAGTATAGCTGAACTTGCGAGAGCACGACGGCCAGCAAAGGGCCCCAGATCCCTGGAATCAGCAATGCCAGCGACATGCACCATCCAGCAAGGATCATCAGTCCGGTGACTCCGTTGGCGGTGATTCGCGTTCGGACCAATACTGCCGTCAGATAGATCGAGATATGGCGAAGGTACAGTTCCGCTGTCCAGTGCTCAGCGTTCTTTCGAGCCCGAACTTCAGGGGGCTGGCACACTGCACGCAGTTGATCCAAGGTTGGATTTTTTGGACGTTCAACCATCATTTAACTCGTCCTCGGTCCAAGGTGCCGGCCGCTCCAAAAACGCGACCCTTCACATAGCCTGCTGCCCAGGGCAAATGGATGCTTTTGAAGGCGACGGAAGCAAGAAGCTTTTCGCCGAGGTTCTCAGCATTGGACGCAATGCCAGCAGCAACGGTGGCGCCTGCGTAAACCACCGGTGCGGCCTGGAGCAGATTCAATCCTGCTCGGGCAGTTTTGGGCAGCTTTCCCTTGACGAACGGGGCAGCGAGCGTCGCTGCAAGACCTGCGGTGACGCCAAGGAGCAGTAGTGGCGGCAAATCGTGACGCAGTGACTTGCCTTCAGGGTAGCGCCTGGCAATTTCGCCACGCCATGTGCCCGAAGCATATGACTGGCGAATCAGCGCTTTGAAATTATCGCGTGGGTAGTAGCCGACCTTGAGCTCTGGATCGAACCAGACCTTGTAGCCTGCCTGGCGGATCCGCATGCACAGTTCCCAGTCCTGGGCTCGCCACATGTCTTCGTTGTACAGACCGACCTTGTCGAAAACTTCACGGCGGAAGATCCCGAGGTAAGCGGATTCAGCTTCGCCCTCGGGTGCGCCTGAGTGGTACGCAGGGCCCCCGAATCCGAATTTCGAATGATAAGCGGCAGCAATCGCCCGTTGTATTGGCGTTTTGCCCTTGGCATCCATGAGTCCACCGACATCGTGAGCGCCGACGCGGAACAGGGTCTCGACTCCTCGACGGGTGTACTCGGGCGGAAGCTCGCTATGCGCATCAACCCTCATGATGATTGGGTGGGTTGACTTGCCGATGGCAAGATTCAGCGCGTTGGGAGTCCGGCCTTTGGGATTATCGACGAGAATAATACGGGAGTCTTCGGACGCCAGCTGTTCCGCAACCGCGTTGGTTGTATCGCTGCTTGGCCCCAATGCAAGAACTAGTTCTTTGTCGCCCTCGTATTCTTGCGAGAGGATCGATTGAACAGCCTCACGCAGATAATCGGCTTCGTTCAGTACCGGCATGACGTATGAAACGCCAGGAAAGTCAGTCATCTGTCACTTACTTTTTGTGCTGTTGATACGCCTTGATGACCGTGTCCGGGTCGCCGTCCATCTTCTGGACACCCTTCTCAATCCAGATGCATCGGTTGCAAGTTTCTTTGATGGAATTCATGGAGTGCGATACCAGGAATACTGTTCCGGCGTTTTCGCGGATCTCACGAATCTTGGCTTCGCTGCGCTTGCGGAATTTGGCATCACCGACTGCCAATGCCTCATCGACAATGAGAATGTCATGCTGCTTGGATGCCGCAATTGCGAACTTCAAACGAGCGGCCATACCTGACGAGTAGGTGCGCATGGGCAGATCAATGAACTCTTCGAGCTCGGCGAATTTTGTGATTTCCTCACGCATGGTTTCGACCTCTTGACGGTTGTAGCCGAGAGCCAAGCCGCCAAGGGTAATGTTCTTGTCGCCCGAAAGATCGGGAATCAGCGCCGCGCCGACTCCCAGCAAGCTCGGCCTCGAGCGGGCGTAAACGGCCCCTGAGGCAGGCGGCGTAAGCCCAGTGATGGCTCGCAACAAGGTCGACTTGCCGGATCCGTTGGAACCGATGATGCCGATCGATTCGTTCTCGTACGCGACGAAGGAGACACCCTTGAGTGCATGGACGGTCCGAACTCCACGCATCTTTGGCTGCAGCAATCGCCGCGCCCCTGCAGTGCCCACGGCCTTGCCGCTGGAGAATACCTGGTACTTCACGTGGAGGTTGTCCACCATGACCACAGGCTGACGCGTCTCATCGATGGTGAGTGTGGAGGACTTGATATCTTCGGGCTTGACTACATCAATGAATGACGTGTCATCGGAGAAAATCGGAGCAGGTTCGTACTCCGGATGAAGCCCGGGATTTATTAGATCGTCAAAACTAATTGGCACGGCCGTAAAGCTCCTCAGCCTTCCAGAAGTAAATGAGTCCGAAGCCAAGCGCCAGCAGCGCCCAGACGGAAACCACGATCCAGGCAAACGGATCGTAGGTGGCATCGTTCATGATCATTGCCCTGGCGATTTGCAGCGTCTGGTACAACGGGTGGAAGTCGAAGATCTTCACGAGCCAAGGCCAGTGGTTCAAGATACGGTCGACGCTGAAGAGTACGCCCGAGGTGTAGAAGAGCATGCGGGTAATCAGTGGCAGGATCTGGGTGAAATCTCGAATGTGCACGGTGATTCGAGCACAGATCAGCGCAATGCCCATGTTGAACACACTGAAGATCATAAGCAACGGAATAATGACAAGCCACGTCCACTTGGGTGTTGTGCCGAGGATCATCGCGTAGATGAACATGACCACGACCATGGGCATCAAGGTCAAGAGATTCTGCGTGACCTGGGCGACTGGCAATGTCAGTCGGGGGAAGGACAATGATTGGACCAGGGCTTGGTTACCGGTGATCGACTTCGCGCCTCCGTTCATTGAACTCGTGAAGAACTCGAAAAGGAAGACTCCGATGACGACGAAAACCGGGAAGTCAGGTCCTTTGCTATCTCCCTGCAGGACACCGAAAATAACGCCATACATGATCGCGTTCATCGTCGGCTTGAGTACAACCCAGATCATGCCCAGACGATTCTGCTGGTTTTGCTTCTGAACACGAGCCTTGGCTAGCTCATAGATGAACTCACGCCGTTCCCAGGTCTGCTTCAGGTAGCTGGCCAACGTTGGGCGGGCACCCACACGGTGCAAGCCAAACTTGTCGGCTTCCTCTGCCACTGTCATGTGTGAATTGTCCTCATTGTCTTCGACCAACTTCTTCATGCTTTACAAGCACAGATGTTCAAAGTCTAGTAGATCGGGTCAGGTTTTCGACGATTTCCCCAGCTAAGAGCAGGCAACTGTAGCGCCCATCACTCGTTCTATCTATTCCTGGGGCGGATTTTCCTTGAGGTACTCGTCCATTGTGTCGGTCTCCAGTGCTTGCCGGATTTGTTGGATAGCCTGCTCGCTTGCGAGCTCAATGGATTGACCATCCGCGCTGGTGGAGCTGCCAGCAGTTGGCATCGTGAACATTGCAAGATTGTCCGTATCGACGTTCTTGAGCTGCATGCCCAAACCGACCAGCGTCGCAGCATCGAAGCTGCTGTCGAAGGTCAAATAGGGCGAAACTTTGTCAACAATGTCGTAAAGCTTGACGGGATTGGCAAGTGTGTCGGCAGACAACATTTGGTTTGCAGCAGCAGCTATGAATTTCCGCTGGTTGGCGACACGCTGGTAATCGCCGTTGGTGAATGACTTGCGTTCTCGAACGAACCGTAAGGCCCGATCCCCTTCCAGATTAATCTCCCCTTTCGGGTAGAAGTAATCGGTATCGTGCGCGGTGAAAGGGATGTCGTTCTGGACCGTCACACCACCAAGGGCAGTGGACAATTCTTTGAATCCGTCAAAGTCGATCATGGCTACATGATCAACTTTGGTGTCGAAAAGGCCTTCCATGGTCTGCACCAGGAGTGGAATACCGCCGAGCGAAACGGCGGCGTTGAGTTTGTTCTTCCCATAGCCCGGAATGTCCACGTACATATCGCGAACCGCGGACATGATGTATATCTGGGACCGGTCCTCCGGAATATGCACGAGCATCATAGAATCGCTGCGCTGGCTAACCGCCCCGTCCAGGGCAGCTGATTGGTCGGAGTCATCGTCTGCATGGTCTACTCCGACCAATAGGATGTTCATTGATCCGTCGTCGGGGTCTTTGACCGGCCGTGCGTCCTCCTGCTCCTGAGTGAAGTTCAGTGCGACGGTATTGGTTTTCGAGTTGAAAGCATGTTGCAGGTTGAAGAGATAGTATCCTGCGCCCATAGCAGCGACTAGAAGGACGGACAGCGTCGACAGAACTATGGTTCGTACGCGCTTCTTCTTACGTCTCGCAGCGCCGAATTGCGCACTGCGCGAGATTGGGCTGTCCTGATTTGCATCGTTTGAGTTCATTTCTACCCCACCGAGAAACATCCGTAGAAGCCAACGGACCTTCCAGGTGACTTCGTGCAATCAAAAAGACTACCCAAGATAAATGTGATTATCCTGAGTAGTCTCTCGTCAGTTCTAGTCATCCATCTCTGCGACAAATTCCTTCAGCCAGGTTTTCAAACCCTTGCCCAAGTCTTCGTGATCTACCGCGAGTGTAATGTTTGCCTGCAGATAGCTCAGCTTGTCACCGGTATCATATCGCCGCCCACGGAACACGACAGCATGGACGCCAGCACCTTCGCCTTCAGCCGTTGCGAGCACCTGCAGCGCGTCCGTCAATTGAATCTCGTTGCCACGCCCAGGTGCTGTATGTTCCAAAATCTCAAATACACGTGGATGCAGGAGGTAGCGGCCAATGACCGCAAGATTGCTGGGCGCGTCCTCTGCGGCTGGTTTCTCGACAAGGCCATTGACCTTAACAAAATCCTCGTCTGGGATTTCGGAGACATCAGCGCAACCGTAGGCGCTGATCTGCTCTGGAGCGACTTCCATAAGCGCAATCACAGAGCCCCCAACTTTTTGCTGCACTTCAGCCATGACAGAAAGCAGCTCGTCACGCTCATCGATGAGGTCATCGCCAAGAAGTACGGCGAATGGTTCTTGACCAACATGCTGTTTTGCGCACAGAACAGCGTGGCCCAGGCCCTGAGGATCGCCTTGGCGGACGTAGTGTATGTCCCCTAGGCTGGTCGCTTCACGGATTGCGTCCAGCTTGCTCTTGTCGCCTTTTGCTTCCAAGGAATACTCGAGTGAAGGAACGCGATCAAAGTGGTCTTCGAGTGCCCTCTTGTTGCGACCCGTAATCATGAGGAGGTCCGTGAATCCTGCTTTTACGGCTTCGGCAACAACGTACTGGATAGCAGGCTTGTCAACGACAGGCAGCATCTCCTTTGGCATCGCTTTTGTCGCAGGCAAAAAGCGGGTGCCTAGCCCTGCTGCGGGTATAACTGCTTTGGTGATTGGTGACGGGGATTTCATTTAAACTTTTACCTGTCTCGCTTACTTCTTACGGGCTGGTATGGCTAATTCAGGCCCTGCTGGACGTAACGTCATTTCTTTTGGAGCCGTTTCATCACGGCTCGCGGGAAGTATTCTGCAACATCGCCGCCCAACGTCTGCACTTCCTTGAGAAGCGACGACGAAAGATGTGTGAATCGAGTATCGGCCTGTAGGAACACGGTTTCGACCCCCGTCAGGTGACGGTTCATCGTTGCCATGGGAATTTCATATGCATAGTCAACCGTACTTCGAAGGCCCTTGACGATGGCTTCGGCTCCCTGTTCCTTACAGAAGTCGGCAAGCAGTCCCTGGCCCATAGGAAGAGCGGAGACGCCGCGAAGACCGCCGACCGTCTCCTCGACGATGGCAACTCGTTCTTCTTCGCTGAATCGGTAATTTTTTGAGTAGTTCGTCGACACCGCAACGATCACTTCATCAAAAAGGCTGGCGGCTCGAGCGATGATTTCGACATGACCATTGTGAATCGGGTCAAAGGATCCTGGGCAAACGGCTCTACGCATATGTTGAATGTATCAAGAAGTACCGGCCAAAACGTGAATTGCCGATAAACCCGAGTAACGAAGTGACGTTTCGAATACCCGACAGCTTCTGTCCCCGATCCATAATATGTTTATGAGCAATGATTTCACCCCTTGGCAGCGAACAGCACACGGCGCGAACCTCTTGGATTCTACAGGCGCGCCGCGGGTGACGATCTTTGAAGAAATCACCGGACTTGCGAACGAGCACAATGCACTGAATCTGGGCCAAGGATTTCCTGATACTGAAGGGCCGGAAGCCATTCGCCAAATCGCGATCGATTCGATCGCTGAAGGCGCAAACCAATACGCTCCTGGTTCTGGAATACCAGCCCTGTGCCACGCCATTGCCGACCATCAAAGACGGTTTTATGGTCTCGGTCTGGATCCGGAAACCCAGGTGGTCGTCACCACTGGAGCAACGGAGGCGATTGCTGCCGCGATTCTCGCCTTCGTCGGCCCCGGGGACGAAGTTGTCACGTTCGAGCCCTACTATGACTCGTATGCGGCCATGATTGGGCTAGCGAACGCCAAACACAATGTGGTCCAGCTGGAATTGCCAAACTTTCAACCAGATCTGGCCAAGCTCCGCGCCACGGTAACCGACAATACGCGGATGATTATCCTAAACAATCCGCACAACCCAACCGGTTCGGTGTTTGGCGACGACGTATTGAATGAGATCATTGCGCTGGCTCATCAGCATGACTGCATCATCCTTTCCGATGAAGTCTACGAGCACCTGACCTTCGGGCTAAGCCATGTTCCGGTCGCCACCTTGCCCGGTGGATTCGAACGGACGATCACGATCTCTTCAGCGGGCAAGTCATTCTCGTTTACCGGATGGAAAGTGGGGTGGGCTGCCGGGCCTGAAAAGTTGATCACCGCCGTCAGAACCGTTAAGCAATTTCTCACCTATTCGTCGGGTCCGGCATTTCAACCAGCCGTGGCACAAGCGTTGTCGCTTCCAGACGACTTCTTCCAGCAGTTTGCCGCTTCGCTGAGTCACACTTGCGGGCTTCTGGCCAACAGCTTGGAAGAGTCGGGAATCCCCGTTTTCCGCCCCAGAGGAACGTATTTTCTTGTGGCCGATGTAAGTCAGCTGGGTTATCAAGACGCAACCGACCTAGCTCGGCTGCTCCCAGGGCGACTAGGAGTAGCAGCAATACCAATGTCTGTTTTTGTACATCCGGAAAATCGACAGGCTTACTCGTCTTTGCTGCGGTTCGCATTCTGTAAGAAGGAAAGCGTGATCATTGAAGCGGCCCAGCGTCTGCGCAGCTTGCCGGAGCTGGCCCGATGACTGGTGCGATTCAGAAGCGTTGGCTCGGATTCGTCCAAGAGCACGCAACAATCTACGACGACGACCTCGTACCCGGAGCAAAGATCCTGGCGATTGGCGGAGCGGAACAATCCCATGTGAACCTCGCCCACCCGGAAGAAGTTTTCTATGAATATCTAGCCAGAATCGCCAATCACCTCAGGGTACTCCGAGAGCCGAGCGAAGCGCTACGGATGCTTCACTTAGGCGCTGGGGCACTTACCCTCGCCCGCTGGGCCAGCGTAGTCTTTCCATCAAGTACGCATGTGGCCGTCGACATCGAGCGGGAACTTCTCGATTTCGTGTTGACGCAGCTCCCGTTGCCGGCAAATTGTTCCCTCGAAACAATTGTCGCCGACGCCCGCGAGGTCCTGGCCAACCAGCTCGACGGCCAGAAATTCGATGTCATAATCGTCGATATTTTCAGCGGTCCGGAAGCACCGGAGCATCTAACCGTCCCCGAGTACTACTCGGAGCTGTACGCGGCGCTTGATGACCAGGGGCTGTTGTTCATCAACATAGGCGACGATCCGCCACTGGCGTTCACGGATCGGCAGGTAGCAGCGGCCCAACAAAGCTTTGCTTTTGTCATGGTGAGTTCTTCGCCTGAAATGTTTAGCAGGCGGTACCCCGGGAACTTGATACTGACTGCTGCCAAGCAGCGCCTGGATGAGTCACGCATCGCTCAGTGCCAGGCGGCGGGGCCCTTCCCGTCGGAGATCAAGCACTTACTCGGGCTGGACGGGTTCGGCAAACCATAGGTGCGTCTCCCCGTACTTCTTGTCGGCGAACCGCTGAACCATTTCGGGCCAAACCGGTTCAGGAGACCGGCTGGAGCGTTCAACGATGACTGTCGCATCGTCGGCAAGCACCCGGGAGACTTTGTACAGCGTGGTTTCAAGCTCAGCTTCGGTCAACGGATAGGGCGGATCCAGAAAGACCACGTCGAAGGTTTTTCTAGGTTTGCTCGTTTGTTCGTCGAAGTAGCCGTCGAGAACCGAATCAACGGATCCGCGCTGGACTGATGCCGTTTCGCTCTTCAGGGCCTTGTTGACCAAGGTTGTGTTCTGCTGGCACACTGATACGGCCTTGGGCGCTTTTTCGACGAGAGTCACTTGCCGGGCTCCCCTGCTCGCAGCTTCCAGCCCCAAGGCGCCGGATCCGGCGAACAGGTCAAGTACACGAGCTCCCAGCAGGATCTCCCAGCTCTCCAGCCGCGAGAACAGTGCTTCCTTCACCCTGTCGGTGGTCGGGCGCGTAGCGTCGCCGGGCACGGACTTCAGCGGGTTGCCGCCGGCCGCCCCGGCAATGATTCGGCTCATCGTTCTTGTAGCTTTCAGTTAGTTCTTGTTCAGGAATTCGCGGGTGGATTCGTCAACCCAATTCTTGGTCGCCGCCAGCAGCGCCGGATACTTTTCGTGCCAGGACGGCATACCCATTAAGATCCGCACATCATCCCTGGCCTTTTCAATTAGGGCCCGGTCCTTGATGATGCTCAGTTCACGAAGGGTGGACTGGCTTCCGGATTGCTGGACACCCAGGATATTTCCTTCCTTGCGTTCCGCCAGGTCTGCTTCGGCTAGTTCGAAACCATCGAGGGTGGATTCAATGACCCGCAGCCGATTTACCGACGGATGATCCGCATCCAGCCACGTTGACAGCAGGCACGTACCGGGCAGGCCGCCACGGCCCACACGGCCACGCAGCTGGTGCAACTGCGAAATTCCGAAACGTTCGGCGTCCATGATCACCATCAGCGTCGCGTTGGGCACGTCCACGCCCACCTCGATGACCGTCGTTGAAACGAGGACGTCGATGTCGCCCGCGGCGAACGCGTCCATGATCCCCTGCTTGTCCCCGGAATCCAGCTGCGAATGCAATCCCTGAACCGTGATCGAGTTGAACTCGGGCAAGCCGCCGAGCAATTCAAGCATCTTCTCGACACTCATCGACTGCGCGGAGGTATCCTCGTAGGTTGCCAACAAGACGCCTTGCTCGCCAGCTGAATCACTGATGCGCGGACAGACAACGTAGACCTGGTGGCCCTTCGCGACTTCTTCGCGGATACGCGTGTACAGGCGGTTCCTGTATCCAGTGAGCTGCATCGGAACGATGTGGGTGGAAATCGGCGCCCTGCCAACGGGAAGATGCTTGATCGTTGAGGTGTCCAAGTCGCCAAAGACCGTCATGGCGACAGTACGGGGAATTGGGGTCGCCGTCATGACAAGTGTGTGGGGTACCGAATCGTTGCCCTTGGCTCGCAGGGCATCGCGCTGCTCGACCCCGAACCGGTGTTGTTCGTCGATAACGACCAGGCCGAGTTCCGCGAACCTCACTTGTTCGCCCAGCAGCGCGTGGGTGCCGACAATCAGGCCGGTTTCACCGCTGGCGATCCCCAACAGTGCTTCCCGGCGCTGGGCGGTTTTTGCAGAACCTGTCAGCAGCGCAACACCAGTTCCTTCCCCTTCGCCGAAGAGCCCAGGGTCGGCCAGCGTGCCGAGCATCTTGGTTATCGACGCGTAGTGCTGTGCCGCCAGGACCTCGGTGGGTGCCAGCAACGCGGCCTGTCCGCCCGCGTCGATGACCTGGAGGATCGCGCGGAGCGCAACCACAGTTTTACCCGAGCCCACCTCGCCTTGCAGCAAACGGTGCATCGGGTGGTTGAGCTCTAGGTCCTGGCTGATCTCATGCCCGACCTGCTGCTGGTCCTCGGTCAGGACGAATGGCAGCTGTGCATCGAACTTGTCGGCCAGCCCACCGGTGCGGCGGGGCCTTGCGATGGCGTGCTGGGTGCCTATCTGGCGGTTTTGTTCGGCAAGTGAGAGCTGGAGCAGGAATGCTTCTTCGAAGGCAAAACGTTGGCGGGCAACGTAAGCGTTCTTCAGCTCGCGTGGAGAATGGCGGTTGGCATAGGCCTGGTGCCGCAGGGGGTAATGGTGGGCATCCAATAGCTCTTTCGGAAGAAACTCGGGGAGATTCTCTTCCGTCATCTGCTCAATGAGGTGTGCCATCAGGTCACGGATCTTCTTGTTCGGCATTTTGGCCGAGGCCGGATAGATCGGGATGGGTCGAGGATCCGCCTGGGATGCCTCATCGAGCACTGCGTAGTCCGGCTGGTTCAGCTGAAGGTGGTCCTGGTACCAACCGACTTTGCCGCTGAACATGGCAATGGTTCCGACCAGCAAATCCGTGCGGGCTTGATAACCGTTGAAGAACGTCATCTTCAGTTGCTGGCCGGCGTCGCCTAGCTCATCACTGACGGTGACTTCGAAGATGAATCCCTTGCGCGAGTGCATTTGACGCTGACTGATGTTGACGACTTGCGCCACCACCGTGACATGTTCATCAAAGGGAAGCTCCGCGATGGGTGTCAGTTCCCCTACTTCGACGTACCGCCGAGGAAAATGCCGGATAAACTCCCCTACCGTGCCGTAGCCGAACGCTTTTTCCAAAGCAGTTGCGTTCTTGGCGCCGAGCATCTTGGACAGCGGCGAGTTCTCGAAATCTTGAATCGTAGTTTCAGCCGTCATGAATACAAAGATCGGTCACACTGATGTTTACCGGGTTGCCCTGTTGTCGAATGAGGTCCAAGGCCGCTTCGGGATCCTCCACGTGCACATGCACCCGCCATCGGTAGGTGTCTTCTTCAAGCTGGTTCACCGGGGACATGATTACCGAATTACCCAAAGCATCCAGTTGGCCGCGAAGTGTTGCCGCGCCCAAGGCATCCAGCGTTACCGTGCACATGACTTCCACACCCTCGATTTCCTCGAAATCGAAATGCACATGCGGATCTTGAACGCTGTAGCCGTGGAATCCCTCGTAATCGTCGAACTCCGTGCGTTCGTTTCGGATGGCGGCGCAAAGCTCGTCGACGATAACCAACATGCCGACAGCTCCTGCGTCGACAACACCGGCTTTGACCAAGCTTGGCAGGGTGCTTTCCGTGCCCTTCACAGCCAATCTGGCGGCTTGCGTCATTTGCGTCAGCAAGGTGTCCAACGCGGCACGGCTGTCTTTGTCGACCTTCAGGTGCATCAGCGTGGATGCCGCTGCCAAGGCCAGTGCATTGATCACGGAAAGCATGGTGCCTTCCACTGGCTCGCTCAGCGCCGACCAGGAACGAACCTTCGCCCGTTCAAGTCCCAGTGCCAGCAATGGTGCTGTCAGCCGTTCCTGTCCCTGCCACGGCTCGCTCAGTCCGCTGAGGAAGACTGCCAGCAAGGTTCCCGAGTTGCCGCGCGCGGACTCCATGGCGGCGCGCGCGGCAACTTCTAGGAATCCTCCAATGTCATCGCTTTCCAATTTGCTGACGGCATCATGACCGGCACGTGCGGTCAGATACAGGTTGCTCCCCGTGTCACCGTCGGCAACTGGAAAAACGTTGATGGCATTGAGCCGATCTGAATGATTGCCCAGGCTCTTGACACTGCGCGCAAGCCAATGGCGAATTGCGCGAACCGAAGTATCAAGTTTCTGGGTGGTCATAAAGAGTGGTTCCTTCAATGGTTACTGAGACAGGTCAGTAGATGCTACGAATTCGTCAACCGTATCGTTCTGGAGTGCTTCTCCAAACTTGTTAATCGTATCCATATCTGGGATGACAATCGACTGTCCATCGGCCGACCGGCCAGGACCGTTGTTTGGCAGGGTGAAGAATTCCATATCGCTGGTGCTGATATTGATCATCGACGAAGCGATTTCGACAACCTTGCCCGCATCCAGCGTGTCGTCAACGGCCACGAATGGTGCGAATTCGCTGACCACATTTTGAATCTTCACCGGGTTCGTCAGAGTGTCCTTCGACAAGATCTGACCAAGCAGCGCCTTGACGAACAGCTGCTGGTTCTTGACACGGCGGTAGTCGCTGCCGCCCGGACCGGTGAACGCCTTGCGCTCGCGTACGAAGGCCAGGGCTTCTTCACCGTTGAGCTTCTGCACGCCTTCCGGGAAGTAGAAGTTCTTATTGTGAATTGGACGGAAAGCAATCGGGTTGTTGATGGTCACGCCGCCAACAGCGTCGGTCAGTCCCTTGAATCCTTCAAAGTCAACGGAAGCTACGTGGTCAATTCGAACGCCGAAAAGGCCTTCCAGAGTTTCAACGGCCTTCGCTACGCCACCGTTCGCAAATGCACGGTTAATCTTGGCTTCACCGATGCCGGGAAGATCCAACCAGGTGTCACGCATAATTGACGTCACGAAAACACCTGAACGATCCGACGGGATATGCACAAGCATCATGGTGTCGGAACGACCACCATTGGGCAACGTGGCAAAATCATCGTCCTGCTCGTCGCTGTCGCGTTGCGCACGGGTATCGCTGCCCAGAAGCAGGATATTCAACGCATTCTCGGATTCCTTCTTGACTTCCGGACGGGTTTCCTCTGCAGGGAAGGCGTTTTCAAGCTTCTGGCTGTTGTCATCGAATGTACGTCCGAGATTCCAGGCGTATCCACCAGCGACAAGTGCGGCGATGACCACCAACGACAGGATGCTCAGAAGGACTACTCGCCCGGTTCGCTTCTTTTTCTTCGTGCGCGAACGCGTTGGCTGTTCTTCGAATGACATATGCTACCTTTCACAGATTCAACTCAATACATCTTATCTTTCAGATTCGCACGGTACGCTTACAACGTGTCCAAAATCAGTCTGAACCCGGAACCGTCACCAAAACTTAATCGAAAATTTGGTCGAACCGCGACGTTGATCGCCACATTGGCTTTCGTCGCCCCAGGTCTGGCCGCATGTGAATCTGTTGCATCCGTTGATGCTGCTCCCGACGCTGCCAATCCGCTGTGCGCCGAAATGATGGTGGCACTTCCAGAAGTCGTGGGCGACGCCAAGCGTCGCCCAACCTCGTCCCAGGCAACCTCAGCGTGGGGCGACCCATCTCAGGTGGTTTTGCGGTGCGGTGTCGACGTCCCCGGCCCGACAACTGATCCGTGCGTGTCGGTTAATGATGTCGATTGGATCGCTCACGAAGGCAACGACGGGATTTGGACTCTGACCACCTACGGTCGTACTCCCGCAACGGAGATCATTATGGACCCCCAGGTCATTCCTTCAAGCACGGTTCTGGCTACGTTGTCTGACGCGGCTTCGCGCATTCCCGCAGAGAAACAATGCGTCAGCATTCAGAAAGACGAGCAGCTCTAGTAGGCATACGAGGCGCCGAGCCGGAAATCTGAAAATTATTCACGAAAAAGCGTCTTGCTTTAACCCATTTTCACAGAGGTTAAAGCAAGACGCTTTTCATCTCAGGCCGCTTAGCGCAGACCGATCCTGCGTTCGCTGGCCAGCGCAATCAGCTCGTCAATCAACTCACGGTAGTCGATGCCCGTTTTGGCCCACATTTGCGGGTACATGCTGGACGGGGTGAACCCGGGCATCGTGTTGATTTCATTGATAATCCACTCGCCCTCGGGAGTGTAGAAGAAATCAACTCGCGAGAGGCCTTCGGCGTCAATGGCGTCAAAGGCCTTGACCGCAAGTTCCCGAATCTGCATCGTGGCTTCGTCACTGAGTTGGGCGGGGCAGCTTAGTTTCGCTGCGGCACCGTCAACGTATTTCGCCTCGAAATCGTAGAACGTGTGCCCGTTGTCGGCAACCGAAATCTCTCCCGGCAGCGACGCGCGTGACGGAGTTGAGCCGCGGCCTTCCAGGACGCCGCATTCGATCTCTCGGCCGATAATTCCCTGCTCCACGATGACCTTGGGGTCTTCGCGGCGCGCAACCTCGATGGCGTCCCTCAGCTCCGAAGGGACATCGACCTTGGTGATTCCGACCGACGAACCGGCACGGGCTGGCTTGACGAACAACGGGTACTCCAGGCGCTCACAACGCTGGAGTGCCGAGTCGCTGTCTCGCAGCCATTGTTTGTTGGTAATGACTTCGTACGGGCCGACTTTGAATCCGGCGCTTTCGAAAACTACCTTCATGAAATGCTTGTCCATGCCCATGGCGCTTGCGGCAATACCGGAACCAACATATGAGACTCCGGCCATTTCAAGCATGCCCTGGATCGAACCGTCTTCGCCGAACGGGCCGTGCAGCAACGGGAAGACGACGTCGATTTCACCTAGCTCGGAAACAACCGATTTCGACAGGGACATCAACGACGTCTTGTTCGGGTCAGTTGAGAGCTGCACCGGATTGTCGACATCAGAGATCTCCGGCAAGGAACCGGTGTTGAGAGCCCAGTCCTGCGGATCTTCGGTCAGGAGCGTCCATTCGCCCTGACGCGTGATGCCCACCGGCACAACGTCGAAGCGTTCCCTGTCGATTGCGTGCATCACGCCGGCGGCGGTGACACAAGATACCGAATGCTCGGAGGAGCGGCCACCGAACAGGAGCAGAACCCGTGGTTTGCGTTCAGTCATTACTGCAGTTCTCCTTCAGACTTCAATTCGCGAGCCAGCAGACGCTCCGCCATGTTTTCAACACTCAGCGTGCCTTCAAGCACCATGACGACAGCCTCGGTAATAGGCATGTCAACACCGTGTGTTCGGGAAAGATCGAATACTGCTCGGGCAGATTTGATGCCCTCGGCAGTCTGCGACATACGGTCATTAACCTCGTCGAGGAAGAGGCCCTGCCCCAGAAGACGTCCAGCAGTATTGTTGCGCGACAGCGAGGACGAGCATGTAGCCACCAGATCACCCAAGCCGGAAAGGCCGGCCAGCGTGTCCAGACGTCCTCCCAATGCCAAGACCAGTCGAGTCGTTTCCGCCAGACCGCGGGTGATGACGGTGGACTTGGTGTTGTCCCCCATGCCCATGCCGTCGCACATGCCCACGGCCAACGCGATGATGTTCTTCACGATGCCTCCGAGCTCCACACCCAGCACGTCATCGTTGGTGTAGGGGCGGAAGTACGGAGCCGAGCACAGCTGGGCGATCCAATTGGCCGTCTGTTCGTCGGTGCAGGCTACGACGGAAGCAGTGGGTTGCTCGCGAGCGATCTCCATAGCCAAGTTCGGACCGGACAAGACCGCAATGCGGTTCTCCGGCAATTCGGCGACTTCTGCGATCACCTGGCTCATACGTAAATCCGTGCCGCGTTCCAGCCCCTTCATTAGCGACAGAACTACTGCGTCCGGCTCGATGAGGTCCTTGAACCCGTCCAGTTCTGCCCGCAACGACTGGGAAGGTATCGCCAGCACCACTAGGTCCGCCCCGCAGAGGACTACCTGGCGGTCGGAGGATGCGGAAATGTTCTGCGGAAGCTTTGTGTCGCGCAGATAGCGGGAGTTGGTGTGGCGTTCGTTGATCTCATGCGCAGCATCGTCCCGGCGAGCCCAGATTTGAACCGAAATGCCCTGCTCGGCCACGGCGTCTGCCATCACCTTTGCGAAAGTGGTTCCCCAGCTTCCGGCGCCCATGACGGCGATCTTGCGTGGTAAAGGCTTGGTCACGATTCTTCTTTCGACGTTGCTGATGTGTATTTACTTGTCTGTGTATTTACTTGTCCGGGTTCTCAAAGCTGCGACCGGTCCGGGCCTGCCCATGCTCGCTGGGATCCCACGGCTTTTCCGGCGGAGTTTCGCCTCGAATTTCCGCCTGAAGCTCGGTAATCGACGCCATGATGCGTTCGGTAGCTTCTTCAAGGACTTTGCGAGTACGCGGCCCGTTGCGCAAATCGTCGAGGTCTACCGGCTGGCCAACCGATACCGTCACGTGCTTGCGGGGAAACAGGTACATCTTCTTGGAGTAACGCGGCAGCAACTCTTGGTCTCCCCAGTGGGCCATGGGGATAACTGGGGCACCGGTCTGCAGGGCCAGACGGGCGGCACCTGTTCGCCCCACCATAGGCCACAGATTGGGATCACGGGTCAGGGTGCCTTCGGGGTAGATCACCACGACGCCCCCGGCGTCCAGGACCTTTTTCGAGGCCTTCAACGAGTCGCCGGCTCCGGCAGCGCTTCGCGCCACCGGAATCTGGCCGGTTTCACGAAGGATCCATCCGAGCACTGGCGGCTTGAATAACGATTCCTTCGCCATCCAGCGAGGCAGGCGGCCATGGCTGTACACGGCATGCCCGACTACCAGCGGGTCAATCTCGGTCAAATGATTCGGGCACAGGATATATCCGCCCTGTGGAAGGTTTTCAAAGCCTTTCCAGGTCTTGCCCATCAGGGAGTTCATCAGCGGGCGGACGATATTACCCAGAACATTGAAAATACGCTTGGTGCGCGGGCTTTCGCCGGGAGCCTGGATTTTAACCACGGACCGGTATCCTCTATTCGCTCAGTTCAACATTGGCGCCAAGTGCAGTGAGCTTGTCCATGAAGTGCTCGTAGCCTCGGTTGATCAGCTCAATACCGGTGACCTTGCTGGTTCCCTCGGCGGCCAAGGCCGCAATCAGGTGGGAGAATCCGCCACGCAGGTCCGGGACGTCGATTTCCGCACCAACCAGCTTGGCAGGTCCGACCACCACTGCCGAGTGCTTGAAATTGCGGTGGCCGAAGCGGCACGGGGTGGAGCCCAGGCAGTCGGTGTGCACCTGGACGGTAGCGCCCATATGCACCAGTGCATCGGTGAATCCGAAGCGGTTTTCGTACACGGTCTCGTGAATGACCGAAACGCCGCTGGCCTGCGTCAGTGCGACCACCAGTGGCTGCTGCCAGTCGGTCATGAAGCCGGGGTGGACATCCGTTTCGAGGATCAACGGGTTCAGGTCGCCACCGGGGTGGTAGAAGCGGATGCCGTTGGCCTTGACCTCGAACTCGCCGCCGATCTGGCGGTAGACGTGAAGGAAGGCGGTCAGGTCCCGCTGTTGGGCGTCCTGGACAAAGATATCGCCCTTGGTCACCAGCGCTGCGGAAGCCCAAGAGGCTGCCTCGTTGCGATCAGGCAGCGCGGTGTGCTCGTAGCCGTTGAGCTTGTCGACGCCCTGGATGCGGATCACGCGGTCTCGGTGCACAGAAATGATGGCGCCCATTTTCTGCAACAGCGAGATCAGATCCAAGATTTCCGGCTCGATGGCGGCATTGCTGACCTCGGTGACGCCCTTGGCGCGAACGGCAGAGAGCAGCACCTGCTCGGTGGTGCCGACACTAGGGTACTTCAAATGAAGTTTCGCGCCCTTGAGGCCCAGCGGCGCGGAGATGCGGATCCCGTCGGTGGCCTTGTCCACGACCGCGCCGAATTCACGCAGGACTTCGAGATGGAAATCTATGGGACGATCGCCGATACGGCAGCCGCCGAGGTCCGGGATGAACGCCTCACCCAACGAGTGGATCAGCGGGCCGCAGAAAAGAATCGGGATGCGCGAATCGCCGGCGTGGGCATCGATTGCCTGATTGGAGGCCGACTTGGCCTGGCTCGGGTCCATGGTGAGGTCGCCGGTTTCCGGATCCCGCTCGACCTTGACCCCATGGATCTCCAGCAGGCTGCGAACGACGGTAACATCCTTGATCTCTGGCACATTCCGGAGCACCGAGGGCGTATCGCCTAGCAGCGCCGCCACCATGGCCTTGGGAACCAGGTTCTTAGCTCCGCCGACTCGTACGGTGCCTTCAAGTGGCACACCGCCATGGATCGTCAGGATCTTACCCATGTATGAAATACCTCATCGCGTAGTCGTTATTGCCTGCTCCAGCCTGCGGGCCGTGAACTAGCAGGACTAAGTAAGCATACCGCCTAAGTCAGCATGAAATGGGACCGATAGTCGCGTGGCGTGGGTATTGTGAGGATGCTTTCAGCCTTTGAATTCAGGGAATACACCGGAGGAACATCGAAACAAGAAACGGCCCGTTCGCATTCAGTTCAATGCATTGTGCTGAATGCGAACGGGCCGTCCGGGGAACCATGGCAGAGCGTCAAGATCAGCTTGATGCCGCAGCCAAGATGCTGCCGTTTAGTCGGCGAATCGTGCTGGAAGCGTCTTCGGCTTATGCGAAGGACGTGCAGCCTCGAATTCGGTGATGTCCTCTTCATGCTGGAGGGTCAGGCCGATGTCATCCAGGCCTTCCATCAAACGCCACCTCGTGTAGTCGTCAATCTGGAATGGCGCGGAAATCGATCCGCACTGGACCGTGCGGGATTCCAGGTCAACCGTGACCTGGGTGCCCGGGTTGTTCTCCAGTTCCTTCCAGATCAATTCGATGTCGCTCTGGGCTACCTCGGCAGCTACCAGCCCCTGCTTCCCGGAGTTGCCGCGGAAGATATCCGCGAAACGAGCCGAAATGACTGCCTTGAACCCGTAGTCCTTCAGCGCCCAGACTGCGTGCTCGCGAGACGAACCGGTGCCGAAGTCGGGGCCGGCCACAAGAACCGAGCCTTCGTTGAATGGCTTCTGGTTCAGGATGAAGTTCTCGTCACGGCGCCAACCGGCGAACAAGGCATCCTCGAATCCGGTGCGGGTGATGCGCTTGAGATAGACGGCAGGGATGATCTGGTCAGTGTCGACGTTGCTCTGACGCAGTGGTACACCGATTCCGGTGTGGCTAACAATCTTTTCCATGACGGTGATCCTTCCTAGACCGCTACCGGAGTGTTGACGAGGTCGCTCGGCGAGGACAGCGTGCCGCGGATTGCCGTTGCGGCGGCTACCAGCGGGGAGACAAGGTGGGTGCGTCCGCCCTTGCCCTGGCGTCCTTCGAAGTTTCGATTCGAGGTCGAGGCGCAGCGCTCGCCTTCTGTGAGCTGGTCGGGGTTCATGCCCAGGCACATGGAGCATCCGGCAAAACGCCATTCGGCGCCGAAGTCCTTGAAGATCTGGTCCAAGCCCTCGGCTTCAGCCTCCAAGCGGACGCGGGCCGAGCCAGGGACAACAATCATGCGGACGTTGGGGTCCTTTTCCTTGCCCTTGATCACCGCGGCGGCCGCCCTCAGATCCTCCATGCGGGAGTTGGTGCAAGAGCCCAGGAAGACGGTATCAACACGGATTTCCTTCATGGGAGTTCCGCCGGTCAGACCCATGTACTCCAATGCGCGTTCGCAGGCCTTGCGGTCGTTTTCGTCCTCGAAGTCTTCCGGAGTTGGCACCGTGGCAGAGAGCGACACGCCCTGGCCCGGGTTCGTGCCCCAGGTGACGAAAGGTTCCAGTTCATCCGCGTCCAGGAAGACCTCTGCATCAAACTGGGCCCCCTCATCCGAGTGCAGCTGCTTCCACTCCGCAACGGCGGCGTCCCAGTCTTCGCCCTGCGGGGCGTGTGGACGTCCATTGACGTAGTCAAAGGTGGTCTGGTCCGGAGCGATCATGCCGGCCCGGGCGCCTGCCTCGATGGACATGTTGCAAATGGTCATGCGCGCATCCATGGACAAGGCGCGGATGGCGGAGCCGCGGTATTCGAGGACGTAGCCCTGGCCGCCGCCGGTGCCGATCTTGGCGATGACCGCAAGGATAATGTCCTTGGCGGTGACGCCCGGCTTCAAGGTGCCCTCGACGTTGATCGCCATGGTCTTGAACGGCTTCAAGCTCAGCGACTGGGTCGCCATCACGTGCTCGACCTCGGAGGTGCCGATGCCGAAGGCCAAAGCGCCAAACGCGCCGTGGGTCGACGTGTGGGAGTCGCCGCAGACCACGGTCATTCCCGGCTGGGTCAATCCCAGCTGCGGACCAACGACGTGGACGATTCCCTGTTCCTTGTCGCCAAGGGAGTGCAGGCGCACGCCGAACTCCTTGCAGTTTTCCCGCAGGGTGTTGATCTGGGTCCGGCTCGTCAGGTCGGCGATGGGCTTGTCGATGTCAAGCGTGGGCGTGTTGTGATCTTCCGTGGCAATGGTCTGATCGGGCCGGCGCAGCTGGCGGCCGGCCAGACGCAGTCCTTCGAATGCCTGCGGAGAGGTCACCTCGTGCAGCAAGTGCAGATCGATGTAAATAAGATCCGGCTGGCGGGCTTCGCCTTCACCGGTTCCGCGGCGCACAACATGCGCGTTCCAGACCTTCTCGGCCAGTGTTTGTGGCGACTGCGTGGCAGACATGCGACACACTCCTCAAGCTACGTTCATTTGATATCTCAACTTTGACACTTCACAGAAGGACATTTCCAGTATGCGGACTTGAATCTCAAATGCTGAGACGGGAGAATCGACATATGACAACAGGTAGCGGCGTAGGCGTACTCGATAAGGCAGCCGCCATTCTCAATGCCTTGGAGAATGGCCCAACCACGCTCTCACAACTGGTGGAGCTGACCCAGATTTCCAGGCCAACCGTACATCGAATTGCGCAGTCGCTGGCCCATCATGGACTCGTCGGAAGGGACCTGCACGGGCGTTTCGAACTGGGTAGCCGCTTGGTTGAACTTGCCAGCGCCGCCGGTGAAGACCGCTTGGTCAGCGCCGCTGGACCGATCCTCCTCAAGCTCCGGGACCAAACCGGTGAGAGCACGCAGGTCTTCCGCAAGCAGGGAGACTTCCGTGTTTGCATCGCCAGTGCGGAACGCCCGGTGGGTCTGCGGGATACCATCCCCGTGGGCACCCAGCTCTCCATGAAAGCTGGATCCGCTGCGCAGGTGCTTTTGGCCTGGGAGGACAATGAGCGAATGATCGATGGCCTGCATCATGCACGGTTCACGCCAACAATTCTTGCCGGCGTGCGTCGGCGCGGGTGGGCGCAATCGCTGGGCGAACGCGAACCCGGGGTTGCTTCGGTATCAGCGCCAATCCGGGGCCAGTCCGGTCGTGTCATTGCCGCGTTGTCGATGTCCGGTCCTATTGAACGTCTGACCCGCCAGCCGGGAAAGATCTACCATGAAGCCGTAGTTGCCGCAGCGAACGAGCTGTCTGAATTGCTCCGGGTTCAGGCTGAACGCCCCTGAACCGAGAGCTGGTCTCGATTCAGCGCTTCATGGCCTCGGAAAAATGGTCGAATCCGCGGGCTCCGTTGACGATCTGCCCATCGATTTTCACCAGGGTACGGCGGCCGGTCTGCGCACTGACGTCGCCGATGACGGTGAATTCTTCAGGAATCGAGGCACCTTTCGGGAACACCGCGAGCAGTCCGAAGTCTTCTCCGCCTTCAAGGACCCACAGCATCGGATCCGCACCCAACAGCACTGCCGCAGGCTCCAAGCGAGCAGCGAAGTGCTTCAGCGAGTCGACGTTCAGGTTAAGGTTGACGCCGCTGGCCTTGGCCAGACGCGAAGCATCCCGGATCAGTCCATCGGAGATGTCCATCATGGCGCTCGCGCCGGCTTCGGCCGCCCGGGGACCCGATTCCAACGGCGGGGTTGGTTTGCACTGGGAATCCACGATCCTGCGGACCGAACGGTTCCACGTCTGCCATTGCGTGCTGCCATCGAGTACCGCCAGTCCAGCGCCGGCCGATCCCAGACGTCCCGCGATGGCTATGCGGTCCCCCGGTGTGGCGCCGCTCCTGAGCACCTTGCCGTGCTCGCACTCTCCGATGACGGTAGTAGTCACTGATATTTCGGCAGCCTTGCCCAGATCTCCGCCAATCACCGCGAGACGGCCCGCACCGAGCCCTTGAACTGCAGCGGAGATGCCCCTGGAGAATTCCTTGACCCATTCAATGCTGGTGCTTTCAGGCAGGGACAGGGAGATGACGGCGCCTGTCGGGACGCCTCCCATGGCATTGATGTCTGAAACATTCTGGGCGATCGACTTCCACCCGATGTCGAAGGCCTTGTGTTCGAAACCGCTGTCCCAGTACAACCGGAAGTCCTGATTCTCGACAAGAGTGTCGACGGACACCACAACTTCCGAACCGGAAACGGCTAGGGCTCCGGCGTCGTCGCCTGGGCCCAGGGGTGCCTGTTTGGAGTCCAGGAGAGGCAGCATGGCGTCAAGGATTCCCTGCTCCCCTAGGTCGCCGACGGTCGGGAGCTTGCTAGCTTGGTGATTCGTCACTGAGTATTAATCGGCTTTCTTCGCGGCCTGGTTGATGAGATCCGCATAGCTGTTGAACTGGTCCAGGTGTGCAGCGACAGGATCCACGATGTGCTGGCGGACAACGCCCGCAACGGAGCGCTCAAGGTTCCGGTGAACATGCTTTCTCTTCATCTTAGCGACCATTCGATTGACAAATGAACCGGCGATGCCGAGGACAATACCGAGCAGTAACCCGACCAGGAGCATCAGGGTGGGAATGGGAAAACCTTCGACCATCGGAGGCTCCGGAACAGCGAACTGAAGATACCCCGCCACGGCGAGGGCACCGAGCCACAGGACGCCGCCCAAGGCAACAACAATCGACGCCCATTGCATGACCTTCGTCAACGGCCACCACCAGGATTTCTTATCAATCGCTAGGTCTGTGGTGGCTATGGCCACGTCAATATCCTGGTCCAACTCGTCAAGGTGATCCGTGGTACTTGCCCTGAGCTCTTCCGACCAACCCACCGGCATCCCGTCCGTAGCCTTGGACAGGTAGGTGTTGACCGACTGCTTGATAGTGGCAGATTGCGCCACGGACAGCGGGGGCCGCGAGGTCAGGGCCAGTTCCGGATGCTCGTGGTTTCGCCCGAGGTTCATCCTCTGCAATGGGTCGTTTTTGAAGCGGATCACCCAGCTCGTCAATGGCCAGCCGGTGTGCGAGGAAGCGCGAAGCAGGTAGGAGCGCTCGGCCGCGTCCGCGATCAGGTCCACCCCGTGGGCTGCGGCGATTCCCTGTTCCAGCTCGGCTTGGTCGAGCTTCCCAGGCAGGTTGACCTGTTCCACGCCGAGTTCGGCAACGAGTCGATGTATGACCTGATCGACATCGGCCTTGAGCCGTCGAATCGACAGGGCCTTGTTTTCCGCGAGTTTGGCGATCCGCGTTCTTAATGCATCGATGCCTTCGCCGGTTCGCGATGAAGCCGGAAGGATTTCCAGTCCCCGGAATCCGTCCTGGGCAAGAAGTCCCGTCAAGGATTTCTGGATTGCCGCTCGATCGGATGCCGCGATGAGGTCTATCTGGTTCAGTACCACCAGCAAGTTCCCCTCATGGGATCCCAAACCATCAAGATAGCCTTGATGGATGGAGGCATCAGCGTACTTCTGCGGATCCAGCACCCACACCATGACGTCCACCTGCCCGGACAGTCTTTCCACAATTTCATGGTGCTCCAGTGCCGTTGAGTCCATGTCCGGAAGATCCAGGAGGATCAGGCCTCCGCTCGGGGTCGTTCCGCGCGGCGCTGTGGTGGCTCCGAACATCGAGTCGACGACGTGCCGATCATCAACTTCCAGCCAATCAAGCAGTTCTCCGGAACCTTCCGGGTTCCAGATCGCCGCGATGGTTTTCGTTGTAGTCGGACGAATGACTCCGGTCCGGGCGAGCTGTGCTCCCGCCAATTCGTTGAAGAGACTTGATTTGCCGGAACCCGTAGCTCCGAAGAGCCCGATGACCACATGGTCGGAGGACAGTTGGCGACGGGCTTCGGCGCGCGAGATAACCAGTGCTGCGAAATCAACAGTTTGCGGGTCGAGGTACGATTCTCCAAGCTTCATCGCCTCGGAAATCGAATCGATCTGACCCGACAGACTGGCTTGAGCCCTGAGTACCTTGCGCTCGCTCATACGTGGTGGCCTTTCTGGCCCTGGGCGTGAATAAACTCAGCCAGGCCTTCCAATTCTTCGGGTTGCTGGCAGGACCTGATGACGTTTCGGTAAACGTCTGCGTTGGCATTGATCAACTCGCGTGCGCGTTCTTCGAGCATGCCGCTGGCCCTTGCCGCCATCCGCCGCACAGCGTCCTCACCAAAAATGGCTTCCAGCAGTTTTTGGCCGACTACAGCAGATCCCCCGGCGATACCGAGCTCCAGTCCGGTTAGCCCCGCCGTCGATGCGAAAACGACAACCATGAGGATGACTGCAATGCCATTCACTCCGAATGCCGCCATGCGGGCAGTCTTTCGCTTCCCCGCGCCCTCTTCACGAATCATGGTGAGAATGTCATTCTGCCATTCGCGCACGCTGCGGCTTGCCAACTCGCTGAGATCCGCGGGCAGTCTGGGGGTGGGCAGTGCGCGGCTGAGTTCCTGCCCAATGGGGGTGGTACGCCAGACCCGGTCGAGGTTGTCGGCGGCCTCGGTAATTTCTGCGACGAATATTGCGTGCAGGCCCGTTTCAATCGCCTGTTCAACCCTGTTGCTTGCCGGCGGTCGCCCGGAGAAAAATGAACCAATACGGTCGCGGATGCGGCCTACGCTTCCTTCAATTCCACGCACCAGTTCTCCTGCACCGACGAAATCCTGCCATCTAGCCAAGATCTCTCCGCGGAGCAGGGTTCCATCCTTCAGCGCCGATTTCACCACGTCCATGGCTTGGTCGAAACGCTGGTCTACGCCGAGGAGCAGTTCCTGCAGTTGCGCTTCCTGGTCCTTGAGTTCCGCGTAGAGCTCGTTCACGTCCGCAACGGACCGCCTAAGTGCACCGTCAAGGGTTTGTAAGGCGATGCGTTTGCGTTCCTGGGCATCTCCGGCCAGCGAGTCAAGCCAGTTCGAAATTGGTTGCTTCAGCGCTTGGGGCAATAATTTTTGCTGGTCAAGCTTCATTTCTTGAATCACGTGAACGGCCGAAGATCCCAGTCCCCTATCTCTGAGCAGTCGTTCTAAATCAGGAAGAATTTCGGTTTGCGCACCCGCGGGCACACGATTGAGCACGATGCTGACAGTGATGTTCCGGGCCCCCGCTTCCGTGAGCAGGTCCCAAGGCAACGCATCCGCATACCGGTTGGCAGTCGTGACGAATATCCAAAGGTCCGCTGCATTCAAAAGCTGCGCGGCCAGGGCACGATTTTCGTCCGAAATGGAATCGATGTCCGGTGCGTCAATAATGGCAATCCCGGAGGGCACTTTCGCGTGTGGAGCGAGTTGCACTGCCTGCGCTTTTGCGTTGGCGTCATCCGATTGATTCCCGGAATACGACAGCCTTCTCAGCGCGGGGAGGATTCGTCGATCTTCAAACCACGACGCTTCGGACGGGTTGTACGCGAGCACCGGAACGCGGGTTGTCGGGCGGACGGCGCCGGACGCGCTGATGGTCTCGCCAAGCAGTGAATTCACCAGAGTGGATTTCCCGGCACCGGTGGAACCGCCCACGACAATGAGCAGTGGTGCGTGGAGGTTTTCCAGCCGAGGCACCAGATAGTCGGCGATCTGGCGTATCGTCTTGGCTCTGAGTATTTCGCTGGGCAGCGTCGGATTGGATGCGGAAAGTAGAAAGGTGAGTCCGTCTAGTGCGGAGCTCAACGATGCCAGCTGTTTGACGGTGGACAGCGCATAACCTGAACCCTCCGGGGTAGCTGCGCCGCCCGCCGAGCGGGATTCCGAATTTGCCTCCATGTGACTATCTTGCCCTATGAAAGGACGTTATTTGAAACACATCGGGCAGATTTGGGTGGATATACAACAAGCCACAGATTTACCTGTGGCTTGCGTGGTGACCCCAACGGGATTCGAACCCGTGTTGCCGCCGTGAGAGGGCGGAGTACTAGGCCGCTATACGATGGGGCCGTATATTCCCTTGCGGGAGACCTGAGAAGAAGCTTGGTGACCCCAACGGGATTCGAACCCGTGTTGCCGCCGTGAGAGGGCGGAGTACTAGGCCGCTATACGATGGGGCCGTATGCCAAGAATTTCTCCTTAGCTCATCAAATGATTTTTGATGAAGCGCTGGGATACCAGGACTCGAACCTAGAATGACGGAACCAGAAACCGTTGTGTTGCCAATTACACCATATCCCATTGTGACTTGGGCTTTCAGACTGAATTGATAAATCAATTCTGACTGATCGCTTCAGCACGAGATATAACTATACCGACGTTCCGGGATCAATACAAATCGACGATTCCCCTAGGATTCGGTGACAAAACTGTCGAAGCCTGCACCGATTAACTCCGCCAAGCCCCCGAGATGACGGATTCGAAATCCGAGGAATTCCTCATGAAGAGCCTCGCGGTCCAGCAGTACTGCTGGGAGTCCCGCATTGCGGGCTCCCTCGTAGTCATTGACCGGGTTGTCCCCCACGTAAAGCGTCTGCCGCGGATGGATACCAAGCTGCTGGCAGCCCGCGAGAAACGGTGCAGGCGCTGGTTTCGGCGCGCCGGCCGTATCGGATCCAACAACCACAGCGAATCCTTCAAGACCGGCAATTTCCAACTTGGCCCGCTGGTATGACTCAAGGTTGTTGCTAACGGCACCGAAGGGAATGCCCATGGCTCGGAGCTGATCCAAGTGGGGCACGACGTCTTCAAACGGGCGCCAATAGCTACGCACCGTCTTCTCATAGGTCTCGGCCCACGCTTGGTATAGCTCCCCTGCCGGCGCTTCGGCATTCACGAGCCCCAGGGAGAATCGCAAGCGAATCTCCCTTTGCTCTAGGAAAGTCAGTTCACCTGCCATGTAGCGTTCGTAGGCTCCGGCCCTGTCATCGGCAAAAGCTGCGGCAACGACGCTTGCTTCCGAAGCATCTACGTGTCTGAGCTCTTCGGTTGTAAGCTCCAGGAAAGCTTCAATAGCGGCTGCTCGAAGGTCTACCAGAGTGTCATCAATGTCAAAAAGTACGCCCTGGATGGATCTGTTGGCAGATCCATCCAAGGCGTTAGGTACTTCGTTCACGAAATTAGCGTTTCCTGTTACCGCGAGGCGCCGAAGGTACGCATACGGTTCAAGCTCGACTGCCGGCCGAGGATCTCCATGGATTCGAACAATGGTGGCGAGACGCGCTTGCCGGAAACGGCAACTCGCGCAGGACCGAATGCCTGGCGTGGCTTCAGCTCCATCTCATCAACCAGCTTGGTCCGCAGTGCATTCTGGATCTCTTCCGCGTTCCAGTTCGTCACGCCTTCCAAAGCTTCAATCGAGGCACTGACAACGTCATCCAGGTTGGCCGGCATACCCTTGAGCGCCTTTTCCTCAACGACAATTTCGTCATCATTCTTGAAGAGGAATTCGAGCATGTCTGCCGCTTCGCCCAGAAGAGTAATGCGCTCCTGTACCAGAGGCGCGGCCTTGTCGAGGATCTCGTTTTCACGGGCGGTCAGCTCTTCACCTACAAGGCCAGCAGCCTGGAGGTAGGGAACCAAGCGATTGCGGAAGTCCTCTGGTTCCAGCATGCGAACGTGGGTTCCGTTAATTGCTTCGGCCTTCTTCACGTCGAAACGTGCAGGATTCGACAGCACGTCGGTCACGTCAAATGCCTTGACCAGTTCTTCACTGCTGAAAATGTCCTGATCCGCGCTCAACGACCAACCAAGCAGCGCCAGGTAGTTCAGCAAGCCCTCGGGAATGAAGCCATTCTCGCGGTGAAGGAACAGGCTCGATTCAGGATCACGCTTGGAAAGCTTCTTGTTGCCCTGGCCCATCACGTACGGCAGGTGCCCGAATCGCGGCATGTACTTGGCAACGCCTACATCATGCAGCAGCGCGTAGAGGACAACCTGACGCGGAGTGGAGGACAGCAGGTCCTCGCCGCGCAGCACGTGAGTCACTCCCATCAGCGCGTCATCCACCGGATTAACCAGCGTATACAGTGGCTGGCCGTTCGCGCGGACCACTACGTAGTCAGGCACGCTCCCCTGCTTGAAAGTGATCTCGCCGCGGACCAGGTCGGTGAAGGTAACATCCTCGTCCGGCATGCGCACGCGAAGTACCGGTTCGCGGCCTTCGGCCTTGAACACAGCGATCTGCTCTGCAGTCAGTTCACGGTCGAAGTTGTCGTAACCCAGCTTTGGGTCGCGGCCGGCGGCCTTGTGACGAGCTTCGACTTCTTCCGGCGTCGAGTAGGACTCGTAGAGGTGGCCGGCCTCGCGAAGCTTGGCAATGACATCCTGGTAGATGTCGCCGCGCTGCGACTGGCGGTACGGCTCATGCGGACCGCCCACGTTGACGCCTTCATCCCAATCGATACCCAGCCAGTTCAGTGCGTCCAGAACCTGGTTGAAGCTTTCCTCGGAATCGCGCTTCGCGTCGGTATCCTCAATACGGAAAATCATCTTGCCGCCGGTGTGGCGGGCGTAGGCCCAGTTGAACAGGGCCGTACGAATCATGCCTACGTGTGGAGTGCCGGTAGGCGATGGGCAGAAACGGACGCGAACGGGAGTATCTTCGGTCACGGGTGGAATCAGCGAAAGATCAGTCATGATGGTTCCATTCTAAACCTTCGGGCCAGCTTGCCGAATTCGATGCACGAAGGCTCCCGGTCACATTCGTGACCGAGAGCCAGTGCGGTACCACCAAAATGATGATGGCGAGATGGTGGCTTTTCCAGTTCCATTGAAAAACCACATTTACTCAAAACACGTTATCGACGGAAAACCGACCTCAGTGTTCCGAGTCCCTCAAGTTCGATCTCAACGATGTCGCCGGCGTTGACTAGTCCGACGCCGGCAGGGGTACCTGTCATGATGACATCGCCGGGAAGCAGGGTGAAGGCTTCAGAAGCCCGTGCAACAAGTTCGGAAACGGGCCAAATCATGTCCCGCGTGGAACCGTCCTGACGGACCTCGCCATTCAGGCGCGTGGTGATCGCTACGTCGTCCGGGTCTTCCAGTTCGGTTTCGATCCATGGGCCGAGCGGGCAAGAGCCGTCGAATCCCTTGGCCCGGGCCCACTGCGGGTCGGTCCGCTGGGCATCTCTGGCAGTGAGGTCGTTGGCGATCGTGTATCCGAAGATGACGTCGCTGGCCTTTTCTGCTGGCACATCCTTGCAGATACGGCCGATGACGACCGCAAGTTCGCCTTCGAAGGAAACCTCCTGCGAAAATGCAGGAAGGGTGACCGGCTCTCCGTGTCCAACGACTGAGGTATTCGGCTTCAGGAACATCAGTGGTTCTGGAGGCACCTCGTTGCCGAGTTCCTTGGCGTGTTCGCTGTAGGTGCGACCGAATCCGACGACTTTGGATCGCGGAATGATTGGCGCTACCAACCGAACGTCGTCCAGCTGGTGCATAGCACCCGTGGTCTTGATGCCCTGGAAGAACGGATCCCCCGCAAGTGCATGAATATTTTCTCCGTCGACGACACCGTAAAGTGGGTCGCCATCAACTACAAATCGAGCAATGCGCATTTCTAAACCCTAACTTGCTCTGCCCCTGTCCTGCACACAGCGACAGCTTACTTTCCGTTGATGAATGCGTTCAGTTCTTCTTCGGTCATTTCGCGGAACTCTAGGTCCGGGAATCCTGTGGGATTGTTGCTTTGCCAACGCCACATGTCACCCACCATCTGTTCCAGCCCACGCTCGGCCTTCCACCCCAGATCAAGACGGGCTTTCTCCGCATCAGCGTAATTTTCCGCGACATCACCAGCGCGGCGTTCCACGATCTCGTAGGGCACCGGCCGCTTCGAAATTCGTGCGAACGCTTCGATGACTTCCAGCACGCTCGAACCGGCTCCCGTACCCAAGTTCCAGACATGCGCACCCTTGGACTGCTGCAGGAAGTTCAGGGCCGAAAGGTGTCCTGCCGCCAGATCCAATACGTGGATGTAGTCCCGGACGCCGGTCCCATCAGCAGTGGGATAATCGCCGCCGAAGACGTTGACCTTTTCACGAACTCCTACGGCAACCTGAGCTACGAATGGCATGAGATTATTGGGGATGCCCTGTGGATCTTCGCCGATCTCTCCGGATTCGTGCGCGCCCACAGGATTGAAATACCGTAAATTTGCGATGGACCAACGTGGGTCCGAGGTCGCCAATTCCTCGAGCATTTCTTCGATGTGGAGCTTCGTGCGGCCGTACGGATTAGTAGCGCTACGAGGCGTTGACTCAACTAGCGGCAATGCCGTCGACTCGCCATAGACAGTTGCAGATGAGCTGAAAACGAGTGTCCTGCATGCAACAGATTCCATGGCATCCAAGAGATTTAGAGTGCCAGTGACGTTGTTCCGGTAGTAGCGAAGGGGCTGGGATACAGACTCCCCTACGGCCTTCAACCCAGCAAAATGGATCACGGCGTCTGGCCGCAGGGCTTCGAAAATGGAGTCCACTGCAGAAGCATCAAGCAAATCAATGTTGTGAAGCTCTGGTGCCCGCCCTGCTAACTTCGTAACTCGACGAATCGACTCCGGTGATGAATTGCTGAAGTTGTCGATAATGGAAACGCGGTATCCTTCCTGCAAAAGCAGAAGGACGGTATGCGACCCAATATATCCAGCTCCACCGGTAACCAAAACGTGCATGCCGAAGTCCTCACTTAAAACGAATTAGCTGTGCAATAAACATTGCACAGCCAATTCTACGTTTATCTTCCGCTATTAGACCAAACGCTCCAGCCATCCATGCCGGTCTTCAACCGTTCCACGCTGGATGCCAAGCAGTTCTTCGCGGATCGACATGGTGACTTCGCCAGCCTTAGCGTCTTCGTCACCGATCAGCTCGTTGCCGTTCTTCAGAACACCGATCGGGGTGATCACAGCAGCGGTACCGCAGGCGAAGACCTCGGTGATCTCGCCGCTGGCAACGCCTTCACGCCATTCATCAAGAGTGATTCGGCGTTCCTCGACTTCCATTCCCCGGTCCTTGGCAAGCTGGATTACGGACGAGCGGGTAACGCCTTCAAGGATGGTTCCGGTCAGTGCAGGGGTGACCAGCTTGTTGTCCTTGGTAACGAAAAACACGTTCATTCCGCCAAGTTCTTCTACCGCATTGTCATTGAACGGGTCAAGGAACAGAACCTGCTTGCAGCCATTGTCTTCAGCTTCAAGCTGGGCGACGAGTGATGCAGCGTAGTTTCCACCGCACTTGGCGGAACCGGTTCCGCCTCTGCCTGCGCGCGCATAGTTTTGGGACACCCAGATGGCGACGGGCTTCAGTTCTCCACCGAAGTAGTTGCCTGCCGGCGATGCGATGACCCGGTAGGAAACTTCGCGTGCTGCGCGAACGCCCAGGAATGCCTCGGTGGCAATCATGAACGGACGAAGGTAGAGCGCCTCGCCATCACCTGTTGGAACCCAGTCGATGTCGGATGCCACGAGCTTTCGCAGCGACTCGACAAATACGTCTTCGTCAAGCTGCGGCAGAGCGAGACGTGCCGCCGACTTATTCAGTCGCGCAGCGTTTGCATGGGGACGGAACGTCCAAACTGATCCGTCTTCATGACGGTAGGCCTTCAGGCCTTCAAAAATTTCCTGGCCGTAGTGAAGCACGGAGGCCGCAGGATCCATCGCGATGGGGCCGTACGGTTCGATGCGAGCGTCATGCCAGGTACCGCCATAGCCTTCACCGTTGGCCGACCAGTCAATGACCGCGGTGTGGTCGGTGAAGAAGTCCCCGAAGCCCGGGTCGGCAAGAACCTTGGCGCGGTCCTCGGCGCTTTTGCGGTTCGTTGAGAGATTTTCGGTGAATTCCATCTAACCTTGGACTTCCTAATTTATGTACGAGCAACGGGTGTCCCACAAAGTTGCGGAACACCCGTTTGTGGATTAGCTACCGGATACATCCGTACCGGGAACTTCCCTTTTAGCTTATGCCAGCAGGGCTACAATTGCATCGCCAATTTCGCTGGTGGTGCGGCGATCGGTCAATTCCTGACGTGAAGTGATCTCTTTTTCAACTGCCTGCTCGACAGCCTTCGATTCCTCAGACAGCCCCAAATGATCAAGCATCAAGGCAACGGACAGAATCGCCGCGGTCGGGTCGGCCTTTTGCTGGCCGGCAATGTCTGGGGCGGAGCCATGCACCGGCTCGAACATCGACGGGTAGGTTCGGGACATATTGATGTTGCCACTGGCCGACAAGCCGATGCCACCGGTGATGGCGCCTGCTTGGTCTGTCAAAATGTCGCCAAAAAGGTTGTCCGTGACGATGACGTCGAAGCGGGCGGGGTCGGTGGTCAGGAAGATGGTCGCGGCATCCACGTGGAGGTAATCGTGCGTTACCTCAGGGAACTCCTTCGCCACAGCTTCGACGGTCCGGCGCCACAGGTGACCAGCGTGAACCAACACATTGTGCTTATGAACCAAGGTCACGTGCTTGCGCTTCCGGCGCGAAGCTCGCGCAAACGCATCTCTAACGACACGCTCAACGCCAAACGCGGTATTCACGGATACTTCAGTGGCAATCTCGTGCGGAGTGCCCGTACGGACAGACCCGCCGTTGCCCACATACGGACCTTCGGTACCTTCGCGCACCACTATGAAATCGATGTTTCCCGGGTTGGCCAGAGGGCTTTCAATGCCAGGGTAAAGCCTCGACGGACGCAAGTTCACGTAGTGATCCAGCGAAAAGCGCAGCTTCAGCAGCATTTCACGCTCAATGAGCCCGGAAGGAATACGAGTATCGCCAGGAGCGGCACCCACCGCGCCGAACAAGATGGCGTCGTGCTTCTTGAGATTCTCCAGTGTCTCCTCGGGCAGGGTTTCACCGGTTTCGAGCCAATGCTCGGCACCCAGCCTGTAGTTGGTCAAATTGACCTCGTACTCGCCGCCGTTGGTGACGAAGTTCAAGACCTTGACGGCCTCTGCGACGACTTCTGGCCCAATGCCATCCCCAGGAATGACTGCAATTTCAAAAACTTTTCCCATGGAGCCAAGCCTACCGAACGGAGTCCAACATATGAGAGCTCGTCTCAAATTATGAGAAACTGTGAAATCTCAACTGTAAAACCTCAAACTCCAGGATGAGGTTCCCCCATGAACAGAGCACTAAAATAGGATGATGTACGCTATTTCGCTCAGCTAGAGGTCGCGTGCATTCGGCACTTTTCTCGAACTTCAGAGGCGTAGTTGATCTTTTCAAACCCGCACCGCCGTATTGATCGGTGGATTCGCGAAAATTCCGGCAAAGTCGATTTTGCAACGGGATTGGCTTTCACGCTGCTATGCCTTTTGCTGACGGCGACCATCGGCTTCAGCAGTTCCCTGCTCATGACTCTTTCGCTCGTAGCCATCTCCTTGATGCAAACTGCGCCCCTCATGATACGCCGCGCCAAACCATGGCTCGCGACGCTGATTATAACGTTCGGACATCTGCTTCAGTTGGCCTTCGGCGGATTGGTGCTGCCGTCCCAGCTGTCGGTTCCAATCATGGTCTACACGATGGCTGTCTATGGAAAGCGCTGGCAATCATTTACCACTTTGGGGTTCGGACTGCTGGGAGCATTACTTGCGACCGTGAGCATGTTCAACAGCGGTAGCTCGCCCACGGGTGGATTCACGTTCATCAGTTTCGACACAATGATCTCGTTCGTTGGCCTGGCGCTCGTGGTCACCGTGTCTTGGACCTTCGGCGACCTGGCCCGCAACCGGCGGCTGACCATGAAAGCATTGCAGGACCACGCGGATCGACTTGAAAAAGAGCGAATCATCGAACGCGACCTGGCTGCCGCTGATGAGCGAAACCACATTGCACGTGAAATGCATGACATCGTCGCGCATTCCTTATCCGTAATTATCACGCAGGCGGACGGCGCCCGCTATGCCGCCGTCAACGATCCGGAAATAGCGATCACCACCCTGAAAACCGTCTCCGATACTGGTCGTGCGTCGCTCCGTGAAATGCGCCGCCTGCTGGGTGTCTTGCGCAAGGATGAAGAGGTTGAGAACCGCCCGTTGCCGGCCTTGGCTAATATTCCGGATCTTATCCAGAACGCTGAAACTGCCGGGCTTAAAGTTCAATTCAGTTACGTTGGCTCTCCGCGAAAAGAACTGCCAGCTGGCGCGGAACTAACCGCCTATCGAAGCGTGCAAGAGGCCCTCACCAACGTAGTTAAGCATGCAGGGCCGAACACGGCCGCCTCGGTACAACTGGATTGGACGTCTCGGGGATTGGAACTCGTTATTGAAGACAACGGTCGTGGTGCCGGTTCCTTGACTTTCGAGGGGCAAGGCTACGGTTTGCAAGGTATGCGCGAGCGCGTTGCACTATACGATGGAACCTGCAAGGCCTCTCCGCGAACCGGTGGAGGATTCATAGTTTCTGTATTCATTCCATACTCGGAGGACTAACACTCGATGACGTCAGGCAGCACAATCAAGGTAGCGCTTGTTGATGATCAGTTGCTGGTACGCAGCGGATTCCGAATGTTGATCAATTCCCAGCCGGATATGGAAGTCATCGCCGAAGCAGGAAACGGACGTGAAGCACTCGCAACACCTTCGTTGCAGCAAGCGGATGTCATCTTGATGGACGTGCGGATGCCGGAAATGGATGGGATACAGACCACCGAGCGCCTACTGGATCCGGCGAAGAAAGCTGCGGACGGACCCAAGGTAATCGTCTTAACGACGTTCGACATGGACGAGTATGCGCTGAGTGCCATCCAAGCCGGCGCCAGCGGCTTCCTCCTGAAAGATGCCCCTCCAGAAGAGCTGCTCGAATCGGTGCGTACGGTCAACCGCGGAGACGCAGTCATCGCGCCCTCAACGACACGGCGTTTGCTGAACCATATGGCACCCATCTTGAAACGGTCTGTGGCGCAGGCTGATAACTCCCTAATATCAGCGGTGGAGTCGCTCACCCCACGCGAACGTGAAGTCTTCGGACTCATCGCAGAGGGACAATCCAATCCTGAAATTGCCGAAAGGCTTTTCCTGTCGGAGGCTACCGTTAAGACGCATGTGGGCCATATCTTGGCAAAACTTGGCGCACGGGATCGAGTCCAGGCTGTGGTCATTGCTTACCAAACCGGGGTGGCCAGCCCTTAAATCGGAAACAAGTCAAAAGCGACTGCGGCACTATTCTAAACGATTGATAGGAATAGTGTCGCAGCCGTTTTAGCACGATGAACGAAGCTTACTTCTCTTCCTCATAGCGAGGGAACACCGGGGCCGGGGCCGGTAGTTCGGTTCCGGGAACCAATGAAGTTCCGTAGTTCTCGAAATTGCGGGCTGACCCTTCGCCCACCGCGAGCACATTGAGCAGGGAGGTCATGGCTTGGGGAAGCACCGGCTGGAGCAGGATAGCGACTTGGCGGACAATCTCGATTGTCACGTAGAGTACGGTCTCCATGCGTGCTGGATCAGTCTTCTTGAGCTTCCAAGGTTCCTGCTCCGCGAAGTACGCGTTGGTATCTCCCAGAACATGCCAGACGGCCTCAAGAGCTCGACTGAATTCCTGGCGGTCGTAGGCCTCCCGGTTGATTTCCAACAGCTTCGCGGCGGCCTCAAGAATCTCGGCGTCAGCAGCCTGAAGCTCCCCGGGAGTTGGCACCAATCCCCCGCAGTTCTTGGCTACCATCGACAGCGAACGCTGGGCAAGATTACCGAAGTTGTTCGCCAAGTCACCATTGATGCGAGCCACGATGGTTTCGTGGTTGTAGTTTCCATCGGCGCCAAATGGTACTTCACGCAAGAAGAAGTACCGAACCTGATCTAGGCCATATCGGGTAACAAAATCCTCAGGAGAAACGGTGTTGCCCAACGACTTGGACATCTTGACACCGTTGTTATGCAGAAAGCCGTGGATCATGACGCGCTTGGGAACCGGCAGCTTCGCGGACATCAGGAACGCCGGCCAGTAAATGGCGTGGAATCGCGAGATGTCCTTGCCGATCACGTGAACGTCCGCTGGCCAGTACTTCTGGAAGGAGGCCGACTCGACATCCGGGAAGCCAACACCGGTCAAGTAGTTCGTCAAGGCATCCACCCACACGTACATAACGTGCTTGTCGTTGCCCGGCACCGGGATTCCCCAGTCGAAAGTGGTGCGCGAAATTGATAAATCGGTCAAGCCGCCTTCAACAAAACGAACAACTTCATTGAACCGAGATCGTGGTGCACCAAAGTCAGGATTCTCCTCGTAGTGGGCCAAGAGCTTGTCCTGGTACTTGGAAAGTCTGAAGAAATACGATTCCTCCTCAGTCCAGGTAACTTCAGTGTCGGTTTCCGTAGCGTAGCGAATTCCGTCGTCTCGCACGTCCGTCTGCTCTTCGGTGTAGAACGCCTCGTCCCGCACCGAGTACCAGCCGGCATACTTATCCAGATAGATGTCGCCGTTCGCTTCCATACGGCGCCACAGCTCCTGTGCAGCTGCATGATGGTCAGCGTCAGAGGTGCGGATAAAACGGTCATAGCTAGTTCCAAGCTCATCGTTCATCGCCTGGAAGGCATCGGAATTTCGCTGCGCAAGCTGGGCAGGGGTGATCCCTTCCTTTTCCGCAGTCTGCATCATCTTCTGGCCATGTTCATCAGTGCCAGTCATGAAGAAAACATCGAAGCCATCCAAACGCTTGAAGCGTGCCAAGGTATCGGTTGCCACTACTTCGTAGGCATGACCGATGTGTGGAGTGCCGTTCGGGTAAGAGATTGCAGTTGTAGCGTAAAAGGGTTTCTGCTGAGAAGTCACGATCTAAATTTACCTTAGTCCCGCCGGGAAAGTTGACTATGCAAAGCTCGACAATCGTCACATGAGTCGATCAAGGTACTCCCAAAACGCACTACGGAGTATTCGCCGAATCTTCTGCTGGTCTGTTGTCCACTCCCCCAGAACCTGAGCACAGTCTTTCAATAAAGTCCGGTCAATTTCCAACGGAAGTTGAGGTTTGTCAGCTAGAAGTTCGAGAACTTCTGCCTGAGTAGTTACTGCCAGCCACGATTCTGCTACCTTGCCACCAATTTCCTCGGCCGTAGCAAGCTCATTTTGCTCGTAGGCCGCGTTTCCTTGGTAGCCTTGGCTGCCAGTACCACTGGAATAAACAATTTCTACACGTGTCATAGGTTCTGCCGAATTCTGCTGAATAGCTTTTTGTGCCATAACGGCCGGTGTGGGTATCGAAGGTCCAGCCTCAGAGTTACCGTGAACTGGGCTGTGAGCTGCCTTAGCAATTAACGCTGATTTTTCTGAATGGGCCTGGTCCCACTCGATGACTCGGGTAAATGATGAATCTAAAAGTTGGTCTGGGATCGTCTCTATCGCATCAGCGGTAAGTGCGAGATGCTCAGCTACTGAAGCCACTCCCAATCTACTTTCCGGTTTGTTGACACCGAGGAGCACTACTTTCATCCCAAGGTCCTGGGCTTCTTCAACAGCCTCCGCCAGATCATCATCTCCGGACACGAGATAAGCAATAGAAGCAGCACGAGTTCGTGCGACGCCGACGAGATCCAAGGCCAGTCTCAGATCAACGCCTTTCTGTTCGCCGTTGTATGAAATACGCCCCAACCGAACTTTAACCCCGGAAATTAGCCCAATTCGCTTGTGCTGTTCAGTAAACAACCCGTCCTTCGAAGCGTCATACCAGTAAACTCGCAAATTGCCTAGACCAGTATTCTTCGTAACAGTTTGAACTATCCCCCGCACAAGCGACTCATAGTGTGTGGTGAAAGCGGACCGCAAGGTAGTTCCCGCTGTTCGATGGCCACCTAGAGAAAGCAGAAATCCGGCATCGATAAATATTGCTGTTTGGCTTGGCATAGTCCGATCGTACGGTAAAAACAGAAACAGTAAACGATCCGCGTTGACTCATAAAAAACCTCCGGCACGGATACTACGTTGCATCACAAGAAAACCTCCGGCACAGCAGCTCTTGTTCCTCGAGCTATACGGGTATCTGCTCAGCACCATGGGACTGCCAATGAGCGCACGCAAAGAAGTCACCACACGACTCGCCCACCGCTACCAGCGCGCGGACAAGTCCGGAAAATCGCAGATCCTGGACGAGCTGACCGCGCTGACCGGCTGGCACCGCGACTACGCCCGCGCCGCCCTGCGACAAGCGCTCCAACTGCCCAAGCCCCGCATCGTGCAGGCTGGCCGGAAACCGACCGACCCTGCCGATCTGCAGCCAGCGTTGATCCTGTGCTGCGCCGTGCTGCGCGGCCTAGCGTCCAAACTCCTGGTGGCCTCCATGCCCTACCTCGTGCCCAAGCTACGTACCGAGAAAGCTTTGGACCTCAGCGACGAGCAAGCCGTCCTGCTGCTGAGGATGAGAGCCTGGACCACCGACCGCAGGCTGGCGAATGAACGGAGGAAGATGGTTCTTCGGGGCCGTTCATATTCCAAGCCGGGCTCCTTGCTCAAGTCCCAGATCCCGGTGCGCACCTGGACTTAATGGGATGACGCCGTCCCCGGGTTCGTGGAGATCGATCTGGTCAGCCACGAAGGCGGTAGCAGCCGTGGCAAGTTCTGTTTCACCCTGACCGTCACCGATATCAGCACCGGGTGGACGGTGAACCGCTCGGCGCTCAACAAAGCCCAGAAGCACGTGTTCGCCGCGTTGAAGCATGTCATGAAAGTCTTCCCCTTCCCGGTCATCGGCATTGACTCGGATAACGGCAGCGAGTTCATCAACCAGGAACTGCTGCGCTTCTGCCAAGAACAACAGATCACGTTCACCCGCTCCCGGGCAGGGAACAAGAATGATGGCGCTCACGTGGAGCAGAAGAACTGGTCACGGGTCCGCGAGCGCGTCTGCTATCAGCGGTATGACAGCACGGAGGAGCTGGAGCTGCTCAACCGGATTTCGGAGCTGGATCGGATCTTCACAAACGATCTTCTGCCGCAGCAGAAGCTGGTTTCCAAGGCTCGTCACGAGGCGAATCTGTCCAAGGTCCATGACCGGCCACCCACACCGCAACAGGGCGCGATAGTGCATCCAGCGGTGCGGAAGATGCCGGTGACCCGGATGAACGCAGCTTTCAAGAAGATCCGGGTGATGGCCCTGTCCCAGCAGATCCTGGAGCTGACCGGAAGCCTCGAGAAGTTATCCGTTGCGAAGTCCGGGTCCTAGGCCCGGCAGGCGAGAAAGGCAGTCCAATGAACCAGTTATTCCGCGAAGGTTTTCATCTGAGGCAACGTATCAAGATTCCCGGAGGTATTGACATGACGCGACAGGCGATCCTGCAACCGCAGGCTCGTGATAATTCACCACACTATGGAAGTATCTCCACAGTGAAAGATCAGATACTGCCAGTATTCGTCACATTATTTCATAATGCCGAAATTTGAGACCATCTCACCTCAATTGGACGTTCATTCCAACTATCAAAAAGAACGATTTCCAATCCAGTCAGACTCTGGTTGGCCCCGAAGTTCGACGGCCAGCTTATTTCCAATTATTGGTTGGATATTACCTGTACAAATCATTGAATTATTCACCATCCCACCGGATCTCAGGTATCTGCCTATCCAAGGTAACAGCATTAAAATTTTCAATGAAAACTAGGCCTCGCGGAGCCCTGAGTCGCGTGAAGCTCGGCAGTACATCTTTTCCTGCCCAATGCCGGCTAGCTAGTTGAAGGTAGTTGTGCTCGCTTGACGAGCGAGTACAGTATCGGAGACTTACGCCGTTAGGATATGTACGTGCAGCGATTTACCGTAACCCAAAAGTTCATGCAACAGTTATTCGACAACACTATACTACTCAAGTACAATAGCCCTGCACCGGCTAACGGGGCCTATGGATGGCTAAAAAATGACACCGACATTGGAATTCGCGTTCCGGTCACTATCGAACAAAACGTCGGGCTATTTGGTGGCCCCTACAAGCCAATGATTGGGGGGTATAAAGGCTCAGGCTTTGCGTCCGTAGGTGCCTTCACCTATAGCTACTCGTCATTACCTGAAGGCTTGAAAGTTGGGCGATACTGCTCAATTTCGAATGGCTTAAGATTCATTGATTCAAGTCACCCTCTGGACACATTGACTTCCTCTGCCATGATGTTTCGTCGCAACAATAATCTGTTCAAGGAATACTTCACAGATTCACTCCATCAACATGCTCGTAGTTACGCTGCGGCAACAATGGACTATCCTACAATTGGACATGACGTCTGGATTGGTTCCAACGTTACAATCTCTCCTAAGGTCACGATCGGAACTGGCGCAGTACTTGCAGCCAACTCAACTGTGACCAAGGACGTCCCACCCTACGCAATCGTTGGTGGAAATCCCGCGAAAATCGTTAAGTACCGATTCGATGAAGATACTATAAATGCACTGCTGGAATCTCATTGGTGGGATTACGATCCGAAACAAGTATTCGTCAAAGTTTCAAATGACTTCACCCCCCTAATTGCCTCGATCACCGATGGCAAACTGGAGAAGTATCATTATTCAAAAATTCAGATTGGCTTCAGCTCATAATACTTGCGGGCTCTTCAATGCCAATACGAATAATGCGAGTCTGGCAGCCTCTCATGGAGTCAACTCAACGTCAAAGCCCAATTCCTGCAATCGCCTGGCAGGGTGCCGAATAGACAAGTTGGTACGGCTGTTCCGGCTACTGGGTACGGTCGACTTTCCTCAACCTAGTACTCCGATTTCGGCTTGCTGGTACTGCAGGCGGTCCGATGAATGTCATCACGGATCAGACCAAGAACTTCACACTGCTTTCGGGTTGTTCAGCAGCCGTGTTTCCAAGACCCCAAGCGTGAAGATTCAATCAACCTGCTGCGGCGCGTAGGCGAGGACCCGGGCCCTCGTTGCGGCAGCTCGTGAGAACACGCTTCGGAACTGACTCAACAGTGCGCGGGAACATGCGGTGTTCGACCATTACGGCCAGGCTCCCTTGGAGAAACGACTGCGATGTCGTCACCCACGCGAATCAGGTTCGATGGGGGCTCAACAAAGAAGTATAGACATTCCATGTATTGTGTAGTGCAGTTGTCACCCGAATGGCGTTCCGCAGGCTCCGCCGCATTCGATGCTTCTGCTAGTACGTGAATACTGAAGCCAGCCCATAAACCCGACCACGAAGTGCAGGCGCTAGCAAGCACGCCAGCACTGCTTCCAGCATCGCTGGCGGACCCGCCGATATAACTCTTGGCGACGTCTACGCGCCAGCTACTTCCAAATGGATGATGAAGCCCGAACGCTCCAGCTCCTTCACCGCGCGGATCTTCGCCTTACCCTGGTTGCGTTGCTGGTAGTAATCAGGTCCCAGCTCCTTGAATACCTCACCGTAGGCCAGCATGTGCCAGATCGCCGTGAGGATCGTGTGCTCGATAGCCACCAGCGCCCGGCTGCCGCCACGGCGCGGATAGAGTCGTCGAAACCGTGCGGCCAAGAACGTGTTCTTCTGTCGGGTCGCGCTCAAGGCCGCGGTGCCCAGCGCGGCCTTCAAATAGGAATCCCCGCCCCGGGTGTGCGCAGACTTGCTGCGTCCGGCCGATTCGTTCTGCCCCGGGCAGACCCCCGCCCAGGAGGCAAGATGCGCCGCATCGGGAAACATGCTCATGTCCACTCCGATCTCGGCAATGACCACCTCAGAGGACGTGTTCGAAAGCCCCGGGATCGTCGAAATCGCCAAAGCCTCTTCCCGAAAAGGGGTGATTGCTTCCACGATCTGCGTATCAAGTTCGCTGATCATTTCTTCCAAGCCATCGGCCTGTTTCAGGAACAAACGCATCATGAATTCGTGATGCTGAGTGAAACGTCCTTCCAACGCATCGATGAGATCCGGGATTTTCTGGCGCAGCCGGCCCTGAGCCATGCCGGCGAGCACGTGGGGGTCGCGTTCCCCGCCAACCAGGGCGTCGAGCATGTGTCGGGCCGATACACCGGTCAAGGTGGAAACTACCGCGGAAATCTTGATCCCGGAGGATTCGAGGAACTTTTCCATCCGCTGGTAAACCTTGGTGCGGTCATGCACCAACGAGGAACGGGTGCGGGTCAGGTCCCGCAACTGCCTGATCGGTTCGGGCGGGATGAACGAACCATGCAGCAGATTGTGTGCGGCCAGCTGGGCCAACCAGGTCGCATCGTTCACGTCGGATTTCCGTCCCGGGATGTTCCTGGCTTGCTTCGCATTGACTAGCATCACCGGCAGTTGGCCCTCCATCAGGTAGTAGAAGGGCTTCCAGTAGTCGCTGGTCGCTTCCATCACCACAGTGGTGACCTGCTCGTCTTTCAGTGCAGAATAGCGCTTGAAGGTACTCCTGTTCTTGCAACTGGGTACCGCTGTTCCGCGAACATGGTGTGAAATCTCGTCACTTCGTAGACACTGAATCTCACTACTTCGTGGACAGTGGATCTCACGACTTTGTACACAACTACCAGCAGCAGGCTCTCAGCTGTTGGTAGTTGCGCCAAAGACGCTCGTTAGTGTTCGAAGACCTCTGGCATCAGCTCTTCATTCGCTTGAATCGCTGCCCGGTATTGCTCCGCTTTCTTCTCCCATTGCCGTGTAGCCAACGAAACCTGTATCCCCTTGATTGAGTACGAAGACACGAGCTTCCCGCTGAGTTTCAACGCCACCATCGGCAAAGGAAACGACAACACGACGTCACCGTTCACGGGATCAGAAAGCAAGAATTCATCCTCGGTAATCGTCCTGACGAACTGCCGTCCCGCAAATGTGGTCGGCAAGGAAATATGAAAACCTTGGAAGTAGGCTTTCCTGTTTTCTCTGGTCACCTCAACCGCCATCTGATTCGCAGCTAAACCAGGAACCACATCAGAAACATCATGAGTGCTTTGCATGATCTCGCCGTGCTTGGAAACCACCACGTCCCTGACCAGCGACACGTTCTGGGCTAGACGCCGTTTGCTTAAATACTCCGCTGCTTTCGCTTCCAACACCGCCAGCGGCAATGGCTCAACCGCCGGGGTATGCTCAAGCAAGTCCCACGCCGCTTGCGGTGTCGCTTGGTTCAATGACTGGTGCGGGCGACGCTGGTTGTAGTGCTCCCGGTATCGTTGGATCAGCTTTCGCGCTACGGCCAGATCCTGCGGCTTGTTTGCTTCCAAGAAGCGTTGCAGTGTCTGGTGCGAACGTTCGTTCTTTCCCTGCGTGGTGGGCCGGTCTGGGAGCCCGGTAATCGGCATGGTGCCTTTCGAAGCAAGGAATATCTCAACGGAACCTATGACGCCGCTGCGCAGCTGGTTGAACGCTTTGGAGTTATCGCTGAGTACTTCCTGAGGTGCGCCGTAGGCTTTGATGGCTTCGGCGAGGACGGTGTACGCGTCTTGGCTGTTCTCGTGGCGTTGAAAAGCAGAGGATCCGACGTCGTAGCGGCTGGCGTCGTCGATGAGTTGGTAGATGGTGAGGAGTTGGTTCTTGTTGGTTCGATACTCGAAAGCATCCAATTGCCACAGAGCCATTACGGTTAATCTGGCGAATGGAACGTAGGAGGACTTGGGCCGTTTTCTGGGGTTCCGATCAACGTGCCCGTCCCCGGCCAGGAGCCGGGGCGATCGTCGCGACGGAAGGCACCGTTCCTCCAGGGAATTCCTGATGGTTGATCGTTGCTTCGTAGTGGATGGTTTTCGGTCCGTAGTCCCAGCCGTCTTTCTTGAGTTGCTGGCGGATTTTCACGAGCTCGTTGATGACTGCTGGCCCGTATTTTCTCGCTGGTGATTTGGGGGCTCTGGACTTTGGGTGCAGTGCTGCTGCCGAATAGGGCTTGAAGGTACTTCTGTTCCGGCGAGATGGTACCGCTATTCCGCGCTCATGGAACTGTAAGTAAGTCATAGACGCCCTGCGCCTCTTGCGACAGCAGGTAAGCGACGAATGCGCGCGGCCTGTGGAACGCCGCTCGGGTGACTGCTGCACTACACAAGACATGGAATTTCTATACTGCCTTTTTGAATCCTCATTGAACCCGATTCGTGTGGGTGACGACATCACAGTCGTCTCGTCAAGGGAACCCAGCCGTAGTGGTCGATCACCGCATGTTGTTCAGCAGAGGTATTTGGTAGCACCTGTGCGCGTATCGGATGTGTAATCTCGCAACATCGTGGACACTGAATCTCATGGCTTCGTGGACAACCGATCTCATGACTTTGTACACAGCTACCGGCGGTGCCCATTCGGGAGCCGCCGGCAACGGCTGACTACCGGTAATCAAAGACCTCTGGCATGTCTTCTTCCCGCGCTTCGTACTGGGCCTGGTATTCGGCGGCCTTCCGGCTCCACTGCTTGGTTGGGTGCGCCAGGTGAATTCCTCTGATCGAGTACGAGGCCACAAACCGCTGATGAACACGCAATGCCACCAGGGGCAACGGGAAGCTCAACACGATTTCAGCGGTATCGGGGTCCGACAAGATGAATTCGTTGGCGGTGATGGTTCTCAGGAACTGTCGGTCGGCATAGGTCTGAGGCAGTGAGATCTGCTTGCCCCGATAATACGCTTGGCAGTTGTCTCTATTGACCCGAACTAGTAACTGATGGCTTTCCCGATCCATGGCAGGCTCGGGCTGCTCCGTGAGCTTGTCCAAGATGTCCCCGGTTTACGAAACGACAAGGTCAGCGCGATTCACCGCCGAGCTGCCGACGCGGCGCTTCATCAGGTACTCAGCCGCCTTGGCTTCCAGCACCACCATCGGTATCGGCTCGGTGGCCGGTGTGTGCTCCAGCAGCTCCCAAGCCTTCTGCGGAGTTGCCTGATTCAAGGACTGATGTGGGCGGCGCTGGTTGTAATGCTCACGGTAACGACGGAGCAGCCTCTGCACGTCAGCAAGATTTTGGGGTTTGTTGGCTTTGAGGAACCGTTGAAGGGTCTGGTGCGAGCGTTCATTCTTGCCCTGAGTCGTCGGCCTGCCCGGTAGTCCTGTGATCGGCATGCTTCCTTGAGAAGCTAGATAGGCTTCCACGATGCCGATGGTTCCACCGCGAAGCTGGTTGAACGCCTTGGAATTATCGCTGAGGACTTCCTTGGGAGGGCCGTATTCATTGATGGCGTGGGTGAGCACCTGTTGCGCGTCCCCGCTGTTCTCGTGCCGTGCGTACGCGCTGGAACCCACATCGAATCGCGTCGCATCATCGATGAGCTGGTAGACGGTCACCACCTGATCGGAGAGCGTTCTGAACTCGAATACGTCGAGTTGCCACAGGGCCATAGCGGTGGAGCGTACGAAGGGGACGTAGGAGGATTTAGGGCGCTTGCGCGGGCTGCGTTCAACATGACCGACACTGGCCAGCAACCTGGCAATGGTCGCTACGGATGGGATTTGTCCGCCAGGAAAATCATCCTGGATAGTAGCTTCGTAGTGGATGGTTTTCGGTCCGTAGCCCCAACCGTCTTTTTTGAGTTCTTTACGGATCCTGACCAGTTCGTTGATCACTGCGGGACCATAGCGTCTGGAAGGTTGCCTTGGAGCTCTGGAACGCGGGTGGAGCGCGCCGGCTGATTCTTGGGTGGCACGTTCGCGGATGCGGTAGAAGATGCTGCGCGAGATTTTCTGGGTCTTGCAGAATTCGCTGATGGTCAGGGCCTCGGGCTGTGTCGGATCGAAGCTGATGATCATCGCGCGCAGGCGTGGAGAAAGTGCGTTAGGCATGCACATGAGCGTGCCAGAAAGTCACGTTGTAAATGTCCACGAAGAGGTGAGACATCATGTCCACGAAGTTATGAGATCGTGTGTCCACAAAGTGATGAGACAGGACATACAAAGTCATGAGATCGGTTGTCCACGAAGCCATGAGATTCAGTGTCCACGATGTTGCGAGATTACACACCCGTTCGATACACAGGTGCTACCAAATACCTCTGCTAAACACATGTTCCCGCGCCCTGTTTAGGCAGTCCTGAAGCATGTTCCCACGAGCTGCCGCAACGGGCGCCGGGGCCCAGCCTACGCACCGTGCCAGGTTGATTGGATATTCACGCTTGGGGACTTGGAATCACGGCTGCTGAACAACCCGGAAATCAGTGTGAAGTTGTTGGCCTGATCCGTGGTGGCGTTCATCGGACCGCCGGCAGTACCAGCAAGCCGTAATCGGAGTACCGGGTCGACGAAAGGCGGCGGTACCCAGTAGCCGGAACAGTCGTACCAACTCGCCCTATTCGGCAGCTGCCGCCGATTCTCGGGATGCCCGTTGACGCAGACGGTAGAAAATGCTGCGGGAGATTTTCTGGGTTTTACAGAATTCGCTGACGGTGAGGGCATCTGGCTGTGTGGGGTCGAAATTGATGATCGTCGCGCGTACGCGTGGTGAGAGAACGTTGGGCATAGACATGACGGTGCCAGAAAGTTTGGTCAGGATGCGTCCACGAAGTGGTGAGACCTCGTGTGCACGATCTCATGAGATCGTGTGTCCACAAAGTGATGAGACAGGACATACAAAGTATTGAGATCCACTGTCCACGAAGTGATGAGTTTCAGTGTCCACGATGTTGCGAGATTACACACCATGAGGGCGTAGTGGCGGTACCATCTCACACCATCTCACCGGAACAGAAGTACCTTCAAGCCTTACCCTGCACCCGACTTGTCGTACCAGCTAGGCGTAGTTGGCAGGTCGAACGCAGTTGCCTCCTGTTTGCGTTCATATTTGGGCGGTGCGGTTGAAGCTGCCGCCCTTGGCAACGGTGGAGAGCGAACCTCCGAGGTCACGGGCGATCCGCGAGTTAGGAACTCGTTCTTTGACGAGCCTTCGAGTCAAAGCCCAATCTTCCACGGTGATCAAACTCCTTATCCTGAGAGCGTTCACTTTCCGAGTTCCGCTGATTACCAATTTTCAACTTCTATCAACAATCACGTCAACCGAAGATTTCTGAAACTACGACTAACAGTAAAATCGACATGACTGCCGGCAACTTTTCGACGGAAAAGCTGCCGGCAGTTTAATACAAAGTCGGGAAATACACCGCTTGAGAACACCTGAAATTTACACAAAGTCAAAGGAGCAGAGTTACCAACTGGTCTATTCCGAATTCAACATGGTTATCCTTCAAAAACAGCAATTACGCGAGATGTATCAGGGTTTTCTTTCCCGTACTTCGAGAAGTCACAACCAGATTCATGAGACAAAATCCTAAATCCACTACTATTCAACAACTCTTTCAATGACTCGTCATTTATAAAGTTCCTAAAAGATCGGCTGTAGCGTTTCTTATTCTCGCGGTCCTTCTCATTTCGATATTCAAATGCAATAAAATCACCTCGATTGGCGGCATTGGAAATCTCAATAAGCAGGCGCGAGCATTCAGCATTCGTTAAAGCATGCAGCAGAAACCTCGAGTAAAACAGTATTGATCCACTATTTTCGAACCGTAAAGAAGCCGAAATTCTGGAGAGCTTCCCGGCAATTAGAATATCCGAACGCACGAAATCCGGACGTTGCTGGGAACGGCCGGCATTACCTAGAGAGCAGCGAATGGCATATGCGCTACGGTCCAGTCCAAGCACATTCTCAAATTTCTCACGCAGCAGGATGGAATCCAAACCATCACCGCAACCTAAATCAATAACAGAGTCCACAACTTCAGCAAGTGGATGGCTAACAATCTCTTGGGCAAAGCGAGAAGGTCTCTTTCGCGAACTATGCGAATAGAAATCATCGGCAGCCAAGCGCGAACGCGCTGTATAGGACAACAACGCTTCCGCATCTCGACGTTTTCTCTCTTGAGTCCACTTAAAATTAGGATTCGGTATTTCCCAATCCGAGCCGTAAATCTGAGCAATCAATTTTTCGGGTCGATTGGGAATCTGAACATCAAAGCCCATAAAGTTAGCCGGTTGAGTCGGTTCGATAAAATCCCTATAAACTGGGTCGGTTCCAACAGTCCCAAAAGGGAATCCGATTTCGCCATTCGATTTCAAAAATAGATGTGCGATATCAACCATGACAATGGAACCTGGTACGCGGCGAACGGAGATACAGGATGCTTTAGCATTAACAGAGAATCCTGCTTTAATCAGGGCATCTCCAAGGAGTTCAAATTCAAGTGCCGCACCCCTAGCGGAGTCCGCCTCGCTCAGATAGGCACAGTCCATGTCCTTATCAAAAGATATGAACCCCTTTTCGCGAATAAACCCTAAAAGTGTTCCACTATATAAAAAGGCCTGCGAACCCGTAAGTTGACGGATAACTTCGGCAACGTCTTCAAAAAGGGAAAGCACGCCCTCCTGCCAATCCGCATCTTCGGCCTTTGCCAGTATTCGAATCCGTCCGCGCTCATCAAAGCGTTGTCCCTTTTCAAATCTCTCAGCAAGAAGAATCAGATCTTCTTTTCCGTCCTGCTGAGGAACCAGGAAGTCACGACCATCCGGGAATTCCAAAGGCATTTTATTCTGAATGAGACGAATTTTATCTTCAGTTTTAGCAAAACGCCACTGATCATACAGTGGAATGCTAAAAACATAATTATTTTCAGACACCTGTTGAGGTCTAATTTTTTGAATGAGAAAGTCATTTACGTACAACTCGACATAGTCTCCTGAACCTAAGTTGCCAGAGATTACACTTTTCGAGCACTTGTCAATTTTATTCATTTAAAAGTCACCGGATACCTTTTCGTAAATAGAGGCGATCGGAAAATATGCGTTCAGAAACTGTAAGACTTCGGATTCGGGAATCGGTTCAGCGCCTTCAACTGGAGCATCGTTTATACACATTGCTTGCCGATGGCGTTTTTTCAAAGTTTCACGCATAGTTACCGAATATCTATTGTCAAGAATATTAATATAATTGTACGTCAGAGAACCCGGAACTGCTTTGCCGATAATTTGTGCATAATAGTGATGCAGCTGATCAGCAACAATATCTTCGTGATGCCTAAACTTGCTTGACCAAGTGTGTCGATAACTCTTCAAAAACTTCTTCTCCATCTCAAAATGCACACTTTTGATTTGAGGATGCGGAGTATGTTTTATGGCACGAGAAACGGTAATGCCAAATTCCTGATCAATCAAGTTCCGAATATTTCTTGTCAAGTTGATATGTGGCTCGTCATGGACGGAAGGCTTTCCAAAAGGACGACGATTGTTCGACGTAGAAACTAAAGCGATCCCTGATGGCGTGAAGAAATCACTTGGAGAAACCTGCTGACCAAACATTACATCATCATTCATAAAAATGTAGTGTTCGCTCAAATTCTTAATGTGATGAAGACGAGAAATGATAGCATTGCTATTAAAAGAAGGGATATCTTCATTGTCAAAAATCTCTCGATGATCGACAACAGTAAGATTATCGACTTCGTCTAGCCAATCAGGCTTCTGCCCATCTGTAACTAGATAAATGTGGTTTACCCAAGGTGCATAAGCTTGCAAGGAGCGAAGTGAATACTTCAGTTCATCCCTTGAAGTAAATCTGGCGCTATGAATGGCTTCCGGGTGGTATTCGACACCGTCCATTTTAGACTGTTCGCGGGCTCGTTTTTCCAGCCAGCTCGGATCATCACCATCAACCCACGTATACACGACATCTATTGGAAAAGTTACATCGTCGAGCATTCTCTGGCCGAAAACGGAAGGGCGCTTAGTTTCAATCCCATCCTTAACAAAGTCCACTAAAGAGAACTCGTCCTCAGACATCGTTGCGGCTGCCTGGTTCTCGCGAGGAGCAGTGATTCTGGTCTTGTCTACAAGATTTTCAAAATTCCAAAATTCGATGTCACATCCATAGGCAAATCCGAATTTTTGTTCGTTCTCTGGAGACGACATTGGTGAACAGACTCGCAGTACACTTGAGGTTTTAAGTGCAGTTGTGGAAGCAATTCGTGAAACGGAGATTTGTAATTTACTCCGGTCAACATCCAGGAGATATGTAGACTCATCAAAATCCCAATAGAGTAAGGAAAGTGCCTTAAGTGTATCAATTCGATCATTCGCATCGACACCGATAACTCGCCGGCCCCGATGAATTCCATTTATTATCCACCAAGAAATACCGGCCTTGTCCAATGCGGAAGCAACGATTTTAAAATTTCGAATGTAAGCCTGTTCTGGCATCATTCCAGCTGTATGGTTCCATATGATGCCGGCAGTCTTTTTCTGTTGGGAGCTCTTTACGGAGACTTTTCTATTCTTAGAAAGCGTGCCAAGATATCCGTTACCAGATTCTATAACCTTTTTGCATGAGATCAGGTAAGGTCGGATTCGAAGGTACTTTTCTTCGCCAATTGCACTTTTTGCAATATCCTTTACTTTCATTGCATTACTTCGCATGGTTATATACTTTCTTCACAGGGGAAATAATCTTGTCGATTATAAGTTCGCTTGGGTCCACAGAAATTGCATTGAACTGACTATTCATTCTATTTAGGTAAGGTTGGGGAACAATATAATCTGATTTTGCAATTCGCTCTATGCCGTCGATAAGATCTTCCACGTTATCGACCGACTCACCGAAACCATCTCGAGCAAAATCGAAGTATCCTTTGCGAGAATGCAGACTTTCAAACTCTATTTCATCGAAAGTGAAATAGATCGAAGGCTTTCTTAGGAAAGCCGCATCAAAAAGTACAGATGAATAGTCAGTTATAAAAATCGAACAGGCGCGAAGGGACTGTGCATAGTCGACTTCTTTGTTGAAAATTATGCGCTCATTGAATGATATAGTTTCAAAAGCTGATTTTACCTCCGGGTGAGGGATGAAATCTACTACGCAGTTGTTCTGCTCAAGGAACTGAAGAAGCTTGTCACTCTGAAGGAACCCGTTTATGTTTACAAAATAATCCGAATCATAAAAGTTTTCGTCTATTCCCGATGATCCGTTGGTTAAATACGAAGGCGTCACGACATATTTACGCCAAGTCGGTGCAAAAAGAATCCTTCTCGTAGAATCTGTTTTCTTGTTAGTTAGTTTCGAGAACCTTGGAAGTCCGCTACGTACAGCTCGGTTTGATCCATAGGAAAGTTCTTTTGAAACATACGATGTCTCGTCATTGGTGGTAGTTACAAAATAGTCGTATCCCTGGACCAACCGATGAAGACCGGATGCAGTATCACGGTAAATTACACCATGCTGAAGAAAAACCCTCTTGGTTCTTGTCCGAGGTCGCAGATATTGCAGGTAGTCCATCTTGTCCCAAGATTTTGGCAACGTATACGTATCTACATCGTAGGCGTTAAGAATGACAGAAGCGTGCAGCATGAGAAACTTATGCCGAAGTGAAGAAGTCGGAACAACTTTATTTCCACTTAGCGTCCGTTGACTTTGAGCTCCCTTTTCACCCGACAAGTAGAATACGTTGGCATTTACGTCAGATTTATGTGCGTAGTCAAAGAACGCAGAACCGTTGTCCTGTGCAGCACCCCATCTTTCGCCGACAATCCATATTGGTTTGCGTACGAACTTTTTAGTAACTGCGCGAACAAGAATTTCTTTGGCGAACGGTTGTCCTGTACGGACGTTTTGAATATCTTCAAGTAACCTGTGCCAAGACGACTTAAGATGATTCGTCTTCTTTTCTACCAGTACCCGATTCCGTTCGTCAGCAGATACTTGGTACTTCATACCTGAGTAAGCAAATGGCAGAGAATTTCTAAACATGGCCATGGTTTTGTGTGTGGTGGCGCCGAAAGTTCCGGTGGTGTCGACCAAGAAAATGTGAATGAGATGCCTACCGGATGGCCACGATTCGTTTGGAACACTAAACCTGAATCCCGAGCAGTATCCGGCGCTATGGCGTCTGTCAGTTCGACTTTGCCATTCACCTTCAAACCGCATTCCTGCAATTCGGAGCTGCAGTTTGGCACCTGGGATCGTGGATATCTTACCGTGTTTTGTCGTTACTCGACCTTCTAGAACGATAGATTTGCCTTGCCGAGTAAATGACTCAATACCGAAAAGTATATTCCCAGTCTGTCGCAACATACGCAGTTCTGGTTCTGGCGAACGATCGTATCCTATATAAGGTTTAGTTCCTACTATCGACAATGTTTCATTTTCTAACATCGATCGTTCGAAATCATGCGGGTCATAGCTGAGCAGACGAGCATAGGCAAGCCTTATTCCAGGGTGAGCTGTAGACTTTTTGATCGAAGAAATGCTAATGCTCTTAAAAATTTTCTGTAGACGAATTTGGAACCTAAACAACTTCGCATCATCAAACATTTGAAATGCTCGATAAACGAATCCCTGCATACCTCTAATAATGAAATCATCGAGGATGGATTTTTTTGCGTCGTCGATATCTCGGCATTGTTCAATTAGACTGTCGCAAAGATCCAAATAATCCCAAAAATTTTTTTCGCGGGTGAAAAGCGAGTCCATTACGGATGTGTCATTGTCACGTTTACGATAATTATAAGTGACGCGATTTTGGATCCCGATGGCGTTCGATTTTAGTAGAAATGGAACCACGAAGTGCGCATCTTCAAAGTGAACTCCTTCACCGAATTGAAATCCATTTTTACGCATCGAACTTACTCGAAAGACTTTATTACATGGTCCAGCTCCATGAATAAGTTCAGGAACTGTGACGATTCCAGGTTCAATACGAGTGCCTGGTTCAAAAGCCGTATTCCAAATAAATTTCTGTGGATTGGGAATTCTTTCCATTCGACCAATCACTACGTCCACTTCTGGATGAGAAAATTGTCGCAGCATGCCCGTATATGCATCTTGAGGAAGAATGTCGTCTGAGTCTAAGAAGGTGACTAGCTCTGTCGTTACCTGCTGCAAACCGTAGTTTCTGGCTTTGCCGGCACCTGAGTTCAGTTGTTCGTAGAACCAAATATTCGGATACTGTGAAGCAAAATCTCTTGCAATCTTAGTGCTTCCGTCGGTGCTACCGTCGTTGACAAGTATTACTTCATACGAATTGAACTGCTTTTGATTTACCAAAGATTCGATTGTTGCAGCCAAATAATCTTCGACATTATAAATAGGAATTACAATTGAAAGAATCGGGTTCCTCAATTTGTTGAGGTTCTTCTTATCGTGTAATTCGTGAATCCTATTTGCTGGCAAGTTCATTTCTTATGCTCTCGTATCAATGTGCGTCAGGCATCTTACCCAAGTCGCTGCTCGGAAATTTGCTTAGATGCATGGTCTAACGTGCTCTAGATGAGCACAGAAATTTGCTTTCGGCATACAACTAGGCTCTGTCAGTATACTCCATTGTAAGCCGTCGTTCATCTTTTGCCGGCCGTACCTAAATCTGTCATACATAAATTTTTACAAATTTCTATATTGATAATCTCGTAAAATTCATTCGCGACGATCTGGATATAGTGTTTCGAACTTTGATAATCGCAATATTGATTCAGAATAGTGTTTTTATTGTCGTCTTTTGTTGCCGCTTAAATATTTGATATCCCGCTCTTGAGATAGTGATTTAAAAAATTGGTTTTTCGTTCCGACCTGGTGTCAATTCCGAGAATTTCGGCTCTTTTTGAATTCATCAATAATTTGATACATAAATCAATGAGCTTTGAAGTCGGCATTGATCACTAGACCTAGTCTGAAGCCTTTACCAGTTCGGAGGATTTGAGACGCGCTATTCGGTTGCCAAAAACGGTGCGCCGTCAGTTCCGCTGGATAGATTTGAATTTGACAGTGCCAAAGTGTTCCGAGGCACCACTGTGGATCAATGAAGCGACATTGTCGTCCAGCCAGTGTAGCGGTTACAGTTTCAGCGATCACCCGGCCTGGGGAGCTGTCATATGGTGCCTTAGAAACGAGACATCATCCGCTTCACATGTCCGGTGTCGGCCAGCACATTTTGCTTCCCAATATCTGGGTCACCTATTCGGTTGGCAAATTTCAATTCGTGTCGAATTGTCGGAAATTTCGAACCCTATTCCTGGAATCTAATACTCTGACCAATATTTGGTGAGCCCACGCATAGGAAAGACCGTCGCCACCCACCAGAGAGGTGGGGACCGACGGCCTTCCAACTAGCTTGCGGTAATTGGTTCAGTCTGCGAGATTGATTTCTCGGGCTACGCTTGCGCCGATTGCTGCACCAACCACGTCTAGAACGCCGTTGGGCAAGGCCGAATCGATATTGATCACGGCAAGCGCCTCTGCCCGATTGTCGTCACGCGACACCTGCATGCCTGCAATGTTGATGCCTTGCTCGCCCAACACGTTGCCCAAGGCACCGACGATGCCAGGACGGTCTGAGTAACGGACAACAATCATGTGATCTGAGATCGGGATTTCGATTTCGTGCCCATTGATGCCTACGAGCTTTTCAATCTGCTTCGGTCCAGTTAAGGTTCCCGCTACCGCCAGCTGGGCGCCTTCATTGCTTGAACCCTTGATGGTCAGCTGGTTGCGGTATTCAGGCGAATCGGTGGTCTTGATGAGACGGGTTGCTACACCGCGCTGCTCTGCTAGAACTGGGGCATTGACATAGGAGACCTGGTCGGACACAACATCCATGAAGACGCCCTTGAGTGCCGACAGTTCCAGTGCCTTGACATCCAACTCGGCAATTTCACCGGCGACAACCACGTCGATGCTAGTCAATGAGCCGGTAGTGAGCGCGTTGAAGATGCGGCCCAACTTTTCGATCAGCGGGATGCCCGGGCGGACGTTCTCGTCGATGACCCCGCCTGCGACGTTCACAGCGTCCGGTACGAGTTCACCGGCCAGAGCCAGCCGTACAGACTTGGCGACCGATACGCCGGCCTTTTCCTGGGCTTCATCGGTCGATGCACCCAGGTGCGGAGTGACGGTGACGTTGTCGAATTCGAAGAACGGCAGATCGGTGCTTGGTTCGCTGACGAATACGTCAATGCCGGCGCCGGCAATTTCTTCGTTCTTCAACGCTTCATATAAGGCTGCCTCGTCAACGAGTCCGCCGCGGGCTACGTTGACCACGTAGGCGGTGTTCTTCATCTTGGCGAAGGCGTCCTTGCCGAGCATACCCAGGGTCTCTGGGGTCTTCGGCATGTGGATGGTGATGAAATCTGCCTGTTCCAGCAGCTCGTCAAGGGTCACCAAGGTTACGCCAAGCTGCGATGCGCGTGCCGGGGTCACGTACGGGTCGTAGGCGATGATATCCATGCCAAAGCCCTGCAGTCGGGCTGCAACCAGCGCGCCGATGCGGCCAAGGCCGATGATTCCGGCCTTCTTTTCGAACAGTTCCACGCCGGTGAACGAGCTGCGCTTCCATGCACCGCTCTTCAGCGAGGCGTTGGCGGCAGGGATGCGGCGAGCCAGCGACACGATGTGGCCAACGGTGAGTTCGGCTGCCGAGATGATGTTCGAAGTCGGTGCGTTGACGACCATGACGCCAGCTTGGGTTGCAGACTTGATATCCACGTTGTCCAGGCCGACACCTGCACGGGCAATGACCTTCAGGTTCTTGGCTGCTGCGATGGCCTCGGCATCGACCTGAGTGGCGGAGCGAACGAGAATGGCATCAACGTCGGCGATAGCTTCGAGCAGCTGGGAGCGGTCTGCTCCGTCGGTCTGACGAATTTCAAAGTCGGGACCGAGTGCCGCGACGGTTGCAGGCGAGAGCTGTTCGGCCAGAAGTACGATTGGTTTGTTGTCAGACACGGGTGTGGCACCTTTGCGATTTCATTAGGCTGGTGGCTTGCATGGAGGCCTCCGCGAGAGAACTCCGTTAATCAGACTAACCCCTCAGATGGTGCGTTTAGCCTTGAATTCCCGCATGTTACGCACCGAAAGACGCACTTTGTGAAAATTTTCACGAGCGGCTAGGGTGAAGTTGGACAGCCAATAATTCCTTCCATCCAACGTGCCGCAGTGCTGTTCAATTACGCTACAAGGACTCAACCGGGCTCCTGATTCCGCGTTGCGTTGAGATCGACTCCAGTGTGGCTCGCGAGTGATACGAGGTCACAATGCCCGGCTATGAGTCTCTGCGCCGCCATTGCCTTCGCGAACCAATCAGGACACGCAGGCACCGCCTGAATATTTAGCCCGGGATGCTCGGAATATCAAGCACCGATAGCCTCTCGGCCGAGGCAGCATGTCTGTTGCCGGCACACCTGAGGTTGGCATTCAAGCCAAGTTCACGAAACATGCAATCCTGTCACTCGGCAATAGGCCCACCATGTCGGGGCTCATCGTCAACTCTCCAACCACCCGTCGGCCCCCAAAAATTTCGAAGGCGCCCTCGTTGCCAACGTTTGGTGTACCCGTGGCTTGTCGCGTGCTCATCAGGGAAATTGCGACTTGGGGCACTATTTACTTGCAATGTTGCGCACGAACACGAGTGACGATCGACACAAAGCAAGTGAATTTCAAGGCAAACGAGCGTGGATTTCATAGGACATCCAAACTTCTTCAACCACGCCCGGCTAGGTATTCGTTACTCAAACGTTATCTATTAAAGAATATCTGAGCGTAAATTGAGGGCAACTTGAGCTATTTATTCTTGTTAGCTTCGAATAGTGGCTTTTGCTGAATACCGACAAATCCCCCAAATTGTTGTCGGACCCGTTTATGAGGCCACGAGTCCCCATCCCCTGTACAAGGAGAAGACTTTTTGTCTGCCTCGAAAGCCATCGCTTCAAAGCCACGCGCACTGAACAAGCTCACCGCCATTGCCGCTGCCGCCGCCCTCGTGGGTGCCGGACTGACCTACTCCGCACCTGATGCATCTGCAGCCCAGGCCACTGCCTCGGATAGTTTCACCCGCACCGTCGCCAAGGGCTGGGGTTCCGCCACTTCCGGCGGGGCCTACAGCTCCTGGAGCTCCAGCGGCGTGGCCATGTCCGTTGCCAGCGGCAAGGCTAAGATTTCCGGCATGACCGCCAAGAAGTCCGCCGTTGCCACCCTGAAGAACGTCAGCGCCGCCGATGTGACTGCTTCGGGCGATTTCTCCTTCTCCAGCCTGCCGGGCACCGGAGCCAACACCTACACCGGACTGGAAACCCGCCGCCAGGCCGACGGCTCGGTCTACCGCGGCCGCCTGATCGTAGGCTCCGGCGGCACCGCCAAGCTCGACATCTCCCGTGTCAACGCCGGCAAGGAAGCCGGTCTGGGCTCGTACACCCTTCCATTCAAGGTCAAGGCCAACCAAGCCGTACGCGTGGAATTCAAGGCCACCGGCACCAGCAAGGTTGATCTGTCGATGCGCGCCTGGGTTGTCGGGCAGAGCGCCCCGGGATGGCAGCTGAAGAAGTCCGACAGCAGCACCTCGCGACTGGCCAAGGCCGGCAACTTCGGCTTCTGGACCTACGCATCATCCAAGCACACCACCAAGACCAACATCTCGGTCGACAACCTGAAGCTGGCCAAGGCCACCGCGACCGCCACCACTCCCCCGACTCCCCCAACCAAGCCGGCCGATCCGGTGGCTCCGGTCACCAACCCGAAGCGCGGCACCGCGACCGTCGGCTCGGCTTCCTACGCCGTCCCGTCCAACGCCATCTACGTCGCCCCATCGTCCTCGGGTGCGCAGTCGGGCAGCAAGTCGAACCCCTACACCTCGCTGCAGAAGGCCATTGACGCCGCCGCCGATGGCCAGACCATCGTGCTGCGCGCAGGCACCTACCACCAGAGCGCCAAGGTCCCCTACGGCAAGGACAAGCTGACCATCCAGAACTACCCTGGCGAAAAGGTCTGGATGGATGGCACCAAGAAGGTCACCAATTGGAAGAAGTCCGGTAGCACCTGGGCATCGGCCGGATGGACCCCGTCCTTCTCCAACAAGCTGCTCGGCGTCGCCAACAACTCGCGATTCGTCGACTCCAAGTACTCGATGGCCGCCCACCCGGACATGCTGTTCATCAACGGCGCTCCGCAGAAGCAGGTAGCTTCCGCAGCCCAGGTCGTTCCGGGCACCTTCGCCGTGGACTACGCCACCGACCGCCTGATCATGGGCACCGACCCGACCGGCAAGACCGTGACCGCCAGCGCACTGGGACAGGCGTTGACCGTGATCGGCGAGAACGTCACCGTCCAGGGCTTCGGCATCCGCGGCTACGCCACCGCCTACGACGGCGAACGCGCAGCCCTGCAGATGCAGAACGTCGGCGCCACCGTGCGCAACATGCACATCCAGAACAACGCCATGACCGGTCTGGCCGTCCAGAACAACAACTCCGTCGTGGACAACGTGACCTCCACCGGCAACGGCATGCTGGGCATCGCGGTCAACGCCGCCTACAACTCGAAGTTCACCGACATCGTGGCCTCTGGCAACAACATCGAGCACTTCAAGTCCCAGCCGGTCTCCGGCGGCATGAAGATCACCCGTTCGCGCGGCATCACCGTGGACAACGTCGAGGTGAACAAGAACATCGGCATGGGCCTCTGGCTGGACGAGTCGGTCTATGACTTCACCGTGACCAACGTCCAGGCGAACAACAACACCGATGCAGGCATCGAGGCCGAGCTGTCCGAAAAGGGCATCATCGCCAACAACGAAGCGCTGAACAACAAGACCGGCATCCTGATCTTCGACACCGGCAACGTGAAGATCTACAACAACGACCTGGGCGGCAACTCGCTGATGGGCCTGCAGCTCTCCCAGGATGAGCGCCGACAGAACAACAAGAAGTTCGCCGGCCAAGATCCACGCCAGCCGTTCCCTGACAACACCACCCCATGGCTGACCCGCAACATCGAGGTCTCCAACAACGTCTTCGACAAGTCGGGTTCCTTCCAGTTCTACGCGCTGGACAAGGCCACCAACATTCCGGTGGACAAGATGAACGTCGACATCAAGGGCAACCTGTTCACCGCCCGCCAGGGCACCTCCACGGCCACCATGGTCGCGTGGGGCGGCAGCGACAACAAGCAGCTCAGCCGCTACGAAACCCCTTCGGCCCTGGCCAAGGCCAAGGACTCGACCTGGAAGAACAACCAGACCAGCACCGCCCAGACCCTGTCCGGCATGACCGCCGACCGCGCCAACGCTGCCAGCGTAGCCGTGCCACTGCCTGCGGACGTTGCCAAGGCTGTCGGCAGCGCCACCGGCGCCAAGGTGGTCGGCCAACACTAATCAGCGTGTGAGACGTGCCATGATAGGTCTATGAACCATCAAGAGCCTGGCACCATCCTCGTTGCACACCCCAGCCCCGAGCTGTACGGATCGGACCGCGTTCTCATTGAGAGCGTGGCCGGACTGGCAGCCCGGGGCTTTCGTGTTGTCGCAACCCTTCCGAAATCCGGGCCGCTGGCTCCGGTACTGGAAGCGTCCGGTGCGCAGGTTGATCTCATGGACGTGCCGGTGCTGCGCAAGTCGCTGCTGCGCCCGCGGGCCTTCGCCCATTTCCTGAAAGACAGCGCGCAAGCGCTGGCCCAAGGCTACAAGCTGCTGGGCCGGCACCGGCCCGCCGCCGTGGTGGTCAATACCGCAACGATCCCGCTGTGGATCCTCACGGCAAAACTTCGGCGCATTCCGGTGCTGCTGCATGTCCATGAGTCCGAGCGCAATGCGCCCCGCGTCCTCCGGTTGGCCTTGGCCCTGCCCGGCACCCTGTGCCGCAAAGTGGTGCTCAACAGCGACTACAGCACCGAATCGCTCACCGAAGTCGCCCCGTGGCTCAAGGGCAAATCCACCGTCATCTACAACGGAGTCCCAGGCCCGGGGACCGCTGCAGCGCCGCGCCCAGCCTTGGACGGACCTGTAAGGGTGCTTTTCGTCGGCCGCCTGTCCGAACGCAAGGGGGCCCATGTGGCGCTGGATGCGCTGAAGCTGCTGCAGGACCAAGGGCTGGACATCCAGTTGGACCTGCTCGGTGCGGTGTTCGAAGGCTACGAATGGTTTGAGCAAAAACTTCGGGAGCAGGCCGCAGCGCTCCCCGACCCGTCACGGGTCAATTTCCTGGGCTTCGACAACCCGGTCTGGCCGCACTACGCGGCCTGCGACATCGCCCTCGTCCCGTCCACCGTGGACGAGCCCTTCGGGAATACCGCGGTGGAAGCGGTGCTGGCGCACCGTCCGGTCGTGGTTTCCCGCATCGGAGGATTGCCGGAGGCGGTGCGCGGGCTTGACAGCGCAGTGCTGGTGGACCCGGATGACGCCGCGGCCCTGGCCGACGGGATCAGCTCCATCATCGGCAACTGGGAGGAATTCCGCCGCCGTTCCGCCGCGGACCGCCAGGAAGCTGCCCGGCGCTACGACCCGCAAACCTATGGCAGCTCCTTCGCGGACCAGGTGCAGGGAATCATTCCTGGCTCGGCTCCCGTTCCGAGCGCAAGCTGAACATCAGGCCCACCGCCAGACCGAGCGTGGGCACCGCCGAATAGAACGGGCTGAACATCAGGTTCCACAGGGAGTACACGGCCAGGAACAGCACCAGCGCACTGGCTTCCCGCGCGGCGACCGCGTGCAGGATCCACAGCACGCACCCCGCGCCCAAGGCCAGGGCGAACACCAAACCGGGGATCCCCATGGTCACCCACAGGTCAGCCGCGGTGGAATGCAGCTCGAACTGGTGCCCGAACATGAATCGTTCAACGTAGCCGTTGTCCGGGTTGTAGCCGATGCTTGCCATGCCCTGCTTGGCGACCATGATGTCGCTCAGCTGCGGATCAACCCCCAGCCCGTAGCCCATGGGCTGGTTCGCCATCAGGCTCAAGGTGGCCATCAGCTCGGGACGTCCGCCCAGCAGCAGGGAACCTGACATCTGAAGCTGCATGGCCGAACGCTCGGCGGCCGCCTCGCCCAGCATGCCCTCCAGAGCCATGGACGTTCCCACGTTGTACAGGGCGACAACCACCAGCCCCAGCGCCGCGAAGGAACGCACCATGCTGTTGCGCACGCTGCGCCCGCGCGGCAGCACCTGCCATCCCACCAGCGCGGCAACGATGAGCAGGGTTCCGAACATCGAGCGCGAGTCATTCAGCAGTGACATGGCGGCGAATACCGCCAGCATGAGCAGGTCAGCCAGGCGCCCGGCGGCGCGGCTGCGTGCCAGGATGCCGGCGGCCAAGGACAATCCGATCACTGTCAACGGCGTCGCCAGCGCGTATTTCCAGAAATTCCCGGCAGCCAGTCCCCCGGTGGAGATGCTGCTGAGCATGCCCAGGCCGTAGACGAGGCCGAGCACCCACACCGGGAAGATCCGACGCGCCCACAGCAGCACCATCACGGTGACAACGAATCCCAGGAACAGCGCCAGCGCGCCAAGCAGCGTGGAGGCCACCACTTCATGGCTTTGCGAGCTGAAGGCGGCCAGCCATAATCCGCTGATCACGCAGACCACCGCGCCGGCGGCGAACCAGTTCCCTGCGCGGTAGCGCCTGAATTCCATGATCCACAACGGCAGCAGCGCCGTGGCGAACAGGTACCCGATGGTCGCGTTGTAGTCCAGGATCTCCCGGTTGCCCAGCAGCAGGACGCTGAACAGCATCAGCGCGCCGGTGATCTGGCGTCCCGGATATCCTTCATCCCACCGGGCGACCCGCAGGCCGTCCTTAGTGATGTGCCGCTGAGTCATGGACGTCGCGCTCTGGAGCCTCGGGCAGCTGCATGCGGCGCGGGTTGCCCACCGGCTTGACCCGGCGGCCCTTGGCTGCGGACGTGTCGTTGTAGCTGTAGTGCTCGGCCCGGACCCCAACGCGCACGCGGTTCAGCACGATGCCGCAGATGGTGGCCTTGACGCCTTCCAAGGCGTTCAGCGCGGTACGCAGGTGGCGTACCTTGGTGGAACCCGCCCGCGTGACCAGCAGCGTGCCGTCCACGTGGCGCACCAACGCCAACGTGTCGGACACCGGCAGCAGCGGGGCCGAATCCACCAGGACAAAATCGAAGTTTCCGGCACTGGCCGCGAGAATCTCCGCCATGGCCATGCTGCTGAGCAGTTCGGCCGGGTTCGGCGCGGTGCGCCCCGCGGGCATGACGTGGATAGGGCCCCACTGGACGATTGCCTCGTCCAGGCGGGCATTGCCGCTGAGCACCGTGGTCAGCCCGAACTGCCCGTCGATGCCGCAGACCGTGGCCACGGTGGGGCGGCGCAGATCCGCGTCGATCACCAGCACGCGCTTGCGTGTTTCGGCCAGTGCCACGGCCAGGTTCAACGTCAGCGTACTCTTGCCTTCGGCAGGCAGCGCAGAGGTCACGGCGACCGACCGGACCGGATTATCAGGGCTCAGGAATTCGAGGTTCGCGGCAAGCCGGCGGTAGGCCTCTGACACCGTGTCGTGCGGAGCGGTACGCATGACCACTCCGGTGCCCTTCTTGTCCCGACGCGGCACCTGGCCCAGCGTCGGGTAAGGGGTGAGCCGCTGGAGATCCTGGTCGGTGCGCACCCGGGTATCGATCAGTGAGCGCAGCAGTGCGTAGAGAATACCGAGCAGCAGTCCGGCGCCCAGTCCGCTGGCGGCCAGCAGCTTGGTGTTCGGAGCGCTCGGGAATTGCGGCGGCGCGGCCTTGGCCACCGGCTTCATGTCGATGGCCGGCTGTCCCGAAGCCTGCTTCGGGGCAAGGCCCTGGACCTGCACCGTCAGTTCGTCGGCCACCGCGTTGGCCAGGTCCGCCGAGGCGGTGGCATCCCCCGCGGACGCCTTGATGTTGATGAGCACCGTGTTCAACGGCGTGTCCACGTCAATGCGTTTGGCCAGCGACGTGGCGGTGTCGTCCAATCCGAGCTTTTGGATTACCGGGTCCAGCACCACCGGCATCGTTGCCAGCTGGGCATAGGACTGCATCAGGTTCTGGGTGAAGTTGCTTCCCTGAACCAGTTCGCTGGTGTTCTCCCCCGAGCTCGCCGACACGAACACGCTGGAGCCTGCCGTGTATGTAGGCGGTGATATTTTTCCGTATCCGTAGCCCAGCGCGCCCCCCAGCACTGCCAAGACCAAGATCAGAATCCAATGGCGTCTAAGCGCCAAAAGGTACTGCGGCAATTCCATTGCATCGTCCCCCAATTTCAGATGTCTTGCCCCGATGCTACCGCGAACATCCGCTAGTGTGGCACCGAGGGGAAGAATATCTCCACGTGTCGATCAAATATTTCGAGGGATGTTCACATGTTTCAAATGCTGGTGCTGTGCCAGGCGAACGTCTGCCGCTCGCCCTTTGCGCAGACCCTGCTGGCCAATGCGCTGAGCGGAGATCCCGGGGTCCACATCGCCAGCGCTGGCGTGCAGACCAGGCCAGGATACGAATTGTGCCAAGTCGCCGGGCGGCTGCTCGGGACAGCCGCTCCGGCAGAGCATCTTTCCCGCCCCGTCAGCGAAGAGCTGGTCATGGGTTCCGATCTCATACTGACCATGGAGCCCGAGCACAGCGCCATGGTCTCGGCACTGTGCCCCAGCGCCAGGCACCGCACCTACACGCTCGTGGAAGCTTCCGCCTTGGCCGTCGAAGCCAGGGCGCGGGGCATGCTCTCCGACCCCCAGTGGGTCCGGCAGCTGCCAGAAGTCCTCAATGACCTGCGCGGACTGGTCCCGGTTCCCGAACTGCAGAATCCACGCGGACGCTGGCGCGGCCGCCTTGGACCGGGGCGCATCGCCGACGGACACGGGCTTGGCTATACGGCCCACGAGCGGGTCCTGCGCCAGGTGGAGCAGCATGCCAAGGACCTGGCCGGGCAATCCTAGCGTTTCGGGCCCCGGACATCCCGCAGTCCGTCATACAACCCGCGAACCAGCGCCCGCCACGGGGCAAGGGATCCAAGCAGCTGTCGGCGTCCGCCACGCAATATGACGTCCCATGAAGCCCGCAGGGATCCGCGGATCCAGCGGCTTTGTTCCGCGCCGGTCAACCAGGTGCGAGCGAACAGCATCCGGTTGCGGATGTTGTAGTAGTAGTACACCTCGGATTTGGCCCGTTGCCCGCCGGCTTGCTGGGTTCCGCCTTCGTCATGGACCACCAGGATGTGCGGCGCGTAGTGGAGTTCCGCCCCGGCGTGCACCGCGCGGAACGAGAAGTCGACATCTTCCCAGTACAGGAAATAGTCGTCGGAGAATCCCCCGAGCTTGCGCCATAGCGACGGGGCGAAGGCCAGGCACGCTCCGGTCAGCCACTCCCGGTAGACTCCGTCGGCCCGGCGCTTCGGCGAGGAGGCGCCCAAGGTTCTGCCGGTCTGCATGTCCAGCAGGGCGCCGGCGAAAAAGACCTTGCCGGCGGTGTCCTCGATGCGCGGGCAGACCAGCCGCTGTTCATCCTCGCGCACCGCATCGGCCAATTGCCGCAGCCCGGCGGCCTCGATCACCGCATCCGGGTTCAGCAAGACGATGGTTTCCGGATCAAGGTCCAGTGCATAATCGACCCCGAGGTTGACCCCGGTGCCGAATCCCAGATTGATCCCGCTGGCGACTAGATCCCAGCCGCGTTCCTCGCACAGTGCGCGGATCTCGCGCCGCTCGGCCTCGGTGCTGAAGTTGTCCACCACCACCATGGCCACGCCGTCTTCCCGCCGCGGGAGGGTGCTGAAATTCCGTGCAATCAGTTCATGGGAACCGTAATTCACCACGAGCACGACACACCAGATGGACTTTTTCTTGGACATATCCTGAAGCCTTACGATATTTACGCTATCGTGAGTTACATTACTTGAGATCGATTCTGTGGGGGGAATCATGATCGTCTTGCAGGGCTTTCCGCCCAATCGCACCACGACAAATCCTTATCTAGTCATGCTCGCCGAGACGCTGCGCGCCCAGCCTGACGTTGAAGTCCAGAACTTCACTTGGAAGACGGCGCTGACCGGTACTTTCGACGTCTACCATGTGCATTGGCCAGAGAACCTGGGCTCCGGCAGTTCGCCGTTGAAATCATTGGCGCGCCAGCTGCTCACCTTGGCTTTCCTGGCCCGGCTGAAGGCCAAGCGCATCCCGATTGTCCGCACGGTGCACAACCTGGAGCGGCCCAGCGGGCTGGGACGCCTGCAGCACCGGATCCTGGACATCTTTGACAACCAGACCGCGGTGCGGATCCGTCTGAATCGGCATACGCCCTGCCCGCCGGGCAGCGCGGTGCGGCTGATCCCGCACGGCCACTACATCGACTGGTTCAGCCGGTTCCCGGCACCGCAAACGGTTCCCGGGCGTATCGCCTTTACCGGGCTGGTACGCCGCTACAAGGGTGTTGAATCCTTGATCACCGCCTTCCGCGCACTGCGCGGCCCCGGGCTGTCCCTGCATGTCGCCGGCAATCCGAGCTCCGAATCGATCAGCGGCGAGATCCGCAGGCTCTGCGGGGACGACCAGCGCATCCATTTGAGCTTGGCATTCCAGTCCGAGGAAGATTTCGCCCGCGAAATCCGCGAGGCGCAGCTTGTGGTGCTTCCGTACAAGCTGATGCACAATTCCGGCGGAACCCTGGCGGCGCTGTCGCTGCAGCGGCCCGTGCTGATCCCCGACAACGAGATCAACAGGGAGCTGGCCCGCGAAGTCGGACCGGGATGGGTGCACCTGTTCTCCGGCGAACTGACCACCGAGGATCTGCAACGCGCGGTGGATGCCGTTGAGCATTATCCCCCGGCCCAGGCGCCGGACTTGTCGAGCCGCGGCTGGGAGCACACCGGCCGGGCGCACGTGCGGGCCTACGAGCAGGCGCTGCACCGTATCGGCGCGTCCATTCCGGGAGTCCCGGCATGAGCGGGGTCCGGCTCGATGCCGCCATTGCGGTGCTGACCTACCACCGTCCCGACCGGCTTCCCTTGACCATCCATGCACTGCTTGAACAGATCAAGGGATTGCCCGAAGACCTGTCGTCCATGCTCCGGGTTCACATCCGTGTCATCGACAACGCAGAGCAGCCCGAAGCCCAGGACATTGTCGGCCTGGATCCGGCGCGCATCACCTACCACCATGAGCCCAGGCCGGGAATCTCCTCGGCGCGCAACCGGGCCTTGGACGAGTCCGCCGCCGACAGGCTCCTGTTGTTCGTGGATGACGACATCATTCCCCAGCCGCGCTGGCTCGAACTGCTGCTGTCACTCTGGCTCAAGGAACGCTGCCAGGCGGTCAGCGGGCATGTTTTGCCCGAGCTTCCGGCAACGGCCGAGCCGTGGGTGGCGGCGGGACGGTATTTCAACCGTCCCGAACGCGCCACCGGCAGCGCGGTCCCGGCGGCGGCCAGCAACAATCTCCTGCTGGACATGGATTTCCTGCGCCGACATAACCTGCGCTTCAGCCTTGAATTGGGACACATCGGCGGTGAGGATTCCCTGCTGACCCGGCAGCTGGTCGCCTGCGGCGGCCGGATCCTGTGGTGCAACGAGGCTAAGGCCGTGGATCCGGTGCCGGCAGATCGCGCCACCAAGCGCTGGGTTCGCCAGCGCAGTTTCAGGGTTGGCAGCAGCGAAGCACTAGTCGCGCAGTTCCTGGACTGCAGCCCCGGCCACCTGCGCAGCCGCGCGGTATTCCTGGCCGGGGGCCTGGCGCGCATGGCATTCGGCACCATGCGCAGCCTTGCCGGCAAGCTGGCCTCCGATTTGCCCAGGCAAGCCCGTGGCGCCCGGACCGTCTACCGCGGCGCGGGACAGCTGGTCGGCGCCTGCGGCTACGCCTACCAGGAGTACGGGCGCGGCAAGAAGTCGATCCGGAAGGTCCATCGTCCTGCCGTCTTGGAGCATGCGCGGTGAGCCGCCGCAGGAGCCACGAGGTACTGGACGCCATCAACGCCTGCGGCGGACGGGTCAAGATCTACCAGACCATCCGCACCGCCCATCTTGAACGCGCCACCGAGTTCGCGCCGGCCGTCTACCTCTACCGGCAGCGGCGCTACGATTTCGATGCCCAGCTGGCCAGCCGGGTCAAGGCCTACCAATCATCCATCTGGCAGACCGCATGGCTGCTGCTGCGTGCCCGGGTCAGCTTCCTGGAGGTCAACGAGCCGCTGATGCGCGAAGGCCTGGCCGGCGGCCTGCTGGCCGCCCTGGCGGTGCGGTTGAACCCGGGACGCAAGGCGCAGGTGGTCAGCTACGCGCTGGAAAACCTCGACCCCTTCTCTCGGCCGGCAGCCACCTGGAAATCGAAACTCCGCATCCAATTTGACCGCCGCCTGTCCCGGTCGCTCGCGAGCCGCTTGGACCGGTTGTGCTACGGAACGCCCGGGGCCGAACAGCTCTACCGGACCCTGCTGTCACCCGGCAGCGACATCAAGCAAGAGCTGATCCCGGCCCTGCCGGCAACCTGCCATTGCGAAGAACTGCCGCGCGCCGGGGTGCCAACTCTGGTGTTCATCGGGGATTTCAGCCCGCGCAAGGGATTGGACGCCGTGCTGGCGGCCTGGCCAACGGTCAGGGATGAACTTCCCGAGGCGCGCATGGTGCTGATCGGCAAGGGGCAGTTGACCGCCCAGGTCCAGGAGCTCGCGGCCGCGGATGAACGCGTGGAGATCCACCTCGACCCGCCGCGCCAACTCATCCATGAGAACCTGCGCCGAAGCCATGTGCTGGTCCTTCCCTCGCGCAGGACCCCGCGCTGGCGCGAACAGGTGGGCCTTCCCATTGTGGAGGCGCTGGCGCACGGCTGCCATGTGGTCACCACCGACGAAACGGGCCTGGCCAGCTGGCTGGACGAGAACGGCCACACGGTCATCGATCATCGAGATTTGGATACTGAATTGGCATCAAAGCTCAGCACCGCGCTGGCCCAAGCGGCAGCGCAGCTCGAAAACCCCACGGAATTGCCCGAGGTTGACGGGCGGCATGCGGCAGACCTCTGGATGCATCGGGAGGGCTGAGCATGTGGCGCATCATGGGCAGCACCGCGCTGGCCAAGCTCCTGATCATGGGCATGGGCGGCCTGCTGGCGATCATCACTGGCCGGTTGATCATCTCCAACTTCGGCGTGGACGCCTACGCCCAGTACGGGCTGCTGGCCACGTTGCCGGCGTTGATTCCCTTTGCGGATCTCGGTGTCGGGGCGGTGGTCATCAACGCGATTTCGGCGGCCAAGGATCCTGTCGAGGATGAGAATGTCACCGCCTCGGTAGTCTCGGCGCTGCGCATCCTGGTGGTCTCCGGGCTATGCATCGCCGCGGCCGGCGTGCTGTTTTTCCTCACCGGGACCTGGCCGCTGATCCTCGGCGGATCGGTCCTCGGGATCGAGGGGGAAATCGCCGCCACCCTGTGCGCCGTGGTGTTCGGGCTGGCCCTGCCGCTGGGCATTGCCCAGCGACTGCTCATCGGACTGAAGCGCACCACCAGCCAGACCACGAGCCAGGCGGTGGTCGCGCCCTTCATGCTCGGCATGGTGGCGTTGTGCGTGATCCTGGCGCTTCCCGCCGGGCCATATCTCGCGCTCTTCTCCTACCTGGCTTCGGTGCTGGTCTCGCTGATCTGCCTGGCCATGGTGGCCCGCAGCCTGCCGGGCATGGTGCCGGTGTACTTCCGCCGGATCTTCATGGTCCGCCGCTACCCCGGCGTGCCCACCATGGGCCTCGCCTGGCCCATGCTGCTGCAGATGATTGCCCTGCCGCTGGCCATGCAGACCGACCGCATCCTGCTCAGCCACCTGCGCGGCACCGATGACGTGGCGGAATACAACCTCGCCGCCCAGCTGTTCGGCATGGCCATCCAGGTCATCAATGCCGGCGGCATGGTGCTGTGGCCCCACTTCTCCAAGGCGCGCAGCGACGGAGTCATCCATTCGCCGTTCAAGATCACCGTGGTGTTCCTCGGATTCGGACTGCTCATTTCCGCCGCCCTGGCCGTGCTGGCGCCGTGGCTCGCGGAATTCATGTCCAGCGGAAAAATCACGCTGTCCCTCGGCCTGCTGCTGGCCTTCGTGCTGCTCACCACCCTGCAGGCGGCGAAATACCCCATGGGCATGTACATGACCGATTTCAACGGCCTGCGTTTCCAGGTGCTTCCGATCTTCTGCATGGTGCCGCTCAGCCTGGGCCTGTCCATCTACCTGATCGGCATCTGGGGTCCGGCCGGAACGGTCATCGGTTCATGCATTGCGGTCTTCGCCTGCCAGGTGGTCCCGAACTTCTTCTACGTGCGAAGGGACCTGCGCCGCAGGGCGCAGCAGGCGACCGCACCGGTCGCCGCTCCCCCGGCGAGCTGAGCCCTTTCCGGCGGTGCTGTCTTCCTGAAATGTATCAGTACCTACGCTTTGCCTGATCGGCTGCCCGCGGGCGTCGGCTCGGACATCTGAGCCGCGCAGCCTCCGAACCGGTTCCCATCCAGCGATGGAGCCGTGCCTTTCTTCCCCGTCGCTACGGCGTACAGAGCAGCAGTCAAATCTCCGGTGCCACGCGACGTCCGTTGCCCTGCCTCCTGGCTCCTGATTCAACCTGTGACCCTGCCTGTGCCCCGATCTCTGACTCCGCCATGCTTCGTTCACCTGGCGGCGCAGCGTGCCGTGACACGGCGGGCGGCGGTTTCCTTACAGCATCCGAAACGCGCCGGACCCGATAGGCGCCGCGAAAACCTGGCTAAGCACGCAGCCGCGGGCTTCAGCATTGTCGCTGAAGCCCGCGGCTGCGTGCCATGTCCCCGGCAATCCACCGGAGCGGATTATTCGGAATCCACCGCCACATCCAGGTACGAGACCTGGATCGGGCCGTTCGTGGTGGATCCGGACAGGTAGTTCGTCACCGCCACGCCGCCCGGGGCCTGCATGGCCGCGGTGGAGTCGGTGGCCGTGACCTGCCAGGCGGCAGGCTCCGCGGTCCCCTGCTTCCAGGCCTTGGCCGACAAGGTGGTCGGCGCCGTTCCGGAGACCTTGAGCTTGATGTTCAGCTCGTCCCCGGCGGTGAATCCGATGGACGACAGCGTCACCACCGCCAGCTGGTTTTCACCGCCCTGGACCCGCTGCAGGAACAGCTGCATGCCTCCGGACAGCGACCGGTAGTACTTCACCTGGTAGTCGCCGACCGTGGGAACCGCGCGTCCAACCACCGAACCGTAGATGCCGCCGGCATTCTGGTTCTTGTCGATGGACAGCTTCACCGTGGTCACGGTGTCAGTGGTGGACACCGCCGGCAGGTCCGCGCGGACGGTGCGTCCGGCCGGGACGCTGAACTTGCCCGCGCCGCCGCCGACCGAGGCCCGCGAGGTGGAGTAGCTGTTCAGCAGCCAGTCGCCGCCCTGGTCCGCGCCGCCCCAGCCGGTGGCCAGGGTGCGGTTGAACGCGTCCCGGGCCAGTACCCCGGCGCCGGCCGGCGCCTGGACCACAACCTCCTGGGTGCTGCTGGCGGTGGCCTGCTCGTTGTCGGTCACCGTTAGGGTGACCGAGTAGGTTCCCGCCTTGGCGTAGGTGTGGGTGGCAGTCTTCGCGGTGCCGCTGACCGGAGCCGTGCCGTCGCCGAAGTTCCAGGAGTACCCGGTGATGGTTCCATCCGGGTCGCTGGAGCCGGCGCCGTCCACGCTGAGCTTCAAGGCGTCGGTGGCGGTGGTGAACACCGGCACTGGTTTGGCGTTCTGCGGGGCGGCGGCCACGGTGACCTGCTTGGTGAGCACGTTCACCGCACCGTTGTTGTCAGTCACTGTCAGCGACACGGTGTAGTCCCCGCCGGCGGCGTAGTCATGCGTGGTGGAAGCGGTGGTGCGCTCCACCGGGGCCGTGCCGTCGCCGAAGTCCCAGAGGTAGGAGGTGATGCTGCCGTCCGGATCAGAGGAGCCGGAGGCGTTCACCGCCAGGCGCAGGTTCTGGGTGCTCGCGGTGAACGCGGCCTTCGGAGCCTGGTTGGCGGTGACGGTGACCGACTTGGTCGCCGTGTCGGTGGCGCCGTCCGCATCACTGACCCGCAGGGACACCGTGTAGGTTCCGGCCTTCGCGTAGCTGTGGCTCGCGGTGGCCGAGGCGCCGGAAACCACGGGGGTGCCGTCGCCGAAGTCCCACCGGTATTCGGTGATGCCCCCGTCGGGATCCGAGGATCCCGCCGCGTCTACGCTCACATCCAGCTGGTCGATGGTGCTGCTGAAGGCGGCGGTCGGCGCCTGGTTGGGCGCGGTCCCGGTGCCCAGGGCCGCGTGGGCGGAGACCTGCGCGGCGCTCAGCGCCTTGTCATAGGTGGCGACCTCGTCGATGGTGCCGTTGAGGTAGTCGCTGGACCCGCGTCCAGGCCAGCCGCTGAGGTTGTCGCCCCCGACCCGCCAGTAGCCTGCATAGCCTTGGCCGGTGGTGGTGTCGGAGCGTTCGCCCTGCAGCTGCCCGTCGACGTACAGCTTCATGCCCGCCGGGCCCATGGAGGCCGCGACGTGGTGCCACTTGTTGTCGTTGTAGGCGGTGGTGGTGTTCACCGTCCGCACTTGGCCGGGGTACACGCCGAAGTAGATCTGCCCGTTGCCTGCCATGTAGACATGCCGGTCGTAGGAGCTGGAGCTTCCGGTGGCCGCGTTGCCGAAGCCGATGATCTTGCCGCCGCGGGTGCTGGAGGTCTTGACCCAGGCTTCCACGGTGAACTCGTCGGGGCCCTGCACGGCTTCGCCGGAGGCGGAGGTGCCGCTGCTGGATCCGTTGAAGCCGGTGGCGGTGTCGGTGTCAGTGGGCAGGGCCCCGCTCTGGCCGCTGGTGGTGCCGGAAGCCAGGCTCAGCGGCGCGCCGCCGGCCCAGTTCTCCGAGGTGTTCCCGCCGGGCTGCCCGAGGCGCCAGTAGTTCTGGGCCCCGTCCTGCCAGACCTTCGAGACGTAGCCGCTGATGGTGCCGGTGCTCGAGATCTTCACGCTCACCGATTCCGAGCGGGAGATGTTGCCCATCGGGTCCTTGACGAACACCCGGTAGGTGTGCGTGGAGCCGGGATCCAGTCCCAAGTCCCGATAGGTCATGGTGCCCAGCTGCCAGAACGAGGAGGCGCGGGTCGCGGTATGGATCGGGGTGGCCAGGTTGCCGTCCCGGTACACCTCATAGGTGAGGTTCTGGTTGTCCATGTCCCAGGTCACCGGCCAGGAGATGCTGGCCATGCCCTTGGCATAGGAGGTCGCCGTGGGGTTCAGCGCCGCGCCGTCCGCTACCGGACCGCGCTTGTTCGGCGCCTTGGAGCTGACGGCGAAGCGCACCAGCCCCTGCTGCCTGGTTCCGTTGACGCTCGGGAACTCGCCGCCCATGACGACATAGTCGTTGGTGCCGGTCACCGACCAGGCGGCCTGCGACTGGCCGGTGAAGGTGCCCACGGAGAAGTCCGGGTACCAGGCCAGCAGCGATGGGCGCTTGGTGCCCGCGTAGTTGAAGTAGCCGTACGGGTCAGCGGTGATGGTGCCGGTGGGCTTGGTGCCGAAGGCCAGCGCGTGGTGGAAGGTCCACGGCTCGGTCTGCGGGAAGCCGCCGATATTGCCGCAGTAGTGCGCGTGGCTCACGGTGTAGACCGCTGTGGCGCCGCCGTAGACGCCGTAGGTGTCGCCGTGGCAGTCTTCCAGCCAGGTGGTGTTGCCGGTGTTCCAGTCGGTGGCGAAGGTGCCCTCGAAGTTGCCCTCCGGGCCGCCGAAGTGGTAGCCCGTGCCGTAGAGCGTGCCGCCCTGGGTGTCGAAGTCCAGCATGGCCGCCTTGGTGCCGGCGTTGCGGACCAGGGAGTTGGTGGCGAAGGGCAGCAGCTGCCCCACTCCGTCGGTGCTCAGCATCGCCATGCCCCAGCCGGGGTTGGTGGAGCCGTTCACCGACTTGAAGTTGCCGCCGACCACGATCCTGCTGCCGTCGGCGTTCAGCTCCATGGCCATCACGTCGCCGCCATCGGTGAGCACCGGGTTCCACGGCAGCAGCGCCGCGTTGGAGGCGGAAACGGCCGCCAGCTTGGTGCGCTGGGCCGACCCGACGTTGTTGAACCAGCCGCCCATGTAGACCTTGTCCGCCGTGGCGGCCAGCGCGTACACGCGCGAGCCCACGTTCGGGGCCCAGGAGGTGATCAGCGCGCCGGTGGTGGGATTCAGCGCCGCCACGTAGCGGCGGGCCTGCCCGTTGACGGTGGTGAAGGCGCCGCCCACGTAGATGCGCGAGCCGTCCGGGGCGATGGCGATGGATTTCGCCTGCCCATTGAGGTTCGCATTGAACGCGGTTTTCAAGGCACCGGTGGTCAGGTCGTAGGCGAGGATGTTGTTCCGCGCCACGGTCTGCGTGCCCGGTGCGGCACCGGCAGGGCGCGCCGTGGTGAAGCTGCCGACCGCGTAGACGGTGTTGCCGTAGATCGCCTGCTGCCAGACCACCCCGTCGATCTGCACCGTGGGCAGCGCGTCGGCGCTGACCGTGGCAGGAGTCGCCGGGTCGGCCGGATTGGCCGGGCTGGTGTCTGCGGCCGCGCGCGGCGCGTACACCAGTCCCAAGGCAATCACCATAACCAGGCTGGCCATGAATACCAGCAGGGCGCGCCCCATGCTGCGCCCGTTCCGGACCGCCCCCAGCGGTTCCGGGATGTTTATGCTCATTTCTTTACTCCTGCTGCGCCGGGCCAGGTGCCCTCGAAAACTGCGAGTGGATCGGCGGCACGGTAGTTCACCGTGACGCGAACGGTGGTGCCGGCGTTGTCCGGAAGCACCACGACATAGGTTGCGGTTGCCGTGGCCCCGGGGGCCAGGTTCACCGGAAATTGGTCATTCTCCGCGCTGATCAGCGGAATGCCGGGCAGCTGGTCCTTGCCGAAGAAGATGTCGGTCACCACGTCCCGGGTCAGGATGTCGGCATCCGTGTTGTTGGTGATGCTGACGGGAACCTGGATTGCAGGGCCGCCGATTTCCCCGGGCAGGCTCGCTTCGGCCGTGACCGCGCGGATCTTGCCCAGCTCCACCACCACATCGGGAACCACTTGCACCTCGGCGCCCAGCTTGGCGGTCTTGTGCTGCTTCTGCGGCTGCTGCGCCAACTTGGCCTGCGAGGTGGCATCCGGTTCCGAGGAGCGCGGTGCTTCGCTGACTCCGTAGGAATTCTCCACGCCTTGGGAGCCCTGAACCGCCTTGACCTCCGGGGAGGTAGCCTGCTCGGAGGGTTCCACCGGCGCGCCGGAGCTCGTGGCCGGGGATCCGGTGGGCGCCGCGGAGTGCGTATCCGTCCCTGCGGATTCCTGGCTTGTCGCCGCTCCGGCGTCGGTGCCAGTGCCGGTGGTGCACGAGGCGCAGAAGCTCAAGGCGCCTGCCACCAGCACGGCGGCGGCAAGCCGCGAAATCCTGCGGCGAACCGGCCGGGCGCTCATGACGCGTCCTTGGGCTCGCGGACCAGCGCGGTGATTTCCTTGAACCACTTGCGCATCGCCAGCACCAGGAAGCCCGCGGCGCCAAGGGTGATCAGCGCGTAGACCGGCAGGAAGAGCTGCGGAATCCCCCACAGCACAAACACCCAGCACATCACGCCGTAATCCATGGGCAGCACCAGCAGTGCGCGGAGAATGCTCGGCTTCGCGCCGTTTTCCGCGCTCACCCCCTTGACGCCCAGCCGCAGCCTGAGCTGCTCGGTCAGGATCATCAGGAAGAAGGTGGAGGCGCCGATCACGCAGGCAGCGAGCGGGACCAGCAGGTACCACTGCGGCTCGATCTGCGCGCGGTACAAGCCGACCGCGACAGCCAGCGGCAAGGCACTGGTCTTGACGGCGTCCACGCAGTGGTCGAGCCATTCGCCGGCCAGCGAGCCGCTGCGCTGCAGCCGCGCGACCTGGCCGTCCGATGAATCCAGTGCGTAGCCCACCGCCAGCAGCACCGCTGCGGCAATGCCCGCGCCGAGGCCTACTGGCACCAGCGCGATCAGCAGGATGCCGGCGGTGGTGAACAGCGCGCTGAGCATGGTGATCTGGTTCGGGCTGACGCCCAACGGCACCGCAAGGGCGGCGAAGAGCCGGCCTATTTTGCGGTTGACATAACGTGAGTAGGCTGGTGCGCTCTTTGAAGCGCCCTTTTGAGCCTGGGACAGTTCGCGCCATCCCGCAGCCACCTGGGCCGCATAGCTGGAACCGGATGCGCTCGGCGAGCGATCCGCGTCCGCGTAGTTCTGGGCGTCGGGCCGGGCATTTGCCGGCGCACCGCGCTCAATATTCCCCATATGTTGCACACTCCCCCAATGTGACTTTGCTCCGTCGCAGAATCCGTGCCTGCACTGGGCGGTGGCACGGATTTCTGTATGGAGTATCCCCTACCTTAGGTATTCCAGAATCTTTTGGCACGAGTAAACCCGCAGTAGGCATACTCGAAAATTCAAGTAGTTAGACCGTATGCACGGTACGCACCGCTAGGCCGCGCGAATGTGCTTGACCTCGGCATTTTCCTGCTGCCGGCGCGTCTGGCGCGGATCTTCCACCAGGTCCCGGCACAGCTGTTCGTATCCGTCGGTGACAAGCTCCCAGTCATAGCGTGCAGCTTCGGCTTCGGTGGCCTTGCGCAGGCGGTGCAGCTGCACCGGATCCTGCTCCAGCTCGGTGAAAAGTTCTGCGGCGTGGCCAGCATCGGTGAAGAACCTGCCCGCGGCCCCGGCAACTTCCCGGTTGAAGGACACATCGAACCCTGCCACCGCCGTGCCCGAGCCGAGCGCGCGCAGCAGCGAGGGGTTGGTGCCGCCGACCGAATGGCCGTGCCAGTACACGTAGGCATTGGCATACAGCTCGTTGAGCAGCTCCTGGTCCCAGACGCCACCGAGGAAACGCACCGATTCCGAGGCCTGGGCTTTCACCCGCGCGGTGTATTCATCCGCATAAGGGCTGGACCCCACAACCACCAGCGGCATGGTGCTGCCGGAGCGCCGGTGGCCCTCCACGATCATCTCCACGTGGTTTTCAGGCTCGAACCGTGCCACCACCAGGTGGTAGCCCCGTGGCTTGAGATCCACGGCTGCAAGCCTGCGGTGACCCACTGCACGGCAGTCCGGGGCGCCGTAGGCAATCAGGTACGACTCCGCGGAGAACTTCTCGGTGTAGTAGTCGGCGATGCCCTGGGCATCGGAGATCAACGCCTTGGACCACTTCACCGCCAGGCTCTCGCAGATCCGGTAGTAGCGCTTTCCGACGCCGCCCCATTTGGCGCGTTTCCATTCAAGGCCGTCCACGTGCGTGGCCGCCGGGATGCGAGCCGCCTTCAAAATCGGAAGCCAGACGGCATTCGCCGCGTTGAATACCAGCGCCGCGTCGGTCCGATGCGCCGCCAGGTGAACGGCCGACAGCCCTGAATGGGTCAGCGTTTCTAGCGACTTGGTATGCAAGGCGGGAAGGTGCACCAGTTCCATGCCGAGGTAGCTCTCCTGCCGCTCGACTTTCGCACTGGTGTCGCGGCAGTAGACCACAACTTCATGGCCGCGCTCAACCAGCCGCTTTCCGACCTCTTCGATGGCCGTTTCAAATCCTCCATAGGTCGCCGGTACCCCGCGCGTACCCATCATTGCTATCCGCATGAGTTCCCCCTCATCTCCCCTTTCGGCTGTTGCTTTCGCTTACCGGCGCCCACCGTACAGAGGCGGGAGCCGTTTTCCTTCCTATTGCGAAGCTGCCTCCGATTCCTTGGCGGATGCGCTGTCCAGGGACTGCAACGCGCGGCGCAGCAGACTTGAGGAGGTGTGGACCGTGTACGGAAAGTACTGGATCTGCACACCGACTTCGGCGAATCGGCGCTCCAGGTCACGGCCCTTGGCGGTGCCCTTCCAATCGTCGCCCTTGAAGAACACGGTGAAGCCGAGCTCTTTCCATGTCTCAAGACGGTCTTCGTTGGTTTCGAGCACAGCACGGTCGACAATGCTCAGGTTCTTGACGATTTCCAGTCGTTCATATTCCGGAATGATCGGGCGCGCACCCTTGGTGCGCTCCAGCACGTCGTCGCTGACCACGCCGATAATGAGTTCATCGCAGTGTTCCCGCGCCTGCTTGATCAGGTTCAGGTGGCCAATGTGGAACAAATCGAATGCTCCAACTGCGTAGCCAATGCTGCCTTTGTTGTTCCCCCGTGGTTCATGTCCGGCTCGACCCATCGGTTTCGTCCCCTTCTTCCCCTGCTTCGCTGCCCGCGGCATCTTGCGATTCCGCCAGCCCCCAAGAAGCTCTTTTGACCAGTCAAAGTCCTAATGAAGGGTTCACACCCGGTATAAACCGAGTGCCAAGTAGTAAGAAGCGAGGTCAGCCGGTTGCTATCCGAGCCAACGATTCCCCTACGCCGTCTACTACTTAGATCTTCATGTTGCCGGCAGCGAACTCCCAACAACAATCCCCCAAAGAACGTATTCATCTGTAGATAAATCATCAGATGAAATTTGTATCAGTCTAGTCAGCGCAGGCCCCCGAGAGAGCCAGGTCTGATACCCAAATTTGGGAATACTCGAAACCAAGTAATTATTGGGTACCCGGGACAGGTGGGAAGAAAATTAGGAATCGAGCACTATGCGAGTGAGCTCGTCACGAGTGTCGATGTCCAGCTTTCGAAATGCACGGTACAGATGGCCTTCAACCGTCCGGCGGGAAAGATACAACTCATCCGCAATTTCCCGGTTGTTCGCACCCTGCTGCGCTAGTCGGGCGATTTGCCGCTCGCGAACGGTCAAGACCGCAGGGGCGACCGGGGGTTCGGGAGTTCGGAGGCCCGATATTTCCGACAGGTCCCGCTCAATCTGCTGCAGGCCGCCTGCGACACGCGGATCCATGGCAATGTCGCCCCGCGGGCCGGGACCCGCGAACGGATTGTTGACCAAGAGGTACGCGGCGAATCGATGTCCCCGTTCATAGAGATCCTTGACTTCCTCGAATTCGACGGGAAGTTCCGGATTCATGAAGCCAAGCACTGCACCCAAAGTCCATTTCCACGGGCAGTCCACTTGCTGTTCAAGGAGTTGCAGTTGCGCGAGCGTCTCGTCCCTGGGGCGGATCCTGCGGTTGGCTATTGCGGCCGACAGTGCCTGGAACCACAACGGGTGGGCAACCCCAGCAACGTCGCCGTTGAGGCTCTGGCCGGCGAGCGCCTTCAAGTCGGCATTAACGGCGTGGTCATGGGCCTCGTCTGCGTGATGGCTGCTCAGGGAATCGGCGAGGAAAACTGCAACCGGATACAGTCCCAGCGAGTCGTTGCCTGCGAACTCGCTGGCCGCCTCGCATGCGGCGCTGTGGGCGGCCCTGAAATTTCCAGCCGAATTATGCACGACGGCGGCACAAAGCGACAGCGTGGCGCCATTAAGTTCGCTCCATAGCGGCGGGGCGTTGCGAACTACCCGTTCCAGGAATTCTTCGGCTTGTGGCGGCCCGTCGATGGTCATGAGCGCCAAAAGGCCGTAAATCGTTGAACGCAAGCGCGGGTACCAGCGCCCGGGATGCCCGGTGGACCAGCGGCTCAGCTGCAGGGCAGACTCAGCCGCGGCGTCAAGGTTCATGGCGGAGAAGGATTCATTAATTGAGGCAAGGAGCCTTGCGGGTTTCTCGTCGCCCAGCGGTGCGGGGCGGTAGTCGCCAACCATTTCCCGGGCTGCCTGGATCAGGAGCATAGCGCCTGATTCGCGGTTCGGGCCGGCTTGCTGCTTGAGCACCTGCTCGTAATTGCCCCGGTCCAGGGCCCGGGCGATGGAGCCCGAATCCGCAGGAAGGTTATTGTCGACAGCAGGTGCCTGGAGCTCCTTGGCGCTGGATTCGCGCTCGGCCAGCAACTGGATGAGCACGTCGGCAGTTGCCGAGATGCTCCCCTGGTCCGCGCGCAGATATCCGCTGTTCAGCAGCCGCGCGAGCTGCACCGGCTCCGGCAAGGAGTCCACGTCGATGGACTGCGTAGGGCTGGTCGCGATGCGTTGCAGCAGCGAGGAAAGTTCCGGATCCATCCTTCCAATCAGGTCGCCCAGCACCAGTCTCAGGTTTTCCGTCGGTTCGCAGCGCAGCAGGTGCGCGGCCCACGGGCCGGTTTCCGCAGGTGGACTGCAGCGGAGCAGTTCGGGGGTGATGGCCTCGACCAAGGCGGGGATTCCCCCCGACAGGCGCAGGACAAGGCGTGCAGTTGAAACCGTGACCTCGCGCTGCGCGAGCCGGGACACGCGTTGCCGCACCTGGTTCAATTCCAGGGGCCCCAGGACTATGACGTTGTCCGGGGCTTCGGACAAGAGCACCTCGTTGACTTCAGCATTCCAGTCCAGACGGGTTGAGAGCACCACCAGTTGGAGCTTGTGCATCGAAGCCACGGTCATCAGGACATAAGCGCTGGCGGGATCCAGGTACTGCCCATCCTGCACCACCAGCAGCTGTCGGCTTGTCTCATTCGCCAGGTGAAGGCTCAGCAGCCTCGCCGCATGGGGAATGGTGATGGAGGCACCCTTGGACAGCTGCAGCAGCTCCGCCAGCGCGCCTAGCGGTTCATTCATCCCCGCCGGGTCGCATTTCAGCATTGCCGGCTGCTCACCGGGATGAGTGATCCGCATGGTCTGGGTCAGGAGCTCGAATTTCCCCATGCCCGGCGAACCGAGGATCAGCACGGTCGGGCAGCCTGGTGTCGCCAAAAACGTCGCAAGCTGGTCCGACGGCTGGCCCAGGGCGAACATCGGCTCAGGCATTTTCGGCACCTCGCGGTCTTTGTCCGCGTAGTGCCGCATACTGTTGCGAAGCACAACTAATGATGAAGGGGATTTTGGAATAAGTGGTCGATTCAGCGATCATTATTCCCCTCTGGTGCGAGCCCATGTACCGGCGTCTGGAAGATTCGCCGTCTAAGAACCAACAATATTTCATTGGTGTTCCATATGGGCACAATAGAGACGAGACCCATGCCCGCCTCGGCGGGCTGCCGAGCTGCAGGAGTCGGGCAAGAAAACCCGATTCGGGCTTCGACCTGTGCAATTCCGATTCCGCGTGCCAATGGACATTTCCTTTACGACGCAAAATTCATACTCAGTAATTTCTCGATTCTCGAAATCGCGTACTTTAAGTGTTGTATTTAGCCGTATGCTGGGCTTGCCCCGGAGAATTTGTTGTTTCGGCGGCATCCACGCTCGCGCGTCGACAGACGCATCATTGGGGGGATGAAATGGGCTTCGTCATGGGGATGACACGCCGCTTTATAAAGACACTCAGCCGGACAGCGAGGATCGCCGCGACGGCTTTTTCTGCTGTGGCACTGGTCGCCGTCGGCTTGACGGCGGTTCCCGCGGTTGCGGTGACACCCGGTTGTGGCCCGGACGCCAACGCCATCGTCTGCGAGAACTCCAAACCGGGGACGTCCTTCGAAGAATGGGACATCGACGGCGCCGGGGACGACTCCATCCAGGGATTCGCCACAGACATCAGCGTCAACGTAGGCCAGCGAGTCGATTTCAAGATCGACACGGATGCGTACGCCTACACCATCGACATCTACCGCACCGGCTGGTACCAGGGACTGGGCGCCCGCAAGATCACCTCCATCCAGCCCAGCGCGCAGCTGCCGCAGCACCAACCCGAATGCCTCAGCGACGTCACCACGGAGCTGATCGACTGCGGCACCTGGGCGGTTTCCGCGTCGTGGAACGTTCCCGCGGACGCCGTCTCCGGCGTCTATCTGGCCAAGCTGACCCGCACGGACACCGGCGGATCCAGCCACATCACCTTCATCGTGCGCAACGAGGCGAGCACCTCCGATGTGCTGGTGCAGACCTCCGACCCCACCTGGCACGCGTATAACCTGTACGGCGGCTCGGATTTCTACTCCGGGGCGGACAACGGCCGAGCCTTCAAGCTCAGCTACAACCGGCCATTCGCCACCCGGTCGGGAGTGGAGGCCCGCGACTTCTACTTCGGCGCGGAATACCCGTTGGTGCGCTTCCTGGAGCGCAACGGCTACAACGTCAGCTACTTCTCCGGAGTCGACACTGACCGGCACGGGGAGCTGCTGAAGAACCACAAGGTCTTCGTCTCCGTGGGACACGACGAATATTGGTCAGGCCAGCAGCGCAAGAACGTCGAGGACGCCCGGGACGCGGGCGTCAACCTGCAGTTCCTGACCGGCAACGAAGTCTACTGGCGCACCCGCTACGAGAAGTCGCCAACTGATCAGAAGGACTACCGCACCCTGGTCACCTACAAGGAAACCTGGGGAAACAACAAGATCGATCCGGCCACCGAATGGACCGGAACCTGGCGCGACCCGCGCTTCGCCTCGACCGCCAACGGCGGCGGACTTCCGGAAAACGGATTGACCGGCACCGCCTACGTGGTCAACAGCGGGGATTTGCCCGTGACGGTGAATGCCGAAGAAGGCAAGATGCGCTTGTGGCGCGATACGCCGCTGAATGCCCAAAGCCCGGGCAGCAAAACAGAACTTGCCCCGCACACCGTGGGCTACGAATCAAATGAAGATCTGCCCAACGGCTTCCGTCCGCCGGGATTGATCCACCTGTCCACCACCACCGGACCGGTGCCCGAATACCTGCAGGACTTCGGCAATACCGTGGCCGCAGGCAATACCACCCACCACACGACCATGTACCGCGCCGCCAGCGGTGCGCTGGTCTTCTCCACCGGCTCCGTGCAGTGGTCCTGGGGCTTGGACCAGTGGCATGACGGCAATGGCGCACCGGCGGATGCCCGCATGCAGCAGGCCCAGGTGAATCTGCTGGCGGACATGGATTCGATGCCGACCACGCTGATGAGCGGGCTGGTTATGCCCACCGCTGCCAAGGACACCACCGCGCCCACGGTCAACGTGACCACCGCACCCACCGGCTCGGTGCGCAACGGCGAGAAGATCACCGTCAAGGGCACCGCCAGCGACACCGGAGGCCGTGTCGCCGCGGTCGAGTATTCATTCGATGGCGGAACCACCTGGAAGGCCGCCCAGGGAACGAGCAGCTGGAGCTTCACCGCAGTCCAGGAAGGCAGCGGCGACGAGCAGCTGCTGGTGCGTGCGGTGGACGACTCAGCGAACTATCCGCAGCAGGGCACCGCGGTGCCGCTGCAGATCACCGGCCCCTACAGCGTCTTCGGCCAACGGGTTCCGGCCACCGCGGATGCCGGCGACTCGGCGGCAGTGGAACTGGGCCTGCGCTTCACCGCGCAGACCGACGGATACGTGACCGGGGTGCGCTTCTACAAGTCCAAGGCCAACACCGGCACGCACACCGGAACGCTGTGGTCGCTGAACGGCACCGAACTGGCCACCGTGACTTTCTCCAACGAATCTGCCGAAGGCTGGCAGACCGCGAGCTTCGCCAAGCCCGTGGAAGCCCGTGCCGGAGACGAGTTCGTGGTCTCCTACTACGCGCCGAACGGGCACTACTCTGCCGTCAGCCAGGACTTCGCCTACCGCGGATCCGAAGCGAACCCGATCGGCGCCGCCGGGGGCTTCGGGGTCCCTTCCGCAGGCCTGTTCGCCAGCGGTGCAGGGTTCCCCACGCGGGACTGGGACCGGGCGAACTACTTCGTCGACGCGGTCTTCGAGACCGGGGAGTCCATCAGCCTCAGCGCCTACGGCCACTCCCCGACCAACACCGCGCGCAGCGTCCCGACCACCACGCCCATCGGGGTGACCCTGTCCAAGAAGGTGGATCCCGGGTCGGTCCAGATCACGCTGAAGGACGGCTCCAATACGGCAGTCCAGGGCGGCACTTCCTATGACGCGGCCACGCGCAAAGCGGTCTTCACCCCGCAGGCGGAACTGGCCAAGGGCACCACCTACACGGCCCAGATCAGTGCCACCGATACCACCGGCAACCCGGTGAGCGGCGGCGGCACCTGGAGCTTCACCACGGTGCTTGGCACGCCGGCGGATCCCAACGACTGCCCGTGCGGGCTGTACCCGGATGCGGAAGTTCCCGCCGTGCCGGCAGTCAATGACGGCCGGCCGGTCACCCTGGGCACCCGCTTCTCCGCCACCGAAGACGGACAGCTGCTCGGGCTGGAATTCTACCGCAGCCCTGGTGAAACCGGCGCGCACACCGGATGGCTGTACTCCGCCACAGGGCAGCAGCTCGCCGCGGCCACCTTCCCGGATGATTCGGCCGTCGGCTGGCAGTACGCCGCTTTCGACGCCCCGGTGGCCATCTCCGCGAATACCGAGTATGTGGCGGCCTACCGCAGCAACGGCATCTATCCGGTCTCCCCCGGCGCTTTGGGCAGCGCCACGCAGGTCGGTCCGCTGCGCACCAGCGCTTCGGCCGGGCATTACACCTACAGCGACCAGTTCCCCAACTCGATGGTCTCCAGCAGCTACCTGGTGGACGTCCGTTTCCAACCGCAGGGCAAGCCCGTCAGCCTCGGCGAGCGGTCCCCGGCCAGCGGCGTCTTCGACGCCCCGGTGGACTCGCAGATCTCCGCGACCTTCAGCCAGCCGCTTCAGTCCGGGGCGCAGTTGGAAATCACCGCCGGAAGCAATGCCATCACCGGAACCACGGCGGTGTCGGAGGATGCGAAGAAACTGACCTTCACCCCGGCCACGCCGCTGCCCGCGGCGAGCGTCATCACCGTCACGCCGAAAAACATCTCCGGTGTGGATACCGTTGCGGCGCAAATCCCCGCCTGGACCTTCCGCACCGCGGGAGGCAATGAGCAGCTGCGCACCTTCCTGGGCACCCAGGAACCGGCAAACCTCGATCCGTCGGATTCCGCGGCGGCCGAGCTCGGCATCAGGCTCACCAGCAGCCAGGACATCGAGATCCAGGCACTGCGCTACTACCAGGGCCCGCTGGGATACGGCGAGCACACCGGCAGCGTGTGGGACGCACAGGGCAACCTGCTGGGCACCGCCCGCTTCCCCGCCACCACCGCCCAGGGATGGCAGACCGCGTTCCTGAGCACCCCGGTCGTCCTGGCCGCCGGCGCCGAGTTCACGGTCTCCTACCAGGCGCCCAAGGGCGGGTACGTCTTCACCGGAGCGGACTTCGCCAATGGCAAGACCGACGGCATCTTGTCGCTGAAGGGCTCCAACGGCATTTTCAACTACGGGGCCGGAAGCATGCCAAGCAGTTCCTGGAACAACAGCAACTACTTCGCAGACCTGGTCTACCGAAGCCTCTCCGGCTCCGGGGAGCCCACCGAGTCGCCGGCGCCGAGCAGCTCGGCGCCGAGCGACCTGAAGGTCATCTCCCGCAGTCCCGAAGCTCAGGCTTCGTCGGTCGAGACCACCTCGCCGGTGACCGCCACGTTCAACCGTGCGGTGTCCGAGGGATCGGCACTTTCGCTGAAGCAGGACGGCACGCCCGTGGACGGAGCCTCGACGCTGAATGCGCAGCGCACCACGCTGACCTTCACCCCGCAGGCTCCGTTGCAGGCGGACACCATCTATACGGTGGAATTCTCCATCAGCGGGGAGCCGGAAGGCTTCGCCAACCCGTCCTCCTACTCTTTCCGGACCGCCGCGGCACCGGAAGATCCAGCGGACTGCCCGTGCGGGCTGTTCGGCAACACCGAGACGCCGACCGTCCCGGCAATTGCCGACGGCACGCCGGTAACCCTGGGCACCCGGTTCTCCTCCGATGTCGAAGGCAAGCTGACCGGGCTTGAGTTCTACCGGAGCATCGGGGAAACCGGCACTCACACCGGCACGCTGTACACGACCTCGGGCGAGGTGCTGGCAACCGTCCAGTTCCCGGACAGCAACGTCTCCGGCTGGCAGTACGCCGCCTTCGAAACGCCGGTGCAGATCCAGCCGAACAACGACTACGTGGCCGCCTACCGCAGCAACGGCATCTATCCGGCCACCCCGGGCAAGTTCGCCGCGGCCACGCAGACCGGGCATCTGAAGACCGGCATCGGCGCCGGCCACTACACCTATGGCACCGGTTATCCGGCCACCACGGTGACCACCAGCTACCTGGTGGATGTCAGGTTCGTCCCGAAGGCCGCGCCGGTCACCGTCACCGAACGCACCCCGGAAGCCGGAGCCGCGAACATCGCCCTGGACAGCACGCTGAGCGCAACCTTCAGCCAGCCCTTGGAAAGCGGAGCCACGCTGAAGGTCAGCGGCCCGGACGGCGAAATCCAGGGGAGCTCACTGTTGGGCCAGCAAGGCACCCGGGTGACGTTCACCCCGGCCGCCGCCCTGCCGGAAAGCAGCGTGCTGACCGTGACCCCGCAGGATATCCGCGGAGTCGATTCCGGCGCGGCGGCCATTGCGCCATGGACCGTCCACACAGCCGGGGCGGATATCCAGCTGGATTCCTTCCTGGGCGATCAGGTCCCGCAGACGCTGGATCCGCAGGATACCGGCGAGGTTGAACTCGGAATGCGCTTGGAGGCCTCCGAGGACCTGTCGGTCCATGCCATCCGCTACTACCGCGGCAGCACCGGATCCGGGGCGTCCAGCGGAAGCCTGTGGGACTCCCAGGGCAACCTGTTGGCCACCACTGCCTTCGGGCCGGCTGCGACCCCGGGCTGGTATACCGCGTACCTGAGCACACCGGTAACGATCCGTTCAGGTGAACAGTTCACGGTCTCCTACCACGCACCCAACGGCGGATACGTCGTCACCGGTGCGGACTTCGCCAGCGGCAAGAGCAACGCGGCACTGAGCTTGTCGGGCAGCAATGGGTTGTACGCCTATGGCTCCGGTAGCAGGCCGACCAGCTCCTGGAACAACAGCAACTACTTCGCGGACCTGTTGTATTCAGTCGTTCAAGCACCAGCAGCCAGGAAAACCGCGGGCGACACGGCCCCTGCGGTGCAGGCCCCCGGTACGCCAGCCGAATCCCCCGCACCGGATAGAATGAAGCCATCCGAGGCCTCCCCTCCATCCGAGACAGGGCAGCCATCGGAAACGGCCGCTCCCACTGCTGACGCCAGTGAAACACCTGCCCCGACGCCAAGCGACACGGGCAACGCTGCGCAGCAGCCCTCCAGGCCGCCTGAAGCTTCAGAGCAGTAGCAGGAACCGCAGACGCAAGTACACGGGCGCCAGCGCCCAGACACCGAAAAACATGCGTGGCCGGGGAGAATCAGCTCTCCCCGGCCACGCATTCTTTTGTTCCGGGTACCCGGGCCGCCGCCGGGCTAGCCGGCTGCTCGCACGACCGATGGCGACCACGCGTGCTCGATGAGGACCTCGGGTTCTGCCTCCGCGCGGGCATCAATGACGTAGATATCGCTGTCGCCGACTTCGCCGGCGCGCGGAACACCGAAGAGCAGCCTGTCGTTGTCCAGCCATTCAAGCTGGTCGTCGAAACCGTCACGCAAACCGATGATCGTTTCCTTGCCGTTTTTCACATCAAGCACCGCGATATCCCAGTGCACCTTCGCACCCGAGCCGGTGCGTTTCTTGTAGGCGACGCGGCTCCGGTCCGGGGATACCGAGGGGCACTCGGCGTTCTCGATCACCGAGGTCAAAGCCTTGGCGGAGAAACTCCCCTTCATCAGCCAGGTTTTGCCTCCGGAGGCGACGGTCACGTAGAACTCGTCTTCGGAGACGAAGCTGACGCCCCAAACGTTGCGATCCACGGCAGTGAGCTCTTCGTCGTCGACCGTCATGGTGAAGTCTTCAAGGTTTCCATAACCGGTACCGTCGGCCCGGGTCACCGTGGTTTCGGTGGAAAAGCTCCCGGCCGCGTAGGAATGACCTGTCACGAATGACGTGGTCGCCACCAGCCCGCCGTCAGAAATACGGGTGCGGCTCGGGATGCCCGGAAGCGGCAGGGTTTCAACAAGATTTCCCTCAGCGTCGAGCACGTCGTTCTCGAAGGTCGTGGGAATCCCGCGGCGCGTCTTCATGCATGACACCAGCCCCGCGCGCTCGGCCACCCGGTCGCAGGAGATCGCCGTCAAGGCACGCTGGCCTGACGGCGCATTCAGGGCAACGGCGGCCATTGAACCGTAGCCCTCGCCCGGGGCGGTATTGCGGAAAACGATGCGGTCACCTTCCGGCATGGAATCGCGCAGTGCAGCCGCCGAGGCGCCGCTTGTGCGTTCCTGGTAGCGCTGGAAGGCCTGCACGCTGTAGACGCCGGCAGCACCGAGCACCAGCACCGCAATGACTATCAGGACCAATGTCCTCTTTTTTCCTAGGCCCTTGGGCTCCGTATCGCTCATCAGTTCTCTTCAGCTGGCTGGGAGGATTTTCCGAGCAAAAGATACCAAGCCAGCGGGACCGCGAGCAAAAGCAGGGCCGCGACGCCGAACAGTGCGAGGTTCGCCCCGATCAGCACCCACAGCACGCCGAAGCCCGTGGCGGACAGCAAGCGGGCAACGGCCACCACAGTCTGCGCAGCGCCGATGCCGGTGGATACCGACCCTTCAGGCGAGAGCTGGCCAGCCAAGGCCGCCAGCACGCCGTCGGTCGCCGCGTAGAATAGCCCGAGGGCTGCCAACGCCGAAACGATGAAGATCAGTGATCCGCCCCCGCTGGCGCACAGGTACGCGAGAGCCAGGGCGAGATGGCCCAGGACGAAAACTGCGGCCCGGGAGGTCCGGTCAGCGAGCTTGCCCAGCGGGATCGCGAGCAGCAAGAAGACCAGATTCGAACCGACGAACAGCAGCGGGAACCAGAAGTAGTCCATCGTTCCGTGCGCCATCAGCGCCAGGTACACGAAGCCGTCGCCGACCGTCAGCAAGCCGAGCAAGCCCGCGGCGCACAACATCCTGCCCATCCGCCCGCGTGACAGCATCCGCAGCATCGGCTTGAACTTCAGCGCCCGGATGCTCCGTCCCGGCTCCTCGGCCGGCTCGGCCTGCGCGGTCCGGGCCTGCGCCGCAAACAGCGGCTTCGCTCCCAACTTGCGATTGGGCACTACCAGCACGAGTACCGCAACACCGAGAATCGCCACGGCCAAGGAAAGCACGAAGATCGCCCGGTATCCGTCCGGCACCAGAAGCAGGACGACAAACGCCAGCATCGGACCCACTGTGGCTCCAATGGTGTCCAGCAACCGGTGCAAGCCGAAGGAACGCGCCAAATGCTCGGGCTGGGAGGCCTGCTGGATCATTGCATCGCGCGGTGCCGTGCGGATCCCCTTGCCCACGCGGTCCACGCCGATCACCGCCGCAATGCCGGCGAAACCCGTGGCAAACAGCAGACCGATACGCGCCACCATTGACAGCCCGTAACCTGCGACAGCTACCGGTTTGGGCCGGCTGGTCTGGTCCGCGGCGTAACCGGCGGCGATGCGGACCAGCGCGCTGGCCGACTGGTTCAGGCCTTCGAAAAATCCATAGGCAATCATGGACAGTCCCAGTGCACCGGTGATGTACATGGGAAGGATGGCGGCGACGGATTCCGAGGAGATGTCCGTCAGCATGCTCACGATGCCCAGGGCAATGACCGTAGGAGAGGCCTTGAACGCCACTTGGGCGGCCCGCGAGGTGTTGGACGCCTTATTGCTTCTCCAATCCGAGAGGCTCAGGTACATTCCCTAGTCCTCGACCTTGAAGACGCCGGCGGCATTGATTTCGGTCAGTCCTGTGGGCAGCTGATGCAGCGTCACCGTGGCGGTATCTTGTCCGAATCCTGCCTGCAACCGGGTGCTCCCGTCAGCGTCGGCACTGGTGCTCGCCGGCCACTGGAGATCCTTGAAGTGCGCCTCGTAGAACGCGAGGACGTCCTCTACGCTCTGCTTGCTTCGCCCCTGCACTCCAACCATGACCATCGAGGACTGGGCCTCAACCGAAGATCGTTCTATTGTCGTGGATGAAGGCAAAGGCATGGCACCTTTGGGAAATCCCTTGGTCAGCTTGCCCTCCGCCGTTGCCGACTTCGGGACCTTCGTCAGTGCCGGCTTGCGCGGTTCAGCACTCGGCATCGCGCTGGCAGTTTTCTCGGGATCTTCAGGCAGTTCAAGACGCTCGTCGGTTTGAGTCGGCTGAGGATTCCAGCTCGGACGCGTCGCCTTAACCTCTGCCGACGTATCTTCGGGCCGTGAAGGTTTCGTGTCGCCTGACGCCGATTGTTTCGCCGAGGACTCCGTCGTCGATTCGACGTCCTCGGACGGTAAAGCCGCGCCCTCGGCGGCGTTGTTAGATTGTTGTCCGGCCGCCGATGGCGCCTCAGGGCGTCCCATCCAGTCAAGTGTCAGGGCGACCGCAAAAAGGATTGCCGCCAAAGACAGAATTACAGCAATCAAAGACTTGAATTTCATTTTCTCCCCCATGGATACCCCGATCCCCCACGAATGCGGAATATCACCACAACAAGACTAGAACGCATCCTGCCCCGGTGTCGCGCGTGGCAGCGCAGCATGACACTCGATTACTACTTGCAAGTACGCTAATCCCACCTAGTTGCCAGATTCTTCAACGATTTACATTGAGAAAGTTGAGCGCTGAACCTATCCTCGGAAACTAGAGGCGTCCGACACCGCACTTGCTGGGCGCCCATGGCTAATACGGAGCCATTCTTGGGGGAAATTACATGGTACATATTGAAAACACCGCTGATGTTTCGGCGGGGGCACGTATCGGTGCCGACGCACGCATTTGGCATTTGGCGCAGGTCCGCGAGGGGGCAGAAATCGGTGCCGGCTGCAACATCGGTCGAGGCGCCTACATTGGCCCGGATGTCGTCCTAGGGAAGAACTGCAAAATCCAGAACTACGCATTGGTCTATGAACCGGCGCGTCTTGAAGATGGTGTGTTCATCGGGCCCGCGGCAGTGCTCACCAACGACCTGTATCCGCGCGCCATCAACACCGACGGTTCACTGAAAGACGGTTCGGATTGGCATGCAGTCGGCGTCACCTTGCGCGAGGGGGCGTCCGTCGGCGCCCGCGCGGTGTGTGTCGCACCTGTCGAAATCGGTGCCTGGGCCATGGTCGCCGCCGGCGCCGTCGTCAACAAGGATGTTCCAGCCCATGCGCTGATGGTCGGCGTTCCCGCCAAGCAGATCGGCTGGGTAGGAAAATCAGGCCATCGTCTCGTCCGCGATAGCGACGAGTGGCTCTGTCCCGCTACCGGCGAGCGCTACCGTGTCGACAACGAGCAGCTCGCCCTCATCGGCTGAATAAGCCGCGCCTTTCACATCTACGTCGTACCAGCCCCTGACGACTGCAGCGAAGTACTGCGACCGCGCCCTGGCTGGAATTGCAAGGAGTCAAAAGTGTACTCAACTCACCAAAAAATCAGCCTCGGCGGCATCGTCGTCGATCTGATGGACCAGCAGGACGCGGTCAAACAGATCATCGACCACGCACTGGCGTCGCAGGAATCAGTCGGTCCGCTCTCCGTGGTGTCGGCGAACCTGGACCACATCGTGCAGTTCGGCAATGACAGCCGGTGGCGCGGGGTGCTGGGCGATTCGACAAATATCACCCGGCCGCTGCGTCCAGGCAACGACCCGGTGCACGACGACGCGAAGCGCGGCATGCACTGGCTGACATTGCTCGACGGCGCCCCATTGGTGGCCCAAGCCAATCAGATCACCCAGCAGTCATGGCCCCGTCTGGCCGGCAGCGACCTGATCGGCCCGCTCCTCGACGCCGCCGAGCAGGAGGACCTCTCCGTGGGGTTCTTAGGAGGCCAGCCACACGTGCAGCAGCAACTGGCCGCGACGCTGCCGGCGGACAGGCCGCGGCTGAGAGTTTCGGGATTCTGGGCTCCATCACGGGCCGATGTCGAAAACCCGCAGGCGTCATTCGAGCTGGCCGAGCAAATCCGCCAGTCGCAGACCGACATCCTGGTGGTGGGCTTGGGCAAGCCGCGCCAGGAGCTATGGATGGCCAGCTACGGGGCGCTGACCGGAGCCAAGGTTCTGCTGGCATTCGGTGCCGTGGTGGATTTCCTGGCCGGCGTCGTCAAGCGATCTCCAGCCTGGGTCAGCGACAACGGACTGGAGTGGGCATGGCGCCTGAGCCTGGAACCACGCCGGCTGGCACAGCGATACCTGGTCAATGACCCTCCCGGGCTGCTCCGAATTCGCCGTGAACGCGCCTACCTCACGGGACGAATCGAGCCCCGCGAAATCGAGAATCTTCCGCAAGTCCTTGAGCGGCTGCAGACCACGCCGGGCGAGTTCTGTTCCGCTCCGGAGCATGCTGAGGTCAGCATCCTGGTGGTGACTTACAACAACGCCGATTCGATCCAGGATCTGCTCGAAAGCCTGCGCAGCGAGGCCCAGAACATGCATCTGCGGGTGGTAGTCTCCGACAACGGCTCCACGGACGATACCGTCGAGATTCTCAGGCGGCATCCGGATGTGCTGGTGCTGGAGAACCGCGCCAACCTCGGTTATGCCGGTGGCATCAACATGGCCCGCACACTGGTGGGCGACTGCGATGCCGTGCTGGTGCTCAATCCAGACCTGACCGTATCCCCCGGTGCCATCGCCGCATTGACCGCGCGGATGCGCCGCTCGGGCGCTGGGATCGTGGTGCCCAAGCTCTTGGAATCGGACGGGACGACCTATGTGTCCCTGCGCCGCGAACCGAATTTGACGCGGTCGCTGGGCGACGCGCTGTTCGGGGCCAGGCTTTCGTCCAGGCCGGGATGGACTACGGAGATCGAGTTCGATTCGGAAAGCTACGCCCATCCCCACCAGGTCGATTGGGCCACGGGCGCGGCACTGCTGATCGATGCGAAGCTCGAACAACAGCTCGGTTCATGGGACGAGCAGTTCTTCCTGTACTCGGAGGAGACGGATTACTTCCACCGCGCACGCTCGGCAGGGGCGAGAATCTGGTATGAGCCGGCGGCGGTGATGACCCACCAGATGGGCGGTTCGGGTTCCTCCCTGGAGCTTAACGCGCTCATGGCGGTGAATCGGGTGCGTTATGCGCGCAAGCACGGCACTGCGCGCTATGCGGCGGCCTTTCATGCGCTAGTGGCCCTGCATCATGCCGCGCGGCTTAATAAGCCGGCGCATCGGGGTCTGTTCGCACGGATCGCGGATGAGAAGTCCTGGCATGGCCTGCCCAGCGGAACGCAGCCGGTCGACGGCGGGGCCAACTTCCCCCACGGGGCGGTGATCATCCCGGCCCACAACGAAGCCAGGGTCATAGCCCGCACCTTGACCCCGCTGGCACCGCTGGCAGCGGCAGGCACGATCGACGTCATCGTGGCCTGCAATGGCTGCACCGATAACACGGCGGATGTCGCGCGCAGCTTCGCCGGTGTGCGAGTGCTTGAATCGTCCATCCCGTCCAAGGTCGCGGCGCTGAATCTGGCCGACGAGTCCACCGATGTTTTCCCACGGCTGTACCTGGACGCAGACATCACGTTGACGGTGTCGGCGTTGCGCATGACCTTCGAGCGCCTGAACCAGCCGGGGGCGCTGACGGCCCGTCCTGCGTTCGAATACGACACCAGCGGCGCCACATGGCCGGTTCGTTCTTTCTACCGGGCGCGCCGCCGGCTGCCGTCGACCAACAAGGCGTTGTGGGGTGCGGGGGCATATGCCATGAGCGCTTCGGGACGCGCGCGGTTCAAGCAGTTTCCGGAGTTCACGGGCGATGACCTCTTCGTCGATCTCCAATTCGGAACCGGGGAAAAAGACATCGTACCGAGCATTCCGGTCAAGGTCGTCACGCCGCGTACGCTCCACGCCCTGATGGGCATCCTCCAACGCAACTATCGAGGGCAGACTGAAATCACAGGGCAGGCAGCCGCCCCCTCGGGAACGTCCACGAAGCAGACCGCCATTGAACTGGCCCGTTCCATTGCAGGTCCGGGTTCAGCGTTGGATGCTGCGGTGTACGCGGGGCTGGTGCTCTCGGCCCGGCTCAAGAATCGACGGGCCAAATCCGAAAAGACGACGTGGGAACGCGATGAGACAAGCCGCAGCTGAGGCCGACCACCATAGCCGGCAGGACGAGGAGGAAAGGCTCTGATCCGTAGCCGGTCCCTGACCAGGGAGCCGTTTCGAGAATTCACGGTGAATTCTCGAAACAGCTCCCGGGTTAGACGCGTTCCAGGCGAAAACGTCCGTAGAACGCGCGGGGATCCCCCGGGTTTGGCGGAACCGGGAAGGGCTTCGCCTTGCTGAAGCGAAACCATCCCTGCATGGTGCCGGGAGCGTCGCTGAGCCTTTCCCGGGCGAACTCAGGCTTCTTTCGCTGTCGAACTCCACTGGCTCCCACGGAGCTGGCCACGAAGGCAGAAATACGGCGGGAAACTTCACGTGTGACCCCGTCGTCTCCCACACCGACCTGTTGTCCGCTCTCTCATGCTTCAGGTTCGGCCGGCCACCTTGGACCATAGCATTTTCCCGCTGGCCACGACAGGTTCTGCAGACGAGCTTCTGCTGCGGTCGCGTGGTGGCATTCAATCCCGCTCGGGCTAGCTGCGCGCAGCTTCCGGTGCCGGGCGTGACTTCGCGCGGTGTCGGGACACGGCACGAATGAGTGCATCCGCCACCTGTGTTGCGACGACTGATGCAGCAATCCCCAAAATTCCCAAGGTCGCCAACGCGTATTTGGTTCGCACATTGATGTAGCCCACCGGTACGGTGGTTGCCACCCTGTCGGTGGTGATCTGGGAGCTCTTCCACACGCCGATGCTATCTTGCGGATTTTTGGACAGCCGACTAATTTCCTTGGAAATTTCATCCGCCCTCCGCAGGGCCTCGTCGGGGTTCTCCTTGACGATTTCCACGGTGATTTGCGCCTTGTTGAAATTGGACTGCCACTGCCCGCCTGAACTCGGCAGGTAAACGGCCTCCAGGTCGCGGATGCCGACTCCGTACAACGCTGCACGTACCGGGCGCACGTCGGGCACGTTGTGGGTATCTGCGTACATCCGCTGGACCATGGCCGCATAGTGCACGGTTGACGAGGCTTCGGTGCGCAGCGCGTTGTCCTTGGTTGCCCCGTCGGGCGCCTGGAAGATCACGTCGAAACTCGTGTAGTACACACCGCTGCTTTGCCGAATCCCGATTCCCACCGGCACAAGACAGGCCACGACCAGCACAGCCGCGTACCAGCGCTTGAAATAGGTGCGGGCCACCCGCTGGATGCCGCCAGCTTCCATGGATTCTTCATGGGGCTTCGGGTTTTTCTCCTGGCGCACGCTCCAGGCAACGTTCCAGTACGCACCGCACAGGCCAACGGTGAGGCTGAGCACTCCGAGTGCCTGCGGAAAATGGAAAGAGTCGAAGAACGCGCTGAGCATCGCTCCGGCCAGTGTCGCGGCCCCCAAGGCCGGGCCAAGGGCCTTGATCAGCGGATCGTCGAGCTTTTTCGGCCACAGGGCGCAACCTGCCGACACCAGAATCAGCGCCAAGAATGCGGCCAGACCGATCAAACCGATCTCAATCATCAGGCCAATGTACTGGTTATCGAAGATCCGGTAGTCGGCAGTCATGGTTCCCAGCCCGCGGCCGATCCACGGCGAGACTTGCAGGTACGCGCCGATGGAGGAATAGCTGGCGGTTCGCGAATCGATGCTCGGGTCTGATCCGGAAAACATGCCCATGATGGTTCCTGCGAGACCCGGAACGGCAACGTAGAGCACCACGGCGCCCACCAGCATCACCAGCAGGGCAGTTTTCCTGATGCGCGGCGCCCAGGTGGGAACCAGGATCGCCATGACGACCACGACCCCCAGCAAGGCGGAGCGCGTCACCGAAAGCACTGCCGCCAAGGCGATGAAGGCTGTCGGAAGCCACCGGCGAATCCAATGGCGGCTCGTGCCATACATCGCCAGCGTCAGCGCGATAGGCAACGTGACGGTGATCACCGACGCGTATTCCAAAGTGTGTCTGGCGGTGGCTTCAGGCCTGACAAAATCTCCGCGTGAGTCCACCCCGCCGCTGCCTGAGGATCCGAGCCCCGGAATGTCGATATCCGAAACGAAGTTCTCCCCTGTCACGAACTGGATTAACCCGAGCAGGGCGTAGAGACCGCCAGCCCAAGCTACGCGGTTCAGCAATACCAGAAACCGCTCGCGGTCGCGAAGTCCGTCGTTCATGACCAGCACGACCCCGGCGAACCCCGCCATTTTCAGCAGGTTCATTGTTGCCGCGTTGCTATCGACGAATGGCAGTGCCAGCTGGGCCGAGGCGATGTAGCTCGCCAAGACGCAGCCGGCGAAGAGCACCAGCGCAATGCGCACCGGTTGGATGACGTGGCCGCGCAGGCGCAGCCCCCGCAGATGGTGCCATACCCACCAGAGCAGCATGCCCATGGCAAACAGGCCGGCCGGAGAACCGGCGGCTCCCAGCTGGGCAATACCCCGGTCGGAGGGAATCGCCACCAGCAGGAAAAGGTAGACGCTCAGAACCGTCGCCGCGTCGGGCGCGTGCAGGGGCTTCGGAGTGAATTCCCTCAGCCGCTGCCTGAACGTCGAGGGCTCGGCTTCACGAACGGACACGAACGTCGGCTTCGTTGAGTTCGTCGATCAGTCCGGAGGACGGGGGTCCGTTGGGCCGAAGCTCTGCCTCGGGAGCGCGCTGGATCGGAGCCTGCACGGACTCGTCATCGGCCGGCTCGTCCGTCGGATCTGAGGGCGGCGTTGCCGTGCGGTTCTTCCTCGACTGCCGCGCTAGTTTGCGCGCCGAGCCGCGCTCCTTGCGTCCGGTCAGCAGGCGATCCAGCAGGCCAGTCAGCAGCAACGAGGCGCTGGCTCCTCCGACGAACACGACGGCCGTCATCTGGATCTGGCGCTTTCTCACCGCCGTGGGTTCAAGATCCTTGGAAAGCTCCATCGAGGTGATAAGCGAGGGCACGGGAACTTTCTGCTCCTGCTGCAACGACGTCAATGTCTGGGGTACCAGCGCAACGGTTTCATCGAGCAGCGCCATGGTCTGCTCGGCCGTCGGTCCGCTGACCTTGATGGCGGCGATGGGCCCGGAGGTCGAGACGTCCTTGCTCACCAGCACCTCTGAATCCTGGTACTTTTCGGTCAATGTCTCCAGAACATCGGGGGATGCCATCTTGACCTGCAGCACACCCAGGGCTTGATCCAACCCGCCAAGATATAGGTAGGGGTTGTCACCGACCATAACTGCAACTTTGGGAGGGATCAGCACAGCGCTGGCGTTCGCTTCATAGGTTGGTTGAATGGTCGTATACGCCATGAACGTCGCGGCCAAGGTGGCAACCAGGCCGAAAACCAAAAAATACCAACGCCTCAGGCAGCTGTACAAAAGGTCGCGCAGAAACATTATTCCCCCATATTTGCGTGTTGCCACGACTTGCCGGAATTCCCCAATTCCGTCCCCGTACTTTATTTTGCAGCTGTTGAACATATAGTTCAATAGTCAGCATCTACTTACTGCGTAACTTGGCGCCAACCCTTGACCTTGTCCAGTAGCGGCCTACCGCCCATGCGCATCAGAACGGTCTTGGCAAGCAGCCGCGCACCTTCTTTCATCCGGCGCAACGGCTGGAGCAGCAGCCGTTCACGACGAAGATCCCACGAGTTCGGGTTCGACACGCCCGCCAGTCCGCCGGCGAATTGGCCACGATACGCAGAGGGAGAAACCCTGATCCCGCGCACCCTGTTGCTCACATTCGAATCGTGGATCACCTGAAGCCATCCGGGAGCACCCCCAACCTGCCGAGTCGACATGTGCTGTCCCAAAAGATTGTGCCAGTCTTTCCAACAGGTTACCGGCAGATCCCACGACGATGCCACCGAGCAGAACGCATTTAACGGATCATGCCGTAGGTAGACCCGCTCGCCGCACTGGATCAGACCGTGGCTCACGTAGATTGCTTGGGAGTCCCTGGACTGGACCGCGGCCTGCACCCGCTCAACAAAGTCGAGCGCCAAACCGTCGTCATTGTCCAAATTGGTCGTCAGCAAAACATCAGCGGTTCCTCCGGTGACCATTCGAAGATCGGCCAGGAGCTGCTCGGAGCTGACTTCTTCGCGGAAGACCGGCACAAAATAGCCCTTGAGCTGAAAATCCTCGATCTTGTCCTTGAGCCATTGCGGGCTCCGAGGATCAAAGTAGATGATCCAGCTGAAATTCTGGTTGGTCTGCTCTAGGATGCTGGGCAAGCAGTACGCTTCGAACAGCTCTTGGCGGTCTCGCAGCCATCCCTCGCGCGCACGGATCAAGCTTTCGGCGCCCCGCGACGGGAGGTTGAATCGGGTGAGAATGACATGGTCAATGGTTGGTTTCACAGTTTCACCTTGTAGATGTGGTAGCTGTATTCGTGGGCAAAGGAATCGGTCCATATCCCATCGCTGACGGGCAGCTTGCGGTCCTCGAAGAGCACCTCGACGCTGGTTCCCGTCACGCCCTCCGGCAGGGACATGACGACTTGGCCCGGGGCCGCCCCGGGGGCAGGCATGGCAAAGAAGTACGCGGATCCGTCCACGACCTTCAGCATGCTGTCCACCGATTCGCTGGTGGTGAAGTCGAGGGTCTGGGTGTTGAGGACCGGTGCCAGTTCGTGGATCTGCGAGTTGATCTTCCTGGCGGCCTTGACCTGTTCGGCTCCGCAGTATCCTTCCTGGACTTGTGCCAGCCGGAAGACGTTGCCGCCTTTGCAGTCACCGGCGAATGCCTGGTTGAAGTACACGATGCCCCGGGCTTCGTTGATCAGCGAATTCATCACCGCTCCACGCAGCTGGTCCGGACTGATATTTCCGGTGAAGTTCTGTTCCAGGTCGGCTCCGGTCATGTTTTCGACGAACTGCCACAGGGGCTGCAGCTTTCCGTCCATCGCGTCACGGACCCTCAGGGACTGCATGGTCCGTCCGTAGCTCGATGAGCTGCGGCAGGATTCCTGGGCGACGGGCAACAACGACACGTCGCGATAGGGGTCGTTCGAGCAGTGAGGGATCGTGTACCAGTACTTGTCCACCGACACGACATCGGTGAAATCGTTGACATAAGCTGAAACATCCGATTCCTTCATGTCGTTTTCCAGCACCATGTACGTGTAGTTGGAGTAGCCGAATAGGCCTTTCGGCTTGTCCGCCCGCAGTGCAGCCAGATGCTCCCGGCCGGCTGCCGCTTCGTAGCGGCCATCCACCTCGTCATCCATCAGATAGCCGACCCAGCTGGGGGTATCGACCGAGAAGGTGTCGTTCAGCGATGCCCCGATGTAGAACTGGCCGTTGTCATTAAGCCACGCCGCGTCGAAGTCCTCGGGCATGCCGATATAGGTGTTGATGCCCAGTTTCTTGTCGTAGTCGATCTCCTCTTGCGATGACACGCCGTTGAACCACACCACAATGGGGAAGAACGAGGGGTCGGTCCACCCTCCCTTGGCAGCCTTGGGGAACTGGTTCCAATAGGCGGGCCCGCCCTCCCACGGAACCAGCGGCAGCCCCAACGCGCCAAGCGACTGAGGCTGCGCGTCCTGCGCTGACTTGTTCGCATCGGCAACCGTGCAGCCGCCCAGCAGCAGCGAAGCCATCAGCACAGAACACGCAGCAAGAATTCTCATGGCGCACCTCCGGCCAGCTCCAGCAGCCTGCAGGCCCTGGCATCCCAGGAATGTTCGACCGCCTGGAGGCGCACCGATTCCCGCTGAGAGTCGCTCAGTCTGGCTGACCCGACCCGGCGCACCAAGTCCACGAACTGCCTGCGGTCCTCGGCGATGTGGACGTCGGGGCTGTTCAGCCAGCGTACCGCCGGGGAATCGGTGGCGACCACTGGCACGCCTGCCGCCAGGTAGTCCAGGGTCTTCAACGGGAAGCTGGCGCGATTGAACTCGCTGTCCGCATAGGGGGTGATGCCCAGGCTCGCCCCGGAAAGCAGACCCGGCACGGCCCCCGGCGGGACCTCGCCGCGCCATGAAACCTGCGGGTGGGCCAGCAGCCGATCAATCCGGCGCGAAACCGCCGGTTCCCGCTCCCGGCGCGGGCCGATGACCTCCAGGCTGATGCCGTGGTCCAGGAGCTCGTCCAGCAGGTCGAAATCGAGGCGTTCATTGAGCTGCCCCAGCAACACGGTGCGCTCGTCGGAAACGGACGGAACCAGCGCCGGAGCCGGGCTGCAGCCATTGGGAAGCGTCTGCACGTCGCGGCCGCCAGCCAGGCGCGACATGGACTCGGCCAAATGCGGAGACACCGCGGTGACGATGTCCGCATGCCGGAGGCTGTCCTCCAAGGTGGTGCGGATTTGTCCGCTGTCCAGGCCCATCAGCCCGGCACCCGCGATCCAGTCGTCCGTCACGTGCAGGGACTTGAATCCGGACACCCCGGGCATGAAGCCGTCCCGCGGCGAGAGCAGCACCGTGCCGCCGACCCTGGCCTGCAGGTCACGCAGCGCACTGCGCAGTGCCCGGCGGCGCAGGGCGCGAACCGCCGGCTGCATGAGCCGATGCGTGAACTTGGGCGGGGCCAGGAATCTCAGCCTGGTCAGCCCCGGGACGGGCTCGTCAAGATAGTGGCGGCGCAGCCTCTGCGGACGCACCGAGGCGGCGGGTCCTGCGACGGGAATGGGAGGGTCGATCCACAGGATCCGGGCATGCGCGGCCAGCGCTTCAGCCAGGCGGTGATCGGTTCCCTGGGTGTCTTGCCAGCGGGTCCCCGGCATGATGACGATGACCTCTTGGGCATGCTCGCTCATGGCTGGGACACCTCCGCCCGGCGTCGGCCCCGAGCCACCGTCGCGGTCGCGTTGAAGTCGTCGACGCTCCAGGTGCCGCGAAGACGGGCGATCAGCCGCCCGGCCTTGTAGCGGGCAAAGCGAAGCGCGGCCAGCGGCAGCTCGGCGGCCCACTGGCCGCTGGTGAGCCGTGTGGCAAGGACCTGTTCATAGAATTCGACCTGGCGTTGTGCTGCGCCCCGCAGCGAAAACCGGCGGTTGAGCAGCTCATGGGCGAACCGGCCGAGCTCCGCGCGGCGTTCGGCGCTGCCAAGCAACGGCAACAGCTGGTCGCGGAGGTTCTCCGCCCCGTGCTGCGCCCCGCCACCGTGGCCATACCAGCCGTGCCATAGGAACTGGTCCTGCGACCGTGGCGTCAGAGTCTGCCAAAAACCCTGCTCGCCCTGCACGATCAGCGGCTTGGCGAACGCCATAGCGCGCAGCGCGGACCCTCCCATGCCCAGGGTGATATCGGCGATCTGGTAGGCCCATCGGGGATCCTCGAGCTCGCCGGTGAGGATGACCCGCTGGCTGCCTGCGCGCAGATTGGCTTCGTCCGCGGCGCGGGCGACCTCCTCCCGGGCAGGTCCGTCTCCCACGATGATCAGCTGGGCCCGGATCTCGTTGTCCAGGGAGCCGACCACCTCGATGGCGCAGAGGATTCCCTCCAGCTTCATCTCGTGAGCCAGCCGGTTGACCATGACGATCTTCAGGGCCTGCACATCCACCTCGAAGCGCAAGGCTTCGAGCTGCGGCTGGTCCACGACCTCCGGTTGGTTCAAGACGGTGTCGACCGGCGGCTCCATGAGCGAGACGCGGCCACGCCCGAAGCGCCGCTCCGCATCCGCAATCTGCTCCGTGCCCACCATCAGCGGCATCGTCCGGGGAATGAACGGGGCGACCGACATCGAGAGCACCGTGGCCGCGCAGCGAGCGCGGATGCCGCGGCAGGCCGCCATGCCCTCCAATGCCGGCGGCCATTCATAACCGTGGATGACATCGATTCCCCGCTCGCTCATCAGCGACCGCAGCGCACGAACCATCGTAGGGCTCGGCCTGCGGCCCGGCGCGGGCAGGGCGATGAATTCCAGGCCAAGTTCCGCCACCCGGGCTTCCAAGCTGCCGGGATGCCCGACGATGCCGACTTCATGCCCCAGGTCCCGCACGGCACCGGCCAGCTCGATGGCGTTGAGCTGGCTGCCTCCCATGTTCATGTCATGGGGATAGACGAGGATCTTCACTTGACCGTCTCCTTCGCTCCCGCGCCGGCAAGGCCGCGCACGTGGACCACGTCCTTCTTCCGCAGGTATACCAGTCCCGCCATGGCAACCAGCCCGATGCATCCGGCGGCCAACAATGCCAGCCAGGGATTCGTGATGCGCTGAACCACGAACAGCGACACCGCGCCGACCACTGCGCCGGAGGCCAGGGGCATGGCCAGGCGGCGGATCATCGTGCCAAGCTTCAGTCCCGCCGCGCGCAGGCTGAGCAGGTACAGCGGCAGCATGACCAGGAATGCCACCATGGCCTGGGCCAGCGCGAGACCGACCAGGCCGCCGAGCAGTGCCCCGGCGGCCAGCGCCGGGATGAGCACGATGAGCCCGATGACCTGGATCTTGAAGACCTCGGAGGTCTTGCCGATCACTACGATGTAGTCATAGGCCAACTCGCACAGCACCTTGGACAGCGCCGAGACGACCAGCCAACTCATCACCGGAGCGGACGGAAGCCAGACCTCGCCGTAGACGATCCGGACCAGGGGCGCCGCCGCGGCAGCCATCACCACGAACACCGGAACGGTCACGCAGGCGAGCACGCTGAACAGGGCCAGGATGCTTGAGCGCAGGTGCGCCGGGTTGTCCTGGATCGCGGCAAAGGCGGCGGGCGCGACGCGGCGCAGCGGCTGGGAGACAATCGACACCGGCCAGCTGGACAGGTTGAAGGCGAGGACGTAGTAGCCTAGGGCTGTCGCGCCCAGCAGGGCCCCGGCAATCAGCTGGTCAGAGTACCCGATGCAAAAGACGATGATGCTCGTCCCGGCCAGCGGCAGGCCGAACTTCAGCAGCGCGACCGCCTTGTCCTGGCGCCACCCCCAGCGGTAGGGCTCCGGCGACGCACGCAGGAACATCACTGCGGAAATCGCGCTTCCGGCCAGCCGGCCAATGGCCAGGGCCATGGCGCCCATCCCGAGCAGCGCCAGCGCGACCGAGATTCCGGCGCCCGCCCAGACGTTGACCTGGTCGATGACCAGCCGCTGGCGTTCCTGGAAGTTGCGCTGCAGCAGGGCGGCGGGCGCGGCGACGACGCCGTTGACCAGGACCGACAAGATCAGCAGGCGAACCACGAGGGTCGCGCCTTCGTCGCCCATGAGCCGGGTGAAGGTGGGGGCGGCATACCACGCAGCGGCGCAGAACAGCGTACTGGCGATGACGGAGATGGTGTTCACCGTCGGCACGATCGAGCTCGGGTGCTCCCGCCAGCGCACGATTGCCAGGCTCACGCCAAGCTCGTTGAAGCTGAGCACCGCCATCAGGGCAACCAGTGCGATCGCGAAGGTCCCGAACTGCTCGGGGCCGAGTACGCGCGCGAGGACGATGCCAATGCCCAGCGTGCCCAGCTTGGAGATCATGGTGTTCGCCAAGCTCCACCCGAAGGCTCCGCCGGCTGTTGGCGAGCCGGCGGGCACGGCCCTGCGGCCGGCTGCGCGGCGCGGTGTCATCGGCGCAGCGCTCGATTCAGTGCCTCCACCACCCGCTGCTGCTGTTCCGCGGTGATGTGCGGGTACAGCGGCAGCGACAGGATCCGCCCGGCCGCCTGCTCGGCGACGGGGAAGGAGCCTGCGCCGTAGCCCAGGTGCTCGAATGCAGGGGTCAGGTGCACCGGATCCGGGTAGTGGATGCCGGCGCCGATACCCGCCTCGTTCAGTTCGGCCAGCACCCGGTCGCGTTCCTCGACCTGGATGACGTACAGGTGCCACACGTCCTCGTTGCCCTCGGCCTGCTGCGGCAGGACGACACCGCGATGGTCCGCCAGCAGTTCAGAGTAGCGAGCTGCAGCCTCGCGGCGCAGCTGGTTCCAGCCAGCCAGGCGCTCCAGCTTGGCGCTGAGCACCACCGCCTGCACCGCATCCAGCCGGGAATTGCATCCCACTGCCTCGTGCACGTACTTCACGCGGCTGCCGTGGGCCGAGAGCAGGCGGACCCGCTCGGCGAGCTCGGGGTCGTTGGTGAGGACCGCGCCGGCGTCGCCGGCCGCGCCCAGGTTCTTGCCCGGGTAGAAGCTGGTGCCCGCAACGCGGCCCAGGGTTCCAGCATTGCGCCCGAAGCGGGTGGCGCCCTGCGACTGCGCCGCATCCTCGATGATCACCGCGCCGCAGGCGGCAGCGATGGGTTCCAGTTCCTCCACGAAGGCGGTCTGTCCGTACAGGTGCACCGGGATGATCGCCTTGGTCCGCTCGGTGACGGCTTCGGCCGCGGCCAGCGGGTCGATGAGCAGATGCTGCGGATCAACGTCCACTGGCACCACGGTGGCTCCGACCAGGCTGACGGCCTCGGCGGTGGCCACGAAGGTGTTGGCGGGGATGATGGCCTCGTCCCCGGGGCCCACCCCGGCGGCGCGCAGCGCGAGTTCCAGCGCGTCGGTGCCGTTGCCCACGCCGATGCAGTGCCCCGCCCCGACGAAGCCGGCGTACGCCTGTTCGAAGTCTGCCACGGCCGCGCCGCCGATGAAGGCGGTATTCTCGAAGATCCGGGCCAGTCCTTCATTAACCTGGTCCTGGACTTCGCGCTGCTGGGCCTTCAGGTCCACCAGCGGAATGGGTGCGTGGGTCGTCATCGCGTTGTTGCTCATCGAGTGGCCTCTTTCAGGCTTGCATTCAAAAGTGTGTTGTTGGTCGGTTCCGGGTTGCGGCCCGGAATCCGGGAGTCCAGCGGGCGGGCCGGATTTCCGGCCCAGGTCTGCCCCGCCGGCAGGTTGGCGATCAGCGCCGCGGCCATGCCTAGCACTGCGCCGCGGCCGATGCTGAGGTTTTCGCGGACCGTGCTGTTGGTGCCCAGGTAGGCTTCGCTGCCAACGTGCACGGTGCCGGCCAGGGTGGCGCCGGCGGCCAGCGTGGCGTAGTCCCCCAGCACGTCGTCATGGGTGAGCACCACCCGCGGCATCAACACCACATGGCGTCCGATGCGCACGTCGCTGGTGGCCACGGTGCCGGCCAGGATGATGCTGCCGGCGCCCACGGCGACCGTGTAGCCCAGCACCGCGTGGACGCTGGCATGGGTCGCGTAGCGTTCCTCGGGCAGGTCCAGGCGCCGGGCGATGGCCGCCCGCGAGGCGCCCTTCCCTGCGCAGATCAGCAGCTTTTCGCTGCGCCGCACGGCCAGGTCCAGTCCGCCGAGCACCGGCACCCCGTTCACCGAGGTGCCGTGCAGCGCTGTATTGTCATCCAGGATGCCGAGCACCTGGTGGTCGCCTGTCTGCCGGATGGATTCGAGTGTCTCCCGGGCCAGCCCGCTGGCGGCCAGGAGCAGGATTTTGGCCATGCTAGGCTCCGGCGGTGGTCAGCGCGCTGGCGGAGAGCACGCTGGAGATCACGCGGTCCTGTTCCTCTTCCCGAAGGTCGTGGTACAGCGGCAGGATCAGCGTGTTGGCGGTCAGCCGCTCAGTGACCGGCAGCGCAACCGTGTACCCGCTGTGCCCGGCGTAGGCAGGCTGCAGGTGCGAGGCCATGATGCCGCGGCGTGCGGAGATCCCGTCCTCGGCGAGCTTGGCCAGCAGCCCCTCGCGGTCCAGCGGGAACGGGCGGCTCACCTCGATCCAGAATGACTGGTAGTTGGAGGTTCCGTACTCCGGGTCCTGCACGAAGCGCAGCCCCGGCACCCCTGCCAGCTCCTGCTGGTAGCGTGCGGCCAGTTCGCGCCGGCGCACCACCATCTGCTCGAGCTTGGAGAGCTGGACCAGTCCCACGGCCGCCTGCATGTCGGTCATCCGGAAGTTGTAGCCGATCTCCCCGTAGCTTTCCTGCGGGGCCAGCGTGGAGCCGTGGCGGTCCGCCGCGGAGACGTCCATGGCGTGTTCGCGCAGGCGCCGGGCGCGCTGCGCCCACTGCTCATTGTTCGTGGTGAGCATGCCGCCCTCGCCGGTGGTGAGCAGCTTGCGCGGGTGGAACGACCACGCCGACACGTCGGCGCCCACGCCCACGGGCGCGCCGCGGTAGGTCGAGCCCGCACCGCAGGCGGCGTCCTCGACCAGCGCCAGCCCGCGCTCGTCGCACAGCCGCCGCAACGGCTCCAGGTCCAGCGGCATGCCGCCCTGGTCCACGGCGATGATGGCGGTGGTCTTCGGTGTCAGTGCGGCTTCGATGGTCTGCGCGCTGACATTTCCCGTGGTTTCCTCGACGTCCGCGAACACCGGGCGCGCGCCCAGGTAGGTCGGGGCGTTCGCGGTGGCGATAAACGAGAATGACGGGAGAACCACATCATCCCCTGCCTGCACCCCGGCGACTTTCAAGGCCAGGTGCAGCGCGGTGGTGCAGTTCGAGGCCGCTACCGCGTGCCCCACCTGCTGATGTTCGGCAAATGCCTGTTCAAATGCTGCGGTGCGCGGGCCTTGTGCGACCCATCCCGAGGCGATGACCTCTGCTACCGCGTCGGATTCGGCCGTCCCCAGCCATGGCTTCATGACGCTGATGCGATCCATGATTCTTCCCCCAAAAAATCGGTGTTCGCGAGATTATTCACAAATGTAGTGCGTACGCGGTGTTTTGCCTAGTGGCTTGCGGCAACCGGCTTCTTCAGCAGCCGGCCGGCGGCGACTTCCTCACGCAGCGGCTCCCACCAGGTGACCAGCCGGCGCAGTCCCTCTTCCAGGCCCACGGTGGACTCGAAGCCGAGGTCGCGGCGGGCCGCGCTGGTGTCGGCCAGGCGGCGGACCACCGAGTTCACCGAGCGCTCCGGCCCGTACTCGATATGCAGGTCCGAACCCATGACCTTCAGCAGCGTTTCAGCCAGCTCCTTCAAGCTGGTTTCGGCGCCGCTGGCCACGTTGTAGATGCCTTCGCGGATCGGGCTGGCCGCGGCCAGCAGGTTGGCGCGGGCAATGTCCTCGGAGAACACGAAGTCCATGGTCTGCGAGCCGTCGCCGAAGATCAGCGGCGGCAGCCCGTCGGCGATGCGCTCCATCCAGCGCACCAGCACCTCGGTGTAGGCGCCGTGCACGTCCATGCGCGGTCCGTAGACGTTGAAGTAGCGCAGCAGCGTGTAGTCCAGCCCGTACATGGCGTGGAAGCTCTTGAGCAGGCCCTCGTTGAAGGTCTTGGCCACGCCGTACAGCGTGTCGTTGTTGTACGGGTGGTGGCGTTCGGTGGTCGGGAACTCCTCGGCCATGCCGTAGACCGACGCGCTGGATGCGGCGATGACCTTCGGGATCTTGGCCTCCACCGCCGCCTCGATGACGTTGTAGGTTCCGTTGACCATGACGTCCACGGCCAGGCGCGGCTCCTCGGCGCACTGGGTGATGCGGATGGCCGCCTGGTGGAAGACCACGTCCTTGCCTTCGGTGACCTCGCGGACCAGTTCGCGGTCGGCAATGTCGCCCTCGATGAGGTTCACGCGGCCGCTGGACAGGGCTTCGGTAATGTTGCCGCGGCGTCCGCGGACCAGGTTGTCCAGGATGTCCACCTGTTCGGCGCCGGCAGCCAGCAGCTGGTCGACGATTTCCGAACCGATGGTGCCGGCGCCGCCGGTAACCAGGAATTTCTTGCCTTCAAGGCGTGCCAGTGGCTGGGTCATGATGCGTTCTCCATTGCGGAAGTCTCGGTGCTGAACTGCGGTGCGGATCCGTTGGCCAGGCTTGCGCTGGCGTCTTCCAGGACGCGCAGGACGCGCAGTGCGGATGCGCCGTCGGTGGGTGCGGGCTTGTTGCCGCGGATGCTGGCTGCGAACTGCGAGACCATGAGCCCCAGCGGTTCGAATTCGGATAGGGCCGGCGACCAGGTGTCTCCGAGCCGGTAGGAGATCGTGGCTCCCTTGCGGTCCTCGGTGTCGGTGCGGATCATTTCTTGGCGGTCCAGGTCCACGCCGCGGTCGAAGATGCTCAAGCGCTGCTGCGGGTTCAAGTCGTCCCAGATCAGGGTCTTCTTGCTGCCGCCGATCACCATCTGGCGGATCTTGGTCGGCGAGAGCCAGTTGACGTTCACGTGGGCCAGCGCCCCGTTGTCCAGCGGCATGCTCAGGTAGCCGATGCAGGACTTGCCCGCCTGCAGCGGGTCTGCCCCCTGTGCGGTGACCGACAGCGGGCGCAGGCCTCCGGGAAGCACGAAGTCCAGGATGGACAGGTCGTGCGGGGCAAGGTCCCAGAACACGTCGACATCCGGCTGGACCAGTCCGAGGTTGATGCGGGTCGAATCGATGTAGAGGATCTCCCCCAGCTCGCCGTCGGCCAGCAGGTCGCGGATCTTCAGCACCGCCGGCGTGTAGCAGTACGTGTGGTCGGCCATCAGGATGGTTCCGGCGCCGGCCGCCGCCTGCACCATTTCCCGTCCGTGCACGCTGTTGTCCGCCAGCGGCTTTTCCACCACTACGTGTTTCCCCGCGGCGATGGCCTGCATGGCGATGGCGTAGTGGGTCCGCGCCGGCGTGGCGATGGCGATGGCATCGATGTCGTGGTTGGCCAAAAGTTCATCCAGCGATCCGGCGACCGCGGGCTCTCCGGTCTTGCGGGCCAGTGCCCGGGCGCGTCCCAGGTCCATGTCGCAGATGGCGACAAGTTCCCACTCACTGCTCATTGCAAAGTTTCGCGCCAGGTTAGGTCCCCAGTATCCTGCACCGACCACCGCGACTCGCAGTGCGGGGTTGATGCTTGTATCCGGTGCGATGCTCATTTAGTAGGCTCCATCTGGCTTGATCATGACTTTAAAGGTGCGCCACACGATGCGCAGGTCGCTCAGAACCGTCCAGTTTTCTGCGTAGTACAGGTCCAGGCGGATGCTTTCGGCCCAATCCAGATTGGATCGTCCGCTGACCTGCCACAGCCCGGTGACGCCCGGCTTCAGGTACAGGCGACGGTGGTCGTGTCCCGTGTAGGCTTCGACTTCCTTGAACAGCGGCGGCCGCGGCCCGACGACCGACATCTCGCCGCGCAGGACGTTGATGAACTGGGGTAATTCGTCGAGCGAGTGCTTGCGCAGCAGGCGACCGATGCGGGTCACCCGGGGGTCGTCCTTGAGCTTGAACAGCGGCCCTGCGCCCTCATTCTGGGCTTCGAGCTCCGCCAAGCGCTCCTCGGCGTTTTCCACCATTGACCGGAACTTGAGCATGTGGAACGGAAGCCCGTCCAGGCCTGCGCGTTCCTGCTTGTAGAAGATCTTTCCCGGGCCGTCCAGGCGGATCAGCAAGGCGATGACGAGGAATACCGGGCTCAGGCCCAGCAGAGCCAGCGAGGCGAAAACGATGTCGAATCCGCGCTTGAGCAAGAACCGCCACCCGGTGAACCGGGCCAGCTCGACGTGCAGCAACGGCATTCCGTCGACCGGGCTGGTCCGCACCCGGCGGCTGGCGACGTTGGTGAGCGAGGAGACGACGATCAGCTTGGTGCCGGTCTTCTCCAAGCGCCATCCGAGTTCCTGCAACGCGGAGTTTCCTCCGGTCAGCGGGCCGGCCACCACCACGGAGTCCGCTCCGTAGCGAAGGACCTCATCCTCGATGGCTCCGGTGTCGTAAGACAGCGGAAGCGTCGGATCTGCCATTCGAAGAACCTGCTCGGAGTCTTCGTCCTGTGCGCCGTCGAGCAGCACTCCCACCACGCGGTAGGCAGGGCCGGACTGCTTGGAGATCTGTCGAACCACGTACGGCGCGTCCTTGATCTGTCCGTACACCAGCACGTTGCTCAGCGCGAAGCCGCGCTGGCGCTGCCGCGCCAGCCATTGCCGCCAGCCCCAACGCCCCAGGAGCAGCGCTCCGAGGCCAACCGGCAGGCTCAGCAGGATGAACAACCTGTAGTCCAGGTTTCCAGTGATGAGGGCGATCAGCCCAATGCCGCCGGCCACTGCTGCGGTTGCGTAGACCAGGAATTTGTATTCCTGCATGCCTACGGCAATCCGTCCGGCAGCGCGGGTCTGGAAGAAGACCAGGCTGAGAATCCAGGCCAGTGCTACGACGGCCCCGGTCAGCGCGAAGTGCTGCGACAGCTGCTGGGCTTCAGGATTCAGCTGGCCACCGGCCAGGACGAAAACCTCCGGCAGGATGCTGGCTACGGCGATGATGACAAAATCGGTGACGGCAAGGCGTCGAACGTAGCGACGCCCGTCGACTGCTGCGGTTGATGCTGCTGCCGGCTCTGCCGGGCGGGTTGCACCGAAGAGCTTCGATGATCCAAAGTTATTGCTTTCAAGGCGTCCGCTAATCTGCGACATTACCGTACCCCGCTACCTGCGAAGATTCCGTTGCGCGGGCGCAGGCGCGTGAAAGCCCCCCAAAAAATACACATATCGTGCAATCCCCCAAAAAGATGCAAATTCCCCAGTTGAGAGCCGCTTCCCCTTGCGTAGTCCCGCAGCTCTCGTTGATCCGAGCTTATGACGCAAGGTACTTAGTCGCACGAGTGGAGGAACACTCGAATCCTGTGAAGAAACCTTGAGAAGGTACTCGTCTGATACCTAGGAGATACCTAGAGAACACTTGCGCCGCTAAATACCGTTAAATACAAAACAGGTCCCATACCAGTGATCGGGGGAGATCCGGTATGAGACCTGTTTCGCATAAGGGGCGAACGGTTGCGCTGGGGGGTAATCCTTGCGGATTCGCTAACCGCCGCCCCGTCTAAGGGAAGGAGTCCTCAGGGATATTAACCACGTGCATGGTCCCCAGTTCTCTCGTGGACAGTCCAGGATCCATGGATCCGGCGCTGCTCCCTAACAATAGAGACTACTGAAACCCGATAATCCTCCGCACGCGTGTTTCTTACTTCAAGATTGCTTGAAACACGTAGTCAGCTTACTGGGCTGTCCCAAAATCAAGTTCGGCGACGACCAGCTCGGAGCGTTCGGAAATACCCAGCTTCGAGAAGACCCTGTAAAGATGGCCCTCAACCGTACGCTGGGAAACAGTTAACACGCGCGCGATTTGCGCATTGTTTTTTCCTGACAGCGCCAACTGGACGATCTCTGCCTCCCGAGCGGTCAGCTCGGTCAGCGCGAGAGCACGCGCAACATATTTGTTCGGATTGATCCGTTGCTCGTTAACTACTCGCGATGCCTGGCGAAGCAGGGTTCCGCACGTACGCGACTCCCCCGCCTCCGAATAGCGCACCGCAGCACGTGCCAGCGCTTCGACGCCAATGAGCACTTCCTGGCTTCTGAACGCCTTCTGGGCGAGCTCTTCCAACGGCTGAGGCTCGCTCTGGGCGCGATACTTGCTCAGCTGCAGCAGGAGCTGCGACTTCGTGCCTTCGTGTTCATCGCAGAGCTCAATCAGGCGTCTGAGGTCCTTGCTGCCGGCAAGTTCTTCATCTGGCAGATGCGAAATCTTGTGGGCCAGAGCCATCCGTTCGAAAACAGGGAAGTCCTTGAGCTTCTCACTGCCTTGGGGCCTGCCGATTGTCGCGGCAGAAGCCCTGGCGAAGACTCGCTGGCGCGACGGGGTCTCCCCCATGAGCTCAGGCGGCTCTGGTTTGCTTTCCAGAGCTCCGGAAGCCGTGCCTGTCCCGAGACTTCCCCCAAGCTCATGAGCCATCGCGTGCAGGTTTCTCGCGAACGTCAGCACCTGGGCGGGATCTCCGAATCGCAACTCCGTGACCGCCTCCGCAAACCTGCGAAGGGCAGACTGGTTGCGTCCCTGCAACAGGTCGGAAAGACCCAGCATCAGAACTACGGCACCTTGGTGTTGTACACCGAAGCGTTCTCCGCCGTAGCGATAGGTGTCCAGCAGTTGCTGCGCTTTCTGGTTCTCCCCCAGCTGCAACAGGTTCCAGCACTGCAAGAACATCAGACGAGTTTCATACAGCGCCCGGGTCTTCGGGGCATCGGCGATCAACTCGATGGCTTCCTGGGCGATGGACAGCGCTCGCTCGGAGTGCCCCACAACGCTTTCGGCGTCGCAGTACATCAAGCGGGCAATGATTTGGCCTTCGTCCGGGAAATTTGGATCATTGATGATCCGCTCGAATTCCTTGGCCTCGGGGAACTGTCCGTCGATCGAGTTCACCCGCACCCACAGGTCCAGAAGTTGCTGTGCGAATTGCTGGTCCATCACGGCCTTCGCCGATTCGGCATCGGAGGGAAGGCTCGACACCCATTCCTTCCACTGCTGGATGTAGTCGCGCATCAAGGGCAGGTTGTTGCCCAGATTAGTGACGACGACCAGCAGCTGGCTGAAGGCCGAGGTCAGCAGGTGAGGCGCTTTGGCCGTTCCGACGAACCTCAGCAGGATGTTTCGCGCTGACTCGAACCGTCCCAAGCCGAGCAGTACATCCGCTTCGAACAGTGCACCGTGGCCGCTCGAATGGGCAACGTTTCCGGCACGGCAAAGTTCCCATGCCAACGGATAGTTGCCCTCATCCAAGGCAGATGATGCAGCATCCAGAATCCGCTCAGTTGGGAAGGATTGTCCCACTTCGAGGCCCCAGAGCACGTGCGACGCTGACTGTTCCATACCCAGTTCACTCGTGCACTGCTGCCATGAATCGTACAGCTCCGCACTTCGCTGCGCAGGAACCATCAGGCGCAGCACCCGGCGGTGAAGCTCGGAGGCCAACGCCACGGTGTCGTCCGGCAGCTCATGCAGCTGGCCGGCGTCAATCATCCGACGGTACTCAAGCCGTCCGCCGTCGAGAACGAGCTTAGGCGCCGGTCCGCCCAAGGCCAATAGTTCCAGCGTGCGCCGTTCGTCTTCGGTGCTCAACCGTTGGATCTCGCTGACAAGATTCGTCAGCCGCGAGTCAACACCGATGGTGTCCTGGCTCAGGAGCCAGATGCCCTGTGGTGCGCTGGGACCGTAGTCCATTTCCTTGTCCTGGATCAGCAATCCCTGTTCCAAGCTTGAAGCGATCAGGGCCTCGACGAAGCTCGGGTTGCCTCCCGACAGCCGGTGGATCGTCCCGACAGAGCTTTCGCTGAGGGTGCCCCCGAGCATGGATTCAGCAACGGTCCGGATTCCTGAAACATCCAGCGGCTGCACAACGATCGTCGACATCAACGGCGACTGGGCCAGCTGCCCCACGATCGATTCCGATTCCAAGACGCCTGCGCCGAGCGCGATGAGCTTGATTGCCGCGTTCTCCATCAGGGTTGAAAGCACGAAACAGCTCTGGGCATCCAGGTACTGTGCGTCTTCGACAACAACAATCCGCGGCTGGTCGCTATCAGGCACGCTGGCCAGTACGTGGTTGATCTCGCGCAGCACCTGCACAGGTTCGTCCACTGAAGCCAACGCGTCAAGATACGGCGACAATACCCCGTAGGGAACCGCAGCAAGCGTCGGGCTGCAGTAAAGCGTCATTGCGGGCTCGCTGAGTCCGGTGCTGGTCATGACCGCGTCAACCAGGCTGGTCTTTCCCATGCCCACGCCGCCGAGAACCAAGGCACCGCTTGGTTCCGGCGTGCTGACCACGTGCAGCAGGTCCTGGTACTCGCTGGATTTACGTCGGCTCTTGTAGTCTATTGCGTTCACAGCTGTCCCGCCGCACGTCGGCTGGCACGATCAAGTGCAGTCAGTTCTTGCCTATTGCGAACCTGAAGCTTCGAATACACCTGGTACAGGTGCCCTTCAACGGTCCGAATTGAAACGCCGTTGATGCGGGCAATTTCAAGGTTCGTTTTCCCCGAGATCGCCAGCAACGCGATCTGCGACTCGCGCTTCGTCAGGTCTCCGGCCCACGTTGGGGCACCGGTCTTCCCAGATGCCAGCGCATCGGACCTGCTGTTGTCAGCGAGGTACGCAGGACGCTTGACAGTGCCCACGAGCTTTGCCAACTTCCGCTGGTCCTTGGTTGTCAATGACGAAACCAGTGCATTGCCGGATACCGCACCCATCAGAATATGTCCGGAAGCCACCAGATTGCGAAGCACCGCAAAAAGGTCCGCCGATTCTCCATGGTGCTTCTCCGAAAGCTCCGCGTACATTTCAGCCGTAGCCCCTTGGCAGTTTGCGGCCACCGCGCCCAAACGGGAATCGGGATCCGCATAGCCCAGCCGAAGCGCGCAGGCCAACGCGCCCATCTCCAGGGTGAGGTAGCCGCCAGCTCGGGACTTATCGGCAAATGACATCAACTTCGCAATCGCCTGTTCAGGCGATCCGATGAGGGCCAGGCTCATGGCCGAAAAGACTTCGGCCACCCAACTGTGGAAGTTCACCTGCGACGAGGTCGAGATGTCGTCCTGTTCCTGGCTGAGCAGTTCCGTCGCCTCGCTCCGTCGCCCCAGGACCATCAGCGAATGGGAAACCACGGCTTCCATCGCAATCTTCCCTGCGGTTTCTTCCTGCTGGCGCGCCTGAGACAGGCACGGTTCAAGAATTTTCAGAGCACGTTCGTGATCACTTTGCAGTGCGAACAGGATGCCCCGTGCACTCTCGGCCCGGGCGATCAGCTGCGGATATGCAAATTTCCCCGCCGCGAGTTCTGTCGCCCTGACGAGCGCCTCGGAATATTTTCCGCACAGCATTTCAGTCATGAGCAGCTGCTCTTCGATCTCTGCCAGGTCTTCGGCGCACATTCCCCCGTAGGAAGCCATTCCCAGGCGGCGGTTTCGCAGCTCGTTGCCGATATGGTCGACAACTGTCTGGGCGTCCGTCTGGCGTGCGCGCGCCGCGCAATTCGTCGACTGCAGGGCCATGGCACGCAAGTGCAGTCCCCGGGTCATCCACCCCTTCAGCTGCGCCGGAGTGTCGTCGATATGGCAGTCTTCCGACCCTGCATTAACTTCTGCCTGGGCAGAATCAACCAGCTGGGTAAGCAAGTCGAGCTCTTGCTGGGCGCGCAACAGCCGGTCCTGGGACCATGCATCATCAATGGCAGCCAGAAGGTTCTCGTGTGCAAGCCGGATGAGGCTCACGGCAACCGGGACGTCCCCCTGCTGAAGCAATGCGCCAATGTGCAACTTCAGAATTCGGATCCGGGCGAACGGCGCCACAACCCATTTCCCGCTGGCGTATCCGCTGCGCGAATACTCTTCAGCGATGTCGAGCAACGTGGAGTTTTGCCCCAGATCCGACAATAACGACATCGCCGAAAGTGCCACGGCGGTCTCTGGATCCTTGTGCAGGTGTGCCACGACTTCGTTGCTGCGACGCTCCATCTCCGGATCGATGTTCTGCCGAAGCATTAGGCGCAGCAATGGAACCGCAATCATGACGCGGTGGTCCGCCTGCGGCACGACCTTCACGTGGTCCTTGGCGATCAACTGATCCATGGCCTTGGTCTGTTCTGCACGGTGCACCATGTCTCGGGAGACTGCACCACCCATGGCCAGTGCATACAAGAGTACTCGTTCGGAATCTTCAAGCCCCGAGGTCATGGAATTGAACATGGTCTGCACTGCAGGACCATTGCCAAGGTCCAGATCCCGAAGAACCCAGGTTCCGGACTCCTGGCTCAGCTGTCCGTTGGCAATCCAGATCCGCGCCAGCTTGAGAATCAATCCGCGGTTGCTGTCGGCGAGATACTGCAACGTCGAAGCAGCGAAGGCGGAGATTGGCCCTTGAAGCTCGGACTCCAGAAATGCCCGCGTCTCCAAGGTGCTCATCCGGCTGATGCTTACATGCTCCATCTGCCCGGTACGGAACAACGAAAGCAGATCCTGTGGAAGGTCCTGGATTTCGTCGCAGATGACGATGAGCTTGATCTTGTGCATCGCAGCAAGCTGGGCAAGCAACGAGCCGGATTCCTCATCGATGAGCTCTGGCTTGCCGAGCAAGACCACGGATGGCTTGCCATCCGGGCACAGTGCCCGCGCAAGCCCATGCACGAGTTCGTGCCGGCTCGGCTGTTCAGCTGTTTCAAGCTGCGCCAGCAGGAAGGCCAGAACGCCCATGGGCATCTTTTGCCCGAAGCTGCTCCCGTTGAGCCGAATAAGTTTTTGCGGATCAATAAGTTGGCTGTGCGCAGCTTCCACGCTTGCACGGCGCCCGCTGCCCGATGGTCCGGAGACTACCGCTCCGGACTTTGCAGGATTCTCTAGGATCCTGCCGATCTCGGTAATTGCATCGGTTGGAGTTGCGACCAATGCGTTGGTCTCGCCCCAGAGCCTGCGTGAATTCCGAGTATCGTCCCCGATAAGTACTCTCGAGTACTCCATTTAAAAACCGCCCCAATCGGTTCATTCCCCAAATATGACTGCGGATGGATCCCCCGACCAATCCGCGTGTTTTCATCCTAGGCTCGCAGTAGATAAAAATCACCATATTTCAGGCCGCTGCGGCAATTCCAAGTACAACTACGCGATAAATCAAGTACTAGTGCACCGAAGCCCCGAAACCTCTGAATTTGGCGGACGCCCTCGCGATAAGGTCCTGACTAGAAGATTTGTAACTTCCATCAAGTTTGCGAACCCTTCTTTTACTTGCGCGCTGTCACGAATCCCTCGAACACAGGACGACTTACTCGTTATTTACTGAGTTACGTGGTGTGTCCGATAGTTAGTCGACCATTTGATTGGCATCCGACTTTGCCTTAAGATATTCCGCCAGACGAACTAAGTACGAAGACGGGCTGTACCCGGTTCCTCGGATCTTTTCGAGACTAAAAGTACTATTCCTAGGACGTGGCGCTGCCAGGTCAACTGAGCGTGAGTACTCGCTTGCGGACGTTGGCTTCACCTGCTCTGGATCGTGTCCAGTGAGTTCATAGATCGTTCTCGCCACTTCGAACCAGCTGGTAGCCGGACCGTCGCATTGAAGATGGTAGACACCGCCAAGCTGCCCCGTATCGATCAGGTGCAGAATGGCTCCAGCCAAATCCTCTGCAAAGGTCAGCCTTCCGAATTGGTCGTCAATCACCTGCGGCGAGATGCCGCGCATTGCTAGCTTGAACATCGTGTCGACGAAGTTCTTGCCATCCCCGACAACCCAGCTCGTTCGCACCACCGTGTGTTCGGGGTGTGAGGAAACTGCGGCCTCGCCGGCGGCTTTGCTTTGGCCATATACGCCCAGTGGTGCAAGGGGATGGTCTTCGCCCACGTACTCGTCTTTTCCGTCGAATACGTAGTCCGTGGATACGTGAACAAGCTTCACATCATTCTGGGTGCAGCGGGCCGCCAGATCCGCGACAGCTGTGGCGTTGACCCGCCAAGCATTTCGTCGGCCTTGAGGATTTTCGGCCTCATCCACGGCTGTCATGGCCGCGGCATTAATGACATGGCTGTACGTAGACCAAGGGAAACCGTCGAGGAAATCAGGCCTTTCCAAATCGACCTCGGCGCGAGTGAACACCTCGATCCGCGGATCCTGCTGGCCCATTTGTGCAAGCGCACGTCCCAATTGCCCGTTGCCGCCGAAGACCGCAATTTTCTTTGGCAACACCGGCTTGGCTTTGTCCAACATCGGATGGTTCCGATCCGCGTCGGAGATCACCGCTTCTTCGATAGCAATCGGCCAAGCGATTCCCAAAGCGGGATCCGCCAGGTTGACGTAGCTGTACTCCGAGCGGGCCTGTTCGGTCCAGTGCTCGGTCACCAAGTACGAATAGACCGTTCCTTCTTCAAGAGTCTGGAATCCGTTAGCGACCCCTCGCGGAATGAACAATGCAGAGTCCGGCCCGACAACTGCGGTGTGGACTGCGCCGAATCCCGGACCGGGGCGCAAATCCACCCAGGCTCCGAAAATCTTGCCGGAGAGCACCGAGATGTACTTGTCCCAGGGCTCTGCATGAAGCCCCCGGGTCGTTCCGCGCTCGGCGTTAAAAGAGACGTTGTTCTGCACCGGGCGAAAGTTGGGAAGCCCCGCGGCAACCATTTTTTCGCGTTGCCAGTTTTCCTTGAACCACCCACGCGCGTCTCCGTGCACGGGCAGCGTCAGTTCCAGCAGACCCGCGATCTCGGTTGGTTGGACGATCAGCTCTTTGGCCTCGTTCATGCGGTAGCCGCCTGAGAAGCGTTGCGGAGTTGCTGCGCATATCGACGCTCCGTGTTCGCCTTGCTCGGCTCCCACCAGGCCTGATTACTCCGATACCAGTCAATGGTCTGCGCGAGGCCGCGCTCAATGTCCGTGTACTCAGGCACCCAGCCCAGCTCGGTACGCAGGGCCGTGGAATCGATGGCGTAACGCAGATCATGGCCCGGGCGATCCAGCACATGCTCGAACGCATTCTCCGGCTCGCCCATGAGCCGCAAGATCATCTTCAGTACCTCGACGTTGTTGCATTCACCATCGGCGCCGATCAAATAGGTGCGTCCGGCCTGTCCCTTCTCGACGATACGCTGGACCGCCGAGGAATGGTCCCGAACATGGATCCAGTCGCGGACGTTGGTTCCGTCGCCGTAGAGCTTCGGCGTTTCCCCGATCAGGACATTGGTGATCTGTCGTGGAATGAACTTTTCGACGTGTTGGAACGGGCCGTAGTTGTTGGAGCAATTTGAAAGCGTCGCATTGATGCCGAATGACCGCACCCACGCGCGCACCAAAAGGTCACTGGATGCCTTGGTTGACGAGTACGGGCTCGACGGATTGTAAGGAGTGGTTTCGGTAAACCGCTGCGGGTCATCCAGCGCCAGGTCGCCATAGACTTCGTCGGTGGAAATATGGTGGAAACGCACGTTGTGCCGGCGTACGGCTTCAAGCAGTTCAAAGGTACCCACGACGTTGGTCCGCACGAAGACCCCTGGATCATGCAGCGAGTTATCGTTGTGCGATTCCGCCGCGAAATGCACAACGACGTCGTGCTTCGCGACCAGTTCGTCCACGAGAGCCGCGTCGGCGATGTCGCCGACGACTAGTTTGACCCTGTTGCCTGGAAGGCCTTCAAGAGACAGCCGATTGGCCGCATAGGTCATCTTGTCGAGGATGGTGATGGCGCTGTCGGAGTGCTCGATCATGTGGTGGACATAGTTGACCCCAATGAATCCCGCTCCCCCAGTCACAAGGATTCTATTCATAGCCCTACGCTAACCAGCAATACGCGCGTGATGTGCAGACCTAGAGAATTTCGAGTACGGATACTCTGACAACCAGTATTGCGCCGTTGCTAGGCTCGACTCATGAGGGGAATCATACTTGCTGGGGGAACTGGGTCGCGCTTGCACCCAATTACGAAGGGCATTTCAAAACAACTGGTGCCGGTCTTTGATAAGCCCATGATCTACTACCCGCTATCTACATTGATGCTGGCTGGTATTCGGGACATTCTGATCATTACGACGCCTCAGGACGAGGCCCAATTTCGAGACTTGCTCGGCGATGGTTCGCAGTTCGGGATCGAGCTTAGCTACAAGGTGCAGCCAAAACCGGAGGGGCTGGCACAGGCGTTCATTATCGGTGACGAACACATCGGGGACGAGTCTGTTGCCCTGGTGCTGGGAGACAACATCTTCCACGGACCGGGCTTCGGTACGCAGCTGCGGAAATATGTAGACCAGCCGGGGGCCACGGTGTTCGGATACTGGGTCAAGGATCCGCGGGCCTATGGTGTGGTGGAATTCGACGAATTCCACCGAGCAATCTCGCTGGAGGAAAAGCCGGCAGAACCGAAGAGCCACTACGCAGTGCCGGGGTTGTACTTCTACGACAATTCCGTGGTCGGCAAGGCGCAAACGCTTGCGCCTTCACCGCGTGGCGAATTGGAAATCACGGACATCAACCGCCTGTATCTTGACGAGGGAAACCTGAATGTGAATGTCCTCGCGCGGGGCACCGCGTGGCTGGACACCGGGACTTTCGAGTCGCTGAACGACGCGTCCAATTTCATTCGTACCGTCGAGGCACGGCAAGGCTTGAAAATCGGCGCACCGGAAGAAGTCGCCTGGCGCCAGGGGTTCATCGATGACGCCCATCTGCGCGATCTGGCCGTCGCGCTGGGCAAGAGCGGCTACGGCGATTATCTCAATGAGCTGCTCGATCACAGCTTCGCAGACCCATATCATGCGGCCACGGATCCGCTCGGCGTCTAGGCACGTTCACATACGATACATACAGATGCGGGAGTCTTGGAACAACCACACGATTGTTCCAAGACTCCCGCCATCATTTTGCCAAGTCGCGGCAGACCTACCCCTTGTAGTGGCCAGTTCGACGTCTTCGTCAGCACGGTCCTAATGGCGGCCAAACCTACCTGCCTGCCTCGACATCGTGCATGATCGTCAGTTTGTTGCATCAGAGCGTACCTGGATGGCAGCCGACTTCTCCAATATAGATGACCTTGGAAGTATGCAGGAATGCACGCAGCTGAAATACAGCCAGACCTTTGGTTTCCAGCGAACAGGTGATTTTCTTCGATCTGATCTGGTCACGAGAATGATAAACGGCATCCGGAGGGAGCACTGTCGAGCCCAGTGCATACCGCACAAGATGGTTCGCCAAGACCTCGGACCAGCCGCCACGCTGCTTGTTTGCCACGACAGGAAACCGAGTTTCTCCAAGGTTCATCGATCGACTAGACTCACCTTTGACATGAGTATTTTCATCTCGGTCATCATCACTTCCTGGGGGAAAAATGAATAAGATCATGCAGCGGGCACTTGTCGTCCTCGCTTCCGGTGCGCTCGTCTTCTCGGGTGCATCAGCCGCCACGGCGCAACCACAGGTGGCTGCGCCAACCGCTATCAGCGTGGTTGCCGCTAAGAAAGCGCCGGCAGTTTCAATCCAGAAGATCGGCAACAAGTCCGTTTCCGGATCGGCCAAGGCCACCATCAAGCCGAGCTATTCGAAGGCGAAGAACGTCAAGGTCAAATCCGCGACGCTTACCGTGAAGAAGGGCTCCAAGACTGTCGCCAAGAACAAGGCCTCAGTGAAGCTGTCTACCGGGACGTACAAGGTTACGACGTCGGTCAAGTACCAGCTCAAGGGCAAGACCTCGACGGTGAAGAAGACCGAAACCGTGAAGGTGACCAAGAAGGTCACGAAGAAGACGCCGGTTTCCAAGAAGGGCTACGGTTACAAATGCCCCGCCGGCTATCCGGTCAAGGGCAACCGCACTGGCAGCAATAAAGAGTGGAAGTACCACGTCAAGGGCGGCGCATTCTATGACCGCACGAAGCCCGAGGAATGCTTCAAGAACACCAGCGATGCCCGCAAGGCCGGCTACCGAGCTTCTAAGCGCTAATTTCGGCTAGCCCCACCAACGGCCGGGCACGAACGCGATCTTCGCGTTCGTGCCCGGCCTTTGTCGATCAATCGATTGCTTCCTATCCCGATGCAGCTGTTCAGGTTCGAAGAGAGAAGAAAAGAAAACTCAGGAACGAATCGCGCTCGCGCAGCTTCTCCGGCACGATCTGCTCTGGCGCATCCTTGGAATACGGCGGTTCCCAAATTCTCTCGATGCTGAACCCAGCCTGCAGAAAGGCGTTGGCCATTTCGTGCAGGGGGTGGTGCCAGTAGGTGAGCTCTGCGGGCTGTCCGTTGAAGGTGAATTCGTCGGTGTACTGCGTCGCCTCGAAGTAGTCCTTGCCCGGATGGTTCCACGGATAGAGGAGTGGATGGTTCACCGAAAGGATCAATCGACCGCCCGGTTTCAGGATTCGACGCACTTCCAACAACGCCTCGTGCCACGTCGGCAGGTAGTGGAAAACGAGCGAGGCCACCGCATCGTCAAAGGTGTCCGATTCGTAAGGCAGAGCGTCACCAAGTCGGGCGACGCTCAGCTCGACGTCCTCCCCCACTCTGCGCTGTGCCAGATTGATCATCGCGACACTCGAGTCGAAGCCCTCGACGCGGGCACCACGATCCACCAGGGCCGCCGCCAGCGGTCCCGACCCGCAGCCGATGTCCAGGATCCTGCGCCCTGAAACGTCTCCGGCAAGCTCCAGCATCGCGGGCCGCTCATAGTAGGCGTTGAGCAGGCTGGAAGCGTTCTCGTCCGAATAGGCCTGTGCGAAATCGTCGTAGTTGGTCTGCGTGGTCACCGGTCAGCTCCTTTGGTTTTCACCGAGCCTAGTGACCAGACCTGAAATTTCCCGGAGAATGACAAGGCGCCTGTTGCCGGCATTAATCATGCCGGCAACAGGCGCCTTGGTCGTGAAGACTGCCCGGTCAGGTTCCGCTTAGCGGGCTACGGAACCGTCAACGTAGTCATCGCTCGATGCGTCCGAGATCCAGGAGAACAGCGAGCGCAGCTCGCGGCCGGTGGTCTCGATCGGGTGGGCTTCGCCCTTGGCGCGCAGTTCCAGGAACTCCTTGGCGCCGTTGGCCTGGTCATCCATGAAGCGCTTGGCGAAGGCTCCGGACTGGATGTCGGCCAGGACAGCCTTCATGTTCTCCTTCACCTCCGGCGTGATGACGCGCGGGCCGGAGACGTAGTCGCCGTACTCCGCGGTGTCGGAGATCGACCAGCGCTGCTTGGCGATGCCGCCTTCCCACATCAGGTCGACGATCAACTTCAGCTCGTGGAGCACCTCGAAGTAGGCGATCTCCGGCTTGTAGCCGGCCTCGGTCAGCACCTCGAAGCCGTACTGCACCAGCTGCGAGGTACCGCCGCAGAGCACAGCCTGCTCGCCGAACAGGTCGGTCTCGGTCTCTTCGGTGAAGGTGGTCTCGATGACGCCGGCGCGGGTGCCGCCGATGCCAGCTGCGTAGGACAGTGCCAGGTCCTTGGCGCCGCCGGTGTAGTTCTGTTCCACGGCGATCAGGTCAGGGATGCCGCGGCCTGCCTCGAACTCGCGGCGCACGGTGTGGCCCGGAGCCTTCGGGGCAACCAGTGCAACGTCGACGTTTGCCGGCGGCTGGATGAAGCCGAAGCGGATGTTGAAGCCGTGGCCGAAGAACAGGGCGTTGCCCTCTTCCAGGTTCTCGGCGATCGAGTCGGCGTAGACCTTGGCCTGGACCTGGTCCGGGGTCAGGATCATGATGACGTCGGCCCACTTGGCGGCCTCGGCAACGGTGGCGACCTTCAGGCCTTCGGCCTCGGCCTTGGCGCGGGACTTGGAGCCCTCGGCCAGGCCGACAGTGACGTCCACACCCGAGTCGCGCAGGCTCAGTGCGTGCGCGTGGCCCTGGGAGCCGTAGCCAATGATGGCTACCTTCTTGCCCTGGATGATCGAGAGGTCTGCGTCGTCGTCGTAATACAAATCAGCCATGTGAATTGCTCCTTGGTTGTTTCGGAACGAAAGTTTCTGTTGCTGGCACCAGCATCTATGTTCAAGTCTGGTGCCTTGGATTGTGAAATTTGGTGTTCGTGTCCGAAGAAGTCATATTCGCCTTCTTCGGACACGCTTCGGCGCTAGGCCGAAAGGCTCTTCAGGGCCCTGTCGCTCATCGACTTGGAACCGCGGCCCACGGCCAGGGTTCCTGCCTGGACGATCTCGCGGATGCCGAAGGGCTCCAGCACCGAAAGCAGCGCCTCGATCTTGGCCGCGTTGCCGGTGGCCTCGATGACCAGCGAGTCGGTGGCCACGTCGATCACCGACGCGCGGAACAGCTCAGCGGCCTGGGTGACCTGCAGCCGGGTGGCGGCGTCGGCGCGGACCTTGACCATGATGTGGTCGCGCTGCACGGAGGATTCCGGCAGCAACTCCACGATCTTGATGACGTTGATCAGCTTGTTCAGCTGCTTGGTGACCTGCTCCAGGGAGTCCCCCTCGGCGTCGACCACCACAGTCATGCGGCTGATGCCCTCGATTTCCGTGGGTCCCACGGCCAGCGAGTGGATGTTGAACGCACGGCGGGCGAAGAGGCTGGCAACTCGGGTGAGTACGCCGGGAACGTCTTCGACCAGCACGGACAGCGTGTGCTTTGCCATTCTCTAGTCTTCCTCTTCCCATTCTGGGGTCATGCCCTTGGCGATCTGGATCTGGTCGTTGCTCACTCCGGCGGGGACCATCGGCCACACCATGGAGTCCGCGGAGACCACGAAGTCGATGACCACCGGGCGGTCGTTGATCTCCAGCGCCTTCTGGATGGTGGCGTCGATGTCCTCGTCGCGTTCGCAGCGCAGACCCACGCAGCCGTAGGCGTCGGCCAGCTTCACGAAGTCCGGAACGCGCGCGGTGCCGTGGCCCGTGTTCAGATCCGTATTCGAGTAGCGTGCGTCGTAGAACAGGGTCTGCCACTGGCGGACCATGCCCAGCGAGGAGTTGTTGATCACCGCGACCTTGATCGGGATGTTGTTGATGACGCAGGTGGCAAGCTCCTGGTTGGTCATCTGGAAGCAGCCGTCGCCGTCGATCGCCCAGACCACGCGGTCCGGCTGGGCCACCTTGGCACCCATGGCCGCTGGCACCGAGTAACCCATGGTGCCCAGGCCCGCGGAGTTCAGCCACGAGCGCGGACGCTCGTACTTCACGAACTGCGCGGCCCACATCTGGTGCTGGCCCACGCCGGCGACGTAGACGCCCTCCGGGCCGGTCAGCTCGCCGATGCGCCCGATGACGTTCTGCGGGGCAGACAGGCCGTCGTGGGTCTCGGTGTAGCCGATCGGGTAGGTTTCGCGCAGGCGGTCCAGCAGCGACCACCAGTTGGACAGGTCCTGCTGCGGCTCGGTCTCGAACCGGGTCTGGCAGGCCTCGATAAGCTGCGGGATGATCTCGTCAAGCGATCCCACGATCGGCACGTCGGCCACGCGGTTCTTGGAGATCTCCGCCGGGTCGATGTCCGCGTGGATCACCTTGGCGTTCGGCGCGAACGAGGACAGCACGCCGGTGACGCGGTCGTCGAAGCGGGCGCCGAGGGTGATCAGCAGGTCGGACTGCTGCAGCGCGGTCACCGCGGAGACGGCGCCGTGCATGCCCGGCATGCCCACGTGCTGCGGATGCGAATCCGGGAACGCCCCGCGGGCGGTCAGGGTGGTGACCACCGGGGCGTTGATGAACTCGGCGAAGGCCTTGAGTTCCTCGTGCGCGTTGGCCTTGATGACGCCGCCGCCCACGTAGAGCACCGGGCGGGTGGCGCCGGCGATCAGCTTGGCGGCTTCGCGCAGTTGCTTGTTGTGGCCGCGGGTGACCACGCGGTAGCCGGGCAGCTCGACCTTCGGTGGCCACGAGAAGGTCATCTGCGAGGTCTGGGCATCCTTGGTGATGTCCACCAGCACCGGGCCGGGACGGCCGGTCTGCGCCAGGTAGAACGCGCTGGCCATGACCCGCGGGATGTCCTCCGGGTCGGTCACCAGGAACGCGTGCTTGGTGATCGGCATGGTGATGCCGACGATATCGGCTTCCTGGAACGCGTCGGAGCCGATGAAGGCGCTGTTGACCTGACCGGTGATCGCCACCATGGGCACGGAGTCCATGTTGGCGTCCGCCAGTGCGGTCACCAGGTTGGTTGCGCCGGGTCCGGAGGTGGCGATGCAGACGCCGACTTCCCCGCTGACCATGGCGTAACCCTGTGCGGCATGGCCGGCACCCTGTTCATGGCGGACCAGGATGTGATTGACCTTGGTCGAGTCCATGAGCGGGTCATAGGTGGGAAGGATGGCCCCGCCTGGTAACCCGAAGACGTCCTTGACGCCCAATTCTTCCAGCGAGCGGACGATGGCTTGTGAGCCCGTCATCTGCGTGGGAGCAACGATGTTATTCGGACCCTGGACCGGGTTCGAAGCTTCCACGACGGAAGAGACAGCGGCGGCGGCATCCTTGGGTCGACTAATTGACTTCGCAACCGACGCCGGATTGGCGGGTGTGGAGTTGCTCATCTGGATCCTTTCCATTTCTATCTCTTCATCTGCGCATAAAAAACGCCCCACGGCCGTCACTGCTGACGAAAGGGGGCTGCGCGTCACCGACGTCCTGCTTGGCGGCAGAACTGGTCTCAGGCTCCGCGCCTGATAACTAGTAGTACATCGGTGGTTGTTTGCATGTGTCTAATCTTTCTTTACCTAGTGGTAAAGATCAACTCGCACCCCGTGCCATCTCATTATATGAGACGAATGTCCATTGGGTGGACGCATGACACGCCCACCCGCGGACAAACTCCTGATTTTCCCCGCGGCCGCTAGCCGCAATAGGCGCCTGTGGAAGCCGACTTCACCAGCTTGGCGTACTTGGCCAGCACGCCGGAGGTGAACTTGGCCGGCAGCGGCTCCCAGCCGACCTTGCGGGCCTCGAGTTCCGCCTCGTCGACCAGCAGGTCGAAGCTGCGCGCCTGCATGTCCACGCGGATCCGGTCCCCGTCCTTCACGAACGCAATCGGTCCCCCGTCCACGGCCTCCGGAGCCACGTGCCCGATGCACAGGCCCGTAGTGCCTCCGGAGAACCGGCCGTCGGTCAGCAGCAAGACGTCCTTGCCCAGGCCCGCGCCCTTGATGGCGCCGGTGATGGCGAGCATTTCGCGCATGCCCGGCCCGCCCTTGGGCCCCTCGTAGCGGATCACCACCACGTCCCCGGCCTGCAGCTCGCCGCGGTCCAGCGCATCCAGGGCGCCCTGCTCGCGCTCGAAGACGCGGGCGGTGCCCTCGAAGACATCCGCGTCGAAGCCAGCGGACTTCACCACGGCCCCCTCCGGGGCCAGCGTCCCGTGCAGGATCGCGATGCCGCCGGTTTGGTGGATCGGGTCCTGCATGGCGCGCAGGATCTTCCCGTCCGGATCCGGCGGGGCGATGTCCGCGAGGTTTTCCGCCACGGTCCTGCCGGTGACTGTCAGGCAGTCACCGTGCAGCAGCCCCGCATCCAGCAGCGCCTTCATGACCACCGGGACGCCGCCGATGCGGTCCAGGTCGTTCATGACGTAGCGGCCGAAAGGCTTCAGGTCCGCCAGGTGCGGCACCTTGTCGCCGATGCGGTTGAAGTCCGACAGCTGCAGATCCACCCCCGCCTCGCGGGCGATGGCCAATAGGTGCAGCACCGCGTTGGTCGAGCCGCCGAAGGCCATGAGCACCGCGATGGCGTTCTCGAAGGCCTGCTTGGTCATGATGTCGCGGGCGCGGATGCCCTGGCGCAGCATCTGGACCACGGCCTCGCCGGAGCGCCGGGCGAACATGTCACGGCGGCGGTCGGCCGAGGGCGGGGCGGCGGAACCCGGAAGGCTCATGCCCAGCGCCTCGCCGATGGAGGCCATGGTGTTGGCCGTGTACATGCCGCCGCAGGCGCCTTCACCGGGGCAGATGGCCTTCTCGATGCGCTCGAGGTCGGCCTCGCTCATCTTGCCGGCGGCGCAGGCGCCCACCGCCTCGAAGGCGTCGATCAGGGTGACGTCCTTTTCCGTGCCGTCCTCCAGCTTCACCCAGCCGGGCATGATGGAGCCGGCGTAGAGGAAGACCGCCGAAAGGTTTAGCCGGGCGGCGGCCATCAGCATGCCGGGCAGCGACTTGTCGCAGCCGGCCAGCAGGACCGAACCGTCGAGGCGTTCGGCCATCATCACGGTTTCCACCGAGTCGGCGATGACCTCGCGGGAAACCAGGGAGAAGTGCATTCCCTCGTGGCCCATAGAGATGCCGTCGGAAACGGAGATGGTGCCGAACTGCATTGGGAACCCGCCGCTGGCGTGGACGCCTTCCTTGGCGCCCTGCGCCAGGCGGTTCAGCGAAAGGTTGCACGGGGTGATTTCGTTCCACGAACTGGCGATGCCGATCTGCGGTTTGGCGAAGTCCTCATCCCCCATGCCGACCGCGCGCAGCATGCCGCGCGACGGAGCAGCGTGGATGCCGTCGGTCACTGCACGCGACCGCGGCTTGATGTCCGGGCTGGAGTCATGGCTCATAAAACATCATTCTAGGAGTCAATATGACCACTTGGGCAACCCATGACGCGCACATGACACAAATAGGTTGCCGAAAGCACTGATCAGATTGTCCAAAACGCTGCACTCCGGGAAGGTACGCCGCTTCTCCTGGTCTTGTTGCGGTGGCACGCATGCCCGGCCGGCAAGCGGAAAATGCTGACGCACTTCCCCCTCCCCGCCCTCCAACCCCTCCTGCCTCCCTGTTCCCGGTGAAGGATTCATGGGCCGTGGCACTCTATTCCGGTCCGATGGGACAAGCTCAACGTCGTGCCGCCCCATCGCCACCGCTGCCTTGCGTGCGCCCGGTACACCACCTGTAGACACGTAGGCAGGGCCCCTCGGTGCTACGGCAAGCGGAGCGCAACGGCACGAAATATTCTCGGTGCGCTCGGGCCACTAACCGCTGATCTGGTGTCGTTCACCTGAGAATTCCATGTGGCCAGCCCGCTGACTCACCGGCCTGTAGGTATTACTTAGTAGAGTGAGATACATGGACACCAGCCCAGCCGAGAACCCGACCGAGCAAGTCAAGACCCGCCTGCACCATGTCTTCGACTCGCAGATCCCGAATTTCGCCAGCTACAACCTGGTGGCCGGAACCGGCATCGCCGGCTCCGGAGGGCTCAAAGTCATCGGCTATCGCCGGCAGCCGGCCGAACTGGTCCTCGCGCCGGTCAACTCCAGCGATCTCACCGCTTCCGAAGACGCCATCACGATCAACAACACCAACGTCAACCAGCTCGCCCTGCTCAATGACGGCGAGTACGAGGTAGCGACCTCCACCGGACGGGTATTCCGATTCTCCATCCCGCTGCACCCGGGCATCGATCTGCAGCTCGATGACGCCGTCTCGCTGTCGGCGGTCATCGACCAGGAAGACGATGCCAAGGACTTCGCGGATTTCATGGACCACTTCATGAACACCATCGAGGGCACCGAGAACTTCGTTTAACAGCCCGCACCTAGGCCTGGAAAGAACAACCCCGACGCCACTGCCCCGGCATCCCGCACCCCAAAGGGGGCAGGATGCCGGGGCTGTTGCGCACCGCGGCTGCTCAGCTGGCCAGGAACTCGTCCTCTTCATCCAGTCCATGCGGGGTCTTCTCCCACACGTGCGGGGTACGGACCATTTGGTAGGCCGCGCGCCATGCCGCGATGGAATGCAAGACCCAATAAGCGGGGTTCAGCAGCGCGAAGGCCGCCACCCGCGCACCGTAGCGTCGCCACGCGACGATACCGGAGACCACAATCATCATGGCGTTGCCGAAGATCATGGTGCCCCAGCCCAGGGCAAGCAGGCCTTGGGGAAGATCCAGGCCGATGAACTGCACGCCGATGTAGGTCACGATGGTGAAACCAAGCACCAGCGGATACGCCAAGAACGCCAGCGGGGTTCCGGCAATCAACCCGATCATGCCGACGGCGCCGCCCAGCCCGGTGCGTTTGGCGAAACGCAGCGGGCGGCGCATGTTGACCGCCGCGGTCACCATGTAGCCCTTGATCCACCGGGTGCGCTGCCTGATCCACGCCGGGACCTTCGAACAGGCCTCCTCCCAAGTGGTCGAATTGATGATGCCCACCCGGAAGCCGCGCACGCTGGCGCGAAGCCCCAAATCGGCGTCCTCGGTCACGTTCCACGGATCCCAGCCGCCCAATTCACGCAGCTGGCGCGCACGGAAGTGGTTGGACGTGCCGCCCAGAGGCAGCGGAATCCCCGTGCCTTCAAGGCCGGGAAGCATGGAATCAAACCAATGCGAATACTCGACCGCGAACATCTTGGTGAGCACGTTGTGCTCCGCGTTGAAATAGTTCAGCGCCGCCTGCACGCACACGAGCGGGCGCACGGTGCCGTCAACCTGCGACCTGATCCGCTCGTCTTCGCGGAACGCATCGATCGCCTTGCGAAGCTGGTCCGGTTCCGGCCGGTCCTCCGCATCATAGATCACCACGAACTCTCCATTGGCCATCGCCAATCCGTAGTTGCAGGCACGGGGCTTGGTCTGCGGCACCCCGCGCGGGACCACCAGGATGCGCACATTGCTCGGCGGGGCCGCCGCCTTGGCCGCGGCGATGGTTTCCTGGTCGTCTTCTTCCAGCAGCAGCAGCACTTCCAGCTTGGATTTCGGGTAGTCCAGCGCGCCGATGTTCTCCAGCAGCTTGGCGATGATGTTCGCCTCGTGGAACGCGGGGATCAGGATGGTGTAGATCGGCAGTTCGTCGTCGGGGATGCGATCCGTGCTCGGTGCCTTGACCCCGTAGCGCTTCCGCCACAGCCCGAGCCTGCGCGCGGCCAGCCGGCGGCGGGCGCGCTGGATCGGGGCATTGATGCTGGCAACCGTCTTAAACAGGATGCTTGTGGCAAAGCTGATGTTCGCCGCGAAGAGGACCACGATCATCGTCCGGCGGAAGTCCACCACGAGTCCGGCGATGAACACCGCCAGCAGGATCGCGGGAAGGACCATTTGCCAAATTGTCAATGCGACTTTCGCTGACTGGGCGGGATCGTCCACGGACAGCCGGTCCGCCGCGTCATAGAGCATTTCCCGGCGGAAGCTCGCCTGGAGCGCCTGCTGGATGTCCCAGTCGGTCGTCGCCACGACATCCACCGGCGCGCCGAGAAGTTCCCGGGCTTCCGCCAGGACGGCAGGGGTCGGCGCAGTGCAGGTAGCGATCGTGATCCGCCCGTCATCCTGACGCTGGTAGGGCAGCCAGGCCGAAGACAATGCCCATTCATGGTCGAGTTCCGCCAGCAGATCCGGTTGCGGCGGATCTTCGACCAGGTCAACCAGCGTGGTGCCCCACTGTCCGGCGAGCGCGGCGTACATGTCGCGGCGTTGCACGGCCCCGGCCAGCAACAGGTGGCGGCCGAGCAGTCCGCCTTCGCGGCGCTGGTCTTCCAAGGCCCGGTCGATGTCGGACTGGGTTGCCAGGTGCTGGTCCACCAGCAGCTGCCCCAAGGGCTTGTAGGCGGTGTTCATCGATCGATCCTTTGCAGCACGGCGTGCGTGGGCGAGGTGTAGACGGTTCGGTAGCTGGCCCGCGCAGAGGGCCGCGCGATGAACGCCTGGTCGACCAGGTCCACTGGCCCCGAATTGACCGGCGCCCCGTCCTTTTCGACATTCAGCAGCACCCAGCGGGCATGCGCCGCCGGGTTGTCCAGGGCCTGGGTGAAGTTGTCCCCGGAGGCGCGCAGGAAGATCTGCGAGATATCGATGCCCAGCAGCGGCACGATCGCGTTGCCTCGGGCGCTTTCATCAAGCAGCAGCCCGCCGCCGTCGTAGTTCTGCGCCAGCCACTGCGCCGCCTCGGTGGAATACCGGGTGGAGCCGGCGCTCATGGCGGCCTCGGCCAGCACCGGCGCGCGATCGACGGGACCGGCAATCCACCAGCCAAGCTGCAGCAGCACTGCCGCGCCGAGCCCGGCCGCCGCGCCCGCGCGCAGCACCTGCCGCGTCTGAAGTCGCCAGTTGTCCTTCCGCGTGAGCCACTGCCCGGCGGCGTCCACTGCCAGCGCCGCCGCCAGCAGGAAAAACGGCATGGCGGTCATGGCGAAGCGGTTGTTCCACCAGGTGCTGGGCAGCGAATGCGCGTTGTTGATCGCGGTCTGGCCCAAGTACATGCTCACCACCGCGAAGACATAGGCGCTGGAGGTCAGCCAGAGCACCAGCCCCGGCGTTTGCAGGCGCCACCGGTAGGCGGCGACCAGCAGGCCCGCACCGGCGAGCACGAGCAGCAGCACTCCGGCGGTGCCCAGCACCGAGGAATGGAACGTGAGCAGGGTCAGCCCCAAATTGCCCTTGGTGGGCAGCAGGCCGCTGCTGCTGATGGAGGACTGCTGGGCGCTGGCCGAGTAGGGGCCGAACATGAATTCCAGCGGGTCCCCGTAGATCCCCCAGTTGTAGGCCAGCCACCAGCACACCGCCAGCGCGGGAATCCATGCGTATCCGGCGGCCATGATGATCATCTGCTGGAGCGAACGGGTACGTCGCAGGGTCACCACGCACACGAAAATGGTGCCGGTCAGCGCCAGCATCCATCCTTCGTAGCGCGAGAGCATGGCCGCCGCGGTGGGAATTCCGGCGAAGACCGCCAGCTCCCCGGCGCTCATCCTGCGCGGCGCCAGCGCCCAGCGGCTCAATCCGGACAGTGCGGCGACGAGGAACAGCAGCAGCACCGGTTCGGTCAGCGCCGTGGTGTAGAGATACAGCACGCTGGGGTTGGCCAGCAGCAGAACCAGCATCGCCAGGCGGCCGGCACGGCCGATGCCCAGACGGGCCGCGATGCGGTAGAGTCCCGCGGCGGTACCGGACAAGGCGGCGCTTCCCAGCAGGGCCGCGGCCCACCCGGTATGGAAGAGCGGGTCGATCGCCACCAGCGGGATCAGCAGCAGGTGCGGCACCGGCAGCCATACGGTGCCCAGCTGTTCGAAGCCGGGAGCCATCGAGTCGATCACGCGTCGCGCGATGGTCAGGTGGCTCTGGGCGTCGGAGTAGGCCATGGCCCAGCCGCTGGGCACGGTGACGGCGCTGGCCGCCAGTCCGAGCAGCCCGGCGGCAAGCGCCACCAGCACGGAGCCGGGCACCTTGCGCACCTCCGGCGGGGCGCCCAGCAGCCGCCAGGCACGCTGCAGCCGCGAAACTATTGATTGTTTCGGGGCCGTGCCGGTGCTAGCGCTCATTGGATGAGGGTACGGACTGCGGGCCGCCGGCTGCCGCCTCCGCGGCCGCCTGCGCCTTGGCTCGGCGGTTGGACCTGCGCAAGGCGAACGCGCCAGCCAGACCGGCCAGGACCAGGGCCGCGACGCCGCCGGCCGCCCACCAGGCGTAGGGGCGGTAGTCGTCGGTGAGCGAATCCTGCGGGATCAACGCATTGCTTTCCACCAGGACCGGCGCGGCGCCCTCCTGCGCGACCAGCAGGTTGCGCGAGAGCGAAGACCAGCCGCCGGCGGCTGGCGCCACCCGGTCGGCTAGATCGTGATACAGCGCATCGGTGGCTGTTCCGTCTGGCGACCAGCCGCCGGCCAGCAGCACGGCGCGACCCGAATCCTCGAAGGCCTGCAGCGCGGCGTACGGCTCCTCGGTGCCCACCCCCGCGGAGAGCACGGAGGATTCGATGGTGCGGAAACGTTCCAGGCGCAACGGCGCGCCGAGCTCATCGGCAAGCTGCGCATCGCCTCCCACCACCACGGTGCTCAGCGGCGAGCCGGCCACATCCTCGATGGCAAGGTTCTGCACGTGCAACGGCACGGCGCTGGCCTGTTGCAACGAGGCCAGCAGGCTGGTGGCGAGCGCATTTGCCGTCTCCGCGGAAGTCCCGGCGCCCAGGGCGAGGCCCACTTCGCCTGCGGTTTGCTGCGGCAGCATCTCGAATCCCGCGGCGCGGCCCGCGCCGTACTGCGGGGTCACGGTGCTGGCGCTACCATCCAGATGCACCTGGACGGGCAAAGTGCCGGCGATGGCGCAGTTTGCGCCCTGCGCCGCGGCATCCAGCTGGAGGCGCAAGCCGTTGCGCGAGGTGACCAGCGACTGCGGGATCTGGATGTCCGCGTTGAGCGCGGTGCTCTGATCCAGCACGAAGGAATCGACCAGCTGGTCGTTCCAATACACGTTCAGGGCCGCTTCGGTATTCTCCGGGATGGCGCTGTGCGTCCCGGACAGATGCACCTGGGCTCCGTCCAGGCTTGAACCGAGCTGGGCCTCGTCCACTCCGATGTACAGCGAGGATTGGCCGTAGCCCTCCAGCTTCGGTGCGGTGGCGCCGAGATCCGCGAAGCTCATCACCTCCGCCGGGGTCCAGCGCTCGCCCTGGACCGGCGCTGCCTCGGCGTCTACGTGGCGGCCGACCGCCAGGGTGAGTGCCCGGCTGCGGATCACGGTGTCGAGCTCTGCCAGCTGCTCCGCGGTCCCGCTGATCCGCAAGGTGGTTCCGGCGCGATCCAGGGCAAGCTTCATGCCCTGCTCTGCGAGCTCGAAGGCGACGGTGTAATCCGCATCCGCGGCATTCCAGGCGATATCGGCGGACGGGAAGGCAGCGGCCAGAGCGGGGACCGCGCTCAGCGCAGCCTGCGAGGCTTCGCCTTCACCCTGGATGGACACCGAGCCGGGCGAGCTTGCAAAAAACTGCGCCACCGATTCAGGGGCCTTGGCCTCGCCCGCAGCCTGAAGCTGTACCTGGGAGAGCTCAACCTGCTGCGGTTCGACGCTCAGGCAGCGGCCTTCCCGGGACTCGGGAAGCCAGCGGACCGCGACATCCAAGGTGCCGTTCTCCGCCGCGTGCTTCGCGTTCAGCGACAGGTCGAATGCGCCGGACTGGGCGACCGGCAGGGTCTTGATGATGTCCTTGCCGACGCGTAGCTGCAGCTGCCCGTCCGTGGCCGTGGTCGAGACCCGGCCCTTGATCGACGCAGGCTTCAGCCCCTGTGCCACGGGCACCGTAACGGTTGCCCAAGCTCCGGTGTCGCTGGTGGAGGCCGGCTGGCTGACCTTCACGGATTCATCGGCCAGCGCAGGTGCCGAAGGCAGCAGGCTCAGCATGAGCGCGGAGCCGAGGACAGGGACCAGGATTTTTCGGTTCACATTTCTCCAAAGGGCCGGGCCCGAAACTTTCGAGACCGGTGGCTAGGACACAGACAGCTGCGGTACCCCACCTAGAAAGACCCGGCAATCCCGATCCAGCGTGCTGCAATCCCCAGAGCAGTGTGCACGTCGTGGCTGCCGCCGGGACCGTTTCCGGACCGGCCTGTCAAACTCCGCACTCTAAAACTACTGACCGTTATGGGCAAAAACAAAAAATAATGTGCTAGAACTCTAGTTGGCTTGGACACAAGCCGGACAATGAAGGGACGCACCTGTGCATGAGTCGGCCGATGACCCGAGGATCAAAGAGCTCATCGACGCAATCCTTCGCACCGCTACCGGGGATTTCAGGACGTTTCTGGAACCCAGCAGCCGGCGCGACGGCATCGATGCGATTATCGTGGGGTTCAACGCCATGTCCGCGCGGCTGTCCGAACTCTATGGCCGGCTCGACGAACAGGTGGTCCGGCGCACCGCCCAGCTCGAATCGGCCGGAGAGCAGCTGCGGATCCTGGCCTACAGCGATCCGCTGACCGGGCTGGCCAACCGGGCGGAGCTGGGCCGGCATCTTGATTCCCAGCTTGCCGAGGTGTCCCGCGGTGAGCCTGCCAGCGCTTTGTTCGTGCTGGACCTCGATTCCTTCAAGCTCATCAACGACACCCACGGCCACCATCTGGGCGACCTGGTCCTGCAGGAGATCACCACCCGTCTGCGGCGCATCGTGCGCGACACCGATGTCGCGGCGCGCCTGGGCGGGGACGAATTCGCGCTGCTGGTGCATCTGGACTCCTCCGATGCCCCGGGCTTTGCCGCACGGCTGCTGGCCGAGCTGAACCAGCCGATGGTTCTGGAGTCAATCGTCATCAATCCCGGGGTGAGCATCGGCTACGCCCAGGCGGATGCGTCATTGGATGCCGAGCAATGGATGCAGCAGGCCGACACCGCCATGTACGAGGCCAAGCGTTCCAAAACCGACAAGGTCCAGCGTTTCGCGCAGCACATGCTCGTTGAGCGCGTCACCAAGTCCCAGCTGATCGCGGACTTGCGCAGTGCGGTGCGCACCGAGGAGATTTACGCGGACTACCTGCCGATCGTCGATCTTGAAACCTCACGCGTCCTGGCGTATAAAGCCCGTGCCCGGTGGGATCATCCGGAGAAGGGCCTGATCCCGCCTGAGATCTTTGTACCTCTGGCGAAGCAGTCCGGGTTGCTGCCGGCGGTGCGCCACCGCATGGTGCGCAATTCACTGGACGATTTCTCCTCGTGGCGCCGCAGCGGGGAAATTTCCGCGGACTGTCGCCTGCATCTGAATATCAACCACATCGCCCTGCGGGAGGATGCGTTCGCCGCGCAGCTGGCCGAGGAGCTGGCCACACTGCAAATGCCCGCCGCGAACCTGGTCCTGGAGGTCACCGAGGGGCATTTCATCTCGGAAGACGGCGCGGAATTGCGCACCATGCGCAAGCTCAGGGAGCTGGGCATCCAGGTGTATCTCGACAAGTTCGGTGCCGGATACTCGTCCTTCGGCTATCTCGCGAGACTGCCGTTGGGCGGCATCAAGCTCGATAAGTCCCTGACCAATGGCATCGAGACGGATCGGGTCAAGCACGAGGTGCTGCGCGCGATCGTGGCCATGGCCGATGCCCTGTCACTGGATTGCATTGCCGTGGCGGTGCGCACCGACCAGCAGGCGCAGGTGCTGCGGGCACTGGGAGTGGGCACAGCGCAGGGCTACCACGTCGGCGCCTCGGCGAAGCGTGCTTCGCTCCCTCCTGAGCGTGGGTAGACTGGGCATATGCGGGAGCAATCCCCCGGTGGCCTGACTCGCACTCGCGGCACCCGGCGGGGCCCCGTTCACACTGAGCATATGGGGATCTATGAATCAATCATCAATGGCCGGAGCGACCGGCACATCCGCGCGGGCGTGGAGCATCACGCGCTTACCGGGAAAACTTCTCGAAGTCACCTTCAGCCCGGGCATGAGCCTCGGCGCAGACGACACCGCGCGTCTGGTGCAGAGCCTGCAGCATCATTCGGGCAGCCATCCAGCGCGGGTGCTGATCAACGTTTCGGGCCTGAGCAATGTCTGCCCTGAGGTCGCAGGGGTCCTGTCCTCCAATTCACGACCCACACGGTTGGCCTTCCTGGGCGAGAGCCTGATGGACGAGGTGCTTGCCGGCTTCATCCTGCCCGAGCTGGACGGAGCGATCACCTCGCGCTACTTCACCGCACGGGCCGCCGCGCTGGCGTACCTCGGCCAGCGCTGAGCCGCCGCAACGCCGCTGGGCCCCGGACACGACTGGACGTCGTGTCCGGGGCCCAGCTGCAAGCACGGCGGAGTAATGGCGGTTCAGCCGCGAAGGCCGTAGAGGTCCATGTCCGGGGCCTGCGTGACCAGCCACGGGCTGAACGCCCAGGGGGTGGCGGTCATGGCCCTGCCCAGTTGCAGCGGATCCACCCAGTGGTAGTCCATGACTTCATCGGGCGCCGGAGCCAGCTCCGAGTCGATCACCGCGGTGAACACCGGGCAAATCTCGTTTTCCACGATGCCCGAGGCATCAACCGCCCGGTAGCGGTAGTCGGGCAGCACCACGGACAGGCCGCTGATCTTCATGCCCAGTTCGCGTTGGGCGTGGCGGCTGATGGCGTCCTCGAAGGACTCGCCGGGCTGCGGGTGGCCGCAGAAGGAATTGGTCCAGACCCCGGGCCAGGTTTTCTTGTCCAGCGACCTGCGGGTGACCAGCACCTGTCCCTCGGTATTGAGAACATGGCAGGAGAACGCCTGGTGCAAGGCCGTGTCGGTAGTGTGTACAAGTTCCTTGGGACATGTGCCGATGGGTTCGCCGGTCTCTGAAAGCAGGATTACGTCCATGATCTCAACCGTACCCGAGCTTTCGCGGCCACGGGGCCCGGGCTCGCCAGGGCTGCCGGACGCGGCGGTGCCGCGTAGCTCACCCAAAACTCAGCACCGCGATGATCAGCATGGTCAGCAGGAACCCGCAGACGTAGTTGATCCACAAGAACCGCTTCCAGGCCTTGTTGGCGCTCCCCGAGGTCTCATCCGTGACACCCAGGTGGGGCAGGACATTAAGCACGTAGGGAATGGCCAGCAAGCCGGCCAGCGCGGGCAGCCCGTCCAGCGAGGCGAACAGCAGGATGCCCGCCGTCAGGTAAGCGATGAGCACCAGATAGAGCGTGGTCCTTGCCGAGCTGACGGTGGCGATGGATCCCAGCCCAGCCTCGCGGTCCGGGATGATGTCCTGGATGGCCCCCAGCGCGTGGCTGGCAATGCCCCACAACAGGAAGGCGGTGAAGACGAGCCATTGCGCGGCGCCCAGGGCGGTGCCGGCCAGCACCCAGCCGTACACCGCCGGGGAGACGAAGTGCACCGCGCTGGTCACCGAGTCCAGGCCCGGGCGTTCCTTGAAACGCAGCTTCGGCGCGCTGTAGGCGAGCACCGCGGCCAGCGACATCAGCAGCACCAGGTTCGAAGCAGCCGTCCCGGCGAGCGCCAGCACCAGCACGAAGGGCGCGGTGGCCAGCAGGCACCAGCGCAGCACCGCCGTATGCGATTCCTTCGCGAGCAGCGCGCCCTCGACACCGCCCTTGCGCGGGTTGCGCAGGTCCGATTCGTAGTCGAACACGTCGTTGACCCCGTACATCAGCAGGTTGTAGGGAATCAGGAAGAACAACGTGCCGATCACGAATTTCCAGTCGATTCCGCCGCCGGCCAGCAGGTAGGCGGCGGCGAAGGGGTAGGCGGTGTTCACCCAGGAGATCGGGCGAGAGGTGAGCAGCAGTTCCTTGATCATCGTGCGCTCCTCGCGGTGGGTTCCGGTCTCGTGTCCTGGTCGCGCGGGGCGGCTGAGAGAAGCCACCAGAGCCCGGAGATGAACAGGACCGCGCACACCGGGTAGAAGAAATCCTCGATCGGCGCCAGGCCGATGCGCACGCCGGTCAGCGTGTGCTGGCCGTAGTCGAAGAGCCCGGCGTAGATCATGAGGTTGTCGAAGATGGCGGTCAGCACCACCATGACGGCCAGCGCCGCTCCCAGCTGGCCCGCGACCCGGCGCAACGGGATCCGGCGGACCAGCAGGGCGGCGGCCAGTGTCAGCGCCGCGGCGGCGGTGAACCAGAGGCTGAGTTCAAGAAACATTCTCCGCTCCCTTCCGCTGCAGTGTGCGGCGCAGCCAGGTGGTGGCCACCGGCCAGCCGGTGACCACGATCATCGATGAATAGCACAGGAACAGCAGGAAAAAGACTTCTTCCAGCGGGAACTGGTCCCCCACCATCAGACCGGTCATCAGCTCGGACTCGCGGTGCAGGAAGATGCCCCTCTCGATGGCCAGCACGTCCCACAGGACGAAGAAGCCGGTGCCCGCGGCCAGGGCGATCACCGCGCGCACGGGGTGGCGGAAGATGAACAGTTTGCCCTTCGCGTCGCACAGCAGCATGCAACCCAGCAGGGCGATCAGAATGAGCAGGTAGATCATGGGGCCGTCCTGTCCCGGGTCGCGAAGCCTGCCGGGTCCAGCGCGCCCGGGGCGCTGATCCCCTCGACGGCCTTGGCCGCCAGCTCGCCGCTGATCAGGCACATGGGCACCCCGACGCCGGGGCGGACGGTGCTGCCCGCATAGTAGAGCCCGTCGACGGTGGAGCTGCGGTTGGACGGGCGGAACATGGCGCTTTGGCGCAGGGTGTGCGCCAGGCCCAGGGCCCCGCCCCGGTAGGCGCCGTACTGCTGTGCGAAATCCTCGGGGCCGATGCTCTGGCGCACGATGATCCGCTCACGCAGGTCCGGGATCTTCGCCCAGCGCGACAGCTGGTCGATGGCTGCGTCCGCGACCTGCTCCACGGCCGGGTCCCCCTGCCCGTCGGGTCCGCCGGTTCCCCAGGCGGCCGCGGCCGGGGCGGGAACCAGGATGAACACGTTTTCGCACCCGGCCGGCGCGACGCCGGGGTCGGTGGCGCTGGGTTTGCACACGTAAATGCTGGTTTCCCCGCGCAGCGGCCGGCCTTCGCGGATGCGGGCGAAGTTGACGTCCCAGTCCTTGGTGAACAGCAGGTTGTGGTGTTCCAGCTGCGGCAGCGTGCCGGTGATTCCCAAGCAGAGAAGCACCGCGCTGGGGCCCGGGTCCAGGGATTCGAAGCGCTTGGCCGTGTGGGTGTGCAGCTGCTGCGGCAGCAGCGTGGAATCCAGGTGGCGGGCGTCAGCGGCCCCGATCACCGCGTCGGCCGTCGTGTGCTGTTCCCGGCCTTCGGCATCGATCCAGCGCACCGCGCGCACCGCAGGCTTGTGTCCATCACGATTCTGGCCGGTGGCGATCCCGGTGGCCGTGGCGCCGAGCTCGATGCGTGCCCCGTGGCTGCGGGCCAGGCCGGCCATCGCGTCGGCCACGGCGGCGAACCCGCCCAGCGGGTACTGCACCCCCTGGCTCAGGTCCAGGTGGCTCATCAGCTGGTAGAGCGCCGGGGTGCGCCGCGGGCTGGAGCCCAGGAACACCGCCGGGTAGCCCAGGATCTGGCGGGCGGGTGTGCTGCAAAAGCGCCGGGCGATGTGCCCGTGCAGGCTGCCGGCCAGCAGCGGAAGCAGCTGCGGCAGGTGCTTGAGGATGCCCGGGCGCAGCAGGCTCCGCGGGTGGTGGAAGTCGTCGTAGAGGAAGTGCTCCAAGGCCAGCTGGTAGCCGGTCGCGGCGCGGGCCAGGTAGGTGTCCAGTTTCGCGCCGCTGCCGGGTTCCAGCTGCTCGAACAGCTCGCGCGCCGCCTGGCCGGTGCCCACGTCCACCGGTTCGGCGGCGTGCTCGAAGAAGGTGCGGTAGCCCACCGGCAGCCGGCGCAGCTGCAATTGCTCCTGCACGCTGCTTCCCATCAGGGCGAACCAGTGCTCGAAAACCTCGGGCATCAGGTACCAGGACGGTCCGGTGTCGAAGCGGAAGCCCTCGCGTTCCAGGCGTCCGGAGCGCCCTCCCACGTGCTCGTGCTGTTCGAGCACGGTGACCTGGTGGCCGCGCGCGGCGAGCAGGCCGGCGCTGGCCAGTCCGGAGAATCCGGCGCCGATGACCACGACGTGCTTGGGTTCAGGCTGCATGCGGTCCCCCGCTCAGCGGAAGCTGCGCCACGTGCGGGGCTTGCCCGGCGGGCCCGGGATTGGGTTCGGGGTCGGGGGCGCGCCAGCGGTGCCCCGTGGCAAGCACGCGGGCGGCGATCAGCGCCTTGCGCGGTGCGGAGACCGAGATGCGCGCGGTGAGCAGCTGCTCTGCCGGGGCCTTGTCCAGCTGGCGGTTCAGCCGGGCGAACAGGTCGTGGGCCATGCGCACCGCGCGGGCCGCGGTCGGCGCCAGGTAGGGCAGCCCGGCGCGGGCATGGGCCAGGTCCGTCTCGATGTCCGCCACCAGCTCCCGCTTGCGCGCTTCGGTGAAGTGCTCGGGATCGATGCCCGGGAAGTACACGCGCTCCAGCTGCCGGCTGTCGGTGGCCAGGTCGCGCAGGAAGTTCACCTTCTGGAAGGCGGCGCCCAGGCTGCGCGCGGCGCGCTCGGCCAGCTGCGCCTGCGCGGGGGTTTCGGCCGGGGCTGAGGGCATGGCGCGGAACACCTGCAGGCACATCAGCCCGACCACTTCGGCGGAGCCGTAGATGTATTCGCGCAGGCTCTGCTCGCTGTGCCGGTGCACACTCAGATCCGCGCGCATCGAGGCGAAAAACGGGTCGGTGAGCTTTTCGGTGATGCCGGTCTCGCGGGCGGTGAGCGCGAAGGCGTGCACCACCAGATTCGTGCTGTAGCCGCGCTGCAGGGCCAGAGCCGTCTGCGCCTGCAGCTCGTCCAGGCAGTCGCCAACCGCCTGCGGGTTCAGGCCGGCCTGGCTGGCGACGCCGTCCACCACCTCGTCGGCGAGGCGGACCAAGGCGTAGATGTTCGCGATATGCGCGGCGCTGGCGGCATCCAGCATCCGGCAGGCCAGCGAGAAGGAGGTGGAGTACTCCCCGAGCACCAGCCGGGCGCTGCGGGCCGCGGTGCGGGAGTAGGTCTGCAGGGCGGTGGGGCGGGCCGCGGCCATGCTCACCAGCTCCTTTCCAGGATCAGCCGGGTGCAGTGGTGCAGCCGGTATTGGGCGTCTTCGGGCAGGCGCAAAAAGGCCGCCGAACGGGTGGCTGAAGTGCACAGCTGGCGGGCCAGCTGGCGGGCGAAGGCCTCCGCGTCCTGCTCGGCCATCGCCTGGCGCACCTCTTGCGCTGCGACGTTGCCGGCGCGGAATTCCTGCAGCAGCACCGCGAAACCGGGATTCTCCGCGGCCAGCGAAAGCAGGATGGTGCTCTTGAATTCGCGCAGGTCCGAATCGACGGGCTTGCCGGTATCCTGCGGATCGCCGAAGGTGCCCAGCACGTCGTCGATCACCTGGTAGGCGACCCCCAGCTTGGAACCGATGGCTCCGAGCAGCTGCGCCTGCAGCGCATCGGCCCCGGCCAGCAGCGCTCCGGCCTGCAGCGGCAGCTGGAACGAGTAGGCGGCGGTTTTCAGCTCCTCCATGTGCAGCACATCGGCTGTGGTGGCCGGGTGCGGGTGCAGCGAGTAGAGCAGATCTTCCAGCTCCCCCGCGCCGGCCTGCTCGATGGCCTGGAAGAAGCAGGCTTCGACCTGCTCCTCGTTGTCCAGCCCCGCAGCGGCCCGGGCCGCGACCTTGATGGCTTCGGTCAGCAGCAGGTCTCCGGCGATCAGCGCGGCGCTGTTGCCCACGTGCTCGGCATCGGTGCGGCTGCGCCCGTAGCCGGAGGCCTCGTCGCGGTAGACCGCGGAGATGGTCGGCGCCCCGCGGCGCAGGAAGTCGCGGTCGATGATGTCATCGTGGATGATCAGCGCGTTGTGCAGCAGCTCGAACGCGCAGGCCAGGTCCAGCGCCCGGCGGCGGTTGCGCCCGCCGAAAGCCTCGTAGCCGAGCATTACCAGGCCGGGTCTGGCCAGCTTGCCGGTAGCCAGCCGCTCGCCCAGCTGATCCCAGAGCTGCGCGCCGTGCCGCGAGTAGTTGGCGGTCCGCTGGCGAGCCGATGCGGTGAGGTGTCCTAGATGGCCGGAGATTTCCGACAGCGTGGCGTCATCGGCGAAGGCGACGCTGCGCTGCGCCGGCTGGGTGTCCGTGCGGTCTGCATGTGTGGTCATGGTGTCCCTACTTCGCTGGTTCATCGGTCTGCGTCGGTGCCGGCCCGGCGGCCGGCAGGGAGGATGCGGCAAGCTCTTCGCTGGCCTGCCTCAGCAAGTCGGCAACCCGGGAGCGGCCGGGCTCGTCCAGTTGTTCACAGAGTCTATGCAGATTGCGCAGCAACGCCAACCCCGGACCTGTACAGTGCGGATAGTTGGCCCCGGGCCCGATCACGGTTCGGCGGCGGTCTGCGCCATGCGCATGCCGGGAGACGAACCCGCGCGATTCAAGCCGGTCGAGCACGGTGGTTGAGCCGGCCGAGGAAAGGCCCAGATAGCGCCCCAGGGTCCCGGGACTCACCGGATCCACCGTCCGCAGCAGGTTCAGTGCCCGCAGGTCAGAATCGTTGAGCTCAAGCTGGGAACGGTAACGATTTTGAGCCAGGTCGTAGGACAGGCACAGTTGCTGGACCAGCCGGAAGAGGTCCCCGGTGGAGACTCGCGGGTCGGGCGGAACTTGTGAATTCTCTGGCATGTTATCTCACTTGGTTGATATTTAGCCTGTCTAGATACATCATGGTTTAAGTATTCGGATTTGTCGACTCTTCCCGGAAAGTTTCCCAGCTGACACCCAAGGAGATGGATCATGCAGCAGTCGATAGCAGTCCCCCGCCGGCCAGTCCTGGCGGCCCAAATAGGCACCGCGCTCGCCATTGCGCTGGCCATCTACGGATCATTCCTGGGCAGCGGCGCCGCCGGCGGCACCCCCATCCAGAATGCCGCCGGCGGATACCTCAGCGCGGATGCCACCCTGCTGGCGCCGGCCGGCCCCGCCTTCTCCATCTGGTCCCTGGTCTATGCAGGCCTTGCCGTCTTCGCGGTATACCAATTCACGTCCGCCGGCACCCGATCCGAAACCCTGCACCGGCTGCGCGGCCCGGCTTCGCTGTCGGCCCTGCTGAACGCGGCTTGGATCCTGACCGCCCAGGCCGGATGGCTCGCCGTGAGCGTCGCAGTCATCTTCATCCTGCTGGCGTCGCTGGTCTGGGTCGCCATGCTCCTGCGCACCTACGGCAGCGCGACGCGGACCGAGCACTGGATCATGTGGATCACCTTCGGCGTGTACCTGGGCTGGGTCTGCGTGGCCAGCCTGGCGAACACCGCCGCGTGGCTTTCTTCGCTGGGAGTCGGCGCCAACGCCTCCTGGCCCGTTGCGGCCGCAATCGTCCTGCTGATCGTGGCCGCCGCCATCGCAGTGGCGCTGACCGGCTACACCCGGGGCCAGCTGGCTCCCGCGGCGGCTATCGCCTGGGGCTTGGCATGGATCGGGGCCAGCCGGCTGTCGGGAACCAATGAATCCACGCTCGTCGGCATCTCGGCGCTGGCCATCGCCGGCCTGGTGCTGCTGGCGGCGCTCGCCGTCGCGGTGCGCGCCCGCAAGGAACGGAGCCTGCCGTGAAGCTGATAGCCGTCACCGGAGCCACCGGCTACATCGGCGGACGGCTGGTTCCGCTGCTGCTGCGCCGAGGACACCGCGTCCGGGTGCTGGCCCGCGACGCCCAGCGGCTGCGCGATGTGCCGTGGCGGGACCAGGTCGAGGTGGTCGAGGGCAGCTTGCAGGATGCCAACGCGGTGGCCGAATTCTGCCGCGGGGCCCACACCGTCTACTACCTGGTGCATTCAATGTCCGGCACCAAAAACTTCATGTCCGACGAGGAACGCTGCGCGCAAACCATGGCTGATTGCGCCAGGAAAGAATCCGTGGCCCAGCTGATCTACCTCTCCGGACTGCACCCGGAGGGCGAACTGAGCGAGCATCTCGCATCCCGGGTGCGGGTGGGCGAGGTGCTCCAGGACAGGAACCCGGATCCAGACGGGCTTCATACCTTGATCCTGCAGGCGGGGCTGGTGATCGGGTCAGGCTCGGCAAGCTTCGAGATGATCCGCCACCTGAGCGACGTGCTCCCGGTGATGCCGGCCCCGCGCTGGGTGAAAAACCGGGTGCAGCCGATCGCGGTGCGCGACACCCTGCACTATCTGGCTGCCTGCGCCGAGCTGGACACTCCGGTGAACGACACCTTCGACATCGGCGGGCCGCGCGCCTACAGCTACGCGGACCTCATGCGCATCTACGCCAAGGTGGCGGGGCTGCGCGAGCCGAGGATCTGGGCCTTGCCGGTGCTCACCCCGCAGCTGGCGTCGCACTGGGTCAACCTGGTCACTCCCCTGCCGCACACCCTGGCCACCGCACTGGTCGGCTCGCTGCAGCACGACTGCGTCATGGGTTCGCACCGCATCGATCAGCTGATCCCCCCACCCGAGGGCGGACTGACCGACTACCCGGACGCGGTGCGCCTGGCCCTGGAGAAGATCGCCTCCGATTCGGTGGAGACCAGCTGGGCCACCGCGCATCCGGTCTCGGCGCCGGCCGAGCCGCTGCCCTCGGATCCGCAGTGGGCCGGACGCAAGATCTACATCGACCAGCGGACCATGGAAACACAGGCTGATCCCGCAGACCTCTACCAGGTCATCGGACGCATCGGCGGGGAATCAGGCTATTTCGTGTTCCCGAGCCTGTGGCGGATCCGCGGGCTGATGGACAAGCTCAGTGGCGGGGTGGGCCTATTGCGCGGGCGCCGCTCGCGCAGCACGCTGGCCTTGGGAGATGTCGTCGACTGGTGGCGCGTCGAAGCGCTGGAACGCAACCAACTGCTGCGGCTGCGCGCGGAAATGCGGGTTCCAGGCCAGGCCTGGCTTGAATTCCGCCTGGAGCAGCGGCCCGGCGAGCGGGTCCAGGTCACCCAGCGGGCGATCTTCGTGCCCCGCGGGCTGGCCGGGCGGGCCTACTGGTGGTCGGTGAGCCCGTTCCACGCATTCATCTTCTCCGGCATGCTCAAGAGCATCGTGCAGCAGGCCGAGGGAACGAGCCCCTAGGATTGACCGGCTTCAGGTTCCTTGCCCTGATCATCGAGAGCGGTTTGCGCGCCGTTCATGCTGTCCTCCATGGCATCCGAGGTCCGGGCGAGGAACCTGATAATCACCTCGCGCTCGGCGTCGGTGAACTCCCGAGCCACCTCGAACCGCTGCGCATGGTGGCGCCCCACCTGCTGGCGGGCCATCAGGTGCGTCGGCCCGGTGACTTCGATGCACCAAGAGCGGCGGTCGGTGGGATGCGGGCGGCGTGCGACATGCTCGCCCTCGATCAGCCGGTCGATCATCTTGGTGACCGATGCGCTGGAAATACCCAGATAGCGGGCGAGCTGGCCGGGGGTGACTGCGGTGCCGGCGTGCTTGGCGGAAATCAGCATGCGCAGGGCGCGCATGTCGGTCTCATTGAGCTTCATGAAGCTCTGGGAATTGCGCATGATTTGGCGTTCAAGCTGGCGCATGCGTCCCATCTCGGCCATGATGCGGTCGATCTGCTCCAAGGCTTCCGGGCTCACTCCCTCGCGCTTGATCAGGTTCTGGTCCGGGTCGGATTCCGCCAGACCGTACATCGTGGGCAGCTTTCGCTCGTTCACCGTTCCCCCTATCCAATTCATTTCCCGCGCAGTCTCCTATTCGGCCGCGGCCTACCGGCGTTTCTTCGATGGTAAGCCCTGAGGCTTCCGGGCATGCTGAAGACTGCGGTGAAATGCGGAAACCCTGCGACCGAAATCGGTTCGCAGGGTTTTCATTGGTGCGAGTAGAGAGACTTGAACTCTCACGTCCGAAGACACTGGAACCTAAATCCAGCGCGTCTACCAATTCCGCCATACTCGCTCGCGCTACACCGGAAAAAGGATTTCCGAATGACGACCTCATTTAGTGTAGCGGAAGTGCCAGTCGATAAGAAATCGGCTGCACCGGCTATTACTTGGGGTCAATTCCCAAGTCACGGCGGAGCTTTGCGACATGCCCGGTGGCTCGCACGTTGTACTGCGCGAGCTGGACCTTGCCGTCTTCGTCCACCACGATGGTCGAGCGGATCAAACCTTCGTAGACGCGGCCGTAGTTCTTTTTCTCGCCCCAGGCTCCATAGGCCTCGGCGACAGCGTGGTCCTCGTCAGACAGCAGTGGGAAGTTCAGTTCTTCCTTGGCCACGAACTTTTCAAGCTTGGCGACGCCGTCCGGGGAGATTCCCAGCACCTGGTAACCGATGCCGGTGAGTGACTCGATGGAATCACGGAAGTCGCACGCCTGCTTGGTGCAGCCCGGGGTGGAGGCGGCCGGGTAGAAGTACACGATGGTCTTTTTGCCTCGGTAGTCGGACAGCGAGACAGCGTTGCCGTTCGAGTCATTCAGGGTGAAGTTCGGGGCCAGATCTCCGACGGAGAGTCGTTCGGTTGGTGCTGCGGCGGTGCTCATCGGTTAAACCTCGTTTCGTAGCTATACAAAAAATCCGGCCTGATGAATCAGGCCGGATCTGCTGTGCGCCCTCCGGGACTCGAACCCGGAACCTAATGATTAAGAGTCATTTGCTCTACCAATTGAGCTAAAGGCGCTAACTTCACTCTGACTAGTTATTTTCGAACCGGTCTTTGCGACGTAGATAATCATACGCAGAAGTCGCAGAAAATCAAAAATCGTACAGCAACGCCCATTGGTCGACATGAAACCACTAGTCAGATCATTGTTCCCGCTTCCGCCACCAGCGCTCGGCAACGGTAAACGCCCAAATGTCATCCCGTGTCTTGGAGCACATTCGGCCGCTGGGGGCCCGACCTCCCAGCGGCCGAATGCCCGGAACACTACCGGCGGCCGGTCGGGCGGCGTAGTCGCAGCGCGGCAGCTCCAGCGGCGGTCAGAACCAGAGCACCTAGCAAAGTCCACACCACGGAGGCTCCTGTCGCGGCCAGAGAGTCGCGCTCATCTTCCCCGCCCTCGGGTTCCTGTCCGGAGTCCTGCTCTCCGCTCTGAGTTCCTTCCACGGCGTTTCCCGAAGGATCGGCGGATGGATCCGCCGACGGTTCTTGGGACGGCCGTTGCTCTTCATCCGGCGCCGGGTCTCCGGCCTCCGGAACGGCGGGATGGGTCGGCGACGGCTGCTCCAGGTCCGGTACGTCGGCGCCATCCTCGTCCATGCCGCTGCCCTGGCCGTCTTCAGGATTCTCCGGTTGCTCCGGAGCCGGCGAGCCTTCCACGACCACCACACGCGAAGCAATGGCCTGGTTGCCGTTGGCATCTTGGACCGTGTAGGTCAGCGCATAGCTGCCCGGCGCGCCCGTATCCACAGATCCGACTATTTCGATATTCCCCGTGACATCGCCATCCGTGTTGTCCACGGCGCTCACGGAGTCCATTGGGTCGAACGCATCTCCCACTGCGAGCGTGGTTCCTTCCGGGATGGTCAGCTCCGGAGCGACGGTGTCGGTACCTGCCGCACTGGCCGTGAACACACCCGTCTGGCGCACCTGCCCCGGAGCCAGATCCTGTTGAGTCTGCGCATCGACGCTGGTGATGTACCAGGAGTAGACCTCTCCCTCGGTGAGCCCCGCCCAGACGACCGACGCCGGCCAGCCGGAACGCGCCGTCGCTTCACCGATCACCTCGCCCGTGGGCGCCAAGGACATGACGGCATCGGTGCTGAAGCTGGTCTGGCGCGTTTGCAACTGGATCGGCAGGCGAAGCTCGTCCTCGGTGCCGTCGTAGCGGTTTTCATCGTCGTATTCGGTGGCACCGAAATCGCCGAGCATCGGCGAGTAGGTGTCGATTGCCAGCTCGGAGCGCTCGACGTCGAACTGGAGCATACGCAGGTAGCTGGAGCCGAAACGCAGCATGTCCTGCGGGTTGCGCCCGTCGATGCCCGCGAGGCCGAGCTGTTCGGCGCCGACTTCGTAGAACTGGTAATCGGCGAGCAACTCGACGACGTTGTTCTGAGCCTGCCCCACGTCCTTGCGAACCTGGATGCTCACCCCATGCTCGTGGCCGGAAAGCACCAGGAAGATGTTCTTGTTCTTCTCCAGGATTCCTTCGGAGATGCGCTTGCCGTCGTGCGAGTAAGCGGCGCCTCGCCCGTCGGCGTTGATGCTCGGTTTGTTGTAGGCGTGGGTCATGAGCATCGCATTGCGGTCCGGGTACTGCGCAAGCACGTCGTTGGCCCAGGCGATTTCCGCCTCGGTCACATCAAAGCCCAGGTACAGGGCGATGAAGTCCAACCCTCCGGCACTGAACAGATCGTAGTGGTTGTCGTTATCACCAGGCGCCCAGGACTGGTAGCTGGCCTGCGCCTGCTTCCACCCTTGGCTGTTTTCCAAGGACTCGTAGCGTTCCGGACCAAAGTACTGGTTGTACAAGTTGTCCGGGCCGACATCCTTGCCCGATCGATTGTCATGGTTGCCCGGCAGTACGCCGTTGGGTATGCCGGTCTCGTCCAGAATGCGCTGCGTTTCGGAGGTGAACTCGAATTCGCGTTCGGCGATCCGGCGCTGCGTTTCTTCGTCGGCGTAGACGTCCTTATGCCAGTTCTCCACGATGTCGCCGGTATGGGTGACGTATTCGATCTTCCGCTGTTCGGCATTTTCGGCGATCCAGCGCGGAATCGCGTTGTAGGCTTCGGCCCAGACCTTCTGCTGTTCCGCCGAGTACTCCTGCTCTATTGCGCCTTCGGCCAGGTACTGGGTGTCGGTGAAATGAACCATGGAGAAGTCGTAGCCGTCGGGGTCTTCGAATTCTCCGCGCACCGGCTCATCGAGGTCGTCGGCAAACGGATCATGGGCCGTGACCAGCAGTTGCGCCTCGCCGTCCGCTACGTGCTCGGCGGAGATCCCTCCGTCCAAGGTCAACAGGCCATCGCTGACACCGCGGCCGCTGGCCACCAGGTCCCAGGCCGAGTTCTGCTGGTTCCAGACGCGCAATTGCGCTTCGCGCTGCGGGTCAAGCTGCCCGCTCCAGCGCACGCTCTGCTCCGCCGCCTTCGCATCGGCTGCCACAGCGAAACGCTGGTATGGAATCGAGCCTTCGCTGGTCGCTTCGCTGGAGAAGAGTGATTCATCTCCGGGAAGAAGCGCTTCCTCGATGCTTTGCGTCCGAGACTTGTCCTCGGCAGCGAAGTCCAGCGTCTCCGGCAGCTGCGAGATGACCCCGAAGGTGCCGCCCTTGGCGATGCTCGTTTCGCCGGCGTAGAAAGTGGAATGCACATCGCCGCCGTCGGGATTGGTGGCGTTGGCCGACAAAGTCACAGTGCCCTTGCCTTGACCGGTCTGAGTGCCGTTGCCTTCGGGGATGCTTCCGGAGGTGAATTCGATCTGCTGCGAGATGCCACGGCCGAACACATCGGTTCCTGAAGCCTCAATGAGGTGTTTGCCTTCAGTCATTCCGGCAATCGGATCGCCGGGTTCAATCGGCTCTCCATCCAGCGTGTATTCCACGTTCGCGCCAACCAGATCCTGGATGTTCCATTCAACCTGGAATTCCGAGGCCTTGGTGATGTTGGAGCCGGCAGCCGGAGTGCTGGACTCGATCCCTGCAGCCAGACCCTTTGAGTGGCCGAGCGCTTGCGCATTCAGCGAAGCGATATGCGGCGGCGCCAACGGCTGGCTATAGATGCGGGCTGCAGCAATCTTCGACTTGCCGTGGAACTGCACGTTGCCATTGGATGAATCGGCGCCCAGCACGAAGTTGTGCGCTTCGGGTTTCGGCGGCCAGGTGACGGTGGAACCGCTGGCTTCCTGGGCCGCGACGAGCTTTCCGTTGAGGTAAAGCTTGATCTGCTTGCCGTCGAAGACTCCGACTGCGTGGTACCAGCGACCGCTCTCAATCGCTGCGGTCGCCGAGCGATAGGCGCCGGTATGCAGCATGAAGGAAAGCTTGTCGCCGACCAGACTCAGCGAGAATCCCCCTGCTTCCTTGTTGGAGCAGAGATTCTTTTCACCGGTAGCCGTGGTGTCGCCGTCGTAGCGGAAGACGCATTCCAGGGTCATCCCCTGGGAGAGCGATTCATATTGGTCCCCCAGGGGGTAGGCCAGTGCGTCATTTTGCCCATCGAAGCTGGCCACGTGCTTGCCCATCGCGCCGTCCTTCGCAATGACCGGCTCGTCATAGATGTCCGCCTTCACACCGCGGGAACTATCGATGCTTGAACCGTCCGCGAAATCGATATTCAATACGTCTGCCTCAGGCGCTTCGGGCATGGTGTGGAATTCATCGCTTAGTGACAGAGCTTGGGCGGCTGGCAACGCCTCGCTGTAAAGTCGCGCCTGCCCCAGCACGACATCGGCGAAAGCCTCGCTCTTTCCGACGGCGCTATCCGCACCAATCACCATATTCTGCGCCCGCGGATCGACAGGAGTCATGGTGCCGACTGCGGGGGTTTCAGCCACCATCTGGCCATCCACATAGAGCTTGATGGACTTGCCGTCGAAGGAGCCCACCACGTGATACCACTGGTCAGTGCGCAGCGAGGTGGAAACACGCTTATAGGAGCCATCCACATGCAGCATGAAGTCGAGTTTGCTGTTCTTGGCAGTCAGGGCGAAACCGCCACCCTGCTTGTTGCCGCAAAAGGTCACTTCCTTGGAAGGCAGTTCTCCATCGAATTTCACGGAGCACTCAACGGAGAACGAATCAGCAAGCTTGTCGTAATCCGCCTCGGCCAACTCGTAGGAGTAGGCATCATCAGCACCGTCGAAATCGGCGCTTATTCTGCCGTTCTGCTCGTCGACCTGTAGCGACGGTGCACCAAAAGTACGCAGAATTCTTCCCTGGGCCTGATCCTCAGCGGACTTCGTAGAGAAGTCGACATTCAATAGGTCAGCTGTCACCGTGCTCGGTGCCGCCCATGCAGCGGGAGCCAGCCCCACACCAGTAGTCAGCACCGAAGCGCCTACGAGCAACGAAGCGAGAGTCGTAGATTGAGTTTTCATGGTCTCTTTTCTTTACGAGGTACGAGCCGGGTACCTTGGCAAAGCTACGGAGGCCAATCGAACTCAAGATGTTAATTCACGAATATCGAGTGACTTAACGATTAATCTTCACTAACGAGCACTACCTGTGCACTTAAAGTGCGAAGTGAATTGGAGATTCATTCCGAAAATTTCCTGAAGTTCTGCGGAAGAGTCAATGAAAACTGTTATTTTTGATCAGAATATTGTTAATTTCACGGGCATCACCGCTGCGTGGCTGATGGCGGGAAACAACGCAACCTGCAAGTCGTCGCCCCAAGGAGAACCTCGGGTAGATAACACAAAAGGCCAGACCTAAGTCTGACCTCGCTTGTGCGCCCTCCGGGACTCGAACCCGGAACCTAATGATTAAGAGTCATTTGCTCTACCAATTGAGCTAAAGGCGCATATTCATTTGTGTAAACAATGACTTCTAGAACAAAGAAATTGTTCGTGCGCCCCCCGGGACTTGAACCCGGAACCTAATGATTAAGAGTCATTTGCTCTGCCAATTGAGCTAGAGGCGCCCGCTGCGATGTTCTAGAAGCTTTTGGGCTTCGCGCTTTCGCAACGAGATAAAACTCTACCAGCTTTTGAGCTTCGCGCAAATCGAGAGCCCTCTTTTCTGCGGTGAGCTTCATTACATGAGATGACTAGGGGTTACTACCACCGCGACCACGGACTTTGTAGAGTGAATTCATGACTACCCAACGCACGGTTTCCTTCCCCACCCAAGAGCTGCTCGACGCCGTGGGAGAACTGCCCGCGAACCTGAAACCGGTTATTTGGGACCTCGAATCAGACCCGGATTCACCGCTGGAAGACATCGACATCGCGATCTTCCCTTATATGGCAGATCCGGAATTCCTGAAGAATGTCCGCAGAGCCGAGAATGTCTCGGTAGTGCAGACCCAGACGACCGGTTATGACGGAATGGTCGACATGATCGGCGACCGCGCGAAAATCAATACCGCATCGGGCGTGCACGCCGCAGCGACCGCGGAGATCGCCCTCGGGCTGGCCCTCGCATCGCTGCGCGGATTCCCGACCTCCGTCCGCGACCAGGACCAGGGACAGTGGAATCCGATGCGCTGGCCGGGCTTGGCCGACCGCACCGTCGGCCTTGTAGGTGTCGGCGGCATCGGCGAGGAAATCCGCAAGCGGCTGGACCCCTTCGAGGTGAACCTGCTGCGTTTCGGCTCGACCGCGCGCACCGACGAGCACGGAGAGGTTTACAGCACGGAGCAGCTGGCCGACTTCGCAGGCCAGATCGAGGTATTGATCCTCATCGTTCCGCTGAACGACTCAACCCATCACCTGGTCGACGCCGAGCTCATGGCGAAGCTGCCGGACGGGGCGACCATCGTCAACGTCGCCCGCGGACCGGTGGTCGACACCGACGCGCTGGTCGCCGAAGTCTCCAGCGGACGACTGAACGTCGCCTCCGATGTCTTCGACCCGGAGCCGCTGCCGTCGGACCACCCGCTGTGGAAGTGCCCCAACGCGTTGATCACCCCGCACAACGGCGGCAACACCCAGGCGTTCTTCCCGCGGATGGTGAAGCTGCTCAAGCGCCAGCTGCAGGCCTGGTCCCAGGGGCAGGACGGCGAGAATCTGGTGCACCGCCCCTAGCCACGAGCTATTGCTAACATTTTGATCTCATTGGCGGCATCCCCGGCAGGTTCACGGGGTGCCGCCAGTTCGTTGCGCTATCTTTGATAGATATCCCTGAGCATCCCGCGGTCCTTGCGCACTCGCACAATGCCGTCGCGGTGCGCCTCGGGGAGCCCTGCCTGCCAGATTAGGAAGTTGAGCCGCATCGTGCCCGAAAAGCCGCAAAACCTCGTCTCACGACGCGCATTGTTGACCGGCACCCTGGCGAGCACAGCCCTGGCCCTCACCGCTTGCACCCCGTCGCCGAACAGCTCCGCGACGGCTTCGCCGACGGCCACCGAGGCGGCCGCCGAGGTTCCGCGCACCCTGCGCCTGGCGGCCCCCGCTCCCCCGTCGGGACTCGATCCGGCGATCACCGGTGACAACGAGTCCTTCCGCATCTCGCGGCAGATCTACGAAACGCTGATCTCCATCGACGCCAACACCGGCAGCCCGATCGCCGGCCTGGCCGAATCCTGGACCCAGTCCCAGGACGGGCTCACCTATACCTTCACCCTGCGCCGGGGAGTCCTCTTCCACGACGGCACCGAGATGGACGCCGAAGCGGTGGTTGCGAACTTCACCCGCTGGGCCTCGCTGCCCCGGGAGCTCTCGGACTACTCCAGCCAGGGCTTCACCGACGTCTTCCACCACGTGGACGACATCCCCAAGCTCCCTTCCGAAAAGGACCTGCAGCTCAAGGTCGACGATGAGAACCCACCCACCGAACGCGACCTGGCCGCGCAACAGCAGCGTTTGGAGCAGCTCGCGGCACTGAAGCCGATCTTCGAGCAGGAGCTGTTCACCGGCAAGTCCTCCGCCGGCAGCGCCAGCTACTTCGGCTCGGTCAAGGCCACCAGCAAGTACCTGGTGACGCTGACGCTGCGCCGCCGCCTGCCCATGCTGATCGACGCGCTGTCGCTGCCCGGCATGGCCATCGCCGCCCCGTCCACGCTGACCGGCGGCCCCAAGGCGAACCCTGCCAAGTCCCTGCTGACCGCACCGATGGGCACCGGCCCCTACCGCTTCATCTCGCACAAGGACCAGACGGTGCGGCTGGAGCTCTTCAAGGACTACTGGAACCGCGGACGCCTTGAGGCTAACAGCCAGCACCCGCAGGTGGCGCTCATTTCCTCCGTGCCTTCCCCCTACAACCGCGAGAACGCCATGAGCGCGGACGAGATCGACGGCTTCGACCTGGTGTCCGTGGACGTCATGCGCGACCTGGTGCGCAGCGCCAAGCTGGTGGTGCAGCGCGACCCGTTCTCGGTGCTCTACCTGGGCATGGACCTGCGCAACAAGTGGCTGGCCAAGCGCGAGTTCCGCCAAGCCATCGCGCACGCCGTGGACAGCGGCCAGCTGGCGGGCAAGCTATTCATCCAGGGCACCAAGGCCGCGGCGAGCATCATCCCGCCGGCGCTGTCGGTGCCGGAACCCGAGGCGCGCTACAACCACGACGAGAACACCGCCCTCAAGCTGCTGGAACAGGTCGGCTACCGGGGCGAGGAGATCGAGTTCGCCTACCCGCTGCGCGTCTCGCGGAACTACCTGCCGCTGCCCGAGCGCGTTTTCGCCCAGCTGGCCGAGGACCTGGCCAAGGTCGGCATCCGGATCCGTCCGCGCCCGATTCCGTGGACCGAAGGCTACGTGGACACCGTGCGCTCGAACCGGTTCACCGGCCTGCACCTGCTGGGCTATTCCGGCGGCTATCGCAGCGAGGATGATTTCCTATCGGGCATCCTGTCCAGCAAGGCCAATGAATTCGGCTACAGCTCGGCGTTACTTGACTCACAAATCCTCGCCGCCCGCTCGCTGGATCGGGGCGAGGAGCGCACTGCCGCCTATGCCGCAATCCTGCAGACGCTGAACTACGACCTGCCGCTGCTTCCACTGGTATTCCCCATTTCGGCGCTGGCTTTCAACCCCAACGTGGCCTTCTACCCGTCCTCGCCGATGCTCAACGAGTGCTACGCCGATGTCCAGATGAGCAATTCACCGGCTATCTCAAGTTAGCCACCACTGACCCATCTTAGTCAGTTAAGGATTTCTAACCGGCGGGGATATAGGTCTACTCTGGGTTAGAGCAAAGTATCACTGTCGATGGAGATCCTCGTGCCTTCTGTAACGTCAACCGAATCTTTTGACGTAGTACTAATTGGAGCCGGCGTCATGAGTGCCACGTTGGGCACCCTGATCAACCAGCTGGAACCAACCTGGTCTATCGGACTTTTCGAAAACCTTGACCAGGCCGGGCTGGAATCCTCCTCCCCGTGGAACAACGCAGGCACCGGCCACTCGGCACTGTGCGAGCTGAACTACACCGCGGCGAAGGCCGACGGTTCCGTGGATCCCGCCAAGGCCATCGGCATCAACGAGCAGTTCCAGATCTCCCGCCAGTTCTACTCGTGGGCAGTTGAAAACAAGCGCGTGGCAGGCAACGGCTTCATCAACGCCCTGCCGCACATGTCCTTCGTCATCGGCGAAGACCACTCCAAGTACCTGCAGACCCGCTACGACGCCCTGAAGCCGAACGTCCTGTTCGACGAACTGGAAATCACCAACGATCTGGACACCATCAACGAGTGGACCCCGCTGGTCGCCAAGGGCCGCGACCAGTCGCAGAAGGTTGCAGCTTCCCGCGTAGTCTCCGGCACCGACGTTGACTTCGGTCGACTCACCGCCGACCTGACCAACTCGCTGGGCGCAGCTGGCGCCTCGATCAACTTCGGCCACAAGGTCAAGAACCTCAAGCGCGACGGCGCCGGCTGGGAACTGACCGTCAAGGACAAGGCCTCGGGCGCGGTCAAGACCGTGAAGGCCAAGTTCGTGTTCGTCGGCGCCGGCGGCGGTGCGCTGCCGCTGCTGCAGAAGTCGGGCATCGACGAGATCAAGGGCTTCGGCGGCTTCCCGGTCTCCGGCCAGTTCCTGCGCTGCACCGATGAGACCATCATCAACCAGCACCACGCCAAGGTCTACGGCCAGGCTTCGGTCGGCGCCCCTCCGATGTCGGTTCCTCACCTGGATACCCGCTTCGTCGACGGCAAGCGTTCGCTGATGTTCGGCCCGTACGCCGGCTTCTCCATGAACTTCCTGAAGTCCACCGGGCAGATGGACCTGCCGCTGTCGCTGCGCCCGCACAACATCATCCCGATGCTTGCAGTGGCCAAGGACAACATGGACCTGACCACCTACCTGATCAAGGAAGTGCTCAAGTCCCGCGCCAAGAAGGACCTGTCGCTGGCAGAGTACTTCCCTCAGGCCGACGGCTCCAAGTGGGAGCTGATCACCGCCGGCCAGCGCGTGCAGGTCATCAAGAAGGATGCCAAGAAGGGCGGCGTCCTGCAGTTCGGCACCGAGGTCATCACCTCCTCGGACGGCACGATCTCGGGCCTGCTGGGTGCTTCCCCAGGCGCATCGACCGCCACCCCGATCATGATCGGCCTGCTCTCGCGCTGCTTCCCGAAGCAGTTCGCTGGCTGGGAGTCGAAGCTGAAGGACATCGTTCCTTCCTACGGCCAGAAGCTGAACGACAACCCGGCGCTGTACGCCGAGGTCAAGGCAGCCACCGACAAGGCGCTGGGACTGAACTAGTCGCCGCCTAAACTGATGGCCCACACACCAGCTGGTGTGTGGGCCATCAGTCGTTTCCGCCAGCACCGCATTGCTCGGAAGACAACAAATTCAGGAAGCACGCCGGTATTCCAGCTGCGGCCGCAGCTGGAGCAGTACATCGATATAGTTCTCATTCGGCATTTTCAGCCTCTTGTTGAGGTCGGCCACAAATTCCGCATCTTTCGCCAGGCTGCGCAATCTCGAAATCGGAAGCGGCTTGCTCAACTGAACACCACGGCTATCCAGCACCACGAAGATGCCGGGCTCGACTTCGTCCAATGTCAGCGCCAGCTCCGGCGTATCGGTATTGCCCACTGATCGTGAGGTCATGGCCCACTCACCTTCTTCATGTGCTTCCATGTTATTCCTTTTCAGTTTCGCGCTGGTGGTCAGTTCGGCTGTGGCCTTCCGCTGACGGGTTGCTCAAGGTCTTCAACAACGAACTCAGCCGCAATCAGTTCGGAAGCCAGCGACCTGACTATCGCCAGCTCCGCCCGGTTCACATGCCACCGGGTTCTTGCCCTCCATCCGTATTTCACGATGTCCTTGCCGTTTTTCCACGCAAGCTCAGGCGCAGCAGTTCCGGCCTGGACCTTCAACAAGCCTATTCCCGTGGCATGCAAGGCCTGGTTCTCGCTATCGAGAAGCAGGATCGCATATTCAACACGTTTCCACCATTGGTCAGCATGATCCACGCGAGTCCGCAGTCGCAAGGTACGAACGGCGGCCCACGCCGCGGCTGCCGCAACTATCGGGGCAACCGCCGGCGCAAACTCGCCCAGGCCCTCAATGCCGGGCCCCATGCATTCCCAGAGAGAATCGATCTCCATCCCTGCATGGTATTCGGATAATTGGCACCCGGAAATTGTTTATCCACAGCAGCCGGTGCCGAACGCCCGGCTGGCTAGGCAACCCGTCGCCGCAAGTATCCTCCATTCGGATGATCTTCGGCTTAAACGCCCCCGGATTTTCGGCAGTTTTCGGCCGACGAACTAGAGTTAAACTAATCCCACCCCATTTCGCGACACCGCTAGGACCATACCCGCATGCAGCGCTTGGCCATCTTGTCTCTGAAAAACCGGGCGCTCATCGCGCTGGTCACGGTATTTGCCGCCGTCTTCGGCGTCATCTCCATGAGTTCGCTCAAGCAGGAGCTCATACCCTCCCTGGAGTTCCCGCAGATCTCCGTCATGGCCACCCAGACGGGCGCGAGCCCCGAGGTCATCGACGAGCAGGTCGCCGGCCCGCTGGAGACCGCCCTGCAGGCGGTGGAGGGCCTTGAATCCTCGACCGCGACCTCGCAGACCGGCTTCACCCGCATCTCGCTGATGCTGGAGTACGGCACGGACATGGACCGCGCCCGCTCCCAGGTGGACCGCGCGATCGCGAACGCCAAGTCCAGCCTGCCGGAAGACGTGGAGCCCACGGCCTTCGCCGGCTCGATCGCCGACTTCCCGATCATGCAGATGGCGATCTCCTCCGACAAGTCGCTTCAGGCGCTGAATGACGACGTCGAACGCATTATGCTGCCCAAGCTGCAGAAGATCGACGGGGTGCGCGAGGCCTCCGTCTCCGGCGGCGCCTCCCAGCACATCGCGGTGATCCCGGACGACGCGAAGCTGCGCGCCGCCGGGCTGACGGTGGCGGATCTGAAGGACGGCATCGAGAACGCCGGTTCCCCGATGCCCATCGGCACCCTGGACGTGGACAACCTGACCCTGCCGGTGATCGCCGGCTCCGCCCCGGACACGCTGGCGGCGATCAAGGAAATCCCGCTGCCGGCCGACAAGGGCCCGGTGCTGCTGCAGGATGTCGCCAAGGTCTCGGTGCAGGCCGATACGGCCACCAGCATCACCCGCACCAACGGCGCCGAAACCCTCTCGGTGGCAATCACCAAAACCCCGGACGGGGACACCGTGGGCCTGTCCCACGAGATCACCGGCATGCTCGACGAGCTGCAGGCGGAGCTCGGCTCCAACGCCAAGATCACCACCATCTTCGACCAGGCCCCGTTCATCGAATCCTCCATCGAGTCGCTGACCACCGAGGGAGCGCTGGGCCTGGGCTTCGCGGTGCTGGTCATCCTGGTCTTCCTCTTCTCCATCCGCTCCACCCTGGTCACCGCGATCTCCATCCCGCTGTCCCTGATGGTCACCTTCATCGGCATGAACGCCGGCGGCTACACGCTGAACATGCTGACTCTGGGCGCGCTGACCATCTCGATCGGCCGCGTGGTGGACGACTCGATCGTGGTCATCGAGAACATCAAGCGCCACCTGGCGCACGGCGAATCCAAGTCGCAGTCGATCCTGCTGGCCGCGAAGGAGGTCGCCGGGGCCATCACCGCCGCAACGCTGACCACCGTTGCGGTGTTCCTGCCGATCGCGCTGGTCGGCGGCATGGCCGGCGAGCTGTTCCGCCCGTTCGCGATGACCATGACCATCGCGCTGCTTGCCTCGCTGGTCGTCTCGCTGACCATCGTGCCGGTGCTTGCCTACTGGTTCCTGCCGCACCGCCCGGGCAGCGCCGCCACCCACACCGTGCACCTGGCCGAGGACAAGTCCTGGATGCAGCGCGCCTACGCCCCGGTGCTGCGCGGCACCCAGACGCACCCGGTCATCACGCTGCTGGCCTCCGTGCTGATCCTGGCCGGCACCGTGGCAATGACCCCGCTGCTGCAGACCAACCTGCTGGGCAACACCGGGGAGAACTCGATCTCCATCACCCAGAAGATGGCCCCGGGCACCTCGCTGGAAATCACCCGCAAGGAAGCCGAGAAGGTCGAAAGCGTGCTGCGCCAGACCGAGGGCATCACCGACGTGCAGATGACCGTGGGCTCGGCCAGCGGCTTCGCGGCGATGTTCTCCTCCGGTTCGGACACCGCGAACTTCACCGCGATCACCGACCCCGACGCGGACCAGCTGGCCCTGGCCGACACGGTGCACGCCGAGCTGGATACGCTCACCCTGCCCGAGGACTCGTCCCTGAAGTTCTCCGGCAGCTCCGGGGGCATGATGTCCTCCGACGTGACCGTGGAGGTGAAGGCCCCGAACGAGGACATCCTGCGCGATGCCACCGCCAAGGTCAGCCAGGCCATGGAGGGCACCGAGCACGTCACCCAGCTCAGCGACAACCTCTCCGCGATGCGCGAGCAGGTCAGCATCGACATCGATGCGAAGAAGGCCGCCGCGGCCGGGCTGACCGAGACCGAGCTGTCCGGGATCGTCGCCTCCCAGGTCTCCCCGGTGCCGGCCGGCACGCTGCGCCTGGAATTCACCGACATGAGCGTGCTGATCGGCGAGGGCATGGACTTGACCTCGCTGAAGGAGCTGCAGGAGCTGCAGATCCCGACCGCCTCCGGCGTGAAGCAGCTGCAGGACCTGGCCACGGTGGAACGCACCGACGTGGTCCGCCAGGTCACCACCTCCAACGGCCAGCGCATCGCCACGGTGTCGCTGACGCCGCAGGAGAACATGCTCGGCTCGGTCTCCCAGCAGGTCACCGAGCGCCTGGCCGACGTGGAGCTGCCCGAGGGCGCGACCGCGCAAATCGGCGGCGCCGCCACCGAGCAGGCCGAGTCCTTCAACCAGCTCTACCTGGCGCTGCTGGCGGCCGTGGCGATCGTCTACGTGATCATGGTGGCGACCTTCAAGTCGCTTATCCAGCCGCTGATCCTGCTGGTCTCCATCCCGTTCGCCGCCACCGGCGCGATCGGCCTGCTGCTGGCCACCGGCATCCCGCTGGGCCTGCCGTCGCTGATCGGCATGCTGATGCTGGTGGGCATCGTGGTCACCAACGCGATCGTGCTGATCGACCTGATCAACCAGTACCGCCATGCGACGCCCGAACGCGCGGCGATGAGCCTGCAGGACGCGATCACGCACGGCGCCCGCCAGCGCCTGCGCCCGATCCTGATGACCGCGCTGGCCACCATCTTCGCGCTGATGCCGATGGCGCTGGGCCTCACCGGGCAGTCAGGCTTCATCTCGCAGCCGCTGGCCGTGGTGGTCATCGGAGGCCTGGTCTCCTCCACCCTGCTGACCCTGGTACTGGTGCCGGTGCTCTACCACCTGGTCGAATCCCGCAAGGAGCGCTCCGCCCAGCGCCGTTCCGCCCGCCGCGACGCGCAGCGCCAGGCGACCTCGGCTGAGGACCTGGCAGCTGCCATGGACGGCGCGACCGCGCGCATCATCGCGCCGGGTCGGGACAGCGAGTCCGGCCAGCTCGGCGTCGCGGCCAAGCCCGGCAAGTCAGACAAGCCGGCCAAGCTGGCCAAAGCCCCGAAGCAGCCGAGGAAGCAGTCCGGCGCGGATGCGGTTCCCGCGCCGAAGTCCGCTTCCGAGGCGGCCAACGACAGCGGCCAGATCGTGAACCCGGCGACCGGCCAGTTGCCGCTCTCCCGCAAGGAACGCAAGGAATTCGAGCAGATGCTGCGCGGATCCGCGCAGGACCAGCCGGATTCCGGGGATCCCGGCGCTTCCGGGGAACCGCGCACGAGCCGCTAGGCCGCGGCGCGCAGAAGCCGGGGCGGGTGCATCGACTGATGCTCCCGCCCCGGCTTTGCCGTGCACCGATCCTGGGCCTAGCTGACCTCAATCCCCGCCTTGTCGACGCGGCGGTGGAAGCGCATGCCTGCCAGCCCTCCGAGCACGGCTCCCAGCAGCGCCACCGCGGCGACAACCACCAGGGCGATGATGCCCGCCGCACTGAGCGTGCCCTCGTTCACCGGAATCCTCGGGAAGCTGTTGACCTGCGCCAGCACGTTGTACTGGCTGCCGCCGATCCAGCCCAGCAGGGCGACAACAGCGGAAATCACCAGCGCCCACAGCCAGACCGCCACACCCTGCCGGGCTCCGTGGAAACGGGCCATCCGCCCCGCCACGTAGCCTCCGCAATAGTAGGAGACCAGGACGATGGCGGCCAGCACGATGATCCCGAGCATCCCCACGGTCTGCGGATCCTGGTTCAGGCTCTGGGCCACCTCATCTGGGTTGGTTCCGGTGCTGACCCCGACGGCAGTCCCGGCCGCGGCCACCAAGGCGGTGAGCACCACGCCCATGCCGGTGGCGCTCAGCCAACCGAAGAAGGCCGATCCGATCTTCATCCCGCCGTACAGGTGCTTTTCCCTTTCCACCGCCGCATTCCGGCCTCGCGGCGAATCCTGCGCCCCGGGCCGGTCAGAGCGAGGCGTCGCGTCCGGCTCGTACCGTTCGCTGCCCACGAGATTCCGACCTTCGGCCGCGTCCCGGTCCCGGTCCCGGGCCCTGGCCCGGGTCCCATCGTGATCCATCGGCATGCGGTGCGCTGGTTCCGACGCGCCTTCGCCGCGCGGATCGTTTCCTGCACTGGTGCTCATGATTCCTCCTAGCTGACTTGGCCTGTGCCGTCGCCCTGCGACAGGCGGCCCGGGCTAGATCCCGCCATCCCGGGACCGGTCGCGGTTCGCCGGATCCACGCGTCCGGAATCCCCCTCGGTTTCCACTTCTTCCTTGCGCAACCGCTCGGTCACCTGCTCATCCTCGGTGACCGTCTCGGTGCCCAAACTGACCTTCTCCACTGGAACGGCTTCCTTCTCCACGGCCGGGCGTTCGGCATGCAGAGTGACTTCTTCTTCCTGCTCGCCAAGCTCGGTCTCGCCGGCCACGCCTGCGGCGCCGTCTCCGGCCAGCGGCTCACGTTCCACCCGGACTTCCTCGTGGCTGACCGGAACCGTGGTCGTGACATCCTCGGTGACCACGTACTTGCGCAACCTGACACGCCCGGTCTCCACCGACTCGGTCCCGACACGCAGCTGTTCCTCGGAGCGGGTCATGGACTGGTCCACGCCTCGGCCCGCCACTGGCTCGTCCTGTCCGCGAACCGGGTCCATCTCGTCTTGGACGCCCGCGCTCTCGCCTGGTGCCAGGGTGCCGACACCGCCGCCCAATGGATCGTCGGCGGTGCGGTCCATGCCGGACTCGCGATCCATTCCCGTGCCGCGGTCTGCTTCGATTCCCTCAGGCCCCGTGGCATCGTAGGCGCGGTTGTAATAGCGGTAGAGTTCCTGTTCGTCTGCCGGGCTCAAATGCCCGTCCTTGTCGTCTATGCGCGGTGCGCCCTTGACCGTCTGCTTGTCGAATGGCACGGTCACGGTGTCGCCGTCCACGCTGGCCTCATCCAGCGGGACGAAGCTCTCGGAGAGTCCGAACAACCCCGTGCGCACGGTGACCCACTGCGGTTCTCCGGTCTGGTCATCCAAAAAGACCTGGCCGAACTTGCCGATCTTCTCCCCGTCGGCTCCTACGACTGTTCCGTCGTGGTGTAGCAATTCGTCAATCTGGTGCTTGTCAATCATGATTTCGTTCCTCCCGTTGCGGTATTCGGTAGTTCGATATTCCGGAAAGCGTTGGCTTCACGGATGATCCTGCGCCCATGCCGGGCGTGACGTCGTACCATCGATCCATCCGGCGCCGCGGATTGCGCGGCAGCCGGAGCGTGGATATTTCGTACCCAAGGCAGCGTTGATGCCCTTGGGCCACCGTTTTCCCTTCAGCAGGAAGCACCGGCAGGTACGACTATTGCACCCTGCGTTCTGGCCGGGTCCGCTGTCTTGCAGCCGCATGGACGATGCCTTGGCAACGACTGTGAACTTGTAAATCTTCTGCCATCGCCACCGGTTCGGTGCCATATTTTGCCGTTTGTTCTCGGCCGTTTGTTTCAGGCATCGCGGCGGGCGAATCGGGCCGTCCCGGCAGCCAGAAGCGCCCCAGGCGACAATTATCTAAAGCGCGGTCCTGAACCGTAGGACCCGGCCGCACCAGTGGCCATGAAGGTGGCGGCGTTCTTCGGAAGATTCTAGCTCAGCGGTTTTCACGCCCTGCAAAATGTGGACAACAAGGTCGTGGCCCTGTCCGTGGAAGATTTCTGTAACATCTCGGTGGGCATGGACTGTTCCGAGGTTGCGCGGTCGGTTGACGCGCCGGGACTGGAAAAGCCGTTCTTCACCATCTCCTCGACCATGGCACCGTCGGAATCCACCTGTTGCTACTACGCGGCACGCACCAGGCTGCTGAGCTACGTGCTGGTTTCCGCAGAGCATCTTCATCCCTTGAAGGAGAACTGCCGATGCCCCTGAACGAAACCGATCCCGTCCGCGTCCTCGTTGCCGAGGATAACAACTCGATCCGTGCCGGGTTGCGCACGGTCCTGTGCACGGACAATACAGTGCAGATCGTCACGGGTTGGAAAACGGCTACCGCTGTATCGGGCATGCCCAGCGTCTGGAACCGGATGTCATGCAGCTGGACCTCCGCATGCCCCAGTTTGACGGGCCCTCGGTGCTTGAGAAGCGGCAAACCCAAGACAGCGCACCCAAGGGAACGCAGCCACGGTCCTGATCCTGACGGCCTTCGGCGAGGAAGACTACATCGACCGAGCCTTGCCCGCTGCATTTGTCGCAACCTTGACCGGACGCGAACTTGAGGTACTGGTCCGGCACGGTTCGGGCAATTCGAACGTCGAAATCGCGGCACCCAGGGTTATCATGGAGGCCACGGCGACGGGCTATGTCATCGCCACTGCGAAGGTGTCGCATGCGCGGCCTTTGCCGGCACTAGTCAGTCTCGCCGGCGGGCGGCCGGGAAGCCGGGGCGGCGAGCAGGTTGGCAAGCCGGGCGGCGGCGGCATGATCGCTGGCCGAGGCCTCCTGGTTCTCCTCGATCACTGCGGCCAGGACTTCGGCACGATGGATTTTCACACCCTTGGGCGCGTCAATTCCTACCTTGATCGAATCGCCTTTCGACTCAAGGATCGTCACTACGATGCCCTCGCCGATCAGGACCTGTTCTCCGACTTTTCGAGTGAGTACCAGCACCTGACTATCATATCCGTCCGAAAGAGTTCGGGTGTCACCACGAAGCCCTCAGTCGGGCAGCCTGAGCACCGGGTACCCCAGCGATTCGACGGTTTCAGGAGTGGAAGTTTGGTCCGAATGCAACGCGATAATGCACGCTACCGCGTGATGTTCGGCCACCTGCCCCACCCAGATGGCGGTGTCCTCGGCCTTAAGGCGTGCATCGACCACCAGCACCAGCTGATCCGCGCCCACACTGCGAATCTTCTCCTGCTCGGCTTGGCTACCTGCCGCCGCGAGCTGCATGGCAAGCAGCACACACGTTTCCTCGGCCACCGCCGCGGCCCGGGCCTCCAGCGCCGCTCGTCGGCCGGCAACTATCCGCACCTGACGGCCCTGGCCGATTCCGGGCGCCGCAGGGCCGCCGGAAGCCATCGGCTCGGTTTGGGCGATCAGGTTGCTCCCGTCGTCCAGAAGCATGGACGCGGTGAGAGCGTCGGCGTCCTTGCCGATCAGCAGCACCAGATCCCCCGGCTGTCCCCGGAAGACCTGCTGATTCGTCGTGGTCGTCGCAGCCTTGCGTTGCGGCTGCCGGGCAGGTGCAGCAGGTTCCGGGTTCGCCGCCCGCCGGCCCGCCGCCGGGTATAGGGAAAAACTCTGGGCATCGAGCACCGCGTCGAAATCCACGGCCTTTGCGGGTTCGGATCCTTGACCGGCAAGCTGCAATTCGGCAGCCTCGGCGCGTTCAAGCAGCTGGCCCACCACGCTCTGGCCAGCGGCCGGCGCCTGACGGGCAGGAGCCGGCTCCGCGGGCTTCCACGGACCTCGGCGCACCGGGACCAGCCTATGGCGGCGCACCGGTGCCGGGATGGATTCCTCGCGGACCTGGATCACCGCTTCGTAGTGGAATTCGCGCAGCAGGCCACCTGCGCGCGGGGTTGTGATTTTTTCCGCCGAGACCAGATAGGCCTGCGGACCGAAGTCCGCAATGGCCTTGTCCTGGAGCTCCTGCAGGCTGCGGCCCTTAAGCAGATATTGCATCGGCACCGCGCACCACCCCTACCGTCTCGATCTGGGCCCCGCCGGCGGTGGCCTCCTGGTAGGAGAGCACCGCGTCCAGCCCGGAGGCCGGGCCGATCAGCCGACGCACCGCGGGCCGCAGCGCCGGCGCGCACACCAGCACGGCTGACACACCGCGGTTCTGCAGGTCGGCTGCGATCTTCTTGACCGAGTCCAGCACCGCTTCCAGCCTCCGCGCATCGAACATGATCTGGCTTCCGGCGTCCCCCGGGCGCAGGGCTTCCAGCATTCCCTGCTCCACCACCGGGTCGATCATGACGACCCGCAACGTGGATCCCTGCAGGTATCTTGCGGCAATCGCCGGACCCAGCGACTCGCGGGCAGCCTCGATCAGGTTTTCCGGCGCGGTGCCGGTTTTCGCCTGCAGCGACAGGGCTTCGAAGATGCGCGCCAGGTCGTTGATGGCCACGGCTTCGCCCAGCAACCCCTGCAGCACGCGCTGCACTTCAGCAAGAGAGAGCAACGAGGGCACCAGCTCTTCGACTGCGGAAGGGCTTTGCTCGCGCAGCGCGTCGGTCATGACACGCACGTCCTCGCGGGTGAGCAGGCGCGGGGCCTGTTCCTGCACGATGGACGACAGGTGCGTGATGATCACCGAGATCCGGTCGATCGTCGTAGCTCCGGCCATGTCCGCGGTATGCCTTAATTCGGCGGGCACCCATTTGCCGGCCAGCCCGAACACCGGCTCGTGGACCAGCTGTCCGGGCAGCGAATCCAGCTGGTCGCCCAGGGCCAGCACCTTGCCGCGCGGAGCGGTGCCGCGTCCGGCTTCCACCCCGGCGATCAGGATCGCGTAGGTGGCCGGGGGCAACTCCACGTTGTCGCGGGTGCGCACCGGGGGCAGCACGATGCCCAGGTCCATGGCGATGCGCCGGCGCAGGGCGCGCACCCGGGCCAACAGGTCGTCTCCGCCGCCGTTGACCACGTCCACCAGGTCTGCTGCCAGCTGCACCTCGATGGCATGGACCTTCATGCGTTCAAGCAGTTCGGCCGGGGTCTCCGGGGTGGCGCCCTGCGGTTCTGCCGCCGCCTGCGCGGCGGCCTGCGCCTCTTTCTCGTCCCGGGCCTTGATCCGGCCGGCGAACCAGAGCAGCAGCCCTCCGATGAATACGAAAGGCAGCTTGGGCATGCCCGGCACCAGCGCCAGCGCCACGGCGCAGCCCCCGGCAATGAGCAGCGCCGCCCGCGACTGCCCCAGCTGCGCCGACGCGGTGGCACCCATGTCGTCGGCCGAGTTGGAGCGGGTGACGATCATGCCGGTGGACACCGCCATGAGCAGGGCCGGAATCTGGGTGGCCAGGCTGTCGCCGATGGTCAGCAGCGCATAGGTGTTCAACGCGTCGGCGATCTCCATGCCGCGCGAAAGCATGCCGATGCCGATGCCGCCAAGCAGGTTGATGATGATGATCACCAGGCCGGCGATCGCATCGCCCTTGACGAACTTGCTCGCGCCGTCCATCGCCCCGTAGAAGTCGGCTTCCGCGGCGACTTCCGCGCGGCGCTCCCGCGCTTGGCTGTCGGTGATCAGCCCGGCGTTCAGGTCCGCGTCGATGGCCATCTGCTTGCCCGGCATGGCGTCCAGCGTGAACCGCGCGCCCACCTCGGCCACGCGTTCGGCGCCCTTGGTGACCACCACGAACTGGATCACCACCAGAATCAGGAAGATGACGAACCCGATGACCAGCGATCCGCCGATGGTGATGTGCCCGAAGGCCTCGATCACCTCACCGGCATAGCCCTGGCTGAGCACCAGCCGGGTGGAGGCCACGTTCAGCCCCAGGCGCAGCAGCGTGGCCACGAGCAGCAACGAGGGAAACACGGAGAAGTCCAGCGGGCGCTTGGCGAACATGGTCAGCAGCAGGACCACCAGGGACAGCAGAATGCTGGTGGCAAAGAGGATATCGAGCAGCGCCGCGGGGATGGGCACCACGAGCAGCAGCACGATGCCCACCACGCCCACCGGCACGGCGATCTTGGACAATTGCGAGTAGTTCATCGAGGTCTTCCTGTGCTAGCTGCCGGATCCGGCGGCGGGTGCTGTATGAATGCCGGAGGAGGCGCCACGGGATTTGAGTTTCATGACGAAGGCCAGCACCCTGGCCACGTCGGTGTAGCTGTCAGCGGGGATCTCCTCGCCGACGTCGCACTGCGCATGCAGGCCGCGCGCCAGTGGAATGTCCCGGATCATCGGAACCCGGTGCTCGGCGGCCACTTCGCGCAGTCGGGCGGCGATGTCCCCTGCCCCCTTGGCCACCACGGTGGGCGCCGAAATGCCTGGCTGATAACGCAAGGCGACCGCCACGTGGGTCGGGTTCACGATCACCACGTCGGCGTCTGCCACGGCGGCGATCATCGCATTGCGGCTGAGCGCCAGCTGCCGGGCCCGGCGCTGGGACTTCACCAGCGGGTCCCCTTCGCTGCGCTTGTGCTCGTCGGTCAGTTCCTTGCGGGTCATCCGCGTGTGCTTGCGGTTGCGCCGCATGACCACCAGCACGTCCGCGGCGGCCAGCACCAGCCCGGCGGCCACCGAAGCCTGGATCAACCAGCCGGCCCCCTGTCCTCCGGTGCTCAGCAGGGAGGACAACGGCAGCGCCCCGGACTGCAGCAGCATCGGCATCAGGGATTGGACCACCAGCCACAGCACCAGCCCGATCACCACGACCTTCAGCAGCGCCTTGATCCCCTGCCACAGTGCCGCGAAGCCGAACACCCGGGACAGCCCGGCAACCGGATTGAGATTCGACGGATCCAACCGGAACTGGCGGAAACGAATGCCTCCCTGCAGCGCGGATACCGCGATCACAACCACCAGGCCCACGAGGAACAGCGGGCCCACTGTCGCAGCCATGGATCCCAGCGACTGGGCAAGCAGCGCCACCGCTGCCTCGGGGTCCGGGTGCGCGGCCAGCGGGCGCAGCGCGGCGAAGTGGACTGCCCCGGCTTCCCTGGCCCGTTCAAGCACTCCTGGCACCATCAGGGCCGCGGCGCCCAGTCCGAGCCAGGCGGCCAGGTCCTGCGAGCGGCTCATCTTGCCCTTGGAGTGGACTTCCTTCATCCGCTGGCTGGTCGCCTTTTCGCTGCGCTCCCCCGAGTCCTGCGTCATCGCGGCACCATCGCCGGCAGCAGTTCCAGCCCATCGCGCACCAGCGCGGAGACGATGGAGGGCAGCACCACGAACACCGTTCCGGCCAGGGCCAGGGTGATAAAGATCTTCAGCGGAAAGCCCATGGCGAACGCGTTAAGCGCCGGTGCGGCGCGGGTCAGCAGCCCCAGCCCGAAATCCGCGAGCACCAGGACCACCAGCAGCGGACCGGCGATCTGGACGGCCGCCACGAACATCTGCGGCACCGCGGCGGCCAGGGACTGCGCTGCGCCGGACAAGGCCAGCCCGGCGCCCAGCGGCACCGCGGAGAACGAGGTGAACACCCCGGCCAACACCAACTGGTAGCCGTCGGAGGCAACCAGCAGCGCGAGCGCGGCGAAATGGAAAAAGCGGGCGAATTGGGCGCCGTTGACCATGGACTGCGGGTCGAAGCCCTGGGCCATGGAGAAGCCGCCGAACAGGTCGATCAGGTTGCCCGCGGACTGCACCGCGGCGAAAACCAGCAGGATCATGAATCCCATGCAGGCCCCGGCCGCCAGCTCCAGCACCAGCAGGCCAAGGTACCCGGCGGTGTTCGGCGACACGTAGTCCGGGGCAAGTTTCGGGGTCACCGTCAGGGCCAGGGCCACGCCGAGCATGCCCTTGATGCGCAGCGGGATCGAGTTGTGGGAAAAGGGCGGGGCGAGCATCAGGAAGGCGGTGATGCGCACGGCGGCGAGCATCAGCACCTCAAGGAAGTGCAGCTGCAAAGTGAAATGCATTAGCTGCCATCCAGCAGCAGGGGCAGCTTGCCGAACAGCTCGTGGGTGAACAGCACTGCCTCGGAGATCATCCAGTGCCCGCAGACCACGAGGGCCACCGCCACTGCCACCGCCTTGGGCACGAAGGATAACGTGACTTCCTGGATCTGGGTCATCGACTGGAACAGCGAGATGGCGAAGCCGACCACCAGCGAGGTGATCAGCACCGGGGCGGCCAGCTTGGCCGCCAGCATCAGCCCGGAGAGCCCGATGTCCAGCACTGCATTGGAATCCATGGCTCACCCGCCTGCAATCTGGTAGGAACCGACCAAAGCGGTGATGATCAGCGACCACCCGTCGACCAGCACAAACAGCAGGATCTTGAACGGCAACGAGATCATCACCGGAGGAAGCATCATCATGCCCATGGACATCAGCGCGGAGGCGACAACCAGATCGATGACCAAAAATGGCACAAAAATCACGAAGCCGATGATGAATGCTGCGCGCAGCTCGGAAATCATGAACGCCGGGATCAGGGTGGTCAAGTCAACATCGGCGGGGCTTGCGGGGTTGGGCAGCTGGGCGGCGCGCGTCATCAGCGCGATGTCCGCTTCCCGGGTATGGGCCAGCATGAAGTCGCGCAGCGGCTCCATGCCGATGTCCAGCGCTCCATTCAGATCCAGCTCCCCGGACAGGTACGGCTGCACTCCCAGCTCGTTCATCTGACCGAGGACCGGCCCCATGATGAACAACGACAAGAACAGGGACAGCCCGGCCAGCACCTGGTTGGGCGGGATGCTCGGCAGCGACAGCGCGTTGCGGGTCAGCGCCAGCACCACAAAAATCTTGGTGAATGAACTCATCATGAGCAGCAACGCCGGGGCCACCGACAGCAGCGTGATGGCGATCAGCGTGACGATCGCGGAATTCGGGGTGCCGTTCGGGCCGTTAATGTCCACCGAGATGCCGCCGCCGGGCACGGCAGGCTCCGGGGTGGCGGGGGTCGCCAAGGCCGCCGGGGCGGCCAGCAGCAACCAGGCCAGGTAGGCGGCGGCCAGTACGGCGGCAACCAGCAGCCGCTGCTGGTTCCCGGACCCGGCAGCACCCCGGTTCGCCCGGGGGCGCCTCACCGGCGCGGCCCTCGGCGCAGCGCATGCTGGGCGTCGCGCCAGGTCTGGACGTCCAGGATGGAGCCGGAGAGCATGCCCGGGCGCGTGGAGGCCTGGGAACTGCGGCGCAGCTCGGCTTCGAACGCCTTCACTGCGCGCAGGCTCTTGCGGGTGGGCGCCGCCGGCGGGGTGTCGCGGTCCTGTTCGCCGTCCGGCAGATCGTCAACCAGCACCGGGCCGGCGGCAGGCTGCCCGGGCTGCGTGGCCGACTCGGCGACCTGCGCTGCCGCGGGGGCGTCATAACTGTCGATGACGTTGACCGCGGCTTCGCTGACGCCCAGCAGATAACGCCGGCCCTCGACGTCGATCAGCACCGCCGAGGATTTCGGGCCCAGCGGCTGCCGCTGCACCACTGACAACAGCGAGCTGCCCGGGGTGCCGAGGCGGGTGGAGAATTTCCTTCGCAGGTAGAGCAGCAGGCCGAAGACCGCGGCGAGCGAGAGCACTACCCTCAGGAACAGGAGAATGCCGTCCACGCTCAGGCGCCCGCCGAATCCATGTCAAGGATCTTGGTAATGCGTACGCCGTAGTCCTGGTCCATGACTACCACCTCGCCCTGGGCGATCAGCCGTCCATTGAGCAGCACGTCCGCCGGGGCCCCGGCGGAACGGTCAAGCTCGATGACGGCGCCCGGTTCCAGGTTCAGCACATCGCGCACCGACAATCGGGTGCGTCCAATCTGGACGGTCAGCGCCATCTCCACATTCGAGATGCGGCCCAGCCGGCTGGCCATGTCCTCCGGCTCCTCGACGGAGGGGGCCGGGCCGGAGACCGGTGCGGTTTCGCGAAGGCGCAGGGCGAAGAAACCGGCGTCCTCCCCGGACTGGGTGCGCAGCATGAAGCCCACCGTGTCAGCCGCGGTGACCGTGCCCTGGGCATCCTCGCCGGATTCCAGGCTCAGCACCCCGATGCCCAGCACGCCGGTTGCAGCTTCCAGCGCCGGGCGCAGCAGATCCTCGGTGCCCACGCGGGCGGTGCGGCGTTCGGAGATCCCTCCAAGCTCGCGCTCGGCCACGTGCAGCACCACGTCGGCTGACTGCTCCCCGACAAAGGTCGCGCAGAGCACCGCCCCGGCGGCCGAGGCGACCCAGTCCTGCCGCGGCCCGGTGTGCAGCACCGCGCTCAGCGAGGTGGCGGTGGGCAGCATCGCGGCCAGCGCTTGGGCGGCCGAGGTGTACAGCGCGGTGGAGTGGAGGACCGCGGAGGTCTCGTTGAAGGCTGGCATGGTTAACTTTCCTGATTCGTGACGATGACGGCGGCTGCGCGGCCGTCGCGCGATCCCGCGGCGGCGGTACCGACGCGGTGCCCGCCGGCGAGCAAGTCAAAGGGCTGGTGCACGCGGTGGCCCAGGGGCAGCACGTCTCCCACCGCAAGCTCCAGGATCGCTTGGGGCTTCACCAGGTTAGGGACGGTGGACAGCTGCACCTGCAGCGGGACCGTCCCCAGGGACTGGGCCAGCAGCTCTTCGGAGTTCTCCGCGTCGGACCGCGGGTTGGCCTCGCCGAGCTGTTCAAGCAGCAGCTCGGCCGGCAGCGCCACCGAGGCGCCGGCGCTGCGCTCGCCCACCCTGATCCCCAGCCGGGCGACGATCATCACCTGCGACTTCGCGGCGGCTTGGGCGAACTGCGACTGGTGGGCGATGGAGGCAACGACAAGCCGTTCGGAGAGCAGCGTTCCCAGCGAATAGTGCAGGTCCTCCAGCGCCTCGCCCATCAACGAGCGGATCAGCGTCGCTTCGATGCGGGTGAACGCCCGGTCCGGCAGTTCGCCGGGGGCATGGCTGCCGAGCATGTGGCAGACCCAGCTCAGCGCCTCGCTGGCGGGGAACTGCAGCACGCTGCGAGCCTCGGTGCTTTCGGCGGCGCAGAGCACCATGGTGGTCAGTGGCGGCAATCCAGCGACGTAGTCGTCATAGGTCTGCATCTGCACCGATTCGAAACTGACCTGCGACATCACCCGGATCTTGGCGGTCAGCTGGGTACCCCACTGACGCGCAAAGGTCTCGAAGGCAAGTTCGAGCACACGCGCGTGTTCACGGGCAAGGGTCGTGGGGCGGCGGAAGTCGTACACTTCGGCCAGCGCATGCGCGGACGTGGTATCCCGCGGCACGCCGTAGCCCGGGCCTCCCAAAGGCAAAGATGTCACGGTGGCTACTCTCGGCAGCCGGACGCCGATCGTTAGCCGGTTTCGGCAGGCAATTGACAGCCAGCCCCCGACATAGTTTTGTCATCGCCCAGGGGTGCTATCCATCGAGTTCCGGGAGTTTCTCGCGAACCGCCTCGCTCTTGTTGGACAGCACCACGATGTCCACCCGGCGGTTCAGCGACAAGTCCCCCCGGTCCTTCAGCGGCCGAGCGTCGCCGTAGCCCACCGAGGAGATCCTGCCCGGCTTGATGCCGCCGTCCTCCACCAGGACCCGCAGGACGCCGGTGGCCCGGCTCGCCGAAAGCTCCCAATTGGTCGGATACGGATGGACCGGCTGGCGCACGTCAGCGAAGCCCTCCACGGCGATGTTCAGGTTCGCCTGCTTCAGCACCGGTCCGATGGCGTCGATGATCCGGCCCGCTTGGCGAGTCAGCTCGGCGCTGTTGGGGACGAAAAAGGTTTCGGCGCTGACCAGCCGCACCGTCAAGCCGCGCTGGTCGATGCGGTAGACCGCGGCATCGGGGTAGCCCTGCTCGACCAGGGCGTCCTGGATCTGCTCCTTGAGCTTGAGCAGCTTCCGGGTTTCCGCGCTGGCCATGGCTTCCAGCTGCTCGCTGGTCAGTTCCTCACCGGTGCCGGTGCTGAGCAGCCCCTGGGCGCCGGCCATATCGGCCGGGACCACGATGCCTTCGGCGGTATCGGCGAACTGGGTTTCCTGGACGCCGAAGCCGGTGGCCAGCGAATTGCGTAAGGCCGCGAATTTGTCCTGGTCCACCGTGGACATCGCATACAGCACGATGAAAAGGCACATCAGCACGGTCACCATGTCCATGTAGGAGGCCATCCAGCGCTCGGAGTTCTCGGAATGGCCCTGCTGCGCCGATCGCCTGCGGCGGCGCGAACGCCCCGCGGCACGGGATGATCCGGGACGGCTCATGCGGCTTCCTCGAAGTCCTGCTCAGCCAACCTGATGGAGTCCTTGGATCCCGAAGCCTTGGCCGAGTCGGCCGGGAGCATGCCTTCGAGTTTTTCACGCAGCACGAGTGCCGGGGTGCCGGACTGGATGGCCATGAGCCCCTCGACGGCGAGGTTCAGCTGCTCGGATTCAAGTTCGGCCAGCCGTCCCAGCCTCGCCCCGATGGGAAGCCAGATGAAGTTCGCCGAGACCAGTCCCCAGAGGGTCGCAACGAAAGCGGCGGCGATCATGTGCCCCAGCTCGTCGGGTTTGGACAGATTTTCCAGCACGTGGGTCAGGGACACCACGGTGCCGATGATCCCCACCGTGGGCGCGTACCCGCCCAGAGTGGCGAACCACTTGCTGGCCACGGATTTCTCGCGCTCCTGAGTGTCGATGTCGTCTTCGAGCATGTCGCGCAGGTCGTCGGCGTCGACCCCGTCGGCCATCGCCTGCAGGGCGCGGGCCACCAGCGGGTCCTTGGCCTTGGCCACCTCGGCTTCCAGGGCCAGCAGCCCGTCGCGCCGCGCCACCTCGGCGAAGTGGACCAGCTGCTCGACCAGATCCCGGGGGTTGCCGATTTTGCCTCGGAACGCCTGCGGCAGCGCCTTGAACGCCGCGAGCATGTCCTTGATGGTACCGCTGGCGATGCCCACCGCGATCGTCCCGAAGAACACGATGATCATCGGTGCGGGCAACAGGATGGAGGACAGGCTGGCGCCCTCCATGAACAGCATGGTGAACATCGCGCCAAAGGCGAGCAGCAAGCCGATAATTGTTGCCGGATCCATGGATATCTCCCCTTATTAAGGCGCTCCGGGAGCCGGCGCCGCACCGGCAGCCTGAGCGGCTGCGGTGCGGGCCGCGGTGAGCACCCGGGCCCGGTAGTCGACGGTCAGGGCAATGATCTCGTCCAGGGTTTCGCGCACCACGTACTGGGCGCCGTTGGCCATCACCACCACGGTGTCCGGCGACTGCGCGATCCGTTCGATCAGGTCCGCGTTCACGGCCAGCCGGGTGGAGTTCAACCTGGTTAACACGATCATGGTGCCCTCACCTCATTAGTCCACTGTCAACTGTCGGCGCCCGGGCGCCGGACGTTAGCCGGAGCGCTTAGCGCTTGAGGTTCGACAGCTCCTGCAGCAGCTCGTCGCTGGTCGTGATGATCCGGGCGTTGGCCTGGAACCCGCGCTGGGCGACAATCAGGTTCGTGAATTCCTGGGACAGATCCACGTTCGACATCTCCAGCATGCCGCCGGCCAACTTTCCGAAACCCGGGCTGCCGGCGGTTCCCAACTGCAGGGTGCCGGAGTTGCCCGTCAGTGTGTAGGAGGACCCGCCGGCCTTTTCCAGCCCGGCAGGATTGGTGACGTTGCCGATGGCGATCTGCGCAACCACCTGCTGCGCGCCGTTGGAGAAGCTGCCGGTGAGGGTGCCGTCTGCCCCCAGGGTGAATCCTTCCAGGGTGCCGGCCTTGTTGCCGTCGACCCCTGAGATGCTCGCGGTGTTCAGTTCCGCGAAGCTGGTCAGGCTGCCCAGGTCCACCGCCACCGCGCCCACCCTGAGCACAGCGTCGGACAGGTTCCCGGAGGCGTCTTCGGTCAGGTTCTGGGTGGCGGTCGCTCCACTGGCGCCGTTTTTGCCTGCCACGCTCCAGCCGGTGGCGGTCCGCGTGAAGGTGAGGGTCAGGGTGTGCTCGGATCCGTCGGCGGCGAAGATCTGGGCATCGCGGACCAGGCTTTCGCCCACTGCGGTGTCCTTGGGCAGGTTGCCGCCGACGCTGGCCTTGCCGGTCGCGGTGCCCGGAGCGATGAGGTTGTTCGGCAGGGTGATGTCGCTCAGTTCCCCACCGGTCGCCAGCTGCCCGTTGGCCCCGGCCATCCAGCCTTGGACCAGTCCGCCGTCCGGGCTGACCAGCCGCCCGTTGGCGTCGAAGTCGAAGGCGCCGGCGCGGGTCAGCGAGGTCGTGCCGCCCGAGCGCGTAATGAAGAATCCGTCGCCGGAGATCATCATGTCCGTGGATCGGCCGGTGTTCTGGCTGGACCCCTGGGCGAAATTGGTGGAGATGCCGGCGACCTGCACGCCCAGACCCACTTGGGCCGGGTTGGATCCGCCCTGGTTGGCGGCCGGGCCCGTGGCGCCCTGGGTGAGCTGCGAGAGGGTGTCCTGGAATTGCACCGAGGACGACTTGAACCCGGTGGTGTTGACGTTCGAGATGTTGTTGCCGGTGGCATCCAGCATGGTCTGGTGGGCGCGAAGGCCGGAGATTCCCGAATAAAGTGAACGCAGCATGAGGGGGGCTTTCTGTGAGTGGAATTTAATTGTTTAATGGGGCAGCTCGGCGGCGGCCTAGCTGGGCAATACGTTGGGCAACGAGTTTGGCAAGGAGGCCGCCGCGTTGGGGTTCGCGGGGGCAGTTTCCTCAGGAGACCTGGTGTTTTCGGGAAGATCGTTGTGCTGCGCCGCAGCGGGGGCTTCGGTCTTCTGCGGGTCCCGGACCGCAATCACGGTGGTCAACGCAATCTGCTTCTCCCCCACGCTGAGCACCGGTCCGTTGGCAGTGAAGGTGACCGCGGTGACGATTCCTTCCACCGGCGGCTGGTCAGCCGAGGTCACGTGCTGTCCCATGAAGGACGAGGCCGCGGTGCGCTGCTGGACTTCCAGCGAGGTCTGCTGCGCGGCAGTCAGCGTGTTGAGCCGTTCCATGGTCGCCAGCTGCACGGTCTGGGAAATCATTTGATTGGTGTCCATGGGCGCACTGGGATCCTGGTTCGCCAACTGGGTGACCAGCAGGTGCAGGAACACTTCCGAGTCCATGGTCTGTTTGGGAACACGCTGCCTGGCGGCGGCGGCTGCCGTGCCGCCTGATGCGTCGAGGGGGCTGATAGTCATCGTCGGAGGTCTTTCGGTTAGGCCAGCAGGTCGAGCCTGGCGACGGGGCGAGCGGGTGGAGCGGGTGTGCCAGGCAGGGCTGGATTCTCCGTTGCAGGGGCGGTATCCGCGCCCTCGGCCAGTGGGATTCCAGGGCTCGGATGCTGCCGGGCGGGAGCGTTGTCGGGGTGACGCTGCTGGAAGTGCCCCTGGCCGGAGCCGGCGAATCCCTGGCCCGCACCGGAACCGGTGTTCCCCGTGGACGCGGCATTCTCTGGCGAGAGCACCTGCACGCTGCCCTGCCCGAGCGCTGCCATCTCACGGCGCAGTTCCGGCAGCAAGGCACGCAAGGCGTGGGTTCCCGCATCGGTCGGTGCCGACAAGTCGACCCGAAGTCCGGAGGGACCCAGCTGAGCGCTGACGGTGATCGGTCCCAACGTTTCCGGTGCCACATGGATATTCATGGTTCGCTGGCCAGGGACGGCACTGAGGACGGTCACGAGCGGCGCGGTGAGCTGCTTCAGCAAGGGCGGGTGCACGGATGCCGGGCGTGCGGTCGGGACCTCTTCCAGCGGTGGCAGGCCGTCAGCCCGCTGCGGCGGAGCGGTTCCCTGCAGGTTGCCAGCGCTCGCCAGCGCCACCGCGGGAAGCGGCGATTCGGGCGGGGCCTGCGCAAGCCGCTCCCCTGCTCCTGCGGCGACCGCACCTGTTGGTTTCGGCTCACCGGCCACGGCAACCTCGGGCAGTTGGGGTGCATGCTGGTGCGGGAGCGCGCGGGGAACTTGGCCCTCGGAAACCTCGAGCGGGGCGGCATCTGCTTCTCTCCCGCCGCCAACAGCGTTCTGCGGCAGCGCGGTTGCGGTCGCGGTCGCGGGGTTCTGCACAGGAATCGTCCCGACAGCACCCGGAATCAAGGTGCCGGCAGGCATCCGCCCTGCCGCTTGCGCGCCGGCGGAGGCGGGGGCGGTGAGCGCAGCCACGGCGGACCCCGGAGCGGCGCTCGGTATTGCCGCGCCGGCCGGCTTCTCGGTCGGGGCGATGCTCCCCGTGGAAGCAGGATCGGCCGAAGGCTCCACCGGCAGCGTGATGCCTGCGGCGGGACCGTCCAACGGCTGGATGCGGGCAGGGACCTTGCCCTGCTGCTCGACTGTCCCGGATGATTCGGTCCCTCCGGACGCACGGTCGAGCACCGGCAAGGACCCAGGCCCGGCTCCCCCGCTGGTTTCGGGAGGCAGCTCGATGGTCAGCAACAGGTTCTGCGCGAGAACCGGCGGCATTGATGATTCCGGCGCGGCGGGCGGGACTGCGGCTTCTGCAGGTAGTGCGCGATGATCCGGCTCCGGCACGGGCAGGGTCCGAGGATCCAGTGCGGCCGCCGGCTCATCCCCGGCCCGGGCCAGCAGCCCGGCGAAACGCTGCGCTCCCGAAGCCTGGCCCGGCGGCATCTGCGCGACAGGTGCCGGAGAGTCCGCCAATTGGAGCGGCAAGGTGGAGGGGATCCTGGTCATCGTGAAACCGCCCGCGCGCTGTCGAACAGTGCCCGCTGCGCGGCCCGCGCGTCAGCTGGACCGGAGTTCGCGGCTGCCTCCGATGGCACGATGCGGCGGATGGTCATGATGTCCTTGTCGGTTTCGAACAGTTCGCGGATGCTCACGCTCTCGCCCGGCCGCGGGGCATGGATCATCTTGTTCCCACCCAGGTAGATGCCGATATGCCCGCCACCGCGGGTGACAATCAGGTCGCCGGGCCTGGCCTGGGCCAACGACGGCACCTCGGTGCCTTCCTTGGCTTGCTGCCTGGCGACGCGCGGGAGCTGAATCCCCAGATCGCGGAAGGTGTGCTGGACAAAGGAGGAGCAGTCAAGGCCCACCTTCGGGTTGTTGCCTCCCCAGACATAGGGCACTCCCAAGTACTTTTTCGACGCGGCGACCACCCTGGCGCCGTCGATGCCCCCTGCGGCCGCAGGTTCGGAGGCGCCCTGCGCACGCGTGGTAGCTGCAGTCTTGCCAACTGCCTCGCGCTGTCCCCGCTCGGCTTCCCTGGCAGGTCCGGCGCCGGCAGCTGCGGGCGCGGCGCCGTTCGCCGAGGCATCCAGGGCGTTCTGGAGCACCTGCTGGAACTCAGTTCCGGCGGGGGAATCGAACGTGATGCCCGCATTGGTGCTGTTCGCTGCGGCATTCGCCGTCCCCTGCAGGGATCCGCCCAGAACGTTGCCCGCAGTGGCGGCAGACCTGGTTTCAGGCGCGGCGGGCTTCGGAAAGCCGGTCACCCGGGCCAAGTTGGATTCGATGGCCCCGATACGCGCGGCGACGTCAGCGTAGCTCACTGTCGAGTCCTTCCCCGAGCGGTTCCTGCCAGATCGTCAAGGAGGTGCTGCTCCCGGGCAAGATCTGCGTGCTGCACCGCCTGGTGATGGCGGGCTTCGAGTTTTTCCAGCGCTTTCACCCCGCGGCGCTGTGCGCGGTAGGCCTCGGCCGCCAGCTCGCGGTCCTCGTCCAGCTGGGCTTCCAGCGCCTGGAGGTCCGCCAGCGCCGATCGCCCGGCAGACCGGGCGGCGGCAATGGCCAGCAGCGTTGCGCTGTCCACCGGATCGTTGGCGCTGTCGTGCAGTTCCTGCAGGGTCTGTTCGCGCTGCAGCGTGTGGGCGCGCACCGCCTGGTTGGCCTCGGCCACGGCGCGCGCCGCCTGGCGTTCGCCGATCTGCCGCAACCGCAGCAGGGATGCCAACGAGAATTTCCGGCTCATCATTCAACTCCCAACCGGGCAAGCAGCGCTGTCAGCTGCGCCCATGATTCGTCGACCGGGCAGCCTTCATCCAGCGGCTGCTGCAGGAAGGCGTCGATGGCCAGCCGATGCTCCACCGCGGCATCGGCCAGCGGGTTCGAGCCGCTCTGGTACGCCCCCACGTCGATCAGGTCCTGTACGCTGCGCCCGGCCGCCATCACCTGGCGCAGCCGCCCCGAGGCGGCCTTGCGGGAGGGATCGTTGATTTTCGAGGCCAGCCGGGAGACCGAGGCCAGCGCGTCGATGGACGGGAAATGCCCCTGCACCGCCAAGGCGCGGTCCAGCACCACATGCCCGTCCAGCAGCGAGCGCGCCGCGTCGGCCACCGGTTCGTTGTGGTCGTCGCCGTCCACCAGGACCGTATAGATTCCGGTGATCGCTCCCTGCTGCGCGGTGCCCGCCCGTTCAAGCAGCCGGGCGAGCAGCGAGAAGGTCGAGGGCGGGTAGCCGCGGGTCGCCGGGGGCTCGCCGGCCGACAGCCCGATCTCGCGCTGCGCCATGGCCACGCGGGTCAGCGAGTCCATCATGAGCAGCACCTGCATGCCGCAGGCGCGGAAATGCTCGGCGATGCGTGTTGCGGCCAGCGCCGCGCGCAACCGCATCTGGGCGGGTTCGTCCGCGGTGGAGACCACCACCACCGACCGGGCCAGGCCTTCGGGGCCCAGGTCGTCTTCGAGGAATTCGCGCACTTCGCGTCCGCGTTCACCGATCAGCGCGATGACGTTCAGCTGCGCCGTAGTCCCCCGGGCGATCATGGACAGCAGCGAGGACTTGCCGACGCCGGATCCGGCGAAAAGCCCAAGGCGCTGCCCGGCGCCCACCGTGCACAGGGTGTCCAGCACCCTGACCCCCAGCGGCAGCGGCCGGGTGATGCGGTGGCGTTCCATGGCCGGCGGGCTGTCGTTCTCGATCGGGACCAGCTCGTGCTCGCCCAGTGCGCCAAGTCCGTCGATCGGCTGGCCCAAGCCGTTGAGCACGCGGCCCAGCAGCCCCGGCCCGGCGGGCACCAAGTGCCCGTGGCGTCCGCGGCGCACCGGGTCCCCCAGCCGGATCCGCTGCAGCGAGGCCAGCGGCATGCAGTGCAGCCCGCGGCCGGTGGCCGCAACAACGTCGACCGCAACTTCCTCCGAGCCGACGCTGAGCACCGACCCGACCGGGGCGTCCAGTCCCTGCACGCCCAGGCCCAGCCCGATCAGTTCGCTCACCACCCCAACGCGTTCGGGTGCCGCGGCGGACAGCGCCTGCGCCCAGTGCGGCTGCAGCAGGTTGTGGTGCGCCGGTGCGCTCATGGCGCACCGCCGCACAGCGCGTCCTTGGCCCGGCGCAGCGCGGTGGAAATCCTCGCGTCCAGGAATCCGTGCTCCAGCTCCGCCACGGCGTCCCCGGCGGACAGCGCCGCATCCGCGCGCAGCTCGATCCCGCTGCCGGGAAGTGTCTTCCGTCCCAGCAGCTGCAGGTCCTGCGGGTTCAGCCGCACCGCGCACACCGGCTCGGTGCCTGAGAGCTTCGCTGCGCGTTCCATCGCCGCGCGGGCGGCGAACTGCTCATCGCACAGCACCTGCCCGATGATCGCTTCGGCCAGTTCCACGGCCGCCGCGGTCAGCGCAGCGGCGGATTCCTGCACCGGCGGAACTGCCAGCGCGGCGACGGCCCGGCCGGCGGCGCGCAGGGCGGCCAAGGCCTGGGCCTGTTCCTCGGCCTGCCGGGCCTGGGCCTGGGCTGCCTGCAGCTCAACGGCTTCGCGCTGGGCCCGGGCCGCCTGTTCCGCGGCCCGGATCCCCGTCGCGTAGCCCTCGGCGTAGCCGGTGGAACGCGCGTGCGCCAGGACCTGTTCCTGCGGCGCGGAGTCCAGGGAGCGGAAGGCCACGGGACGGAAATTCTGTTCAGGAGACAAAGTCGTCTCCGTCGCCGCGTCGGACGGTGATTTCGCCGCTGGCTTCCAACGCGCGGATCTGCTGCACGATATCGGCCCGTGCCGCCTCGACTTCGGAGACCCGCACCCGGTCCATGACCGCGATTTCCGAGTCCAACAGCTCGGCGGTGCGTTCGGAGATGTTCTCGCGGATGACCGCTTCCAGCTCGTCGGCCGCGCCCTTGAGCGCGAACGCCAGCGTCGTGGCGTTGACTCCGCGCAGCACCCTTTGGATGTCGCGGCGCTCGAAACGCAGCAGGTCGGCGAAGGAAAGCAGCCGCGAGGTGACCTCTTCGGCCAGCGCGGCGTCGAATTGGCCCAGCGAGGCGAGGATCTCCTTTTCCACGGCGATATCCGAACGGTTGATGATGTCCACGAGCGGCTGGATGCCGCCCACCTGTTCCACCGGTTCGTGGCGGGCGACCAGGCTGCCGGTGCGCCGCTTGAGCTCCTCGGAGACCACCCGGACAGCTTCGGGCACCGCGGTGCCCATGGTCGCCAGCGCCGCGGCGATCTGGGTGCGCAATTGCGAGGGCAGCCCGGCGAGCACCTGCGAGGCGACCTCGGGGCGAAGGTAGCCCAGCACCAGGGCCGCGGTCTGCGGCAGCTCGCCGTCCAGCAGCGAGATCAGGTGGGCCGCATCGGTGCCTTCGAGAAACTCGAAGCCGCTGCCGGCCGTCGAGGAGGACAGCCGGTTCATGACGATGGTCGCCTTCTCGTTGCCGAACGACGCTTCCAGCAGGCCGGAGGCCGCGTCACGGCCGCCGACCAGGCTCGCGGTGGCCAGCTCGTGGACTTCCCCCAAGGTGGCCTGGATGACCTCGTCGTCCACCCGCCGCAGGCGCAGCAGCTCGGCGGCGATCTCCTCGGATTCGAATTCGTTGAACTGGCGCATCACCTCGGCGGCCTGCTCTTGGTCCAGCTGCATCAGCACCACTGCGACCTTCTGGATTCCGCTCAGTTCACGGGGCGTGCTATCTGTTTCCTGGCTCATGCATCACCCTTTGAATCCATCAGGCTGCGCAGGTGCTGGGCCATCTTGGCGGGGTTCTGCGCGGCCAGCGCGCTCAGTTCTTCGCGTTTGGTCTGGGCGTCCAGCTGCTGAACGTGCGGCGTGCTGACGGTGGCGGGGATCTGGCTGATGGTGGTGGTCGGGGTGTCGGCCACGACGGACACCGCCGCGCTGGGCTCGCGCAGGCTGCGCAGGTCCTGCAGCTCGCCCAAATCCACCAGCTCGCTGCTGCGCCGGTTGCGGCGGCGCAGCAGCAGGTAGACGGCCAGCAGGACCAGCACCAGCACGATCGATCCGGCGATGACCAGGGTGCGCAGCAGCTCCGCGTCCCGTGCGGCTTTCGCGGCGTCGGAGGCCTCGGTCAGCGCGTTTTGCGCCGCGGTCGCCGATTCGGTGCTGAACGGCAGCACCGAGACGTTGATGGTGTCCTTGCGCCCGGTGTCGATTCCGGCGGCGGCGCTGATCATGGCGGTCAGCTCCTGCACGTCCAGGCCGGAGGCGGCCTGCGCGTCCAGCGCAACCGAAACGCTCTGCCGGTTCAGGTTCCCGGAAGGCACCAGCCGGTTCTCGGTGACCTTGTTGACCGCGTTGGTCCGGTCGGTTTCGGAGGAGGTGAACGTCCCGTCCTTGGCCTCATCGCTGGGCACCGCGATGTTGTCCGGACCCAGGACACCCGCTTCGCCGCTGCCGTTGCCGCTGCCCTGGTAGTCTTCCTTCTTGCTTTTTTCAGCCAATACCGGGTTGTCCTTGGGTGCGCTGAAGCTTTCCTCGGTCCGCTCCGCGGATTCCAGCGACACGTCGGCGGCCACCGCCACGGTCGCGTTGCCGGGGCCGACCACGCGGTCGAGCATCGTCTGGATCATGGAGCCCACACGCTGCTCGTACTCCGAGGCCTGCTTGCCGGCAGATCCCTCCACGCCAACGCCGGCGGCCGAGAGCAGGGTGCCGTTCGAGTCGACGACGGAGATGTCGGCAGGCTTCAGTCCGTCCACCGCGGCGGAGGTGAGGTGCACGATGGCCTGCACCTGGTCGGCGGTGAGCGTGGTGTTCGGCTTGGGCTGGACGAAGATCGACGCGGTCGGGGTGGTCGCGGAGTCCACGAACACCGTCTGCTCCGGGATGGCGAGCTTGACCGACGCCATGCTGACCGAGTCCAGGGCCATGATGGTGGAGGCCAGTTCGCCCTCCAGCGCCCGCTTGTAGGTCACGTCCTGCTGGAACTCGGAGGCCGTGACACCCATCTGGTCGAGCAGCGAATAGCCGCCGGCGCCCGCGGTGGGCAGGCCGGCGGTGGCGGCCTTCAGCCGCGCTTCGTACACGTTCTCCTGCGGGACCAGGATGGTTCCGCCGGCGCCGGTGATTTCATAGGGCACCGCGTCGGCCTGCAGCTGCTCGACGATGCCCGAGGCGTCCTCGGCGGAGAGCCCGGTGAACAGCGGCGTCATCTTCGGCTGGCTGGCGAAACTCACCAGCGCGACGGTTCCCAGCACCACGATGGCCAGGCCGATGACGGCGATGGTGCGCTGGGCAAGGGTGAAACCGCGGATGCTTTCTCCGAGCTTCACCAGGGCTTTGGGCATGGTTGCCACTAGGCTTGCATCCTCATGATCTCGTTGAAGGCTTCCACGCCGCGGTTGCGGAAGGTCGCTGCCGTTTCAAGGGCCAGCGAGGCGCGCGCGGAGGCCAGGGTCGCGGTATGGATGTCGGCCAGTTCGCCGGTGACTGCCTTGAGCGACAGGTCGTTGGAGGTCGACTGCAGCTGCTGCACCTCGGCCAGCGCGCTGCCCAGCGTGGCGGCAAAGGCCGAGCCGTCGCTGCTGCGGGGTTCCGCCTGGCGGTAGCCGGCAGGGGTTGTCGGGGTGGTGGCCGACACGGGGGTGATCTCGAAGTTCATTACTGGCCACGTCCAATCTGCAGGGCGGCTTGATAGCTTTCACGGGCGCGGTCGACCACGGCGGCGTTGACCTGGTAGCCGCGCTGGGCAAGGATCAGGGAGCCCATCTGTTCCGACAGGTCGATATCGGGATAACGCACGTTGCCATCGGCATCGGCCAACGGGTGGTCGGGCTCGTGCACGATCCGGCCCTCGGCGTCGCCGCGTTCGATGCCAGCGACGTACACCCCGTTGGCGTCGTCCCCCGCCCGCGCCAGGACGTACTGGGCGCGAAAAGCCTCGTCGTCGGTGCTGCGCGCGGTGTTGGCGTTGGCCAGGTTGTCCGACACCGCGTCCAGCCACTTGCGGTGGACGGTCAGGCCGGTTCCGGCGATTCCGATGGCGTCGAACATCAGCTGCCCTTCAATGCGGTGCGGATGGAGCTGAAGGTGCCCGAAGCGGCCTGGGTCGCGAACTGGTAGCGCAGCATGGTGTCCACGTTGGACAGCGTCTCGGTGTCAAGGTTGACATTCGAGCCGTCCAGCCGCGTGGGTTCCAGGGACCGGTTGGTGCTGGCGACGGCCTCGCCGCTGCCTTGCGAAATCGATGCGGCCAGCGCGGACTCGAAGTCCACCCGACGGGCTTGGTACCCCGGGGTGTTCACGTTCGCGATGTTATTCGCGATGGCGCGCTGGCGCAGGGAGAGCGCGTTCAGGGCGCTCTCCATCGCTGCAGAGGTCACAGATTCAAACAAGACGTGTCGCTCCAGAGTCTTCAGCTGGGCCCATCCATGGGCAACGGGGCTTGCGAGCGATCCATGCTCCCCCATGACAGAAGCAACTATCGGTTGCTTTGCGGTCCCGGTTAGCCGAATTCCCTAGCCAACCGCGTCAAGGTACACGGCGGCGTCCGCTGGCGGACGGGGCACGCTGTCAACGGCCCTGAGCTGGGCGGCGATGTCGTTTCTGCGTCGGGCGTAGGCATCGATCAGCTCGCCCAGCTGCCCCAGGACCTCGGCGGCGCGCTGGCGAAGCCGGGCTGGAAGCGGCATTCCGGATTCAGGGGCCTTCCAGGCGGCGATGTCCAGGTCGACGAGCTGTGCGTCCACGTGCAGCGCGGCGGCCAGACGGGCGCAGCGGGCCTCAAGTTCGTCGAGCAGCTGGTCCCAGGTGCTGCACTGCGATGCAAGTACTTCAGCCAACGTTGACCCCCGCGTGCTGCACTGCAGGGCCGCCCGGGGAAGCCGCGGCCTCGTGCCATGCTTCCTGCAGCGGCTTGAGCAACTCGATGGCCTGGGCGGTGAGCTGGATGTTGCGCTGGATGTTCGCATCGATGAGCAGCTGGGTGACGAAAACGTAGAGGGATCGCAGCCCCGCGCCGCCGGACCACGCCGAGTCGTCGAGGCTGGAGGACAGCTCGGCAATGATCGCCTGGGCGTGCAGCAGGTTCTCTGCCGCTGCGCCCCAGTTTGCCGAGTCCTGGGCGCTCTTGGCCCGATGCAGGTCGACCATCAGCCGGTCGTAGAGCATGGTCAGCAGCTTGGCCGGGCTGGCGGAAAGGATCGCCTCCCGGTTTAGTTGCGCGATCTTCTGGGCAGGATTGAGCATTATTTCTCCTTGGTGCTCGGCAGCGAGGCAAGTTGCGAAGCGAGGTAGGACTGCTGGGCGTTCATGTTGCTCAGCTGCACTTCCAGGGCTGAATAGATGCGCTTCAGGCTCGCTTCCCGGCTTTCCAGCCGGCGGTCCCAATTCAAGATCTGGTCATTGAGCCGGGTGATCGTCGTTTCCTGCCCCTTGATGCGCGAGCTGATGTCCCCGGAATACTTGTCGGACAGTTCGCTGCTGACAGTTTCCACGCGCTTGGCCAGGGTGGCGAAGGCCGACTGCACCCGCGCTGGGTCGGCGTTCAGCGCCTTGGTGAATTTCTCTTCGTCGAAATCGAGTTTTCCCTCTCGGGTGATCGAAATGCCGATTTCCGATGGCGAACGCCCGTCCACCGGCCTGATCGCCGCATCCGTGAGGCGCTGCGTGATGCTTCGGACCATGCTGTCGCCGGTGAAGATCATGCCGCTGGTGGCGCCACCGGTGCCGATGGTGACCGAGGAGTTGGCGGAGATGAAGTTCAGCAGTCCGTTCAGCGATTCCACCAGGGAGGAGGCTTCCTTGGCGGCCGCTGCCATGTCGCGCTGCACGGTGAGGGTGACCGGTTCGCTCGACGTCTTGGAAACGCTCACGTCGATACCCGGCATGAGCCCGGCGAAGGTATTCGACGCGGAGCTGACTGTCTGCTCCGCGGCGCTGCCGGCCCAGAGCGTGACCGTGGCATCCTGCGCGGCACGGATCTGGGTGAGGGGAACGGCCGTGCCGGCCACTGAGAAGGAATTCGCCGCTCCGCTGGCGTCCGCGGTGAACTGCACGCGGTACGTTCCGTCGCCGACCGCGAATTTGACGGCCTTGACTCCCGCCTCGGAAGCGTTGACCGCGGTGATCACGTCGTCCAGGGACGCGGAGGCGGCGGTGATGCTGTAGTCCTTGCCGGCCGAGGTCAGCGTGAAGGAGGAGCTGTCCCATTCGGTGAGCGGTCCGGTGACGGTAACCTGCTGCTGGGCGAGCTGGTCGACGGTCAATTCCAGAGATCCAGTCGCGGCCCCGTCGGAGGTCTTCACGGTGACCGAGTTTGAGCTGGATACCGAGGTGAATTTCTGCAGCGCCTCGGGTTTGGCCAGGGTGGCCGAAAGTTTGGCTACGTCCGCGACGCGGGTATTCAGCGACTGGAGCGCCGAGACCATGGTCTGCGTTGCGGTGACCCGATTTTTCAGCATGGTCTGGGGAATCGCTTCGACCTGCATCAGCGACTTGATGAGGGCGGCGGTGTCCAATCCACTGGCCAGGCCATCAAGAGAAATTCCCACGGATACTGCCTCCCGGACTGTGAAAGATGATGTACGTGCCCGCGTGCCCGGAAAGGGCCTTTCGGCCTCTTTCCGGGCGCGGGGCGCCAGGCTGCCGGATTCCGGCGCGCCGACGCGCGTGGCCGGCAGCGGCTAGCCAGCGGGTGGTTAGCCCAGCAGCTTCAGGACGCCCTGGTTGGACTGGTTGGCCTGAGCAAGCATGGCGGTACCAGCCTGGGACAGGATGTTCGAGCGGGTGAAGTTCACCATCTCGCCGGCCATGTCCACGTCGCGGATGCGGGACTCGGCCGCCTGCAGGTTTTCGCGCGACACGTTCAGCGAGTTGATCGCCGATTCGAAGCGGTTCTGCACTGCGCCCAAGGCCGCGCGGCCACTGGACACGCTGGTGATGGCGGTGTCGACGGTGCCGATGGTCGCTGCCGCAACCGAGGCCGACGCGAACCCGTCGGTGGTCACGATCGCGGCCTTCAAATCGGTGGCCAGGGTCTTGATGTCGATGCCGCCCTGGCTCAGATCCAGCGTAATCTGGCTGTCGCCGCCGGTGCCGGCGCCGATCTGGAAGGACATGACGCCGTTGCCGGTTGAGCCGGCAGTGGCATCAAGCAGGTTGATGCCGTTGAAGTTGGTCGTGTCGCCGATGCGTCCCAATTCGTCGACCAGGGCGGTGACTTCGGTGGTGATGGCCTTGCGGGATTCCGCATTGTTCGAGTCGTTGCCGGCCTGTACTGCCAGATCGCGCACACGCTGCAGGATCGAGTGGACCTCGGTCAGCGCGCCTTCAGCGGTCTGGATGACGGAGATGCCGTCCTGGGCATTGCGGGCGGCAACGTTCAGGCCGTTGACCTGCGAACGCAGCCCTTCGGAGATGGCAAGTCCGGCGGCGTCGTCTGCCGCGCGGTTGATGCGCAGGCCCGAGGACAGCTTTTCCAGCGACTTCGACAGGTCGTTCTGGGTGTTGGACAGGTTGCGGTGAGCATTCAGCGCCGCGAGGTTGGTGTTGATCTGCATACCCATGATGTTTTCCTCCGTGAGAACGGGTGTTGTTTACCTAGGTCCGTCCATGGACCTCGTGAACAACTATCGGCCGTACTCCGCGAGCGGTTAGCGGGATGCTTCCACCTCGACCATCACGCAATATCCGCTGTCATCGGCGGACCGGTCCAGTCGTCCAAGCGTCCGCCTGTTGCCTGGTGGGCAAACTCGTCGAGGTAGCTGTCGCGCCGCGCCTGCGCGGACTTCGTGAGCTTGGGCTGCACGACGGGCGGCCGGTCGGTGAGGTAATGCGTCTGGATGGCTTCGTGCAGCAGCTTGAGGGCGACGGTGCGCTGCTGCGAGATTGCCGAATGCGTCACGCCCGCCTCGGCAGCAATCTGCTTGACCGTGGCGCCATCGAAAAAGAGTCGGCGGATCAGGATCTGGAGTTTCTGGGGCAGGCACTGCACGGCCGCATGGATCACGCTGATGCGTTCGCGGTGCAGGATGTTTTCCTCCGGGATTCCCATCTCGGACAGGAGGCTGTCATGCATGGTTTCCTCCAGCGCCACCACGCTGCGCTCGGCATCGGCCATCACCGCGCGCACGTCCGCGCTGCTCACGCCCATGGCGTCGGCCAACTCATGCTCCGATGGCTGGCGTCCCAGAACACCGGTCAAGGCTTCCTGGACGTTGCGGGTTGCAGTGATTTTCTGGCGCGCCCCACGGGTCGCCCAATCGTTCGAACGCATATCGTCGGCAAAGGCACCCATGATCCGGCGGCGGGCGAAGGCGCCGAAAGGCACTCCACGGGAGGGGTCGAATGATTCGGCAGCGCTGATCATCGCGATGGTGCCGACGGAGACGAGATCTTCGCGCGAAAGATGCGTCGCTTTCGAGCAAAGTTCAGCTGCTAGATATCCGACAAGGGGGAGGTTTGCCAAAACCAATTCATTGCGTGCTTCAAGCTCCACTGTGCCGGAGTCCTTTATCTCAGAGTGCGATTGGCTATGTGTCTACCCCAACTAGACAATCGGCCACGCGAACTAACATTAGAACTACATGAGGGTTTTTGACAAACGCTATTTATGAGGCGTTTTCGGACGTATTGTCTCCGGTTTTTCGGGCCTTCGTAGGCGCCTGGCGACCCGGCGCCGCTAACCGTCTTCCACTCGCCGCCGATACTATTGGTTATCGAGGCATTTTGGGGAAATGCCAGAATTGGAGAATCATGACCAATCGGGTAAATGAGCTGTCGACGCTCCTGTTCAAGGAACGGGAATGCCTTGAACTGCTCCATTTCAAACTCGAGGAACAGAATTTACTGCTCATTGCCGGCAAAACGCAATGGCTTTCGGCAGCGACTCGAGAAATCGAACATGTGCTGGAACGCATGCACCATACCAGCCTGGAACGCACGCTGGTCGCCCGCGAGGTGGCCGAAAGTTGGGGCGGCGACCCGGACTCGTCGCTCTCCGAATTGGCTGCGCTCGCGCCAGTGGGGCCGTGGGGAGAGATCCTCACCTCCCATCTGACGGCGATCCATGAATACACCAACGTCATCGCGGCGACTCGCGACGCCAATGAGCAGTTCCTCCGAGCCGCTCAGCGCTCGGCCCAGGAAACCCTTGCGAACCTCGGCGATTCGGCATCGACCTATGGCCGCAGCGGAGCGGCCGATGTTCCAGGCACCGACGCCCGCATACTCGACACCAATGTCTAAGGAATCCAGATGAGCACCTTCGGGAGCCTGAATACCGCCCTGTCGGGGCTCAACGCGGCGCGAGCTGCCATGGAGGTTGCGGGGAACAACTTGGCCAATGTCGCCACCCCGGGATACACCCGGCAGCGTGCCGAGTTCCAATCCGCAGGGGCGGTGGCCTCCACCGGCAAGATCACCTCGTCCGGGCGCATCGACCAAGGCGTCGTGTTCACCGGCATCGCCCGATTGGCCGACGCCAGCCTGGACGCCCGCGTCCGAGGCACCGTCGCGCTGGCCTCGCAGAGCTCGGTGCGCGCCGATGCGATGGCAGATCTCGAATCAATCCTGCGCGAACCGGGCGAGAACGGCCTCTCCGCGTTGCTCAACGATTTCTGGGCCGGATGGGAAGACGTGGCAGGCCAGCCAGGCGACGCCGCCGCGGGGGCCGTGCTGCTCCAGCGCGCGCAGTCGGCGGTCGACCGCATCGTCCAGATGGATGACGAGATCAACGGCCAGTGGACCTCCCAGCGCCAGGACCTGAGCACCCGCATCGACGATCTGAATGCCACCGCGCAGGGCGTCGCGGCGCTGAACGGGCAGATCCGTTCGCTCACCGCCGCCGGTGGTTCGCCCGCTGCGCTGCTCGACCAGCGCTCGCAGCTGGTCGAGCGCCTGGCCGAGCTGTCCGGCGCGAGCGTGCGCGAGCTGCCCGATGGAACCGTGGACGTACTGCTGGAGGGCAGCCCCCTGGTCACCGGGACTACTGCCCGCTCGCTGCAGCTGTCCGGAGGCCGGAACAGCGAGGACGCCGCGGTCTCCGTGCGCTGGTCGCACCGGCCTGACGACCAGGTGTCGCTGGATGCCGGCAGCATCGCGGCAGGGCTCGCGGTGCTCTCCCCCGCCACCGGTTCCTACAGCTCGGGGCCGCTGGCGCAGGCTGCCGCGCAGCTGGACCGGATCGCCCTGCGCCTTGCCGAGGCGGTCAACCAGGTGCACCACTCGGGATTGACCAGTGCCGGCACGCCTGGCGGCGACTTCTTCGGCATCGATCCGGCAAACCCAGCCGGCAGCATCAAGGTGCTGCTCCACCACGGGTCCCAGCTGGCCACCGGCTTGCCCGGCGGCGGCGCGCTGGACGGCTCGAACGCTCAGAAGCTGGCCGAGCTGGGCAAGACACCGGACGGCGCCGACGCGCTGTGGTCGCGGCTGGTGATCGAGGTGGGAGCCACGAGCCGCGCCGAGGCAACCCAGGCGCTGTCCAGCGCTATGGCCGCGGACGGTGCCGTCACCGCGCGCCACAGCGCCTCCGCGGTGTCGTTGGACGAGGAGAACATCGCCCTGCTCAGCCACCAGCATGCCTACCAGGGCGCTGCCCGAGTGCTCACCGCACTGGACGAAATGCTGGACACCCTGATCAACGGCACCGGCCGTGTTGGACGATAGGACCTGCAGATGACACGCATTACCACGTCGGCGCTCAGCTTCAATGCCGAACGCAACCTCGCCGCCGCGGCCGCCCGGCTGGCCACGATCCAGGACAAGATCGGCTCCAACAAGCAGATCAGCCGGCCCAGCGACGACCCGGCGGGGGCCGCCGAGGCGATGGCGGTTCGCACCGAGCAGCGCCAGAACGCGCAGTTTTCCCGGAACGCAGCGGATGCCAATGGCTGGCTGTCTTCCACGGACGTCGCCTTGTCCGCCGCGACCAGCCTGCTTCACCGGGTGCGCGACCTGACCGCCCAAGGAGCCAACGACGGAGCGCTCGGACCGGAGGCCCGGGAAGCGATCGCCCTTGAACTCGACCAATTGCGTGAGCAGATGGTCGGGGTGGCCAACACCCAGTACCGCGGGCGCTTCTTGTTTGCCGGCACCTCGGATGCCGGCAGCGCGCTGGATGAGAACCTGCAGTTCTCCCAGGGCAGCGAGGTCCTGCGCCGGATCGGGCCGAATTCCTCGGTGCGCGTGGACGCCGACGGCGCTGCCGCCTTCGGCCAAGGCCCGGACAGCGTCTTCAGCCTCATCTCCTCCATCGCGCAGGATTTGCGCAATGGCGTCAATGTGTCCTCACGACTTGAAACGGTGGATGCCCACTTGCAGAACATCCTTGCCACCCAGGCCTCCGTCGGCGCCAGCCACGCCACGGTGCGCACGGCCGAGCAGAGCCTGCTGGGCGATGCAGTCAACCTCGAGGCCCGGCGCGCGGGCACCGAGGACATCGACCTCGCCACCGCCATCCTGGAGCTCAAGAGTCAAGAGGTCGCCTACCAGGCGGCGCTGTCCGCCGCGGCCCGCACCCTGCAGCCTTCACTCATGGACTTCCTGCGATGAGCCGCAAACTGATCCCGTCCTCCGCTCTGCCCGGATTCCCGCAGGCGCAAACGCTGGATCTTTGTGCTGTCGACGGCGCCCCGGGCCTCTTTGCACTGTCATCCCCCGAGGCGCCATCATTGCGCTGGTTCGTCCTCGAGACCGCAGTGCACCTGCCGCACTACACACCGCAGTTCTCCGAAGACCACCTGGCGGCGGTCGGCCGGCCGTCGCAGAACGCGCGATTGGTCCTTGCCGTGGTCAACACCGCCGACCAGCGACCCAGCGCCAACCTCTTCGCGCCGCTCTTGGTCAACGACGACACCGGGCAGTGCACCCAGGTCCTGCTTGAATCGCAGGATTGGCCTTTGCGCCATGACCTGAGCGCCTAACCTCGAACTCCGGCGGAAGGATTGTTTACTTTCCTTCCGGCGGAGTTTTCTTTTCCGCCTGGATACTGCATAGTAGCGATTCAGGCGGAATCCGATTTGGTCTCTGCGTCGCAGCTTCCCACCTCGGGAATAATTGACGCCTCAACTTGTTGTTACATGCATACGCATATAAATTGGAGACGAGCACACGATGTGACGTTTCACCAGCTAATAGGAGTAGGCATGCAGTTCGGAGTTTTCTCAGTCAGCGACATCACCCGCGATCCCACCACCGGTCGTGTGCCAACAGAGAAGGAACGCATCGACGCCCAGGTCGCCATCGCCAAAAAGGTCGAGGAAATCGGCATGGACGTCTACGCCATCGGTGAGCACCACAACCGCCCGTTCTTCTCCTCCTCGCCGACCACCACCCTGGCCTACATCGCGGCGCAGACCGAACGCATCATCCTGTCCACCACGACCACGCTGATCACCACGAACGACCCGGTGAAGATCGCCGAAGACTTCGCCATGCTGCAGCATCTGTCCAACGGCCGCACCGACCTCGTGCTCGGCCGCGGCAACACCGGCCCGGTCTACCCGTGGTTCGGGAAGAACATTCAGGACTCGGTCAACCTGACCGTGGAGAACTACAACCTGCTGCGCCGCCTGTGGGACGAGGACGTGGTGAACTGGGAAGGCCGCTTCCGCACCCCGCTGCAGAACTTCACCTCCACCCCGCGCCCGCTGGACGACGTGGCCCCGTTCGTCTGGCACGGCTCGATCCGCACCCCGCAGGTCGCGGAAATCGCCGCCTACTACGGCGACGGCTTCTTCGCGAACAACATCTTCTGGCCGAAGGAGCACTACCAGCAGTTGATCGGCCTGTACCGCGAGCGCTACGAGCACTACGGCCACGGCCGCGCCGACCAGGCTATCGTGGGCCTGGGCGGGCAGTTCTACATGGCCAAGGAATCGCAGCAGGCGGTCAAGGAGTTCCGCCCGTACTTCGACAACGCCCCGGTCTACGGCCACGGCCCGTCGCTGGAGGACTTCACCGCGCAGACCCCGCTGACCGTCGGCTCCCCGCAGCAGGTGCTGGAGAAGACGCTGAGCTTCCAGGAGTACTTCGGCAGCTACCAGCGCCAGCTGTTCCTTATTGACCATGCGGGCCTGCCGCTGAAGACCGTGCTGAACCAGCTGGACATGTTCGGCGAGTACGTGCTGCCCGAGCTGCGCAGGGAAATGGACGCCCGCGCGCCGAAGGACCTGACCCCGGCACCGACACATGCAGGCCTCGTGGCAGCTCGTGACGCTAAACTGAAGGCTGAGCAAGCCAACGCCCCAAAGGAGCCTGAAGTCAGTGACCGGGACCAGTAACACCCCCGCCCCCGTGAAGGTCACCATCGACGCCTGGGAGTCGCTCTTCCGGGCGCAGGTGGCCGTCATGAGGAAGGTCAGCGCCAAGCCGGAGTTCCACAAGCTCTCCATGCGCGAATACGATGTGCTGTTCAACCTTCGCATCTGCCCGGGCGGCCGCAGCCGCCTGGTCGACCTGAACCGCTACCTGCTGATCTCGCAGCCGAGCCTGAGCCGCATGGTCACCCGGTTGGAGGACAAGGGCCTGATCACCCGCGAGGCCGACCCGACCGACCAGCGCGCGATGCAGCTGTCGCTGACTCCCAAGGGGCTGGCGGTCCAGCAGGAGATCGGCCGGGAACACGTCAAGCACATCTACGAGCAGATCGGCACGGCGCTGAGCGAAGACGAGTTCATCCAGCTGCAGCAGCTGACCTCCAAGCTGCGCAGCGCCATCCAGTAGCGCGCACGCCGAACGCCGGCGGATCCAGCCCTGCGGGGCGGTTCCGCCGGCGTTGCCGCGTTATTCGTCCGGCCGCCGCTACTTGTAGAAGCCCTCGCGCAGCACGATGCCGTATTCCAGCCAGCACTTCATGGCCGCGAGCATGCCGGTCCAGCCCTCGCAGTTGCCGAAGGCCGCCGTGGCACCCTCGGCGGTGTCCTGCCACGCGGATTCGGTGATCACGACCTTGGTGCGCGAGTTGTCGTCCTGGGGCTGGAAGTCGAAGGTGACGGTGTTCTGCGCGTCAGGCGCCGCGGAATGGTTCGCTTCCCACTGCAGCACGATGCGCCGCGGAACCTCGGCTTCCAGCACCTTGACCGGGAAGGCGCCCGGGAAGTCGTGGAAGTCCCAGCTCACGGTCGCGCCGGTTTCCAGGCGGCCCTTGGCGCCGCCGGTCGTGAAGTAGGCGGAGAGCTGCTCGGGATCTGCCACCGCCTCGTACACCTGGGTGCAGGTCTTGGCGATGTGTCCCGAAACGCTGAAGGACAGCTGGCTGGGGGCTGGGTCGTGGCTCACGGCACTTTTCTACACCTCGTGCTCCCAGCGGGGCAAGAGCCCGGCGCACATTCCCAGCCGCGGTGTCCAAGGCTATCCTGTCACCATCGGATTCTCGAACGGCTGAGGGAGCGCATCATGGCACGGGTTACCTGCGACGTCACGATCTCACTGGACGGCTTCGTGGCCGGGCCGGAGCAGAGCCTTGAACAGCCGCTGGGCCGCGGCGGCGAACAGCTGCACCAATGGCAGTTCGAAGCCCGGGACGACGACGCCGCGGAGCGCGCCGGAATCCTGGAGGCAGGCGTCTACATCATGGGCCGGAACATGTTCAGCCCCGAGCGCGGGGCGCCCTCGGGCAGCTGGCGCGGCTGGTGGGGCGAGGATCCCCCGTATCACGCACCGGTCTTCGTGCTCACCCACCACGAGGGCGAACCGCTGGCCATGGAGGGCGGCACGGTCTTCAACTTCGTGACCGGCGGGATCCGCCAGGCGCTTCAGCTGGCGCGCGAGGCGGCCGGCGGGAAGAATGTCGCGATCGCCGGCGGAGCGTCGACCATCAACCAGTTCCTGGACGCGGGGCTGCTGGACGAACTGCGGCTGCACATCTCCCCGAAGCTGCTGGGCTCCGGCGAGCGCCTCTTCGAGGGCGTGTCAGGGCAGGAGTTCATCCCGCGCTCCTCGCGCAGCACCGGGCTGGTCACCCACGTGATCTACGATCTCGCACCGCGGGAATCCGCCTGACCCGGCACAGGCTTCGGAGCCGAGTGCCCTAGCAGCCGAAGGGGCTGGCGTACCGGTAGTCGCCGCGCGGCAGTGCGCTCTCGTCGAACACGCGCACCATGAAGTGCTCGCCCCAGGTCGGGTCGCTAGGGATGATGCCGCGGCGGGACGCCGGTTCGTAGCCGAAGCGGTGGTAGTAGCCCGGCGAGCCGAGCAGCACGATACCGCTGAGCTGCGCGTTCTCCGCGGCGTCGTGGATCTGCTGCATCAGGATCGAGCCGACACCGCGGTGCTGGTACTCCGGAGCCACGGCCAGCGGGCCCAGGCCCAGCATCTGCTGCCCATCGACCCTTCCCCAGGTGGCGATGACATGGCCGATCACCACGGCGTCGTCGAGCGCGACGATGGAAAAGCGCGCATCGTAGCCCTCGCAGTCGAAGAGCTGCTGCAGCAGCCCGACTTCCTCGGGCTCGACCATCGGATCGATTCCGGCAAAAGCCGCATGCGTCACCGCATAGACTGCGGCCCGGTCATCGAAGCCCTCTGGACGAATCTGCATGATCGCCAACCTACCAAACCAGCATCGTCTTGGTAAATCGAATCTTGCTACTGCCCGGCCTGCTCCCCCTGCTCCTTCCGCACCCGTCCCGCCCGGATTCCTGCAGGCCACAACGCACATCCGCTGGCGGCCAGCCCTTGTGCGCAGCGGCCGGCAGGTGCCATGAGGCGTTCACCATCAGCGCACCATCCGGAGGTTGGCCATGTCCGTGCATCGCACCGCGCGGCGCGCTGCGTTGGTGCCGGGCCGCAGCGCTGGCTGCCGCTCTGTAAGAGGACCCGAACGTTGTCCACATTCAACCATTTGGTGGATGACCAGTTCGGTTTCCCGGATTACGATCAGGAATTAAAGGCACACCGCACGGCAGCACGCCGGCGCACCAGCAACCACCAGAGGCCAGAGACGTGACGACAGACAAAACACGAAACACCGCACCCGGCGCCGTCCCCCGCTCCGCAGCGCACCCGTGGGCGGCGCTGGGCATCCTGGCCGCAGGCCTTGGACTGGTGGTGCTGGACGGCACCATCGTCGGCGTGGCGCTGCCGACCATCATCGCCGACATCCGCCTGGATCTGGGCGACGCGCAGTGGGTCAACAGCCTCTATGCGGTGGTGCTCGCGGCGCTGCTGCTGTCCACCGGCAGCCTGGCCGACCGCTGGGGCCGCAAGAAGATGTTCATTCTCGGCGTGCTCGTATTCATGGGCGGCTCGCTGCTGGCGGCCAATGCGGATGCCGCCGGGCCGCTGATCGCCGCCCGCGCGGTACAGGCCATCGGCGCCGCGAGCATCATGCCTTCCACCCTGTCCACGGTGAACTCGCTGTTCCAGGGCAAGCAGCGCGCCGCCGCCTTCGGCGTATGGGGCGCGGTGATCTCCGGCGCCGCGGCCATCGGCCCGTTGGCCGGCGGCCTGCTCACCGAATACGCCTCCTGGCACTGGATCTTCCTGGTGAACCTGCCGCTGGGCTCCGTGCTGCTGGTGCTGGGACTGATCTTCGTGCCCGAAACCAAGGGCGGAACCACCGGCCGCGGCGTGGACGTGGACGGGGCGCTGCTCAGCGCGCTGGGCATGGGCGCGCTGGTGTTCGCGATCATCGAAGGACCGGACGCCGGCTGGATCACCCCCACCAAGGAACTGAAAATCGGCTCGTTCACTTGGCCGGCCGATGCGGCGGTATCGTTGCCCGGCATCGCGCTGCTGGTCTCGGTTGCGGCCATCACGCTGTTCATCTTCTGGGAGCGGCACCGTGCCCGCAACGGCCGCGCCGCGTTGCTGGAACTGCGCTTGTTCGAGCACAAGACGTTCTCCTGGGGCAACCTGACGGCCGCGAGTGTTGCCATCGGCGAATTCGCGTTGTTGTTTGTGCTGCCGCTGTTCCTGGTCAATGCGCTGGGGCTGAGCGTGCTGCATGCAGGCTTCATCCTGGCCGCGATGGCGCTGGGCGCCTTCTTCTCCGGAGCTTCGGCCCGGCACCTGGCCGCGGTGCTCTCGCCTGCCGGCACCGTGCTGCTGGGACTGGGACTGGAAACCGCCGGTGTGCTGGTGCTGGCCCTGGTGCTCAGCGCCGGGGTGTCGGTGTGGGCTGTGGCGGTCACCCTGGTGGTCTACGGGCTGGGCCTGGGACTTGCCTCCGCGCAGCTGACCGGCACGGTGCTGGCCGAGGTTCCGGTGCAGATTTCCGGCCAGGGCTCGGCCACGCAGAGCACCGTGCGCCAGATCGGCTCGGCGCTGGGCACCGCGATCTCCGGCGCCGTGCTCTCCGCGGCGCTGGCCATCACCCTGCCCTCGCGGCTGGACGACGCCCTGGTTCCCGCCGACCAGGCCTCGCAGCTGGCCGAGTCGACCCGGCAGAGCGCCGGCACCACCATCTCCCAGCTGCGCCTGCAGCCCCCGGGAGGGCAAGACACCGCTTCGACCATCGACGCCCTCTCCGCCGGCTTCTCCGATGCGACCCGCTTGTCGATGCTGGCCGCGGCGTTTTTCCTGCTGCTCGGCGCCGTGGGCGCTTGGCGCCTGCTCTTTGCCCAGCGGGTCGCCACCCGGCTGGCCGCGGCAAGTGATCGCTAGGATGCACCTGCCTACGCGGCCAGCAGCCCGCCGACCGCGGCGATGACCGCGTTGGCCACCTGGCTCAGCTCGTTCTCCTTGATGCCGCGCCCGAAGGACAGCCGCACCGCAGTGTGCGCCAGCTGCTCCTGGTACCCCATGGCGGTGAGCACCGGCGAGGGATCGGTGGACCCGGCCGCGCAGGCGGACCCGGAGGAGCACAGCACGCCCTTGCGCTCGAGCTCGATCAGCACGGTCTCCCCCGCGGTTTTCGGGAACACGAAGGACACGATGCCGCCGATGCGCTGCTGCCCGCTGCCGGTCAGCTGCACGCTGCCGGGGTGCTTGGTTTCCAGCCCGCGGGTGATCTTCTCGATCAGGTAGCTGCCGAAGCCCTCGCCCAGCCCCTGCGCGCGCTGGGAAGCGCAGACCTGCAGGGCCACCGCGATGCCGGCGGCGGCCGCCGGGTTCTCGGTGCCTGAACGCAGGCCCGACTGCTGCCCGCCGCCATGCAGCAGCGGCACGAAGCGGTGCTTCCCCGACAGGTACAGCGCCCCGCTGCCCTTCAGCCCGCCGATCTTGTGCCCGGAGATGCTCAAGGCATCCACCGCTGCGGCCAGCGGCGCCAGGTCCAGCCATCCGGCGGCCTGCACCGCGTCGGTGTGCATCAGCGCGCCAGCCGCGTGGGCCAGCGCGGCGACCTGCGCCACCGGCTGGATGGTGCCGACCTCGTTGTTCACCGCCATCACCGAGACCACGGCGACGTCGTCGTCGATCAGCTGCGCCGCATGCTCCAGGTCCACCAGCCCGCCGGCGGTGACGTTGATCAGCCGCAGCGTGAAACCGTGGAAGTCCACCAGGTAGCGGCAGGCTTCGAGCACCGCGGGGTGCTCGATGGTGCTGGCCACCACCACCCGGCCGCGCGGATTGCCCAGCGCGCCGCCGATCACCGCGGTGTTCGCGCCCTCGGTGCCGCCGGAGGTGAAGTAGATCTCCTCCTCATGCACCGCCAGCTGCGCGGCGACCTGGGCGCGCGCCCAGTTAGCGGCCCGGCGGGCCTGGTGCCCCGCCTCATGGTGCGAGGCGGGGTTGCCGAAGTCGCGGGTGAGCAGCGGCGATACGGTGTCCAGCACCTCCTGGCGCGGCGGGGCGGTGGCGGCGGCGTCCATGTAGATCATTCGACAACCATATCCAGTCCCAGGTCGATCGCCGCCACCGAGTGGGTGATGGCGCCCGAGGAGATGATGTCCACCCCGGATTCGGCCACCGCGGCGACCGTGCCGGCGTTGATGTTGCCGCTGGCCTCCACGATCGCGCGCCCGGCGATCAGCTCGATGGCCGCCGGGATATCAGCGGGGTCGAAGTTGTCAAGCATGATCACGTCCACCCCCGCCTCCAGCACCGCCGGCAGCTGGTCGATGGAATCCACCTCCACCTCCATGGCGGTGGTGTGCCCCAGCCTGGCGCGCACGCCGCGCAGCGCCTCGGTCAGCGCCTGCGGGGTATCGAACAAGGCCAGGTGGTTGTCCTTGGCCATGAACGCGTCGGAGAGGTTGTCGCGGTGGTTCACCCCGCCGCCGCAGCGCACCGCGTAGCGTTCCAGCGCGCGCAGCCCCGGGGTGGTCTTGCGGGTGTCGGCGATGCGCGCCTTGGTGTGCGCGACCAGGGCGACCAGCTCACCGGTGGCGGTGGCGATGGCGCTCAGGCGCTGCAGCAGGTTCAGCCCCACGCGCTCGGCGGTGAGGATGGAGGCCGCCGGGCCGCTGACCTCGATCAGCGTGTCCCCCGCTGCGAAGGTGCGCCCCTCGGCGACCAGCTGGGTGGTGGCGATGCCCGGGTCCACCGCGTGCATGGCGCGGGCGAACACCGTGCCGCCGGCCAGGATTCCGGGCTGGCGGGCGCGCACCCGGCAGGTGGCGACCGCGCCCGCAGGCACGATGGTGTCGGCGGTCAGGTCCCCGCGGGGGTTGTCCTCCTGAAGCGCGAAATTGATGATGCGGTCGATCACGCGCAGCGGGACGGGATGGATGGGTGCGTTCACGCGGTGTGTTCCTTGCTGCTTGGGCTTGAAGTGGTCAGGGGTGGAGAAAGCTGTTCGGCGGTTCGTTCGGCACAATTCAGCTGCCAGCCGTAGCGGATGGCAGGCTGCGATAGCCCGGGCGCCGAGTCCAGCCGATGGTGGGCGCCGAGCGATCCTCCGCGCGCCAGCGCGCCGGCCGCGGTGAAGCGGGCTGCAAGCCACAGGTTCTCCAGCTCCTGCTGCGCGCGAGGGGACTCTGCCACCGGAGCGGAGGCGCTCAGCAGCTCGGCGAAGCGTTGAAGCTGCTCGCCGGTGCGGTACACGCCGATGGCCTCGCTCGCCTCGCGCTGCAGGGTGTCCAGGTCCAGCGGGGCCTCGGCCGCGCCGTGCGCGGACAGCGCCGTCGGCAGCTGGGCGACGGTTATCCCGTCGAGTCCGTCGAGGTCCGCGCAGGCCCCGGGATCGTCGGAAAGCATGGCCTGCACCGCGGTGCGGGCGAACACCATCGCCTCCAGCAGCGAGTTGCTGGCCAGCCGGTTGGCGCCGTGCACCGTGGTGTTGGCGCATTCGCCGGCCGCGTAGAGCCCGGGCACGGTGGTGCGCGCGCTGGTGTCCGTGGCGATCCCGCCCATGGCGTAGTGCTGGGCAGGGACCACCGGGACCAGGTCCGCGGCCAGATCCAGCCCGCAGGCCGCCAGCCGTGCGGTGATCGAGGGGAAGCGCCGGGCGGTGAAGCCCGCGCCGCGCTGCGCGTCCAGGCCGCGGGCGTCCAGGTACACCCGGCGCCCGGCCAGCAGCTGGCGGTGGATGCCGCGGGCCACCACGTCGCGCGGGGCCAGCTCGGCATCGGGGTGCTCGGCGGGCATGAAGCGCTCCCCGGTGCCGGTGACCAGCACCGCGCCCTCCCCGCGCACCGCCTCGGAGACCATGCCGGCCTCCGGGTGGGCCGCCGGGTCGACCAGCGTGGGGTGAAACTGCACGAATTCCGCGTCGGCGATCACCGCGCCGGCCCGGGCCGCCAGCCCGATCCCGTCCGCGGTGGCCCCTGCCGGGTTGGTGGTCGCGGCGTACAGCCGGCCCAGTCCCCCGGTGGCCAGCAGGACCGCGTCGGCCTCGATCCGGTGCGACGTGCCGTGCTGCAGGACCTCGACCCCGGCCACCGCACCGCGCTCGTCGAGCACCAAGGACGTGGCCAGCGCATGCTCGCGCACCGTCAGCTCGCCGGCGTCGCGGGCGCGCAGCACCGCGGCGGACAGGGCCGCAACCAGCCCCGCCCCGGTGGCGTCCCCGTGGATGTGCAGGATGCGGTGGGCGCTGTGCGCTGCCTCCAGGCCCAGCTGGTAGCCGCCTTCTGCGGTGCGGTCGAACGCGACCGCATGGTTTTCCAGCGCATCAACCAGCTCGGCGGCCGAGGCGCACATGAAATCCACCGCGCTTTCCCCGCAGTGCCCGGCGCCGGCGGCCAGCGTGTCAGCCGCGTGCGCGGCCACCGAGTCCCCGGCGGCGATGGACTGCGCGGTGACGGCGCTCAGCCCGCCCTGGGCCAGCTCGCTGTTCGAGTCGCCCAGCCGGTCCTTGGTCAGCAGCACCGGATGCGCTCCGGCGGCCGCCGCCTGCAGGGCGGCGCTCAGCCCGGCGACCCCGGACCCGATGATGACCAGCTGCTTCTCCCCCGCGGCGCTCATGGCCGGGCGGCCAGCATGCGTTCCAGGGCGATTTTCGCGTCGCCCTGCTGCTCGGCGGGCACGGTGATCCGGTTGACCACGCGCCCGGCGACCAGCTCCTCCAGCACCCAGGCCAGGTAGCCGGGGTGGATGCGGTACATCGTCGAGCACGGGCAGATCACCGGGTCGAGGCAGAAGATGGTGTGCTGCGGGTACTCGGCGGCCAGCCGGTTGACCATGTTGATCTCGGTGCCGATCGCGAACACCGTGGGCTCGGTCGCGTCGGCGATCGCGCGGCGGATGTAGTCGGTGCTGCCGGCCTCGTCGGCCGCGTCCACGACCTCCATCGGGCATTCCGGGTGCACGATCACGCGCACGCCGGGGTACTCCTCGCGCGCCTTCGCGATCTGGCCCGGGTTGAAGCGCTTGTGCACCGAGCAGAAGCCGTGCCACAAGATGACCTTGGCATCGCGCAGGGTCGCCTCGTCATTGCCGCCCAGCGCCTTGCGCGGGGTCCACATGGGCATCTGCTCCAGCGGCACGCCCATGGCCTTGGCGGTGTTGCGGCCAAGGTGCTGGTCGGGGAAGAACAGCACGCGCCGGCCGCGCTCGAACGCCCATTCAACCACCGTGGCGGCATTCGAGCTGGTGCACACCAGCCCGCCGTTGCGGCCCACGAACGCCTTCAGCTCGGCCGAGCAGTTCATGTAGGTGACCGGGATGACCGGCAGGCGCCCGTCGTCCTCCTCGTCCCGGTAGAGCTCGGTGAGCTCGTCCCAGCACTGCTGGACGCTCGGCCCGTCGGCCATGTCCGCCATGGAGCAGCCGGCGGCCAGGTTCGGCAGGATGACCGCCTGGTCCTCGCGCGAGAGGATGTCAGCGGTCTCCGCCATGAAGTGCACACCGCAGAAGACGATCGCCTCCGCCGTCTCGCGGGTCAGCGCCGCGTTGGCCAGCTGGAAGGAGTCACCGACGAAGTCCGCGTACTTCACCACCTCGTCGCGCTGGTAGAAGTGGCCCAGGATCACCGCGCGCTCGCCCAGGGTTTCCTTGGCCGCCAGGATGCGCGCGTCCAGCTCCTGATCGCTGGCCTTCAGGTACTCCTGCGGGATGCTGCCCTGCACCGGGTAGCCGGCAGGCACCTCGTCCGTTTCCGAGGCGCCAGGGCCGTAGCCGCCGGGGGTGTCCCAGGGGTTGGACTTCAAATCGTCCGAGCAGGTGGAGCCCGGGGCCAGCAGGTTCAGCCGCGCGATGTTCTGCGCGACCGAGGCGTTGTGCTGGGCTGAAGCCGCGTCGGTGAAGATGGTGTTGGTGCTCATGGTGCTCCCCCTTCAGGGATTCAACTGTGCCGTTGAAAACTATGCGGTTGAAAGATGTGTAGTTGAAGGATGTGTGGTGAAGTTCGCGCTCAGCCCTGCGGCGGCTCGACCTGCAGCGGGTCGACCTGCAGCGGATCGGGCCCGTGCCCGACGTAGCGGTACAGCCGCGGCGGACGGTGCTTGCCGCCGGCCTGGTATTCGTCGGTCGCCTCGATGCTGGCGGTCGAGTTCAGCGTGCGCCGGAAGTTCGCCGGATCCAGCCGGCGACCGAGGATCGCCTCGTACACCCCGCGCAGCGCCGCGAGGGTGAAGCGCTCGCCGAGCAGCCGGTGCGCGATCTGCCCGTATTCGGTCTTGTTGCGCAGCCGCCACAGCGCGTAGTCCACGATCTGGCGGTGGTCGAAGGCCATCCGCGCAATCTGCGGATCATCGATGTCGAACCACGCGACGTTCTCGTCCCGCACCGTCGCGCCCACCTGGTCCACGTGCATCAGCGCGAAGTAGGCGATGGTCACCAGCCGGTGCGTAGGCGAGCGGTCGATGTCCCCGAAGGTGTACAGCTGCTCCAGGTAGTTCGGCCGCAGCCCGGTCGTCTCAGCCAGCGTGCGCCCGGCCGCTTGGCCCAGCGACTCGCGCGCCCCCACCGGACCGCCGGGCAGCGCCCACAATCCCGCATGCGGCTGGCGGATTCGGCGCACCAGCGGCAGGCACAGCTTGTCCGGCCCGCCCTCGACGCCCTCGCGGATGCCGAGGATCACCGTGGACACCGCCAGCGTCGGCGGCATGTTCCGCCGTTCGTCGACGTTTGCCCAGCTTGGTACCGATGTCATCAGGTGTAAGCCCCGTTTCAGGTTTTCCAGCAGTTTCCGCGGTCCGGACCGCGTTAGAGTCATTCTGACATTAACTACCTCGTCGCGCTAGCGCAAGACGATGTTTACCTGTTTTGTGGCCTATGATCGGTAGCATGACCCTTGATCTGAATCTCCGCGTCATTCGCACAAACTTCGAGGTGAGCGGACCATCCGTACTGCTCATCCACGGCTTCGCCTCATCCGGCGAATCGAATTGGGAACGGGCCCGGTGGACGAATTATTTCACCGACCACGGCCGCAACGTCCTGCTTGTCGACCTTCCCGGCCACGGCACCGACCCGCACCGCAACGAAGGCAGCTGGGCTCCGAGCCAGATCCGCCAGGCGCTGGCAGCCATCGTGATTGATCTGGACGAAGGTCCAGTCGACGTGCTGGGCTACTCGCTGGGCTCGCGCCTTGCATGGGAATTCGCCGCGTGGAACCCGGATCTGGTCGAGCACCTGGTCATGGGCGGCCCGGGCGCCAACGACATGCTCGCCGGCTTCGAGATCGAACAGGCCCGCAAGTTCCTTGCCAGCGGCGAGGAGATCAACGACGACCTCACCGCGTCCATCATGCAGATTGTCGCCGCGGAGCCGTCCAACGATGCCGAAGCGCTGTTCAAGCTGATCGAGGGCATCAAGACCGAGCCCTTCGAACCTGAAGCCAAGGTCCCCTCCACGCCTACGCTGCTGGTCGCCGGCGACCTCGATGATCTGGCCACCACGATGCCGCAGCTGCGCCGCCTGCTCAAGGATGCCGGCACTCGCAACGAGGTGCTCTGGCTGACCGGACGCAACCATGCGAACGCCGTCACGAGTCGCGAATTCAAGGAAAAGACCTTTGATTTCATGAAGTTATAGGTCATTAGCGCTAGCCCCACCAGGGACGCTAGTCAAACGGCTACTGTTTCAGGAGCCGATCAGCGTCTTGTCAGACTGGTGGAGGCAGGCAGATGCGACTTAGTGTTTGGATCAATTGACAACGGCCCATGATTCAATCAACAGCAGCAATTTCCTGGAAGTAGCTGCCGTTACGAGCTGCATAGCAAACGTATATGGAAGTACCGCTGCGGGTATCGGTTAGCACCTGCGTAACGATCGGGTAGCGCTTTCCGAATTCACCGTTGTCGTAGGTTAGACGACTACGATCCGCACTGATACCTCCTCATCTCGCGCATGAAGCATCCAATGCGCTAGAGATACAGGAGCATAGTAGGTCAACAATTGTCAACTCACAGCCGGGCAACAAGCCCTGATTCAAGTCGCAGCTCACAGCAGATTTCTCGGAGTCGTTCCTGAGCCGACTGGCATCAAAGAGCATGTTGCGCTTACTAGAGGGCCAAACATACGCAGGTACGAATACCGAGCAGTCTTTCCCGGTTTACTGGACCTGTAACTTACCGCTGGGACGCCTGCGATTAACATTGATATCCAGTCCATCCATCACTCTTACCGATTCTATACGCGGGTACTTCCAAGTACCTCTACTGAGCACGAGCAACAGGGGGTGGTGCCGATTGCCACGCCTCAGAACCATAAAACCCACCAGTGTTCAGCGTGGGCTTCGGCCCGGTGGGCTTCGGCCCGGTGGGCTTGTGGAAGGCCAAGAAAATTTGACCTAAGTTCATCAGATCAAAAAGCTGACGTACCGTTACGGGGATATGAGCAAAATCTCGGACCGAATCATTCACAGGTTTGACCTGACTACCTTAAGTGAAGCAAATTCAATGAATTGAAGCCGACCTTTCACCATTAGATGCAATTCATTTCTTTCAAAAATTGGTTGCAACGAAGTAAAATATTTCTATAATCCCGCCTAATTTGAACCAAGTAAAAGGCAACCAATGTCCACGCTTGCAGATACGGCATTTTATGATAGATGTAGCTACTGAATTTTAAGATAGATTTAGCTACTGAATCCTAGTCTTCAATACTCTTAAACAAATCTTGCAGCTCTCGGTCAAGTTGCACCGATCCCAGTATTCTAAACTGAGCATAAGAACGAAGGAACGGATTAGAGAATCGATATTTCGATTGGCCAACCCTCCGAATTATAGGATCGTCCGAATCAAGCATTCTATTCAGATATGTAGTGAGATTACTTGAGGGGTAATCCGGGAAATCCTTGGTGATTGATTCCATAAGCTCAGCATGATTCAATCCGCTTTTTTCTCCTGCACATAAAGCCCCAAGAATAATAGTACCGTTATCAAACTTCCGGACCCTTTTTCTATCGACAGCGCGGTCAAATTTCTCTCTAAGAGTGTCGCTAGAGCTATTCACATATCGCTTGATAGCCATATGTAAATGTTCTGGAGTTACAGAAACTTCCTGTTCCATTGTTTGGTAAACACCGGCATTGCGGCATGCAGTCAATGCGAGCTGATGACAAACCTTGGCTAATCCACTTGAATGGTCGACAATAGATTCCTTTATTTCACTCATATCGACCTTTAGAAGTTTGGATCCTTGTGTAATTATTTCCGACAACTCTTGATCAGTCAGTACAGGAACTTCAATTTCACAAACACGATCCTCCATCTCGGGATCGAATTTGACAACTTGATAAGCGGATTCCACCGCGCCTAGGAGCACTACGCGTACGTCCCCAGAGATATCAGCCACATCACAAAAGACCTTAAGGATCTGAGCTATAGATGTTTTAACTTCATCGGAAACCTTATGAAAGTCTTCCAAAACCCATATATACTGCCGCTGGGACAGCATTTTTGCTAGCCTCTGAGGAGTTAGTTGGGGTGGAAGTAGACGTGTTTCCTTGGTGCTGGAAGAAGTCTTTTCAGTTGCTTCCAGAGCCGACTTAACAAGCACCGCATCGGCTGAAATTGATGCCACGACCTGCGAATCCCCAGAGTCGAAAGATTCACTTATCTCAAGCGCGTTTAGTTCGTCAAAGGCCGCAAAAAGTATTGATTCATAAGTTGAGTCTTTAGTGCAAAAAGTTGTAATTGAACCTTTCGAGAAGTCTGCAAGTTTTCTCCTTAGAAGTGTAGACTTACCCGCACCAGATTCTCCAAAAACTATAATTTGAGTTCCTGGAGTCATCAAAGCATCGTACATTTGGTCATGCAAATCTTGTCTTTCAACATAATTCAGACTTGCTTTCGATGTTGGTGTAAAAATTTCGTGTACGTGGTAAGTTGCCAAGCCAATTCCCATCATCGGTACCCAGTACCATTGTTTGCCAAACGATTACGCCTAATTTATATCAAATACGTTCGCCTCTGGGCCGCGACGCGACCGGATGCTCAACTTTTCACGTAGCATAGCAGCGTCAAATCCGAGGCTTCTGCCGGAATCAGGTTGTGCTGCTCGTAGCGGGTCAGCCCCTTGGCCGGGTGGTTGAACAGCCGCTCGCGCGTGCCGAAGCCAGCGACGTCGCGCTCCTTCCAGATCGCAGCGAACTCCGGCGAGGCCGCCGAGACGCGGGCGACGATGCCGCTCTCCCCCGCCGGATTCAGCCAACCGCGGGTCTCGGCGCGGAAACTCCCCACGAACCGGCGGCTCTGCTCCGCCCAATCGGGCAGCATTTCCCGGAGCGCCGCGTCGGTGAACACCAGCCAGAGCAGGTTCCGATCGCCCTCCTCCAGCGTCTGAATCCTCGGGTACAGCTGCGCATAGTGCTGGTTCCAGCCGATGATGCTCCAGTCCGCGGAGAGCAGGAACGCCGGGAAGTCCAATGCATCCAGCAATCGCTGCAGCGCCGGGGTCATGCCCTCGGAAGCGGCCGGAATGGTGTCGCGGTGCCCGCCCAGCGAGAGCAGGTAGGTGGTTTCCACCGGGGTCAGCCGGTAGAGCCGGGCCAGCGAGTCGAGCACCTGGCGCGAGGGGTTGATGTCGCGCGCCTGCTCAAGCCACGTGTACCAGGTGACGCTGATGCCGGCCAGCGTGGCCACTTCCTCCCGCCGCAGCCCGCGCAGCCGGCTGCGCCCCACCGCGGGCAGTCCGTGGGCAGCGCGGTCCGCCCGGGCCCGTCGGTCCTTGAGGAAACCGGCGAGCTCTTCCCTGCGGCGCTGACTAGCGTTCATCGGCGTCCCATCGTCATCTGGTAGTAGTAGTACTAGTATTGTCACCGTCTGGGTCTGCGGCAAAACCTGTGATGTGATTATGCAATGACCACACTTCGTTCCCACACCGTCACCCATGGCCGCAACATGGCAGGCGCCCGCGCCCTGTTCCGCGCGGCCGGAGTCAACGGCGCAGATCTGGGCCGCAAGCCGATCATCGCCGTGGCCAACAGCTTCACCGAATTCGTTCCGGGCCACACCCACCTGCAGCCAGTGGGCCGCATCGTCTCCGAGGCGATCACCGCCGCCGGCGGCATCCCGCGCGAGTTCAACACCATCGCGGTGGACGACGGCATCGCCATGGGCCACGGCGGCATGCTGTACTCGCTGCCCAGCCGCGACCTGATCGCCGACTCGGTCGAATACATGGTCAACGCCCACTGCGCCGACGCGCTGATCTGCATCTCCAACTGCGACAAGATCACCCCGGGCATGCTGATGGCCGCACTGCGCCTGAACATCCCGACCGTGTTCGTCTCGGGCGGCCCGATGGAATCCGGCCGAGCCACCCTGGTGGACGGCACCGTGCGCACCCTGGACCTGGTCGACGCCATCTCCGAGGCGGTGAACGAGAACGTCTCCGACGCGGACCTGCTGCGCATCGAGGAGTCTGCCTGCCCGACCTGCGGCTCGTGCTCCGGCATGTTCACCGCGAACTCGATGAACTGCCTGACCGAGGCCATGGGCCTGTCGCTGCCGGGCAACGGCTCCACCCTGGCCACCCATACCGCCCGCAAGGACCTCTACGAGAACGCCGGCAAGCTGGTTGTCGAGATCTCCAACCGCTACTACGGCGAATCCGACGACTCGGTGCTGCCGCGCAGCATCGCCACCGAGCAGGCCTTCGGCAACGCCATGGCCCTGGACATCGCCATGGGCGGTTCCACCAACACCATCCTGCACCTGCTCGCCGCCGCCCACGAGGCCGGCGTCGAGTTCGGCCTGGACGAGATCGACGCGGTCTCCCGCCGCGTGCCGTGCCTGGCCAAGGTCGCGCCGAACGCGGCAGGCGCCGGCAAGATCTACTACATGGAGGACGTGCACCGCGCCGGCGGCATCCCCGCCATCCTCGGCGAGCTGCGCCGCGGCGGCCTGCTGGACGAGACCGTGCACACCGTGCACTCCAAGACCATGGGCGAATGGCTGGACGCCTGGGACATCCGCGGCGGTGCGGCCACCGAGGAATCCCTCGCCCTGTGGCACGCAGCCCCGGGCGGCGTGCGCTCCTCCACCGCGTTCTCCCAATCCGCCCAGTGGGAGGACCTGGACACCGACGCAGCCGAAGGCTGCATCCGCTCGGTCGAGCACGCCTACTCCAAGGACGGCGGCCTGGCCGTGCTGCGCGGCAACATCGCCGTGGACGGCGCCGTGGTTAAGACCGCCGGCGTGGACCCTTCCATCTGGACCTTCACGGGCCCGGCTGTGGTCTGCGAGTCCCAGGACGAGGCAGTCGAGAAGATCCTGAACAAGCAGGTCAAGGCCGGCGACGTCGTCGTCATCCGCTACGAAGGCCCCAAGGGCGGCCCAGGCATGCAGGAAATGCTCTACCCGACCTCGTTCCTCAAGGGCCGCGGCCTGGGCAAGGAATGCGCGCTGATCACCGACGGCCGCTTCTCCGGCGGCACCTCGGGCCTGTCCATCGGCCACGTCTCCCCCGAGGCGGCCTCCGGCGGACTCATCGCACTGGTCGAGGACGGCGACTCGATCTCGATCGACATCCCGACCCGCGGCCTGACCCTGAACGTCTCCGACGACGTCCTGGCCGAGCGCCGCGAGCGCTTGCTGGCCACCACCGGCTACCGCCCGGCCAACCGCGAGCGCGTGGTTTCCCCTGCGCTGCGCGCCTACGCCGCCATGGCCCTGTCTGCGGACAAGGGCGCGGTGCGCGACGTCGACCGCGTGGAGCGCGCCCTGCGCGAGGCCGACGAGCGCGCCGCTGCAGCAGAACGTACGGCAGCAACCGCACAGGCCTAACCCGTACTGACAGCCGCGAAGGGCTCGGAGCATTCGATCTGAATGCTCCGAGCCCTTCGCGCATTTGCGGGCCCGTTAGCTCGGCTGCATGATGCCGACAGGCCCAGAAACGACAAATGACTTGGGACTCATCCATTGTGAGTCCCAGGCCTGTCGAGATACTTTCCCACCCCCAAGTGAGCATGCATCCAACAAGACAAAATCTCTCCGCGCACCCCCAAGTGCAATTCCTGAACTGCGCCATCCCCATGGCATGAGTTCGTTGTGCGGCTGATTTCGTCTTTCACCAGTTAAGAGTGCTTCACTGCCGCTTCGTGACGCGGTTTTCTAAAAATAACTCTTTCCTTGGGAATGATTCCGCACCACTGTCCGATAAAAATGCATGTCAGAACTCTTTTGCGGATAGGAGAGTTTTTCGAAATTCCACCAAGAATAACTCTCGCAGGATTCAGTCCTTGACGAATTTTTGAGCTTCATCGTTCTGGCATTCCTCCAGAAAGACGTCGAGCGAAGCCACCTGAATGCTTCCCTCCGAGGCCTACGGTTCCATGGTCACCCCATGGCAGTGGTTCACGGATTCAGATAACTTCGCCCGACATGAGTTAAGAGCGGATTCGGTCAAGATCGTGACGGGGATGTCGAAATACAATCGGAAGCTTCTCTTCGGAGGCATCCAGTCACGATTAGGCCCTTGGATGTCCCAGGGCGAAGACCGACGCCACCACCATGATTTTGAATCGAACCTGATCCCTATCGATCAGGAATGAGATATCCCGAAGTCGTAGATACTTACCCATACTGTCGGAAGACGGAGGACAATTAAGTTATGGGTATCAGAGATATTTTCGAGAATGACGACGACTCCCACCGCCTCCCGATTGAAGCACCGGGGCTGAGGGACACCGTCCAAACGACAGGTACATGGGGCGCGGCTATTCAGCGTCAGAAGTACTTCACCGGTCCCCTGGAAGTGCTGACCGAACTCAATAAGCAGATGCCTGCCCAAGACCTGGCCGTCGGGCTAGACCAACTGGCCATGCTTAGCAGGCTCCGCAGCATGCTGGATGCTAGCGAGGCAGTCCTCATGGCGGACACCTACGAACTCTTCGCGCGAGGTGTCGCTCTCCAATCCAACGGCGACAACCGCATTCAAGCAGAGGACGAACCTACCCCTAAACAACTTGCGGAAATGGGTGTCTCCGCCGACGACATTCTGGCGAATTTGTCTGCAGGCTACTATCGCGTCACCCCACATGACCAAGAAATAGCACGCTCCTCGTTTGTTGCCGAAGCATCCATCGCCATGAGAGATACAGACAATCACATTTCCAATAAACTCACCATGGCTGAAGGTTTGCGGCATCTATGCCTTGAAACCTTGAATGCGTTGAGCGCCGGTGAAATTACAACTCAGACCGCGCGCGAGATCATCAAAAATGCTCAGGACCTCGAAACTGAAGACGTGCACCGCATGGAAGAACTCCTGCTGCCATTTGCCAAACACGCCAGCGATTCGGCCGTCCGGCAACGGGCACGCCGGCTTCACGAAAAGATGCACCCGAAGCCAATCGACGAACGCCACAAAGATGCAAAAGAAACTCGGGATCTGCGTTGGTGGATGGAGAAAGACGGTATGGCGGTCGCGCAACTTCGCGGCCCAGCGGAAGATATCATTTCAGTGGTAAACACCGTCGAACATCATGTCGTTTCAAACGTCGATCCCGAAGATCCCCGAACACGCGGTCAATTAAGATACGACACACTGAGGGACGCCTTGCTGGACGGTTGGCCGGAGGGCGGCGGCAGTACGCTGAAAACCAAGGTGGCCGTAACGATTCCGGCTGTCGAGATGCTGGCAGATCCTCGAAAGGCCTTGGCAGACCTCGAAGGATACGGTCCAATCCCGATTGGAACGGCTTTGAAGCTGGCGGCGGATGCCCCGTCGATGCTTCGATTGCTGACTGACCCGTGGAGCGGCGCCGTTATCGACGTCGACCGCAAGAAGTACCGCCCACCGCAAGCTCTTCGAGACCTGCTTAGATTCCGGGATACGCAGTGCCAGTTCCCGGGATGCAACCGCTTGCCAGAGCGATCCGAAGTTGAACACATCGATGACTGGGCCAAAGGCGGCGGAACCAACCGCACCAACACCAAGCTTTGCTGCAAACGACATCAGATGTTCAAGCACGCTTTGGGCTGGAACTACACTTACCTCCCCGATGGCTCAGTCATGTGGCGCACTCCTCATGGGCAGACATGCATCGAAATTCCAGGATCAGTGACGAGCGTTCAGAACTTCGATTTCAACGCAGATCGCACCCCGCAACGTCTCGACATCGAGCTCACAGACCGCGTAAGGAAAGTTCTGGGGTACGAATTCGAAGAACCGCCTGAAGTAGACGCGAACTAGCTCTTGCGAGTTTCCAAAACAGGATTGTTGCCCCGTTCCACAGCCTCACATCGTCGAGCCTACGTATGGATTCAAGGCAGAAAACAACATGTCAATTGACATGTTCGTGTGCTTTGAATTCGGTTCAGCGCCGCGAGTAGTTGCCATCCTCGCATGAACGAATTATTGATTCAATGGACGGCGGCAGTTCGCCTACGGTTTCTGCATTTTCTCTGATCGAGCAAAAGCGACCTGCTAAATGAACAAAAATTCTGTTCATTTCCACCGCGTTATTAGTTGTCGCCGACTCTAGTCATTTGCCGCAACCCTGCAGGGGTTCACCAATATCAGGTTGGACAACTCGCCGCTTTAAGAGCACGGCACACCATCCACCCACATCCCCCGCAGGCACTGTTGTGAACAATTATTCTGTTCACTTTCCGCCATCACGCGCTCTGGATTTGAATTATCGTCATGTTCGGGTCGCATGGATTCCCGAAAGATAGGTCCGGAGTGCTGAGATCCAGAAGTAAGTAGATGCACCGCGTAAATCCAACTCCCTGGCAACAGCGGATTGCAGCATGAGCATTATTTTTGTTCATCGGCAGGACGGGGCTCTCGGATCGCCAATTGCCGGACGTTCCCCAGAGCGTCTCGAATGCACGGCGAACCGGCAGCTCGGGCGCTGGCTTTCCCCACCCGCCCTGCGCATCGCCTGTTTCAGGTGCTACGAGGGATACCTGATATTCGGGCGTCGTGCCGGTCTGCGAAGCGCTCCCACAGGAACTGAACACATTTTCTGTTCATTTTTCACCGGCAGTTCGCTTGTGGTCCATGGCGACGTCTCCACGTATTCGATCCACCACGCCACGATAAAAGCATCTTGGCAGGCACGGGCAAACTGAGATGAACACCGTGGAAATCGCACACAAACCGAGATATTTACCAGGGCCCAATCGACGTTTGGATCGTATGCCTCTAGCTCCTCGCGTTACGGCACCGCGAAGAATTAAATCACTTGTCGAAACCCGCGGAATCGCTGGAGTTCGGAGCCCTTGGTCCGGTCCCGGAAAACAATTGTGGATTGCCATCTTGACAGTCCCTGAGATTGAGAGCACACTGATCGTATACGATTTGATGTACGAGATCATGTACGACGAAAGTGGGCAATTCACCGATGAGCACTCCGATTCCGGTCACCGAGGAAACCTTCAGCCAGGCAGGAAAGGTTCTGGCCGTACACCTGAGCTACTCTTCGCGTGCAGCGCAGCGCGGTCGCACCCCGAAGTTCCCGAGCTACTTCATGAAGGCTTCCAGCTCCCTGGCTGCCACCAACGGCACCGTTGAGCGCCCGGCCGGCACCGAGCTGTTGGCTTTTGAAGGTGAGATCGCACTGATCATCGGCAAGGCAGCCCGCCGCGTCTCCGTCGAGGATGCCTGGAGCTACGTCGGCTCCATCACCGCATCGAACGACCTGGGCGTGCACGACATGAAGTACGCGGACAAGGGATCGAACATCCGCTCCAAGTCCGGCGACGGCTACACCCCGCTGGGTCCTATGGCACTTGACGCCGCTTCGGTCGACCCTGCCAAGCTGCGCGTGCAGACCTGGGTCAACGGCGTCATCGCCCAGGACGCAGACACCTCCGAGCTGCTGTTCTCCTTCGCGCAGATCGTTGCAGACCTGTCCCAGCAGATGACCCTGCTGCCCGGCGACATCATCCTGACCGGCACCCCTGCCGGGTCCACCGTCTTCTTCCCGGGCGACATCGTCGAGGTTGAGGTCACCGACCTCGTCTCCGGTGCCACCACCGGCAAGCTGAAGACCACCGCAGTGGAAGGCACCGCCACCTTCGCTGACTTTGGCAACCAGCCAAAGGTCAACGAAAAGGACAAGGAAGACGCCTACGGCGACCGCGAGTCCGCCGGCCTGGCTCCGAAGCTGACCGGCAAGGACGTGCTGACCGACGCCATCCGCGAGCAGCTGGCCTCCGTCGCGACCGCAACCCTGTCCGGCACCATGCGCAAGCACGGCATGAACAACGTGAACATCGAGGTTTCCGGCGCCACCAAGGGCATGCAGCGCGTGATCGGCACCGCCGCCACCCTGCGCTACATCCCGAACCGCGAAGACCTGTTCAAGGCCCACGGCGGCGGCTACAACATGCAGAAGCAGGCCATCGACGCGGTCAAGGACGGCGAGATCCTGGTCATGGAGGCCCGCGGCGAGACCGGTTCGGCCACTTTGGGCGACATCCTGGCACTGCGTTCGCAGCAGCTCGGCGCCGCGGCCATCATCTCCGACGGCGGCGTGCGCGACCTGGATGCCGTGAGCAACCTGGATATCCCGGTCTTCCACAACGGGCCGCACCCGGCAGTCCTCGGCCGCAAGCATGTGGCCTGGGACCGCGATATCACCGTCGCCTGCGGCGGAGTCTCGGTGCAGCCGGGCGACGTGATCGTGGCCGATTCCGACGGCATCGTGGTGATCCCGCCGGCCATGGTCGAGCAGATCGCCGCCGAGGCGGCGGCCACCGAGGAGAACGACGAGTTCATCTTCGCTATGGTCAAGCGCGGCCACGGCATCGAGGGCCTGTTCCCGATGAACGCCGAGTGGAAGACCAAGTTCAATGCCTGGAAGGATGCAGGCAGCCCGGACCTGGACTCATGGGCGCTGTAATGACCGCTTCCAAGTCCGAGGCCGCCTACCAGCTGGTCTCCGAGCGCATCGTCAATGGCGCCTACTCCCCGGGCTACCGCCTGGTGCTGGGCACCATTGCCGACGAACTGGGCTGCTCCGTGGTCCCGGTGCGCGAGGCGATCCGCCGGCTGGAGGCTGAAGGGCTGGTGCACTTCACCCGCAACGTCGGGGCGACCGTCGCCCACGTGGATTCCACGCTCTACCTGCACACCATGCAGACGCTGATGATCATCGAACCGGCCGCCACCGCACTGGCAGCCGACGCGATGGACGCCGCGTGGCTGGCCGAAGCGCGCAAGCTGAACGATGCGATGCGCCAGTGCCTTGAGGACTTCGATCCGGTCGCGTTCACCCGCATGAACACCGAGTTCCACAAGCTGCTCTACGGCCAGTGCCCTAACCCGCACATCCTGGACCTGGTCCAGCGCGGCTGGCGCCGACTGGCGGCCATGCGGGCCAGCTCCTTCACTCACATCCCGTCACGGGCCAAGGCCAGTGTCCAGGAGCACGAGGCGTTGCTGGAGCTGATCGCGAACCACGCCACCCCGGCGCAGATCGAGACTGCATGCCGCGCGCACCGCGCGAACACGCTGAACGCGTACCTGGCTTCGGCCGGAATGCCGCCCAGCGCCATCTAGAAAACTTATCCCGCACCAATTTTTCACACCGCACGAAAGGAAATGCCCGCTGATGAGCAAGCACTTCGTTCCAGAAAATCTGCCGGCCAAGATCCAGCACTACATCAATGGCGAATTCGTCGATTCCATTGGCGGCGAGACCTTCGAGGTCCTGGACCCGGTGACCAACACCGCGTACACCACCGCCGCAGCCGGCCAGAAGGCCGACATCGACGCCGCCGTGGCCGCTGCCACCGAGGCATTCAAGAACGGCCCATGGCCGAAGATGAAGGCCCGCGAGCGCGCCAACGTTCTGTACAAGATCGCCGACGCGGTCGTCGCCCAGCAGGACCGCCTGGCCGAGATGGAAACCTTCGACACCGGCCTGCCGATCACCCAGGCCAAGGGCCAGGCCCAGCGCGCCGCGGAGAACTTCCGCTTCTTCGCCGACCTGATTGTCGCCCAGCACGACACCGCGTTGAAGGTGCCGGGCACCCAGATCAACTACGTGAACCGCAAGCCGATCGGCGTCGCAGGCCTGATCACCCCGTGGAACACCCCGTTCATGCTGGAGTCCTGGAAGCTCGCCCCGTCGATCGCTTCGGGCTGCACCGTCGTGCTCAAGCCTGCCGAGTTCACCCCGCTGTCCGCTTCGCTGTGGGCCACCATCTTCGAGGAAGCCGGCCTGCCGAAGGGCGTCTTCAACCTGGTCAACGGCATGGGCGAAGACGCAGGCGACGCACTGGTCAAGCACCCGGACGTCCCGCTGATCTCCTTCACCGGCGAGTCCTCCACCGGCCAGCTGATCTTCCGAAACTGCGCCGAGAACCTCAAGGGCATGTCGATGGAGCTGGGCGGCAAGTCCCCTGCCATCGTGTTCGACGACGCCGACTTCGACGCGGCCATCGACTCCACCCTGTTCGGCGTCTTCTCGCTGAACGGCGAGCGTTGCACCGCCGGCAGCCGCATCCTCGTCCAGCGCGGCATCTACGAGAAGTTCGTCGAGGCCTACGCGGCCCGCGCCAAGAACATCAAGGTCGGCGATCCGCACGATCCGGCCACCCAGGTCGGCGCGCTGGTGCACCCTGAGCACTACGACAAGGTCATGAGCTACGTCGAGATCGGCAAGTCCGAAGGCCGCCTGGTGGCCGGCGGCGGACGCCCGGAGAACCTGCCCGAGGGCCAGGAGAACGGCTCCTACGTCGCACCGACCGTGTTCGCCGACGTCGCCCCGGATGCCCGCATCTTCCAGGAAGAGATCTTCGGCCCGGTTGTCGCCATCACCCCGTTCGACACCGACGAGGAAGCCCTTCAGCTGGCGAACAACACCCGCTACGGCCTGGCTGCCTACGTGTGGACCAACGACCTGAAGCGCGCGCACAACTTCGCGCAGGACATCGAAGCCGGCATGGTCTGGCTGAACTCGCACAACGTGCGCGATTTGCGCAGCCCGTTCGGCGGCGTGAAGGCTTCGGGCCTGGGCCACGAAGGCGGCTACCGCTCGATCGACTTCTACACCGACCAGCAGGCAGTGCACATCACCCTGGGCGATGTCCACACCCCGAAGTTCGGCGCCTAACCACAAAATTTCTGCTTGCAAAGGAGCAACCCAATGAGCAACGAAATCCCCAAGCCAGTCGCACCAGCACCGGATATCCTGCGCTGCGCCTACGCTGAACTGGTCGTCACCGACCTGGCCAAGTCCCGCAACTTCTACGTGGACGTCCTGGGCCTGCACGTGTCCTACGAGGACGAGAACCAGATCTACCTGCGCTCCTTCGAGGAGTTCATCCACCACAACCTGGTGCTGACCAAGGGCCCGGTGGCCGCGCTGAAGGCCATGGCATTCCGCGTGCGCACCCCTGAGGACGTCGACAAGGCCGAGGCCTACTACCAGGAGCTGGGCTGCCGCACCGAGCGCCGCAAGGACGGCTTCGTCAAGGGCATCGGCGACGCCCTGCGCGTCGAGGATCCGCTGGGCTTCCCGTACGAGTTCTTCTTCGAGACCACCCACGTCGAGCGCCTGCACATGCGCTACGACCTGTACTCGGCCGGCGAGCTGGTCCGCCTGGACCACTTCAACCAGGTGACCCCGGACGTTCCGCGCGGCCGCAAGTACCTCGAAGACCTGGGCTTCCGCGTCACCGAGGACATCCAGGACGACGAGGGCACCACCTACGCAGCCTGGATGCACCGCAAGGGCACCGTGCACGACACCGCGCTGACCGGCGGCAACGGCCCGCGCCTGCACCACGTGGCCTTCTCCACCCACGAGAAGCACAACATCATCCAGATCTGCGACAAGATGGGCGCCCTGCGCATCTCGGACCGCATCGAGCGCGGCCCGGGCCGCCACGGCGTGTCCAACGCGTTCTACCTGTACATCCTGGATCCTGACGACCACCGCATCGAGATCTACACCCAGGACTACTACACCGGCGATCCGGACAACCCGACCATCACCTGGAACGTCCACGATAACCAGCGCCGCGACTGGTGGGGCAACCCGGTTGTGCCTTCGTGGTACACCGAGGCCTCCAAGGTCCTGGACCTGGACGGCAACGTGCAGGAAATCATCGAGCGCACCGACGACTCCGAACTGGAAGTCACCATCGGCGCCGACGGCTTCTCCTACACCCGCGCCGGCGACGAGGACGGCTCGTACCACGGCCAGGCTTCGAAGGGCTTCAAGCTGGGCAACCAGCTCTAAACCCTTCGCGCGAATGCAGCCCTTCCCTGGCTGCTACGTGAAGAACTGCGGTTCGCACACTGTGCGAACCGCAGTTCTTTTTTGCATCCCGGGGCCCGCAATCCCGGGCGGCTCAGGATTCCAGCGGGGCCAGCCGCCCGATCTGACGGCCCTGCGCGTCGCTGATGACCAGCTGCCCGTCGACCTGACGCGCGCTGGCCAATCTTGAGAGCCAGGTGTCCACCCCCTGGCAATACATCATGGTGCTGGCCATCTGCGAGAACAGATAGCCGTCCCCCTCACGGCTCCACGAGCCCATGAGCCGGTTGCAGCCATCCGAACCGCTGGCCCGGCCGTCTTCCCAGAGCACCAGCGAGGGCTGTCCTGCGGCCTCGCTCCCCCACTGCGCGATCATCTTTTCATCCATACCACCGAGGGTAGTCCCCGTGCCCGGGCTTCCGCCGAATCGACCCCGGGTGTCGCACCGACTTGCTAGCGTGGGACCCAGGAGAAATTAATTCTGCATCCCAAGCCCCGGCATCCCAAACCCGGGCAACCCAGCAGGAGCGCAATGGACAACCGGCAGCCGGCAACAAGCCGGGAAGACGTGGTGGCGTTGGCCCGCGCCATCGCCGCCAAGGCCCACCAGGGCCAGACGGACAAGCTCGGCGCCGCCTATATCGGCCACCCGGCCCGGGTCGCCGAGCATGCCCGGCACCTTGGCGGCGACGAGTACGCGGTGGCCGCGGCGTGGCTGCACGACGTCATCGAGGACTGCGAGGTGAGCGCCACGGACCTTTCCGCAGCCGGCATCCCCCGGGAGGTCTGCGATGCCGTGGTGCTGCTGAGCAAACGGCCCGGGCAGAGCCTGGAAGAGTATTGCACCGGGGTGTTGGCCAACCCGCTGGCGCTGCTGGTCAAGCGCGCCGACCTGGCCGACAACACCGACCCGGAACGCACCTGCCTGCTGCCGGAGCACACCCGGGCGCGGCTGGCGGCCAAGTACGCGCGCACTGCGCAGCTGCTGGGTGTTCGTCCGGAACATTGACGCAGGAGCATTGACTTTGTGATGCTTTGGGCAAGACTGGGAGCATGGCCCAGCAATCGCACGAGGGATACCGGGATCGCAGCCATGCCGGCGCCGCGCTGGGCATGGCGCTGGCCAGCGAGCTGCCCGCCGGCAACTACACGGTGCTCGGGCTGCTGCGCGGCGGGGTGCCTGTCGCGTCCGAGGTCGCGCGCAGCCTGGGCGGACGGCTCGGGGCGCTGGCGGTGCGCAAGCTCGGGGTGCCGAGCAACCCGGAAATCGCCTTCGGCGCGATCGCCAGCTACGGGATGGCGTCCGGACGCTACCTCGACCAGGAGATCCACCGGCGGGCGCTGCGCTACTTCGGTGAATCCGAACTGGAATCCGTGGAATTCCGCGCCACCCGGGAGCTGATGGAGCTGGCCGGGGAGTTCAAGCCCTACGACCCGGATCTGGCAGGGCAGCAGGTCTTGGTGTGCGACGACGGCATCGCCACCGGCTCCACGATGCTGGCCGCGCTGGATCTGGTGTGGCGGCTGAAGCCCAAGCTGGTGGTGGTCGCGGCCCCGGTGGCCCCGTCGGACCTGGTGCAGAACTTGGCTTATCCGGCCGACCAGGTGGTGATCGCCTGGCAGCCGCCGGACTTCCGGGCGGTCGGCGCCCACTACCAGGACTTCGCCCCGGTGCAGCGCGAGGAGGCGCTGCGGCTGCTGCGCGCGGCAGGGAATTAGGCAGTGCCGGCAACCCACCTAGAATTGAGTCCATGACTGCAACGCTCGTCGCCAAGGACCTCGCCGGCGGCCACGCCCACCGTACCCTCTTCGCGCACCTGGATTTCACCGCCGCCCCGGGAGATGTGTACGGGGTGGTCGGGGTGAACGGCGCAGGCAAGAGCACGCTGCTGCGCCTGCTGGCAGGGGTGGACGAACCCCAGGGCGGCTCGGTGTCCACCGCCCCGGACGGCGCGTTCATCGGCTGGCTGCCCCAGGAGCACGAGCGCTTCGCAGGCGAGGACATCGCCGCCTACCTGGCCCGGCGCACCGGCTGCGCCCAGGCGACCGGGGCCATGGAAGCCACCGCGCAGGACATGGCCGAGGGCAAACCAGGGGCGGACGACGCCTACGCGGCGGCCTTCGAGACCTGGATGGCCTCCGGCGCCATGGACCTGGAGGACCGGATCCCAGAGACCCTGGCGGAGCTGGGCTTCACGCTGCCGCTGGACACCCAGACCGCGGCGCTGTCCGGCGGGCAGATGGCGCGCGTCGCGCTGGCCGCGCTGCTGCTCTCCCGCTTCGACGTGGTGCTGCTCGACGAGCCGACCAACGACCTCGACCTGGCCGGGCTTCAGCGCCTGGAGCAGTTCATCATGGCGCTGCGCGCCCCGGTCATGCTGGTCTCGCACGACCGCGAGTTCCTGGCCCGCTGCACCACCGGGATCATCGAACTCGACCTGGCGCAGAACCAGGTCGCCGTCTACGAGGGCGGCTACGACTCCTACCTGGAGGAGCGCGCCGTGAACCGCCGGCACGCGCGCGAGGCCTACGACGAGTACGCCGGGAAGAAGGCGGATCTGGTGGCGCGCGCCCGGACCCAGCGCGAGTGGTCCTCGCAGGGTGTGCGCAACGCGATGCGCAAGGCCCCGGACAACGACAAGATCCGCCGCCGCGCCAACAGCGAATCCTCCCAGAAGCAGGCAGCCAAGGTGCGGCAAATGGAATCGCGGATTGCCCGGCTCGACGAGGTGGCCGAACCGCGCAAGGAATGGGTGCTGCAGTTCTCCATCGCCGACGCCCCACGCGGCTCCTCGGTGCTGTGCACGCTGAACCAGGCGCAGGTTTCGCTGGGCGGTTTCGCGTTCGGCCCGGCCAGCGTGCAGGTCAACGCCGGTGACCGGATCGGCATCACCGGCCCGAACGGCGCGGGCAAGTCCACGCTGCTGAACCTGCTGCTCGGCCGGCTGGCCCCGGACGCCGGAAGCTCGGTGCTGGGCGCCTCGGTGCTGATCGGCGAGATCGACCAGGCGCGCAGCCAGCTGCCGGCGCAGCTTCCGCTGGGCGAGGCCTTCGAAGCGGCGGTGCCGGAGTACTCCTCGGCGGAGGCCCGCACGCTGCTGGCCAAGTTCGGGCTCAAGGCGGAGCAGACCGCCTCGCCGGTGGGCAAGCTCTCCCCCGGCGAACGCACCCGCGCCTCGATGGCGCTGCTGCAGGCGCGCGGCGTGAACCTGCTGGTGCTCGACGAACCCACCAACCACCTTGACCTGCCCGCCATCGAGCAGCTCGAAGAAGCGCTGGAGGCCTACCAGGGCGCGCTGCTGCTGGTCACCCACGACCGGCGCATGCTCCAGAACGTGCGGCTGGACGCGCGCTGGCAGGTGCAGGACGGGCAGCTGACCGCCGCCTTCTAGCTCGGCCGCGTCATCGACCAGCGGGCGCTCAGCAATCTGCCGTACAGTGAAACGCAGAGGAGCCGAGACTTTCAGTTCTTTACGACTGAGACGTCGACAGCTGCCACACCCAAGGATCCAACTTGAGTAGCACTCCCGTTTTGCCATCGCCCGCTCCCTCGGTGCGGCCCGGAGACCCCAAAAGCTTTTTCCACGTCAAGAAACTGGTCGGCGAAGCCGGGCTGATCCGCCGCCGACCCGGGCATTACCTGGGCATCGGCATCGTGCTTGCCGCGTTGCTGGCGGGCACCGTGGCAGGCATGCTGCTGCTGGGCGAGAGCTGGTTCCAGCTGCTCATGGCCGCCGCGCTTGGCCTCTTGCTCACCCAGTTCGCCTTCCTGGCCCACGAAGCGGCGCACCGCCAGATCCTGGCTTCCGGCAAAACCAACGACAAGCTCGGCCGCTTCCTGGCCAACTTCGTGGTCGGCATCAGCTACCAGTGGTGGATGAACAAGCACAGCAAACACCATGCAACTCCGAACACCATCGGCAAGGACCCGGACATCGAATGGGACACCATCTCGTTCCAGCCGGCCGACGCGAAGCGCCAGCGCGGCCTGCTCAAATGGATCACCCAGCGCCAAGGCTACCTGTTCTTCCCGCTGCTGACCTTGGAAGGGCTGAACCTGCATCTGCAGTCCATCAAGTACCTGTTCGTCGGCCAGAGGGTGAAGCACCGCCGCCGCGAACTGATCTCGATCGGCCTGCGCATTGCCCTGTACCTGGGCGCCGTCTTCTTCCTCTTGCCGATGGGCATGGCCTTCGCCTTCCTCGGCGTGCAGCTGGCGGTCTTCGGCATCTACATGGGCGCCTCGTTCGCGCCCAACCACAAGGGCATGCCGCTGGTGCCCACGGACGCCCGCATCGACTTCTTCTCGCGCCAGGTGCTCACGGGACGCAACGTGTTGGCTCGCTCCAGCTTCGGCAACAGCGTGCTTTCGCACGTCTACGGCGGGTTGAACTACCAGGTGGAGCACCACTTGTTCCCCTCGATGCCGCGCGCCAATCTGGCAGGGGTTTCAAGGATCGTGCGCAGCTACTGCGCCGAGCACCGGATCCCCTACACCGTGGCCAGCGTCCGCGAGTCCTACGCCCAGGTCATCTCCTACCTGAACAAGGTCGGGCTTTCGGGCCGCGACCCGTTCGAGTGCCCCATGATTTCCGGATACCGCAGCAGCTAGGGACCAGATGGACCCTGCCCGGCTACTTGCTGCGTGTGAGCGTGCCGATCTGGTCGCCCTTGGCATCCGAGAAGGTCATCTTGTCGCCGGAGATCGTTGCGGTGGCGGCCCCGCCGAGCCAGGAATCGACGCCCTCGCAGTACATCTGGGTGCTGCCCATGGCGCCGAAGTCCACGGTGCCGTCCTTTTCGGTCCACTGGCCGATGAGGTTGTTGCACCCGTCGCTGCCGCTGATCTTGCCGTCGGAGCCGAGGTTCATCCACGGTTGGCCTTCGGCCTCCGTGCCCCAGGTGCCGTCCGGGCTCGCCGGGGCCTGTTCGGCCGGGCCGCTGCTCGATCCGCATGCGGCCAGGCCCAGCGCCAGCGCTCCTGCTGCCATCAATCCTGCAAGTCGTTTCATGTCTTTCAGCTTAAGCCACGCTTAGCGCGCTGACCAGTGCAATCGCAGACCCGGAGCGTCGTTTCGGCCAGCGGTGCCAGCCCTGCTATTGAGGCTGGGCTCCGTGATGGTCGTGGCGCCAGTCGGCCACGGCGACCCAGAGCGTGGCGATCACCAGCAGGCCCGTGGCGGCGGAGGACAGCGTCATCGCCAGTGGGTAGCCGACAACCTGGTTCATGCCGTAGAACACGGCGGTGATGACCGCGATGCCCACGGCGGTGCCCACGCGCTGCGAAGTCTGCATCAGCCCGCCGGCGGAGCCAGAGTTCTGAACGGGTACCTCCATCAGGGTCAGTGCCTGGTTCGGGGAGATGATGAAGCCCTGGGCGGCGCCGATGAACGCCAGCGAGAGCAGCATCCACCAGATGCTCACGATCCCGCGCGCTTCCAGCTCGACCACGGCCACCGTGGCGACCAGCCCGAACAGCGCGCTGAGCGTGCCGCCGATGACCAGACGGCGCCCGGCGGTCATCACGTAGCGGCCGGCGACGTTCGAGCTGAGCGCCGAGAGCAAGGCCGCTGGCAGCGCGATCAGCCCTGCCTGCAGCGCGCTGAAGCCCAGCGCCTGCTGGGTGTAGACGGCCACCAGCACCCAGACGCTGGACACGCCCATGAAGTACAGGCCGGCGATTACTGTGCCGTTGGTGAAGCTGCGCACCCTGAACAGCGCCAGGTCCACCATCGGGGCCGCGCCGCGCGCCTTGTAGCGTTTCTCCCATGCGATCCACAGCAGCATGAACAGCAGCGCCACCGGCAGCAGGGCCCACAGCCACGGGTTCTCGCGACCCTGCACGAACGGGAAGAGGAAGGCGAAGATGCCCAGCGCCAGCAGCAGCCCGCCCACCGGATCCAGATCGAGCCGACCGGAGGGTTTGGTGAACAGCGGACGCGGCAGCCAGATGACTGCCAGCAGCAACGCGATGATCCCGATCGGCACGTTGATCAGGAACGTGGAGCGCCAGCCTGCCTCGGCCCCCAGCCAGTTGATCAGCGCCCCGCCCATCACCGGGCCGATGGCCACGGAGAATCCGATGACCGTGCCCAGCAGCCCGTAGGCCCGTCCGCGTTCCGCGCCGGTGAAATGCTGCTGGATCAGGCCCATGACCTGCGGGTTGAGCAGGCCGGAGCCGACGCCCATGACGAAGCGGGCGATGTTCAGCATCAGCGGGTCGGCGGCCAGCCCGGCCAGCACGGAAGCCAGCGTGAAGATCACGACGCCGGCGATGAACATCATGCCGCGGCCCAGCAGGTCCCCGGCACGCCCGGCGGCTACCAGCACTACGCCGAAGGTCAGCGCGTAGCCGGCGAGCACCCACTGCATGTCGGCCTCGGTGGCCTGCAGGGTGGTTTCGATCGAGGGAAGCACCACGTTGACGATGCTGACCGAGACCAGCGACATGAACATGACGGCCAGCAGCACACCGAGCAGCTTCCAGCGTCCGGCCGGCGAAAGCACCCCAGGCGCCGGAATGGCGGCTGCGGCGGGCGCAACCTCGGCAGCCAACGGGGGGTCTTGCGGGGGCTGGATGGCAGGCATGGCAACTTTCGGACAACGGCTGGCGGAGCTGGTTCGGTGCGCGCCGAAGCCGCCGGGCGGTTCATGGCACGCGCTGGGTATAGCGTCCGGAGGCACCGGGATATTCCCCGCACCTGCTGCGGGGCTGGCGTTTGCTCTGGTCAGTCAGCGGCTGGCAGCGCGTCCAGCATTCCCTGGATGGAGAGGATGCGCAGCTGGAGCAGCTCTTCGAACAGGTCGTCGCTGTCCATGCGCGGCTGTTTCAGGGATTCGCGTACCAGCGGGGCCTCGGCCTCCGGGTAGCGCTCCAGCCAAGCCTGCGGCACCACACGGGAGATGTAGTCGTTCCGGTCTTCCGGGACACGGTCCAGGAAGTAGTCCGCCTGCAGGGCAAATGACATGATGTCGCGGCTGAACGCCCGGATCAGGGTCAGCGCCTGCGGCATCTCGAAGCCCATGTCCGTGTAGAACCGCAGCAGCCGTTCCATCATCTCGATGTAGCGCGGTCCGCCGTCCACCTCCACGCGCTCGGAGATCGGAACCACCGCAACCAGCGGATAGGTGCGGTACAGCGCTCGGCTGACCCGGTAGAACTTGCGCACGGTGTCACGCCAATTGACCGGGTCGAACTCCAGCAGCGGCGTGCTGCGGATGAAAAGCTCCACCGCCATGTTCACGACCTCCTGCCGGTCGCTCACGTAGTTGTACAACGCCCGCGAGGTGGCCCCGAACCGTCCCGCCAGGCCGTTCATGGTCAGCGCGGTAAAGCCTTCGGAACCGATGATCTTCAACGCTTCGGAAGCGATGGCTTCCTTGGTGATGGGAACCTGGGAGGCGTCCTTGCGCGGGCGTCCCCGCCCCCGCTTCACCGGAGTATCGTCTTCAGTGCGATCCACGTCGCTCATCTGGCTACCCTTTCACGGTGTTCATTGTCCATCATCCGGCAACGACCCCTGGTTACAACAGCGCCAGCAGGTTTCGCGCCCGTTCATGCCACATGCCGGCGGCCAGGGCCAGGTGGCCGCCGGCGAAGGACATCGCCCCGGCAAGCCACGGCCACAGCAGCGGCGCTTCGTAGGTGGTCGGCAGCGCCGCGATGAAGCCCGCGACCATGACCAGCAGGCCGGTGGCGATCAATCCGATGTGGCTCCAGCGCCGCCGCAGCGGAAGCAGCAGCGCCAGGGCCGCAAGCGCCGCCGCCGGAACAAGGATCAGCCACGCATTCCCGGTGAAGCCCTGTAGGCCACGGTAGGTCGTGTAGCCGATGGCCGCAAGCAGGGCCGCGGAAGCGCAGATCAGCCAGGCCGGACCGGGGCTGGCCATGGATCCGCGCATCATCAGCAGCGGGGTAAACACCTGCGCCCAGAGCAGCACCGCCAGCGGGAGGAGGAACGCGCCCAGGCTCGCCAGTCCCAGTACGCAGGCGGCGGTGGTCGCCAACGCTCCAATGACCTGCAGGATCAGGCCGGGAATTCCGTGGACAACCAGCGGCAGCAGGCTGAAGAGCACCGGGATGAAGGCGAAAATCATCACCGCGGAGCCCAGCGACAATTCCAGCTCGGCTAGGGTGCCGAAGATCGTGCCGTCGACGTAGCCGAAGGACAACGGCTCGGCGAGCGCAACAAATTGCGAACCGAGCACCAGCAGCGCGGCGGTGAGCACCGACAGCGCGAAGATCGGCCAGGCCAGAATGCGGGTCAGGAATTGGCGGCCGCTGCTGACCTTCAGCACCGTTGGTTCGGTAGGGGTGAACCCGGCGGCGACCGCAGCCGGCTCCCCCAGGCGGCGCAGCAGTTCGGACTTGCGCCGGCCCTTGCCGGGTAGCCGGGATATCTGTTCGCGGGTATGTGCAAGGATCTCGGTGCGCTCGGCGTCGGAAAGAAAACTCAATTCCCGACGCAGCTGTTCAAGATAGTTGCGCGCGGCCCGCGGCAGATGAGATTGCATCCATCCAGCTTACGTGGCCAGCCTGAGAGTTGGCGATCGTCTGGCGGTTCGCGCGGCGCGCTCCAGCTGCACGGGGGCGACGCGCTATTTTCCCGCGCCGGCGGTCAAACCGCCCACGATGTACTTCTGCAGGAAGAGGAAGAGCACCATGACCGGCAGCGCCGCCAGTACCGCCCCGGCGGCGAACACCGACCAGTTGGAAGTGAACTCCTCGGACACGTAGGAGTACAGCCCCACCGCAAGTGTCTGGTTTTCCGGCGAGACGAGCACAACCGAGGCGATGACGAAGTCCGACGTGCTGGAAATGAATGACAGCAGCCCCACCACGGCCAGGATCGGTGCGACCAGGCGCAGGATCATGGTGAAGAAGATCCTGGCGTGGCCGGCGCCGTCGATCTTGGCGGCTTCGTCGATCTCCACCGGGATGGTGTTGAAGAATCCGTACATCAGGTAGGTGTTCACGCCGAGCGCTCCGCCCAGGTACACCATGATTAGTGCAATCTTGTTGTCGATCCCCAGGGCCGGGTACACATCGCCCAGCGAGGTCAGCAGGATGAAGATGGCCACGACTGCCAGCAGCTGCGGGAAGATCTGGACGACCAGCAGGCTGACCAATCCGAAACGGCGCCCGGTGAAACGCATGCGCGAGAAGCTGTAGGCCGCCAGTGCGCCGAGGAATACCGAAGCGGCGGCGGTGGTCAACCCGATGAGCAGGGTGTTTCCGAACCAGGCGGCGAAGGGCCGCTGCTCGTTGCGGAACAGGTCGACATAGCTTTGCAGGCCGAGCTGGGTGAACAACCCGTTGGATGAGAGCAGCGTTCCGTTGGGGTTCAGCGACGCCGAGAGCACGTAGAGCAGCGGGAACGCCGCGTAGATGCACAGCGCCACGCCGATCAGGTGGCGCCAACCGGTAGTAGCGAACCATTTTCCGAAGCTGCGGCGTGCTGCGGGCTGCTGGACGGGAGTTTGCGTCGACATTAGTTCAGCTCCTCCAGAGCCTTGGTCTGCTTGAAGCTGATGACCGCGATGACGGAGACCAGCACGAAGATGATGATGGAGAATGCACTGGCCAGGCCGTAGTCGCGCTGGGAGCCGACGAAGGCGACCTTGTAGACCATGGAGATCAGGATGTCGGTGGAGCCCACGTTGAGCCCTGCCCCTTCGAGCCGCGGTCCTCCCTCGGTGAGCATGTAGATCACGTTGAAGTTGTTGAAGTTGAACGCGAACGAGCTGATCAGCAGCGGGGCCACAGAGACCAGCAGCAGCGGGAGCTTGATCAGGCGGAAGACCTGGAACGGCTTGGCACCGTCGATCTTGGCCGCCTCGGCCAGTTCATCCGGGATCGACTGCAGCGCCCCGGTGCAGACCAGGAACATGTAGGGGAAGCCGAGCCAGAGGTTGACCCAGAGCACGGAGAACTTCGCCAGCCACGGATCGGTCAGCCATGGGATCGGCGCACCGCCGAAGAGCACCTGGTTCACGAAGCCGAAATCCTTGTTGAGCATGCCTGCCCAGACCAGGCCGCCCAGGAACGCCGGGAAGGCATAGGGCAGGATCGAGATGACTCGGTAGATCTTGCGGCCCTTCATACGCAGGTCGTTGAAAACCAGCGCCAGGAACAGGCCCAGGAAGAAGGTGGTGGCCACCGACAGCAGGGCGAAGGCGAAGGTCCATGCGGTCACCGATCCCAAGGCGGTGCGAATGGAGGAGTCGGTGAAGGCCTTGGCGAAGTTGTCGAAGCCCACGTTGATCGACCAGCCGGGCATCAGCTGGGTGCCGTCCGGGGCGGTGAAGGCGCCGACGCCGGTGTCGCTGTAGACCACCGAGGTGGTGGAGTCCGTCATGGTTCCGGCGGCCTCGTCGTAGACCAGGTTCGACGTGTACTGGTAGGCGGTGCGCCCGTCGGAGGTGCGCAGCGACCCCTGGGCCGGGTCATCGCTCATCGGCACCGCCAGGGAGGTGACTTCCTGCTGGCGGCCGAGCAGGTCGGCGAAGCTGAGCTGCGTGTATCCGGCAAGCTCATCCGCGGTGATCGGCTCCAGCGGCTGCTCCGTGGTGCCTGCCATCTGCACCCCGTCGCGCTCGACCAGCAGCGACAATTCACCGCCGTCATCCAGCACCGTCACGGGCAGCCCCGGGGAGTCCGTGACGCGGCTCTGGTTGGACTGGAGCAGCGCCATGACTGCGTCGTCCTTGTCCGAGTTGTGGCCCGAACCGTAGTTGGTGAAGGCGATATAGCCGGTGTAGCCGATCACGAACACCTGGAAAATCAGCAGGAAGATGGTGCCCGGCAGCAGGTACTTGGCCGGCAGCCAGCCCCGCTTGAAATACACGACGTTGATGGCCGCGGTGATCACGGCGACCACCGCGGCGATCGCCCAGGCTTCGCGGCCGATCGCGGTGAACAGCGCGAATATGGCGGTGGCGTCCACGATGCCGATCATCGCGATCTTGGCCAGGATCAAGCCGGTGGAGGTTGATGCTGCGGTGGACAGCCGCTTGGCGGCCGGGGACAGCGCGTCGGCCTGCTCAGGCTCGCTGCTGTGCGGCGGCTTCTGGTGGGTCAGTGACATCTGTGGCTTGTTCCTGGGTCGGAGGTCGGCGAACTTGCGGTACGGCGTAGGCCGTGCCGAGGATGTGGTCGCGTGTCGGGACGGCAAATTGCCGCCCCGACACGTCCGGCACGCGCACGTGCGGCGGTGTTACTTTGAGATGGACTTTTCGATATCGGCGGTCATCTGCTTCCAGCGCTTGGCCGGTTCGGCCTTGCCGGAAATGATCTCTGCTTCGGCGACGCCCCAGAATTCCCACACGGCTGCCATTTCAGGGATGTTCGGCATCGGAACGCCGTCTTCGCCGACCGCGCCGAAGGCCGCGATGGTCTCATCGGACTTGGCCGCCTCGAAGGCTTCCTTGTTGGCCGGCGGACGGTTGCCCACTTCGTAGAGCTTGGTCTGGACCTCGGCGGTGCCGATGTAATTGGTCAGGAACTCCGTTGCTGCCAGCAGGTTCTCGGTCTTGGAGGAGACGAAGAAGCCCTGGACTGCCACGAATGGCTGTGCTTCGTCGCCGCCGGCGCTTGGGATCGGGTCGATGGCCAGGTCGATCTTGGCGTCTTCGGCCGCTTCCACGTTCCACGGGCCGGTCAGCAGGAAGGGCGAATCGCCGGAAATGAACTTCTCCTTGGCGATGTCAGCGTCCACGGAGGTCTTCAAGGTTCCCGCTTCGCCCTGGTCGGCGAGCCACTGGGCGAACTCCAGGCCGCCCTCGTTGCCGATCTGCAGGTCGCTGGCGTCGTAGGCGCCGTTTTCATCGGTTCCGAACACCGGAGCGTCAAAGGAGGTCTGGAATGGGCAGGCGTGGAACGGGTCGCCCAGCTCCGATACCTGTACCAGGAACGGGAATTCGGTGCCCGCCTTCTCTCCCTCGGCGATCATCTCGTCGAAGGTTGCCGGGGCCTTGTCGGCGAGATCCTTGTTGCGCAGCAGTGCGAGGTTCTCCGTTGCGTACGGGACGCCATAGGTGTTGCCCTCATAGCTCATCGCGTCCATGGCGACATCCTGGAAGTCCGCGCTCTTGTCGCCAAGCTCGACCGGCTGGACTACGCCGTTGTTGACGAGGTTGCCCAGCCAGTCGTGGGCACCGATGGTGATGTCCGGGCCCTTGCCGGTTGGTACCTGCTTGAGGAAGTCTTCCTGGATCTTGGAGAAGTCCTTGATCACCAGATCGACCTTGACGCCCGATTTGGCCTGGAAATCCGCTGCGGCATCCTTCAGGACCGGCTCGCGGTTGGCATCGACCCACACGGTCAGCGATCCTGCTTCGGCGGCGGCCGGCGAGGACTGCGCAGCCGTTTCCGAAGGCTGCGGGGTTGAACTGTTCGAACCACCGCAGGCGGTCAGGGATAGCGCCGCAATTGCGGTCACCGCCCCACCCAGAAGAAGGGAGCGCTTGTTCACCATCATGGGGGTGTCCTTTCGTGACAACTTTGTCCAGAGGACCGGATCGACTGCGAGTCACCGCGGTATGGGCCGGTCGGTTCTTTCGAGTGCGAGTGACAACTCGAATGTAAGCGTTTCCAGAGTGGCATAGATCATGCTTTTTGACAAGAAATTCATGTAAATCAGTCATTTTCGCGCCAGATTCCCCAAAACAGGCAACACCTAGCGGCGTCTACTAGGCCGATAATGTAAGCGTTTACATATGCCGAAAATTCGTTTATGGTTACCGTCATGACTGAAATCCGCTCCCTCGCAGAGACCCGAGAGCCCGAGGCGGCTACCGATTGGTGGCGCTCTTCGGTGATCTACCAGATCTATCCGCGCTCCTTCGCTGATGCGAACGGCGACGGCATGGGTGATCTACCAGGAATCACTGCACGGCTGCAATCCTTGGCAGACCTCGGGGTCGATGCCATTTGGCTGTCCCCCTTCTTCAAATCCCCCCAGAAAGACGCCGGCTACGATGTCTCCGACTACTGCGATGTGGATCCCCTGTTCGGGACGCTGGAAGACTTCGATGCCATGATTGCCCACGCCCACGAGCTGGGGCTGCGCGTCATCGTGGATCTGGTGCCGAATCACTGTTCGGATCAGCATCCGTGGTTCCAGAAAGCGTTAGCCTCCGCACCGGGGTCCCCGGAGCGTGAACGTTTCATTTTCCACGATGCGCCGGATGCGGGGCTTCCGAACAACTGGGAATCGGTATTTGGCGGTCCCATGTGGACGCAGACAGTCAACCCAGATGGCACCCCGGGGCAATATTATCTGCACATCTTTGATTCTTCGCAGCCGGACTTCAACTGGCACAACGATGAGGTCCGGGAGATGTTCCGCGACGTGCTGCGGTTCTGGCTGGACCGCGGAACGGACGGCTTCCGGGTGGATGTAGCCCATGGACTGATCAAATCCGATGGGCTGCCGGATTACGTGGTAGACCCGGCCGCTGCGTCGATGGGCGGCACCGAGGAGCTGGCCCCGTGGTGGGGCCAAGATGGCGTGCATGAAATCTACCGCGACTGGCGCAAGGTGCTGGATGAATACGAAGGTGATCGCGTGCTCTGCGCGGAAGCCTGGGTCAGCCCGTTATCCCTGATGGCCAAATGGGTTCGTTCCGACGAAATGCACCAGGCCTTCAATTTCCCGTACTTGTCCTGTAGCTTCAACGCCGCTCAAATCCGCGCGACGATCGACGAATCGCTGCAGGAGTTCGCAGCAGTCGGCGCACCGAGCACCTGGGTGCTCTCGAACCACGACGTGGTCCGCCATGCAACTAGGCTCGCGCTAACTGAGGACAATCCCCAAGGCGAGGGCATAGGCCCACTGACACCGAACCTCCCGGATCCCGCCATCGGCCTGCGCCGCGCCCGTTCCGCCAGCACGCTGATGCTCGCGTTGCCCGGCGGAGCCTACTTGTACCAGGGCGAGGAACTCGGGCTCCCGGAAGTCGTCGAGCTGCCCGACGAGGCGCGCCAGGACCCCACGTGGTTCCGCACCAACGGCAAACGCTACGGCAGGGACGGGTGCAGGGTGCCGATTCCGTGGGAAACAGGAGCACCCGCTGCGGGCTTCTCCCCTACTGGAAACAGCTGGCTGCCGCAGCCCGCGGGGTGGGAAGACTACGCCCGGGACTTTCAAAGCGCGACCCCCGACTCCACCCTGAACCTCTACATATCTCTGCTCCGACTGCGCCGCAATCACGATCTGGGGCTGGGGACACTGGAATGGCTGGACACCGGCGACCCCGACGTTCTGGCCTTCAAGAACAATGACGTGGTGGTGGTCTCCAGCTTCGCAGGCTCCGAGCGCGAGCTGCCTGCCTGCACCATAGACTTGACCGTCATCGCCTCCAGCGCACCTCAGCCGTCGGAACGGCAGATCGCAGCGGAATCCACTGTATGGTTACGCGGCTGATCGCCCCAGCAGGTAGTCTGGTGAACAGGGCGCGACTGGCCTTCCCGGTTCCGTCGCGCCCAGTCAAACCTATATTGTATTTTCATCCACCACTGTGTCGGAAGGAATTTCTTGGCCGGCATCAAGGACGTAGCCCGAGCCGCGGGCGTCTCCGTGGCGACCGTTTCGCGCGCGCTTTCCGGACGCGGCAACGTTTCCCCTAGCGCGCTGGCCGCGGTCCAGCAGGCCGCCCACGATCTGGGGTACGTGGTATCTTCCACCGCCTCGGGGTTGGCCTCCGGGCGCACCCGGAACATCGGCGTGCTGGTACCGGTAATCAACCACTGGTTCTACGCCAGCGTGCTGGAGGGCATCTGCACGGCCCTGATGCGCGAGGGCTACGACACCACGCTCTACCAGCTGACCAAGGATCCCGCACAGCGGCACCAGATCTTCTCCGATTTCCTGCAGCGCCAACGGGTCGACGCAGTTATCGCAGTGAACGTCGAACTCAGCGAGACCGAAGTGGTGGCCCTGCACGCACTGGACAAGCCGCTGGTCGGAGTAGGTGGTCCGCTGCCGGGTGTCCCGACGTTGCAGGTGGACGACGAAGCGGTATCCGCGCTGGGCACTGCGCACCTGCTGTCCCTGGGGCACACCCGGGTGGGCTACATCGGTGGTTCATCGGAAACCGATGTGGATTTCCGTGTCCCTTCCCACCGGCGCATCGGCTACGAACGTGCGCTGGCCGAAGCTGGCATCGACCTCGATGAGGCTCTGTGCGTCGGCGCAGACTTCACGATGGCCCAGGGATACACGGTGGCCAAGCAGCTGCTGGGAAACCCGGATGCCCGTCCCACCGCCATCTTCGCAGCCAGCGACGAAATGGCTATCGGCGCCATCCTAGCTGCCAGGGATCTGGGGATGCAGTTGCCCCGCGAGCTTTCGGTGGTCGGCGTGGACGACCACGAACTGGCCGAGTTCTTCGGACTGACCACCATCCGGCAGCTTCCGCACGAGCAGGGTGAACTCGCCGTTGCGATGCTGCTGCGCGCCATCCGCAAGGAGGAACCAGCACGGGCCCACACGCTGGGCCACGAACTGATCGTACGCAACTCCACCAGCCGGCCGCCGGCCGACCATTAGCCACTCCTGGAAGCAGCCCTATCTGCTCCCAGGTTTACGTCCCGAAAAGGGCCAGGCGGCCCGCGTCGAACGCGGGCCGCCTGGGCCTTGGATAGCTGCGCCGGCATCGGCGGCTGAGACTAGTTCGAGTGGTGCTTGCGCTCGACCTCTGCCTCGTGGGCGGCCGCGGCCGCCAGCTCCTCGTCGATGTCCTCCACGTGCAGGTTGCGCCCGCGGGTCTCGCCGACCCACAGCACAGCCGCCACCGAGATGATGGTCAGCACCATGATGTAGATGGCGATGGAGATCGAGTTGCCGGTGGCTTCGAGCAGGATCTGCGCCACGGTGGCAGCGAACGCGCCGCCGAGGATCGCACCCAGCGCGTAGCCAATGGAGATGCCCGAGTAGCGGATGTGCGCCGGGAACATCTCGGCGTACATGGCCGACTGCGGCCCGTAGGACAGGCCCAGACCGATGGTCAATACGAAGACCGCCACGCCGTAGAGCATGATGTTGCCGGTATTCACGAGCAGGAACATCGGGATCATCCAGACGAACACCAGCGCGTAGCCGATCACAAATGTCGCGCGGCGGCCGATGACGTCGGACAGCCAACCGCCAACCAAGGTGAAGATCAGCCAGCCGAACGAGCCGATGGTGGTCGCAAGCAGGACCGGCGCGACCGGCATCTTCAGCACGGACGTGGTGTAGGAGATGAAGAACGCGATCACCAGGTAGCCGGCGGCGTTGTTCGAGATGAAGATCAGTGCGGCCTGGATCACCTGCTTGAAGTTGCTCCGCATGAGCTCCTTCAGCGGGGTGTGCTCCGAAGCCTTGCGCAGTGCCATCTGCTTGAAGATCGGGGATTCCTCCACCGCGCGGCGGATCATGTAGCCGACGATGATCAGCACGACGGACATCAGGAACGGGATGCGCCAGCCCCATGCCTGGAACTGCTCGGGAGTCATCGAAATGCGCAGGACGTACAGCAGACCGGTCGCCAGGATCATGCCCAGGGGCACACCGATCTGCGGGAAGGCACCGAAGTAGCCACGACGGTTATTCGGGGCGTGCTCAACGGCCATCAGGGCCGCGCCGCCCCACTCGCCGCCGGCCGAGAAGCCCTGGATGATGCGCAGCGCCACGAGCATGATCGGTGCCGCGATGCCCACGGCAGCGTAGGTCGGCAGCACACCGATCAACGCGGTGGCTACACCCATCAGGATCAGTGTCAGGACCAGAATGCGCTTGCGTCCGTAGCGGTCACCGAGGTGTCCGGCGACGATGGCGCCCAGCGGGCGGAAGAAGAAGGAAATGCCGATCATGGCGAAGGAGAGAATCTGTGCCAGACCCGGGTTCGATTCGCCCAGCGGGGCGAGGAACAGCGGAGTCAGCAGCGTTGCCGTCAGCTGGGCGAAGATGAAGAAGTCGTACCACTCGATCGTGGTGCCCACCAGGGTGCCGGCAAGGACCCGGCGCTCCTCCTGAGTGCGCGAAACGTTCTGAGACATAGTGAATGATCCCTTGATGCGAATTAAGTTACCGACCGTTCGGACAGTTACGTAGACAACACTATAAACGACAAGTGAATCACCTCACAACATGGAGTGATGCATATTTCATGGCAGCGAGGTCCGGGTCACGATAAATCCCCGGGTTACCCGCGAAATTACCGCACCGTCCGGACAATCTGTTCTAATAGAGAACACGAGGACCAGAATCCCCATTCGCTCGAACCAACGGTGCCCGGCCCTGTCCCTGGTCCGCCCCGCGCCAGAATGACTATCGACATGCCAACTTCACAGACACTTTCCCGAGGCATTCGCGTGCTGGAAATCGTCGCCGCCTCATCGACCTACCTGTCCATCGCCGAGGTCGCCGCCGAGCTCGAAGTGCACCGCTCGATCGCCTACCGCATTATCCGGACGCTGGAAAACCACCGGTTGCTGAGCCGGGACGAGGCCGGGCTTATCCGACCCGCCTCCGGACTTGCCGTGCTGGCTCGTTCGGTGCAGCGCGATCTGCAGGCCGCGGCGACGCCCGAACTGACCACGCTGGCCAACAAGCTCTCCATGACCGCGTTCCTCGCGGTGTGGGAACACGATTTGTGCACCACGCTGCAATCCGTGGAACCGCTGCATTCGCACAGCGCCATCGTGCACCGGCCCGGATCCGTGCACGGCATGGACGTCGGCGCCGCAGGCATCGCCATCCAGTCTATGTACACCAAGGAACAGTGGCAGGCGCTGGATACAGAGATCGAATACCGGGAGCAGGCGCGCGAAGCCCGGATCGACGGATACGCCACGAGCGAGAACGAGGTCATCCAAGGCGTTGCGTCCATCGCCGTGCCGATCCCCAGCCCGCTCACCACCCCGGCGTCGCTCGCAGTGGTATTCGCGGCCAGCACCGTCACCGACCGGAACAGCGTGATCCGCGCACTGAAGGAAGCAGCGCTGAACATCGCCGAGGAGCTGGGCAGCTAAGCGCCAGCCGGCTGGACACGCTGGCTGAAATACGAGCGCGAAAAACAAACCCGCCGATGGAATCCGGAAATTCCATCGGCGGGTTCGTGCGTGAAGCTGCAGGTCCTAGCGGACGCGCTTCAGGGAGGCGGCCCGGGAGGCGAGGACCTTCATGATCACGCCGGCCAGCAGGATCACGAAGGCTCCCCCGGTGGCGACCCAGAATGCTCCGAGGTAGCCTAGCGAGTCGGCCAGCAGGCCTGCCAGTCCGTTGCCGATGGCGGTGCCCACGACGATGCCCGCCGAGAGCATGGTCATCACGGTGGACAGGCGCTGCGGCGGCGCGACCTCGCCGCCGAGGGTCATCACGGTCACGATCACCGGGCCCACCGCGAAACCTGCCACGAACAACGCGGCCAGCATCCAGGGGGTCGAATCGGCCGCGTGCAGCCCGAAGCTGAGCACGCTCAGCGCGGCGCCGCAGGCGATCCAACGGCTGATCTGGCTGAAGCCCTGCGGCCAGGCGGCGACGGAAATCGCGGCGATGGCGCTGGAGACGCCCATGGCGCCGTAGAGCAGGCCGCCCTGGTTCGAGTCGCCCTGCGCCCCGGCGAAGGCCAGGGTGCCGGCGGCGGTTGAACCGAAGACGGTGCCCAGCGCGATCATGCTCAGCACCAGCGAACCGATCGCGGCCACCTGTCCCGCGGTGATCTTCACCTTGGCGGCGGAATGGGCGGCGGCTCCCGGCTGCAGACCCCCGGCGGTGCGGTGCATGGCGAACAGCGGCACGAGCACGATGGTCAGCGCGGCGGCCAGATACAGCGGAAGCACCGGGGAGACCAGCGAGGCCAGCAGGCCGACCGCCACCGGTCCGAACACGAAGCCGAGCTCGTCGAGCATGGATTCCAGGCTCAAGGCGGCGGTCAGCGTCTTGGGTTTCTGGTTCTGCCTGCGGGACATGGCGATCCAGCGGACCCTGGACATCGGGCCGACCTGCGGACCGGTGGCGCCGGCCAGCAGGCTCAGGGCGACCAGTGTTCCGACGGCGAGCTCGGAGCCGGAATTGGCGAACAGCGTGAAGGTGACCAGCAAGATGGTGTGCAGCACCGCGGCGGCCAGCAGCACCGGACGCTGTCCGCGCCGGTCGGCCAGGTAGCCGATGCTCGGCCCGCCCACGGCCGAGCCGAGCCCGACCATCGCAGCGGCCAGGCCGCCGAGGCCGTAGGAACCGGTGTTGGCGGTGACCAAGGTCATCGAACCGATGGTGAGCATGGCCAGCGGAAGGCGGGCCAGGAAGGTCAGCGGAATGTATGGCAGTCCCACCATGGGGACCAGCGCCGAATATCCGGATTTCATCGCGGATTCCTCAGCATTTTCGCGCGACAAGATATGTTGAGACAACACAACTCCATGACGAAGCGTGCGTCGTCCCACACCCCCCGACGCACAATCTGCCCAAATATGCCGATTGGCACTATCCTCAACATAGCCAGCCCCACCGGACATGTCCAGTTCTAGATGGACACCAGCGGCTGCACCTCGCGTTCGATGCGCGAACCATGCTGGGTCTTCACCACCGTCACCCGGTTGGTGATCCGCTGCTTCATCTCCGCCACGTGCGAGACCAGGCCGATGGTCCGCCCGCCGGCGCGCAGGTTCTCCAGCGCGCTCATGACCTGCTCCAGGGTCTCGGCGTCCAGCGAACCGAAGCCCTCGTCCACGAACAAGGTCTGCATGTCCACCGCGCCGGAGTGGTGCGAGATGACGTCGGCCAGCCCCAGCGCGAGGGCCAGCGAGGCCATGAAGGTCTCGCCGCCCGAGAGCGTCTGGGTTTCACGGTGCTTGCCGGTCCAGGCATCCAGCACGCGCAGGCCGAGCCCCGACTTGTTGTTGCCCTGCTTGGAGTCGTCGTGGTGCAGCGAGTAGCGCCCGCCGGACATGACATCCAGGCGCTGGGAGGCGGCCACTGCTACCTCCTCCAGGCGCGCGGCGAGCACGTAGGTGCTCAGCGTCATCTTGTAGAGGTTCTCTCCCCCGCCGCGGATGACGTCGGCCAGCCCGCGAAGCCGCCGGTAGGCCTCGATCACCGGCCCTGAATCCGCGCGCAGCGCCTCCAACGCCGCCACCGACTGCTCGTGCCGGGTGGCGGTGGTCTGCGCCAGCACTTCGCGCTCGCGGGCCTGCTCGAAATCGGCATCCGCCTGGGCCACCGACTCGGCGGCCAGTTCGAGATCCAGTTCGGTGGGAGGCTCGATGCCCTCGGCGGCCAGCTTCGCGGCGCGACGGCAGTCCTCCGAGGCTTCCAGGGTGGTGATGGAGCTGGCCCGGTCGGCATCCGCTGCGGCCAGCGCGCGCAGCTGTGCGCGCTCGGCCTGAGGAAGCAGCGCGGCCTCGTGGGCGGCCGGATCCGGGAAGCCTGCGGCCTTGCGCTCGGTGTGCCAGGTGTTCTCCGCCTTCAGCGCCGCCGCATCGGCCTCGCGATAGTGGTAGACGGCGTTGTGCCCCCGGGTGTAGTCGGCCACGGCCCGCTGCAGCTTGTCGACCAGCTGCTCCAGGCTGCCTTGGCCCTGGCGGACCTTCTCCAGCTTGGCATCCAGGTCCGCAAGCTTCTCGGCCAGCGCCTCGGCGGCCTTCACCGCGGCTGCATGCTCCACCGCTGCCTGCGTGGCGCGCTCCGCTTCCGATTCGATCCGGGTGCGCAGCAGATCGATTTTTTTGATCACCGCGGCGATCCGGGCCTGTTCCTGCTCGGCGGTCTCCAGCTGCTTGGCGCCGGCGGCCAGCTGCTCGCCGAGCACGTCGACGGGCTGCCCGGCGGCCGCTTCGCTGGCGGCCTCGAACTTGGTGACGGCGATGTCTCGTTTGCTGGTGGCCGCATCCAGCGTGGCGCGTTCGGCGCGGACTGCGTCGTCCAGCCGCTGGATCTGCTCGTCATCGACCAGCTCCGCTCCGGCATCGGCCTGGGCGGGGTTCGGATGCTCGGTGGCGCCGCAGACCAGGCAGGCCTGGCCGTCTTCCAAAGCCGCGGCCAAGCGCAGGGCACTCTGTTCCAGCTGCTGGCGCTGCAGCGCAACCAGCGACTTTTCAGCATCGACAACTTTCAGGCTTTGTGCGGCGAAGTCCGATTCGGCCGTTGCCACGGTCTTTTCCAGCTTGTCGCGGGTCTTCGCATGCTCCAGACGGCTGGCCAGCAGCTGCGTGGATTCGCGCAGCTGCTGCACCAGCGCGGCCGCGGATTCCTGGTCCAAATCCTGTTCTTCCAGAGCTGCGCGTTCGGCGCGCAAGACGGCAAGCTGCTGGTCTGCTGCGGTTTTGGCGCTCTGCTGGGCGGCGACCTGGGCGGTGAGCGCGTCGAGCTTGGACACGAGCCCGGCACGGCCGGCCTCCTCAGCGGCCGCGTCCTTAGCCCGGGTCAGCTCCGCTTCGTTGTCCTTGAGCAGCTTGGCCAGCCGCTGCTGGGTGTCGGCGTCGGCCTGGCCGGTGACATCCCATTCCTTGGCAAGCTTGGCCTGGATCTCGCGCCAGGCGGCGGCCGTGGCCCGGTGCTTCTGCGCGGCCTGGTCGGCCTGCTCCTTGTAGGCCTTGACGGCAACGGCCCGGGCATCGCGGTCGAGTTTCTCCCCGGCGGCTTCCGCGGCCGGATGCCGTTCGGCGTAGGCCGCCTTCAGCTGCGCCAGCTCCTGCCGGCGGGCGAACACCCGGACCTGCTCGGCCAGGTTGGCCGAACGCTCCCGCGCGGCGGACAGCTTGGTGCGCAGCTGGCCTGCGGCGTCGGCGAGCCGGTGGTGGGTGCGCACGATCCGCTGCTGGTAGGCCTCGAATTCCTGCTCCACGCCGATTGCCTCGGCGGCCGGGTCGTCCCCGATTTCCTCCGCGATGTCCACGGCGGGCTCGGCGCCGCCACCCGTTTGTGCAACCGGTTCGAGAACCTCATGGACGGCCAGGAAGCCAGTGGCGTCGGCGCGGATCGCATTCTCACTGGCGGCCAGCGTCGATTCCAGCGCCTCGGTCTTCTGGCGCTCGGCGGCCAGGCGTGCGGCGAATTCGACCTCGATGGCGGCATAGTCGCTGGTGTCGAAGAGGTTGGCCAGCAGGTCCTCGCGGTCCTTTGCCTTCGCGCGCAGGAAATCTGCGAAGCCGCCCTGCGGCAGCATCACGACCTTGGTGAACTGGTCGCGGTCAAGCCCCAGCAGCCCGCCGAGCACCTGCCCGACCTCGTCGTTGCGGGTGGAGAGCTGTTCCCAGGCGCCGCCGGTGAATTCGCGCAGCAGGCTCACTGCCTTCTGCTCGGTGACCTTGTTCTTGCCGCGCTTGGCCGGGCGCATCCACGCCGGGGAGCGGGTCACCTCGAAGCGGCGGTTGCCAATGGTCAGTTCGCAGACCACCCGCGGTTCAAGCCCGGCGGCGGCGTGGTCCGAGCGGATCTGGCGGCTGCCGGTGCGGTTGCCGGGCAGCGAGCCGTAGAGCGCATAGCAGATGGCATCCAGGATGCTGGACTTGCCGGCGCCGGTGGGTCCGTCGAGCAGGAACAGCCCGCCCTCGGCGAGCTCGTCGAAGTCGACCACCTCGGTTTCGGCGAACGGGCCGAACGCCTGGATCTGCAGCTTGTGGATTCTCATCGGCTGACCTGTGCCTCTCGGGTGCGCTGGATGACTGACTGGAGGATGTCGCGTTCGGCTTCATCGGCGGCGCGTTCGCGTACGTGCTCGATGAAGTCCTGAACAACCTCCTCGGTGCTGGCTGCCTTGGCCAGCCGTTCGGCGTAGCTGGTCGGCTTGTCCTTGTCCTCGATTCCCTGCGGGTCGAAGTTCAGCACCACGGTGTCCGGGAAGCGGCCGCGGACCGCCTGCATGGCGTCGGCAGGGCGTTCCGGGTCGGTGAGCGTGACCTGGCACCAGGCGTCCACCGCGTATTCCAGCTCGGGGTCCGCCAGCAGCTGCTGCAGCTCGCCGCGCAGGATCACCAGCTGCTTCGGGACACCCAGCAGCACCTCCTCGATGCCGGCAATCCCCTGCGGGCCGGTTTCGATAATCCACACGCCCTTCTTGTGGTTCGCCTCGGAAAAGGAATAGGCCAGCGGCGAGCCCGAGTAGCGCACATGCTCGCGCACCTGCTGGCGGCCGTGCAGGTGGCCCAGGGCCGAATAGTCGAAGTGCTCGAACAGCTCCACCTGGACCACGTCCAGGTTGCCGGTGCTCAGTTCGCGTTCCGAATCGCTGCCGACTCCCCCGGCGGCGAACAGGTGGGCCAGCGACACGCAGACCACCGCGGTGCCCTCGGCGCGCAGCTGTTCGAGGTGCTCGTCGATGCGGGTGATGGCAGCGGCCACCACCGCCTGGTGGGTGGCCTTCTGCACGCCCAGCTGGTCCATGACCATCCGCGGCTCCAGGTACGGAATGCCGTAGATCGCCACCCGGTGGTCCGGCGCGTCGAGCACCGCCGGCTGCAGCATGCGCTCGAGATCCGCGATGATGTGCACCCCGGCGGCGTCCAGCAGGTCCGCGCCGAAGTTCAGCCGCGAGGCGGAGTCGTGGTTGCCGCTGGTCATGATGATCCGCGCCCCGGTGCCGGCCAGCTCGCGCAGCGCCCAGTTGCACAGCTTCACCGCATCCACGTGGGGCAGCGCCCGGTCGTAGATGTCCCCGGCAATCAGCACCGCGTCGATGTTCCGCTCGCGGGTGATGTCGATGATCTCCTGGAGGACCGCCCGTTGGGATTCAAGCAGCGAAGCGCCGTGGAAGGTGCGGCCCAAATGCCAGTCTGAGGTGTGAAGCAAGCGCATAAAACCCACCTTATGCAAAACCACCGACACAAAGGACATTAGACTGGGAGATGTGAATGAAACCGGTGAAATTGCACTCCTGCCAGAGAACTACTCAGACAAGGTGTTCGCCATCCTGCTCGGCTTGGCCGACGGCGCAACCCACGCCCGCGACGACATCGATCCCGGTGCCACCGAAATCCTCCCGCTCTACCTGGCCGACGGCCTGCTCGAAGCCCTCGAATGGGCCAACGACGGGGTGGCCAGCGACGAAGCCGCCTGCATGTGGCTCGCCGCGCTGCGCGGCTACAACAAGCTGGCCGGGTCCTTCCCGGACAACGCCCCGCAGCCGCTGAACCGCTGGATCGACGAGGAATTCTCCCGCGTGGAGATCTTCGAGACGATCCACCCCGGCGACCCGCTGAACCTTGCCGGCCTGGACTCCAAGGACATGGGCCAGCCCGGGCGCCCGACAGGTCCCGGCGCCGACTCCACCGGCGTGCTGCCGCGCGCCGCGATCGCCGCGCTGCTCGGGCGCGTGCCGGTGAGCACCACCGCGACCCTGGCCCGCGCTGCCGCGTACCTCACCCACGACGCCCAGGCCGCCGAGACCTGCATCGCCGCCGCGAAGATCATCCGCTCCGCCATGGAACGCGGCGAGGACGCCGCCGCCGAGTGGCAGCAGCTGCTGGAGCCGCTTCAAGGCACCGCCGCGCAGGCGCTGCGCGAGATCGTGTCCCGCGTCGGCGAGGGGCTCGGCCAGTCGCCGGTCGACGCCTACAACGCCTACTTCGCCGAGGACGAGCAGGAGCAGGCCGAGGAGGACTCGGACATCGCCGCCATGCCGGCAGCTTCCTCCCAGGCCGAGGTGGTCCGCGATCCGGAGGTCGACGCCTACGCGGTGGCCCTGCTGTCGGCCATCCACGGCTCGGATGCGGTGGGCGAACGCCCAGCCAGCGCGCTGGATGACATCATCTCCGAGCTGCACGACCGCTGGATGGCGCTGCTCGTCTAGCCCGCACCAAGCCCGGATAAAAAACGCCGCGCACCCTTCGGGGTGTGCGGCGTTCTGTTTTAGGTGGCCTGCTATGCGTGCGTGCCGTGCGGGTCGGCGCTTCCCGGCTGCGTGGTGCGCAGTCCCGGGGCGAAGCTGAGGAACGCTGCGGCGGCTCCGGCCAGGCCCAGCCACAGCGCGGTGTCGAACACGGTTTTGGCGACGATCCCGCATTCGCCGGCCGCGGCGCCCAGATCCAGTGCCCCGGCGGGCATGCCGCAGGCGGCCCCCTGGAAGGAGAGCGGACACAGCATGGCCAGCGCTGCAGCGCCGGTCAGCAGGACCGCGGCCCCGGCGATGCAGGCGCCGCAACGGGCCATGCGGGTGCGCCGGGCCAGGAAGATGGCCAGGCAGGCGGCGAAAAGCAGTCCCGCCAGCGACAGGACAAAACCTGCAGGCGGTTCGGAAAGAAAATCGATCATGCACAGTGCTTCGTTCGGCGGCTAGTTCAGTGCAAACCTATCAGCTGCGCGGCGTGCCGGAGGTGAACACCAGCGGTATTCCCAGTGAACTGGCACCTAGGCGGTCAGCCCGAAACCGCCGACCATCTGCAGGAATTCGCCCTCGGAGATGATGGACACGCGCTGGCCCTTTTCGCGCAGGCGCAGCACGTGTTTGGCCTTGTTGGTCAGCCGGCCGGTGGCCAGATCCTGCGGGACGAAGCCGTCGCCGACCACCAGTGCGGTGGTGGCGCGGGTGACGCGGGATGCCGACTGGGCGCCGTGCTCGGCCGCCATTTCCTTGGCCTTGGGCCGCGGCAGGCTCAGGTTGCCGGTGAACACGATGACCTGGCCGTAGAGCGGGTGGCTGGGATCCGAATCCAGGTTCGGCTGCGGGTTGGGGCCTTCCTGCGGCCAGTTGCCGAACTCACCCTGCGGGGGCAGCAGGTTGCCGGAGGCAAGCCAGCCCTGCGCGTCGCGGGTGGCACGGGAAAGCGCGTCGCCCGGGTTCCAGGCCTGGGTCAGGCCAAGCCCCACGCGGTAGTGGTCGGCGGTCTGCAGCACCGAGCTGGTGCCGCTGCGCTCGGCCATGTCGATCATCGCCCAGGCGCAGGCCACGGAGTCGGCGAGCGCCTCGTGGTGGTTCTCGATGGGATGGCCGGCTTCCTCGGCCACGAACGGCAACGAGTAGCTGGGCAGGTCGTAGGCCTTGCGGGAGAGCTTGACGGTGCACAGGTGCGCGATCTGCGGCACCGGGCGCTCGCTGGCCTCGGAAGCCGCGCGGATCACCCCGGAGTCGAAGGCGGAATTGTGCGCCACGAGCACGTCGGAGCCGACGAAGTCCAGCAGGTCAGGCAGCTTCGTATCCACGCGCGGAGCGTCGGCGACCATGTCTGCGGTGATGTGGTGGATGGAGACGTTGCGCGGGTCGAAATGGTCGAACCCTGCCGGCGGCTTCATGAGCCATTGCTCGGTTTCAACGATGCGCCCGGAGCGTACCTTGACCAGGCCGACCGAGCAGGCCGAGCCGATAAAACCGTTTGCTGTCTCAAAATCTACTGCAGTGAAGTCCAAAGCCACGCCACACAGTTTACTCTGCTTTGCAGCTCCTGGCTGTGACGCAGGCCCGGTGGGGCGCGCTCCCGGCGGCACCTTCTCGTGGGCGGGCGGGTTGCGGGCCGAGTTGCCAAGGTGCCGCTCCAGATCCCCGCATCTTCGTGTTGACCAGTGTTTTCATCGGTATTCGGACGGCCTGCCGGGCCGCGACTACTTTCTGGTTTCCGCATCCACCCCGCAAGGCGTCTCACATGGCCGCACGACGAGCGGGCATGGCAACGGCGGACCGGGGTCCTGCCGCATTCCGCACAGGCTTCCCGGTCCGCCGTATCTCCAGGACTTCGTCTCCCGTGCCCTAGATGGTGGCCTTGCGCAGGGTCAGGTAGGACGATCCCGCCAGCAGGACGGCCAGTCCTGCGCCGAGTGCAGTGACCCCCGCCGCGGTCCAGCCTGCCAGCCAGCGGCCGACCTCGGGCCAGCTTTCGGTCAGCGTGATCAGCGCAACCGTTCCCAGCAGGGCAAGCCCCAGTCCGATGGTGAAGACCAGCACTCCGGTGGTCCGCCAGCGCATGTACAGCGTCGCGGCGTAGAAGCCGACCATGAACAGCAGCACCGTGAGCATGAAGTAGAACAAGATCTGCGTCAGCCAGTTGTTCTCGGCGATCCACTGCAGGGCGAAGAACCGGCCGTCCACTCCCCAGCCACCTGTGGCCTCCTCCAGCAGGCCCATCAGGTAGTAGAAGACTGCCAGCACCATGGCGCAGCCGCCGAACAGCGCGAGAGTTCCCAGGTAGAAGCTGCGCCGCGAGACGCTCATGGCCATCGCGAACGGGAAGGTGAGCGTCAGGGCCTGGATGCCGAGGGCCAGGAAGTACCACATGGGCGCCTGGGCACCTCCGCCGTAGAGGGTTCCTTCGCCTCCGCCGCGGCGTACCAGGTACCATACGGCTAGGGTGAACAGGAACGATCCGGCCAGCACGATCAGGGGGATGCCGATGAACGTCCACTTGTTGATCAGTTGCATGCGTGCGACTTTCATGATGCGGCTCATTTGATGGCCTGCCTCTCGGTAGTCTTTTCCCGGTCCGATTGGGAGCTCAGCGTGCTGCGGACCACCAGCTGCTGCAGCGATACGGGGCTGAGTTCCAGCCCCAGGATCTGCGCCCGTTCGCGCTGTTCGGCGGTGAGCCGGGCGCGGATGGAAATACTGGCCAGCGAGCCCAGTGCATCGCGGTGGATGACCGGGTAGCCGGCGATGAATTCCTCGACCTTCTGGGCGCTGCCGGTGACGGTGACGGCCGCGCCCTGCAGATCCTCGGCCTCGGAATCGATGATGATCCTGCCCTGGTCGATCACGATCACGTGCTCCAGCAGGTTGGCGACCTCGTCGATCAGGTGGCTGGAGAGCACGATGGTGCGCGGGTGCTGCGCGAAGTCCTCGACCAGGCGGTCGTAGAAGATCTGCCGGGCCACGGCGTCCAGTCCCAGGTAGGGCTCGTCGAAAAAGGTGATCTCGGCACGCGAGGCCATCCCGATGATCACGCCCACCGCGGAAAGCTGGCCGCGCGAGAGTTTCTTGATCCGCCGATTGAGCGGAAGGTTGAAGGCCTTCACCAGGTCCTGGGCGAGCTGCTCGTTCCAGTTCTCGAAGAAGATAGCCGCGGCGCTGAATGCCTGTCGGACCTTGAAATCGTCAGGGTACTTCTGCGATTCGCGGATGAAGCACAGCCGCTCCAAGGTGGGGTCATGCTCAAAGGGCGTGTGCCCGAAAATTTCAGCCGTGCCCCGGTCCGCGAAGTTCTGCCCGGTGAGGATGGACATCAACGTGGTTTTGCCCGCTCCGTTGCGTCCGAGCAGCCCGTAGATCCGGTTCGGCGCGAGATTGAGGCTGACCCCATCCAGCGCCCTGACATCCTTGTAGGTCTTGGCCAGGTCCCGGGTGGTGATGGCTGGTGTTTCACTCATGGCTCATTCCTGCCTGTGCTTCTAAGTCCGGCGGTGTTAACCGGCCGAGGTTGATTTGATCATGGCAATCAGTTCATCCATTTCGATCCCGAGCTTGGCCGCTTCGGCGGTCAAGGGGGTGACGAACTGTTTGGCGAAGTGTTCCCGGCGGCTGCTGCGCAGCTTGGCCGGCGCGCCCTGGGCGACGAACATTCCGATGCCCCTTTTCTTGTACAAAAGCCCCTCTTCCACCAGCCTGTTGATGCCCTTGGCGGCGGTTGCCGGGTTGATCCGGTAGAAGGCGGCGAACTCGTTGGTGGATGGAACCTGCGACTCTTCGGGCAGGGTTCCGGAAATGATGTCGTTTTCGATCAGTTCGGAAATCTGCATGAAGATCGGCTTGGAATCATCGATCATCTTTGCTCCTCTCCACGCCCGATCCCACACCTTACTTAGTGGGTTCGTTACTCATGTAACTAACCATAGGACCTTGGCAATGGTGACGCAATACCTCGGGGCGAATGGATTCTAAGAATTCTCAAACTGCTTGCTCAAGCAAAGTCGTCCAACGCCCGGATTCCCGCGGAAATCCAGCGATTCCATTCACAGCAAAAAGCTCCGCCGGAAGCCCGTTGACCCGCATCTGACCTGCGCCTTAGGTGTTTCAGGAGGCAGCCAAAGAAAGCACACAGTCACTGGTACAAAGCTGAAAGCGCCCCTCCCCAACGTCCCCTCCAAGGAAGAAACCCCATGAATATCCTGCTTTTCGCCGCCGTGGACCTGGTAGCCATCGCGGTGCTGGCCATCGGCCTCTACCTGCCCCGGCATCGACGACGCGATCTGGTGGTGTCCTACTTCGGCATCAACGTCGGCGTTTTCGCCGTGGCCGCGGCCCTATCCGGCAGTTCCGTCGGCATCGGCATGGGACTCGGCCTGTTCGGCGTTCTGTCGATCATCCGCCTGCGTTCCACCGAGCTTGAGCAGCATGAGATCGCCTACTACTTCTGTGCCCTGGCCATCGGCCTGATTGCGGGCATGGCCCCGGATCCGCTGTGGCTGCCGATCGCGCTGATCGCGCTGATCCTGCTGGTCATGTTCGCCGCCGACGGCTCCAAGGTGCTGCCCCGCTACCGACACCAGGAAATCGTCCTGGACCGGGCCTTGGGCGGCGACGAGGAGCTGCACGCCTATCTGTCCTCGGTCCTTCCCGGTGCCTGGATCCACCAGTGCACGGTGCAGCAGGTGGATCTGGTCAATGACAAAACGATCGTCAAGGTCCGCTTCTCCGCCGCCGCGCCGTCCAGCGGGCTTGGCGGCCCTGCTTCGGCCAGACCCGTTCCGCCGCTGCCGCGCACGAAGCCGGCCGGCACCGCACTGACCGCCGAAAACCATGAAGCCATCTCCCAGGAGTCGCGATGAACCGGGAAACCGTCATGGATTGGGTCCATCAGCTTCCCTCCATCACCTTGGAGGAGCTCAACGACAACGCGGCGCTGCAAACCCGTGTCGACCGCAAGTACATCCTCACCGCAGCGCAAGCAGGTCAGCTGCTTCCGGTGCTGGCCGCCGGGGCCCAGGTGCTGCAGATCGACCAGCTGCGCAGTTTCAGGTACTCGTCGGTCTACTTCGACACCCCCGAATTGGCCAGCTTCCACCTCGCGGCCCACCCGCGGCGGCGGCGCTTCAAGGTCCGCACCCGAAGCTACCTGGACACCGGAGCCTGTTTCCTGGAAGTCAAGACCGAAGGCGCACGGGAGCAGACGGTCAAGGAGCGCATCGAACACAACCCGGCTGAACGCAGCAATTTGGACGCCGAAGCCCGCGACTACGTCCGGCAGACGCTGGAGCACGAACTGGGCGACTGCCGAATCGACGTTGAACTGCTCGCACCGGTCATCGAGTCCTCCTACCGGCGCACCACGCTCTACCGGGCCGAATCCGGCAGCCGCGTCACGATCGACGAGCAGCTGCGCTGGGCCGATCCGCTCGGGCGCGGCCTGCTGCGCTGCAACGAGGTGGTGCTGGAGACCAAGTCGGCGCTGAATGCCGGGGAGGTCGACCGGCTGCTGTGGCGCCACGGGGTGCGCCCCTCGCGCATCTCCAAGTTCGCCACCGGAATGGGCCTGCTGCACGCAGGGCTCCCGGCGAACCGCTGGCACCAGAGCACCAAATACAAGATCACCACCGAGTTTTCCCTCCAGGACTAGGAGCACGGAACATGTATCCCCGCGACAAATTCACGCATTCCGCCCCCGACGGTCCCCGGCGCGGCGCCCGCAACCTGATGACCATGGCCGCGACGCTGTCCATCGCCGCCATGGCGCTGGCCGGATGCAGCCCGGTCCCCGGCGCCCAGGCCTCCGACGGCATCGTCAACACCCAGGTCAGCGCCGAGACCGCGAGCTTCTTCAACAGCGACTCGGTGCACGAGATCAACGTCGAGGCCGACGAGCAGGACGTGGCCGCAGCGCTGGAGGCCTATGAGTCGGAGCAGTCCAAGGAATGGATCAGCGCAACCGTCACCATCGACGGCACCGTATTCCTGAACGCCGGCCTGCGGCTGAAGGGCAATTCCACGCTGCGCCAGGCGGACACCGGTTCGGACCCGCAGGACCTGCCCTGGCAGATCCGGCTGGACAAATTCGTCGACGGCCAGAGCTACGCGGGCCGCACGCAGTTCGTGGTGCGCACCAACACCTCGCAGACCTCGCTGAACGAGGCAGTGGCGCTGGCGTTGCTCGGCGAGGCGGGGCTGGCCACCGAGCAGGCGGCGGCCACCCGGTTCATGCTGAACGGCTCCGCGGCCCAGCTCCGGCTGGTCATCGACAATCCCTCCGATGAGTTGTACAGCGCGGCGGTGTTCACCGGCGAAGGCATCACCTACAAGGCCGATTCCAGCGGCGACTACTCCTACCGAGGCGCCAGCGGCAGCGACTACGACAGCGCCTTCAGCGTGGAGTCAGGGGCCGAGGACCTGACGCCGATCGCCGAGTTCCTGGACTTCGTGAACAACTCCTCCGACGCGGACTTCGCCGCACAGCTGGCCGAGCACCTGGACGTCGACCAGTTCGCGACCTATCTGGCGATGCAGGACCTGGTCGCGAATTCCGATGACATCGACGGGCCGGGCAACAACTCGTTCCTGCGCTACGACACCTCCAGCGGCACGATGACCGTGGTCGCGTGGGACCAGAACCTGTCCTTCGGCGGCATGGGTGGCATGGGCAGTGCTCGCGGCGACGCCGACGGCCCAGTCGGGAGCGGCCCGGGGACCGACGCGATGCTCGAACGCTTCCTTCCCGCCGGCGCGGATGTGCAGGCGGCGACGGCGCAGATCACGCAGGGAATCTTGCCCGAGGGCGCGGCCCTGCCCGAAGGCATGAAGCTCACCGGGGACACCACCTTGCTGCAGGTGCTGCAGCAGCTGGCCAAGGGCGAGATGCCCGCCGGCCTGTCACTGCAGGACGGGCAGGGCCCCGGGCAGCAGGACGCAGGCGGATCTGCCGACCCCGGGGCGCAGGGCGACGGGCAGGGCGATCTCCAGGCAGGGCGCCCGCGCGCAGCGAACGACAATCCGCTGGTCACCCGGTTCCTGGCCAACACGGACTTCAGTGCCAAGGTCGAACAGGCGAAAACCGAACTGACCGCGAAGCTCTACGATTCGGGGGCGGCGCAGCAGATCCTGGACACCTGGAGCGCGCTGCTCACCAGCCAGGCAGACGACCTGGTCGACGCGGATACGGTGGCATCGGAGGCGGAAGCGATCAGCGCCTACTTCACCAAGGACACCGGCTCGGGCGCGGGCCAGGCGCCGGGTCTGGTTCCAGGCCAGGCTCCGCAACGCGGTTCCCGGCAGGACGAGGCGACGTAAAACACGGCGGACCCCGACTCCGGCCAGTCCTGAACCATCCAGGGGCAGGAAAAAATCCGGCATCCCGCCGCTGCGAGGCGGAAGGATGCCGGATTGTGATTTTGCAGCCGGCTGCTAGCGGGCGGCGAGCGCCCTGGTCACCTCGTCGATGATCACCGGCAGCAGCGCGGCGAACGCGCGGGCGCGGTGCGAGATGGCGTTCTTCTCCTCGGGGGTGTGCTCGGCCATGGTCTTGCCGGAGCCCTCGGGTTCGAAGATCGGGTCGTAGCCGAAGCCGTGGGATCCGGCGCGCTGGGTGCGCAGCACTCCGGCCGAGGCGCCCAGTTCCACGTGCTCGGCACCGGCCGGGGTGGCCAGCGCGGCGGCGCAGACGAACTGCGCGGCGCGGTGCTCTGCGCCGATATCCCCCAGCTGAGCGAGCAGCAGGTCGATGTTCGCCTCGTCGTCGCCGTGCACGCCCGACCAGCGGGCGGAGAAGATGCCCGGGGCGCCGCCCAGCACGTCGACGCTCAGCCCGGAGTCGTCGGCCAGCGCGATCAGCCCGCTGGAGGCGGCGACCTCGCGGGCCTTCTTCAGCGCGTTGCCGGCGAAGGTGACCTGGTCCTCGACCGGGTCGCTGGCCCCGGCGGCGGCGGCGTCGATCACTTGGGTGTCGACGTCCAGCCCCGGCACCTTGCCGCGCAGCAGCTCGCGCAGTTCGCGCAGCTTGCCGGCGTTGTGCGAGGCCAGGACCAGCACGGGCGCGCTCACTGGGCGGCCCGCAGGGTCTCCCGCTGGATCTGCGCGAGCTCGTTGGTGCCGCCCAGGGCGAGGTCCAGCAGCGCGTCCAGCTCGGCGCGCTTGAACGGCGCGCCCTCGGCGGTGCCCTGCACCTCGACGAAGTCGCCGGAGCCGGTGACCACGACGTTCATGTCGGTCTCCGCGCGCACGTCTTCCTCGTAGGGCAGGTCAAGCATCGGGGTGCCGTCGATGATGCCCACCGAGATGGCGGCGACCGAGTCGGTCAGCACCTTGGCGTTCTGCTTCAGGATGCCCTGGGAGCGGGCCCACTCAATGGCCTCGGCCAGCGCCACATAGGCACCGGTGATCGCGGCGGTGCGGGTGCCGCCGTCGGCCTGCAGCACGTCGCAGTCGAGCACGATGGTGTTCTCGCCCAGCTGCTTGGTGTCCACCACGGCGCGCAGCGAGCGGCCGATCAGGCGGGAGATCTCATGGGTGCGCCCGGAGAGCTTGCCCTTGACCGATTCGCGGGAGTTGCGGGTGTTGGTGGCACGCGGGAGCATGGCGTATTCGGCGGTGACCCAGCCGGTGCCCTCGCCCTTCAGCCAGCGCGGCACGCCTTCGGTGAACGACGCGGTGCACAGCACGCGCGTGTTGCCGAATTCGATCAGGGCCGAGCCTTCGGCCTGGGCGGACCAGCCGCGGGTGATGGTAATGTCTCGAAGTTGCGCGGCGCCTCGGCCGTCGGCACGTAAAGTCATGCTTCCATCCTATCCACTGGCCGGGCTCCGCCGCGCACATCGGGCCTACGCTTCGGGGTGGATCACCACACAGCAGCGCCCCTCGGCGGGGCTGAGCTCGGCGCGCCGCGCATCGCAGCGGCATCCGGCGAGCACCCCGGAGACCAGCTCCTGGTTCATCGAGCAGACCATCTGGGTCTGGTGCTGGGCCACCAGGTGGAAGGGGCAGTTGGCCATGGTGATGTCGCCGTTCTCCTCCTGCACCGGCTCGTAGCCCAGCTCGCGCAGCAGCTGCATCAAGTTCTCGCCCGACTCCCCCAGCTCGATCCCCGCGCTGCGCGCGGCGGCCAGCAGCGCACCCATCACGACGCCGCTGCTATCGCTCGCGGCAGCGGTGGCCAGCAGGCTTCCGAGCAGCCGGTAGTTGCGCGGTGGCACGGTCAGCGAGATCTCCTGCTGCGCAGGCTCGTAAAGCTTGGCCGGACGGCCGGCGCCGGGCCCGGTTTTCCCCTGCAGCCGGGCATAGGTAGTCGCGAGCAGCCCTGCCTCGCTCAGGTTGTCCAGGTGGTAGGCGGCCAGCGTGCGGCTGATCCCGGCGGCGGCCGCCGCCTCGTCCCGGCTAACCGGCTCGCTACGGGAAAGGACGTAGTCGAAGAGGCGGCGGCGCACCGGATCCGTCAGCGTTTTGAGCATTTGCTGGGTCATGGGTTTCTGCATCTTCGACATGACCGAATTCTATCAACAATAGATCTTGACAAATAGGGTTAAGCGGAGAATTCTAAGATGCACATACATTAGTTTTAGAGGGTGGTGATCATGAATGCTGCCTACAGCGGACGTCTCCCTGCGTCCCTGGCCCCGGCAACTTTTGGTGCGCGGATCTTCAGTGATCCGTCGTTCGGTGCGTTCTGGATCTTGCGCATCGGTTTTGTCCTCCTGCCGCTGCTGATGGGCGTGGACAAGTTCATCAACGGCATGACCTACTGGCCGGACTACCTGGCCCCGTGGGTTCTCTCGCTGCTGCCGTTCTCGGCGGCCACGGCGATGTACCTGGTCGGGGCGGTGGAGATCATCGCAGGCATCGCGATCGCGATCAAGCCGCGCTATGCCAGCTACATCGTTGCCCTCTGGCTGCTTGGCATCATCGTGAACCTGTTGCTGCTCGGCGGCGTGCTGGATGTCGCCCTGCGCGATGTCGGGCTGCTCGTCGCGGCGCTGGCGCTCTCCCGCCTCGCCGCGGAATTCGATCCGCCCTTCGGTGCGCGCCAGCGGAAGGCACGCACCTCATGAATCCACTCGACCAACTCGACGAGACCTTGGCCGAGGTGGAGGAACTCGACGGGCAGGCTCCCGGCCTGCCCACCCGGGTGCTGTCTCCTCAGCAGGCCGGGGAAATGGACCTCGCGGCCGCCGAACACGCCGCCGGCGAATTCCTGCGCGCGCTGGGCATGGACCTGGGCGCGGTGCATCTGCAGCGCACCCCCGCCCGCATGGCGCAAGCCTGGGCGCAGATGCTGACCCCGCGCGACTTCACCTTCACGACATTCCCCAACGAGGAGCACTACGACCAGCTGGTGGTGCTGCGCGATATTCCGGTTCGCTCGGTGTGCGAGCACCACCTGCACCCCTTCACCGGGCGGGCCGGCGTGGGCTACCTGCCCGGCGAGCGCAGCGTGGGCCTGTCGAAGCTGGCGCGCATCGTCGAGCACTTCGCCTGCCGTCCGCAGACCCAGGAACGGCTGACCCAGCAGATCGCCGATTGGCTGCGCAAGGTGCTGAGCCCGCGGGCGGTCGGAGTGGTGATCTCCGCCGAGCATTCGTGCATGAGCCTGCGCGGGGCCAACACCCCGGGCACCAGCACGGTGACCTCCGCCCTGCTCGGGCACCTGCGGGACAACGCCGGCGCACGGCAGGAATTCCTGTCCTTCTCCGGCCTGATGAACAACTGAGATTCCGGCTCGACAGCGCTTTGCCCGGACTGCACGCCTAGTGAAAGGAACATCCAATGAGCAGCGATGGACATCTGGTGATCGTCGGCGGCGGGTTGGCCGCGGCAAAGAGCGCAGAGCACCTGCGGCTGCAGGGCTACACGGGGCCGGTCACGATCTTCGCCGGCGAGGACCACCTGCCCTACGAGCGCCCGCCGTTTTCCAAGGACTACCTGCAGGGCAAGTCTGAGTTCGACCAGGCGCTGGTGCACCCCAAGCAGTGGTACGCGGTCAACCACGTCAATGTCCGGCAGGCAACCAGCGTCGTGGCGCTCGACCCGGTGGACAAGAAGCTGCGGACCTCGGCCGGGGACACAGTGGACTGGGACACCCTGATCCTCGCCACCGGTTCCGTCCCGCGCCGCCTGCCGCTGCCCGGCACCGACGCTCAGAACGTCTACTACCTGCGCACCGTCGAGGACTCCACCGCGATCCGCGAGCACTTCGGGCCCGGCCGGCGGCTGGTGCTCATCGGCGGCGGCTGGATCGGACTCGAGGTCGCCGCCGCAGCGCAACTGGCAGGAACCGAGGTGACCATCCTGGAGGGAGCCGCGCAGCCGCTGCTGGCGGTGCTCGGCCCGGAGATCTCCTCGCACTTCGCCAAGCTGCACACCGACCACGGGGTCAACCTGCGCTGCAGCGTGAAGATCACCGAGGTCGCCACCCAGAACGGCAGGGCCGCCGGGGTCCTGCTGGCCGACGGCGAGGTGGTGCCGGCCGATGCGGTGGTCATCGGCATCGGCGTCGCCCCGCAGATCGAGCTGGCGCAGGCCGCCGGGCTGAAAACGGAGAACGGCGTGCTGGTGGATTCCGCGCTGCAGAGCAGCAATCCGGACATCTACGCGGTGGGCGACATCGCGAACCACAACCATCCGGTCCTTGAACGCCGGGTGCGCGTGGAGCACTGGGCCACCGCGCTGAACCAGCCGGCCGCCGTGGCGGCGAGCATCACCGGCACACGCACCGAATACACGGAGCTGCCCTATTTCTTCAGCGACCAGTACGACTTGGGTATGGAGTACATCGGGCACGCGCCCCACGGATCCTACGACCGCATCATCGTGCGCGGGGATCCATCAGTGCGCGAATTCATGGCGTTCTGGGTCAATGCCCGGAACCAGGTGCTCGCCTGCATGAACGTGAACATCTGGGATGTCATGGACGACTTCAAGGCGCTGATCCTGTCCCGGAAGGGCGTTGATCCGGCCAAGCTCGCCGATCCGTCAGTTCCCTTGGGCGATCTGTTCTAGGAGATCCGGTCAGGCACCATCAGGTTAAAGCAGTCGGCCATCCGGAACCTCCCTTCTGGGAAGTCCCGGATGGCCGATTGCCTTGGCCGGCAGCCAGCGGCTACATGCTCGCGCAGTGCTCCGTGGACGGCGCGGCTGCCTTCTGCTTGGCGCGCGGGACGATCTTGTCGAAGACCCAGGCGAAAACGAAGGTGTAGATCAGGAAGAAGACCAGCAGGCCTGCTTCCAGCATCAGCGCCTCAAGAATCGTGACGCCGAGGATGAGCGCGAGGATGGGGACCAGGATGACCACCAGTCCGCCCTCGAAGCCCAGCGCGTGGGCAATGCGGCGGCGCAGCGTGCGCTGGGTGTTGTCCTGCCGCTGCTCCCACGCGTCGAACATCATGTTGAAGAGGTAGTTCCAGATCAGCGCGACCGCCGAGGAAACGACTGCGACGGTGGATGAATGCGATCCGGAAAACCCGAGAAGCGAAAGGCCGAAGGTGGTCGCGACAATGGCGATGAGCTCATAGCTGACGACGTAAACAACCCGGCGAAGCGTGGCGGACACGAAAATCTCTCCCAATACGTTGATGCCACAGGAAGTCCTCGATGAGGTTTCGCGTCCATGGTCAGTGAATAAACCGGCAAGGCGGCGGTAATCCTGCCTGCCCTGCTGATTTAACGCTAGCACCAAGGAAACACCGGGGCATTAACTGGTAATCAAGCTCACCACCTACGCATTAACTCATCAGGCCCGAAACCGGTGATACCGGTTCCGGGCCTGATGCGCGTTGCCGCGTTGCTACTTCTTGCGCTTGAGCAGCGGGAACTTGCGGGTCTTCTCGTACTTGACCACCGGCAGCGTACCGGTTTCCGAGACGATGTAGTCGGTGCCGCGGTCGCCCTTGAACAGCTCCGGATCCTTGCCGTCCTTCAGGCTGCCCGAGTACACGCCGTAAGTGACACCGGAAACCGCCACGGCGATGCCGCGGTCGTAGGTTTCCCGAGCCTCTTCGACCACCTTGTTGATGTCGGTCCACACCGGGATGTGGGTCAGCAGCATGCGTTCGGCCTGCGCGGCGGTCGCCATTTCGCCGGCGCGCTTGCCGGTCAGGTGCACGCCGTCGATCGCGTCGTCGCGGCCTTCCTCGAAGGCTGCCTCGCACAGGAACATGTCCGCCTTGTGGGCTGCATCGACCAGGCCCTGGCAGGTGTCGGTGTCGCCCGAATAGGTGAGCACGCTGGTCATGATCTCGCCCTCGGGGGTCGGTTCGCGAGCCTCCACGCGCAGGGCGTAGGCCTCCTCGATCGGGTGGCGTACCGGGTACGGGGTGATCGTGAACGGTCCAAGGTGCACCGGCGTCAGCGGCTCCCAGACCTGGAAGTTGTAGTCCTGGTGCATGGTGTCGCCCTCGGGCAGCCCGTAGGCGGTCTCGATGCGGTTGGCCGTGTCGGCCGGGCCGTGCACCAGCATCTTCTCGCGGCCCCAGCCGGTGGGATCCCAGCGGATCGCCACGTGCAGGCCGCACAAGTCCATGCAGTGATCCGGATGAAGGTGCGAGATCATGATCCCGTCGATGTCCTTCAGATCGGTGTAGCGCTGCAGGACGCCGAGCGCGCCGGAGCCCAGATCCAGCAGGATCTTCCAGTCACGCGTGCCATCAAAGGCCGACACCAGGTAGCAGGACGCGGGAGAGCCCGGCCCCGGGAACGACCCGGTGCATCCAATGATGGTCAACTTCATTCGGTTCTCGCTTTCGACGCGGCGATCATCTGCGGGGTAATCCGCGCGATGGCTCCTGTCGGATAGTGGGCGGCCACATGGTCCACATGGCGCACCTGCAATACCTCGGGGCCGAGGAAGCGGCGTGCCAGTATCCCAAAGCTATCAGCGTTGCCCGTCGCAAGGAATTCGTGACGCGCCGTCGCCCCGTCCTCGCGGACCAGGGAATGCTTGGTCAGCGCCCTGAACGCGTCCTTGGCGGTCTCCTCCGCGGAGGACACCAGGGTCACCGAATCCCCCATCACGTAGGAGATCACGCCGGTGAGCAGCGGGTAGTGGGTGCAGCCCAGGATCAGCGTGTCCACGCCCTTGGCCTGCAGCGGGGCCAGGTACTCCTCGGCGATGCCCAGCAGCTCCGGTCCGGCGGTGATGCCGGATTCGACGAACTCCACGAACCGCGGGCACGCCACGGAGGTCACTTCCAGGTTCGGGGCGGCGGCGAAGGCGTCCTCGTAGGCGCGCGAGCCCACGGTGGCCTGGGTGCCGATGATGCCGATCTTGCCGTTCTTGGTGCCTGCCACCGCGCGGCGCACGGCCGGCTGGATGACCTCGACCACGGGGATGCCGTAGCGGGCGGTGTAGCGTTCACGGGCGTCGCGCAGCACCGCGGCGGAGGCCGAGTTGCAGGCGATGACCAGCAGCTTCACCCCGGCGTCCACCAGTTCGTCCATCACGCCCAGCGCGTTCGCGCGCACCTGGGCGATGGGCAGCGGGCCGTAGGGAGAGTTCTTGGTGTCCCCGACGTAGATCAGCGACTCCCCGGGCAGCTGGTCGATGATGGCGCGCGCGACGGTCAGCCCGCCCACGCCCGAGTCGAAGATGCCGATGGGGGTGTCGGCGTCCGGTGCGGAAACCTGTCCGGTGGCGAAAAATGAGTTCACGTGTCCTAGTACTCCGCATTCATCAGCGCGTGCATCAAGGTGTCCTGCACCCAGGAAACCAGGTTGTAGACCAGGCCCAGGTATTCCTCCGGGGTGGTCACGTCCTTGGCGTCGTTGATCTGCGAGATGCGCTCGGAGTCCGCCTCGCTGCGGATTTCCAGCCGCTCGGAGAGCACCAGGCGCACGTCGTTCAGCGCCTGGGCGAAACGCCGGGCCCCGGCCGGGTCGAGCACGATCTTGTCGGTTTCCAGCAGGAATTGCGCCTCGCGCAGCCGGCCGATCTTCTCACCGATCAGATCCGATTCGGTCAGCCGGCGGTGCTCCTCGGCAACCTGCGGGTCATCGCTCGCGTCGGGCAGCAGCCGGGCCAGCGCCGGGTCGCTGATCGGCGGCAGCTTCAAGTCCGCCGGGCGCATGCCGGTCAGCGCGTACAGCGGATCGATGTCCTCGGGCAGGCGGTGCATCTCGGCGCGCTCTTCGAGCATGTGGATGATGTCGGAAAAGAGGTCGCGCAGCAGCTTGCGCTCGGCCGAATGCAGCGAGCCGGAGATGCCCCACGAGCCGTACTTGAAGGCTTTCGCCACGCCTAGGCCTCCTGGGTCATGGTGGCCTGCAGTCCGAATCCGTGCATGGCGTGCACGTCGGACTCGATCGCCTCGCGCGCGCCGCTGCGCACGGTGCAGAAGCCGTCGTGATGCACCTGGAGCATCAGCTTGTCGGCTTTTTCCGGGCTGAAACCGAAGTACGAGCGGAACACGTAGGACACGTAGCTCATCAGGTTGACGGGGTCGTTCCACACGATCAGGCGCCAGGCCTTCTCGGTGGATTCCCGGATCTCAGGGGAGGAAAGTACATCGGGCATTGCGGTCATGCCAACCATTTTACGCCCGCTTCCTGAGCGCGGCGCCGTCCGCCCCGAATCACGGCAAAGCGGTCAGCCGTTATACAGTAAAAGCTGGTTCGCCTCCCAGGAGGCGGCAGAGTCCAGAGCACACACACGATTCAGGAGCGTTCATGCGCACCAGCCTCTTCACCGACCACTACGAGCTGACCATGCTGCAGGCCGCCTTGGCCTCCGGCGCGGCGCACCGCCCGAGCGTGTTTGAAGCCTTCTCCCGCCGGCTGCCCGAGGGTCGGCGCTACGGCGTGGTCGGCGGCACCGGCCGCCTGCTCGAAGGACTGGCCGACTTCCACTTCGGCGATGACGAGTTGAAGTTCCTCTCGGACAACAAGGTCGTGAATGCCGAGACCCTGAAGTACCTGGAGAACTTCACCTTCACCGGCACCATCACCGGCTACGCCGAGGGCGAGCTGTACTTCCCGAACTCGCCGCTGCTCATGGTCGAGTCCACCTTTGCCGAAGCCTGCGTGATCGAGACCTACCTGCTCTCGGTGATGAACCACGACTCGGCCATCGCCTCCGCCGCCTCGCGCATGATCGCCTCCGCCGCGAACCGCCCGTGCATCGAGATGGGCTCGCGCCGCACCCACGAGGAATCCGCGGTCGCCGCGGCCCGCGCCGCGATCATCGCCGGCTTCGACTCCACCTCCAATCTGGAGGCCGGGGCCCGCTACGGCTTGAAGACCGTGGGCACCTCCGCGCACTCTTTCACCCTGCTGCACGACACCGAGCGCGCGGCTTTCGAAGCGCAGGTCGCCTCGCTGGGCCGCGACACCATCCTGCTGGTGGACACCTACGACGTGGAAACCGGCGTGCGCACCGCGGTGGAGGTGGCCGGTCCCGAGCTGGGCGGCGTGCGCCTGGACTCGGGAGACCTGGTCCAGCAGGCCGGCTGGGTGCGCGCCCTGCTGGACGATCTGGGCAACTGGAACACCAAGATCACCGTCACCTCGGACCTGGACGAATACGCCATCGCCGCGCTGGCCAGCGCCCCGGTGGACTCCTACGGCGTGGGCACCGCCCTGGTCACCGGTTCCGGCCACCCGACCGCCTCCATGGTCTACAAGCTGGTCTCCCGGCAGAACGACGCCGGCGACTGGATCCCGGTGGCCAAGGCCGCCGCGAACAAGGCCAGCGTGGGCGGACGCAAGTACGCGGTGCGCGAGCTGAACGAGCGCGGCCGCGCCGTCGCCGAGGTCGTCTCCACCTCCGAGCACACCACCGGCGGGCCCGAGCGCGACCTGATGGTCCCGCTGGTGGTCAACGGCGAGATCGATGCTTCGTTCATCGGCCCGCAGGGCGTGGCCAAGGCCGCCGCGCGGCACCGCGCCTCGATCCAGGAAATGCCCGGCGAGGCCCGCAAGCTGCAGCGCGGCGAACCGGTCATCCCCACCGTCATGGTGCGCAGCTAACCCGCACCCGATGCCCACCACACGCACAGCGGCGGGCGTTAAGATCCATCCACCCGAGCGTTATACCGCCACGCCCCAAGGAGGCTGCCATGAACCGCGCCCTGCTGATCATCGACGTGCAACCGGACTTCTGCGAAGGAGGTGCGCTGGCCGTGGCCGGGGGCAACCTGGTCGCCGCGGGCATCGCCGGGGACGTGCGCTCGCGCCGCGCAAGCTACGCCGCGATCGCCACCACCCAGGACTGGCACATCGATCCCGGGGCGCACTTCTCGCAGGAGCCGGACTTCATCGACTCCTGGCCGGTGCACTGCGTGGCAGGGAGCGACGGGGCGGCCCTGCACCCGCAGATCGCCGGGCTCCAAGTCGACGCGCATTTCGCCAAGGGCCGCTTCGCCGCCGCCTACTCGGGCTTCGAGGCGCGCCGGCTCGACCCGGCCGCCGACCCCGCCGACGAGTCCGGTGCGCTGCTGGGCGACTGGCTCACCGAACGCGGCATCACCGCCGTGGACGTGGTGGGCCTGGCCGCCGACTACTGTGTGCGCGCCACCGCCCTGGACGCGGCCGCGGCGGGCTTCGCCACCACCGTGCTCGCCCCGCTGACCGCCGCGGTTTCCCCGGAGAACATGCCGGCGGTGAACGACCAGCTGCGCGCCGCCGGGGTCACGGTGCTGACCCTGGGCTAGCTTTCCCCTCCACGCTCCTGCGGCAGTCCGCCGCCGGTTTTCCGGCGGCCTGTTGCGTTGCGCTGACTGGTACCGCCTAGCGCGGTGCGACGGCGTGGGCCGGGCCGCTGCTGGCCGGATTGCTGCGGGCAAGGTCCCGGCGGGCGAAGTCCACGCACAGCGCGCTGAATCCCAGGGTGTAGAGGCGCTGCACGGTGCCCGGGTGCAGCTTCGGGGAAACCAGGCTCGCCGCGCTGGCCGCCAGCAGGCCCAGCACCGCGGGAGCCGCCAGCCGGCGGCGCGCCGAGGCCCCTGGCTGCCGGCCGAACTCCCGCCAGTAGCTCGCCACCAGCCCCATCGAAGCGGCCGAGGCCAGCGCCGTGGTCGCATAGTGGCGCCCGTGGCTGGCACTGGTTCCGGAGTCTTCCGGGCGCTCGGCGCGCCGCGGGGATCCTGGATCGTCGAAGGACACCGGGTAGTCCAGCGGGCTGAGCGCATCGCCGATGGTCGCGGCCCCGAAGGCGGCCAGCGACGCGCTCAGCAGCCCGCGCGGATCCGAGTCCCCCGGCCGCGAGGCGCAGGCCGCCACCAGGTAGCACCCGGCCGAGGCCATATCTGTCCATTGGAAGAGCCCCCGATGCCAGCGGTCCCGGGCGGCGAGCTCGGAGAGCATGGCGGTGCGCGGATCCAGCGGCCAGCCAAGCACCGCCTCCCCCAGGATGCCCAGCGAGTAGGCCGCGGCGCCCGCGCCCAGCGCCGCCGCCCGGATCCTCGCACGCCGCAGTTCCGCGCCCCCGCCAGGGTCTTGGATTTCGTTCATTCTCCTGCGCTCCCTTCGCCGTGCTCCGCTGCGTCGTGCTCCCTCTCGGAGCCGCCCGCCTTCAGCGCCGGCTCGGCCGGCAGTCCTGCGCCCGGGCAGCCCAGGGTCAGCCATAGGCAGGATCCAAGGCTCAACGCGATGGCGCCGTACTTGGCCAGCTCCCAGCCCTCGCGGGCCGCATCGCCCAGCAGCAGCATGCCTGCAATGCCCGGCACCACCACCTCGATCACGGTGAACACCGCTGTCGCCGGTCCCACGTGGCCGAATTCCAGCGCCCGGGTGTAGCCGGCCATCGCCACCACCCCGAAGCCGAGCACCAGCCAGAGCATCGGCTCGCGCAGCAGCTGGATCACCCCGCCGTCCAGCACCAGCCCGCGGGCGCCCAGCGCAGCGCCGGAGGCGGCCAGCCCGGCGAGCACCGCGGTCGGCATCGGCGCCCGCTTCCGGTAGAGCACTGCCAGAGCCGCAGCGAGCACCGGCAGCGCTCCGGCCAGCGTCCAGACCAGCGGCTGGGCGGCGGGCTGCGCTGGCTGGGTTCCGGTGGACAGGGCGAGCACCGCCAGCCCTGCGATCAGCAGGCCCATGGCGAGAAGCTGCGCGCGGCTCAGCTCGCTGGCGAACACCCAGCGCGCCAGCAGCATGGTGACCACCAGCGATCCAGCCAGCAACGCCTGCACCGTGAACAGGGTCAGATGCTGCAGGGCCAGCAGCGAGCACAGCCAGGCCAACAGGTCCAGGCCGATCCCGGCGAGGTAGAGCGGGTGGGCGTAGACTTTCGCCCCGCCGACCCGGCGCGCCGCCACGGCTTCCAGCACCGAGGCGGTGCCGTAGCCGATGCTGGCGGCCAGCGCCGCGGTGAGCCCCGGCAGCATCAGGCACGCTCCGGACGCAGCCTGGGCAGCGCCGGCAGCTCGGCCAGCCCCTCGGCCTGGGCCATGCGCAGGCCCTGGGAGAGCCACAAATCCACGGTGCCCACCGCGGCGTAGCGTGGCTGCCAGCGCGGATCGTACTTCGTATTGAAGCGGTACAGCGACTCCACCTGGGCGTGCTTGGAAGCCTGCTTGGCGACCAGGCGTTCGAACCAGCCGCCGGCTGCCTGTTGCCCGCCGGCCACCGCCTCGCGCAGCACCGCGAAGTTCAGCCCCAGCTCGCCGCCACCCTCGCCCGCCAGCTTGCCGAGCATCTCGATGATCAACAAGTCCATCAGGCCGCCGGGCAGCTGCCCGGAGGTGCTGCGCCGCATCACATCCAGCGACCAGCCGCGCAGCGCGGGGGCCGGCACCCACTGGATGAACGCCTGCGGGGTGCCGGCCCCGTCGTAGGCGATGGACAGCAGCAGGCCGGTGTCCGCCGGGTCGAACAGGCGCGAGAGCGTCATGGAGAAGCCGCGCTCAGCCTCCCCGCGCCGGCTCTCGCCGGCCAGGTCGGCCAGCCGGGCGCGCACCGCCGGATCCAGCCGCAGCGGGTCCACGTGCTCGACGCGGTAGCCCGCGCGCAGCAGCCGGGCGTGGGATTGGCGCAGCGACTTGGATTTCTTGCCCGCCAAGCTGAAGCTTGCGCTGTCCACGATCGCCTCGTCGCCCAGGTACACCGTGCGCAGGCCCGAGCGCTCGTAGGTCTCCAGCCAGTTTTCCGCGGCGCCCAGCACGCTGACCGACCAGCCGCGCTGCTCGGCGAACACCATGAATTCGGCCCAGGTTTCCCCGCGCTCGGCGGCCGGCCCGATGGGATCCGGGGAGACCAGGCAGACCGAGCCGCGCACCGCGTAGGCGATCACGCTCTGCCCGAGGAAGAACCAGCGCTTGTCGTCGCGCAGCGCGAAATAGTCAAGGGTGCCGCCGCCGTGGCGGGCGACGATCTCCCGTGCCCGTTCGCGGTCGGCCAGGTGCGCGGCGGCGTCGGCGGGGGCGGTGTGCGAGCCGGTGTACTGGTACCAGCACAGCAGCCCGGCCAGGCCCAGCAGCACCGCGGCGACCAGCGCGAAGCTCAGCGCCAGGTGGTGTTCATGCAGTTCGGCGTCCAGCACCGCGGCGAACTGCCGGGCGCCGGAGCCCAGGTCCTGGTCGGTGGCCAGGGCCAGGCGCAGCACCAGCGCGCCGGCCAGCAGGCTCGCCAGCGCCAGTGCCGCCCCGGCCACCAGCAGCGCGCGCTTCAAGGCCAGCCGCCCGGGCCGGACCGGGAAGGCGCGGTATTGCAGCCCCAGCCAGAGCGCGGCCGCCGCGCAGAGCGCCGCCAGCGGCCAGTCAGCGCGCTTGCCCGCGTGCAGCACCGCGATCAGCGCCAGCAGCAGCACCGATCCGGCCCAGGCCACCCGGTTGCCCGAGCGCAGGTAGCGCGCGAGGACGAACAGGCCGAAGGAGCCGAACACCACGTAGATCGCGGAGACCTGGATGAGGAATTCGGGCAGCACCGCCAGCGGCCCGTGCAGCCACGAGTGCAGCGGGCGCAGCAGCGCGGAGAGCAGGCTGAGCAGCCCGAGTCCGATGCCCAGGTACGCGGACGCCGCCCGGGAGCGGTCGCGCCGCTGCACCCGGACGGCGATGGAGGGATTCCTGCTGGTCATAGCAGGAAGTATGCCACTTAAGCCGGGCGGCGTGCGCCCGGTTCCGGCGGCTTATTTGCGGCCGACGAACCAGTCGGAGAGCTTGTCCAGCCGGGCCTGCAGCTGCTCGGCCGTGGCCTGCGGCACGGCCGGCCCGCCGCACACGGTGCGCAGCTTGGTGTGGATCTGCGCGTGCGGGGTTCCGGTGCGCGCGGACCAGGCCGACACGTTCTTGGACAGCTTGGTGCGCAGGTCCATCATCCGGCGGTGGTCGGAGACCGGGGCGGGCTTGGAGGCGCCGCGGCTGATCTGCTTGTTCTGCTGCGCGCGCAACAGCTCGGAGACCTGCTCGGTGTCCAGCAGCCCGGGGATGCCCAAGAAGCCCAGCTCCTCGTCGCTGCCGATGTCGGCGCCGGTGCCGAACTCGCCGCCGTCGAACAAGACGCGGTCGAAGGAGGCTTGCGAGTTCAGCGCCTCGAACTTGTTGCGCGTCAGCTCGTCGCTGGCCTTGTCCTCCTTGTTGGCTTCTTCCAGCAGCGCATCGTCCAGGCCGTCCTCGACCTTGTCGCCCTCGCGGTCCAGCGCGTGGTCGCGCTCGACCTCCATCTCGTTGGCCAGCGCCATGAGCACCGGCACGGAGGGCAGGAACACGCTGGCGACCTCGCCGCGCTTGCGGCTTCGCACGAAGCGGCCCACGGCCTGCGCGAAGAACAGCGGGGTGGAGGTGGAGGTGGCGTACACGCCCACGCACAGCCGGGGCACGTCGACGCCTTCGGACACCATGCGCACGGCGACCATCCAGCGCGAATCGGACGCGGAGAATTCGTCGATCTTTTCCGAGGCCTTCGGGTCGTCGGAGAGGATCGTGGTGACCTTCTCCCCGCAGATCGCCTCCAGCTGGGCCGCGTAGCCGCGCGCATCCTCGTGGTCGGTGGCGATCACCAGGCCGCCGGCGTCCTTCACGGTGCGGCGCACCTCGGACAGGCGGCGGTCGGCCGCCTGCAGCACCGAGGGGATCCAGTCGCCGTGCGGGTCAAGCGCGGTGCGCCAGGCGTGCGCGGTGACGTCCTTGGTGAAGCCCTCGCCGAGGTTAGCCTCCATCTCCTCCCCGCCGGCGGTGCGCCAGCGCATGTTGCCCGAATAGGCCATGAACAGCACTGGGCGCACGACGTGGTCCGCCAGCGCGCTGCCGTAGCCGTAGGTGTAGTCGGCCTTGGAGCGGCGGATGCCGTCGCCCTCGTCGACGTACTGCACAAAGGGAATCGGGGCCGCGTCGGAACGGAACGGGGTGCCGGTCAGCGCCAGGCGCCGGGCGGCGGGCTCGAAGGCCTCGCGGATGCCATCGCCCCAGCTGAGTGCGTCGCCTGCGTGGTGGACCTCGTCCATGATCACCAGGGTGCGCGCGTTCTCGGTTTTCGCGCGGTGCACCGCGGGCTTGAGCGCCACCTGGGCGTAGGTCACGACGACGCCCATGTAGTGCGAGCCGTGGCGCCCGTCGGAATTCTTGTAGTTCGGATCCAGCGCGATGCCCACGCGCGCCGCCGCGTCCGCCCACTGCTTCTTCAGGTGGTCGGTAGGCGCGACGACGATCATTCGGTTGATCTTTCCGGAGTCGATCAGCACCTTGGCCAAGCGCAGCGCGAACGTGGTTTTGCCCGCTCCGGGGGTCGCCACGGCCATGTAGTCCTTGGGCTCCGCCTCGAAGTACTTGGCCAGCGCCTCGGCCTGCCAGGCGCGGAGCTTCGGCCCGGTGCCCCAGGCCGCTCGCTCCGGATACGCTACCGGTAGCTTGTCTTCCAGAGGAAGCTTGTCACCAAAGTCAAAAAGTGCCTGCGTCATTTACCCTTTTCCCGGCCGCGTGCAGAAGTTGTAGGAAGTGCGTGCTTGAAACGCCGCACTACCCCATCAAGGATTCGTAGATTTCCTTGCACTCCGGGCATACCGGGAACTTCTTCGGGTCGCGGCCAGGGGTCCAGACCTTGCCGCACAGGGCGATCACCGGCTCGCCGGACAGCGCCGACTCCATGATCTTGTCCTTCTGCACATAGTGCGCAAAACGCTCGTGATCGCCGGCCTCGACGCTCTGGGTCGTCTCGGTGCGTTCGATCGTGGCCGTGCCACCGCGGGTTTCTTCAGACTGTTCCACCATGCCATCCAGTCTAGTACGTACGACGCTTTCATGGGGCGCACAGGCATGGGAGCTTGTCCACATCGCCCGCTCCTCCCCCGCCTCCCGGCGCTTCCGCCGCGCACGGTATCTACAGGTCACAGAGTGTTCTATCGATGTTCGACCGCTCCGTCGGCCCGCCGCATCCGCGCCGGACAGCGTCCAGTGCCGTGTCCCACACGCCATGGTGCCGCGTGGCATGTCCGGAACCCGCAAAAAAATTTTCCGGCACTTCTCCACAATCCGCACCCCACCCACCACCAGCCAGTGCGCCCGGGCGTTCACTGGAGCCATGAACACCACCGCACTGGCCCAAGGCCTCACCAGCCTGCACCACGTACTGACCCAGGTACGTCCCGCGCCCGGTGCCGCCCTGCCCGAACTATCGGGCACCCAGCTGCGGGATTTGCGCACCAGCCTGCTGGACACCTTCGCCGCCCTGCGCGAAACCCTCTCCGATACCACCGATCCCCGCCTGGCCCTGGAACTGGCGACCACCGCCCAGCAGCTCGGCTTCGAAGCGACCCGCATGGATTTGGTCGCCGCCGAACGCACTGCCGCCACCGCCGCCCACACCCTGGCCCAAAGCGAACTGGACGCACTGCGCGAGCACCCCGCCGACACCACCAGCACCCCGGTGCGCGCCTCCGGACGCGCCTGCTACCGCAACCCCGAAGAACTGCTGGCCTCCTGGACCCGCACCCCCTACTGGCACACCCACCGCCTGGTCCTGGACTCGATGGACTTGGTGGGGCGCAAGGACTTCACCGGGGCCCGGGTTGCCCCACGCTTCGAGCACCTGGCCGCCCTGCTCTTCCAGGCCGGGGTGGATCCGACGGTGGTGCGGCAGGCCAGCCGGAAACTGGCCAAGGTCGAACCCGAAGACCGCACCTTCGAAGGCACCGCCACCAGCCCGACCCTGTTGCATGCCGATGGGCGCACGGTGGAGGAACACGCCGCCCACGTCCTGGCGGCGGAGTTCATCCCGTTCGCGGCGGTGAAGAAGATCGCCTCCTTGATTCTGGAGGCCATCAACCGGTCCGGGCCGGTCCCGCCGGCGTCGCTGCGGCGCGGGGTGTTCCCGCTGCCGATCCGCAGCCCGCACTTCCGCGAGTTTTTGGTGCGGACTTCCACGGCGGAGGGGGCGTGGGTGGATGCGTTGATCGCGGCGGCGAACAAGGCCACCACGCGGGCCGGGCAGGCCGCGCGGAGGAACCCGGCCTCGGCGAACCCGAACCGGGGGCCGGGCTCAGGCGGGCCGGTGGCGGGGGCGTCGTTTTTCAAGGACCCTGCCGATAATCCGAACCAGCCCACGGGGCAGGACCCGCAGCCGCAGGCGGATGCCGCCACCGAGAGCGAAACCACCGGGACCGAAGCCACCAGCGCCGGGGCTACCGGAGTTACCGGGGCCGGCCCCGACGGGGAAGGCGGCTGGTCCATCCAGGACCTGCTGCCCGAAGGATCCGAGCAGCTGCGCTGGGACGATGACGAGTTGTTCATCCCCGAAGCGACCCCGCCCGAACGCGCGTTGAACGCGCTGCTGGAGATCCTGCTGGACGCCACCGGCGACGACCCGCCCGGAACCGCCTTCGGGGACGGCGGCCCGGGCCAGGGATCCCTCTTCGATTCCGACCCCGCGAACGCCGACGACGGCAGCGCCGGCGGCACCGGCAAGGCCGGCTGGGCCGAGGATGGGGAGGAGTGCTCCGCCGGGGAGCCCGACAGATCCCCGCCACAGCACAAGCGCAAGCGGTTGCGGCCGGTGGTCATCGCCCACCTGCAGCTGAACGACCTGCAACACCTGGCCTCCTCGACGGCGCAGACCGCGCACGGGGTGGACCTGCCGCCGGCCGCGTTGCGGCAGCTGCTGTGCCAGGCGGATCTGATCCCGGCGGTGTTCAACACGGACGGGGTGCTGCTGGACTTCGGGCGGACCAAACGCTTCGTGCCCGAGGTGCTGCAGCGTGCGGTGCTGGCCAGGGACCGGTACTGCCTGGTGCCCGGGTGCACCGCGACGGTGGAGCAGCTGGAATTCCACCACACCGACCCGTACGCCTTGGGCGGGGAAACGAACTTGGACAAGATCGCTCCGGGGTGCAAGAACCACCACATCGAGTTCGACCATGAGATGATCAAGATCGTGTGGGTGAAGGGCTTGCCGTGGGTGCTGCTGCCCAAGGACAGGGATCCGGCGCAGCGGTTGCGCAGGAATTACAGTCCACCGGGCGTCCCGACCAGCATCCCGCTACCGGACTCCGGCTGATTCCTCTCTCAGCGGTACCCACGAAAAAGTGGGGCTGCCATTCGACTATTCGAATGGCAACCCCACCATGTGCACCAGCTATCGGTTGATCATGACCGCTTGCATGAGTTCAGGCTGGCGGCGGTCGAACCACTTGCCACCCAAATGCACGCCACCGATCAGCATCCCGACACCGAGCAGGAGTCCAATACCCAGTGCGATGAACCCTGCGACCTGCGACTGCGTCGTCCAGGAAATCACAGCCGGGATGACCACTGGAATCAGCAGCACTGCCATGAAACCCATGGTGCCCATCTGGGTCAGCGCTACACGCAGGCCGTTGCCCGGAGGTGTCTTCATCGGGTTCTCGCCCGGCAGCGGCACGGCGTAGGTGTAGCGTGCCGAGACAACGGATGAGACGCCCAGCGATACCAGGAACGCGGCCAGCGACAAGCCCAGATCACTTGGCAGACGCCACAGCTGGTCGGACAGGATGGCAGGAAGCGTTGCCGCCAGCAGCAGCGGGATGATGCCGATGGCGAAGCAGGCCATGACGCGTCCAGCCCGGTCGGCCTTGCCCGATACCCCCGTCAGCACATGCAGGGCGAAAGCGGTGTTGTCATAGGAGACATCGGCGGAGATCGCGAAACCCATCAGGATGCCGATCAGCGGGCCGAGCGCGAACATCATCGTGTACTCCCCCGACTGGCGTCCGGCGAACCAGAAGATCAGCGGCAGCATCGGCACCATCAGGATGCTCAGCGCGTACCGCGGATCCTTGAACCAGTAGGTCAGCGAGCGTGCCGCCACGGCTCCGGTGGGAGTTGCCGGCAGCAGCTTGAAGAATCCCAGCCCGCGGGCAGTGGCCGCACGTTGTTGCGCAGGGGGCGCGACGGTCGCGGCCCCGGTAGCCCGGACCAGCAGCAGGTACAGGCCCACCAGGTAGACGACTCCCAGCACGGCGCACAGCGCCAGCTGCGCCATGTTCCCGGCGGCCAGTGCCCCAGGCAGGGCGGCGAAGGCGCCGAGCGGCGTATAGGCGAGCACCGCGGAGATCGGGTTGATCCAGTCGGCGATGCTCTCCGCCGCGGCGAACACCGAAGACAGCAACGGCCCGAGGGAGACCAGCAGCAGGAAGAGCAGGGCGAAGGTCAACTCGCGGAAACGCCGCTTGGAGCGCAGCGCAGTGGCCATGATGGTCAGGTACTGGCAGACCAGCACCGCCATGATCGCGGTGGCAACCGCGCTGACCATGGCCAGAGCGAGCACCGCCGGATCCAGCCGCCACATCATGGAGGCGCCCAGCAGGCCCAGGAAGGTCAGCACGGCGGGCACCGAGATGAACCCGGCGAGCACCAGCGCGGGGGCCAGCACCTTGGTATCGATGCCGAAATGCACAAAGCGGGCCGGCTCCAGCGTCAGGTCGACACCGGTGAGCAGCGGCGGAATGACCGCCCAGCCCAGCACCACGGCCGAGCCGATGATGATGGTCAGCTGGCCCGGGAACGGGTTCTGCTCCGCGGTAGCCCAGCTCGCCCCGGAGAGCAGCACGACCATGCCCAATGCATAGAGGCCGCCGATGATCACCGCGACCAGCTGGCCGGTGGACCGCTTGAAGCCGTTGCCCAGCAGACGGAGTTTCAGTTGGAGGATGTGCGCAACCATGACAGCCCCTCGTTCGTAGCTCGTCCGCCGACCAGGTCGACGAAGCGTTCTTCCAGGGACTTGCCGGCGCGGACGTCGTCGACGGTTCCCTGGGCCTTGAGCACGCCGTCGGCGATCACCGCGACGTGCGTGCACATGCGCTGGACCAGGTCCATCACGTGCGAGGAGACGATGACGGTGCCGCCCAGCTGGACGTAGCCGTTCAGGATGTCGCGGATGTTCGCCGCGGAGACCGGGTCGACCGCTTCGAAGGGCTCGTCGAGCACCAGCAGGTTCGGCGAGTGGATCATCGCGGTGGCCAGCGAGATCTTCTTGGTCATGCCCGCGGAATAGTCGACGACGAGCTTGTCGCCGTCCTGCGTCAGGTCCATGACGCGCAGCAGGTCTTCGGTGCGGACCGCGACTTCCTCGCGGTCCATGCCGCGCAGCAGGCCCGAATAGGTCACCAGCTGGCGGCCGGTCAGCCGGTCGAACTGGCGCACCCCGTCGGCCAGCACCCCGAGGGTGGCCTTGGCCGCGTGCGGGTCCGCCCAGATGTCGATCCCGTTGACCAGCGCGGAGCCCGCATCCGGGCGCAGCAGCCCGGTGGCCATGGAAAGCATCGTGGTCTTGCCGGCGCCGTTGGGCCCGACCAACCCATAGAAGGAGCCGGCGGGAACCTGCAGGCTGACGTTGTTCACTGCGACCTTGGCCCCGAACTGCTTGGCCAGGGAGCGAATATCTAGTGCGATCGGATTCATGCCTCGAGCCTAGCAACAGCCCAAGTCATCCATCATCATCCTTTTGAATTAATCCGCGATCGACAAAGGGCGCCGATGCCTCACGAGAATACTTCTCGAGGTGCACCGGCGCCCTGGGCGTTGGCGTGGAACCGCGTTGCTAGAAGAGCACGCGGGCCAGCTTCTGGCGCGAGGCGGCGACCCGCGGATCGTTCGTGCCGATCACCGCGTAGAGCTCGACCAGGCGGCGGCGGACGCGTTCGCGGTCCTCGTCGGCCAGTCGGGCCACCAGCGACACCAGGCGGGAGAAGGCATCCTCCACATGGCCGCCGACGATGTCCAGGTCAGCCACGTTCAGCTGGGCGTTCAGGTCGTCGGGGTTCGAGGCCGCTTCGGCGCGGGCCTGGTTCAAATCAAGGTTCTGCGTACGCGAAAGCAGGCGCACCTGATAGAGGCCCACCTGGGCTTCGTGGTCGTTCGGCTTCTCGTTCAGGGCCTGCATGTAGGCGGCCTCGGCGGCGGCGTAGTCGCCCTCCTCGATGGCGTCCACCGCCTTCTGGTGCAGCGGCGGCAGCGCAGGCTCCGCAGGGGCTCCGGCGAACGGAGGCACGGTGCCGCCCAGCCCCTGCTGCGCGGCCAGCTGCTCCAGCTGCCCGAAGACCTGCTCGATCTGCTCCTCGCCGGCCGGGCCCTGGAACAGCGGCACCGGCTGGCCGTTGACCAGCGCGACCACCAGCGGGATCTGCTGGGCCTGGAAGGCCTGGGCGATCTGCGGGCGCGCCTCGGCGTCGACCAGGCCGAGCACGAACTTGCCGCCGCGAGCGTCGACGAGCTTGCGCAGCGAGGCGTCCAGCTCGGTCGAGGCAGGCACGCGCGGGGAACCGAGCGACACGATGGCCGGAACCCGCTGGGACAGGCCCACGAACTGCTGGAATGCCGCTTCGTCCAGCTCCATGGCCCAGGTGGCGCCGGCTTCCGGCGCAGTCGCGTCGGTGGCCTGCAGGCGGTGCGAGGACAGCGCGCTGAGATCCACGGCGCCGCGGGACGATGGGATCGTTGGCTCTTCGCTCACGGTTACTTCACTTCCTTCACGTTCAGCAGCACTACCTCGGCCGCAATCAGCTGAATCTTATCCTCCGAGCCCTCGGCCGGCAGGTAGAACATGACCGGTTCGGCGTAGTTGATTTCCACGTCGCCGGTGGAGCTGGCCTTGCCCAGCAGCTTCTTGGTCAGCTCGTCGGTGCCCTCCAGCGGATCGGAGTCCTCGGTGCGCTCGAACACCGCGCGCTGGTTCAGCTTACCGGTCACGATCGCGCCGCCGTCCGGGGTGGAGACTACGCGGGTGTCGCCCTCGGTCACGGTGCGCGCGTACTTGACCTTCGCTTCGTTCGCATTCTGCGACTCGGTCTTCTGGCCCGCGTGGATGGCCTTGATGAACTCGGACTCGGCGAACTTGTCCTTGTTCTTCGACTTCTCGTTGGTCAGCACGTCGGCCAGCGACTTCAGCGCGTCCTTCGGGGTCTGCTGCAGGCCCTTGGCGTTCACGTCCAGCTGCTTGATCGACGGGTCGCCGACGGCGATGCCCGGGAAGCTGGCGCCGGGCAGCATCTGCTCGGCGAAGATCACCTGGTAGTTGTCGCGGGCGGTGGCCTGCACCAGGGTCAGCGCCTGCGGCAGGGTCTCGGCGTCCGAATCCTTGGCGGTCACCACGGTGATCACGCGCGGGAAGCTGGCGTCCGAGGTGTTGGGCACGGCGGCCGAGCGGATCACCGAGGTATTCAGGGTCAGCGGCTTGGCGACCTTGATGTCGTCGTTCAGGATGTCGTAGCGGCTGGAGCGGATGTACTTGAACGCGCCCGCTGCACGGGATTCGAGCAGCTTCTTATCGCGCTTCTCATCGGCGTTGCCGATCTGCTTCTGCACATCGCCCAGGATGCGGGTCAGCTGCTCCTCGGTGACCACCGGGAAGGCGGTCGGCTCGGACTCGGCCGGGGCGGATGCCTCGGCGGACTCGCTGGCCTGCTCGGTGGCGCTCGGCGAAGCGCTTTCGGTGGCGTTCTGGGCCGGCGACTGCGAGGCGTCCTCGGACGGGGCCATCGGCAGGGCCACGCCGGAGACGGCCAGCGCGACGACGGCCACGGCGGCCACGGAGTTCTGGGTGGTGCTCTTGGCCTTGGCCGGTGCGGCGGCGCCTGGCTTTGCGGTGCGCATCACCAGCAGCGCCAGCCCGAAGACCAGCAGCAGCGCGCCGGCGATGATCAGCGGCAGCGCGAACGGCATAGCTTCGTCGTTGGCGTAGGTGACGGAGATGTCCACCGGGGCGGCGTCCTTGCCGCCGGCGGCCAGCAGCAGCGACCAGTCGCCGGTGTCCGGGGCGGTCCAGCGGTAGGTCATGGTGCCCTGCGCGGTCTGCGAGTCGAAGAAGATGTCGGCGTTCTTCGGATCCGGCGCGGTGGCGTCGCCCTCGACGAAGTTGGCCTGCATCTGGTGGTTTTCGGTGTCGATGCCGGTGACGGCTGCGTGGGCGGTCTTGCCTACCCAGGCCTCGACGTCGTAGCTGCGTCCCAGCGAGGCGGTGAATTCGCCCTCGCCGCTGATGACCAGTTCGACCGGGGCGAGCTTTTCGGAGTTCACGCTGGATTCAATCAGCGTCAGCGGGGCCTTGCCGTCGAACTGCGGCATGGTAGCGGTCACCGTTTCGGGCGGAGCCCAAAAGGTCTTCTGCCCGATGCCGACAATCAGGGCCGCGGCCCCGAGCAGCATCGCGATCACGGAGATTACTTTTCGCACGATTTCACCTATTCACCTACGTCTCACAGCTGTACTATCCCCAGTCTAACGAGTCCGGTGCCCGCATGGTTCCTGCCACTGCCTGTGAACTGCCTCAATCGCCCAAGTCCGCGGTGTCTTTGGGCACACCGAAAAGCCGTTTGCGCGGTATGCTCGGTGCCATGCAGTCAGATCAGCCGCACGAGCCACACGAGCCAGCTCCGCACACCGGCCAGATCCCCTCCGCCGCGGGGGAATCGGACGGCCGGCAGAACCCGTCGCCGGCCGATCCGCTGCACCAGCTTCCCCGTCGCCAGCACCGCGACCCTGACGCTGAATCCGCCGCTGAGCATCCGGCGCCTGATACCGCATCAACTCCGCGGGTTCCCGGGACGCAGCCTGCGGCCCCGCGCGGCGAGTCCCCCGCCCCAGCCGAGAAGGCTTCGCTGCGCCGCCGGCTCGCCCGGCGTCTGACGGCCATGCTGAACACCCCGCGCCACGATGCGCTGGGCGAGGTGCCCTATGACGACCAGGGCGCACCGGATCCGATCCCGGCGCTGCACCCGATCGCCATGGGCTTCCTGGGCACCACCGGCGTGGGCCTGGCCCTGGGCGGATACTACGTGCTGACCAATGTCGGATCGCTGCTTACCTGGATCGCGATCGCGTTGTTCATCGCGCTGGGACTGGACCCGGTGGTGCGCTGGATGGTCTCGAAGGGGCTCAGCCGTCCGCTGGCGGTGACCGCCACGATGTTCGGCATCCTGGCGCTCTTCGGCGGATTCATGGCGCTCATCATCCCGACGCTGGTCACGCAGATCACCTCGTTCATCACCGATGCGCCGACCATCATCAACAACTTCCTGAGCAGCGACTGGCTGGTGCAGATCGACCGCCAGTACGCGTTGACGCAGCGGCTCGACGACGAGGTCAACCGATTCTTCGGCGACTCCGGCGCGATCACCAACGTCTTCGGCGGCGTGCTGGGCGTCTCGCAGACCGTGGCGCAGTCGATGTTCGGCATCCTGATCGTGCTGGTGCTGGCGATCTACTTCCTCGCCTCGCTGCCCGCCATCATGGCCTTCGGGCTGCGCCTGGCCCCGCGTTCCAAGCGCGAACGCGCCGGCGAGCTGGCGGTGCGCATCACCAGTTCGGTCGGCAACTACGTGATGGGGCAGGCCACCGTCGCGTTCCTCAATTCGCTGGTGGCGCTGCTGCTGATGACGATCCTGGGCGTGCCGTTCGCGGCGCTGCTCACCTTGCTGGTCGCGGTGCTGGCGTTCATCCCGCTGGTCGGCGGGGTCATCGCCGGCATCCTGGTCACGCTGGTGACGCTCTCGCTGGGCTGGCAGACGGCGCTGATCTACGCGCTGTGCTATTTCGGCTACCTGCAGCTCGAAGCGTACTTCGTCTCGCCGCGCATCATGCGCCGCGCGGTGGCGGTGCCCGGCGCCGTCGCGGTGATCTCCGTGATCGCCGGCGGCACCTTGGCCGGGGTGACCGGAGCCCTGATGGCCATCCCGGTCGCCGCCAGCGCGATGATCCTGCTGCGCGAGGTGTTCATCGCCCGGCAGGACCGACTCTAGGAATTCCCTGCGGCTGTCCTGCGGCATCTAGTACTTGTAGGAGCGGGTTTCCCAGCAGCGCGGATGCCAGTGGCGCCGGGCGGTGGCCGCTGCGTCGTCCCCCGACCAGTGATCCGCGCGCCAGGCTACCAGGTGCGCCACTCCCACGGTGATCTGCCGGTGGCAGCCCGGGCAGGTGTAGGTCTTCTGGGCGTTCAGCGAGGAAATCTTGCGCACATGCCACTGGCCGTCGGGCGCGTCCTGCAGCATGACCACCCCGTAGCGGGCCCGTTGCATCCAGTCGTCCTCGCGGCGCGCCGACCCGAAATCCGCCTCGGAGTCGGCCTCGTAGCGCGATCCTCCGCCGGAGGCACCCCGGGAATTGCCTCGGGGTTTGGACTGGCGGCGGGGGCGGTTCGAACGTGGCATGTCATTAATCATGCCGTATCCCGGGCGCGTGCACCGCACGCACCTAGTAGAGTGTGTCAGGTGCGTTTAGTGGTTGCGAAGTGTTCAGTAGATTACGAAGGCCGCCTGCGGGCCCACCTCCCATTGGCTACCCGCCTGATCATGGTGAAGGCCGACGGCTCGGTGCTCATCCACTCCGACGGGGGCAGCTACAAGCCCCTGAACTGGATGAACCCGCCGCTGACCCTGCGGGAAGGCTCCCCCGACGAGGAGGCCGCCGCACTGGGCTCGGTGACCACCTGGACCGTGGCCAGCGCGAAGACCGACGACCGGCTGATCATCCAGTTCCACTCGATCGAGCACGACTCGGCCCACGAGCTGGGCAACGACCCGGGCCTGATCAAGGACGGCGTGGAGGCCGACCTGCAGCGCCTGCTGGCCGAGCAGATCGAGCTGCTGGGCGCCGGGCACAAGCTCATCCGCCGCGAATACATGACCGCGATCGGCCCGGTGGACATCCTGGCCCGCGACGGCGAAGGCGCCACCGTAGCCGTGGAGCTCAAGCGCCGCGGCGACATCGACGGCGTGGAGCAGCTGACCCGCTACCTGGAGCTGCTCAACCGCGATCCCCTGCTCAAGCCGGTCTCCGGGGTGTTCGCCGCCCAGCAGATCAAGCCGCAGGCCCGCACCCTGGCCGAGGACCGCGGCATCCGCTGCCTCACCCTCGATTACGATGCAATGCGCGGCGTCGATGACTCGGAGGGCCGTCTCTTCTAAGCTAGGAGCATGACTGCTTCGCGCTTAGTACTGTTCGCCACCCTGGTCTCCGACGGAATGAAGGTCACCGATGGCGCACTGGCCATCGAAGATGACCGCATCGCCTTCGCCGGCAACCGCGACGACTTCCTCGCCAAGGAGGACGCCGGCCAATTCGCCGTGCATCCGGTGCCCGAGGGCGCCGTCCTGATCCCCGGACTGATCGACTTGCACTGCCACGGCGCGGTGGGCGCCGATTTCGCGGCCCCGGAGCACCAGGCGGTCACCGAGGCCCTGGGCTACCTGCACAAGGCCGGCACCACCACCTTGCTGGCTTCCCTGGTCACCGCCGATCGCGGCGCCATGGTGGAGGCGGCGGAAATCCTCGCCGAATTCGCCGAAGAAGGGCTGATCGCCGGCATCCACGCCGAAGGGCCGTTCCTCTCCGAGGCGCGCTGCGGCGCCCAGGACCCGCGCTTCCTGTCCAATCCGCAGCCCGAGTTCGTCGACGAGCTGTTCGCCGCTTCACGCGGCCAGCTGCGCACCATGACCTACGCCCCGGAGCTGGAGGGCAGCGAGGAGCTGATCAGCCAGCTGGTTTCCTACGGCGTGGTCCCGTCGCTGGGCCACACCAACGCCACCGCCACGCAGACCTCCGATTCGCTGCTGTTCGCCCGCGAGCAGCTGCGCAGCGCCGGCGTGGACGGCTTCACCGAGAAGCCGACGGTGACCCACCTGTTCAACGGCATGCCGCCGCTGCACCACCGCGAGCCCGGTCCGGTGGCCGCCTGCCTGGAGACCGCCCAGCGCGGGGACGCCTACGTGGAGCTGATCGGCGACGGGGTGCACCTGTCCCCCGATACCGTGCGCCTGATGTTCAACCTCGTGCGCGCCCGCAGCATCCTGCTGGTCAGCGACTCCATGGCCGCCACCGGGCTGGCCGACGGCAGCTACTCGCTGGGCCCGCAGGAGGTCAAAGTCGCCGACGGGCAGGCGCGCTTGGCCACCGACGGCTCGCTGGCCGGCGGCACCGCCACGCTGCTGCAGATCGTGCGCGAGACAGTGGCCGCCGGCATCCCGCTGGTGCAGGCCGTCTACGCGGCCACCGTGAACCCCGCCTCGCTGATCGGGCTGGCCGACGAAGTCGGCTCCCTGCATTACGGCTTCGCCGCCGACGTGCTGGTGCTCGATGCCGAGCTGCAGCTGGTGGAAACCTTCCGCAAGGGCCAGCTGCTCTAGCCGCAGCGCCGTCCGCATGATGCATCGGGCCCGCCGCCTCGGAACCAGCTTCCGAAGCGGCGGGCCTTGGCATAGGCTCCCCCGTTGCCCCGACTCTGCGCACCCGGCGCATCCGGTGCGAGGTCGCAAAAAATCCCGCCTCCGGGCGGCCGTTCCACGAATGGATCGGCCGCCCGGAAGCGGGATCAGACGTTTTTGTCTAGATCTGCCAGGAGCCGGCAATCGGCCCTGCTTCGAGCCAGGACGAGAACCCAGTATAGTCCCGGTAGTCCATCGCCAGCAGCAGGGGTTCGCCGTTGCGGGTCAGCTCAACGATCACGAAGCCCGGCGGAATCCGCAAGGCCTCCTGCTCGTCGGCGCGACGCCACCCCGTGACATCCAGCCCGCGGCGCTCGACCACGAAGCTGGGGATCGGCGAGACAGAGAAAAACCGCAACAGATCCACATGTCCGCCGCCGTAGCGGCCGATCACCATCATCCACTTGCCCTTGGGCGTGAGGATGGAGGCGTCGAAGGTGCCCAGCGTGCGCCGCAACTGAATGCGGCGCACGGCCATGGCGCCAAAAAACATGACGATGCCGGCTAGAACCAGCAGCGCTATGAGAACTGGTGCGGTAATCTCAATCAATTCATCGCCTACGCTGCGTTTTCCAGAACAGCGTTGTCAGCAACGATCACGACGCGATCCGAGTCGACCGAGAAGAACCCTCCATCGATCTGGACCGTGAAGCGGGATGCGGAAACCGGATCGATTTCCAGATCCCCAGCGGCAAGCACCGACAGCATCGGGACGTGACCGGGCAGAACTCCGATCTCGCCGTCTACCGAACGAGCCTTGACCAGCTTCGCCGGGCCGGACCACACGAAGTGGTCGGCCGCAACGATTTCGACCTGAAGTTCGGCCATCGTTACTTGCTGGCCTTCTGGATCTCAGCCCACTGGCGCTCGACGTCGTCCAAACCACCGACGTTGAAGAACGCCTGCTCTGCGATGTGGTCCAGGTCGCCATCGCAGATGGCGGTGAAGCCCTCGATGGTGTCCTTGATGGAAACGGTCGAACCCTCCACACCGGTGAACTGCTTCGCGGTGTAGGTGTTCTGCGACAGGAACTGCTGGATACGACGTGCACGGGCCACGACGACCTTGTCCTCTTCGCCCAGTTCGTCGATGCCGAGGATCGCGATGATGTCCTGCAGTTCCTTGTTCTTCTGCAGGATGGCCTTCACGCGGATGGCCGTATCATAGTGAGCCTGACCGATGTACTGCGGATCCAGGATTCGCGAGGTCGAGGTCAGCGGATCGATTGCCGGGTACAGACCGCGCGACGCGATTTCACGCGACAGCTCGGTGGTTGCATCCAGGTGGGCGAAGGTTGCCGCCGGAGCCGGGTCGGTGTAGTCATCGGCCGGGACGTAGACTGCCTGCATCGAGGTGATCGAGCGGCCCTTCGTCGAGGTGATGCGTTCCTGCAGCAGGCCCATTTCATCGGCAAGGTTCGGCTGGTAACCCACGGCGGAAGGCATGCGGCCCAGCAGGGTCGACACCTCGGAACCGGCCTGGGTGAAGCGGAAGATGTTGTCGATGAACAGCAGCACGTCCTGGTTCTGCACATCGCGGAAGTACTCCGCCATGGTCAGAGCGGACAGTGCCACGCGCAGGCGGGTTCCTGGTGGCTCATCCATCTGGCCGAACACCAAGGCGGTGTCCTTCAGAACGTTGGCCTCGTCCATTTCGACCCAGAGGTCGTTGCCTTCACGGGTGCGCTCGCCCACGCCGGCGAATACCGAAGTACCACCGAAGTTACGTGCAACACGGGTGATCATTTCCTGGATCAGCACGGTCTTACCCACGCCTGCGCCACCGAACAGACCGATCTTGCCACCCTTGATGTAGGGGGTCAGAAGGTCGATCGACTTGATGCCGGTTTCCAGCATCTCGGTCGAGCCCTCAAGATCGGAGAACTTCGGTGCCTGGCGGTGGATTGGCCAGCGCTCGGTGACCTGGATCTCCGAGTTGTCAACGTCCAGGGCGTCGCCCAGCACGTTGAAGATGTGGCCCTTGACGCCGTCGCCAACCGGGACGGAGATCGAAGCGCCGGTGTCCTTCACGGCTGCACCGCGGACCAGGCCGTCGGTGGCCTGCAGCGATACTGCGCGAACCAGGCCGTCACCGAGGTGCTGGCTGGTTTCGAAGGTGATGGTCTTGGTTACACCGTTGAGGGTCAGCTCAGCGGTGAGTGCGTTGTAGATTGCAGGCAGTGCATCGGCAGGGAACTCGACGTCCACGACCGGGCCAATCACGCGGGCAATACGACCGGTGGCCCCTGCGGTAACCTGCTCGTTGAGTTGGGCAGTCATCTTTCTCACTTCTTGTCTGGTAGGAGGTTTCGGCTAGTCGTTCAGCGCGTCTGCGCCGGCGACGATTTCCGAAAGCTCCTGGGTGATTTCAGCCTGACGGGCGTTGTTACGCAGTCGCGTGTACTTCTTGATCAACTCGCCGGCGTTGTCGCCTGCGGCCTTCATCGCGCGCTGACGTGCAGCGAGCTCGGAGGCTGCGGCCTGCAGCTGGGCGTTGAACAGACGCGAATCGATGTAACGCGGCAGCAGTGCGTCCAGCACTTCCTCCGGCGACGGCTCGAATTCGTACAGTGGCAACAGCTCGTCGGTAGGAGTCTCGGTTTCACCCTCGACAACCTCCAACGGCAACAGACGGATAACCGTCGGTTCCTGCGTGACCATCGACTTGAACTGGGTATAAACAACGTGGATCTCGTCCACGCCACCCTGCTCGTAATCGTTAGCGAAGTCCTCAAGGAGGATTTCGCGCAGCTCGCGTGCGGTTTCAAATTGCGGGGAATCGGTGTTCCCGGTCCACACTCGGGCGTACTCGCGCGAACGGAAATCGAAGTAAGCCTGGGCCTTGCGGCCGACCAAGTAGGTCTTGACTTCCTTGCCATCTCCACGCAGGAGTTCCACGAGGTGCTCTGCCTGCTTCAGAACGCTGGCGGAGTAGGACCCGGCGAGTCCGCGGTCCGAAGTCATCACCAGCACCGCGGCACGGCGAACATTCGCCGGTTCCGTGGTCAGCGGGTGTTCAACATCGGCCTGGGACGCGACGGCGGTAACTGCACGGGTGATCGCATTGGCGTACGGCAGCGAAGCCGAAACACGGCTACGTGCCTTGCCGATGCGGGATGCAGCGATCAGTTCCATCGCCTTGAAGATCTTGCGCATCGACGAGGTCGAGGCAATCTTCTGGCGGTAGACCCGAATCTGGGCTCCCATGTGTGTCCTTTCCTTATTCCCAACGTTTGGGGTGCGGCGCCGTCGCCGGCGCCGTACCCCTAAACGTCAAGGAAATTGTCAGCGCTTCTGCTTGACGATCTGTTCCTGGTCGACGGACTCGGCATCCAGAGCGTCGTGCTCTTCGTGACCTGCGGCGACCAGCTGGTCGTCGCCCTGGCCGAAGAAGCCGGCCTTGAAGTCAGCAATGGCCGCCTTCATGGCGTCGACGGTCTCGTCTTCCAGCTTGCCGGTCTGAGCCAGAACGGTCAGAACCTCGGTGCGGTGACGCAGGTAGTCGATGAACTCGCGCTCGAAGCGCAGCACGTCTTCCACTGGAACATCGTCCAGGTAGCCGTTGGTGCCGGCCCACACGGAGACAACCTGATCCTCGACGGCGTACGGCTGGTACTGGCCCTGCTTCAGCAGTTCCATCAGACGTGCACCACGGGTCAGCTGCTGCTTGGAAGCGGCATCCAGGTCCGAAGCGAACATGGCGAAAGCCTGCATGTCGCGGTACTGAGCCAGTTCCAGCTTCAGGGTACCGGAGACCTTCTTCATGGCCTTGACCTGTGCGGCGCCACCCACGCGGGAAACCGAAACACCCACGTCGACAGCTGGGCGCTGGTTGGCGTTGAACAGGTCCGACTGCAGGAAGATCTGGCCGTCGGTGATCGAGATGACGTTGGTCGGGATGAAGGCCGAGACGTCGTTCGCCTTGGTTTCGATGATCGGCAGACCGGTCATCGAACCTGCGCCCAGCTCGTCCGAAACCTTGGCGCAACGCTCAAGCAGACGGGAGTGCAGGTAGAAGACGTCGCCCGGGTAAGCTTCGCGTCCTGGCGGACGGCGCAGCAGCAGCGACACGGCGCGGTAGGCTTCAGCCTGCTTCGACAGGTCATCGAACACGATCAGAACGTGCTTGCCACCGTACATCCAGTGCTGGCCGATGGCCGAGCCTGCGTATGGTGCCAGGTACTTGAAGCCGGCAGAGTCGGATGCCGGGGAGGCCACGATCGTGGTGTACTCCAGGGCGCCCTGCTCTTCGAGGGTCTGGCGCACGGCTGCGATGGTCGAAGCCTTCTGGCCCACTGCAACGTAGATGCAGCGAACCTGCTTGGTCTGGTCGCCGGTGGCCCAGTTGGCGCGCTGGTTCAGAATGGCGTCGACGGCGATAGCGGTCTTGCCGGTCTGGCGGTCGCCAATGATCAGCTGACGCTGGCCACGGCCGATCGGGATCATGGCGTCGATGGCCTTGATGCCGGTCTGCAGCGGTTCGTGAACCGACTTACGCTCGGTCACGCCTGGTGCCTGAAGTTCCAGTGCACGGCGGCCCTCGGACTCGATCGGGCCCAGGTTGTCCAGTGGCTCACCCAGCGGGTCAACCACGCGGCCCATGAAGCCGTCGCCTACTGGAACCGAGAGAATCTCGCCAGTGCGCTCGACCTTCTGGCCCTCTTCGATGCCGGTGAAGTCACCGAGCACCACGACGCCGATTTCACGGGTGTCGAGGTTCTGGGCCAGGCCCAGGGTGCCGTCTTCGAACTTCAGCAGCTCGTTGGCCATGACGGAAGGAAGACCTTCCACCTTGGCGATGCCGTCGCTTGCTGCGACAACGCGTCCCACCTCGGTGCGCTCTGCCTTACCCGGTTCGTAGGAAGATGCGAACTCGTTTAGGGCATTACGGACGTCGTCGGCATTGATGGTCAAATCGGCCATCTGCAGTCCCTGCTCTCCTAAATTGTGATCCACCCAAAATCATTGGTGGATCGATGTGAATGAAGTCTGTGTTGGTCCCGGCGAGCCGGAACTTTTGCCAGGGGCACAGCCCCTGGCAAAAGTTCTAGCCGGCCAGGGCGCGGCGCAACTCGGCCACACGAGATGCCACGGAAGCGTCGACAACTTCGTCGCCCACCTTGACTACCAGGCCGCCGATCAGCGACGGATCGGTAGTGACGTTGAGCTTCAGCTGGCGACCATAAACCTTGTTCAAGCTGGTCTCCAGGCGCTCAAGCTGAGCCTCGGAAAGCTTCACAGTGCTGGTCACCGAGGCGATCCAACGCTGCTGGCGCTTGGCCACAAGCTCAACGAAACGCTCAATCAGAGCAATGGGCTTCAGCCCGCGAGGGGCCGAAATTGCCTGGGAGATCAACACCTGCGCGGTCCGCGACGCGTTGGGCACGAGTTTGAGCGCCAGAGCGCTCTTTGCCTCGGCTGGGGCCTGCGCATCATCCAACGCACGCTGCAGTTCGTGGTTAGAACGAACTACCTCGATGAAGGAGAACAGATCCTGCTCCAGCTTGGCCAGCCCCGAAGCGCCGTCCTGCTGCTCGGCCACTGCGGTCACCGCAGTGACAGCCAGCGTTTCGAGCGCATCGCTAATGTCGCGTTCCGAGCTCCAGCGAGTGGAAGCCAGCTGGGCGACGGTGGACTCGGCGTCAGCCGAAACCTTTCCGCGCAGCAGCTGTGCCAACAGGCTTGCCTTCTCGGCAGCTTCACGGGCCGGATCAGTCAATGCTCGGCGAAGACCGGCATTTGCATCCAGTACTTCCAGGACCGCGAACAGTTCCTTCGGCAGCTCCAAAGATGCCAGTGCCAACTTGGGTTCCAGGAACTCCAAAGCCTTTGCCAATGACTCGCTCGATACACTTGCCATTAGTTCGATGCACCTGCGTTCTGCTGAGCTTCCAAATCGTTCAGGAACTGATCAACCACGCGCTGGGCACGGGCATCGTCCTTCAGAGCTTCGTCAACAATCTTGCTTGCAAGTTCGGTGGCCAAAGCGCCCACGTCGGTGCGAAGCGACGACAGAGCGGCGGTGCGCTCGGCCGAGATCTGACGCTGAGCCTGCTCGCTGATGCGAGTAGCCTCGTCGGTTGCCTTGGTCTTCAGATCCTCGAGGATCTGAGCACCTTCGCTGCGAGCTTCCTCGCGGATGCGGTTAGCCTCGGTGCGAGCTTCCAGAAGCTGGGCCTTGTACTGTGCCAAGGTCTCCTCTGCTTCCTTCTGTGCTGCCTCGGCCTTCTCCAGGCCACCTTCGATCGCGGTGACGCGATCTTCGTAGGACTGCTCGAACTTCGGAGCAATCACCTTGATGACGATGAACAGAAGGACCGCGAAACCAACACCCGTGACGAGAATTTCCCACGGATTTGGCATCAGCGGATTGACCGATTCGCCCGCAGCGAGGATGAAGTCAGTGCTATTCATACTCACCATTCCTTATCTATTAGTTTCCACTTGTGTGTACGCCTCGCGATAGTGGCGAGGCCACTACAGCCGGGAAAGACTTACTTGATAACGAAGGCGAAAACCAGGCCCAGGATGGCCAGTGCTTCAGCAAGTGCGAAGCCGAGCATAGCGATTGGCTGCAGGATGCGCTGTGCCTCTGGCTGACGTGCAACGCCGTTGATGTAAGCAGCGAAGATCAGACCAACGCCGATAGCCGAACCAATTGCTGCCAGACCGTAACCGATCATATTCAGGGAGCCGCTCATGCGATTATTCCTTTCAAGATACCGTGCTTCTTGCCGGTAGGTTGTGAGGTTTTCCTTGAATCAATCAAGGAAGAACTATTGGGTTTGAGTAAAGAAGAAATGGCCTTAGTGGGCGTCGGCTTCAAGCGCGCCTTGGATGTAGATCGCGGTCAGCAGCGTAAACACGAACGCCTGCAGAACCATGATCAACAATTCGAGGAAGTACATAGCTACCGAACCGGCGATGACCAGAACACCAACACCATTCAGTGCCAGCGATTCCTGAACGACGATCAAGTGGCGTGCACCTGAGGCTGCCAGCATCACGATGATGTGGCCTGCCAGCATCGTTGCCATGAGACGCAGCGAGTGCGTCAGTGGGCGGACGATGAAGTTCGAAATGATTTCCAAAGGCACCAGCAGGATCAGCATCACCGGGCTCACGCCCGCTGGAGTAACTGCCAGCTTGAAGTAACGAATACCGTGATTCTTCAGACCTACGGCAATCCAGGTGCCGTAGATGATGATTGCCATTGCGTATGCAGAGCCAGCGTGTGAGAACGATGGAAGCTGCAGGAACGGGATGGCACCGAAGAGGTTATTCAGCAAGACGAAGAAGAACGTCGCGAACAGCAGCGGAATCCAAGGACGGAAGTTCTTTTCGCCGATGATGTCGCGGCCGATGCCGTTACGCACGAAGGCGTAGCCGGACTCAGCGAGGTACTGCATCTTGCCTGGAACCAATTTAGGGTTCTTGATAGCTGCGGTGAAGAACCAAGAGATAAGCACGATCGACAGGACGATCATGAGCATCTGCTTGCCGAAACCCGTACCGTACTCAGCCATCCACGGGAAAATCTCCGGGAGGTGGGTATCGGATACGGTTGGCGGGACAAATCCGCCTTCTTCTGAGGCCATTGGGAGCGCAAACGCGAACAACGCGCTGTCCTCTCTGCAGTAACGGTCACGGGCAAAAGGCGGTGACTGGCGGTAACTGCCTTTCACCGTGTGAAGAAAAGATCAAACGGGTACTTCTCACAGCTGTCGCCGGTAGCATCAACTCTGATAAGTGCGACCCCGGGTTTCCCCGAGGATGTTTCCGATTCGTCCGCAGGCAATTAAGCGCACGGCCGAAAATGACCCGTTAGTAAGCTTATCAAACTCACAGCATCTCTCTGACATAAGCGTCAGAGCTCTTAGCCCTATTCCTCGTTATAGATGGCAAGGCGAGCCTTCATGAAGGCTCGGACCTCGCCGACCTGCCAGGCAACAAGGGATACGGCTGCAGCGAGTACGAAAGCCTGACGATCAACCCAAGCGGGCAATCCCAGGCTCAACAGAACGAAGGCGACGCCGAACACCTTGATGACGAATGTCGCCAAGAACGCGGGCATGGCCCACGAGCGGCGGATTCGTCCTGCAGCTTCAGCGATCAGAATGCCAATAGCGAAAAAGCCAATAACCACACCGGCGGCAAAAGCGCCGGATAACGCGTACTCAAGATCGGCAAGCAGCCAAGAAATCAGGAAAAAGGCTGCGGTCGCGATGATCGAGTACACCATTGACAGGCCCAGAATCGGCAACCAGATGGACTTCGATCCAGACGAAGCACTGACGCGGGCAGAACCAGAAGCCAAGTCCGCATCCTTCCTTCGTCTAAATCGATGATCCATGGTGCACCTATCGATGCTGATGAAACTCAAAACCCCCTGCGAACAAAACTGTTCCGGGAGAAGATCCATATTGAATTCTACACGAGATAGAAACAGTTTGTGGGAGGTGGCGGCATGATACCCGAATTGGCTACTTGGACAACTTCTTGCGTAGCGCACCCAACCGGTCGACCACCAGTGGTTTCCATGTGGCAAGTCCCACACCTATAAACAGCAAGATGACGATCGGAACCATCAGAACGACGGGGATGAACGCGATCGAGACCACCGATACGGCGATGAAGCCGGCCCACAGGTACAGCAGGATCACCGCACGGCGCACCGAGTGACCCTGCGCGAGCATCTTGTGGTGGATGTGCTTGGCGTCCGGCGAAAAGGGTGAGCGTTTGTTGGCCAGCCGGCGCAGTACCGAGAGCACAAGGTCCAGTACTGGTAGGAAGACGATCACCATCGGCAGCAACATCGGCATGTAGGCCGGGATGTTGCGGAAGCGCTGGGCTTCCAAGCCCTGCACGTCACCGGTCACCGCGATCGTGGCCACCGAGAGGATCATGCCGATGGCCAGCACGCCGCTCTCCCCCATGAAGATGTTCGCGGGGTTGAAGTTGTGCGGCAGGAACCCCAGGCACGCGCCCAGCAGCAGGGAGCACAAAAGCGCACCCATGTTGGCGTAGTCGTCGGCGCTGACGTGCGTGGCCAGCACATAGGAGTAGACGAAGAACGTGGCCGCGCCGATGGCCGCGAGCCCGGCGGCCAGCCCGTCGAGCCCGTCGGAGAAGTTGATCGCGTTCATCGTGAGCACGATCAGGAAGATGGTGATGGCGATCTGGATCCAGGTGTGCTCGATTTGCCAGGAACCCACGGGCAGCGACTGGATCACGATTCCGTGCCCGGCGATGATCCCGCCCACCAGGACTTGGCCGCTGGCCTTGATCCACCAGCGCAGATCGAACATGTCGTCGGCGAGCCCAAGGATAAGGATCACCAGCAGCGCCAGCACGATGCCGGTGATGGGTTCGGTGTTCCCGAAGACCCCGCGGAAGAAGCTGAGCTGACTGGCCAGCCCGAGCCCGAGCGCGAACGCGGCGATGATCGCCACGCCGCCGAACTTCACGATCGGCTTCTCGTGCTGGTCGCGGGCACGGACCTTCTGGTTGCCGGTGAACCTCTCGCCCACCGAGCGGACGATGGGGGTAAGCAGGAAGGAGACCGCGAAACTGAACGCGATCAGCAGGACGTAGCTTCTCATGCGCCCTGGCCGGAGTCGTCCTGTCCCAAGTCGAGAATGGCGGGGACGACCACGCGCAGCTCCTCGATGGAGATGGCGCCGGAGCGCACGACCTGCAGCCGCGCGCCGGTGCAGTCCACGATGGTCGAGGGCAGGGTCTCGGCGTCGTCCTGTGCGGCACGCGAGCCGCCGTCCAGGTACACGTCCACCGAATCGCCCAGCTGGGCCACGGCCTCGTCGGCGGTGGTGGCGGCCGGGTTGCCGGTGCGGTTGGCGGAGGAGACGGCCAGCGGACCGGTAGCGGCCAGCAGCTCCAGGGCGGTTTCATCGTTCGGGACGCGCAGCGCCACGGTGCCGCGGGTCTCCCCCAGGTCCCAGGTCAGCGAGGGCTGCGCCTGCAGGATCAGGGTCAGTCCCCCGGGCCAGAAGGCCTCGGCGAGCTTGCGGGCCTCGTCAGGGATGTCGCGGGCCAGCCCGTCCATGGTGGCGGCCTGGGCGATCAGCACCGGCGGCGGCATGGTGCGGCTGCGGCCCTTGGCCGCCAGCAGCATCGCCACGCCCTGCGCGCTGAACGCGTCGGCGCCGATCCCGTAGACCGTATCGGTAGGCAGGACGATGCAGCGCTGGGCCGACAGCGCGGTGCGCGCCGCCTCGATGCCTGCAGCGTGTTCCTGCTCGTTGCTGACCAAAAATCGTGTGCTCACGGGATCATTCTTTCATGTGGGGTGGTGGGTGGGTAGTTCAGCGCGGCGCGCGGCCGCTGGTCGAGCGCGGGCGCCCGGACAGGTCCGGGTGCCCGGCGACGGCCGTGAAACCAGCGTCGCGCAGCAGCTGGGCGGCGGAATCCTGCTGCACCTCGGCGTGCTCCATGACGAACAGTCTCCCGGGGCGCAGCAGGCGCAGCGCCTCGGCGGCGATGGCGCGCGGGATCTGCAGCCCGTCCTCGCCCAGCCCGTAGAGGGCCATCTGCGGGTCGTGGTCGCGCACCTCTGGTTCGCGCGGCACCGCATTGGGCGGGATGTAGGGCGGGTTGGAGATCACCAGGTCCATGCTGCCGTGCAATGGCGCCGGCAGCGCGGAGGCGTCGCGGTGCAGCACCGTGACGCCCAGCGGCTCGCAGTTGGCCCGAGTGTAGCCGATGGCGTCCTCGGAGAGCTCCACGGCCCACACGGAGGCCTGCGGGACCTCGCTGGCCAGCGCGGCGGCGATGGCCCCGGAACCGGAGCACAGGTCAGCGCAGCGGGGGGCCGCAAGCCCTTGCTCGGCCAGGAAGTCCAGGCCCAGCTGGACCACGGTCTCGGTTTCCGGGCGCGGCGAGAACACTCCGGGCCCGACCTTCAGGGTCAGGTAGCGGAAGTGGCCTTCGCCGGTCAGGTGCTGCAGCGGGATGCGCGCGGCGCGGCGTTCGAGCAGCGCGGCGTACTGCGTGAACTGCAGCTCGGAGAAGGAATCCCCGCGCAGTTCGCGCAGCTTCAGCTCGGAGCGCTCGATGCCCAGCACGTGGCAGGCCAGCAGGTCGGCGTCGACCGCGGGGCTGGGCACGCCGGCTGCGGCGAGCTGTCCCAGCGCGGCGCGGCGCACGGCGGACAGCTCGCGGACGGGTAGCGGATTCTCCACGGGTGCGCGGGCGCCTGCTACTCGCCCAGCGCCGCCAGGCGCTCTTCCTCGTCCATCTGGATGCAGGATTCGATGACCGGCTCCAGGTCGCCGTCCATCACCGCGTCCAGGTTGTAGGCCTTGTACCCGGTGCGGTGGTCCGCGATGCGGTTTTCCGGGTAGTTGTAGGTGCGGATGCGCTCGGAGCGGTCCATGGTGCGGATCTGGCTGGCGCGCACTGCGGAGTTCTCTGCGTCGATGATCTCCTGCTGGTGGGCCAGCAGGCGCGAGCGCAGCACGCGCATGGCGGCTTCGCGGTTCTGGATCTGCGACTTCTCGTTCTGCATGGCGACCACGATGCCGGTAGGCAGGTGGGTGATGCGCACGGCGGAATCGGTGGTATTCACCGACTGGCCGCCGGGGCCCGAGGAGCGGTAGACGTCGATCTTCAGGTCGTTGGCGTGGATGTCCACTTCTTCGGGCTCGTCGACCTCTGGCAGCACCAGCACGCCGGCGGCCGAGGTGTGGATGCGGCCCTGGGATTCGGTGACCGGCACGCGCTGGACGCGGTGCACGCCGCCCTCGAACTTCAGGTGGGCGTAGACGCCCTCTGCCGGGTCGCTGGACTTGCCCTTGATCGCGACCTGGGCATCCTTGTAGCCGCCGAGGTCGGACTCGTTGTAGGAGATCATCTCGACCTTCCAGCCCTTGTGCTCCGCGTAGCGGGTGTACATGCGCAGCAGGTCCGCGGCGAACAGGGCGGCCTCGTCGCCGCCCTCGCCGCCCTTGACCTCGAGGATCACATCGCGCGCGTCGTTCTCGTCGCGCGGGATCAGCAGGCGGCGCAGCTTCTCCTCCAGTTCGGGCAGCTGCGCGGTGAGGGTTTCGACCTCTTCGGCGAAGTCCGGATCTTCGTCGGCCATTTCCTTGGCGGCTTCCAGGTCCTCGGTGGCGCTGTTCCACTTGTTGTAGGCCTCGACGATGCCGTTCAGCTGCGCGGAGCGGCGGCCGAGCTTGCGGGCCACTGACTGGTCGGCGTAGACGGACGGATCGGAGAGCTTCGCCTGAATCTCGGCGTGCTCCTCAAGTAGCGACTTGACGGATTCAAACATGGGGCTGCTCTTCCTTTGTTCTGCGCGGCTCTGGCCAGCGGCCACGAAGGGCCGGGTTAAATTCTATGTCTTAAGCGCCATGGTAGGTGACGCGCCGATGGCGTCCAGCCGGCCGGACAGGTGCCGGCCGGCTGGACGCCATGGGTTTTTGAACGCTAGTGCTTGTCCGGTGTGGTCTTGTTCACCAGCATCAGGAACTCTGCGTTGGACTGGGTCTCGCGGATCTTGCCGGTGAGAACCTCCAGCGCCTGCTGCGGATCGATGCCCGAGAGCATGCGGCGCAGGCGCCACATGATGCGCACCTCTTCGGCGCTCATCAGCTGCTCTTCGCGGCGGGTGGAGGACGCGTTGACGTCGACCGCCGGGAAGATGCGCTTCTCGGCCAGCTGGCGCGACAGGCGCAGCTCCATGTTGCCGGTGCCCTTGAACTCCTCGAAGATGACCTCGTCCATCTTGGATCCGGTCTCCACCAGGGCGGTGGCCAGGATGGTCAACGAGCCGCCGTTCTCGATGTTGCGGGCGGCGCCGAAGAAGCGCTTGGGCGGGTACAGCGCCGCGGAGTCCACGCCGCCGGACAGGATGCGGCCCGAAGCCGGGGCGGCCAGGTTGTAGGCGCGGCCCAGGCGGGTCATCGAGTCAAGCAGCACGACGACGTCCATGCCCATTTCCACCAGGCGCTTGGCGCGCTCGATGGCCAGCTCGGCCACGGTGGTGTGGTCGTCGGCCGGGCGGTCGAAGGTCGAGGCGATGACCTCGCCCTTGACGGTGCGCTGCATGTCGGTGACTTCTTCGGGACGCTCGTCCACCAGCACCATCATCAGGTGCACCTCTGGGTTGTTGGTGGTGATCGCGTTCGCGATGGACTGCAGGATCAGGGTCTTGCCGGCCTTCGGAGGCGAGACGATCAGGCCGCGCTGGCCCTTGCCGATCGGTGCGACCAGGTCGATGACGCGCGGGCCGACCAGCTTCGGATCGGTCTCCAGACGCAAGCGCTCGGTCGGGTACAGCGGCACCAGCTTGTTGAATTCGACGCGCTCGCGGTTGTCCTCCGGCTTCTTGCCGTTCACCGAAGTCAGCTGCACCAGGGCGTTGAACTTCTGGCGCGGGTTCGGGGTCTCGCCCTCGCGCGGTGCGCGAATGGCGCCGACGATGGCATCGCCCTTGCGCAGGTTGTACTTCTTGACCTGGCCCAGGGTGACGTAGACGTCGTTCGGGCCGGGCAGGTAGCCGGCGGTGCGGACGAATGCGTAGTTCTCCAGCACGTCCAGGATGCCGGCGATCGGCAGCAGCACGTCGTCCTCGCTCAGCTGCGGCTCGTCGTCCTCGCGGCGGCCGCGGCGGTTGCGGTTGTTCCGGTCGTTGCGATCCTGGTTGCGGTCATTGCGATCGTTGCGATCGCGGCGGTTGCCGCGCTCGCTGCGGTCGGTGTTGCGCTCACGGCGGTTGGCGTTGCGCTCATTGCGCTCGTTGCGCTCCTGGTTGCGATCGCGGCGCTCCTCCGACTGCTCGGACGCGTCCTGCTCGGAAGACTCGTTGCGGTCGCCGCCGCGGTCATTTCGGTCGTTGCCACGGTCGTTGCGGTCGTTGTTGCGCTCACGGCGGTTGCCACGCTCACGGCGGTTGCCGCGCTCGCGGCGCTCTTCGCGCTGCTCGCCGGACTTCTCCGCCTCGGCGTTCTCCGCGGAGTCGGCTTCGGCCGGAGCGGTCTTGGCCTCGGCGGCCGGGGCGTCGGCATCCTGTGCCGGAGCCTCGGATGCCTGCTCTGCCTTGGCGGCGCGGGTGTTGCGGCGCTGGCGCGGTGCGCGTTCCTTGGCCGGTGCGGCGGCTTCCTCGGCCGGCGCGTCCACTGCGGCTTCGGCCTGGGCCGGTGCCTCGGTGGTCGCTGCCTTGGCGGCGTCGTCCTTGGCGGTGATCTTGCCGGAGTCGGTCACGCGGCGCGAGGTGCGGCGGGCGCGGGCCGGCTTTTCAGCCTTCGGCTCGGCGGCCTGCGGGGCCTCAGCTGCTTCCTGGGCGGGGGCTGCGTCGGCCTTCGGGGCCTCTGCGGCGGCCTTCGGTGCGCGACGGGTACGGGTGGTCTTGGCCGGCGCTTCCTTGGCGGCTGGCGACTGGGCTGCGTCGGCCTTCGGCTCGGCGGCCTTGGCAGCTTCCGCGTCCTTGGCGGCGATCGAGCCGCCGCGCTGGTGGGAGCTGATGGCGGCGACCAGGTCGGCCTTGCGCATGCGCGATCCGCCGGTGATGCCGAGCTGCGACGCCAGCTGCTGCAGCTGGGTCATCTTCAAGGAGGCCAGGCCGGAGCTCTTGGTCTCGGAAGTCTTGGTGTCCACGCCTTCGTTGAGGCTCGTGGTTTCGGTCACGAAAATTCCTTCTGACTCGTAGGATGGGCTGCCTGCGGCAGTCCCACTGTGCCGTAAATATGAGGTGTTGCAGCCCAGAATGAGAGGCTGTTCCACCGAAAACCCGACCCGCCCTCAGGTATCACCGGTGATGGCGGGAAACTGGGTTTGAAAACTGATATCTCGACGGCACGACTGTGCATGGATGTGGGATATCAAGGGTGCTGCGAGCTGCAGGAAAAATCCGGAACGGCTGGACGGCTGCGACAGGCACGGTGCGCCGATCGCGTCCGCTTCAACACTCGCCATAAGGTTCATCATCGGGCTGGCGCCCGCATGATCCGGTCTGCCTTGAGTGCTACAGCACTTCTACTGTAACACCGTTGGCGGCCAGGCGCGGAAATTCAGCACGCCAGGAAACCGAAGATTGTGCTGAGAACTGCTCGATGAGCTCCCCTGCCAGGCGTTCCTGGGCGTCGCCGGCCACCAGCGCAAGCACTGTCGGGCCCGCCCCGGAGACCACCGCGGCCAGCTGGTGCTCGCGCAAAAGCGCGATCAGCGCGCTGCTTTCGGGCATCGAAGCGGCCCGGTAGGACTGGTGCAGGTAGTCGACGGTGCCGCCGAGCAGGTGGGACGGGTCGTTGCTCAGCGCGTGGATCAGTAGCGCGCCGGAGGCAGTGTTCGCCGCCGCATCTGCGTGGGCGATCTGCGCGGGAAGCACCCCGCGGGCCACCTCGGTGGACAGGCCGTTGGACGGGATCGCCAGCACCGCGCGGACCTGCGTGTGCACCGGGACCAGGGCGCAGCTGAAGGTCCCGTCGGCATTGGTCGCGGAAATGCTCAGCCCGCCGTAGACCGCCGGGGCGACGTTGTCCGGGTGGCCTTCCCAGGCCGCGGCGGCCTGGAAGACTGCGTCCAGTCCCCCGCGCTCGGCGGCCGGCAGCAGCGCATCGGCCGCGGCGTAGGCGGCGACGATCGCGGCGGCGGAGGAGCCCATGCCGCGGGCGTGCGGGATGTTGTTGGCCGCCTTCAGCTCGATGCCGACCGGCGCGAAGCCGCGCTGCTCCCAGTAGCGGTGCATCTCGCGGATGATCAGGTGGGATTCGTCACGCGGCAGGCTGTCGGCCCCGTCGCCGCTAATCTGCACGGTGCTCTGCGGCGCGGTGCGGATCTCCAGCCGGTCGCGGAATTCCAGCGCGAGGCCCAGCGAGTCGAACCCGGGGCCCAGGTTGGCGGTGGTGGCGGGCGGGGCGACGACCAGGTGCTGGCCCAGGGCGATCTGCTGCATGGGTTCCTTCGAGGTGGTGAGCTTCAGGTGGTGAGCTAGGGGTGATGAGTGCGGAGGGGCGCCGGAACGCGCAGCGGCCCGCCACGGCCGCACCGGGTGCCGGTGCGGCGGCGACGGGCCGGCAGGCAGCGGGCGGCGTCTAGGACAGGCCCAGTGCGGTGGCGACTTCCACCACGTCGAAGCCGACCTTGGTGGGGGCGACGGCCGAGCCGTCGGCCTGCTTCAGGGCCCAGTCCGGGTCCTTCAGGCCGTGGCCGGTCACGGTGATCACGATCTTCTTGCCCGACGGCACGTTGCCTGCGGCGTGGTGCTTGATCAGGCCCGCGACGCCTGCCGCGGAGCCCGGCTCCACGAAAACGCCCTCGCGGGAGGAGAGCCAGCGGTGCGCGGCGAGGATCTCGTCGTCGGTCACCGAGTCGATGAGGCCGCCGGACTCGTCGCGCGCTTCCTCGGCCTGGGCCCAGGAGGCGGGGTTGCCGATGCGGATGGCGGTGGCGATGGTGTCCGGCTCGGTCACCGGGTGGCCCAGCACGATCGGTGCGGCGCCGGCGGCCTGGAAGCCCCACATGATCGGGGTCTTGGTGGATACCGGGGCGAGCACGGCGCCGGCCTGGTTGGTGAACTCGGAGGCGTACTCCTTGTAGCCCTTCCAGTAGGCGGTAATGTTGCCCGCGTTGCCCACCGGCAGCACGTGGTAGTCGGGGGCGTCGCCCAGGAAGTCGACGACCTCGAAGGCGCCGGTCTTCTGGCCCTGGATGCGGGCCGGGTTCACGGAGTTGACCAGGAACACCGGATAGTTCTCGCTCAGCTTGCGGGCGACCTCAAGGCAGTTGTCGAAGTTGCCGTCGATCTGGATGATGTCGGCGCCGTGCGCGATCGCCTGGGAGAGCTTGCCCATGGAGATCTTTCCGTCCGGCACCAGCACCGCGCACTTCAGCCCGGCCTGGGTGGCGTAGGCTGCGGCGGAGGCGGAGGTGTTGCCGGTGGAGGCGCACACCACTGCCTTGGCGCCGGCGGCGACCGCGGCGGTCATCGCCATAGTCATGCCGCGGTCCTTGAAGGAGCCGGTCGGGTTCATGCCCTCGACCTTCAGGTACACCTCGCTGCCGGTCAGCTGGGACAGGGCGGGGGCGAAGACGAGCGGGGTGCCGCCTTCGCCGAGCGTGATGACCTTGGTGTTCTCGTCTACTGGCAGACGGTCGGCATATTCGCGGATGACTCCGCGCCACTGGTGGGCCACGTTAGTTTCCTTCAACTCGCATAACGGATGTAACAGAGTGCACCGCGTCCAGCGCCGCGACGGCGTCGACGGTGGTGCGCAGGGCCGCTTCGGCGCCCCGGTGGGTCAGGATGCGCAGCGCGGAGCCCTCGCCGTCGGCATCGCTGTGCTGGCTCATGGACTCGATCGAGACGCCGTGCTCGCCGAAGACCGCGGCGATGCTCGCGAGCACGCCCGGCTGGTCCTTGACCGACAGCCCGATCCAGTAGCTGGTGGTGATCTGCTCGAAGTCCAGCAGGTTCACCGGCTGGTCGGCCGAGCCGTTAGGCAGCCCGGCCCCGGCAGCCAGCTGGCGGGCCACGGCGACGACGTCGCCCATGACTGCCGAGGCGGTCGGGTTGCCGCCCGCGCCGGCGCCGTAGAACATCAGGTCCCCGGCGTTTTCCGCCTCGACGAATACGGCGTTGAACGCGCCGCGGACACTGGCCAGCGGGTGGCTGCGCTTGATCAGCGACGGGTAGACGCGCACCGAGACTCCGGCTTCGGCGTGCTCCGCGATCGCCAGCAGCTTGATGACGTAGCCGGCCTCGGCGGCGGCGGCCACGTCCTGCGCGCTCACCTCGGTGATGCCTTCGGTGTGCACCTGGTCCGAGGAGACGGTGGTGTGGAACGCCAGCGAGGCGAGGATCGCGGCCTTCGCGGCGGCGTCGTGCCCGCCCACGTCGGCGGTCGGATCGGCTTCCGCGTAGCCCAGCGCCTGGGCCTGGGCGAGCACGTCGTCGAAGGCGGCGCCGGTGGAGTCCATGGCGTCCAGGATGAAGTTCGTGGTGCCGTTGACGATGCCCATCACCTTGGTGATGTGATCGCCTGCCAGCGAATCGGCGATCGGGCGCAGGATCGGGATGGCCCCGGCCACGGCCGCCTCGTAGCGCAGCTGGGCGCCGTGCTCGGCGGCCAGCTGGTTCAGCTGCGCGCCCTGGGCGGCGATCAGCGCCTTGTTGCCGGTGATGACGCTCGCCCCGCGCTTCAGCGCCCGGGCGATGTAGTCACCGGCCGGGTGCAGCCCGCCGAGCAGCTCGATGACCACGTCGGCCTGGTCGATCAGCGAATTCGCGTCGGTGGTGAACAGCTCCGCGGGCAGCTGCACGTCGCGCTCGGAGGCGGTGTTGCGCACGGCGATGCCGGTCAGCTCCAGCGCCGCGCCGCTGCGGTCGGCCAGCGCCGCCGCGTCCTCAAGCAGGATCCGCGCGACCTGCGCGCCGACCGTGCCGCAGCCCAGCAGGGCGACCTTCAGGCTCTTTTCAGCGGTCAATTAAACTCCCATGTCGCGGGCCAACAAATCAGCTTCCGTTTCCCTGCGCACGATCAGACGGGCTTGGCCGTCGCGTACGGCTACCACCGCGGGGCGGGTGAGGTAGTTGTAGTTGCTCGACAGGGCCCAGCAGTAGGCTCCGGTGGCCGGCACGGCCAGCAGATCGCCGGCGGCAACGTCCTCGGGCAGGTAAACGTCCTTCACGACTATGTCACCTGACTCGCAGTGTTTCCCAACTACGCGAGAAATAATTACGTCGCTGCGCGTCACACGGCTGGCCAGCACCGCGGTGTACTGGGCGTCGTAGAGCACCGGGCGCGGGTTGTCGCTCATGCCGCCGTCCACCGACAGGTAGCGGCGCGGATGCAGCGTGCCGGAGGCGTCCTCGACCTGGACGTCCTTGCGCACGCCCGCCTCGTAGAGGGTGAAGGTCGACGGGCCGGCGATGGCGCGGCCCGGCTCGATGGAGATGCGCGGGCAGGCCAGGTCCAGCTCGGCGCACGTCGCGGAGACGACCTGCGCCATCTGCGCGGCCAGCTTCACCGGGGTGGAGGGATGGTCCTGCAAAGTGTAGGCGATGCCGTAGCCGCCGCCGAGGTCCAGTTCGCCCAGTTCGACGCCGTGGAGCTGGCGGATCTGCGCCAGGATGCCGAGCATGGTGCGTGCGGCCATGGCGAAGCCCTCGGCCTCGAAGATCTGCGAGCCGATGTGCGCGTGCAGTCCCAGCAGGTTCACGTTGTCCGCATCCAGGGCGCGGGCCACGGCGTCCAGCGCCGGGGAGGTGCCCGAGTCGTTGGCCAGGATGGACAGGCCGAACTTCTGGTCCTCGTGGGCGGTGGCAATGGCCTCGTGGGTGGAGGCGTGCACGCCGGGGGTGATGCGCAGCATCACGTTCGCGCGCTGGCCCAGCGCATCGGCGATGCGGATGACGCGTTCCAACTCGTCCAGCGAGTCCACCACGATGCGGCCCACGCCGGTTTCGATGGCGCGGGTGATTTCCGCGGCCGACTTGTTGTTGCCGTGCAGCGAGAGGTTCTCCGCCGGTACGCCGGCCGCGGCGGCCACTGCCAGCTCGCCGCCGGAGCAGGTGTCAAGACGCAGCCCCTCGGCGGTGACCCAGCGGGCGACCTCGGTGCACAAGAACGCCTTGCCGGCGTAGTAGACGTCCACCCCGCCGCACAGGTCCTTGAAGGCCGCGTCGAACGCGGACTTGAAGCCGGCGGCGCGGGCGCGGAAATCGTTCTCGTCGAGCACGAACAGCGGGGTGCCGAATTCCTGCGCCAGCTGCGCGACGGGGATGCCCTGCACGGCCAGCTGGCCATCGGCGCCGCGGGCCACGCCGGTGGCCCATTCGATCTCGCGCAGCGTGTTTACGTCGTTCGGGAAGTTCAGCCAAGCTGGAGCCAGCGGCGATGCGGCCATAGGGTATTACATCCTCTCCGGGGCGGAAACGCCCAGCAGTTCCAGGCCGTTGGCCAGGACGGTGGTGGTTGCGTCGTTCAGCCACAGGCGCGCGGAATGCACCGGCAGCACGTTGGTGTCCTCGCCGATCGGGGTGATGCGGGTGGCGGCGTACCACGAGTGGTAGGCGCCGGCGACCTGCTCCAGGTAGCGGGCGATGCGGTGCGGTTCGCGGAACTCGGCGGCGCCGGCAACCACCGACGGGAACTGGCCGAGCACTGCCAGCAGCTCGTTCTCGGTGGGGTCGGTCAGCTCGCTGGCGTCGAAGGACTCGCGGGTCACGTTCTTCTCCGCGGCGTTGCGGGCCGCGGCGGCGGAGCGCGCGTGGGCGTACTGCACGTAGAACACCGGGTTGTCGTTGGTGTTCTTCTTCAGCTGCTCAGGGTCCAGCGCGATCGGCGAATCGGCAGGGAAACGGCCCAGCGAGTAGCGCAGCGCGTCGGCGCCCAGCCAGTCGATCAAATCGCGCAGCTCGATGATGTTGCCCGCGCGCTTGGACAGCTTCGCGCCGTTGACGCTGATCAGCTGCCCGATCAGCACCTCGATGTTCTTTTCCTTGTCGTCGCCTGCGCAGGCGGCGATGGCCTTCAGGCGGTTGACGTAGCCGTGGTGGTCGGCGCCGAGCAGGTAGATCTTCTCGGTGAAGCCGCGGTCCTTCTTGGACAGGTAGTAGGCGGCGTCGGCCGCGAAGTAGGTCGGCTCGCCGTTCGCGCGGATCAGCACGCGGTTCTTGTCGTCGCCGAAGTCGGTGGTGCGCAGCCAGACGGCGCCCTCCTGATCGAAGATGTGGCCCTGTTCGCGCAGGCGCGCCACGGCGTCGGCCACGGCCCCGCCCTCGTGCAAGGAGGTCTCGGAGAAGAACACGTCGAAGCTGACGCCGAAGTCCGCCAGGGTCTTCTTGATGTCTGCCATCTGCGCCTTGTAGGCCAGCTCGCGGATCTGCGGCAGCGCGGTTTCCTCGTCCAGGCCCTTCAGCTCGGGGGCTTCGGCCTCGACGATGTCTGCCAGTTCCTTGATGTACTCGCCCGGGTAGCCGCCCTCGGGCACCGGCAGGCCGTGCATGCGGTTGTAGACCGAACGGGCGAACACGTTCATCTGGTTGCCGGCGTCGTTGATGTAGTACTCGCTGGTGACATCCGCGCCGGAGGCGCGCAGCACGCGGGCGATCGCATCGCCCAGCGCGGCCCAGCGGGTGTGGCCGATGTGCAGCGGGCCGGTCGGGTTCGCGGAGACGAACTCCATGTTGACCACATGGCCGGCCAGGGAGTCGTTGGTGCCGTAGGCCTTGCCGGCCTCGACGATGGTGCGGGCCAGCTCGCCGGCGGCGGCGGCGTCCAGGGTGATGTTCAGGAAGCCGGGGCCTGCGATGTCCACGGCGCCGACTCCCGGTACCTCGGCCAGGCGGTTGGCCAGCAGCTGCGCGAAGTCGCGCGGGGCCATGCCGGCCTTCTTGCCCAGCTGGAGCGCGATGTTGGTCGCCCAGTCGCCGTGTTCACGGCTCTTGGGTCGCTCCACGCGCACGACGTCGGGGATGTCGACGGAGATTTCGCCGGCTGCTACGGCCTGGGTGAGGCATGCGGATATTGCTGCGGAGAGTTCTTCAGGAGTCACCCATCAAGACTACCGGTTTTTCGCGCTCCCCACGGGCATTCATGACGCCGCAGGCTGTGATCATGTAGGCATTCGGCGCGCAAACCGCCGTTGGCGCGGATTCCACGTTTGGCCTTGCGACCTGATAGTATTTTTTCGTTGCCCGGCAACACGCCTCTGTAGCTCAGTGGATAGAGCGTCTGCCTCCGGAGCAGAAGGCCGAAGGTTCGATTCCTTTCAGGGGCACCACCTCACCGCAGGTCCTGGTTTACGCCGGGACCTGCGGTTTTTTTGCGTCCACCCGGACGCCGCCCGGTGGCGGGGACGGCGACGGCCCCGCCGGCGAGGAGTATTCCCATCCGGCGGGGCCGTTGCCAGTTCAGCGACGCGGGCTGCTACTGCAGCATGGTGCGGTCATCGAGCTGGGCGCCCTTGATCTTCTCGAACTCGCCCAGCAGGTCCTTGACGGTCATCTGCTGCTTCTGCTCGGAATCCAGGTCCAGGATGATCTGCCCGTCGTGCATCATGATCAGTCGCGTGCCCAGTTGCAGCGCCTGCTCCATGTTGTGCGTGACCATCAACGTGGTCAGCTGGTGGCGTTCGACGATCTGGTTGGTCAGGCGCGACACCAGCGCGGCGCGCTGCGGGTCCAGCGCGGCGGTGTGCTCGTCGAGCAGCAGGATCTTGGGCTCGGAGAACGTGGCCATGAGCAGGCTCAGCGCCTGGCGCTGGCCGCCGGAGAGCAGGCCGACCTTGGTCTTCAGGCGGTTCTCCAGCCCGAGCTCCAGGGACTTCAGCTCTTCGACGAACAGCTCGCGGCGCTTGGCCCCGACCCCGGCGCCCAGTCCGCGGAAGCGTCCGCGGGCGTAGGCCAGGGCCATGTTCTCCTCGATCGACATGGTCGGCGCGGTGCCGGCCATCGGATCCTGGAACACGCGGCCGATGTATTTGGCGCGGCGGAAGTCGGCCAACTTGGTGACGTTCTTCCCGTCGATCGTCACCGTTCCGGCGTCCGGCTGCAGCTTGCCGGCCACCATGTTCAGCACCGTGGACTTGCCGGCGCCGTTGGAGCCGATCACGGTGACGAATTCGCCGTTGCCCAGGGTCAGGTTGATGTTGCGCAGCGCCTTGCGTTCATTCACCGTGCCGGGGAAGAACGTGCGGGACAGGTTCTTGATCTCAAGCATTGGTGCGAACCTCTTCCTTGGAGTCGGTGACGGGCGCCGGGGTGCGCTTGAAGGACTTCACGATCTTCTGGAAGCCCTTCCACTTCGGCAGCAGCAGGGCGATGACGACCAGCACGGCGGAAATCAGCTTCATGTCGTTGACCTCCAGGCCGGCGACCAGGGCCAGCTGGATGACCAGGCGGTAGAGCACCGCGCCGATGACGACGGCCAGGGCCGCCAGCCAGATGTAGCGCTGGGTGAGGATCGCCTGGCCGACGATGACCGAGGCCAGGCCGATCAGGATCACGCCGATGCCCATGCCGACGTCGGCGAAGCCCTGGTACTGGGCCACCACCGCGCCGGAGGCGCCGACCAGGCCGTTGGACAGCGCCAGGCCCAGGATCTTCTGGTTGTCGGTGCTCACGCCGAAGGAGCGGATCATTTCCTGGTTGTCGCCGGTGGCGCGCATGGCCATGCCCATCTCCGTGTGCAGGAACCAGACCACGGCCGCGACCAGCACGAGGCTGACCAGGAAGAAGATGCCGATGGAGGTCCAGGAGCCGAGGATGCCGGCGGCGCGCATCGGGCTGATGAGCGTTTCCTCGCCCAGCAGCGGCGTATTCGCCTTGCCCATGATGCGCAGGTTGATCGAGTACAGCGCGATCATCGTGAGAATACCGGCCAGCAGGCCGTCGATCTTGCCCTTGGTATGCAGCAGGCCGGTGACGGCGCCTGCGGCCATGCCGGCGAGGAATGCCAGCAGGGTGGCCAGCCAGGGATTGACCCCGTTGACGATGCTGACAGCCGCCACGGCGGCGCCGGTGGTGAAGCTGCCGTCGACGGTGAGGTCGGGAAAGTCCAGAATGCGGAAGGTCAGGTACACCCCGAGCGCCATGATGGCGTAAATCAGCCCGAGTTCAACTGCGGTGATCATGTTCGGATCCTTGAGTTGTCAAAATTTGTGGGTAGTCGCGACGAAGGCGGGGCGGCATGGTGCGCGCCCCGCCTTCGTGCCGCAGGTTTGGTCCGGCGAGCCTTAGTAGGTCTGCACGGCCTTCGACTTCATGTCGTCGGAGAACTCGATGCCGACCTTCTTGGCAGCTTCCTCGTTCAGGTACAGCTCGACCTGGGAGATGGTCTCAACCGGCATCTCGGCCGGCTTGGCCTCGCCCTTGAGGATCTTCACGGCCATGGCGGCGGTCTGCTCGCCCAGCTTCTCGTAGTTGATGCCGTAGGTGGCGGTCGCGCCGCGCTTGACGGACTCGCCGTCGGCGGAGATGACCGGAACCTTCTTGGACTGGGCGGTCTGCAGCAGGCCTTCCAGGGCGGAAACCACTGCATTGTCGGTCGGCACGTAGAACGCGTCGACGTCCAGCGAGCTGGCCGCCTGCTGGACCTCGCTCGGAGCGGAGATCGCGGATTCCTTGATGGTCAGGCCCAGCTCAGCGGCGGCGTCCTTGGCCCACTGGACCTGGACTGCAGAGTTCGCTTCGCCCGAGGAGTAGACGATGCCGACGTTCTTGGCTTCAGGCGCCAGTTCCTTGAGCAGCTCCAGCTGCTCCTTGACCGGGTTCTTGTCCGAGGTGCCGGTGACGTTGGCGCCCGGCGCCTCGTTGGAGGCGACCAGCTTGGCGTCCACCGGATCGGTGACGGCGGAGAAGACCACCGGGACGCTGGTGATCGCCTGGGCGGCGGCCTGGGCGGTCGGGGTGGCGATGGCCAGGACCAGGTCGATGTCGCTGTCCGAGGCGAGCTTGCCGACCATGGAGGTGTTGGTGGCCTGGTCGCCCTGCGCGTTGTTTTCGTCGTAGGAGATCTTGTCGCCGGTGTAGCCGGCGTTCTCCATGCCCTTCTTGAAGCCACTGGCCACGGCGTCCAGCGACGGGTGGGACACGTACTGGGCGATGCCGATCTTGACCGGCTCGTCGGTCTTGGCTGCGTCGTTGCTGCCGGAATCGTTGCTGCCGCAGGCGGTCAGGGCCAGGGCGCCGGTGGCGGCGATGGCCGCGAATTTCAAAGCCGTAAAGCGCTTCATGAAGGTTCCTTTCAAAGTTCCCTATGCGAGTGATAACCACCGAGACTTCACTGGTTCCGGAGAGCCGCCAGGCTCGCTGTCGGCTCGGGAACGATCCGGACCAGGTGACGGTGATTACCCCCGATCTTACATGTGAACGACCTCACCTTGACTACAATCAACGCCGTATTGAAGACATTTGCGTGTTGATCGGGCGCAAACGCCGCACAAAATCGAGCGCAAAACCTCGCAATGGACATCTTTTGTATTCCACAGCCTCAAGCTGGCGACGATTGTTTGGACGAAATGCGAACTTGACTTGCGTCGAACGCGATCCGGGTCACGTCGGTTCGCGAAGCGAAAAGCCGCTCCGGGGCGCGGCGGGCGACGCGGCGCGAACGCGCATAGAATGGGGGCATCATGGCGCTAACCATTTCCTATCCCGAAGCCCTGCCCGTCTCCGGTCGCCGCGAGGACATCCTCGACGCGGTATCCAAGAACCAGGTGGTCGTGATCGCCGGCGAAACCGGTTCCGGCAAGACCACCCAGCTGCCCAAGATGCTCATCGAGCTCGGGCTGGCCGAGAAGGGCATGATCGGCCACACCCAGCCGCGGCGCCTTGCGGCGCGCACCGTGGCCGAGCGCATCGCCGAGGAAATGGGCACGAGCATCGGCGAGGAAGTCGGCTTCCACGTGCGCTTCACCGGCGAGGTTTCCAAGCGCACCAAGCTGAAGGTGATGACCGACGGCATCCTGCTGGCGGAGATCCAGCGCGACAAGCTCCTGAAGAAGTACTCGGCGATCATCATCGACGAGGCACACGAGCGCAGCCTGAACATCGATTTCCTGCTGGGCTACCTCAAGCAGATCATGCCCAGGCGCCCGGACTTGAAGATCATCATCACCTCCGCGACCATCGACCCCGAACGCTTCGCCGCGCACTTCGGCACGCTGGACGCGGAGGGCGAGCTGGTCCCGGCGCCGATCCTCGAGGTCTCCGGGCGCACCTTCCCCGTGGAGCTGCGCTACCGCCCGCTGACCGCCGAGGTCGACCTGGACGAGGACGCGGACGCCGAGTCGCTGGAGGACGACCGCGACCCGCTGGATGCGGTGACCGACGCGGTCCGCGAGCTGGCCGGCGAGGCCCCGGGCGACATCCTCATCTTCTTCTCCGGCGAGCGCGAGATCCGCGACGCCGCCGATGCGCTGCGCGCGCTGGTCGCCTCCAACAAGCGCCTGCCGCGCTACGAGGTGCTGCCGCTGTTCGCCAGGCTCTCGCTGGCCGAGCAGCACCGGGTCTTCCACCCGGGCGCCGCCCCGCGCATCATCCTGGCCACCAACGTGGCCGAAACCTCCCTGACCGTGCCGGGCATCAAGTACGTGATCGACACCGGCACCGCGCGCATCTCGCGCTACTCGCACCGCACCAAGGTGCAGCGCCTGCCGATCGAGCGCGTCTCCCAGGCCAGCGCGAACCAGCGCTCTGGCCGCTGCGGCCGCGTGTCCGAGGGCATCGCGATCCGCCTCTACTCCGAGGACGACTACCAGAGCCGACCGGAGTTCACCGACCCGGAGATCCTGCGCACCAACCTGGCCAGCGTGATCCTGCAGATGATCTCCATGGGCGTGGTGGCCTCGGCCGCGGAGGTCTCCGAATTCCCGTTCGTGCAGCCGCCGGAATCGCGGGCGATCTCCGACGGCGTGAACCTGCTGCGCGAGCTGGGGGCGCTGGATGGCCAGAAGCGCGCGGGCATCACCCCGGTGGGCCGGCAGCTGGCGCAGCTGCCGCTGGATGTGCGGCTGGGCCGCATGATCGTGGAGGCCGCCGGGCGCGGCGTGGCCAAGGAGCTGATGGTGCTGGCCGCGGCGCTGAGCATCCAGGATCCGCGCGAACGCCCCTCCGAGGACACCGGCCAGCGCGAGCGCGCCGCCGAGCTGCACAAGCGCTTCGCCGACGACAAGTCGGACTTCACCGCGCTGCTGAACCTGTGGGCGTACGTGCGCGAGCAGCAGAACGAGCTGTCCTCCTCCGCGTTTCGCCGGCTGTGCAAGGCCGAGCACATCAACTACCTGCGGGTTCGCGAATGGCAGGACTTGTTCACGCAGCTGCGCCAGCTGGCCAAGCCCCTGGGCATCACCGTGGCCGCCGCGCCGATCGAGCCGGCCGCCAACGAGGACGCCGTGCACAAGTCGCTGCTCTCCGGGCTGCTGGGGCACATCGGGCTCTACGACGAGCGCAAGCGCGACTACGTCGGAGCGCGCGGCACCCGCTTCGCGATCTTCCCCGGTTCCGGGCTGTTCAAGAAGTCGCCGACCTGGGTGATGGCCGCCGAGCTGGTGGAGACCTCCCGGCTGTGGGCGCGCACCAATGCGGTGATCGATCCGGCGTGGGTGGAGGAGCTGGCCCCGCACCTGCTCAAGCGCACCTATTCGGAGCCGCACTGGTCCAAGCGCAACGGTTCGGTGATGGGCTACGAGAAGCTCACGCTCTTCGGGCTGCCGATCGTGCCGCGCCGCCAGTTCCACTACTGGCGCGTGGACAAGGCGCTGGCCCGCGAGCTGTTTATCCGCCACGCGCTGGTGGAGGGCGACTGGCGCACACACCACAAGTTCTTCGCGAAGAACCGCGCGCTGCTGGAGGAAGTCGAGGAGCTGGAAACCCGGATGCGCCGGCACGATTTGCGCATCAGCGATGAGGACCTGTTCGCGTTCTACGATGCCCGGCTGCCGCAAGACATCCTCTCCGAGCGGCACTTCGACCGCTGGTGGAGGAAGGCGCGCGCCGCGGATCCGGCGCTGCTTGACTTCGATCCCGAGGCGCTGCTGGCCGCCGACGCGCAGGCGCTGGACGAGACCGCCTTCCCGAAAACCTGGGCGCTGGGCAGCATCCACCTGCCGCTGAGCTACGAGTACAACCCGGCCGCCGCCAGCGGCGAGGGCGACGGCGTGAGCCTGACCGTGCCGGTGGTGTTCCTGAACCAGCTGGATCCGGCGCGGTTCGCCTGGCTGATCCCGGGCCTGCGCCACGAGCTGCTCACCGCGCTGATCCGTTCCATGCCCAAGGCGATCCGCAAGAACTTCGTGCCCGCCCCGGACGTGGCGGGCAAGGCGCTGGCGATGCTGGAGGCCGATTTCGATCCCGCCACCGACGACCTGGCCCAGTCGCTGGCGCTGGTGCTGCGGCGGCTGCGCGGCATCGTCGTGGACCCGGCCGTTTTCGACTTCTCCACGCTGCCCGCGCACCTGCGTTTCGGCTTCACCGTCACCGATGCCTCCGGCAAGGTGCTGGGCCAGGGCGACGACCTGGGCAAGCTGCAGTACAAGCTGGCCGCGGCCAACCGCGCCGCGCTGGCCAGCGGGGTCAACTCCCCCGGCGCAGCTCTTCCGGGCAAACCAGGCAAGCCGGGGATCCCTGCCGCAGCCGCCAAGGGCGGGCAGGACAAAACGGCCACGGGCCGGCAGGGCAACAAGGCCGGCAAGGGCACCCGGGGCGCGAAGAACGCCGCGGGGGCTTGGGACCAGCAAAAGCTCGATGCCTGGCCGCAGCTTGACGCCGCCGGGGACACGCTGGGCGACAGGCTGCCGGACAAGGTCACCACCACGGTGATGGGCCAGCAGATCACCGCGTACCCGGGCCTGATCGCCCAGGGCGAGCGCGTGGACCTGACGGTGTTCCGCTCGGCCGTGGAGCGCGACGCGGCGCACCGCACCGGCGTGATCCGGCTGCTGATGCTGCGCCTGCCGCCGGCGGCGAAGTTCGTGATCTCGCACCTGGACAACTCCGAGAAGCTGGCGTTCACGCAGAACCCGCACGGCTCGATCGAGCACCTGATCAGCGACTGCACCATGGCGGCGGTGGACAAGCTGGTGCCCGAGCGGCTGCCGATGGACCGCGCGGCGTTCGAGGCGCTGTTCGAGGTGGTGCGCGCGGAGCAGATCGACACGGTCTTCTCCATCACCGCGGTGGTGGCCAAGGTCTTCGCCGCGGCCACGCGGATCTCCAAGGAGCTTAAGGCCACCCGCTCGCTGGCCATGTACGCCGCGATCACCGACATCCGCTCGCAGCTGGAGCAGCTGATCTACCCCGGGTTCATCGCCGCCACCGGTGCGGCGCACCTGCTGCGCCTGCCGCGCTATCTGGCGGGCATCGAGAAGCGGCTGGAGAAGCTCGCCGGCGGCGCGGTCACCCGCGACTCGCAGGCGCTGGTCGTGATCCAGAAGCTGGAGGACGAGTACGACGCCGCCCTGGACAAGGTCCCGGAGGGCGCGCGCCTGCCGGCGGGGCTGCGCGAGGTGAAGTGGATGCTGGAGGAGATGCGCATTTCGCTGTTCGCCCAGGAGCTGGGCACCGCGTATTCGGTCAGCGAGAAGCGCATCCGCAAGGCCATCAAGGACGGCCTGTCGGCGCTGTAGCCGACGGCCTGGAGCCGACGACGCTCCAGCCGCCGGCGCCCCGGCCCGCGCCGGGGCCGGAAAATGCCCGCCGGAGCCGACCTGCATGGCCGGTTCCGGCGGGCATTCGGCGTTCTTGAGCCGGGGCCGGCGGCGCTAGTCGGCCGGGACGAATTCCGAGTGGCCGTCGGCGCGCAGCCCGTCGCGCAGCGTCTGCGCGTTCGCGTCCATCTGCGCCGGGTCCGGGTTGACCGCGGCATTGGCCAGATCGAAGTCGGCCAGCGAGTTGGTCGGCCAGACGTGCACATGCAGGTGCGGGACCTCGAAGCCGGCGATCATCAGCCCGGCGCGGGCGGAGTTGAACACGCGCTTCTGGGTGCGGCCGATCTTCGTGGCGACCAGGGTCAGGTGGGAGACCAGCTCGTCGGGCGCGTCGGTGAACTCGTTGATCTCCGCGCGCGGCACCACCAGGGTGTGCCCGTCTGACAGCGGGCCGATGGACAGGAAGCCGACGCACTGCGCATCGGACCAGACGAAGCGGCCGGGGATCTCGCCGTTGATGATTTTGGTGAACAGCGTACTCATGGGCTGCCTTTCTGCCCGCGTCGGCGGGCGGTTGCGGGCGCGCGGCGGCCCCTGGTGGAGCGCGCCGCGCGGACATCTAGTGGCGGTGCTGCTCGTCGCTGGTGGCGACCGGGGCCTCGGGGTGCGAGCAGTACTCGGACCAGCTGCCCGGGTACAGCGCCAGCTCGATCCCGGCGGTGTGCGCGGCGAGCACCTGGTGGGCCGCGGTGATGCCGGAGCCGCAGTAGGCCGCGGCGTCCCCGGTGTCAACGCCGAGCTTGGCGAAGTCGGCGCGCAGCACCGCGGCGGGCAGGAAACGCGCCTGCGAGTCGAGGTTGTCGGTGGTGGGGCGGTTGCGGGCGCCCGGGATGTGGCCGGCGACCGGGTCGATCGGCTCCTCGATGCCGAGGTAGCGGGCGGTGGCGCGCGAGTCGATCAGCGTGCCGGAAAATCCGGCCAGCTGCTCGAACTCGATGACCGGCATGCGCCCCCAGGACAGGGTGACGTCGCCCGGGGTGTTCGACTGCTCCCCGGTGGCCAGCTGCGTGCCGGGCAGCGCCCTGTAGGCATCCAGTCCTCCGTCCAGCACGGCCGCGTTCTCGAAGCCTGCGTGGCGCAGCAGCCACCAGGCGCGGGCGGCGGCCAGCGCGCCGGAGTCGTCGTACACCACCACCTGCGAGTCCTGGCTGATCCCCCAGCGCCGGGCGGCGGCCTCGAAATCGGCCGGCAGCGGCAGCGGGTGGCGGCCGGTCTGGTGCCCGGGGGCGGAGGACAGCTCGCGTTCCAGGTCGACGAACACCGCGCCGGGGATGTGCCCGGCGGCGTAGAGCTCGCGCCCGTCGCTGCGGCCCAGCGACCAGCGCACATCCAGCAGCACCGGCGAGGGGCCCGGAGCGTCGAGCAGCGCGGCCAGCGCGGCGGCGGAAATCAGCGGGTTCATGCGTGCCCCTCCACGCTGCCCGCGTCGGTCTGCGAGGACTCGGCGGCGGCCAGCAGCTCAGCGGCGCGGTACTCCGTCAGGGGCTCCAGGCGCTGGTAGTTCGCCCCCTGGTGCGCGGCGATCGCGCCGAGCTGGCGGTCGAACAGCCCGGTGCCGCGGCCATTGAGCAGCCCGTCGTGGATCGGCACCCAGACCGGGGCGCCGACTGCCGCCGCGAAGTCGGCGGCCTCGGCCATCTTGCCCCAGGGGCCCATGACCGGCAGCAGCAGCACGTCCGGGCGCACGCCGATCGGCACCTGGTAGCTGTCCCCCGGGTGGAAAACCTGCACCCGGCCCACGGCGCCGTCGCCCACCAGATAGCCCACGTTCGCGATCGGGTCGATCGAGTGGTGGATGGTGGCGTGGGTGCCGCCAAAGGTGCGCACCCGGATCCCGCCGACGATGAAGTCCATGCCTTCGTGCACGGTGTGCACCTGGGCGCGGCGCGCGGCGGGCAGCTCGGTGCGCAGCGCGTCGGCCAGCCCGGCCGGCGCGTACACCTGGAGCACCGGGTCGGCCTCCAGCGCGGCGGCCAGCGCCGGATGGTCGGCGTGGTCAGGGTGCTGGTGGGTGACCAGCACCGCGGCCTTGTTCTCGAACGCCCCGTCCAGATCGCTGAAGGATCCCGGGTCCAGCAGCAGCGACCCGTCGACGGTGCTCAGTTCCAGGCACGAATGCCCTCTGGATGTGATACGCATGTCCTTAGCGTAGGCTCCGGCGGCGTACCGTGCCACCACCAGACACGCCCTGCGGCCCAAAGTTGGCTAAAATTGGGTTAAACCGCCGGTGGCTGGGGTCGATTCGACACCCGCAGGCCGGCGCGGCAACCACGAACATCCCCTAGCAGGAGAGGAATGGTGCACGGCCATGGCACAGCCCGAAACCCGGATCACCAAGCAGCGGGTCGCGGTGGAGGAGGCGCTGGAACAGGTCGACGACTTCGCGACCGCCCAGGAGCTGCACCGCTGGCTGCAGGAGGCCGAGAAGAAGGTCTCGCTGGCCACGGTGTACCGCCTGCTGCAATCCATGTCCGACGACGGACTGGTCGATGTGCTGCGCAGCGCCGACGGCGAGGCCCGCTTCCGCCGCTGCATCACCGAGGCGCACCACCACCACCTGATCTGCCGCGTGTGCTCCAAGACCGTGGAGGTGCTCGCCCCCTCCGTCGAGCGCTGGGCCGCCCGGGTCGCGGCGGAGAACGACTTCACCGACCCGGAGCACACCGTGGAAATCTACGGCATCTGCGCCGCCTGCCGCGAAGCCGGCGACTAGGGCTCAGGGGCCCGGTGCCGGCTGGGGACCAGCCGATCCGGGTCCCGGCCGGCGCACGGCAGGCGCTGCGTGAAGCCTGTCCGGCGCCCCGCGCGGTGCCGCGAAGGTGCGCCACCACCGGGTCGGGCCCTGGATGCGGCAAAGCCCCCGGGCGGTCCGTCGCGGCGCAGTGCGACGCTGCGCGGAACCGCGCGGGGGCTGGGGCCAGAGGGCGGAACTAGCGCTCCTCGTTCCCCTCGGTTGCGGGGCCGTCGGGCGTGGCGCCGCCTTCGTCGGTCCAGTCGTGTCCGACCTCGTCGTTGCGGGCCGGATCGGACAGGTGGTCCCGCTGGGCAGCGGCCGCTTGGTCCTCAGCTGACTCGGGCTGCACGGCATCGCCGTGGTTCGGGAAATCCGCGTTGTTCTCCATGTCGGTGCTCCTTTCATCGGTTGCTGACACCGTAGCAATGAGTGCCGCGGCCGCTCCAACATCGTCAGCTGGTTCCCAGCAAATACCCATACTCCGGATGCGTGCCCGTCGCGGGCGTACCCGCGGTGCTTGCCAGGCACCGCCTTGGGCAATAGCTCGGATCCACGCCCTCGGAACCCCCTGCACCGGGGATCAGCCCTGCTAAGGAGAAGGCGGCATGGAGAACTATCTGCGGGTCGTGAAGGAATCGGAGCAGGAATTGATCCGGGAACTCGTGCCGGCTCGGCTTGAAGCGCTGGACGAAGAGGAACTGCTGGCACTGCACCGCCGGGTGCGCCGGGCCAGGAACAAGCACCCAAGAACTACCGCCGCAAGACAGCAGCCTCCGTGGCCGAGGAAGCCGGGCGCGGGGCGGCGCACCCCAAGCGCGGCAAGTCGCGCCATCGCGCCGAAGCCTTCGAAGAGGCATTGTCCATCGTGTCGGCCAGGCTGGCCGCCGTCGCTCGCCAGGAAGCCGAGCGGCTGAAGGCCGAGCGCCCGGCGATGGCGCAGACCAACCGCAACACCGGACCGGACGGCGCGGGCGACGCGGTCGCGGGCGCCGGGGTGGGTGCGGGCATCGCCCGCGAGCACTCCAAAACTACCGGAGGGATCAAGCGCGATGCCTCCAGCGCCTCGCAGGGCGCGCAGCGCCAGGCCACGCGGGGCGCGCAGCGCCAGGCCACGCGGGACCGCTAGCCTGCAGCGCGCTTTAACCAACCGCGGCCCCGTCACAAGACTGACGGGGCCGCGGTTGAATCATCACTCGCACCTTTTGAGGTACTTTCCACGATACGACCCCCGGCTATGAGAACGCTGAGTCCGCGCCGTGCGCCAGCCCATAGTTCGGACGCAGGGCGGGCGAAGCGCTAGACCTGGTGGCGGCGCGGGGAGCGCACCGCCTCGATCGCCCGGCAAACCAGGTAGATCACGAAGGAGATGGTGGTGACGTAGGGGCTGATCGGCAGCGAGCCGGCCAGCGCCAGCAGGATGCCGCCGACCACTGCCAGCTCGGCGAACACCACCGAGAGGATCACGGTGAGCACCGGGGTGGAGCTCACGCGCATCGCCGCGGCGGCCGGGGTGATCAGCAGCGCGAGCACCAGCAGCGCGCCGACCACCTGGATGGTCACCGCCACGGCCAGCGCCAGCACCATCATGAAGATGATCGACAGCCCCGAGGTGCGCACGCCGCGCGCGTTGGCCACCACCGGGTCGGCGCTGGCGAAGGTCAGCGGCCGCCAGATCAACGCCAGCGCGAGCACCACCACGGCGCTGAGCACCAGCATGCCGCCCAGCTGCACGTCGTCGACCGCGACGATCTGGCCGGTGAGCAGCCCGAACTTGTTGGCGCTGCGCCCCTCGTAGAGCGAGAGGAACAAGATGCCCAAGCCCAGGCCGAAGGGCATCAGCACGCCGGTGATCGAATTGCGGTCGCGCGCCCGGGTGCCCAGCATCCCGAGGATCAGCGCCGCGATGAGCGAGCCGAAGACCGAGCCGGTGACCACGTCCGCGCCGATCAGCAGCGCGAAGGCGGCGCCGGCGAAGGACAGCTCCGCGATGCCGTGCACGGCGAAGGCCATGTCGCGCATCATGATGAAGATGCCGATCAGCCCGCCGACGACGCCCAGCGCAGCGCCGGCGATCAGCGAGTTGCTGACCAATGGCAGCAGCAGCGCGTAGTCCTGGAAGTTGAAGGCCTTCTCGATGAGGTCTGCGAAATCCATGCTCAGGCCCGCTTTCCGGTGGTGTTCGGCGTTCCGGCGGCCGGGCCGGCGTCCTCGGCGTGGTCGTGCCCGTCCGGCGGCAGGGCGCGGTTGCCGTCGCCGCTGACCACCACGATGCGCCCGTTCACGCGCAGCACCTGCACCGGGGCGCCGTAGAGCTCGCTGAGCACCTCGGTGCGCATGACCTCGTCCACGCTGCCCAGGTGGAAGCGGCCCTCGGCCAGGTAGAGCACCCGGTCCACGTAGGGCAGGATCGGGTTGATCTCGTGGGTGACGAAGATGACGGCGCTGCCGCGCTGCACCGCCTGGTGGTGGATGACCTCGCTGATGGCCTGCTGGTGGTGCAGGTCAAGGGAGAGCAGCGGTTCGTCGCACAGCAGCACCTTGGGGTTCCCGGCCAGCGCCTGGGCCGCGCGCAGCCGCTGCTGCTCGCCGCCGGAGAGGTCACTGACCGCGCGGTTGGCGTAGCCGCTGGCGCCGACCAGCTCGAGCAGCTCGTCGACCTTGGCGCGCACCGCGCGGCGGGCCAGCCGGATGCCCGGCTTGGTGCCGTCGATGCCCAGCGCGACCAGGTCGCGGGCGCGCAGCGGCACGTTGTCCCCGAAGGGGCGCTGCTGCGGAATCAGGCCCACCGAATCCGAGCCGCGGCGCACCGGGGCCCCGTCGATGGACACGGTGCCGGCGTCCAGCGAGGTGGTGCCCAGCATGGTGTTGATGAAGCTGGTTTTGCCCGAGCCGTTGGGCCCGAGCACCGCCAGGAACTCCCCCGGCTGCACCTGCAGGTCCAGGCCCTCCCAGAGGACCCTGGATCCATAGGCCAGTCGCGCGTTGTCGAAGGTGACGATCGGGTTCGGGATCATCGGGGTAGGGCTCATGGGGGCGGCTTTCTAAGCAGGTGCTGCATGCGGTGTCTCCCGTCCGGGGTGCGCCCAGCGGGTGCGGATTCGGGCGGGAATGAAAAACTGCGGCACCGCCGAAGCGGTACCGCAGTTAATCCTACCAGTTGCGAGTCATTCGCAATACGCGATGGGCCGGAGGCTGAATTGAAACCCCCTCCGGCCCGGTTGGATCAGCCCTCCGGGTGGCTGCGCGGCGGGGCCACGCGCTTCCGGGTGGAGTCGCTGATCTCGCCGACCAGCACCTCGATGATGTCCTCCAGGAACACCACGCCCAGGGTGGCGCCGGCGTCGTCGACCACCGCGGAGAGATGGTTGCCCTCCTGGCGCATGGTCTCCAGCGCGTCCTCGATCTCGGTGTCCTGCTTCAGCTTGCCCAGCGGATGCAGGTCCAGGTCGAGCAGCGGGGCGGTTGAATGCGCATCGTCGATGAGCATCACGTCCTTAACGTGCCAGTAGCCCACCGGGACCTCGTCGCGGGTGATCAGCAGGCGGGAAAAGCCGGTCTTGCCGACCTTCTTCTCGAACTCGCGCGCGGTGGCGGCTCCCCATTCGAGGGTGAACAGGTCGTCCAGCGGCACCATGCAGGTCTTCGCGGTGACGCTGGAGAACTCCAGCGCCTTGGTCAGGCGCAGCGCGTCCTCCTTCTCCAGCGCCCCCTCCTCGGAGGAGGTGTGGATGATGGTGCGCACCTCGGCGGCCGTGTAGGAGCTGGCCACCTCATCCTTGGGTTCGATGCCGAAGGCGTGCAGCACCAGGTTCGCCGCCCCGTTGAGCAGCGCGGTGAACGGCTTGAGCACCTTGGACAGGCCCACCAGCGGCATGGCCAGCAGCAGCACCGCCTTGTCTGCCACGGAGACCGAGATGTTCTTCGGCACCATCTCGCCGAAGGTCACGTGCAGGAAGGTCACCAGGACCAGCGCGATCAGGAACGCGACGGTGTCCGCCGCGGCCTCCGCCAGGCCCAGGGCCATCAGCGGCTCGGCCAGCAGGTGGTGGATCGCAGGCTCGGAGATGTTCAGGATCAGCAGCGAGCAGACGGTGATGCCCAGCTGGCACACTGCCAGCATGATCGACACGTGCTCCATGGCGTACAGCGCGATCTTCGCGCGCTTGTTGCCGGCCTCGGCCAGCGGCTCGATCTGCGAGCGGCGCGCGGACATGACAGCGAATTCGCCGGCCACGAAGAAGGCGTTGAACGCCAGCAGGATGACCAGCCAGATCAGTCCCATGAAGTCGCTCATTCGTCCTCCTCCTGCGGCTGCGGCGCCGGTTCGAAGCGGATCTGCGCGATGCGCCGTCCGTCCAGCTCGGTGACGGTGAAGATGCCGGCCGCGGTGCAGACCTGGTCGTTCAGCTCCGCCAGGCGGCCCAGCTCGGCGAGCATGTAGCCGCCGATGGTTTCGTAGGAGGCGTCATCCGGGATGACCTCGCCGCCCACGTGCTCGTTGACCTCGTCCGGGCGGTACATGCCCGGGAAGAGCCACTTGCCGTCGGGCTGGGTGACTGCTTCTTCCTCGTCCTCGTCGTGCTCGTCGGACACCTGCCCGACGATCTCCTCGACCAGGTCCTCCAGGGTCACCAGCCCGGCGGTTCCGCCGTACTCGTCCATCACGATGGCCAGCTGGTACTCGGCCTCGCGCAGCTGCTCCAGCAGCACGTCGAGGTGGATGGTCTCCGGGACGTAGAGCGCGTCGTGGGCGAACTCCCCCACCTGCAGCGCGGCGCGGCGTTCGCGCGGCACCGAGACGACCGCCTTGATATGGCAGACGCCCTGGATCTCGTCGCTGGATCCCTCGGTGACCGGAAAACGCGAGAAGCCGGTTTCGGCGCTGACCGCGATCAGTTCCGACAGCGGCGCCTCGGAGTCGATGGTGGACATCGAGGTGCGCGGGGTCATCACGTCGGCGGCGGTGCGCTCGGAGAATTCGATGGTTGACTGCACGAAGCGGGCGGTCTGCAGGTCCAAGGTGCCCAGCTGCGCCGAACGGCGCACCAGCGAGGCCAGTTCCTGCGACGAACGGGCCGCAGAGATCTCCTCCTTGGCCTCGAGCCCGAAGAAGCGGTGCAGCACCGCGTTGGAGAATCCGTTCAGCACGACGATGGCCGGCTTGAAGACCGCGGTGAACACCAGGTGCGGGCGGGCCAGCGCCTTGCCCACGGCCATGGCCTGGGCGATGGCCATGTTCTTGGGGACCAGCTCGCCGATGAGCATCGACAGCAGCGTGGCGATCAGCATGGAGACGACCACGGAGATCGCGGTGGCGCTGGTCCCGGCGATGCCGACGGCTTCCAGCAGCGGGGCCAGCAGCTTGCTCAGCGAGGGCTCGAGCACGTAGCCGGTGAGCAGCGTGGTCAGCGTGATGCCCAGCTGGCAGCTGGACAGCTGCGTGGACAGCGAGGTCAGGCACTGCATCAGCGGCTTGGCACCGCGTTCTCCGGCGTCCACCGCCTGCTGCACGGTGCTCTTATCGAGTGCGACCAGCGCGAATTCCACTGCCACGAAAAAGCCGGTGCCGAGAATCAGCAGCAGGCCGAAAAGTATGTAAAGCCATTCCATGGGTGGTTAGCTCCACCCGCGCAAAGGTTGAGGTGATATTTCTCCGATGCCCAGTTGGGGGCAACTAGAAGGCTCCAATGCGGCGCCGGAACTTAACGGAGATGGACTGACGTGGCCGGCGCTGCGCCTACGGGCGTCGGGCCGGCTAGGAGAGTGTGATTCCATAGTGCGACTCAGTCTAACTAATGGAGCCGAAATCCGCATTACCCCGCGCGGCTGGCGACCAGCGGTATCTGCCACCCGATGAACGGGATGTCATTCGCGCCACTTTCGTGAGTTTTGATACGTGCCGTGGCCAAGCGCGTAGAAAAGTTACTAGACTGGTCGGCAGGTCTAGAAATCAAAGTGAGTTCGGCGGTCATTATCACGTCCTCGTCAGACCACCGGCTCAAGCTAGAACAACGTAGAAATCAGGGAAGAGGCGTTGCACGTGCCAGAGCAAGCACACCACCGGCTGACTGAAGAGTTCGGTGGAAACGAATGGCTAGTAGATGAGCTGTTCGAACAGTATCTCGTTGACAAGAACTCGGTAGACAAGAAGTGGTGGGAGATTTTCGAGTCCCTCGCTGCGGAGAAGTCGGCCCCGGCCGCACCGGCATCGAAGCCGGCAGCCGCCGCTCCAGCCGCACCAGCAGCTCCTGTCGTCAAGGGCGCTCCGCGCGCGGCCGCAGAAGCCCGCGCCTCGGAGCCGGCCCCGGCAGCCGCAGCACCAGTCAAGAAGGCCGAGCCGTCGCCGAAGACCGCTCCAATTCCAGCTCAGGCCCCGAAGCCGACCCCGTCGACCGGGCTGTTCGGCGAGGAAAAGCGCACCGCGCTGCGCGGCCCGATGAAGGCCATCGCGACCAACATGGACGCCAGCCTCACCGTGCCGACCGCCACGACCGTGCGCGCCGTGCCGGCCAAGGTGATGATCGACAACCGCATCGTCATCAACAACCACCTCAAGCGCGCCCGCGGCGGCAAGATCTCCTTCACCCACCTGATCGGCTTCGCCGTGATCCGTGCGCTGAAGCAGATCCCTTCGATGAACGTCACCTACGACGTGATCGACAAGAAGCCGACCGCCATCCAGCCGGCCCACGTCAACTTCGGCATCGCCATCGACATGCCCAAGCCCGACGGCACCCGCATGCTGGCGGTGCCGAACATCAAGGCCGCCGAGACCCTGAGCTTCAACGAGTTCTGGGCCACCTACGAGGACCTGATCAAGCGCGCCCGCGGCAACAAGCTGACCGCCGACGACTACGCCGGCACCACCGTGTCGCTGACCAACCCGGGCGGCATCGGCACCGTGCACTCGGTGCCCCGCCTGTCCAAGGGCCAGGCCGCCATCATCGGCGTCGGCGCCCTGGAATACCCGGCAGAGTTCCGCGGTTCGGCCGAGACCACCGTGGCCCGCATGGGCATCGGCAAGCACATCACCCTGACCTCCACCTACGACCACCGCGTCATCCAAGGGGCGGGTTCGGGCGAGTTCCTGAAGCTGGTCGAAAGCCTACTGCTCGGCGAGCAGGGCTTCTACGACGAGATCTTCGAGCAGCTGCGCATCCCGTACGAGCCGGTGCGCTGGGCCGTGGACAACCAGGTCGACATCGACCTGCAGGTCAACAAGGTCGCCCGCATCCAGCACCTGATCAACTCCTACCGCGTGCGCGGCCACCTGATGGCCGACACCAACCCGCTGGAATACGTCCAGCGCAAGCACCCGGACCTGGACATCAAGTCCTACGGCCTGACCCTGTGGGACCTGGACCGCGAGTGGATCTCCGGCGGCCTGGGCGGCAAGGACCGCGCCCAGCTGCGCGACATCCTGGGCATCCTGCGCGACGCCTACTGCCGCACCATCGGCACCGAGTACATGCACCTGCAGAACCCGGTCGAGCGCGAGTGGTTCCAGTCCAAGCTGGAGCGCGGCTACGCCAAGCCGACCCGCGAAGAGCAGCTGCGCATCCTGTCCAAGCTGAACTCCGCCGAGGCTTTCGAGACCTTCCTGCAGACCAAGTTCGTCGGCCAGAAGCGCTTCTCGCTGGAAGGCGGCGAATCGCTGATTCCGCTGCTTGACGCCATCATCTCCGACGCCGCCGACGAGCAGCTGGACGAGGTGGCCATCGGCATGGCCCACCGCGGCCGCCTGAACGTGCTGACCAACATCGCCGGCAAGACCTACGCACAGGTCTTCCGCGAATTCGAAGGCACCGCCACCCCGGGCTCCGTCCAGGGCTCCGGCGACGTGAAGTACCACCTGGGCACCGAGGGTTCCTACACCTCAGACGCCGGCAACGAGACCAAGGTGTACCTGGCGGCCAACCCGTCGCACCTGGAAGCCGTGGATCCGGTGCTCGAGGGCATCACCCGCGCGAAGCTGGACCGCCTGGGCTCGGGCAACGCAGTGCTGCCGATCCTGGTGCACGGCGATGCCGCATTCGCCGGACAGGGTGTGGTCTCCGAGGTTTTGGCCATGAGCCAGCTGCCGGGCTACAAGACCGGCGGCACCGTGCACGTGATCGTGAACAACCAGATCGGCTTCACCACCGCGCCGTCCTCCTCGCGCTCCTCGGTCTACGCCTCCGACGTGGCCCGCACGGTGCAGGCCCCGATCTTCCACGTCAACGGGGACGACCCGGAGGCAGTGGTGCACGTGGGCCAGCTGGCCTTCGAGTACCGCCAGAAGTTCGGCAAGGACGTCGTCATCGACCTCATGTGCTACCGCCGCCGCGGGCACAACGAGGGCGACGATCCGTCGATGACCCAGCCGATCATGTACAACCTGATCGAGGCCAAGCGCTCGACCCGCAAGCTGTACACCGAGGCCCTCGTCGGCCGCGGCGACATCACGCAGGAAGAGGCCGACAACGCACTGGCGGAGTACAAGGCCAACCTGGAGCGCATCTTCGCCGAGACCCACGCGGCGCAGACCTCGCCGATCCCGATCATCACCCCGGGCTCGACCATCAACGACCTGGAGAAGCCGTTCGCCCAGGCCGCAGACGAGAACACCATGGACGGCGCCCGTCCATCGGCGATCTCCGCGCAGACCCTGGCCCACATCGGCGACGCCCACTCGGCGATCCCGGAGGGCTTCGTGATGCACACCAAGCTGAAGTCGCTGCTTGAGCGCCGCACCAAGATGTCCCGCGAAGGCGGCATCGACTGGGGCTTCGCCGAGCTGGCAGCCCTGGGCTCGCTGTCCATGGAAGGCGTGCCGGTCCGCCTGGCAGGCCAGGACTCGCGCCGCGGCACCTTCGTGCAGCGCCACGCGGTCTTCCACGACCGCGAGAACGACACCGAGTGGTACCCGCTGAAGAACCTGTCCGAGGACCAGGCATCGATGTGGATCTACGACTCGCTGCTCTCCGAGTACGCCGCACTGGGCTTCGAGTACGGCTACTCCGTGGAGCGCCCTGACGCGCTGGTCATGTGGGAAGCGCAGTTCGGCGACTTCGTCAACGGCGCCCAGACCGTGATCGACGAGTTCATCTCCTCGGCCGAGCAGAAGTGGTCGCAGTCCAGCTCGCTGGTCATGCTGCTGCCGCACGGATACGAGGGACAGGGCCCAGACCACTCCTCGGCCCGCATCGAGCGCTTCCTGCAGCTATGCGCGGAGAACAACATGGTGGTGGCCCAGCCATCCACCGGCGCCAACCACTTCCACCTGCTGCGCCGCCAGGCCTACGCCCGTCCGCGCAAGCCGCTGATCGTGTTCACCCCGAAGCAGCTGCTGCGCCTGAAGGCGGCCGCCAGCGCGGTGGAGGACTTCACCAGCGGCGGCTTCCGCGAAGTGATCGGCGACGCCTCGATCACCGATGCGAACGCCGTGGACAAGGTGCTGCTGTGCTCGGGCCGCGTGTACTACGACCTGCTGGCCGCACGCACCAAGGCCGGGGACTCGAAGACCGCGATCGTCCGCGTCGAGCAGCTCTACCCGGCACCGGTCGAGCAGATCGCCGCCGAGCTGGCCAAGTACCCGAACGCGACCGCGAGCTGGGTCCAGGACGAGCCTGCGAACCAGGGCCCATGGCCGTTCTTCGGCCTGTACGTGGCACCGAACCTGGACCAGAAGATCAACCTGGTCTCGCGTCCGGCATCGGCCGCCACCTCGGCCGGCACCGCCAAGCGCCACGAGGCTGAGAACGCGGTGCTGATCCAGCAGGCCTTCGCCCGCTAGTCCGCCCCGCGTCTGCATCGCATACCCCGACCGGCGAACCGGCTCCCTTTCCAGGGGGCATGGTTCGCCGGTCTAGGTGTTTAATGGGGTGCGACATCCCCGAGCACACGCTGCAACACTGATAATGTTGACAGCGATTCACCTTATTACCCAACGAAAGGCCGCCAAGTTGGAGTTACGCACTATCCGCATTACCGCAATCGGTGATGAACTTCTGGCAGGCCACGGCGACCCGCGGGGCCTGGGCTGGTTCGGCCGCGTCATGGCCCGCACCCAGGACCCAGCCCTGCGCCTGCAGTCCTTCGTGCTCGCCGCCCCCGCCGAGGGCTCCGAAGCCCTGGCCGAACGCTGGCTGGGCGAAGCCTCGCGCCGGTTCAGCGACCAGTTCGAGAACCGCTTGGTGATCGCGCTGTCGGACCGCGACGTCGATCTGGGCGTCAGCACCGCGCGCAGCCGCCTGAACCTGGCCAACATCCTCGATTCGGCCTCCCAGATGAACATCAAGGCACTGCTGGTCGGCCCCGCCCCCGGCTTGGACGACGCGCGCAACGACCGCGTGGCCGAGCTGAACCGCGTGTACGCCGACGTGGCCATGCGCCGCAACCACCACTACGTGGACACCTTCGCCCCGCTGCGCACCCACGCCCAGTGGCGCGCGGACCTGAACGCCTCCGGCGGCGTGCCGGGGCAGGCCGGCTACGGGCTGATGGCGTGGCTGGTGCTGCACCGCGGCTGGTACTCCTGGCTGCAGCTGCCCGAGCCCAGCGCAGGCTAGCGGCGGCGCCTCGGCGAGACCCGGCCCACGCGGGCCCCGTTAGGCTTTTGCCACCGGAATGTGAAAGACTATTAGTCGGCTCGATACCCATCGAGCAGTTTGAAATGATCCCTCTAAGGAGTCACCATGTCGAAGCGCGCTCGTAAGCGTCGCGATCGCAAGCGTGGCGGTGCCAACCACGGCAAGCGCCCAAACAGCTAAGCGATGCGAACAGACGAAGAACCCCGTACCACTCGAAACCTTTCGAGCGATACGGGGTTCTTTCCATGTTCCGGGGCGCGCCGCGCCGGATGCTAGTGGCCGGATTCGATCCTGATCTGCGAGATCCGGGTGATGATGTTGGCCTTGAGCTGTTCCGGGGCGTGCTCTTGGCAGCTGCGGCGCACCACCGAGCGGATGATGCACTCCAGATCGTACTGCTCGGCGCACTCCGGGCAGTGGTCCAGGTGGGCCTTGACCTCTTTCAGGTCGGCCAGCGTGAGGGCGCCGTCGAGGTACTCGTAGATGCGCACGATGCGCGCGTCGGAGCAGTCCCCCAAAGAATTGCAGTCCATCTTACTTCGTCCCTCCATCGACCTGGGCTGCGGGGTTGGCCGCCGCCTGGATTCCGCGTTCTGCGGCGTAGTCCGCCAGCAGTTCCCTCAGTTGCTTGCGACCGCGGTGCAGCCGCGACATGACCGTGCCGATCGGCACCCCGAGGATCTCCGAGGCTTCCTTGTAGCTGAAGCCCTCGACGTCGACGAAGTACACCGCCAGGCGGAAATCCTCGCCAATGGACTGCAGGGCCGCCTTCACATCCGAATCCGGGAGGTGGTCCAGCGCCTCGACCTCGGCCGAGCGCAGGCCCGTGGGCGAATGCTCCATCGCCTGGGCCATCTGCCAGTCCTCCACCGTGTCCGTGCTGGTGCGCAGCGGTTCGCGCTGGCGCTTGCGGTACAGGTTAATGTAGGTATTGGTCAGGATCCGGTACAGCCAGGCCTTCAGGTTCGTGCCCGGCTTGTACTGGTGGAAGGCTGAATACGCCTTCGTGTAGGCCTCCTGGACCAGGTCCTCGGCATCCGACGGGTTGCGCGCCATGCGCAGCGCGGCAGAATACAACTGGTCCACGTAGACCAGCGCGTCCCGCTCAAAGCGCTCGCGGCGCTGCGCCTCGGACTCGGCGCCCGCATCGGGAAGGTTCGCGTCCACACTCTCGTTAGTCATCGCCCTCGAGTCTACGCGCTGTCCGGGGTTTCCGGACAGGGAACGCCCCGGACGCCGGGTCTCCTGCGCGGGGCCTCCGGCGCCTGCCAGGGTGCTGATGTCTTCAATCGTCGTCACACTCAGTTCAACGAACGGCGTCCGACCCTTATTCCCGCGCCGATCTCGGCTAGGATTTAAGCAGGCGGGACGGGGCGATGAACGCCCCGGCAGGCGCCAGAACATCCCATGCTCCGACGCCGCAGCAGCCAGGCCCCACAGTTAGGATCAGCCCCATCAACACCGCACCCAGCACTGGAACCACCCCTTCGCACCATGTCGAGCCGCAGTGGTGGCCCGCCCCCTTCGCCGCCGCGCCGCTGGACGCGACGGTGCTCGTGCCGGCTTCCAAGTCGCTGACCAACCGGTATCTGATCCTCGCCGCGCTGGCCTCCTCCCCCTCCACGATCCACAACACGCTGATCAGCCGCGACACCGAGCTGATGCTCGACGCCTTGGAAGCCTTCGGCGTGCAGCTGGAGCGCACCGCGCAAGCCGACGGCTCCACCACCGTGCGCGTGGTGCCTCCGGAGCGGCTGGCGGCCGGGCCGCTGACGGTGCAGTGCGGGCTGGCCGGCACCGTGATGCGTTTCGTCCCGGCGCTGGCCGCCGTGGCCGGCGCGCAGGCCGACTTCGACGGCGACGCGGCGGCCCGCGTGCGCCCGATGGCCCCGGTGCTCGACGCCCTGGCAGGGCTCGGGGTGCAGTTCAGCTTCCACGGAGCCCCCGGCATGCTGCCCTTCACCATGGACGCGCGGCGGCTTGAGGCCGGCGCCGACGTGCAGATCGACGGTTCAGCCAGCTCCCAGTTCATCTCCGCGATGTTGTTGGCCGCCCCGGCGCTGCCCGGCGGGCTGCGCCTGCGCGCCGCCGAAGGCCCGCTGGCCTCGCCGGACCACATCGCGATGACCGTGGCCACGCTGCGCGAACTCGGTGCCGTGGTGGACCTCGATGAGGACGGGCGCGGCTGGAGCGTGCAGCCGCAGCGGATTGCGGGCTTCACCGTCACCGTGGAGCCCGACCTGTCCAACGCCGGGCCGTTCCTGGCCGCCGCGCTGGCCACCCGCGGCGTGGTGCGCGTGCCGTTCTGGCCGGCCACGACCACCCAGGTGGGCGGCAAGTGGGTGCAGATCCTCCAGGCCATGGGCGCGCAGGTGTCCCTGGGCGCGGATTCGGTGCTCACCGTGCGCGGCACCGGGGCGATCCGCGGCATCGAGTACGCGGATGCCTCCGAGCTGGCCCCGACCCTGGCCGCGCTGTGCGCGCTGGCCGACTCCCCCAGCAAGCTGACCGGCATCGGGCACCTGCGCGGGCACGAAACCGACCGGCTGGCCGCACTGCAGGCCGAACTGGGCAAGGTGGGGGTGCAGGTAACCGTCACCGACGACGGGCTGGAGATCACCCCGGGCCCGCTGAGGCCCGGCGACCTCGACAGCTATGAGGACCACCGCATGGCCACCGCCGGCGCCCTGCTGGGCCTGGCCATCGACGGGGTGCGGGTGGAAAACATCGCCACCACCTCCAAGACCATGCCGGACTTCCCGCAGCAGTGGGCGGCGATGGCGGCCACCGCCGCGAACCCGGCCGCGGAAGGCTCCCGCTGATGCGCTACTCCGACTACGACGAATCCTCGGTCCGCGTCCGCCCGAACAAGAAGGGCTCGCGCCCGCGCACCAAGGACCGCCCGGCCCATGAGAAGGCGGTGATCGGGCGCATCATCACCGTGGACCGCGGCCGCTACACGGCGATCCTCGACGAGGACACCGCCGCCGAGCGCATCGTGATCGCCGCGCGCGCCCGCGAGCTGCGCCGCCAGGCCATCGTGCCCGGGGACATGGTCGCACTGGTCGGGGACACCTCCGGCAAGCCCGACACGCTGGCGCGGCTGGTGCGCATCGAGGAGCGCAGCACGCTGCTGCGCCGCAGCGCCGACGACACCGACGCCACCGAGCGGGTGGTCGTGGCGAACGTGGACAAGCTGGTCATCGTGGTCGCCGCCGCCAACCCGGAACCGCGCACCGGCTTCGTGGACCGCGCGCTGGTCGCCGCCTACGACGCCGGCATCCAGCCGGTGCTCTGCGTGACCAAGGCCGACGTGGCCGACCCTGCCGAGTTCCTGGCGCACTACGAGGGCTTGGAGCTGCCGGTGGTCATTTCCCGCACCACCGCCGCGGAGGCCTCCGGCATCGACGCGCGCAGCGCCGACGGAGCCAGCGCCCGGCTGGACTCCGCGGCGCTGGAACAACTGCAGGGCATGCTCGCCGGCTGCGTCTCGGTGGTGCTGGGCCATTCGGGCGTGGGCAAGTCCACCCTGGTCAACGCGCTGACCGGCGCCGAGCGCGCCACCGGGCACGTCAATGCCGTCACCGGGCGCGGACGCCATACCTCCTCCAACGCGCTGGCGCTGCGCCTGGGCGATACCCCCGGCTCCTGGCTGATCGACACCCCTGGCATCCGCTCCTTCGGGCTGGGCCTGGTGGACCCGGAGAACATCCTGGCCGCCTTCGAGGACCTGGCCGACATCGCCACCGGCTGCCCGCGCGGCTGCACCCACGCCGCCGGCGAGGCAGGCTGCGCCCTGCAGGCCTGGGCCGACGACGAATCCACCGGCGCCCAGGCCGCCGCCCGGCTGGCGTCCTACCGCCGGCTGGTCACCACCGAGGAAACTACGCACGAAAAGGAGCTCGGCGCGCACTAGCGCCGCACCACCATGGCTGAATACACCCTGCAGCAGGATCTCGACTTCGCCCTCGCGCTGGCCGACAAGGTCGACGCGTTCACCCTGGCCCGCTACGGCGCCAACGACCTCAAAGTCGAGACCAAGCCTGACATGACCCCGGTCTCCGACGCCGACCGCGGCGCCGAGCAGCTGATCCTCGCGCAGCTGGCCGAGCACCGCCCGGAGGACTCCGTGCTCGGCGAGGAGTTCGGCGTGCACGGGGACTCCTCGCGCCGCTGGGTCATCGACCCGATCGACGGGACCAAGAACTTCGTGCGCCGCGTGCCGGTGTGGGCCACGCTGATCGCGCTGCTTATCGACGACGAGCCGGTGCTCGGGGTCATCTCCTCCCCGGCGCTGGCCCGCCGCTGGCACGCGGCCACCGGGCTGGGCGCGTTCGTCACCGAGCCGGGCGCCGAGGTCGGCTCCACCGCCACCCGCCAAATCAGCGTCTCCGGGGTGAGCGAGCTGTCCGACGCGTCGCTGTCCTACGCCTCGCTGAACGGCTGGAAGGATGCCGGCAAGCTCGACGGGCTGCTTGAGCTGCTGGAGACCGCCTGGCGCACCCGCGGCTACGGCGACTTCTACTCCTATGCGCTGCTGGCCGAGGGCGCGGTGGACGCCGCGTTCGAACCCGAACTGGAGCTCTACGACATGGCGGCCCTGGTGCCGGTGGTGCGCGAGGCAGGCGGACGCTTCACCTCCGTCGCCGGCGAGGAAGGCTGCCATGGCGGCAACGCGCTGGCCACCAACGGCGCGCTGCACGAGATCATCCTGCCCTACCTGAACCGCTAGCCGCCCATGCCCCGCAACCGCGACCCGCGCGCGCTGACCACCAGCGAAGAGGACTACCTCAAGGCCCTGTACCTGCTCACCGAGTGGGAGGACACCGAGGTGAGCACCGGCGCACTGGCCGACCAGCTGGGCCTGTCCCCCGCCTCGGCCACCCCGATGGTCCAGAAGCTGGCAGCGAAGTCGCTGGTGCACCACGTGCCGCGCGGGGCCATCACGCTCAGCGAAACCGGGCGGCGCGAGGCGCTGCGCATGGTGCGCCGCCACCGGCTGCTGGAGACCTTCCTGCGCGACGAGCTGGGCTACGGCTGGGACGAGGTGCACGACGAGGCCGAAGCGCTGGAGCACACCGTGACCGACCGCTTCATCGACGCGCTGGACCAGCGCCTGGGCCGGCCGCAGCGCGACCCGCACGGGGACGCGATCCCCGCCGCCGACGGCACGCTGCCTGCCAGCCGGGCGGTGCGCCTCGACCGGTTCACCGGCGGCGCCGCGATCGTGGACCGGATCAGCGACGAGGACCCCGACTTCCTGCGCCGGGCCAGGGACCGCGGGCTGGTGCCCGGCGCGGCGATCGCCCTGCCGCACGGCTTGGACTACGTGGACGCCTCGCTGGTCTGGGTGCGCCCGGCCTGAGCGCCCGGGCGTGTGCAAAAATGGTGGCAGGACCCCGCCGGCAGACAGGAGCACCCGATGACCGACAGCTCCGGCGTGCTGCTGCTCGGCGTCTGCCGGGAGCAGGATCCGTCCGCCCCGGCCCAGGCCGCCGCCCTTGCCGCGCAGCTGGGCGCCGAACTGCACTGCGCCTGGGTCGATCCCGCCCGCTACACCGTGCAGCGGCTTGCCGACGGCACCGTGCGCTCGGCGCCCATCGACCCCGAAGTGCAGGATGTAGCCGTCCAGCCGTTCCCGCCGCAGCTGAACGCGCAGCTGGCAGCGCTACTGGACCCGCTGGCGGTGCGCTGGCGGACCCATGCGCTGGCCGGGAGCCCCAGCTCAGAGCTGTCAGCCCTGGCCGAACGGATCGATGCCCGGATGATCGTGATCGGCGCGAGACGGCCCTCGCTGCGCGCCTCCCTGCACGAACTGCTCAACGGCTCCGTGGCGGCGCAGCTCGCCCGGAACCAGCTGCGCCCGGTGCTCGTGGTTCCCGCCGCGCAGCGCTCCTGAGCCCGGGTCGTGACCGTGCCCACCGCCTCGTGCCCCCATCCGCTACCGACGAATGCTGAGCAATGACCGAAGACCTCCCCCAGCCGCTGCCCCCGGGCCCCGAGCCGGCCGACGCCCTGCGCGCGCAGCGGCGCCGGATGCGCCGGGCGCACCTGCGACCGGGCCAGCTGCTGCTGGTGTTCCTCGGCGGCGCGGCGGGAACCGCGGGCCGCGAGGCCGTGAATCTGCTACTCCCTGCGCTGCACGGCTTTCCGAGCGCCACCTTCGCCGTGAACATCCTCGGTGCGCTGCTGCTCGGACTGCTGCTTGAATCGCTGGACCGCGCCGGCTCCAGCCCCAAGAGCGCCCGGCGGATGCGGCTGCTGCTGGGCACCGGGTTCATGGGAGGCTTCACCACCTACAGCACCTTCGCGGTGGACGGTGCGTTGCTGCTGGCCGCAGGCTCCGTCGGCCTCGGCGTGCTGTACGTGCTGGGCTGCGTCGTGCTCGGCGCGACGGCCAGCTGGTGCGGCATCCTGTTCGGGGCCACGCGCCGCCGCCGCGGAGCCCGCGGGGAGGATGCCCGATGACCGCCACGTTATTCATCGTCTTGAGCCTGTGCGGCGGCCTCGGGGCCTGCGCCCGCTACGCGCTGGACGGATTGGTCGCCTCCCGCCTTGCAGGGTCCATGCCGTGGGGCACGATCCTCATCAATCTCAGCGGATCGTTCCTGCTGGGCCTGCTCGCGGGGTTGGCCGCCGGCAACCTGCTTCCCGCGGCGTGGCAGCTCGCAGTCGGAACGGGGTTCCTGGGCGGCTATACGACCTTCTCCACCGCCAGCGTCGAGACTGTGCGATTACTGCAGGCTCGCAAGCCGGTAGCCAGCGCGGCTAATGCCTTCGGCACCCTGCTCGGCGCCCTCTCTGCGGCCGGGCTCGGACTGTGGGCCGCCGCATGGCTGTGCTCGTGACCGGACGAACGATTAGTAAGCACGATGAAAAAGCATGAGCCAGGCCTGTCGGCCTGGCTCTACTGATTGAAAACTTGGGTGGTGCGGCTCAGCGTGCGGCGCGGCGGCCGCGGGCTGGTGCTGGCGACTGCCCGGACTGGGCAGTTCGGGCGCCCACCGGCTGCGGTTGTGGCCGGGGGCTGGGCTGGGGCTTGGTCCGGTCGTGCGGTACTACGTAGCCGCCGGTGGCGAGGATCAGGATCGCGCTCACGCCGGTGAGCACGAGCATGGCGATGGCCCAGATTTGCGACTGCTCGGTGAACGACCGGTCGATGCTCAACCAGAGCACATAGGAGCCGACCAGGTAGATCAGGTGGACGAGCGTGAGCCTGGTGCGCAGGCGAAGCTTGACGACGGCCTTCGGCGAGAAGAACACCGACCAGAGCGCCAGCAACGGCACCACCACCACGAGGATCGCGGGGATCGTCGGCCAGGGCACATAGGCGATGGCGGCAAGTGCCGCGGCGAACAGCAAACCGACCTCCAGCAGGAAGGCGACGGCCGCGTAGAGCGAAGAGAGGATGGGTGAAACTTTCTGGGTATTGCTCTTGCCCATCGCTGACTGCCTCACTCTAATTCCGCATGTTTTCGCCCAAGGATGCTCTCGGTATCTACTCAATTCTATGTGGTAAACAGAACGCCCGCGAGCAGGCTCGCGCGAGAGGTACAGCACCTCTAACCCGATTCCGGGCAGCAAAAGGCCCCGGAACCGAGGTTCCGGGGCCGTTGGTGGAGATGGGGAGAATTGAACTCCCGTCCGATGTAGTGTTGCCAGGTCTTCTCCGGGCGCAGTTTGCTGCGGAATTTCTCTGCCCCAGCCATCACGCAAACAAGTGGCTGGTCCGGGCACAGTTGCCGAGATATGTACCCAACAGCGGCAACAACTGCCGGATACAGTGGCTATCTAAATGACGTTAGGAACAGGGGCGATAGCATCCCCTGGCTAACGGACTGTCTGGCTGCTTAGGCAGCGAGAGCGAAGTCAGTGCGCTTAGATTCGGCACTTATTGTTTTGCAAAGAGCGTTTACGAGATAACTTTGCGTCCTCGGCCCGCTTCATCTGTCGCGACTTACACCGTCGAAACCGATCATCCCCGTATTTTGTTGTCAGTTCCGGGTTTCCCCGGATGCAACCGCACCGAAGTGCGTTATTCAATCATAGCGCACCTCCCGCTGGAACCCCAACGAGAGATGCGCCACCGATTCAGCGCGTAGCCACAGCCCGATCAGGCATGACCGCGGTTGCGCTCGCGCATGGCACGCAGTGCTTCACGGTTGTCCTGCTTCTCGCGCAGCGTCTGACGCTTGTCGAATTCGCGCTTGCCTCGCGCGATGCCGATCTCGATCTTCGCGCGCCCCGACTTGAAGTACAGGCTCAGCGGCACGATGGTTAGGCCAGCTTCGGAGATCTTGCGCTCGATCTTGGTGAGCTCCTGGCGGTGCAGCAGGAGCTTGCGACGGCGACGAGCCGCGTGGTTGGTCCAGGAGCCGTTGAGGTACTCCGGGATGTAGCAGTTCTCGATATACAGTTCGCCGCGATAGAACTGGCCGAAGCCGTCCACCAGCGATGCCTTGCCTTCGCGCAAGGACTTCACTTCGGTGCCGGTCAGCACCATACCGGCTTCGAATGTGTCGAGAATTTCATAATCGTGGCGAGCTTTGCGGTTGCTCGCGATGACACGATCTTCCTGGTTCTTCTTGGCCATGACACTCCTTGCATGTCGCGGGCGGTTTCCCGCGCACAAATATCAAGTCTAGCGTTAGAGAAGTCCCAATGGGTTCACGGCTTGGCCGTTGACAATCGTTTCGAAGTGCAGGTGGCATCCGGTGGAGTTGCCGGTTGTGCCGACGTATCCGATGACCTGGCCCTGGGAGACCTTCTGCCCGACGCTGACGGCGATCTTGGACATGTGGTGGTAGTTCGTTGCCAGCGCCTTGCCGTTGACGACGCCGTGCGAAATTGTCACCTTGTTGCCCGAGGAGCCTCCCCAGCCTGCCATCCAGACTTCGCCGTCGGCGGCTGCAGTGATCGGCGAACCGCACTGGCCTCCGAAGCCCCAATCGAGACCGGCGTGCACGTAGCCGCCACGTCCGCCGTAGTCGATGGTGCCGGCAGGCGTCGGGCGCCAGCCGAAGCTGGACGTGATCCGGTTGCCGGTAGTCGGCTTGACCAGTCCCCAGGCGCTGGAGCCTGACGACTGCGGCGCGGCCGGAGCGGAGGTTTCCTTGGGAACGTACTTCTTTTTGGTATAGGTCTGCTTCTTGGCCTTGGCTTCCGCGGCCAGCTTGGCCTGCTGGGCCTCGTAGGCCGCTTTGCGCTTGGCTTCGGCTTCGGCCGCCTTGCGCTTGCGTTCCTGCTCTTCGCGCAGCAGGCGCTCCTGGCGCTCCTTGATATCGGCCTGCACCTGCGCGTACTCGGCCTGTTGGGCCTTCAGCTTGGCCTGGATCTGTGGCTTCTTCGCTTCCAGCTGCGCGCTGAGGGACTCGGTGCTGACAACAAGCGCATCCAGCTCGTCCTTGGCGGACTGCGCCGCATTGCGGGCGGATTCCTCCTGGGCCAGCGCTTCTTCAGCCTGTGACTTCAGCGAGGAAATTTCCTTCTCCACCGCAGCCAGTCGGACCTTGTTGTTCTCGTTGTTCGCCTTCTCCTGCGCCAGATCGTTGTAGGCGGAGTTCTGCGATTCCATGGCGCGGTTGGCCATGTCGAGGCCGTCGGCCATGGCCGTCGCCGATTCCATGTTCAGGATCATGTCCAAGCCGCCGGATACGCCGCCACGCTTGTACGCTTCGGAAGCGATCTTGGCCATGGCGTCTTCCGCCTTGGCCATTTCCGCGTTGTTCGCTTCGATCTCCGCTGCGACCTTGTCACGGGTTCCCTGGGCGCTGATCAACCGGTCGTTCAGGTCCGCCACGGTTGCCTGGGCGTTGGCGACGCGGTTCTGCGCATCGGCCAATGCCGCCTGCAGGACCGGGACCTGGGACTGCTGATCACGCAGCTTCTGGTCGGTTTCCTGGATGTCTGCATCCAGGAACTCCATGTCCTGTTCCAGGTTGTCGATGTTCTCCTGAACCTCGACCTTCTTGTCATCGAGTTCATCGGCGACAACGAGACCAGCTGGCAGTGTCAGGGCGAGAGCCATTGCTCCACCGAGGGTGGCGCGCAGGAACTTGCGCCGAACTGCGTTGGACAGCATAGGTCTCCTTAGAGAAGTGCGAAAAGCAGGTTGAACACGACACAAAGGTCGAAGTGAAGCTAAACCTTCAGGTAACGCTTCAACGTTACCACTGATGAAATTGTTGCCAAAACGATACCAATTATCAAGAGCACCGGAGCTATGAGCCAGACCTCACCGGTGGAAATGAAAGCCACTCCGACGTTCTCACTTGCGAGTTTGTCCTCTACGAGGAACTTCATCAGCAGCCAGAGCGTCCCGGAAGCCAGCACGCCACCAATGATGGAAGCGATAACGCCTTCGATGATGAACGGAAGCTGGATTGTTGCCTTGGAAGCGCCCACCAGACGCATGATCGTGGTTTCCAGCCGTCGATGCATGGCCGACAGCTGGATCGTCGTGCCAGTGAGGAGCACGGCGCAGGCGATCATGACAATCGCCACGATGGCGGCTGCGGCGGAGGCGACGCGAACGAGCTGGAAGACCTTTTCCAGCAGTTCGCGCTGGTCGACCACCGAATCCACGCCTGCAACGGTTGAGAATGCCTCGTTGATGACCTGGTATTTCTCAGGATCGACCAGGGCGACGCGGAAGGACTCGGGCAGCTGGTCGGCCTTGACCTGGTCGACGAGCGAGGAGTTCTTGTACTGGTCAAGGAAGTTCTTGTAGGCGTCTTCCTTGGACTCGTAGGCGATTTCCTTGACGTACGGCGCGAGCTGCTCGGATTCAAGCATGGCCTTGATGGAGTTGCGCTGATCGTCGGTGACCGGCTTGCCTGCGCAATTCGGCGAAGCGCTGGTGTCGTCGCAGAGGTACACGGCGACCTCCATGCGGTCGTACCAGTAGCCCTTCATCTGGTTGATCTGCAGCTGCAGGAGCGCCGAAGCGCCGACGAAGGTCAGCGACACGAAGGTCACCAGCACCACCGAAACGACCATGACGACGTTCTGGCGCAGGCCCTTGACGGCTTCGCGCAGGATAAATCCTAGTCTCACTGGTCTTCGTCCTTCTTTTCATCCATGGCTTCAAGCGGTTCGCGCTCTTCGTTCGGCTCGGCAGAGGCATCGCCGAAGAGCAGCGCGCGGGATCCGTCCTGGTTCACCACGGTCGTCATCGGCGTGTACTGGCCCTGCGCTTCATCTCGCACAACGCGTCCGGAGCTCAGCTCGATGACGCGGTGGCGGTACTCGCTGACCAGCTCATGGGCGTGCGTCGCCATCAGCACGGTGGTGCCGTTCTGGTTGATGCGGTCCAGCACGTTCATGACTTCAATGCTGTTCTTGCGGTCGAGGTTGCCGGTGGGCTCATCGGCCAGCAGGATGGCGGGCTTGTTAACAATCGCGCGGGCGATGCCTACGCGCTGCTGCTCGCCGCCGGAAAGTTCGGTTGGCTTGCGCCGGGCTTTGTCCTCGAGGCCTACGAGCTTCAATGCGTCGGGGACCCGGTCGCGGATCTGCGCGCGGGAGGCGCCGATGACTTCCATCGCGAAGGCGACATTGTCGAAAACTGTGCGTTCGCGCAGCAGGCGGAAGTCCTGGAAGACGAAGCCGATGTTGCGGCGCAGTTTCGGCACGCGGCGGCTCGGGATGCGATTCAGGTTCTGGCCGGCCACGTAGACCGCACCGTCGGTGGCGCGCTTCTCACGCAGGACAAGGCTGAGGAAGGTGGATTTACCGGAGCCGGATTCGCCGACAAGGAACGCGAACTCGCCGCGGTTGATCTCGATGCTCACGTCGTCCAAGGCAGCGTTTTTCTGCTTGGGCTCGTAAACCATCGAGACGTTTTCGAATTTAATCATGTCTTCAATCGCCAGTTTTCGTCGGGGCGCGACCCACGAAAACCAATCTCGAGAGCAAACGTCTTCTGATGCGCCAATCAACCAAACCTTATCGGGGCGCGGCGGCCATCATGAAAGCATTCGCGGGTGTGTTGCCAGATTCATCAGCTACTAACAGCTGACCCAAATTTTGTTCCGGCCGCCGAATCCTGCGCTGGCAACCAGTTTTTACCGGTCGCTGTCGCAGGATCAGCAGGCGGCCTCGGGGACGTGAGTTTTCTCAAGCATCCGGTCCTCCGGACCTGCGGAAGCGACCCGCGCCGGCGCGGGTCGCGAGGGATCGTGCGGGCTACTTGCCCGGGCGGCGCTGCGTGGCGCGCCAGCGGATGCCGGCGTCGATGAAGTCGTCGATTTCCCCGTCGAGCACTGCAGCGGTGTTTCCGACTTCATGCTCGGTGCGCAGGTCCTTGACCATCTGGTACGGGTTGAGCACGTAGGAGCGCATCTGGTCGCCCCAGGACGCCTTGACGTCGCCGGCCAGTTCCTTCTTCTGCGCGTCCTGCTCGGCCTTCTTCTGCAGCAGGATTCGGGATTGCAGCACACGCAGCGCGGCGGCGCGGTTCTGGATCTGCGACTTCTCGTTCTGCATGGACACCACGATGCCGGTCGGGATGTGGGTCATGCGCACCGCGGAGTCGGTGGTGTTCACGCTCTGCCCGCCGGGACCCGAGGAGCGGAAGACGTCGACCTTGATTTCGCTTTCCGGGATCTCGATGGAGTCGGTCTGCTCGATCAACGGGATGACTTCCACCGCGGCGAAGGAGGTCTGGCGGCGGCCCTGGTTGTCGAACGGCGAGATGCGCACCAGGCGGTGGGTGCCGGCTTCGACCGAGAGGATGCCGAACGCGTAGGGCGCGTCGATTTCGAAGGTGGCGGACTTCAGCCCGGCTTCTTCGGCGTAGGAGGTGTCCATGACGGTCGCGCTGTAGCCGCGCTTCTCCGCCCAGCGCAGGTACATGCGCAGCAGCATTTCAGCGAAGTCCGCGGCGTCGACGCCGCCGGCCCCTGAACGGATAGTGACCACGGCGCCGCGGGCGTCGAACTCGCCATTGAGCAGGGTGACGATTTCCAGGTCGTCCAGCGACTTGCGGATGGCGAGCAGTTCCTTGTCGGCTTCCGCCAGGGTGTCCGCGTCGTCTTCCAGCTCCGCGAGTTCGACCAGGACTTCCAGGTCGTCGATGCGGGTGTGCAGCTTGGTCAAGCGCTCCAGTTCCGACTGGCGGTAGGAGAGCTTGCTGGTGACGATCTGCGCGCTGGCAGGATCGTCCCACAGGTCTGGGGCACCGGCTTCCTCGGAAAGTACGGCGATGTCAGCCTTGATTTGATCGACGTCGCTCACCTCCTCGATGGCGGCGAAGGTCGCGCGGAGTGAGCGGATTTCAGCGGGGAAGTCAGTATTTGCCATGGTGTTCTAAGCCTACGCCATGTGCGGTTCGGTTCAGGATTTTGCGTCGCTAGCGGCTGAGTACGGTTCGCGCGGTGGAATGCACGGTAATGGGGATCCCGGAGGGCACGATCCAGCCGATGATGGGCGGGCTGACGGTGCCGGTAAGCACGATTTCGGCGCCCTGTCCCCCGGGCAGCACGTGGACCGAGGCGATGCCCAGGTTGTCGACGCGCCCCGAAGTCCGCCAGGTAGCGCCGGGCTCCTTGCTGGACCTGGTCTGCGCTGAGCTGGATGCGTGGGGCGCCGCCGTCGGCGACGAATTCGAATTCGTCCACCGCCGCCACGACGGCCCCGTCGGCCAGGGAGAGCAGCTGCCGCGCTTTGAGGTTCACCGCGCTGGCGGCGAGGACCACGGAGATGGTCAGCAGCGTGATTGCGCACAAGCCGATGGCCAGCACCAGCGACTGGCCCTCTTCGCGCCGCGCGGCCAGGCGCAGCCGGCGCAGGCTGCGGCTAGCCAAAACGGTCAACCCTTTGGGCCGCGGTGGCGTCCACGGTGAAGGCCGAGGCGGAGATGTAGTCGGAGACGAAGGGCAGCGGGACGTCCAAGCTGACGGTGACGGTCACTACCGAGCCCGGGCTGAGGCATTCGCCGCTGCAGGCGATGGCGGTGTTCGACCCGCTGAATCCGAAGTTCGCCATGGCCCGGTCGGCCGCCGCCTGCGCGTTGGACCTGGCCTGTGCCGGGTTCTCGGACACGGCGAACACTTTGGCGGCCTGGTCAGCGGCGGAGACCACCGCGTAGCTGCCGCCTTCCAGCGCCGCGGCGGCCAGCACCAGGTAGATCATCGGGATCAGCAGGATCGTGGCGGCGAAGATGAACTCCACGATCGCACTGCCCCGCTCCGCGGCGGCCGCCGTGCGACACCGGCGCAGCAGCTGGCGGCTGGCCCTAGCCATAACGCACCGCATCCGAGCTGACGCTCAGCTCCCACCCGTTGGGCAGGAAACCGATCAGCGGCACCCTGGTGTTGACGGTGACTGTCACCAGCTGGGTGCCGCCGATGGCCGTGGTTGACACGGACACGTCCCTGGCAAAGCCGGCGTGCAGCGATTCGGTGATGAGCGTGCGGGTGCGGCCTGCCGCGTCGGCGGGCGAACGGTTTGCCAGCGCGCCGTAATGGGCGCCGTTGGCGGCGGCGTCGGTGAGCGTATTGCGCACGTGCAGCGCCAAGGCCAGCTGCATGATCGAGAAGGCCAGCACGATCAGCAACGTGGTGATCATGACGAATTCGGCCACGGCCGAGCCGCGTTCCCCGTCCTGCCCGAGCCTGCCGGCGCTGCCGGTACGCCGGCCCGTACGGTTGCGCATGCCGGTCCTAGCCCAACCCGGACACCCTGTCGATGGCCTGGTTGAACAAGTCCTGCAGCCGGGGTCCGGCGATCGCCAGCAGGGCGGCCACCAGCAGGGCGCTCATCAACGTGATCATGACCCATCCGGGCACGTCGCCGCGCTGGTCGCGGGCCCGGGCGGCCGCCCGGTCCCAGAGGTCCCGGCCCGCGTCGGCGACGTGCAGGCTGAGGGTGAACATCATCATGTGGAGCCGTGACATGGTGGCCCCTCCTTCGTGTAGGTGGTGCGGTGTGATGGTTTCAATGTCGGACCCGTCAATAGCTCATCTCCAAAAGCGCTAGTCCCGGGAAGATCGCGAAGACGATGGTCAGCGGCAGCACGCCGAAGATGATGGGCACCAGCATGGAGATTTCGCGTTTGCCGGCGATCTCCATCAGCTCGCGCTTGGAGGCATCGCGCACGTCCTGCGCCTGATCGCGCAGCACCTGCCCCAGGGGTGTGCCCCGTTCGGTGGCCACGACGATGGCGTCCACGAAGCGGGTCATCGCGCCGATCTGCACCCGGTCGGACATGTTGGACATGGCCTGCACCATGCTGGTGCCGGAGTGGATGTCGTTGAGCGTGTGGGTGAACTCGGCGCCGATGTCGCCGTGGCAGATGCGCGAGATGCGCTCGACCGCGCCGGTGGTCGATTCCCCGGCGCCCACGGTCAGCGCGAGCACCTCGGCGACGGTGGGGAACTGCGTCAGGATCCGGCGGGCGCGGCGCTTGACCTGCTCGCCGAGCCACCAGCCGCGCAGGAAGTAGCCCATGACCGCGCAGCCCAGCACCACCGTCACCGCCAGCGGCAGCGACACCGGCTGGCGGAAGGCCAGCAGCGCCATCAGCGCCGAACCGATGACCAGCCCGGTCAGCGCGCACAGCAGCTCTTGGGAGCGGTAGTCGACCAGGCTCAGGCGCAGCCCTGCGGCTTGCAGCCGCTTGCGCACGGTGGCCGAGGAGGGGCTGTGCACGTTGGCCAGTTTCCTGGCCTGCTGCAGCAGCGGGCGGGCCAGCTGCCACAGCGCCGGGGTGGCCGCATCCTGCTGCCAGGAATCCTGCAGCATGCGCGAGGAGCGCACGCCGACGCGGATGTGCGGGGCGACCCGGTCGGCGAAGGCCATGGGACGCCAGGCCGGAAGCCGCAGGAGCATCAGCCACAGCCCGGCCCCGAATCCCAGCCCGCACAGCGCCGCCCACGCGGTGTAGTTGTTCATGACAGCACCCGTTCCTCGATCGGCAGCGCGCCCAGCCGCAGCATCACCCGGTAGCAGAGGAAGGAGACGACCAGCCCTGCCAGCAGCACGAAGACCCCGGCCGGGGTGAGATAGGCGTCCTTCGCCGCCGGCTGGGTGCCGAGCACCAGCAGCAGGATCCACGGGGCCGCGACGGCCAGCCGGGCGGCGGAGACGATCCAGGACTGGCGGGCGGCCAGCTCGCCTCGGGTGCGCACGTCGTCGCGCAGGAACGCGGCTAGCGTGGCCAGCGTCTGGCCCAGGTCGGTGCCGCCGACCTCGCGGGTGATGCGCAGCGTGGTCAGGATCTTGTCCGCCACGGGGTCCGCAAGACGTTCGCCCAGCTGGTCCAGCGCCGTGCTGAAGTTCGCGGTGGCCCGGTAGTCCAGGGCGAAGTCGCGGAACACCGGGCGCAGCGTCTCGGGTCCGACCTGCGCCAGCTGGCTGAGCGATTCGGGCAGCGACAGGCCGGCGCGGATGGCGCTGCGCAGGTGGTCGACGACCTCGGGCCACTGCTCGTGCAACGCGCTCTGGCGCTTGGCCGCCTGGTGGCGCAGGTACACCCACGGGGCCAGCACCCCGAAGATCGCGAAGACGCAGGCGAACAGCCAGGAGGCGGTCAGACCCAAGGTCAGCAGCGCGAACACCACCCCGCTGGCCAGGCAGATCAGCATGAACTTGGCCGGGCTTACCGCGGTGACCCCGGCGCGCAGCAGCGCCTGCCCGATCTTCGAGTGCCGGCTGCGGGTGCGTTCCCAGGGCGCGAACAGCAGCCAGTCGGCCAGCAATGCCAGTCCCAGCCCGCCCAGCAGCCCCAGGAAAATGCTCATGATTCCTGCCCCAGCCGCTCGGCGACGTTCAGCCCGGCCAGGCTGAACTTCTCATGCGACCAGTCAGCGCCGGAGGCCGGCACCAGCTCCCCGGCCCGGCGTTCGAACAGCGTGGAGGTTTCGATCGCCCCGCCCTCCACCCGGTTGCGCACCGCGAGGATCTCATTGACATAGCGGTTGCCGGAGGCATCGCGCACGCAGTGCACCACCAGGTCCAGGCAGGCGGCGACGGTCTTGATCGTGAAGTCGCTGGTGATGTTCGGCCCGGCCAGCAGCGGCAGCGTGCAGATCTTGATGATCGCGTCGCGGGCCGAGTTCGCGTGCAGCGTGCACAGGCCGGCCACACCAGAGTTCAGCGCAACCAGCAGGTCCAGGGATTCGGCCTCGCGCACCTCGCCGACGATGATGCGGTCAGGGCGCATGCGCAGCGCCTCCTTGACCAGCCGGCGCATCGTGATTTCGCCGGTGCCCTCCAGATTCGCCAGCCGCGTCTGCATCGCCACGACATCGCGCAGCGCCAGGTTCAGTTCGAAGATCTCCTCGATGGTGATGACCCGTTCGCGCGACCCGATGGAGGAGGACAGCGCGTTGAGCATGGTGGTTTTGCCGGCCTGGGTCGGCCCGGTGACGATGACGTTCAACCCGGCGGAGATCGCCCAGCCCAGGTAGGTGGCCGCCGCGGGGCTGAGCGACTTGAGATCCACCAGGTCTTCGAGCCGGGCGGCCCGGGCGATGAACTTGCGGATGTTCACCGCCCAGTGCTCGTGGGTGATGTCCGGGATGACCACGTGCAGCCGGGAGCCGTCGGGCAGCTGGCAGTCCACGAACGGCTGGGACAAATCCAGCCGCCGCCCGGAGGACTTGAGCATGCGTTCGACCAGTCCGGCGACCTCCGCGGCGTCCAGCCTGATGTGGGTCAGCTCGCTTTTCCCGCCGCGGGCGCAGAACACCTGGTGCGGGGAGTTGATCCAGATTTCCTCCACGCTCGGATCGTCGAGCAGCTGCTGCAGGGCGCCGAATCCGGCGACGTTGTCGTAGACCGTGCGCCGGGCCTGCTCCAGAGATCCCAGGGCAGGGACCGCGCCGAGCAGCGCGCGTTCGTCGTAGTCCCGCACGACGTCCTCGATCAGCGACTTCATCAATGCGGGCTGCTTGGCAGGGTCCAGGCCGCGGCGTCGGACCAGCTCTCGCACTTCATCTTCCACGATGGACAGGGCATCCACGTCAAGATCCTTCGGGCCTTGTGGGAGTTCGGCGTTCCCGGAATTCTCGGGGTCCATCGGCGAGCGCGCGACCGGTGCAGCGGTGGGCCTCGGGACCGGCCCGAGCCCTATTTCTGGATATGTCTGTGGAGCCTAGCCCCGACGCCAAGTCCTTTCAAGACGTTTCGCGAATTTGTGGATAAGGCTACTGGCGGTTATCCCCAGTCCGGCTTTCGCCGGCCCGGTAAAAGCGGTGGTCGTGATGGGCTGGTCAAACTGCTGGACGCGGCCGGGCTGGGAGGGAAGATGCTGCATTATGAACTGCTGCTGTCCGCGCGCACGCTGCTCAATCCCCGGCAGCTGCTGCTGCGGGTCTCCGCGGCCCTGGACGGCCCGCAGCTGGCGTCGGTGCTCGACGAGCAGGTGCCGGGCACCCGCTGGTACGTGGGATCGACGCCGCTGGCGGATCTGGGAACGCTGGTTCCGGGCAGGCCGCTGCTGCTGGCCGATGTCCCGGGCCCCGGTTTCGCGGCGTCGGCCGGCAGCACGCGGTTGAAGTTGTTCGTCCCCGAGGGGCCGGATGCCGGGGCCTGGATGGAGTTGGAGCGAGGCGCCTACGACATCGGCCGTGGCGCGCCGCTGCGCCTGGGCGATCCGCAGGTTTCACGGGTGCACGCCCACCTGCTGGTCGACGAGCGTTCCCTGCGTGTGCGGGCGGCTGGCGGACAGCGGCTGCTGGTGCTCTCCGACCGGGGTGCGGTGCCGGTTCGCGGGGAGGTGGAGCTGCATGCGGGCAGCCGGATCCAGCTTGGCGGCACGGTGTTGGAGGTCGGCGATCCCGCGCGCACCGAGGCGGGTTTGGCGGTGGAGGACTGCCAGCTCCAGTTCAGCCTCCCGCCGCGTCCCGAGCTGGGCCGGTTGGTGACGCTGTGCGTGGCCGCGCTGGTCCCGGTGCTCTCCGGGGTGCTGCTGGCGGCGCTGACCGGGTCCATGCTGTTCCTTGCGGTCACCGGGCTCTCCGCGCTGCTGGGTGTGGTCCCTGCGGCGCAGCTGCTCGGCGAGCGCCGCCGGTGGAAGCGCACGGTGCGTGACCAGCAGCGCAGTGTGGTGCAGGCGCGCGGCCGTTTCGCCTGCCCGCTGGGGGTCGCAGTGCTCGCTGGCATCGACCGGGCGCAGCTGGGGGTGCTTCCCGCGGGGCTGCCACCCCTGGTGTTCGGCCGCGGCAGCTGGCAGCTTCCGGGAGGGAAGCCTCCCCGGGAGGGCGGCGCCCGGAGGATGCGCAGGGTGCCCGGCGGTAGGCGCTCTGCTCGCAGGATCGCCGGCGTCCCGGTCTTCGCGCCGGCCGCCGCGCAGGTGTGGCAGTTGCGCGGCGGCGACGACCCGGCGGTGGACCGCCTGCTGGCTGCGCTGCTGGCCAGGTTCCTGCCGCACGTGGCCGCCGGCCGCATCGAGCTGGTCGTCGATCCGTCGGTCACCCGGCTTCCGGCAGAGCTGATGCTGTTGCCGCATGCACGCCAGGGCACCGCCGGGCAGCTGGCTCGGCACACTGAGCCGGCTCCCGGTGCCGCCGGGGCATCGGGCGGTCTCGGGAACACGGCAGCGCCGGAACCGATGATCGAACGGATTTTCCTGACCATGCTCAGCCCGGTCCGGCTGCCGCGCACCTTGGTGATCAGCCTTCATCCGGTGCCCGCGGCGCAGTGCGACTACTGGGTTGATCCGGTGGGTTGCCGCGCCCAGCTGCCCGACGGGAGCCTGCATCTGGAATCGCCGGACCGCTTGGATGCGGGGAGGCTGGCCCGGATCGTCCAGGCCTGCCTGGCGCTCCGCCCGGATGAACCCGCGCCAGCCGGGCCGCCGCCGGAGCAGGCAAGATTGGCCGCGGTGATCGGAGAGGATGATTCCCATGGGCAGCAGCTGCTGGACTTCGACGCGGACGGGCCGCATGTGCTGGTGTGCGGCACCACCGGGTCGGGCAAGTCCGAGGCCTTGCGGCGGATCATCGCGGATCTGGCCGGCCGGTGCAGCCCCGAGCAGCTGGCGTTCGCCCTGGTCGACTTCAAGGGCGGCGCGGGCTTGGCGGTTTTCGAGCCGCTGCCCCACGTGCAGCTGTCGGCCAGCGACCTGGATGCCGCCGGAGCCCAGCGGACCTTGGCGCAGCTGGAGCGGGAGGTGTCCCGCCGTGAACGCCTGCTGGCAGCGCATTGTTGCAGCGACCGCTCGGAGTACGTCCGGCTGGCCGATGTGCCCGCGCTGCCCCGGCTGCTGGTGGTGGTCGACGAATTCAGGGTGTTCACCGAATCCCTGCCCGAAGCCGCCGCGCGCATCGACCGGCTGGCGGCGGTCGGCAGGTCCTTGGGCATCCATCTGCTGCTGAGCACCCAGCGGGCCGCCGGCTCGCTGTCCGGGCAGACCCGCGCGAACCTGAACACCGTCATTGCGTTGCGGGTCCACGACGAGGCCGAGTCCATGGAACTGGTCGGTTCCCTGGCCGCCGCCCGGCTGTCCGGCCCGGGCAGCGCGATCATCGCGGGTTCCGGTCATGCCAACCGCCAGGTCCAGTTCGCCCTGGCGGTCAGCCCCGCCCCGCACGGGAGCGTTGCCGAACGCGGCCCCGGGAACCTGGTGCTGCATCCCGTGGGAAGCTTCGGCCGGCCTGATCCCGAGGCGGAGGGACAGGCCCTGCGCCGGCAGGTGCGCCTGCTGGCCGAACGCTGGGAGCATTCGCACCTTCCGCCGTGCCCCTTTGCCCCGCAGCTGCCGCCGCCCCAGAGTGCGGCGCCGCTGCCGGAGCAGTGGGAGGGCGCCGAGGGCGGCACCATCTACTGCGGAGTCGTCGACAACCTCGCCGCGGGCCGGCTGGAGGACTTGAGCGTAGATCCAGCCCGCGGCCAGGGATTGCTGGTGTGCGGCGTCCCGGAGGCCGGCGGCCGCCGCCTGCTCGAGGGGTTCGCCCGCCTGGAGCGCCGGATCCTGTGCTTCGGCGAGGCCCTGTTCCCGGATCCCGCCTTAATGCCCGGGGTGCGCACCGTGGGTGGAGAAGACCAGTATCAATTCCTGGAAGCGCTCGACTATCTTGAGTCGCTGCCCCCTGACCGCCTGACGCTGGTGCTGGTGCACGGCATCGCCCGGCTGCAGTCCCAACTGGATCCGGTGGTCTTCCAGCGATTCGACCAGGCGCTCATCGAACTGCTGCGGCATGGAGCTTCGGCCCCGGCGCAGCTGGTCCTGCTGGCCGACCGCGACCTGAATCTGCTCAAGGCCGCCGGGCTGTGCGCCGAGCAATGGTACTTCCCGCTTAATGCCACCGATTCCCTGCGCATGTCCTGGCCCAAGCTTCCGCCTGCCAGCCAGTTGCCAGGCCGAGGGGTCAGGTTAAGTCCCGCCAACGGGCCGATGACCATCCAGTTGACGGCCGTAACCGCCAAGCAGGAACCGGATTGCCTGCCCGGGACTTTGTGGCCCGCGCGGCAGCCGTTCGTGGGCGATGGGAATCCGCGCGATCTTGCGGTGGGGCGGACCGCATTCACCGGGCAGGCTTTCGGCTTCGACCAACCCCAAACGGCACTGGCCATCTGCCCTCGCGAACGCGACAGGCAGGAGCTCGCTGCCTTCCTGGCCGAACGCTGGCAGGCGGCCATGGTGGATGGCGCCGCGCCCTGGCTGCGCTGGGTCCAGGAGTTCGAAACTGAAGGCGCGGGACCTGCAGCGCCAACGATCTGCGTCGTGCTGCACGACACCTCCGACCCCAGGCTTGCCGAGCTGCGCCAGCGAACCGCCGCGCTGGGCACCCTGGCGGTGCTGTTTCTCCCTCCCTCGGCCAGACTCGCCTACGATCTGGGGTTGCCGGGCATGATGCTCGATGACCGGCAGGCGATTGCCGTGGAGGCATGCCATCCGCAGGACCTGTTGCCGCTGGCCTGGCGCCCGCTGCCTCCTGCGGCAGGCCGCGGCTCGTGCGGGAAAAGGCAATGGCGCGCGATCGCCGGCTTTGCCGGGCAACCACGCGCCATCATCATCGGGCCATGACTACTGCGAGGGACGGTCTCCGAGGAATTGAGTGGTCTTCGGCGCGAACAGCAGCACTACGGTCGTTCCGGCCACAGTGATCGACAAAACCGCCGCGGAAATGACGATCGGCATATCGGACTGGAAGAAGGAGACCGAGAGGATCAACTGGAACAATTGCCAGACGATGATCGGGGCTCGGGTGTACGCCCTGCCGCGGAAGAAGTTGATGGCCACCGAGCCCTGCCAGATGGCCAAGAAGAGGCACAGCGCAAGCATGAAAAGACGTCCGCCGATGTTCACCACGCCATCCGAGGTGAGATGGATGGCGTAGTCGACGGCGTAGGCAAGCACCGCCAGCGCCTCGAACATCACCAGTGCTGCGACGGCAATGACACTGCTCGGACGCGGGATTTTAGTTTCTTCGTTGCTCACCCCAACCATTTTCGTTGAGGCGCTTGCGGAACTCAAACGACAGCGCCGCAACGGGCTTGTAGCCCCTGCCACATCCGCGTCAACTAGCCTAAGCCTAGGCCGATTTCCATGTGAGAAAGCACTCAGGCAATACGACATATTTCGCATCACTGACCCTTGTTTACTTTCTCGTAACATGAAAACCTTATGTGGTTGGCAAAACGATGACCCCGTCGTTCACGTCCGACGATGCGAAAAGCACTACGGCATTAACACCGTCCCCCGCTGACCTTTCCAAGGCGGGGCGTTCGTGTGTTCAGATCATGAGCATTTCGTCCCCCCTCAAAGATTTCAAGGAGCATCAATAAGCATGGATTGGCGTAGCCGCGCGGCGTGTCTGGATAAGGACCCGGAACTTTTCTTCCCGGTGGGTAACACCGGTCCGGCCCTCTTACAGATCGAAGAGGCCAAAAGCGTCTGCCGTCGGTGCGAAGTGACCGAAACCTGCTTACAGTGGGCCATCGAGTCCGGTCAGGACGCTGGTGTGTGGGGTGGAATGAGCGAAGACGAACGTCGCGCTCTGAAGCGCCGCGCTGCACGTGCCCGCCGCGCATCCTAAGAGACCGCTCCCGAGGTAGATCTCGCAACCCGGGAAGCTGCACGAAATCCGCCAGAGGTAGACACCACTGGCGGATTTCGGCTTTAAACCGGAAATTCTCAGGTCGGCTGGGTACATTAAAAGGTAGTAATCATGTTCGAAAGGAGCTGTGGGTGAATCACGCCTATGCGGCGCGCCATCCCAAGTCAGGAGTGCGTGCACCATGAGCCCTGCTCTTGCCGACCCCAATCTGGGTACGACCCTCGATGACCGTTACCGCATCGACCACCTGCTCGCGCTGGGCGGGATGTCCAGGATCTACCGCGCCATGGACAAGCGCCTGCACCGCGCGGTGGTCGTGAAGATCCTGAACGACAACTTCGCCAGCGAGTCCACCGTCCGCGAGCGCTTCGAATCAGAAGCCGTGATCGCAGCGAACATCACCCACCCGAACGTGGTGTCGATCCGCGACCACAACGTCACGGACAACATCGTCTACCTGGTTATGGAGTACGTCCGCGGACGCAACCTCGACCAGGTGATCTCCGAACGCGGTCGGTTCACGCCGCGCCAGATGCTCAGCGTGCTGGAGCAGGTCTGCCACGGGCTGGGCGCCGCCCACTCAGAAGGCATCATCCACCGCGACATGAAGCCGGCGAACGTGCTGCTGGCGGATACCGGCGAGGTCAAGGTGACCGACTTCGGGCTGGCCCGCGCGGCCAGCGCCCACACCCAGTCCGCAACGCTGGTGGCCACCCTTTCCCATGTCTCCCCGGAGCTGGTCTCCGGCGCACCGGCCGATTCGCGCAGCGACATCTATGCGGTCGGCATCATGATCTACCAAATGCTCACCGGGCGCCTGCCGTATTCGGAAACCAATGCGGCCGCGCTGATGAAGCACCATCTGGACTCCCCCATGCCGCTGCCCTCGGATGTCGTGCCCGGGCTGGCCACCGATCTGGACGAGCTGGTGCAGTGGTGCACCGAGAAGGACCCCGAGAAGCGGCCGCAGAACGCCGAGCTGCTGCTGGACGAGGTCATCCAGATCCGTTCGACGCTCAGCGAAGAGCAGCTGGACTTCGACGCGGACACGCTGGGTGGCATCGAGGACCTGACCCCTGGCTCCATGGCGCACATGCCCACCACCGTGCAGCAGCGCCTGGACGACTGGCAGCGCGAGCGCGAGGAAGCCCGCGAACGCCGTTGGCAGCTGCAGGGAACCGGCGCCACGGCGGACAGCTATTCGCTGGACGCGCAGCCCGATCAGGAAGAGACCACCATCATCGCCGCGTCGGATGCCACCGAGGTGCTGGATCTGCGCGATGCGCAGGCCACCGTGGTCCACGCCCCAACGGCCGGCGCAGGCTCCCCTGGAGCAGATGCCACCGCCGCCTACTCGCGGACAGACATCGAAACCGTCGGCGCCGATGAGCCCAACGAGCAGGATCCACAGCCGGCCGCGCGCTCCCCGCGCGGCGAGAAGCGGGCTACCAAGGCGGCGCAGAAGCAGTGGCGCAAGGAAGCCCAGGTGCCCACGCACCGGCTACGCAAGCCCAGGACCGCAGCGCAGAAGACCGGGTTCATCGCGGCATGGGTGCTGATCGTGGCGCTGGTGGCCGCCGCAGGCTGGTTCTTCGGGCGCGGACCCGGAACGGTGATCCGCATCCCGTCGCTGAACGGCCTGCTGCAGGAACAGGCGGTTTCGCAGATGTCCGAGCAGGGCGTCCCGGTCAGGCTCGGCTCCGCCTTCGACGACGAGATCGCCATCGGGCGCGTCGTCGACTCGCATCCGGCCACCGGCGAGAACATCATGAAGTTCCAGGGGGTCGAGCTGATCGTCTCGCAGGGCCCCGAACGCTTCGAGATCCCGCAGGTAGCGGGCAAGAGCCTCCAGTCGGCCACCGAGCTGCTGGCGCAGCACGAGCTGACCAAGGTCAAGGAGGTCCGCGAATACTCCTCAGAGGTGGAGAAGGGCAAGGTCATCTCCTCCTCGCCGGCCGCGGGCAAGACCGCCGCGCGCAAGGACGCCATCACCCTGAAGGTGTCCAAGGGACCGGCCCCGGTGCAGGTTCCGGCGCTGCAGGGCTTGAGCGAAGACGACGCCGCCGCGGCCCTAGAGTCAGCGGGACTGCGCCTGCAGGTGGGCGATCCGGTGTATTCCCGCGAGGTCCCTTCGGGCCTGGTCGCCGCGCAGTCGCCTCAGAACGGCACCGCCGAGGTGGGAAGCTCCGTGACCGTGAACCTGTCGCAGGGCCCGGAGTTCGCCCAGGTCCCCTCGGTGATCGGGCTGGGTGTCGAGGAGGCGACCCGCGTGCTGGAAGAGGCAGGGTTCACCGTCAAGGCGCACCATGTGCTCGGCGACTTCTCGCAGACGGTGCGCATGCAGTCGCCGCTGAACCAGAGCATCGAGCTGGGCAGCGAAATCAGCATCTACGCGTTCTAGCAGGCAACAGCCGGTGCACGCAAAAAGGTCTGGCCCATCATCCCCGCGAGGGGTGACGGGCCAGACCTTTTCAGTTCTCCGGTGCGGGCCTAGCGGCGAGCGCGGCTCTGCAGCGCCGAGGAGACCAGGAAGGCCATTTCCAGGGACTGGCGGTGGTTCAGGCGAGGATCGCAGACCGACTCGTAGAGCTCGTCGAAGTCCTCTTCGCGGATCGGATCGGCGCCGCCGAGGCACTCGGCGACGTCGTCGCCGGTCATCTCCACGTGCAGGCCGCCCGGGTTGGTACCCAGCGAGTCGTGCACCTCGAAGAAACCGCGGACCTCGTCCATGACGTCGTCGAAGTTGCGGGTCTTGTAGCCGTTCTTGCTGGTGACGGTGTTTCCGTGCATCGGGTCGGTGACCCACAGGACCTGCGCACCGGTGGCGGTGACCTTCTCCACCAGGTTCGGCAGCTTCTCGCGGATGTTCTTGGCGCCCATGCGGGTGATGAACGTCAGGCGGCCGGGCTCGCGGTTCGGATCCAGCTTCTCGATCAGGGCCAGGGTGTCCTCGACCGAGGTGTTCGGGCCGAGCTTCACGCCGATCGGGTTGCGCACGCGGGACAGGAAGTCCACGTGGGCGTGGTCCAGCTGGCGGGTGCGCTCACCGATCCACAGGAAGTGCCCGCTGGTGTCGTACGGCAGGCCGGTACGCGAATCGGTACGGGTCAGCGCACGCTCGTAGTCCAGCAGCAGCGCCTCGTGGGAGGCGAAGAACTCGGTACGGGTCAGGCCCTCGAAGCCGGCGCCGCAGGCGTCCATGAAGCGGATGGCGGAGTCGATTTCGCCAGCCAGCTGCTCATAGGCCGAGTGCGCCGGATTGGCCATGAAGCCGCGGTTCCAGGAATGCACGCTGCGCAGGTCGGCGAAGCCGCCCTGGGTGAACGCGCGGATCAGGTTCAGCGTAGCCGAGGAGGTGTTGTAGGCCTGGACCAGGCGCTTCGGGTCGTGGGCACGGGACTCCGGGGTGAAGTCGTAGCCGTTGACGATGTCACCACGGAACGCCGGCAGGGTGACGCCGTCGCGGGTCTCGTCGTTCGAGGAACGCGGCTTGGCGAACTGTCCGGCCATGCGGCCCATCTTGATCACCGGCATCGAGGCGCCGTAGGTCAGCACGACGGCCATCTGCAAAATGGTGCGCACGCGGGCGGAAATCTTGTCCGCGGTAGCGTCGGCGAAGGTCTCGGCGCAGTCGCCGCCCTGAAGCAGGAAGGCCTTGCCCTGGGCCGCCTGAGCCAGGCGTTCACGCAGAACGTCGACCTCGCCGGCAAAAACCAGTGGCGGACGCGAACCCAGTTCAGCAATGGAAGCACTATAGTCCGGGTGCTCACTCCAGGTGGGCTGTTGGGCAATAGGCAGATCACGCCACAGATCAAGTTGCGGGTCGGTGGCGGGGCCGGCTACGGATGAGCCGGGCAATGGGGTTCGGTTTTCTTCGCTCACCTTGACAAGTCTACGTGCCTTGCGCGCAAAGCACCGCGTGCAATGTAACAACCGGACGTAACACAGGGCACGCTCCCCGCTGGTTCCCCTGCCCCGGGCGCCGGCTACTTCTTTTTGGCCTTGGTCGGCGCGTAGACGTCGACGTAGCTCTGCCCGGACAGCACGTTGATGGCCTTACGGATGTCGTCTGCCACCTGGCGCAGCACCGCCGGGTCACCTGACTGCTCGGCGAGGTGGGAGAAGTCCAGCGGCTTGCCGATCTTGATGCCGATGCGGCCCGGGTGCGGCAGGCGCTGGCCGATGGGCTGCACCTTGTGGGTGTTGATCATGGCGATCGGGATCACCGGCACGCGGGATTCCAGGGCCAGCTTGGCGACGCCGAGCTTCGCCCGGTAGAGCCGGCCGTCGGGTGAACGGGTGCCTTCGGGGTAGATGCCCAGCAGCTTGCCCTCGGCCAGGGCGGTATTGGCGCTGGCCAGGGAGGCGGCCGAGCCACGGCCGCCCGAACGGTCCATCGGCAGCTGGTTGATGTTGCGGAAGAACCAGGCGACAAGCCGTCCCTTGGGGCCCTTGCCGTTGAAGTAGTCGTCCTTGGCCAGGAACACGACCGGCCGCTCGATCATCGCCGGCAGGAACACCGAATCACTGACCGAGAGGTGGTTGGAGGCAAGGATCGCGCCGCCCGCGACGGGAATATTATTGATGCCCTGGATGTCAATCTTGAAGAAGATTCGCAGCAGCGGCTTGACCGCGAAGCGTTTCAGAAAGTCGTACAGCACGATGGGGCGGTTCCTTCTTCTCGTCATCAGGCGTCGTGGGCGGACACGCCCGTCGAGGTGTTGACTGGCGTGGGTCCTTACCCTTCAATTGTGCACTACGCTCGAATAAGAATGCAGTACAACGCAGCACCTCAAGGGGGACGTGATGAGCCACGACGTACATCAGGGCGCGGCTGGCCAGCCGGCAAGGAAGCCTGCCGTACTGCTGATCCACGGGTTCACCGGATCCAGGACCGCCATGCTGCCGTGGGCGCAGGCGCTCGAGTCCGCCGGATTCGACACCCTGTGCCCGGTCCTGCCCGGCCATGAGACCTCCTGGCAGGACATGATCGGCCGGAATTTCTCCGAATGGATCCTGGCCACCGAGCAGTCGTTCGACGAACTTGCAGCAACGCACGAGCAGGTGTTCGTCGCGGGGCTGTCGATGGGCGGCGCGCTGGCGTTGCACCTGGCTACCCGGCGCAACGTCGCCGGGGTTTCGCTGGTGAATCCGGGGCTGGTCGTGGACAGTCCGCTGGCCCCCTATACCAAGTACCTGCGGCGTATGGTGCGTTCGGTCGCCCCGATCAGCAACGACATCGCCAAACGCGGGGCCGACGAAAAGGCCTACGGGCGCACCCCGGTGGCCGCGGTGCACCAGCTCTACCAGCTGTTCGCGCAGACCCGCAGCAGGCTTGGCCTGGTCACCGCGCCGGTCCAGCTGTTCCGTTCGACGGTGGACAACGTGGTCTCCGACGCCTCGGTGCACGCGCTGACCGAAGGGCTGAACCCCGGCACCCTGGCCGAACACCACCAGCTGCTGCATTCGAAGCATGTCGCGACCCTTGACTACGACGCCGCGCAGATTTTCGAGGAATCCGCCCGGTTCTTCCACCACCTGGCCGGGCAGGCCACGCACTCCCCGAAGGGCAGGCCATGAACCCTGCAGAAAATAAGCCGTCCGGCGCCGACGATCCGCGCTGGGACGAACTCGTTGAGAATTTCCGCACCCTGGACCAGGGCACCCCGCGCGAACCGAGCGCCGCAGAGCGCCAGGCCGAGCTGCGCCAACTGTTCTCCACCGGCCCCGGCGCGGTCACCGGCCCCCGCGACTACGAGGTCGAGGACACCGAGGAGGAGTTCATCCCCGACGAGCCGGCGGCGCTGGGCTCCGGCAACCCGATGGTCAACCTCGCCTGGACGATGGCCGCCGGCGGGCCCATCGGCTTGCTGCTGTGCGTGATCTTTTTCCGCTCGGCCCCGGCCTTCGTCTACATCGGCCTGGTCGCGCTGTCGATCATCGGCGTGATCTACCTACTCAGAAGGCTACCTACCGAACGCGATCCGGGAGATGATGGAGCAAGGGTCTGATCGACTTTGAACCCGAGGAACGCTAGGTTACTGTAGAGTAATAACAATGTGATGCGGATTACCCCGCATTGCCCACCGGGTCACACCGAGTTCAGGAGATGAGACACAGATGCGCGAATACAGCACTCCGCTACGCATCCACTCGCCGGCAGAGTCGAACATCACCGACCTGCTGCTGCGCCACGCGAATTCAGCTGCTAATCCGGCGCTCTTCTCCAAACCGGCTCCCGGCGGCACCTGGCAGGACGTCACCGCCTCGCAATTCGCCGCGGAGGCCGCAGCCATCGCCAAGGGCTTCATCGCCAACGGCATCAAGGCCGGCGACCGCATCGCCCTGATGGCGCGTACCCGCTACGAATGGACGCTCGTCGACTTCGCGATCTGGTACGCGGGCTGCGTCACCGTCCCGATCTACGAGACCTCCTCCCCTAGCCAGGTCGCCTGGATCGCCGCGGATTCCGAAACCGTGGCAGTGGTCGTGGAAAGCCCCGCCCACGAAGCGGTGGTCCGCGAAGCCGCCCACCAGGAGCAGCTCGAATGCCTGGACCACGTCTGGCAGTTCGACGAGGGCCTGGCCCAGTTGGCCGAGGACGGCAAGGACGTCAGCGACGAAGAGCTGGAGCAGCGACGTTCCTCGGCGAACCTGCAGGACATCGCGACCATCATCTACACCTCGGGCACCACCGGACGGCCCAAGGGCTGTGAACTGACCCACTCCAATTTCGTCGAGCTCGCGGAGAACGCGGTGGCTGAACTGCCGTCGGCCGTGTATCCCGGCGCTTCCACCATCATGTTCCTGCCGCTAGCCCACGTCTTCGCGCGCTTCATTTCGGTGGTCAACGTGGCCGCAGGCTGCCGCACCGGCCACACCCCTGACGTCAAGCACCTGCTCGAAGACCTGCAGTCCTTCAAGCCGAACTTCATCCTGGCCGTGCCGCGCGTGTTCGAGAAGGTCTACAACTCGGCTATGCTCAAGGCCGAGGATGGCGGCAAGTCCAAGATCTTCCACGCGGGCGTGGATGTCGCGGTGAAGTACTCGCGAGCCGAACAGGCCGGCAAGATCCCGCTGGGCCTCAACTTGAAGCACAAGCTCTTCGACGCACTGCTCTACAAGAAGCTGCGCGGGGCCATGGGCGGCAACATCCGCCACGCGGTTTCCGGCGGCGGGCCGCTGGGAGAGCGCCTGGGCCACTTCTTCAATGGCATCGGCGTCACGGTGCTCGAAGGCTACGGCCTGACCGAGACCACCGCCCCGGTCACCGTGAACACCCTGGACCGCATCAAGATCGGCACCGTGGGCAAGCCGTTGCCGGGCAACGCGGTGCGCATCGCCGAGGACGGGGAGATCCTGGCCAAGGGCGTGTGCGTCATGCGCGGCTACCGCAACCGCCCCGACCTGGAAGCCGAGACCTTCACCGACGGCTGGCTGCATACCGGAGACATTGGCGAGCTCGATTCGGACGGGTTCTTGAAGATCACCGGCCGTAAGAAGGAAATCATCGTCACCGCCAGCGGCAAGAACGTCATCCCCGCAATGCTCGAGGACCAGATCCGCGCCGATGCGCTGGTTTCCCAGTGCGTCGTCGTCGGCGAGGGGCGCCCGTTCATCTCGGCCCTGGTCACGCTGGATCCCGAGGCGGTGCCGGGCTGGCTGGAACGCCACCACCTGGACAAGAACCTGTCCATGGACGAGCTGTCCACGCACCCCGAAGTGCTGCAGGCCATCCAGAAGATCATCGACAAGGCGAACACCTCGGTCAGCCGGGCTGAATCCATCCGCGCGTTCCGCGTCGTCTCCGAGGACTTCACCGAGTCCTCCGGACACCTGACCCCGTCGATGAAGATCAAGCGCGCCGTGGTCCTCAGCGACTACGATGCGCTGATCGAGGACATCTACTCGGCACCCAGGCCCGTGGCATAGTCCAGCACGGCTCCGGCAAGCTCCCACGATGCGCGGGAGGAAGCGGCCCAGGGAAACCTGAGGCCGCTTTTCCGTGCCTCGGCGGCGAAATGCCGCTCAAGCACCACACGGGCGAAGGCCGGCGCCGGGCGGTTCTTGGGCTGGTGGCCCAGCTGGGCGAAGACGAGGTTCTCGGCCAGCGCGCGGCGCCCGTTGGCCAGCAGCCATTCAACCAGATCCATGAGCCGGTCCTCGGTCTCGGCGCTCGCGTCCCCCAGCACCACCAGCACGTCGATTCCGGTGAACTTGCCGTCCATGACCGCGGCAACCCGCTGCGGTCCTGCGGTGGCGACTCGGGAGGGCAGCTGCAGTTCGGCAAATTGCTCGGCCAGCTGCTCGGCGAGCTCCGCCAGCGGCAGGGCCGGGTCCAGGGTGAACAGCAGCACGCCCAGTTCGACGCGCAGGGCGGCGACCTCCTTGGCCTGCTGCTGCCGTGCGGCAGGGACGCCGTCGGAAGTGTTCCTGCCAGCTTTCATATTCCCTCCTGGGTAGTTCGTGGCCGGCGCCGGGTGGGGTGCCGCCTCCATGATCGTGCCATAAACAAGCCGTGGCCCACGACTTTCGTCGTGGGCCACGGCTTGTTTACGGCAGGTTCGCGTTGCCTAAGATGCTACTTCGGTTCGATGACCACCAGCAGATCCCCGCCTTGGACCTGGCTGGTGCCGTTCAGGGTGATCTGGGTGACGACGCCGGAAGCGTTGGCGGTGATGCCTGCTTCCATCTTCATCGCCTCGATGGTCGCCACCGACTGGCCGGCTTCGATCAGGTCGCCGACCTGGACGCTGACGGTCACGGCGCCGGCGAACGGCGCGGCCACGTGGCCGGCGTTGTTCGGGTCGGCCTTCGGTGCGGACTTGACGGTGGATTCCACCGACTCGTCGCGGACCTTGATCTGGCGGGACTGGCCGTTGAGCGTGACCACAACGGTGCGCATGCCCTTTTCGTCGGCTTCCGAGACGGAGACCAGCTTGACCAGCAGGCGCACGCCGGTGCCCAGCGAGATGACGTGCTCGTGGCCGCGGACCAGGCCGAAGAGGTAGTCGCGGGTGTGCAGCACCGACAGGTCGCCGTAGTTCTCCACCGAGGCCGCGAAGTCGCGGGTCGGGCCGGCGAACAGCAGGCGGTTCAGGGTTCCGCGGATGGTGTCCGAGTCGCTGGTCAACGCCGCGGCATCCTCTGCGCTCAGGTCCTCGACGTGGGACTTCACGTTGCGGCCCTGCAGCGCCTTGGTGCGGAACGGCTCAGGCCAGCCGCCTGGAGGGTTGCCCAGCTCGCCCGAGAGGAACTGGATGACCGAATCCGGGATGTCGTAGTTCTGCGGGTTGGCCTCGAAGTCCGCGGCCGGAACGCCGGAGCCGACCAGCTGCAGCGCCAGGTCGCCGACCACCTTGGAGGACGGGGTCACCTTGACCACGTTGCCCAGCATTTCGTTGACTGCGGCGTACATCGATTCAATGGCCTCGAAGCGCTCGCCCAGGCCCAGTGCGATGGCCTGCTGGCGCAGGTTCGAGAGCTGGCCGCCGGGGATTTCGTGCTGGTACACGCGGCCGGTCGGCGCCGGCAGGCCCGACTCGAACGGCTTGTACATGGCGCGCACGGCTTCCCAGTACGGTTCCAGCGAGGCGACGGCGTCCAGGGACAGGCCCGGGTCGCGTTCGGTGTTCTCCAGCGCGGCAATCAGCGCGGAGGCCGAAGGCTGGGAGGTGGTGCCGGCCATGGCGGCGCTGGCCACGTCCACTGCGTCCACGCCGGCGTTGATGGCTGCCATCAAGGTGGCCATCTGACCGCCGGAGGTGTCGTGGGTGTGCAGGTGCACCGGCAGATCGAAGCGCTCGCGCAGCGCGGTGACCAGCTTGGCCGCCGCGGCCGGGCGCAGCAGGCCTGCCATGTCCTTGATCGCGATGATGTGGGCTCCGGCGTCGACGATCTGCTGCGCCAGGTCCAGGTAGTAGTCCAGGGTGTAGAGCTTCTCGTTGGCATCCAGCAGGTTGCCGGTGTAGCACAGGGCCACCTCCGCGACCGCGGTGCCGGTCTCGCGCACTGCCTTGATGGCCGGGGCCATCTGGGACACGTCGTTCAGCGCGTCGAAGATGCGGAAGATGTCGATGCCCGCGGCGGCGGCCTCCTTCACGAAGGCGTCGGTCACCTCGGTCGGGTACGGGGTGTAGCCCACGGTGTTGCGGCCGCGCAGCAGCATCTGCAGCGGGATGTTCGGCAGCTCGGCGCGCAGCAGCTCAAGGCGCTTCCACGGATCCTCGCCCAGGAAGCGCAGCGACACGTCGTAGGTCGCACCGCCCCAGACCTCCATGGAGAACAGCTGCGGCACGGTGTGCGCGTAGGCGGGCGCGGCGGCCAGCAGGTCCCGGGTACGCACGCGGGTGGCCAGCAGCGACTGGTGCGCGTCGCGGAACGTGGTGTCGGTGATGCCCACGGCGGTGGACTCGCGAAGCGCCTTGGCGAACCCTTCCGGACCCAGCTCCAGCAGCTTCTGGCGCCAGCCGTCGGCCGGGTGCGCGGTCTTCGACGGGCCGTCGAACGGCGAGCGCTCCGGCTCGTCGGACTTGTCGCCCGGGAAGGTCGGCAGCTTCTTGCGCGGGTCGATGCCTTCGATGCGCGCCCCGTTGGGCTGGTTCACGGTCACGTGCGCCAGGTAGTTCAGCGCCTTGGTGCCGCGGTCCTGGGACTCGTTGCCGGTCAGCAGGTCCGGGCGCGAGTCGATGAAGTCGGTGGCGACGTCGCCGGCGATGAACTGCGGGTCGTTGAGCACGTTCTGGATGAACGGGATGTTGGTGGCCACGCCGCGGACGCGGAATTCGGCCAGTGCGCGGCGGGCGCGGGCCACGGCGGTGGCGTAGTCGCGGCCGCGGCAGGTCAGCTTCACCAGCATCGAGTCGAAGTGCGGGGAGACCTCGGCGCCGGTGTAGATGGTGCCGCCGTCCAGGCGCACGCCCGAACCGCCGGCGGAGCGGTACACGGTGATGGTTCCGACGTCCGGGCGGAAGCCGTTGGCCGGATCCTCCGTAGTGATGCGGGACTGCAGGGCCCAGCCGCGGACCTGGATGGAGTCCTGGGAGATGCCCAGATCGGCCAGCGATTCACCCGAGGCGATGCGCATCTGCGCCTGCACCAGGTCGATGTCGGTGACTTCCTCGGTAACGGTGTGCTCCACCTGGATGCGAGGGTTCATCTCGATGAACACGTGCTGCCCGGCTCGCTCGCCCACGGTGTCGACCAGGAACTCGACGGTGCCGGCGTTCTGGTAGCCCAGGGCCTCGGCGAACTTCACGGCGTCGCGGAACAGCGCCTGGCGGATGCTCTCATCCAGGTTCGGCGCCGGCGCGATCTCCACGACCTTCTGGTGGCGGCGCTGCAGCGAGCAGTCGCGCTCGTGCAGGTGCACGATGTTGCCCTGCTCGTCGGCCAGGATCTGCACCTCGATGTGGCGCGGGCGCAGCACTGCCTGCTCCAGGAAGACGGTCGAGTCGCCGAAGGCGGTGCCGGCTTCGCGCATGGCGGCGCCCAGCGCCTCGGGCAGGTCTTCGCGCTTGTCGACGCGGCGCATGCCGCGTCCGCCGCCGCCTGCAACGGCCTTGACGAAGATCGGGAACCCGATCTTGTCAGCTTCGGCAATGAGCAGCTCAGCATCGTCGCTGGGCTCGGAGGAGGCAAGCACCGGAATGCCGGCAGCCTTGGCGGCCTTCAGTGCTGCAACCTTGTTGCCTGCAAGTTCAAGAATTTCGGCCTTCGGGCCAACGAACTTAATGCCGTTCTCGGCAGCGGCGCGGGCCAGGTCGGGGTTTTCCGACATGAAGCCGTAGCCTGGGTAAATTGCATCTGCGCCGGCTTCCTTGGCGACGCGGATGATCTCGTCAATATTCAGGTAGGCGCGGACCGGATGGCCTTCTTCGCCGATCTGGTAGGCCTCGTCGGCCTTCTGGCGGTGAACGGAGTTGCGGTCTTCGTGCGGGTAGACTGCAACGGTTTTTGCGCCTAGTTCGTAGCCGGCACGGAAAGCGCGGATTGCGATTTCCCCGCGGTTGGCGACCAAGATTTTTTCAAACATAGTGTCCCTACATCGAATCAGCACACATGGGTCCGGGCCGCGTTTCGGAAGGCAACTCCCGGAACTTCGATGGCCCGAGACCGGTGTGTCGGGTCTCTCAAAAATGCTCGTTCGAGCACGTTCTTCAATCACCCTACACGGACGAGGCCTAGATCACCCAAACATTTCTCCCTGTGGTCTGACCATAGGAAATATTGACCGGTGCTGAAGTTTTAATCACTAAGTTATGTCAAACCTCGAAATCGACCGTTGCAAAGTCGGGGAATCCACGCCGGGCACACTATGATGAGGAGAGACTAAAATATTCGGCGGGACGTTCAAGAATCGAACAGCGAAAGGCGTGGTCTGGTCCGTGCACGTAGTGAGCATCAGCAGCCTCAAGGGTGGTGTAGGAAAGACCTCCGTAACACTCGGTTTGGCTTCGGCAGCACTGGCCGCAGGGATTCCGACCCTCGTAATCGATCTCGACCCGCATGCAGACGCAAGCACCGGTCTTGGTGTGCGCGCCAACGGTAAGCAGCCTATCGGGCAGATGCTGAAGAACGCCCGGCGCGTGCGGCTGCAGGACAACGTGGTTGCGTCCGCCTGGCAGTCGAAGGCCGCTGAAAAGAAGTCCCGTACCCGCATTCCAGTTCTGGACGTTGCGGTGGGTGACGCGTTCACTGGGATCTACGACCGACCGGACCTGCGAACCAGGGATCTTCGACGCCTCACCCAGCTGCTCAGCCGCACTAGCGGCTACCAGCTGGTCCTCATTGACTGCCCGCCATCGCTGAACGGCTTGACCCGCATGGCATGGAGCGCTTCGGATCAGCTGGTCCTCGTAGCCGAACCGAGCCTGTTCTCCGTTGCCGGAACCGAACGCACCCAGCGTGCCCTGGAACTGTTCCGCCGCGAGTTCGCCCCGTCGCTGGGCCCCGTGAGCGTTGTCGCCAACCGTGTGCGCAAGGACTCCGCCGAGCACACCTTCCGCCTGTCTGAAATGCGCCAGATGTTCGGCGATTCCATGGTCAAGCCTGAAATCCCCGAACACCCGGAATGGCAGCAGATCCAGGGTGCAGCGTACTCGGTGCATCAATGGCCTTCCAAGACCACCGCACCGATGCTCACGCAGTTCGACGCCCTGCTCAAGGACGTCATGGAGAAGGCTGCCCTCCCGAACTCCTAATGGGCTCGAAGCCAGACGTCAAACAAAAAGGCATGGTCCGGACTTCCCGAGGGAAGTCCGGACCATGCCTTTAATGTCTATTAGCCTGGCGCACCTGCTAGCCGACCTGGCGAGCCGCCTTGGCTGCGCGGCGTGCTGCCAGCTCATCTTCCGGCGCTTGCTGCTCGGAGTTCTCCGAGGGAAGCTGCGCCAGCGAACCTTCAACCTCGCGCCAAACTCGGCCTACCGCAATACCGAAGACGCCCTGCCCCTTCTGGACGAGGTCGATGACCTCGTCGGCGCTGGTGCACTCGTAGACCGAGGCACCATCGCTCATCAGGGTGATCTGTGCAAGATCTTCAACACCGCGTTCACGCAAGTGAAGGACCGCAGTGCGGATCTGCTGCAGTGATACCCCGGTGTCCAGCAGGCGCTTGACGACCTTGAGGACTAGGATGTCGCGGAACGAATACAGCCGATGGCTGCCCGATCCCTTGGCGCCCCTCACGGCTGGCTCGACGAGCCCGGTGCGGGCCCAGTAGTCGAGCTGCCGGTAGGTGATTCCTGCGGCCTTGCAGACGATTGGCCCGCGGTAGCCCGCGTGCTCGTCCAGTTGCGGCAGGTCATCCGTGAAGAGCAGGCCTTGGGCATTGGATCGCTGAACGCCGCCGCGAGCCCCGTGATGTGGGCCTGTCTGGCTTGTCTCCATCCAATTGCTCCTTGCGTGTAAGCATGTACCGTTTGCGAGTGTCAAAATATTCGCCGTCCGGCAGGGTGCGAGTGATGAACGACCACGAAACCGGGTGAGCGAAAAATATCCCTATGCAATGACGGTACGGCCATATTCAACCCGGGTCAAAGACCTTCAAGTTTAACTTTAAGGCGTGTCGGAATTTACCGGCGACCTCCCGCAGCACAGCAGTCCGGATGCCAAGCGGCAAAGTCGGTCTGGCGGGCTAGGAGGAGAAGTCTTCCGGGTCGATGTTGTCGAGGAATTCACGGAACTCGCGCATCTGCTCTTCCGGGGCTTCTTCGTCTTCTGCGGCCCCTTCGATGATGACTCCGGCTTCCTGCATGACCTCTTCGGTGCACTTGATGGGGCACTGCACGCGCACTGCCAGGGCTACCGCGTCGGAAGATCGGGAGTCCACGCGCTTGCCGTTGGAGAGCACGAGTTCGGCGGCGAAGACGGCGTTCTGGACCGAAATGATTTCAACTCGGTCCAGGGTGATGCCCAGCGCTTCGAAGACGTTGATCATCAAATCGTGGGTCATGGGGCGCGGAGGGGTCAGCCCCTGCTCCGACATCGCGATGGCCGATGCTTCGGGTGCACCGATCCACAGCGGCAGATAAAGTTCTTTTTCGTGTTGCTTAAGCAGCAGCAGCGGTTGATTCGCCGGCAGTTGAATGCGGATTCCCGCAAACTCCAGATCCAGCATGATAGCCCCCTGAGGGTTGAAAACTCGTTGCTGACTTCAGCTTAGCGATCGATCTGGGAAATAGCACGCTGCACCAGAGCTTCATGCAGCTCCAGGCACTGGCGTGAAATTTCCTGGGCTTCTTCGGCAGCCCGCGCCCTGGCGGATACTTCGGGCTTGCGTAGCTCGTTGCCCACGATCGATTCGATCAGCGAGAATTCGCGTTCAGCAGCGGTGCGGAACTGGCGCAGGTGGCGCGGCTCGATGCCGTGGTTGGAAAGCTGGACTGCAGACTTGGTGATGCGGATGCCGTTGGAATCGAACAGCCCGCCCTGCGTCTCGATCAGCCCGAACTTCATCAGGTCGTGGATGAGTGTCTCGCTGGCACCGGTGATTCCTTGCAATTCCGCCATGGATACCGAGCGGGAATGGTTTTCCACGGCTTCGGCCATGTCCTTGCCGACGGCGACCGGCGCCACCGGAGCGCCGCCTGGCAGTGCTGCCGGGGCTTCGCCGCGGTCCACGGCGTCCAGATGGTCCTTGATGACCTTTAATGGCAGGTACTGGTCGCGCTGTACGGACAGGATGAAGCGCAGCCTGCTGACATCGCTAGCGCTGTACTTGCGGTAGCCCGCCGAGGTGCGCTGCGGGATGATCAGGCCCTTGTCTTCGAGGAAGCGGATCTTCGAGGCGGTGACCCGCGGAAATTCATCCTTGAGCTCGGCCAGCACCTCGCCGATGTTGAGCGCAGCCTGCCGCACGCCCTCGTGACGGATCGCCTCGAGTCGTGGGCTACTGGCTGCATTGAACATCGGCAAAGAACTAACACCTCGGTGATTACGTGGTTGCCGGCGCGATCGATGCAGGCAACAAGACCTCTAACTGAACCAGTTTAAAGGTTGGGCACGCTTTGGTAGAAATTGAGTCGGAACTTCCCGATCTGAACCTGGACACCGTTGGTCAGGGTAATGGAGTCGATGCGGTCGCCGTTGATGTAGGTGCCGTTCAGCGAACCGATATCGGTCAGCGTGAAGCCCTTCTCGGTGCGGGTGAACTTGGCGTGGCGGCGCGAGACCGTGACGTCGTCAAGGAAGATGTCAGCGTTCGGGTGGCGGCCGGCGATGCTTTCGTCGGTGTCCAGCAGGAAGCGGGCGCCCTTGTTCGGTCCGGTGTGGGCTACCAGCAGTGCGGAGCCGGACGGGAGCGCGGCGACGGCGCGCTTTTCATCCTCGCTCAGCGTGTAGATGACGGCAGGCTCGGAGGAGCTCTGGAACGAGGGAAGCGAAATATTGGTCGTCTCGGACGCAGACTCGTTGTGCGGGGTTACCGGCCCATTTTCCGACATTTGTGGTCCTCCAGAAGTTCTGCGTTAAGTTCGTGCAAGACGACCTTGAATCAACATTAGTTCGATACGCTCTACCAAACTATTTCCAGATTAGCCTACTCAAGAGGTCGGCGATAACAGAAAAGCCGATATTTCCAGCTCCGCCCATGCTCATTCGTGGGATCATGCAAGTATTGGAGATGGTTCGGGGTCCAAAACATCCGCGAGCCCCGTGGTGCGTAGTGAAAGGGTGAGCGTCATGACCAGGATTCTCCTGAAGCGTGCCTATGCGGATCCTTCGGATTCAGATGGCTACCGGATTCTGGTGGATCGCCTCTGGCCTCGTGGTTTGACCAAGCAGCAACTGGAAATCGAGAAATGGGCCAAGGCGGTGACTCCGAGCTCGGAGCTGCGCAAGGCTTGGCACCACGACCCTGAGCGGTTCTCCGAGTTCGCCGAACACTACCGGCAGGAGCTGAACCAGAATCCTGCGGTGGACGAATTCCTGGAGCTGCTAGCGCAGCACCCGACGGTGACGTTTGTTTACGGAGCGAAAAACGAAGAGGTCAATCACGCGGTGGTGCTGCGGGACTATCTTCTTCCGCAGCTCCAGTCGTAGCAGCGGGTACAAAGCACACGCCGTCGACGCAGGCCATGTCCGATTCGACGACGTTCTGCAGGTTGAACGAAAATTCCTGGCTCATGTTTCCCCTTGATGGATAGCCTTCGTCAAGAATCAACTCCCGGCCGGGAGTAAAAATTCCGAAGCGGGCCCTCGGGAGCCCTGAGGCACCCGCTGGCCCGCTTCTGACCTAGCGCTGTTCGCGCAGCACAGGGGTGAAGAAGTCGCGCAGCTGGTCGGTTGCCTGCAGCGGCAGGATGTTGGCCACGTACATGTCGGGTCGCACGATCACGATGGCTCCCTCGTCGGCGATGCCGCGCTGGGCGAAGATGCTGTTGCCTTCCAGCGCCGTGTACACCTTCTGGTAGTCCATCAGGCCGAACTGGCCGCAGTGCGGGCGGAAGACCGCTGGCGCGTCATTGAGGTTGATGGTGGTGTAGTCCTGGCGGTAGATGACCTTGACGTCGAAAATCGAATCTATGTCGGCGCCGGCCGGAGTGAAGCGTCGCAAGGGCGAATCCTCCGAGTCCAGCAGCCAGTCCGACAGTTTCGCCACGGCTGATACGGCACCGGCCGCCGCCTGGTCGGCGAAGACGTAGATGCGGTAGCGGCCGTCGGCGCGGTGGTGGTGGCCCAGGTGCACCGGGTTGTTGTCACCAAGCCGCATGACCTCGGCCGACTTGAAGCGCTTGCCCACCGGGAATCCCGTGGCCAGGTGCTGGAACTCGTTCACGGCAGTCAGCTCCGACGGCTGGTATTCGGTCATGAAGCCGGCCGGGAATTCAGCGGTGCGGACGTAGAATTCGGCGACGCCTTCCTCGCCTTCGAGCTCCTCGGGCTTCGCGGCCATCAGCGAGGACCACTTCTTGTCGAAATCGATCAGGTCCTTGGCGATGACCTTGCGCTCGGCGGAATACGTGGCCAGCAAGCTTTGCGGGGACCGTCCGCTGAGCACGTAGCCCAGTTTCCAGGCCAGGTTGAAGCCGTCCTGCATGGACACGTTCATGCCTTGGCCCGCCTTGGCCGAGTGCGTGTGGCAGGCGTCGCCGGCAATGAAGACCCGGGGATCCCGCATTCCGATCTCCTCCAGCGGCACATCGTCGAAGCGGTCGGTGAGCCGGTGGCCGACCTCGTAAACGCTGTGCCAGGCAACGTTCTTCACGTCCAGCGTGTAGGGCTGCAGAATCGCCTGCGCACGCTGGATGATCTCATCCAGCGAGGTCTGCCGCACCTTTCCGTTGTCGTCTTCCGCTACCTCGCCCAGGTCGACGTAGAGGCGGAACAGCTGGCCGCCCTCGCGCGGGATCAGCAGGATCGACCCGTTGCTCGAATGAATGGCCGACTTGGTGCGCACGTCCGGGAAATCGGTCAGGGCCAAGGTGTCCATGACGCCCCACGCGTGATTCGCCTTGTCGCCCGACAAGGTCGCGCCGATGGAACGGCGCACCCCGCTGCGGGCGCCATCCGCACCGACCACGTACTTGGCGCGGACCTCGCGGCTTTGCCCGAGGTTGTTCTCTCCGGTTCCGGTGACGGTGACCTTGACCGGGTACTCCCCCTCGTCTTCAATCACCAGGGTCTCGAAGTCCCAGCCGTAGTCCGGTTCGATGCGCGCGGATGAGTTCCGGGCGAAGTCGGCGAAGTAGTCGATGACGCGAGCCTGGTTCACCACCAGGTGGGGGAATTCGCTGACACCGCTCGCGTCGTCCGGGGTGCGGTCGGTGCGGATGATGTGCTTTGGGTTCTGCGGGTCCGGGTTCCAGAAGGTGGTTTCGGTGATGCGGTAGGCTTCGGCGGTGATGCTCTCAGCGAAGCCGAAGGCCTGGAACGTCTCTACTGTGCGCGACTGGATGCCGTCGGCCTGGCCGATCTGCAGGCGGTGCGGACGGCGGTCGATGATGCGGGTGTGCACGTCCGGGAACTGGGAGAGCTGGGCTGCGGTGATGATGCCGGCCGGGCCTGCACCCACAATGAGCACGTCCATGGGGTCGGGCAGGTCGATGGGACGATCGACCCCGGTCCCCTCCGCAGGCTTGATGCGCGGATCTTCCGAGACGTATCCATTGTGATGAAACTGCACTGTTTCTCCCCATTCAGCTGAGTCGAGCAAATCTTATGTTCAATAATCGAACGCCACGTTCTCATATCGCACTACAACTGTAGCCGAGGCGTGAACCAAGGCACAACAAGACACTTCACAAAAGGCGGGCGCCATGCAGGCGCCAGCGGTTCATCGGTCGAAGCGCACCCGTCCCTGTTTGACTTCAAGGAGCCGGACCCCGCGATGCACACCTTGCTTTTCCCTCCAGCGTCGGTCGTGGGTCACTGTGACAACGGCTCCGGGATAATCCGCCACCGCATCTTCCAACTGCTCGACCAGGTCCGGAGAAAGGTGGTTGGTCGGCTCGTCCAACAGCAGCAGGTCCGCTTCCCGGCTGACCGCGATGGCCAGTTCGAGCCGGCGGCGTTGTCCGGCTGGCAGCGCCCTGGGGTGCACAAAGAGATCGCGCGGGGCAAAGAGCCCGAGCGTGAAAATCCGCGACACCGCCTCGTCCTGGTAGATCCCCAGCGCGGCCGCGAACGCCTCGATCACGGTTTCCCCGGGCAGCTTGCCGAGTTCCTGCCGCAGCCATCCGATGCGCAGCCCTTCCCGACGGCTGACCAGGCCTCGCTCTACGGGAAGCTCTCCGGCCAGCACCTTCAGCAGCGTGGTTTTGCCGGCGCCGTTGGGTCCGCCCACAAGCCAGCGATCCCCCGCGGCCAGCGTCATGTCGCCAAGAACGAGCCGCGGGACTCCCAGCCGCGCCGCACCGGTGGAGTGCAGCAACGGCTGCCGTGGTTTTTCGGGGGTGTCGCCGCCGTGCGGCATCCTGAATTCGAGCTGTTCCGCCGGCCTGGGCGCGGGGTTTGACGCAAGTTCTTCAATCCGGGATTTTGCCTGCCGAATCCTGCTGGTTGATCCGTGGTCCCTGCTGCGCAGCCTGAAGGAGCCGTGCCCAAAACCAGCTTTGTCCTGTTTTCGCGGGATGGCCGCCACGCGTGCGGCGTTCTTCGCGACCAGGGTTTCGGAGCGTTCAAGCTCGTCGCGCCAGCTGTCGAAGGCGGCGATGGCGGCGGCCTGTTCGGCGGCCTTGGCCCGCAGGAATCCCCGGTAGCCGTCGCCGTAGGCTGTCAGGCCGCGGTTTTCGACCAGGATGATGCGCCGGGCGAAACGCTCCAGGAAGACTCGGTCGTGGCTGACGAGCACCAGTGCGCCGCGGTGCCGCCGGAGCGTGGTTTCCAGCCAGTGCAGCGCGGTGTCATCGAGGTCGTTGGTGGGTTCGTCGAGCAGCAGCAGTTGCGCACCGGAGCTGAGCACGCAGGCCAGCGCCAACCGCGAGCGCTGGCCCCCGGACAACGTGCCAACCGGCGTCCCGCGGGGAATGCCTCCGAGCCCGAGCTGCTGCAACGAACTGTCCAGCCGCGGACCGACGGAGTATCCGTCGGCCGCCTCGTACAGGTCGGTCACCAGCTGGAGCTGGGCCAGCAGCCGGTCAGCCTCGGCGTCTTCGGCTTGCGCGAGCCGGGCCCCGATGGCGCCGATCAGTTCTTCCAGCTGCCGCAGCCGGTGATGGTAAGAGTCGGTGACCTCGGCGATGCTGGCGGTGCCGGGGAATTGCGGATTCTGCGCGGCGTAGGCGATGGCGCCGGGCACGGTGGCGCGCCGCTCGCCGCGGTCAGGCGCAAGCGTGCCTGCCAATACACGCAGGAGCGTTGATTTTCCCGAGCCGTTGTCGCCGAGCACCGCGATCCGATCGGCCGGTCCGATCGCCAAGTCGATGTTTTCCAGGACGTCGCGGTCGCCGAAGCTCACGCTCAGGTCCAGAAGTTGGCAGGTGAATTCCGCTGAGGGCACCGCGGCCTGCTCAGCCGCAGGGATATTCGAGGGGTCGTGTTGTCGGGTCATGGCCATCCGTCATCTGCTGGCGGCCCGCGAATCAGGCGGAACCGGTACGTTCAAGGGCGCCGCAGGTGACCTGCGGCGGATCGGAACTGTCCATCGCGGAGCACGGCTCAACGCGGCGGCAGTCTTAATGATGCAACGTACCCATGGATTCAGCCTACTCTCAGCCGCTGGTGCGGGCAATGAGACCGTGCGGCAACTAGAATTCAGAGTGCGGCAATCCAGGAGGTTCAATGCGCAGGCTCGCAGTTCCCAGCGTCCTGCTGCTCGTCTGCGCCCTGGTTGGTTGCGCGCCGCTGGAGTTCGAGCCGAGTTCGCCCACGGCCCCGGCGGTATCCCCCAAAGAGCAGACCGAGCTGGAGCGGAAACGCGGCGAAGCCGTTGAGAGCCAACGCTGGGCGGACCAGCTGATGGAAGCCTATTGGCTGCGCGATGATTCCTCGGTGCAGCTGTGGATGCCGGGGACCGCCGAACGCCAGATCGTCAGCTGGGGAGCCTCGAAGCCCGGCGAGCTGGAACTGAGTGTGAACGGCTCGGAACCCACCACGGATCGGGATCTGAAATACTTCGCGCTGCGGCTGCTGGAAGAGTTTGGCGATCCGTCGCTGAAGTCCGTGACGGTGTCCGTGCTGGGTACCGAAGTGAGCGTGGTGGCCAGAACCGAGGAGCTTGACACCAGCCAGGCCTGAATCCGGCAGGACTGCCGCCGCGGTGCTCAGAGCTCTATATGGCCGTCGATCAGCACGTGGGTTGCGCCTCCGGTCCACAAGGCTCCGTCCTCCTGCTGGAATCGAACCAGTCCGCGACGGCCCAGCACGGTGCCCTGGCGGTTGCAGAACGGGGCTTCGGCCAGCTGGTGCGCGACGAGCCACTCGGCCGCGGCGGCGTTCAGGCTGCCGGTGACCGGGTCTTCGCGCAAGACGCCGTCGGCGAATTTCAGCGCGCGGACCTCGAAGCCACCGGACTCCAGCGGTCCCAGCACCCCGATCTTCCACATGCCGGGACGGCGCGACGCATCCGGCGCCAGCGCCAGCACCGCGTCGGCGTCCTCCAACAGCACCGCGCGCCACCCCGGACCGTTGTCTGCCCAGAAGGCGGCGGTGATCGCCCCGGCGTCAATGCCCAGGATCTCGCTGATCTTCCGGACTTCTGCCTCCTCCAGCGCCTCGGAGCGCAGCAACGCAGGGCTCTGGAAGAACAGCAGCTCGTCCTGCACCCGCACGGGAACCGGGCCCGCCTGGCATTCGGCGATCACCTCGGCAGCGTTTTGCGGTCTCCCGCCGGCGGCCAGCCAGGCTTTCACCGTGCCCAGGGTGGGGTGGCCGGCGAAGGGGAACTCCTGCTCGCCGGCGAAGATCCTGAAACGGAAATCCGCGCGCCCGTCGCTGGGCGGCAGCACGAAGGTGACCTCGGAGAGGTTGGACCAGCTGGAGTAGTCCTGCATCTGCGCGGTGTCCAGCCCTTCGCCGTCCAGCACGACCCCCAGCGGGTTGCCCTTGTACGGGTCTCGGCTGAACACGTCGACCTGGATGAATCTGCGGCGCATCGTTTTTCCCTTGCTCGGCGGGCGGTTTTCGGGCATGAAAAACCCCGGCGAGAATCTCGCCGGGGTTGATCCGCTGGTCGGGCTAACAAGATTTGAACTTGCGACCTCCTGACCCCCAGTCAGGCGCGCTACCAAGCTGCGCCATAGCCCGATGCCTTCGCAGCCGTTATCCCCAAGTCGTGAGAACCAAGGGTGCCGTCTGCGAAAAGCTCCTAGATAAGCCTACACCAAGTCGGGTGGACTTTTCGAACCGTTACCTGTTGCGGCCGCGGCGTTCGCGGATTCGCATCGATACTTCGATCGGGCTGCCGTCGAAACCGAAGGTCTCACGCAGGCGGCGGGTGATGAAGCGGCGGTAGCCCGGATCCAGGAATCCGGTGGTGAACAGCACGAACTTCGGCGGGCGGGCCGAGGCCTGGGTGCCGAACAGGATGCGTGGCTGCTTGCCGCCGCGCACCGGGTGCGGGTGGGCCGCGACGAGCTCGCCCAGGAAGGCGTTGAGCTTGCCGGTCGGGATGCGCTTGTCCCAGGATTCCAGCGCGGTGTGCAGCGCCGGGATCATCTTGTCCTTGTGCCAGCCGGTCTTGGCCGACATGTTCACCCGCGGCGCCCAGTGGATGTGGGCCAGGTCGCGGTCGATTTCCTGCTCCAGGTAGTAGCGGCGGTCCTCATCCACCTCGTCCCACTTGTTGAAGACCACCACCAGCGCGCGGCCGGCCTCGATGGCCAGCTGGATGATGCGCACGTCCTGCTCGGACACGGTTTCGTTCGCGGCCAGCAGCACCACGGCGACCTCGGCCTTCTCCAGGGCCGACTGGGTGCGCAGCGAGGCGTAGTAGTCCGAGCCGACGGCCATGTGCTGACGGCGGCGGATGCCCGCGGTGTCCACGAAGCGCCAGACTTCCCCGCCCAGTTCGACCAGTTCGTCCACCGGGTCGCGGGTGGTGCCCGCGTAGTCGTCGACCACCACGCGCTCGGAGCCTGCGAGCTTGTTCAGCAGCGAGCTCTTGCCCACGTTCGGGCGGCCGATCAGCGCGATGCGGCGCGGGCCGCCGGAGGGGATGACTCCCCCGTAGGCCGAGTGGGTGGGCAGCTTCTCCATGACCGCGTCCAGCAGGTCTGCGGTGCCGCGGCCGTGCAGCGCGGAAACCGGCCACGGCTGGCCGAAGCCCAGGCCCCAGAGCACTGCGGCCTCGGCTTCCTGGTTGAAGTCGTCGACCTTGTTGGCCACGAGGAAGACCGGCTTGCCCTTGCGGCGCAGCATCTTCACCACTGCCTCGTCGGTGGCGGTGGCCCCCACATGTGAGTCGACCACAAACATGATGGCGTCGGCCACGTCGGCGGCGATCTCGGCCTGCTCGGCCACGGAGGCGTGGATGCCCTTGGCATCGTGCTCCCAGCCACCGGTGTCCACAATGGTGAACGGGCGTCCCATCCACTCGGCGGAGTAGGACACGCGGTCGCGGGTCACGCCCGGGGTGTCTTCGACGACCGCTTCGCGGCGGCCGATAATGCGATTGACCAGGGTGGACTTGCCCACGTTGGGGCGCCCGATGACGGCGAGCACCGGCGGGATGACAACGTCCTTCTCATCCTCGTCGTCCTCGTCCAGGCCCGCGAGCAACGCGGCGTCCTCGTCGTCCAGGTCGTAGTCGTCCAGGCCCGAAAGCAGGGCCTGGGTGCGAATCGCGGCGTCTTCTTCGCTCAGTTCGGCAAGGCGCTCGGCGATATCGTCGTCTCCAACGGGGATGTATTCCTCGTCGTGGGTGGAGTTGTTCTCGCTCATGATTTTCCCTTCACAGCGATCGGTAATCTTCATCGGCTCTCGCCGAGGATGGGCACCAGCTCGTGGCTAGTTGGTGGTGGCGGTCTCGACGGCGTCGAGCACGGCGGCAATGGTCTGTTCGAAATCCAGGTCCGAGGAATCCACGGTCATCACGCCGTCCGCGGCCTGGGTGAAGTTCACCACGGTCGAGTCCTTGGCGTCGCGCGCCAGCACCTGGGTAGCCAGCTGCGCGTCGTTCTGGGTGCCGCCCAGCTGCAGTCCGCGGCGGCGCAGGCGCGCCTCCTCGGACGCGGTGAGCAGGATGCGGGCGTGGGCGTGGGGGGCGACCACGGTGGTGATGTCGCGGCCCTCGGCCACGATGCGGGTGTTCGCAGCGATAATCTCCTGCTGGCGGCGCACCAGTTCGGCGCGGGCCTCCAAGTTGGTGGCAACCGTGGAGACCTGCTCGGAGATGCGCGGTTCGCGGATGGCGGCGGTCACGTCGGTGTCCCCGATGACCACCAGTTCGGCGTCCGGGTCCACCGAGATGCTCAGCTTGGCGTCGCGCACTGCCTGGGCCACGGCGGCGGCGTCGGCCAGGTCGGTGCCGTCGGCGAGCACCGAGTAGGTGATCGCCCGGTACATCGCTCCGGTGTCAAGGTAGGCAGCGCCCAGCTTGCGGGCCACTGCCTTGGACACCGAGGACTTGCCCGAACCGCTGGGTCCGTCGATGGCGACGACGAGCTTGGCGTCCGCGAGGTCCTGGTTGTTCTCGATGCTCACTGGGCAACCTTCCATCCGTTGAAAATCAATGCGTTTATCAGTTCGTCTCGGCGCCCCGGCAGCACCGAGACGTCCACCAGTCCGACCTGATGGCCCGCGGAGTGCTCCATGCGCAGGTCCTCGATGTTGATCCCGGCCTCGCCGATCTGCGCCAGCAGCGCGGCGATCTGCCCGGGCTTGTCATCCACGACCACGGTGACCAGGGCGAAGGCCTGCGGCGGGGCGCCGTGCTTGCCCGGGATGCGGGCGCGGCCGGCGTTGCCCTCGGTCATCAGCTGCGAGAGGTCAAGCAGCGCGCCGGGTTCCTCCGGGTGCTGCAGGGTGTTGATCAGCCGGTCCAGGTCTTCCTTCATGCCGGTCAGGATCGGGATCAGCGCCTTGGAGTTGTGCGCGAAGATCTGGATCCACAGCTTCTCGTCGCTGGCGGCGATGCGCGTGGTGTCGCGCAGCCCATTGCCGGCCAGGGCCAGCTGGTGGCCCTCGGCGTTCAGCAGCCGGGAGGCGATCATCGAACTGGCGGCCTGCGGGAAGTGGCTGATCAGCGCCACCGACTCGTCGTGCTCGGTCACCGACATGCGGTGCATGGTCGCGCCCAGGTCGATGGCCAGCGATTCGGCGGCAATGACGCGGTCCGGCTGCGCGTTCTGGTGTGCGCAGATGACCCACGGCATGGCGGTGAACAGCTCGCCGCGGGCGGCGGCCGGGCCCGACTTCTCGCGTCCGGCCATCGGGTGGGTACCCACGTAGCGCGAGGTTTCCGCCTCGCCCAGCCGCTCGTCGGCAAGCACCGCGTCCAGGATCGAGCCCTTGACGCTGGCGATGTCCACCACGGTGGCGTTCGGGTAGGCCAGCAGGGCGTCGCCGACCAGACGGGCGGTGACGTCCGGCGGGGCGCCGATGACCACGAGCTCCGGGGCGATCTTCTCCCCGTGCAGCACCACGCCGGCGCCGATGTCCTGGGCCACGCCCTGGGCGGTCGGCGAAATGTCCTGCAGGTAGACGCTCACGCCCTTGGCGCGCAGCCCCAGTCCCACGGAGGTGCCCAGCAGTCCGGTGCCGATGACCAGCACCGGCCCGGCGAGGTGTGAGGTGGCCATGGGCTACATCCCCACCATTTTCATCAGGTGGCCGACTTCCTGGTTGCCCAGGGAGCGGATGACGCCCTGCTTCTGGTCGCCGAGCTGGATCGGGCCGATGGCCACGCGCACCAGGCGCTCGACCGGATGGCCCACGGCGTCGAACATGCGGCGCACGATGCGGTTGCGGCCCGAGTGCAGGGTCACTTCCACCATCACGTGCTTCGGGGACTGGTCGATCAGCTTGAAGTCGTCGACCTTGATCCAGCCGTCCTCCAGCTTGACGCCGTCGCGCAGCTGCTTGCCCACGGAGCGCGGCAGCGGGCCGGGGACCTGCACCAGGTAGGTCTTGGGGACCTCGTACTTCGGGTGCTGCAGGCGGTTGGCCAGCTCCCCGTCGTTGGTCAGGATGAGCAGGCCCTCGGTCTTGTAGTCCAGGCGGCCGACGTGGAACAGGCGCTGGGAGAGGTGCTCGTTCTTGAAGTAGTCCGCAATGGTGCGGCGGCCCTCGGGGTCGTCCATGGTGCACATGACGTGCTTGGGCTTGTTGAAGACGTAGTAGCGGGCGGCCTTGTTCAGCTGGATGCGCATGCCGTCCACGTGGATGGAGTCCTTCGCCGGGTCAATGCGGGTGCCCAGCTCGACGACCAGGTTGCCGTTGACCTCCACGCGGCCTTCGAGGATCATCTCCTCGCAGACGCGGCGCGAAGCGACCCCGGCGTTGGCCATGGCCTTCTGCAGGCGCACGCCGTCCATCAACTCGCCGTACTGGGCGCGGGCGGCCTGGCTCTCGGCGCGGGCCTGGGCGCGGGCGCGCTGGGTCGGGCGGGCGTAGTTGGTCGGCACCGAGTTGCCGAAGCGCTCCTTGGAGAAGGCGCGCTCGGAGTTCTTGCGCGCCGCCGAGGTGTTGCGCTTGGCCGAGCCGCCGGCCTGCTTGGATCCGCCGGACTTGGCGCCCGCGGACTTGCCGTAGGGCTTGGAGTCGGCCGGCTTGCCGTAGGGCTTGGCCGGGCCGGAGCCCGGGCGTCCACCGGTCTTGCCGAAGGACTTGCCGCCGGCGCCGGGCTTGCCGCCCTGTCCCGAACGGGAACCGGCTGGCTTGCCGAAGTTTGAATTGTTGCCGCGTGGGTTGCGGCCGGAGGAGGATCCCCTGCTCATGCTAAGACTTGTCCCTTGCTGTTACGTATTCGCGCGCCTGCGGCCGGTGGGCCCAGGCGTCGTTGGTCCTGTCGGGCAATGCTGCACAGCTGCATTGCCTAGTCGTCGTAGGTTGCCGAATCCAGCGATTCGAGATCGGCCACCCCGGGCAGATACGGGGACAGCGCGGGCAGCTCCTGGAGCGAGCCCAGTCCCAGTCGTTCCAGGAAGTATTCGGTCGTTTGGTAGAGCGTCGCTCCACCATCGCCCATCTCCGGATACTCCGTGATCAATCCGCGGGTGAGCAGTGTGCGCACCACCGAATCGACGTTGACACCTCGAATCGCCGAAATACGTCCACGCGAGACCGGCTGTCGGTAAGCGATGACAGCCAGGGTTTCTAGGGCGGCCTGTGACAGGCGTGCTGTTTGCCCGTCGAGCACATAACTGGAGACGAAATCGGCATAATCGGCCCGCGAATAGAAGCGCCACCCGGAGGCGACGCGTCGCAGTTCAAATCCGCGCGGGCGATCCTTACTATCATACTCGTTCGCCAGGTTCTCCAAGGCGGCAGCGATCCGGGGTACCGGCACCTCGAAGATTTCGGCCAAACGCGCCGAGGATACGGGGGTATCTGCGACCATCAGCACCGCTTCGAGCCCCGATTCCAGGCCTCCGGGAAGCTGGTCAATGGGTGCAATCTCACTCATGATCCGCCTCACCACTCCCCTCGTAGTCGTCCTGCACCGCGTCGGCGTCGAAGTCAGACTCCCCGGCCAGGCTGATCTGCAGCGGGCCGAGCGGGTCCAGCTGCTCGAAGCTGATGACCTTTTGCCTGAACATCTCCAACAATGCCAGAAAACGCACCACGACCACCAGATGCTTGGCGGCGTCGGCGACCAGCGCGGTGAAGTCCATGGCCCCGTGCGCGGCCAGCAGTTCCGCGATGGACTCCGCCTCGGCGGCGATGGTGACGTTCGCTCCATGCAGGTGGCCGAGCCCCACTTCGGTGATCGGCTCGGGCTTCGGCGCAAGCGCGCCGGCGGCGATCTGGGCGAAGCGTTCGGGGCCGATCGAGAAGATCAGCTCGGGCAGCAGCGCGGCGAATTCCGGCTCCAGCGCCACCTCGCGCGGACGGCGCGAGCCTTCGGACTCGTAGCGCTCCCCCAGGAAGGCGGCGGCGTGCTTGAACGCCTTGTACTGCAGCAGCCGCGCAAACAGCAGGTCCCTGGCTTCGAGCAGCTCGAAGTCCTCCTCGTCGGCCATTTCCCCACGCGGCAGCAGCCGGGCGGCCTTCAGATCGAGCAGCGTGGAGGCGACGACCAGGAATTCGGTAGTTTCATCCAGGATCTTCATCCCGTCGCTGCCGGCTTCGCGGCTGCTGTCCTGCAGCTCGCGCAGGTAGGCGATGAATTCGTCCGTCACTTCGGCGAGCGCCACCTCGGTGATGTCCAGTTCGCGTTTGGTGATCAGGTGCAGCAGGACGTCAAAGGGCCCGTTGAAATTTGCCAGGGCAAGGCGAAAACCGCCAGCCGATTCCCCCTGGCCCGTGTCGGGGCTTTCGTCGGGGGTGCCGGTGGCGGTTTGTTCGCGTTGGTCCTCGCTGAGCATGGTGCTCATTACGGGGCACCACCACGCCAGATCAGCTCGCGGGCCAGGTTGCGGTAGGCCTCCGCGCCGGGGTGGTTGGCGGCGTAGGAGGTGATCGGCTCTGCGGCCACGTTCGCGTCGGCGAACTTGATGGTGCGCTTGATGACGGTTTCGAAGAGCTTGTCGCCGAAAGCCTCATCCAGGCGGGTGATGACCTCGCGGCTGTGCAGGGTGCGGGCGTCGTACATGGTGGCCAGCACGCCGTCGAGTTCCAGCACCTGGTTCAGGCGGTCCTTGACCTTGTCGATGGTTTCCATCAGCAGGGCCACGGCGCGCAGTGCGAAGAATTCGGCGGTCAGCGGGATGATCACGCCGTGGGCGGCGGTCAGCGCGTTGATGGTCAGCAGGCCGAGGGATGGCTGGCAGTCGATGAGCACCACGTCGTAGTCGTCGATCACGTGGCGCAGCGCGCGTTCGAGCACCTGCTCGCGGGCGACCTCGTTGACCAGCTGCACCTCGGCGGCGGACAGGTCGATGTTCGCCGGGAGCAGGTCGATGTTCTCCACATCGGTCTGGCGGATCGCGTCGGTGATCGTCACATTGCGGTCCATCAGCACGTTGTAGACGGTGACGTCCATTTCATGCGGGTTGGTGCCGAAGCCCGCGGACAACGCGCCCTGCGGGTCGAAGTCCACCAGCAGCACCTTGCGGCCGTACTCGGCGAGCGCCGCGGCCAGGTTGATGGTCGAGGTGGTTTTGCCCACCCCGCCCTTCTGGTTCACCATGGCGATGACGCGTGCCGGGCCGTGGGACGGCAGGGCGGCGGGTACGGGGAATTCCGAGAGTGGTTTGCCGGTGGGGCCCACCGGGCGGGGCTCCTTGAGCATCCCGGCGCCGCGGACCTTGCTTGCCTGTTCCTCGCTCACGATGGGTCAACCACACTTCCCGTTATTCCTGACAAAAATTTCGAGCTTTCGGCTCATTTAAAGGTTATCGGGCGGGAGGGACATTCGGCGTATTTTCAACTTTTTCACGGCGAGCCTTTACCTTGAACCTTAACTCAAATGTTGTATGGACGCTGGGTATTTTCTCCGACGCTCCGAAAGGCAGCGAACCCCGGACTCGGGGTCCTCGCGAGGGCACGGACCGTTGCGGACAACGTACCCGAGTGCTCGAATCATTGGAGACTGCACTATGGCCGCATCGCAAAAGGAGATTGGGATGTTCAAAAGCTTGCTTGCCAATTGCACGGTTTCGGATCTAAAACGCGCCGAGCAGTGGTACATGAGACTGCTTTCCCGCGAGCCGGACCGCCGCCCGATGGATGGGCTGCTGGAATGGCACCTCGGTCACGGGTTCGGGCTTCAAGTCTGGCATGAGCCTGAACGCGCAGGCCGCTCTACGGTCGTGTTGGAAGTTTCCAATCTCGATTCGGAGGCACTTCGGCTATCCAAGGCGGGATTCGTCCATGGCGGACCGGAACAGGGCGGTGGGGCACGGATCCTGCAGCTGGCAGATCCCGATGGCAATCGGATAGTCATCGCCGGCCCCGGCGTCATTCCGGACCCCGGCGAGTGAACGCACGGCCAATCTCAGTTCCACACCGTGCATAACCCGTGGCCTGTGCAGAGTGGCGTTCCAGTGGCGGTTAATGAGAAACATCCGCCCTCCCGCTGGGTGCGGGAGGGCGGATGCTTGCGAGGCTGGTGGCCGGCTGGAGGCTAGTGCATGCTTTCTTCCATGAGCGCCTCGTCGAACGGGCGCTGTCCGGAGAGCACTGCCTTGGCCTGGTCCAGGTCGACCTCGTGGGTCCACTTGCCGATCAGCAAGGTGGCCACCGCGTTACCGGTGAAGTTGGTCAGCGCGCGGGCCTCGGACATGAACTTGTCGATGCCCACGATCACGCCCATGCCGCCGAGCAGCTCCGGACGGTGCGCCTGCAGGCCAGCGGCCAAGGTGGCCAGGCCGGCGCCGGTCACGCCGGCTGCGCCCTTCGAGGCGATGATCATGAAGACCAGCAGGCCGATCTGCTCACCGAGGTTCATCGGCATGCCCATGGCCGTCGAGACGAACAGCGCCGACATGGTCAGGTAGATGGCAGTGCCGTCGAGGTTGAACGAGTAGCCGGTCGGGACGGTGATGCCGACCACCGGCTTCGAGACACCCACGTGCTCCATCTTGGCGATCAGGCGCGGCAGGGCCGACTCGGAGGAGGAGGTCGAGAAGATCAGCAGGTACTCGCGGGCCAGGTACTTCAGCAGCAGGAAGATGTTCAGACCGGTGACCAGGCGCAGCATGGTGCCCAGCACGAAGACGATGAAGATGATGCAGGTCAGGTAGAACGCGCCCATGAGGATGGCCATAGAACCGATGGCGGCCCAGCCGGTGGCGCCCACGACGGCGGCGATGGCGCCGAAGGCACCGATCGGCGCAACCCACATGATCATCATCATGATGCGGAAGACGACCTTCTGGATGGCCTGGATGCCGTGCAGCACCGGTTCGCCGCTCTTGCCCATGCCCTGCAGCGCGAAACCTACGAACAGTGCGACCACCAGGGTCGGCAGCACCGGCAGGGATCCCGGGATCAGCGACATGAAGAAGTCGACGGTGCCGTTTTCGGTCTTCGGCTTGTTCGGATCGTAGGGCTGCAAATCAAGGCCCTCGCCCGGGTGGATGATGTTGCCCACGACCAGGCCCAGGGCCAGCGCGAAGGTGGACATGCCGATGAAGTACAGCAGCGCCAAGCCGCCGACCTTGCCCACGGTCGCAGCCTTGGCGATGGAACCGATGCCGAGCACGATGGTGCAGAAGATCACCGGGGCGATGATCATCTTGATCAGGGCGACGAACCCGTCGCCCAGCGGCTTCAGGGCCTTGCCCAGATCAGGGGCGACCAGGCCGATGATGGCGCCGAGCACCACCGCGGCGATCACCGAGATGTAGAGCCAGTGCGTCCGGTCCTTCTTATTTGCCTGCTGCGGCGCATCGGATGCCGCCGAATCGTGCTCGGTGATAGCCATGAAAGTGACCTGTCTTGTGAGTGGGAACCGCGACGGCGTCGTTGCCGGACGGCATTCCGTAGAATCGTTATGTCCATCGTGCGCGCCTTCGTGATTTTCATCTCCGTTGAGTTCATATTGGTCACGCACACCAGTGCAGCCACGGCCGGCCGGCCGCGCGGCGGCCACGCGAAGGGGGAAGCCTTGACCGATCATTTCGCCGATCACCCCTTGCCCCGCCCGCTGGATTCCCGCAACGACCCGGCCCCGCTGACCCGCGACGGCTGGTCCTTCGCGGTGCTGATCTTCTCGGCGCAGATGCTCGTGGTGCTGCTGGTGGTCGCCGGGCTGGCGATCGCCACCTACCAGCAGCAGAACCGGGTAATCTTGGAGGACAAGCAGTCAACGGTGGCGGCCATCTCCATCACCCTGGCCAACGACCCGTTCGTCAGCCAGGCCCTGGCGGGCAAGAACCCCACCGAACAGCTGCAGCCCTATGCGAACGAGATCCTGAACCGCGCCCCGGTGGTGGACTTCATCACGATCATGACCCCCGACCGGATCCGCGTCACCCACCCCGACCCGGAGCAGATCGGCAGACCCTATTCCGGCTCCACCAGCCAGGCGCTGCACGGTGAGGTCTACAACGAGCAGGCCGTGGGCACGCTGGGCAACTCGGTACGCACCATCGCCCCGGTCTACCACCAGGGCAGGCTCGTGGGCATGGTGTCCACCGGCATCACGCTGCACAACCTGCAGCTGATCTACCGCAGCGAAATCCCGCAGATCCTGCTGGTCTCCGCGCTGACCCTGCTGCTGGCAGGCTTCAGCGCCTGGTTCTTCTCCCGTTACGTCAACCAGGCCACCCTGGGTTTCGGCCCGCACGGGCTGCGCCGGCTGTACGCGTTCTACTTCTCCGCCCTGCACTCGGTGCGCGAGGGGCTGGTGCTGCTGGACCGTCGGCACCGCATCGTGCTGTACAACCAGGAAGCGGCCCGGCTGCTGGGCTTGCCCGAAGAAGTCCCCGGCGAGGGCATGGATCCGCAGGAAGTGCAGATGCCCGAGACCCTGCGCGAGCTGATGGTCACCGGGCGCAGCTGCAAGGACGAAATCCATCTGGGCGCCCACACCGTGCTGTCAGTTTCCCAAGGCCCGGCGAAGCTGACCAATACGAACCTGCCGCGCGTGGGCGGTTCCTGGCGCGGCTGGTTCGGCATCCAGCCGCTGACCGGGCAGGTGCTCACGCTGCGCGACCTGACCGAGGTGCAGGAACTGGCCGGCGAACTGCAGTCGCTGAAGACCTTCTCCACCGCGTTGCGCGCCCAGACCCACGAGCACGCCAACCGGCTGCACACCATCGCCACGCTGATCGAGAACGGCAAGGTCGACCAGGCGCTGGCCTTCGCGGTGGACGACCGGCAGCACTCGCAGCAGCTGACCGACGCGATCGTGCACAGCATCGACGACGTCTACCTCTCCAGCCTGCTCGTGGCCAAGGCCGCCCAGGCCCATGAACGCGGCATCCAGCTGGACATCAGCGCGCAGGGCGTGATGCCCACCGACGCGTTCGCCGCCACCGACATCGTCACCATAGTCGGCAACCTGCTGGACAACGCGCTGGACGTCTCGGTAGGCACCGAGGATGCCACGGTCTGGGTGGAGGTCACCGCACTGGACGACGAGCTGATCATTTCGGTGGCCGACTCCGGACCTGGCATCGAGCCCGAGTTCCTGGAGAACCTGCTGCGCTTCGGGGTCAGCACCAAGTCCGGGGCGCAGCCGCGCGGGCTCGGGCTGGCCCTGGTCCAGCAGGCGGTGCTGCGCCTGGATGGCACAATGAATGTGGACAACGACGCCGGGGCGATCTTCACGGTGACCTTGCCCTTCACCCCGCGCAGCTAGCCCGCGCCGAGGGCACAACGATTTCGGGAGGAGCCGATGGGCACCATGCAGACCGCGAACACCCCCGGGCCGGGAACCCTGCACCCGCTGCGGGTGCTGGTCGTCGACGACGAACCCGACACCGCCGCCGCCCACGCGGCCTTCGTCAACCGCATCGAGGGCTTCACCGCGGCAGCGGTGGCGGGCAACGGGCAGCAGGCGCTGAGCCTGCTGGCCGACGCGGTGCAGGCCGGCGAGCCCTTCGACCTGGTGCTGCTGGACATGACGCTGCCCGACCTGCACGGCATCGACGTGGCCAAGCGCATGCGCGGGCGCGGGCTGACAACCGACATCATCGCCATCACCGCGGTGCGCGACCTGGCGGTGGTGCGCTCGGCGGTGGCCACCGGCATCACCCAGTACCTGATCAAGCCCTTCACCTTCGCGGTGTTCGCCGAAAAGCTGGAAAACCACCGCCGCTTCATCGCCTCCATGCGCTCCACCGGGCCGGACGCCAGCCAGGCGGCCCTGGACACCGCCTTCTCCGCGCTGCGCACTTCGAGCGCCTCCACCACGCTGCCCAAGGGGCTGATCCCCGAAACCCTGGCGCAGATCAGCGAGCATCTGAATGCGAGCGCCGGCACAGCCTTCTCCGCCACCGAGCTGGCCGACCAGCTGGGCATGTCCCGGGTCACCGCCCGCCGCTACCTGGAACACCTGGCCGAGTCGAAGGCCGCGGTCAAGCAGCCCCGGCACGGCACCCGCGGACGCCCGGAATACGAGTACAGGGCCGCGTCCGCGTTCTCCGGCAGGTAACCCATACCAAACTTACCCAAGCCAAACCATCCTTGTCAGCGCCCGATCCACGGCGCATGATGGCAGTATGAGCAATGAAAACCAGGAGATCATCTCCGCGATCCAGCACCCCGGCGAAGCCCACGGCGAGCAGAACGTGGGCCAGCGGCTGAACTGGCTGCGCGCCGGAGTGCTCGGCGCCAACGACGGCATCGTGTCAGTGGCCGGCGTGGTGGTGGGTGTCGCCGCGGCCACCCCGAACAATCTGGCAGCCATCGCCACCGCTGGCATCGCGGCCCTGGTCGCCGGCGCCTTCTCCATGGCCGGAGGCGAATACGTCTCGGTCAGCACCCAGCGGGACACCGAGCGCGCTCTGCTGGCCAAGGAACAACGCGAGCTGCGCGAGCAGCCGGAGGAGGAACTTCAGGAGCTCGCCGGGCTGTACCGCCAGCGCGGGCTGTCCGAAGAGCTGGCCCTGCAGGTCGCCCGGGAGCTGACCAGCCACAACGCGTTGGCGGCGCACGCGGAGGTGGAGCTGGGCATCGACCCGCAGGAGCTGACCAGCCCGTGGCATGCCGCGCTGTCCTCCTTCATCGCCTTCACCGTCGGCGCGCTGATCCCGCTGGCCATGATCCTGCTGCCCTTCGGCAGCGAAATCATCAACACCGCGTTGGCTGTGGTGCTGGGACTGTTCCTCACCGGCTGGATCAGCGCGCGGCTGGGCGGCGCCCCGCTGGTTCCGGCCATCGTGCGCAATGTCCTGATGGGTTCGGCCACCATGGCCGCCACCTACCTGATCGGCCTGCTCTTCGGCGTCGCGGTCAGCTGAGGCTTCCGCCCCGATTAAACACCCGTGCCCTGCCTGCGACGATTCGCAGGCAGGGCACGGGTGCTTCGGGGTCGCCGGGCTCTAGGCTTCCGGACGCAGCAGCGGCATCAGGTCATCGAGCACCGCGGTGTCCTCGATGGTCGAAGGCACGGTGTATTCCTTGCCGTCGGCAATCTGGCGCATGGTCTTGCGCAGGATCTTGCCCGAGCGGGTCTTGGGCAGCGCGGCGACCACGGTGACCTCGCGGAAGTCGGCCACCGGGCCGATGTGCTGGCGCACCAGGGCCACGATTTCCTTCTTCAGCGCTTCCTCGTCGGCTTCGACGCCGGACTTGAGCACCACGTAGCCGCTGGCCCGCTGGCCCTTGAGCGCGTCGGCCAGGCCGATGACCGCGCATTCGGCCACGGCCGGGTGGCTGGAGAGCACCTGCTCCATGGCGCCGGTGGACAGCCGGTGGCCCGACACGTTGATCACGTCGTCGGTGCGGCCCATTACGAACAGGTAGCCGTCCTCGTCCAGGAAACCCGAGTCGCCGGTGAGGTAGTAGCCTTCCAGCTGGCTCAGGTAGGTGTCGATGAAACGCTGGTCGTCGCCCCACAGGGTGACCAGAGCGCCCGGAGGCAGCGGCAGGCGAACCACAATGTTGCCTTCCTCGCCGGTGGGCACCTCCTCGCCCAGGGCGTCGCGGATCTGCACGTCGAAGCCCGGCACCGGGGTGGTGGGGCTGCCGGCCTTGGCGGGAAGCTGTTCCAAGCCCAGCGGGTTGGAGGCGATCGGCCAGCCGGTTTCGGTCTGCCACCAGTTGTCCACCACCGGGATGTTCAGCAGCTCGGAGGTGAAGTGGTAGGTGTCCGGGTCAAGGCGTTCGCCGGCCACGAACAGCGCCCGCAGGCTGGACAGGTCGTGGGAGGTCATCAACCCGCCGGTCGGATCCGCCTTGCGCACCGCGCGCAGCGCGGTCGGGGCGGTGAACATGGTGGTGACCTTGTGGTCTGCGATGATGCGGCCGAACACGCCGGCATCCGGGGTGCCCACCGGCTTGCCCTCGTAGAGCACCGTGGTGGCGCCGGCGATCAGCGGCGCGTAGACGATGTAGGAGTGTCCCACGACCCAGCCCACGTCCGAGGCGGTGAACATGGTGTCCCCCGGGTGCACGTCGTAGATGGCGTTCATGGAGAACTGCAGCGCGGTGGCGTAGCCGCCCGTGTCGCGCACCACGCCCTTGGGGGCGCCGGTGGTTCCGGAGGTGTACAGCACGTACAGCGGGTGGGTGGACGGCACCGAGACCGGCGCGGCAGGCTGCGCGGTTTCAGCCAGCTGGTCCCAGTCAAGCCAGTTGATGTCCTGCCCGTTGATCGGCTTGCCGTGGTATTCCTCGATCGAGTGGGCGAAGCCCTCGCGGTGCGCGACGATGACGTCCTTGACCGCAGGCTCGGCGAGGCTCAGCGCCTCGGCGACGGCCGGCAGGTACTCGATGCGGCGCGAAGGCTCGATGCCGCCGGTCGCTGCCACGATGGCCACCGGCGCGCAGTCGGTGATGCGCGCTGCCAGTTCCTTGGGGGCGAAGCCGCCGAAGACCACCGAGTGCACCGCGCCGATGCGGGCGCAGGCAAGCATGGAGACCAGGGCCTGCGGAACCATCGGCATGTAGATCAGCACGCGGTCCCCGGTCTTGACTCCGCGTGCGAGCAGCACGCCGGCGAAGATCTCGACCTCGCGCAGCAGCTGCGCATAGGTATAGGTCTGGACTGTCCCGAGCATGGCCGAATCGTAGATCAATGCGGCCTGGTCGCCGCGTCCGGCGGCCACGTGGCGATCCAGCGCATTGACCGACAGGTTCAGCATGCCGTCGGGGAACCAGTTGTACAGCGGCTTGCGCGAAGCATCGACGGCTGATGTCGGCACCGTATCCCATTGGATATCCTTGGCGGCCTCAAGCCAGAATGTCTCCGGATCAGTGCTCGCTTGATCAAAGGCCTGGCGGTAGGTCTGCGCCATGGTGTTCTCCTCCGGCGTCGGGCGTCGCTGCCCGGCGTCCTGTTAAATATCTCGACTCGTCCTCGTATACATAAGCCTATGACTACAGTCACACAATCACAACATCCATGTATACATATTTCGTACTTTTCTAAAATATTTTCCGAGCTTTGCCCCATTTGACTCGGTTTGTGTATACACTCGAAGCATGAGAGCAAGTGACAAGGTCTACGAGAGCCTGCGCACCGACATCGTCGAGTGGCGCTTGCACCCGGGAACCGTGCTTGCCGAGGTTGAACAATCGGAACGACTAGGTGTTTCCCGCACCCCGGTACGCGAAGCCCTGGCCCGATTGGTGGCCGACGGATTGGCGGTTCCTCAGCGGGGCCGCGGAGTGGTGGTTTCAGAGGTCAGCGAAGACCATCTGGAAGATCTCTTCGTGCTGCGCCGCGCACTGGAAATCACCAGCGCCAGGCAGGCCGCCTTGTCGGAAAACCGTGCTCAGTTCGCATCCCTGGCCGAGGATTTCGACCGGTCGGTGCATCTGGCGGATCTCTCCGGGGCCCGCGACGACTACTACCAGCTGGTCGCCCGGCTCGACGAGATGGTCGACGACGCGGCCAACAACCCGTACCTGGCCACCGCGCTGCGCACCCTGCGCGTGCATCTGCAACGGGTGCGCCGGCTGGCCAAGGACAATCCCGACAGGCTGCGCGACTCGGCCCGCGAACACGCGGCCATCGCCTGGGCGATTGCCGAGGGGAACGCAGAGGTGGCGGCGGCCGCCACCACCGTTCACCTCCACAAATCTTTTACACACATCAAGACATACACAGTTGGATCCGAAAGGTAGCATCTCCATGATCAACCACCCAGTACGCGTATACCGCTCCGAGGAAAACCTGGCCCGCGAAGACCAGCTGGCCCACAAGATCGCCACCGTCGCCGCCGACCCGGTCGAGGTCACCAGCGAAGTCACCGAGATGATCATCAACCGCATCATCGACAACGCCTCGGTGGCCATCGCGTCGCTGAACCGCGGCCCGATCGTCGCGGCCCGCGCCCAGGCGCTGACCCACGCGCCCTCCACCGGCGGCCAGGGCGCCTCGGTGTTCGGCATCTCCGAGAAGGTCTCCCCCGAGTGGGCTGCCTGGGCCAACGGCGTGGCTGTGCGCGAGCTCGACTACCATGACACCTTCCTGGCCGCCGAGTACTCCCACCCGGGCGACAACATCCCGCCGATCCTGGCCGTGGCGCAGCACACCGGCGCTTCGGGCAAGGACCTGATCCGCGGCATCGCCACCGGCTACGAGATCCAGGTCGACCTGGTCAAGGCCATCTGCCTGCACAAGCACAAGATCGACCACGTGGCGCACCTGGGCCCATCGGCCGCAGCCGGCATCGGCACCCTGCTGGGCCTGGACGTCGAGACAATCTTCCAGGCCGTTGGCCAGGGCCTGCACACGACCACCGCCACCCGCCAGTCGCGCAAGGGCGAAATCTCCACCTGGAAGGCCCACGCCCCGGCCTTCGCCGGCAAGATGGCAGTTGAGGCAGCCGACCGCGCCATGCGCGGCCAGACCTCCCCAGTGCCGATCTACGAAGGCGAAGACGGCGTCATCGCCTGGATGCTGGACGGGCCGGACGCAGCCTACGAGGTTCCGCTGCCTGAGGCCGGCGAAGCCAAGCGCGCCATCCTCGACACCTACACCAAGGAGCACTCGGCCGAGTACCAGGCGCAGGCCTGGATCGACCTGGCCCGCAAGCTGCACGGCGAGCACCCGGAAGCCGCGGACCCGAAGAACGTGAAGTCGGTGCTGATCAAGACCAGCCACCATACCCACTACGTCATCGGCTCCGGCGCCAACGACCCGCAGAAGTACGATCCGACCGCTTCGCGCGAGACCCTGGACCACTCGATCCCGTACATCTTCACCGTTGCACTGCAGGACGGCGCATGGCACCACGTGGATTCCTACTCCCCTGAGCGTGCCGGCCGCGCCGACACCGTTGAGCTGTGGAACAAGGTGACCACCGAGGAAGACGCCGAGTGGACCCGCCGCTACCACTCGCTGGACATCGCAGAGAAGGCCTTCGGCGGTTCGGTGGAAATCACCCTGAACGACGGTACCGTGATCACCGATGAGATCGCCGTCGCCGACGCGCACCCGCTGGGCGCACGTCCGTTCGCCCGCGAGCAGTACATCAACAAGTTCCGCACCCTGGCCGAGGGCCTGGTCGACGAGGCGGAGATCAACCGCTTCATCGCCGCCGCCGAGAACCTGGAGAACCTTGCAGCCGGCGAGCTGGACCAGCTGAACATCCAGGCCGCCGACGGTGTCATCAACCTGGAAACCGCACCTAAGGGACTGTTCTAATCATGTTGTACTCAACCAAGACCCCAGCCGCGAAGCGCGTAGCGCTGCGCGAAATGCTGACCCCGGGAGCTGCCCGCCAGTTCCCCGGAGCCTTCAACCCGCTCTCGGCCAAGCTGATCAGCGAGAAGAACTTCGACGGCGTCTACATCTCCGGTGCGGTGCTGGCCAATGACCTGGGCCTGCCGGACATCGGCCTGACCTCGCTGACCGAGGTCGCCACCCGCGCCGGGCAGATCGCCCGCATGACCGACCTCCCGTCGATCGTTGACGCCGACACCGGCTTCGGCGAGCCGATGAACGTGGCCCGCACCATCCAGGAGCTGGAATACGCCGGCCTGGCCGGTTGCCACATCGAGGACCAGTTCAACCCGAAGCGCTGCGGGCACCTGGATGGCAAGAACGTGGTGGATACCGAAACCATGCTCAAGCGCATCGCTGCCGCCGCCGACGCACGCATCGACGAGAACTTCCTGATCATGGCCCGCACGGACATCCGTGCGGTCGAGGGCCTGGCTTCGGCCGTGGACCGCGCCAAGGCCATGGTGGATGCCGGCGCGGACGCGATCTTCCCGGAGGCCATGAAGAACGTCGCCGAGTTCGAGGCGATCTGCAATGCAGTGGACGTGCCGGTGCTGGCCAACATGACCGAGTTCGGCAAGTCCGAGCTGTTCAACCGCCAGGAACTGGCAGATGCCGGCGTCGCGCTGATCATCTACCCGGTCACCCTCCTGCGCAGCGCCATGGGCGCGGCGGAGCGGGTGCTGGACGCGATCAGCGAAGACGGCACCCAGCAGCGCGAAGTGGATAACATGTTAACCAGGTCACGTCTGTACGAGCTGGTGGACTACGAAGCCTACAACCGGTTCGACACCGGAATCTTCAACTTCCAGGTCCCAACCCTGGACATCGATTCCAACAGCGCGAATCTCTAAACAGGAGCCACCGCACTGTGGCAGCGTCCGGTTGCGCGGGCCGTCTGAATTCTTCGACGGCCCGCGCTACCGGCCTAAAAGTCTTGAAAGACAATTCAGGAGGAGTACGACCATGAGCACGAGCACCGAAGACATCAAGAAGGGTCTGGCTGGAGTCGTCGTCGACTACACCGCCGTATCCAAGGTCAACCCAGAGACCAACTCCCTGCTCTACCGCGGCTACCCGGTACAGGACCTTGCAGCATCCAAGTCCTTCGAAGAGGTTGCCCTGCTGCTGTGGAACGGCGAACTGCCGTCCCAGAGCGAACTGACCGAATTCACAGCCTTCGAGCGCGCCAACCGCACGCTGGATCCGGCCGTCAAGGCCGCCATCGACCTGTTGCCGGCCGACTGCCACCCGATGGACGTGGGCCGCACCGCGGTCTCCGTGATCGGCGCCAACCACTCGCAGTCGGAGAACTCCTCCGTCGAAGCCGAGCTACTGAAGTCCAAGGAGCTGTTCGCGGCCTTCCCTGCTGTCGTGGCCTACGACCAGCGCCGCCGCCGCGGCCTGGACGTCGTCCCGCCGCGCGACGATCTGGATTACGCAGCCAACTTCCTGTGGATGACCTTCGGCGAAGAAGCAGCGCCTGAGGTTGTCGACGCTTTCCGCGTCTCCATGGTGCTGTACGCGGAGCACTCGTTCAACGCGTCGACCTTCACCGCTCGCGTGATCACCTCGACCCTGTCGGACCTGCACTCGGCAGTCACCGGCGCCATCGGCGCCCTGAAGGGCCCGCTGCACGGCGGCGCCAACGAGGCCGTCATGCACACCTTCACCGAGATCGGCATCGACAAGGACGAGTCCCGCGAGGACGCCGCCAAGCGCGCCAAGGCCTGGATGGAAGAGGCCCTGGCAGCCAAGAAGAAGGTCATGGGCTTCGGCCACCGCGTCTACAAGCACGGCGACTCCCGCGTTCCGACCATGAAGGCCGCACTGGATCGCATGATCGAGCACTACGGCCGCCACGAAATGCTGGGCCTCTACGACGGCCTGGAAGCAGCCATGGACGAGGCCAAGGCCATCAAGCCGAATCTGGACTACCCGGCAGGCCCGACCTACCACCTGATGGGCTTCGACACCGAGATGTTCACCCCGATCTTCATCGCGGCGCGCATCACCGGCTGGACCGCACACATCATGGAGCAGCGCGCCTCGAACGCCCTGATCCGCCCGCTCTCTGCCTACAACGGCCCGGAGCAGCGCGCACTGTAAATAGTAGCGCCTTGCCGCCGGCCCGGACCTCGCGTCCGGGCCGGCGTTTTTTGTGTCCGCCGCACGTCCCCACGGACGAGCACCTCCGCTCGGGATTGCCTGAGTACCGATCAGGAGTTATCGTTTAACGATAGATACCATCTGTAAAACGATAAGTGAGGTGAACCGTGAGCCGATTCAGCATTGTGGCACTCAGGGGGATTTTGGCTGTGGTCCTGGCCGGGACGCTTTTTGTCCAATTGGTCATGGTGCCGATGATCGCGGTGAACGAGGTGTCGCGCCCCGGAGCTCCGGATGTGCCCGCGGTCGCGCTGCTCGCGTACTTGGTTCTGGCCGGGATCGTCATCGAGATCTGCTCGGTCTGCGTCTGGAAGCTGGCCACCCGCGTGGCCCGCAGCACGGTGTTCGACCCTGCATCGTCCAAATACGTCGGACCGATCATCTGGTCGATCGCCGCCGGATCGCTGGCCACCTTCGCCCTTGCAGCCCTGCTGGCGCCCGGCGAGGATATCGCCCCGGGAATGGTCCTGCTCATCGGCGGCTTCGGAATCCTGCTGGCCGGAATCTCGGTGATCGTGTTCGTCTTGCGCCAGCTGCTCCTCCAGGCCACGCAGACCGAAGCGCAGGCCGCCGCCCTGCGCACCGAGCTCGGCGGTGTCATCTGATGGGCATCCGTGTCGATATCGACGTCATGCTCGCCAAGCGGAAGATGGCGGTCGGAGAGCTGGCTGAACGGATCGGCATCACTCCGGCCAATCTGGCGGTATTGAAGAACGGGCGGGCCAAGGCGGTCCGCTTCACGACCTTGCAGTCGTTGTGCGAGGTCCTGGGCTGCCAGCCCGGGGACCTGCTCGTCTACGAACCCGACACCGCCCAAGCCGAAGCCGGGCAGGACACCACGCCCGCTACCAGGGGGTGATCTGCACCGACTCGACGCCGAGGTTGTCCTGCGCCATGATTACTGTCGCGGTGAACATCTCCCCGCCGATGATGAGCGGAAGCCAGTGCTCCGCGTCCTGCCACATGTGATCGACCGGCAGGTTGGCCACCGGGTACCAGCGCGGTTCCAGCTCCTCGCTGGCCACCGGCTCACCCTGGTAGCTGGTGGCCAGGAAGACTTGGCAGTCCATGTCCGAGGCAGGCCGTACGGGAAAACGGAACAGGATCGTGGCTCGGTGGACCGGGGCGCTTTCTGTGACTTGCAGCCCCGTCTCCTCTTCCAGCTCCCGGATCGCGGCGGCCGCGGCCTGCTCCCCCGGCTCGATTTTTCCGCCGGGGGCCACCATGTTGCCGGCTCCGAAGCCGGTGAGCTTGCGGCCCAGCAGCACCTCCTGCCGCTCGCCCTGGCCGCGCAGGACCAGCATCAGCACCACCGGCTGGGGATGGGTCTTGTTTGCGCTCATGATTGCTCTCCTGCTGGGACTCTAGTTCACGCGCGGGTGCGCCAGCTGATAGGCCTCGCGCAGTGAATCGACGCTGACCTTGGTGTAGATCTGGGTGGTGGTCACCGATGCGTGTCCCAACAGCTCCTGCACCACGCGCACGTCCGCACCGCCCTCCAGCAGGTGGGTGGCGAATGAATGGCGCAAGGTGTGCGGCGAGACTTCGGTGCTGATACCGGCCCGCTGCGCGGCCTTGGACAGGATCATCCAGACGGACTGCCTGGAGAGCCGCCCGCCGCGCTGGTTCAGGAACAAAGCGGGAGTGCCTTTGCCCTTGGCCGCCAAGCCGGGACGGGCGCGGACCAGGTAGTCGCTGACCGCGCGCTGGGCATAGGCCCCCACGGGGACTACTCGTTCCTTGGAGCCCTTGCCGAACAGCCTGACGACCGAGTCATCGGAAAAATGCAGATCGTCTACGTCCAGCGCGACCACTTCGGAAATGCGCGCCCCGGTGGAGTACAGGAATTCAAGGATTGCGCGGTCGCGTAGCCCGGCCGGGGTGTCCACCGCGATTGACTCGAGGATGCTCGTGACCTCGGCGATGGAAATGGCCTTGGGCAGCGATTGTCCCACCGCGGGAGGCTGCACCTCGCGCGCCGGATTAGGGGCGCAAATGCCTTCCAGTTCCCAGTACTTGTGCAGCTGCCGCACCGCCACGGTATGGCGGGCCACCGAGCGGGCGCCGAGCGGTGGGTGCACCTCGTCGCCACGAGCCAGCTGCTGCAGGTACCCGTTGACGTGCGCCTCGGTGATGGCGTCGGGAGTTCCCACGCCGGCCTCTTCCAGCGTTTCAAGATAGCGGGTCAAATCCCGCCGGTACGAGGACAGCGTGTTCTCGGCCAAGCCGCGTTCAATCGCCAGGTGCTGCAGATAACGGCGCAAACCGGGGGCCAGCGAGGGGCCCAAAGCGGTTTCGGCTGGCTTACTGATTGCGAAGCCCCGGGTGCACGTCGAAGGGCTCCTCGGCATCGCGCAGCGTGGCATAGCCAGTGGCGCGGGCCGCGTTGGCCGCCAGCAGGCCGATGACCGCCGTCGGGTTGTGGATCTTTCCGGCTAGCACCTGGGCGATGGCTTCGTCCAGCGGCACCCATTCGGTGATCATTTCTGCTTCCTCGTCGGTACGGGTGTGGCGATGGTCTTCGGGGACCAGCTCGACTCCGCGGGCCAGATAGATGCGCACGGCTTCGGAGGATGAGCCCGGGCTCAGGAACACGTCGGTGAGGATCGACCACTGCTGCGCGGTGCGGTCGGCTTCTTCCCACAGCTCGCGCTTGGCGGCGTCCAGTGGCGGCTCCCCCGCGATGTCCAGCAGACCGGCTGGCAGCTCCCATAAACGCATCCCCACCGGGTGCCGGTACTGGTTGACCATGAGCACACGTTCGCTCTCGTCGATCACCAGCACGGTGACCGCTCCGGGGTGCTCGATGTAGTCGCGTTCGATGACGGCGCCTTCGTCGGACAGCTCCACGGAATCATGCAGCACATTCCAGATCCGGCCTTCGTACACGGTTTCGCGGGCGACCAGTGTGCGCGGGGAAAGTTCGTCCGAGATCTGCTGGCTCTGCACGTTGTGGTCCTTGCTCATGAAACTTGGTTCTCCTGTACTAGACGGCGGGTCCGAAAATTCGGCTGGCTCCATGTCCAGCTTAAATGCATACGCGCCGGTCACGATGACCGGCGCGTATGGCTTCAGCTCTGACGCTGCCTGCGAGGCGCCGTCAGCGGCTGAAGTGTGGCTGTTTAGACGTCGCGCTGAGCGATTGCCGCTTCCACCAGACCAGCGAACAGCGGGTGCGGGCGGGTTGGGCGGCTGGAGAGCTCAGGGTGGGCCTGTGTGGAAACGTAGTAAGGATGAACGTCCTTCGGCAGTTCCACGTACTCGACCAGGCTGTTGTCCGGCGAAGTTCCGGAGAAGACCAGGCCTGCTTCCTCCAGCTGCGCGCGGTAGGCATTGTTGACCTCGTAGCGGTGGCGGTGGCGCTCTGCGACCTCGGTCTTGCCGTAGGTCTCGGCGACGACGGAGCCTTCCAGCAGCTTCGCGTCGTATAAGCCAAGACGCATGGTGCCGCCCAGGTCGCCCTTGCCCTCGACGATGTCCAGCTGCTCTTCCATGGTCGCGATGACCGGGGTCGAGGATGCTGGATCGAATTCGGTCGAGGAAGCCTCCGGCAAACCAGCCATGTTGCGAGCGTACTCGATCACCATGGACTGCAGGCCAAGGCATAGGCCCAGAGTAGGCAGCTTGTTCTCGCGGGCGAACTTCAGTGCGCCGAGCTTGCCTTCAAGGCCGCGGATGCCGAAGCCGCCCGGGACGCAGATCGCCTCCGCGCCGGCCAACGCCTTCTTGGCACCGGCTTCGGTGGCGCATTCGTCGGATGGGACCCAACGGATGTTGACCTTGGCCTGATTGGCGAAGCCGCCAGCCTTCAGTGCTTCGGTGACGGACAGGTAGGCGTCCGGCAGGTCGATGTACTTGCCGACCAGCGCGATGGTCAGTTCGGTCTTCGGATTGTGCACCACGTCCAGCAGGCGGTCCCAGTCTTCCCAGTCCACATCACGGAACTTCAGGTCAAGGGTCTGCACAATGTAGGCGTCCAGGCCCTGGGCGTGGATGACCTTCGGAATGTCGTAGATGCTCGGGGCATCGGCGCAGTTGATAACCGCTTCGGTATCCACGTCGCAGGTGCGGCCGAGCTTGGCGCGCATCTCGTCCGGGATCTCGCGATCCGATCGGATGACCAGCGAGTCAGGCTGAATGCCGATCGAGCGCAGGGCTGCGACCGAGTGCTGAGTAGGCTTGGTCTTCAGTTCCTGGCTTGGGCCGATGTACGGAACCAGGGAAACATGGACGAAGAACGCGTTCTTTCGGCCGATGTCCTGGCGTACCTGGCGTGCTGCCTCCAGGAATGGCTGGGACTCGATATCGCCAACGGTGCCGCCGATTTCGGTGATGATGACGTCGGGAGCCGACTTGCCTTCACCCGGTTCGGTGGCGGCCAAGCGCATACGGCGCTTGATCTCGTCGGTGATGTGAGGGATGACCTGGACGGTGTCGCCAAGGTACTCGCCGCGGCGTTCGCGTTCGAGGACGGTGGAGTAAACCTGTCCGGTGGTCACGTTGGCGCTGCCCGGTAGGTTCTCATCCAGGAAACGCTCGTAGTGTCCGATATCCAGATCGGTTTCGGCGCCGTCATCGGTAACGAAGACTTCACCGTGCTGGAAGGGGTTCATGGTACCTGGATCGACGTTCAGGTACGGATCGAGCTTCTGCATGGTCACAGAAAGACCACGAGCTCGAAGAAGATGTCCAAGGCTGGATGCCGTCAAACCCTTACCCAGGGAGGAGGCCACACCGCCGGTGACGAAGATATGCTTTGTCGTTTCAGACGACCGAGAATCACGAGTATTATTACGCTGCACCACGGGATTTCATCCTATCACCATTCTTTTACCAAGCATCCACACTCACTGTAGTGCACGGGTTCGCGAAGCCCTAGTTTGCTTCGAGATTTGCGCGCCGACGTTGAAAATCAAGGCTTCTTCGATTCGCTGGCGGTGAGCGAACACACTAATTTTTGCGCATCCGCCAGCAATTCTTCAGCATGCGCCTGCGCCGTATCGGATTCTTCCTGCCCGGCAAGCATGCGCGCCAGCTCGCGGATGCGGGCTGGCTCATCGAGAGCGACGACGTCGCTGGCGGTGAACCCGGCCCCAGCGTTGGATTTAGCATCCGAATTCTTGATGACACGGATGTGCCGGTCGGCGTAGGCGGCGACCTGCGGCAGGTGGGTCACGACGATAACCTGGACATGACGGGCCAGCATGGCCAAACGTTCGCCGATGCTGACCGCCGCCTTGCCGCCGACGCCTTGGTCGACCTCGTCGAAGACAAACGTCGGCACGGGATCCACGGCCGCCAGCACCACTTCGATGGCCAGCATGACGCGGGAGAGCTCGCCGCCGCTGGCGCCCTTGCCCAGCGGGCGCGCAGAAGCCCCGGCATGCGGCGCGAGCAGCATGGAAATCGAATCCTGGCCGAAGGCTCCCGGTTCTTCGAGTTCGTTGACCTCAATGACGAGCTTGGCATCAGGCATGGCCAGTGCGGTCAACTCCGCCGAAACTCGGGTCGACAGCTTCTTGGCGGCCTTGCGGCGGGCGTCGGAAAGGTCGGAGGCTAGCGCCGCGACCTTCTGTTCCAGCGCGACGACCTCATCTTGGAGCACTTCGATGCGCGAGTCATCCCCTCCCAGAGATTCCAGGCGTTTACGAGCGGTCTGCGCCCACTCGATGACTTCGTCGATGCTGGGTGCGTATTTGCGCAACAGCTTGCCCAGGTCTGCGCGGCGCGCCTCGACCTGCGCCAGCAGCTCGGGGCCTTCCTCGTCCAGATCCGCCACGTAACCGGCAAGATCGCTGGAAAGCTCCGACGCCAGAATGCCGAGTTCAGCGGCCCGTTCAGCAAATCCGGAGAGCACCGGGTCGTCCCCGCTCGCCTGGACCAACACTCCCCTGGCTGTTTCAACAAGGGTGGTGATTCCAGGGCTCTCGAAGTCCTCGGAGTCGATGACAGCCTGGGCCTGCAGGCTGGCGTTGCGCAGGGACTCGATATTGCCCAGCTTCATGGACTGCTCGCGCAACATGTCGTCTTCTCCGGGCTGCGGATCCAGCGAGTCGATTTCATCCAGTGCCAGGCGGAGGTTCTCGGCCTCCCGCACCCGGTTGCGCGAATCCTGCGTCAACGAGGCCAGCTCCTTGGTGGCTGCGCGCCATTGGCGGTAGCTGCGCTGGTAGCTGCCGAGGATACGGGCTACGCCGCTGCCGGCAAATCGGTCGAGCGCGTCACGCTGGGCCCCGGGCTCCTTAAGGCGGATCTGGTCGGACTGGCCGTGCACGGCCACAAGCTCCTGGCCCAGTTCAGCCAGCAAGCCGACAGGCGCGCTGCGCCCGCCTACGGTGGCCCGTGAGCGCCCCTGCGCCGACAGCGACCGCGAGAGCAGCAGTTCACTGCACTGGCCAGCCGGTTCGATGAAGGCGCCGGCCTGGGCGGCCGCGTCGAGCACGTGGTGGTCAGGGTCCAAGTGGATGACGGCCTCCGCCAGGGCATGGTCAGCCCCGGTGCGCACGGCGCCGGCATCTGCGCGGCGCCCCAGCAGCAACGAGAGCGCGGTGATCACCATCGTCTTGCCTGCACCGGTTTCACCGGTGACAACCGTCAGCCCGGGGCCGAGCGGCAGGGTGGCATTGGTGATGACGCCCAGGTTGGAGATCGAGATTTCCTGAATCATGGCCTGCTCCCGAAAGTCGAGTTCAAGTTCAAACGTGCACGATTAGTATATGTGTTCTAAGCGCACTTTCGTAGCTAGATTCGAAGAAGTGGAAAACTTATGGCGTTTTCCGCTGCAGGGAAGGTCTATGGGCGAGGCTCGTCCCCGCTGCCGACCATGGGGATTCCGGGCTCGTCCTTATGGTGCGGTTCGACGCTCTGCAGACCCGGACCGATCACCGGAAGCGCGGTGGTGGCGGCCCGCCGCATGTCGTCCTTGGCCGGCCCGCGCCAGCCGGTAATCGGCAGTTCGAACTTGTTCACCAGGCGCTCGGAGAACGGGGTGGTATTCAACCGCGCAAGGCGCACCGGCGTGTCGCTGCGCGTGACCTCGATACGCGCTCCCGGCGGCAGGTCGATGGTGCGGCGGCCGTCGCACCACAGCACTGCTCCTGCATCCGTGCGCGTGAGCATTTCCACGGCCATCACCGAGTCGGGCGACACGACCAAGGGTTTGGCGAAGAGCGCGTGGGCGGAGATCGGAACCATGATCAGTGCAGCCACGTCTGGCCAGACCACTGGGCCGCCGGCAGAGAAGGAGTAGGCCGTCGAGCCAGTCGGAGTGGCCATGACGACGCCGTCGCACCCGAAGGTGGAAATCGGTCGGCCATCGACCTCGATGACCACCTCGACCATGCGTTCACGGTTGGCCTTTTCCACCGCTGCTTCGTTCAGCGCCCAGGTTTCGGCCAGGCAGATATTGTCTTGCCAGACCTTGACCTCAATGGTCATGCGCTCCTCGACGGTGTAGGTCTTCTCGACCAGCGCCTTGACGGTGGCTGCCAATTCGGTGCGCTCAGCTTCGGCCAAGAATCCCACGTGGCCCAGGTTCACGCCGACCAGCGGCAAAGGGGCGGCGCGGACCAATTCCGCGGCGCGCAGCACCGATCCATCGCCGCCGAGGACCACACCCAACTCGATGTCTTCCACCGCGCAGTCGTCATGCAGGATTTCAACACCGGGAACAGGCTCTCCGACAGCGCGAATCACCGCTTCCTGGTCCTTGGCCCGCATGACCGGTACGGTTCCGGCTTCGGCAAGCAGTTCGCAGGTTTCCAGCGCTGCAGCGATCGCTTCTTTTCGGCCGGTGTGGGCGAAGACTAGGATCTTGCGCAAGGCGGCGTGCCCCTCTCAACAGTGATGAGTGATTGGCTCTGCGATATGCAGTCGGTTTCCCTAAGTTCTCGGAAAACGCCGCATCTCTTAACTAAGAATAGTCAACGGCATGGATCATTGCGGATTTCTCGGCATCATCCTGCGATTTCGCTGCAGCGCTGAGCCAGAGGAAAAACTCCATGTTGCCGTCCTGGCCGGCCAGCGGGCTGCGCGCCAGACCTCGCAACGCGAGACCGCATTCAGCGGCCTTGGCGACCACTGATTCCACCGCGCCTTGGCGCAGCTGGGGGCTCGTGACAACGCCGGTGCGGTTCAGGTGTTCGCGCCCGACCTCGAACTGGGGCTTGACCATCAGCACCAGCGAGCCGCCGGGACGCGTCGCCCCGGCCAGCGCCTCGAGCACAAGGCGCAGCGAGATAAAGGACAAGTCCGCTACAACCAAGTCGACATCTCCACCGATATCCTCCGGCGTCAGGTATCTGACGTTCAGCCCCTCATGGACCGATACGCGGGGGTCAAACCGGATTTCGTCGACGAGTTGGCCATGGCCGACATCGGCGGCGACCACGTGGCCGGCTCCCCGCCGCAGCAAGACGTCAGTGAATCCTCCGGTGGAAGCCCCTGCGTCAAGGCAACGCAAACCTTCAGGAGAAATGGTGGTAAATACATCCAGGGCGCCGGCAAGTTTGTGCCCCGCCCGGGAAACGTAGTGCTCCCCTTCGACCTGGGTGAGCACTACTGACGTTGAGTCGGATACCTTCTTGGACACCTTGGAGGTTTCCAGCCCATCCACGAGCACCCTGCCTGCCTCGATGAGCTTGGCGGCTTCGGTGCGCGAGCGCGCCAAGCCGCGTACCACCAGCTCCTGGTCCAGACGGTTCACGAGCCTGACTCCGATCGATTCAGTTCCTGCTGCAGGCCGCCGAGCAGCTGCTCGTAGATGCCCGCATGCTCGGTAACGTCATGGTCTGCCAGGGAGGAGAGCGCGGCTTCCAGCGCCTGCTCGTCGAACTGGGGCGCACCGCCGTGCATGGCGCCGGGGACCCCGGGACGCGGCGTCGGCGCGGAAGGAAGATCGCTCACTGCTTTTCACCGTTCTTGCGGCGCAGCATCTGCAAGCCGCGCGAGGTGAATTCGATTTCAGGGGATTCATGGGTGCTCTGGCGCGGGTGCGCGAGCCACCAGGCGTGGCAGGCCGCACGCCAGGCGTTGAGATCCGACTCGTTGCCGTCGACGGCGATCTTGCCGTTGTCGATGCGGGCCACCGCATCACCGACCTGCACGCCGTAGCCCAGCACCTTGATGGTCGGGTAGGGACGGTAGATGTCGGCCAGCGTGGCAATTAGGTAGTTCGGGCGTTGCTCCACCGGTGCACCGAGTGCGGTGGCAGGGGTATCGACACCCGTGAGCACCATGGCGGTGGAGAATCCGGCATGGAATCCGCCGAGGATATCGGTGTCAAGGCGGTCGCCGAGCACCAGCGGGCGCTTGGAATCCAGGCGGTCCGCGGCGCGGGAGAAGAGATAGGATTCGGGTTTGCCGGCCACACGGGGGGTTGCCCCGGTGGCCAGCTTCACCGCGTGGACCAGCGATCCGTTACCCGGGGCAATGCCCTCGGCGCGCGGAATGGTCAGGTCCGTATTCGTGGCAACCCATTTGGCGCCGTTCTGGATTGCGTAGGAGGCCTCAGCCAGGTCGTTCCAGGAGACCTCTGGATCGAATCCCTGGATAACCGCTACCGGTTCGTCCTTGTGGGACTCGACCACTTCAAGGCCCCGTACCGCGATGCATTCTCGCAGATACGGGGAGCCCACCACCAGCACCCTGCTGCCGGGATTCAATTCACGGGCCAGCATCTCCGCCCCGGCATCTGCCGAGCCGAAGACCTGTTCCGCGCTAGTCTTCACGCCCAGCTGGCGCAGGTGCGCCGCGACCGACATGGGCGAACGTCCGGCGTTGTTCGTGATGAACGCGTGTGCCACGTTCACCTCGGCCAGCGCGTTCAACGATTCCACTGCGTCGGGAATCGCGTTCGGTCCGGCGTACACGACGCCATCCAGGTCGGAGAGGACAGAATCAAATCCGGAGATCAGCATGGGGAGGTGGTTCCTACTTCATCAAACGACGGGTACTACTGCGAGTCTACTTTGCGGCGTCCTCGTCGGTGATCTCCGAGACCTCGTCGGAGATGTGATCAGCGTCAACCTCGGCCAGGCCGTCTTCCTCGTCGATACCGGTTTGCTCGGCGGCCGATTCGGTGTCGTCCTCTGCGTCGGATTCGGCGGTTTCCCCAGACGAAGCGCCCTCTTCAGGGGTTTCGTCGGAGTCAGCTGCTGCCTCGGAATCGACCAGATCACGGGCACGAGGAGCTTCTTCTTCCTCCTCGTCCATCTCGGGAGCAAGATCGACGATGAAGGACTCGGTCTCTTCCTCGATGCCCAGGGCACGTTCGGCTACTGCAACCTGCTTCTCCCAACGGGCGGCTTCCTCGGTGCGGCCGGCGGCTGCGAGCAGCTCGGCGTAGACGGCGAACAGGCGAGGGCTGAAGGAGAAGGCGCGGTTGAAGTTCAGCTGCTCCAGGGACTCCAGTGCGGCCAAGGCCTCATCAAGCTTGCCGAGGTCTGCGAAGCAGCCGGCCAGGACGATCTGCATCTCGACCTTGACCGATGGTTCCAGATTGGCGGACTCTTCGGATTGGGCCAGCTCGATGGCCTTTTCCACACGGCCCAGGCCGCGCAGCGAATCAGCGATCAGCGGCAGGTTGTAGTCCGAGCCGGAGATACGGCGGTGGGTGCGCAGCTCGCGCAGCGAATCGGCGTACTTGCCGGCGTGGTAGGCGGCGATGCCAACGGCCTCGCGGACCACCGCCACGCGTCCGCCACGGCGGGAAGCAGCCAGGGTGTGCTCGTAGGCCAGCTCTGGATCCTCTTCCAGCAGACGGCCGGCCATCACCAGGTGCTTGGCAACCCAGCTGGCGGACCGTTCTTCCAGGTAGCGCAGCTGGGCGCGGGCGACGCGGTCCAGTTCCTTGCCGGTGACGTCCTCATCGATCTCCGGGGACTGCGAGCGGTCTGCTCGGTTCGAAATACGCAGATCACCAGGGTTGTGCGCCTTCGGCTCCTGGGCACGGGGATCTTCGAACTTCTTCTCGCCACGAGGCTTGAAGTCACGATCGCTGCGCTTGAAATCGCCGCCACGATTGTCGTCGCGGCGCTTGAAGTCGCCTCGGTCGTTGCTGCGCTTGAAACCGCGATCATCATTGCGGTCATCGCGGCGCTTGAAGTCGCCTCGGTCGTTGCTGCGCTTGAAACCGCGATCATCATTGCGGTCATCGCGGCGCTTGAAGTCGCCTCGGTCGTTACTGCGCTTGAAACCGCGATCATCATTGCGGTCATCGCGGCGCTTGAAATCGCCGCCACGGTTGTCGTCATTACGGCGGAATCCACCACGGTCATCATTGCGATCCCCGCGGAATCCGCCACGGTTATCGTCACGGCGCTTGAAGTCGCCCCCACGGTTATCGTCACGGCGCTTGAAGTCGCCCCCACGGTTGTCATCGCGACGTTCGCCACGGAAGCCACCGCGGCTGTCGTCGTTACGGCGGAAGCCACCGCGCTCGTCATTGCGGTCATCGCGGCGCTTGAAATCGCCCCCACGGTTGTCGTCGTTACGGCGGAAGCCACCACGATCATCATTGCGATCCCCGCGGAATCCACCACGGTTATCGTCACGGCGCTTGAAATCGCCACCACGGTTGTCATCGCGACGTTCGCCATGGAAGCCACCGCGGCTGTCGTCATTACGGCGGAAGCCACCACGATCATCATTGCGATCCCCGCGGAATCCGCCACGGTTATCGTCACGGCGCTTGAAATCGCCACCACGGTTGTCATCGCGACGCTCGCCACGGAAACCACCACGGCCATCGTTGCGGTCGCCACGGAATCCACCGCGGTTGTCGTCGTTACGGCGGAACCCACCACGATCCTCATTGCGATCCCCGCGGAACCCGCCACGGTTGTCATCGCGGCGCTCTCCACGGAAGCCACCGCGGTCATCGTTGCGGTCGCCGCGGAATCCACCGCGGTTATCATCGCGGCGCTTGAAGTCGCCGCCACGGTTGTCGTCATTTCGCTTGAATCCGCCACCGCGGTTATCGTCACGACGCTTGAAATCGCCGCCACGGTTGTCGTCACGGCGCTCACCACGGAATCCGCCACGATCATCGTTGCGCTTGAAACCGCTGTTGTTGTCATCGCGACGCTTGAAACCGTCGCGGGAGTTGTTGCGGTTTGAATCTGAGTTCCGGAAGTCGCCCTGTCCATTGTCGGAACTACGGCGGAAATCGTTAGACATTTAATGTCCCCTTCAGCGGATATCTCAATACCGCAACCTTCGTGTTCGCCTCAGCGAAACACTTCACTATTTACAAATCACCATGCATCAATGGCATGTACGTCTAGTTCAAGTCTACGGGAGTAAGCACTTCTACCATAGGGATTCGCCTCTAATGTGTGCAGACACTCATGTGACCAGAAGCAGCTACTAATCCGCACCCACGATTCGGGCGAGGCTCATGAATAGGCAGCAAGGAGTTCCGCCGCATGCCCAGGTATGTTGCTTCTTTCCCTGTTAAACAAAAAAGGGGGAGCTTCTGCTCCCCCACCCCACCGGCCACCCCACCGGCCAAGCCAACCGCACCAGCCACCCAGCCAGGCCAGGCGCCCAAGCACCGGCCGGGTTAAACAGCAGAAGGCCCCAACACTGTTGGAGCCTTCCACTTCTCAAGTTAAGTCCGGCGGTGACCTACTCTCCCACACCCTCACGAGTGCAG
>NZ_RBLB01000007.1:0-677501 GCF_003633665.1 Arthrobacter sp. AG1021 | reverse complement strand
CGGTCCCATACCGAACCCGGAAGCTAAGGCCCATTGCGCCGATGGTACTGCACTCGTGAGGGTGTGGGAGAGTAGGTCACCGCCGGACTTAACTTGAGAAGTGGAAGGCTCCAACAGTGTTGGGGCCTTCTGCTGTTTAACCGGTGGATCCACGGGACGGGTGGTCTGGCCGGGACGGCCTGGCTGGGTGGCTGGTGCGGTTGGCTTGGCCGGCTTGGTGGCCGGTGGGGTGGGGGAGCGGTGGCTCCCCCTTTTTGTTGTTTAACCTGGGTTTTCGGTGGCGGCGCGGTGCCTTCTGGGCGGTCGGGGTGCTGTCCTGCGGCCGGCACCGTGGGGATGGCGTGGGCAAGGGGAGCGCTGCCGGGGCCGCGGCGCGGTGCGGTTGGCTGCGGAGCGGGGAAGAGCCCGGACCACAACAAAACCCCTGATTTCGAATCGCTAGTCCTTTCACGGCCTTCGTGCTTGCCGCCATTGGGATGAATGGCTCGCAGCGGCAGTGGTGGTAGCAGACTTCACCCATCCTTGCTTCACTGCGTAGTTGTGCTGGCTTTGCCGTTCCTGGGTACATGGCAAACCATCTGCGCTGCCGCTGGCGCGCACCCACGCCGCTCTCAAGCTCCAATCCAGAGCCGGACCGGCATGGGATTGCCAGGCGCTGTATCGTGGCCGGAGACTGGCGTCTGAGGCCTTCTGGAAGCTTAGATCGCCAGAAAGCATCTATGGCGAAGGCCACGTTGCCGAAAGAGTTCCTCGATTGGCGCGGAGGGCGGAGATCCTGCTATAGTTATGGAGTTGTCGCAATCGCGAATGACACCGTAGTTTTCCCACGGCCAAGCTGTGCGGGTTAGAGTTACGGCGATCATAGCGTGGGGGAAACGCCCGGTCCCATACCGAACCCGGAAGCTAAGACCCACTGCGCCGATGGTACTGCACTCGGGAGGGTGTGGGAGAGTAGGTCATCGCCGGGCACAATGTGCCGAAGGCCCCGAGATATCTCGGGGCCTTCGATGTTTAACAAGTCGATAAGGGTAGTGAGGCTGGGTCAGCAGCCGCCGGAGATGCCGACGATGACCAAGGGCTCGGATCCTCATGGATCCGAGCCCTTGGTCATGCGTCAGAGTCTTTGCGGACTAGCCAAGTCGCAGACCGGTTTCCGTATCGAACAGGTGCACATGCTGCAGCTTCGGTGCGATGTTCAGCCGCTGGCCACGGGCCGGTGGGGTGCGGCCATCGACGCGGACAACGATGGTCTGCGGGCGGCCTGCCAGCTCGGCGGTTGCGTAGACATAGGCATCGGCGCCAAGCTCTTCGACGACGTCGATGGTGATCTCCACACCCTCGCCTTCGCCAACGAACTCGATGTCTTCAGGTCGGATGCCCAGCGTAGTGCCGCCTGCAGCGCCTGGCGCGCTCAGGACGGTATTGCCGAACTCTACTTGGCCATTGCTCGCTTCCAGCTGCACGAGGTTCATGGCTGGCGAACCGATGAAGCCTGCAACGAAGACGTTGCGCGGACGGTCGTACAGTTCGCGGGGAGTCCCGACCTGCTGCAATTCACCGTCCTTGAGCACCGCGACGCGGTCGCCCATGGTCAGCGCCTCGACCTGGTCGTGGGTCACGTACACGGTGGTGACACCCAGGCGGCGGGTGAGCGACGCGATCTGGGTACGGGTCTGGACCCGCAGCTTGGCATCGAGGTTCGACAGCGGTTCATCCATCAGGAAGACCTGGGGGGAGCGCACGATGGCACGGCCCATGGCCACACGCTGGCGCTGGCCACCGGAGAGGGCCTTCGGCTTGCGGTCTAGATACTGCTCCAGATCGAGAAGCTGCGCGGCTTCCTTCACACGGCGGGCTCGTTCGACCTTGTCGACGCCGGCGATTTTCAGGGCGAAGCCCATGTTCTCGGCGACGGTCATGTGCGGGTAGAGCGCGTAGTTCTGGAAGACCATGGCGATGTCGCGGTCCTTCGGCGGAACGTTGGTCACGTCCTTGTCGCCGATGAGGATGCGGCCGGAGTTGACTTCCTCCAGGCCGGCAAGCATGCGCAGGGTGGTTGACTTGCCGCAACCCGAGGGGCCGACCAGAACCAGGAATTCGCCGTCGGCGATCTCCAGGTCGATTCCGTCGACGGATGGCACAAGAGCGCCCGGGTAAATACGGGTGGCCTTATCAAAGGTCACAGTTGCCATAACGACAATCCTTTCACGGGCAGGTACGTGCCCGACGATCCTAAGTGAAAGTGAATTGGGACACCGTTAGTTTCGCATGGAAATCAAACTTTTCAAAAGGTCCGGGATATCGAACGGGGAATCAATACGCTGCGTCGCCGCCGTGTCCCCGCTGCCGACCTTGATTCCGAGGTCGTTTTCGGTCAGCACCTTGAAGCCGTTTTCATCGGTGACGTCGTCTCCGATGAAGAGCACCGACTGGACATCCAGGGTGCGGCGCAGCCAAGCCAGCGCCTCGCCCTTGTGGGCGTTGAGCACCGAGGCTTCAAGCACCGCCTTGCCCGACATCAGCTTGACGCCCTCCAGCTCCTGCAGCGATTCCAGCGCTTCGGCCATGGCCGCCTGCGCGGCCTGAGGGCTGGCCTGGCGGACATGCAGCACGGTGGCCGAGGGCTTGAATTCCAGGTTCACGTTCTCGTGCCTGTCCGCGATCGCCTGAAGCCGGCCGGTCAGGGTGCCCAGCAGCTGCGTCTGGTCGAGGCTGAGCGGCGCGTCGGACCAGCCGTTCGAGAACTGCTCGGGGACCAGCCGTTCGGCCCCGTGGGACCCGATGCGGATGGCCGGCAGCGGCTCCGGGTACACCTCGGCCAGGGACTGCAGATTGCGTCCGGAGATCACCGCGGTGTAAACGCCGGCCATTCGTCCCAGCTGCTCCACCAGCACAGCGGATTCGGGCAGCGGCCTGGCATCCTGCGGCCGGTCGACCAGCGGTGAGAGCGTTCCATCGAAATCGAGCGCGACCAGCACCCGGGGATGGCGGGCGAAATCCTGCAGCGCAGCGGAGAGCTGCGGCGAAAGAGGTGACACGTGCTTAAGCCATCCTTCGGGGGCGGTAGTTTCGGCGGTTTGCGGCAAGTTAGGTGCGGGCAACATTCTCCTTGGCCGGAACGGATTTCGAGTTGATGTCTGCCAGCTCCGACAGGAAACGATCAGACCAGCCGGCCACGTCGAATTCCTCCAGATGGTGGTTCATGCGCTTCATGCGCTTGGCCTGTTCGGCCTCGTCCATGTTGACTGCCTCCATGATCTTGACCTTCATGCCGTCAATGTCATGGGGGTTGACCAGCACCGACTGGGTCAGCTGGTCGGCGGCGCCGGTGAACTCGGAGAGCACCAGCACGCCCCGCCCGTCCTGGTGCGCTGCCACGTATTCCTTGGCGACCAGGTTCATACCGTCGCGCAAGGCAGTGACCAGCAGGACGTCTGCCGCAAGGTACAGGGAAATCATTTCGCGCAGGGGATAGGAATGGTGCAGGTAGCGCAGCGTAGTGTGGCTGAGCGTATCGTGCTGGCCGGTGATCTGGCCGACCATCAGTTCTACCTGATCGCGCAGTTCCATGTACGAACCGACGTTTTCGCGGCTGGGGCTTGCCACTTGGATCAGGCATACCTCGCCGGCGTGGAGCTGTTCGTCCGCCAGCAGCTCGCCGTAGGCCTTGAGCCGGTGGCGGATACCCTTGGTGTAGTCCAGCCTGTCCACGCCGAGCATGATGGTTTTCGGGTTTCCCAATTCATGCCGGATCTGCGCGGCTCGCGCAATGATCTGCGGATCCCGGGACAGCCGCTGGATCTGTTCATAGTCGATGGAGATCGGGTGGGCGTCGGCGCGGCAGATATTCTGCAGGTCGTTGTCCAAGGAAGGGGTCGCCTCACGTCCCTTGGTTTGGTAGTCCGTGAATCGGCGCAGGCTTCGCAGGAAGTTGGTCGCGTCGGTTTCGCGCTGGAAACCGACCAGGTCGGCACCGGCCAAACCCTGCAAAATCTGCTTGCGCCACGGCAGCTGCGCGAACAAGCTCGCGGCGGGGAAGGGAATATGCAGGAAGAAACCGATCTTGAGGTCAGGACGGGCCAAGCGCAGCAGACGCGGCACTAGTTGCAACTGGTAGTCGTGCACCCACACCGTGGCGTTGGGCGCCGCGATCCGCAGCACCGCGTCGGCAAAGCGCTGGTTGATTTTTTGGTATCTGTCCCACCAGGTGCGGTGGTACGACGGCGGAACGATGACGTCGTGGTAGAGCGGCCACAGAGTCGAGTTCGAGAAACCTTCGTAGTAGAGCTCGAGGTCGTCTTCGCTTAGCGGCACCGGCACCAGATGGATACCGTCCTTGTCGAAGCTGTCCAGCTCTTCATCAATTCCGCCGTGCCAGCCAACCCATGCTCCTTCCGAAGCGGACATGACGGGTTCCAGTGCGGTGACCAGTCCTCCGGGTGCGCGCTGGAATCCCTGGGTGCCGTCCGGGTTTGTGACCCGGTCAACCGGCAAGCGATTGGCAACAACGACGAAGTCGGATGTACTAGCCATGTGGCCATCTTGTATCGAGCTACTCACGACAAACTCCTGGCTTAACCTTCAACCTGCAAACCGGCCGTTTAGCGATCCCCGGATTGGTGCGAATCCCTGCCCTGCAAGTTCATTGACTTATGCCTTGAGCCTAGTGAAATATCAGGGTCAACGGAATTATGTTCAGGATTTACTCCGATAGTGACGTAAACAACCACATTGAACTGGTCAAGCACAGTCGTGTATCGAGGCCTGCCTGATGCAACAATTCCACCGGACGCGCTATGTGGCTTAAGACCGGGCTTTGGCGGCAATTTGAGGAGTATATGCGCCTCCTGTGAAGGTGCGGGATTATCAATGAACTAGGTAGACCGGGTCCCGGCATTGGCTAAACTTGATTGCAGATGACAGTATTCCGCTGAGCAAGGAACCATTAAATTTATGTCTACGAATAATCCGCGGCCGTCGAAGGCTGAGCGTACGGCAAGCGCCCGCGAGAAGGCTTCGCAGATGCGCGCCGCACAGGAAGCAGCCGCCAAGCGCAAGTCGCTGTTCGTCAAGCTTGGCGTGCTGGGTGCCGTGATCCTTGTGATCGCCCTGGTAGTTACCCTGATCGTGCAGAACAACAATGCCAAGGTTGCCGATTCCGGCGCCGTTCCTGCGGGCGGCAACGCCGCTGGCGGCATTCTGGTCACTTCCCCGACCACCCTGGGTGAGCGCACCGTGGAGAATGTCGACGTGAAGTCCCTCGAAGTCCCTGCCCAGCAACCGGCAACCCCGGAACCCCGCGACCTGACCGTGGGGAAAAAGGGCGAACCGGTCAATATCACCATGTACGCCGACGTGAATTGCGTCCACTGCGCGGACTTCGAGGCCACCTATGGCCCGCAGATCAACGAGTGGCTGGCGGCCGGCGACATCACCGTGGACTACCGCAACGTCGGATACCTCGACGGCGGCTCGCCGACCAACTTCTCCTCGCGCGGTGCCAACGCGCTGGCCTGCGTTGCCAACGACAACCCGGCAGCGTACATGCCATTCGTGACCGCGATCTGGGGCCACTACCAGCAGGGTGAAATGAAGAACGCCCAGCTGGCCGAGATGGCGATCGCCGCCGGTGCCAGCGACAAGGTCACCAGCTGCATCGAAGACGGCACCTTCCGTCCGTTCGTCCAGTACACGACCGACGTGGCCAAGTACGACGGCGTAAGCGGCACCCCGACCTTGGTGGTCCAGGGCAAGGTCCTGGATCTGGCCAAGGACGATTTCCCGACCGTGGTGAACGCAGCCATCGAGGCGAACAAGAAGTAAATCCGCTCGGGTCGGCGGAGAACGGATGCGGATCGGGTAGAATTCCATATTGATCTCGCGCCAAGACCGGAGGGGAGAAAGCCAGCGACGGCTTTCTCCCCTCCGGCATTTAAAACGGCGACGGGCTCAATTCGCACAGTGGCTGGGTTCTCCGATATTCTTATGCGGTACGCCCCCTTAGCTCAGCTGGCCAGAGCGTCTGTCTTGTAAACTGAAGGTCACCGGTTCGAATCCGGTAGGGGGCTCGAACAAATCCTCGGAGTTCTGCATGAGTGCAGGTCTTCCGGGGATTTTTTGCTGACTGCGGCTTTTCCCGGCTCGCCGGTGCCGGTCCGAACTCGGCAAACGTGCCTAACCACTCGCTGGAAGTTGGATGAAATCGGGCGTGGACCACGTCGTCCTCGGTAAAATTGGACCAAAGGTATTTTCCCGTGCGCGGATCCGCGCGACCGGGGACCACAATTACAAGGAGACCAATCATGGCCGGTGGCCTAGTAGCCCTGCTGGATGATGTAGCCGCGCTGGTCAAGGTCACGGCCGCGTCGCTGGACGACATCGCGCTCGGAGCGGCCAAGGCCAGCACCAAAGCCATGGGCGTGGTGATTGACGACGCTGCGGTCACCCCGCAGTACGTCGACGGAATTTCTCCCAAGCGCGAGCTGCCGATCATCTGGAAGATCGCGGTCGGTTCCATCCGCAACAAGCTGCTGTTCATCCTGCCGGCCATCTTGCTGCTGTCCACTTTCCTTCCCTGGGCGCTCACCCCGATCCTCATGATCGGCGGCGCCTACCTGGTGTTCGAAGGCGCGGAGAAGATCCTCGAGGCCATGGGGCTGATCGGCCATCACGGCGCCGCCGAGGACGGCAAGGTCCGCGACGAAAAGGTGATCATCGGCTCGGCGACGCGCACCGACTTCGTGCTCTCGGCCGAGATCATGGTGATCTCGCTCAACGAGGTGGCCCACGAACCGTTCCTGACCCGGGCGCTGATCCTGGTCGCGGTGGCTTTCCTGATGACCGTCCTGGTGTACGGGGCCGTGGGCCTGATCGTGAAGATGGACGACATTGGCCTGGTGCTGGCCCAGAAGCAGCGCCAGTTCTCGCAGAAGCTCGGCCGCGGCCTGGTCAAGGGCATGCCGATTGTGATGTCGGTGCTGAGCAAGGTCGGCGTGGTCGCGATGCTCTGGGTCGGCGGGCACCTGTTGCTGACCGGCATGGACGAGCTGGGCTGGCACGCGCCGTACGGCTTCGTGCACCACGTCGAGATGCTGGTCCACGACGCCTCCGGTGCCGCCGGGGGCGTGCTGGGGTGGTTGGTCAACACCGCTTTCTCCTGCTTGGCCGGACTGATCATCGGCTCGTTGCTGACAGTCGTCATCCTCGGGATCAAGAAGCTGCTGGGCAAGAACAAGCCGGCCGCGGCGCACTAGCTATTGCCGCCGCGCAGCGTGCGTAGAATTATTGGATCGCCTCCGAAGGCCAAGCTCCTCGGCCCGGCCATTCTGTCCGGATGCCATGGAAAGATCGATGTGTGTTGAGTAGAGAACAGACCAAGCAGGACCCCGCAGGGCGCCACGCCCGCGGTGCGTACTTCACTCCGGAACCCGTCGCACGCTTCATGGCCCAGTGGGCGCTGGGCGAGCACGGGCACCGGGTGCTTGAGCCTTCCTGCGGCGAGGCGCAGTTCCTCGCCGCCGCGCATGACATCGTGGACGACGGCCGCGGCTCGGTGGAGCTGTTCGGCATCGAGCTGCACGAGCCCTCGGTGCAGGCAGCCCGTGCGGTGCTGGACCGGCAGGGTGCCGCCGCGCAGATCACCCACGCGAATTTCTTCCATGTCGCCGGGAGCCATGACATGGACGCGGTGATCGGCAACCCGCCCTATGTGCGCTACCAGCTGCACCGCGGCGAGGATCGGAAGCTCTCACGTGCCGCGGCCCGCGAAGCCGGCGTCGAACTCAACGAGCTTGCCAGCATCTGGGCGGCCTTCGTGGTGCATGCCACCAGCTTCCTGGCTCCGGGCGCGCGCATGGCCCTGGTGCTGCCGGCCGAGCTGATGTTCGTGAACTATGCGGCCCCGGTGCGCCGGATGCTGCTCGAACGCTTCGAGCGGGTGCACCTGGCGGTCTTCGAAGAACGGCTGTTCGCCGACGCGCAGGAGGAAGTGGTGCTGCTGCTGGCCGAAGGCTACGGCCAGGGCTCCAGCACCGCGCTGCGCCTGCACCAGTTCCGCAACGCCGCGGACCTCGACCGGTTGGGCGAGGGCATCGAGCACACCCCGGCCAGCACCTTAGAGCGCTGGACCGGATCGCTGGTCGGCCTCGAAGCGCAGGGCGTGCTGGAGCAGTCCCTGGCCACGGGCCGTTTCGCGCCGCTGCAGAGCTGGGGCGAGACCTCGCTGGGCGCGGTGACCGGCAACAACAAGTGGTTCACGCTCTCCCCGGCCCAGGTGAGCGAGCTGGGCTTGGCCCCCGATGACCTGGTGCGCATCTCGCCTCCGGGTTCCCGGCACCTGCGCGGCCTGGAACTGGACAACGAGCAGTGGGAGCGCCTCGGTGCCCATGGCAGCGCCACCTACCTGTTCCGGCCCGCCGCGCAGCCTTCTGCGGCCGGGCACCGGATGGTTGACGCCGGGCAGGTACTGGCGGTGGACAGCGCCTACAAGTGCCGGGTGCGCAGCCCCTGGTGGCGGGTGCCGCTTTTGTCGGTGCCGGACCTGTTCATGACCTACATGAACGCCGACACCCCGCGGCTGACCGCCAACGAAGCCGCGGTGCACCACATCAACTCGATCCACGGCGTCTACCTGGGCGCCGACGTGCGCGGGCTCGGGCGCGAGCTGCTGCCGCTGGCCTCGCTGAATACGCTGAGCATGCTCGGCGCTGAAATGGTGGGACGCTCCTACGGCGGCGGAATCCTGAAGCTCGAGCCGCGCGAAGCGGACCGGCTTCCGGTGCCTTCAGCCCCGGCAGTGGCGGCCCATGCCCCGGCGTTGCGCGAGATCAAGAACCAGGTGCGCGAGCATTTGGCCCACGGCCGCAAGGCCGAAGCCACCGCGCTGGTCGACGGGATTGTCCTTGAACAGCTGCTGGGCCTGGATCCCGCGGCCATCGCCGCGGTGCACCAGGCCCGCGCCGACATGTTGGATCGCCGGAAGGCACGAAGTAAGACGGTGAAAAACTAGACGTGGCAAACCCTGCGATTGAAAAGACCCTCGCCTTTGCGGAGTTCGACACCACGCTGATGTCCGCCGCCAAGGATTCGCCCTGGATCCGCAGCGGCGCGGTGACCGAGGAATTCAATCCCTCCTACGAGGTGCTCGAACGCCTGCTGAGCATCCCGGTGCGCTCCAAGGCCGCCACCCGCTCCGGGCGCTTCGCCCAGGGCGTGGACACCTGGTTGGCCCACGAACTGCGCCGCGCGGGATTCGACGCCGACCTGGTCTGGCCGCGCACCGAGGCGCCCCGTGTGCTCTCCAAGGACATCCTGGAGCTGCTGCGCCGGCTGCCCGAGCGCCTCTCCGAGGAGGTGCACGAGGCCATCATGGCGGGCAAGGCGGGAAGCACGGACGCCCGGATCCTGGGCCGCGCCTACATGAAGCAGACCGACGTGGTGATGACCCACTGGTCCACCGGGCCGGAGCTGCTGCTGAGCACCAAGGCGATGACCTCCTCATTCGGCAAGAACCTGTCAAACCGCTACGAGGAGGCCTACGGGGACGCCGCGAACCTGCGCGCCCGCTATCCGCTGGCCGCCGTCGGATTCTTCTTCGTCCAGCGCGCCACGATCCTGGAATCCGAGCCGGCGGCCTACCGCCGCACGGTGGACATGATCCGCAAGCTGCGCGATTTCGGAGACGGCTTCGGCTACACCGCCACCGGGCTGCTGCTCGTGGACTGGGACGATGAAGCAGAGAACCCACAGGTCAAGTGCGTGCACTCGCCGGTGCCCGCGGATATCGCCGCGCCGCAGTTCCTCAACGCGATGGTGGACGAGGTTCTGAAGGTCACCCCGATCGACCTGCATGAGGCAGCCCGCGCTCGCCGGGCCGGAGAAGTCGCCCCGCTGCCCGGCCACGAAGCTGTGGACGAGCAGCAGGAAGCGCTCTTCTAGAACGCCGGATCGACGCTGGTGGTTCCCAGCCAGTCGTTGTCCGGGGCCTCCATGCCGAGCCTCGGGAAATGCTGGTCGGCCTCTTCGGCCTCCGGGCCGATGTGCAACGTAGGCACCAGCGAGGGAAGCTGTCCCAGCTCCGCGCCCAGCTCCGAGGCCAGCGACGGCGCCGGCTGGGCCTGCACCGCCTGTTCCAGCGCCGGCTGCAGCGATACCGGTGCGAGGGAATCCTCGGCCGGCAGGGCAACCAGGACGACGTCCTGCACAGCGGGTTCAGGCTGCGGCAGCCCGGCGGCCCAGTCGCGCGCGGCGTCGGTAGCCCGGTAGATGAACTTGGTCTGCCCGTCCTGCTCGAAGGTACGCTCGCGCTCCCACAGCTCGGAACGTTCGTAGTACGCCCACGAGGCGGGGTTCGCAGAATCGATGATGGTGATCGGCGTGCCTCCGGCGTGCAGCGCGAATTCGAGGCGCATCGACGCGACATGCTGGCGGATGCCCATGCGGCGGGAGTCCGGGCGCACCGCCATGGAGCCGAGCTCGAGCGCGTCCATGGCGCTGGTCGGGGCGATGATCGAATCGTGCACCACCCCGGCAGCGACCAAGAGCTCGCCGTCGCGGACGGTTACGACCGCGCGGGCGCGGTCCATTTTCTGGTGCCAGCGGGCATCGGTCACGGCGTACAGGCCAGCCAATTCAGCACGTTCGGCCTCATTTGGAGACAGGCATGACAAGGCAAAAGTCAGGTTTTCAAACACTGGGGTACGGTCCTAAAAAGCTAAGAACGAACGAAAAAGTGGCTTTGCTTCCCGGGGAAAAATCCGTTCGGCGGTTTCGTTGGCCTTGAGGGGACCGTTGCCGGCGGCTTCCGGCAGCTTCCTTGTAGGGCCCAGTTTGAGCTCGATGAGCTAGAAAAATTATGGGGTCTGAAAGTGCACTTTGACAAGTTGAAACGAGGGCTGCGAAGTGAACTCTAAATAAACGAATTGCCACCGTTTTTCAGTGCTTGTCATCGACCATTTTGGAGGTTTTTGATTCCCTCGGCGCGTGGTGTTCCTGGCGGTCGAAGCGGCCCGGGGATGGCGCCGATTCGGCACGATTTGGAACGTAGGTCGGAATACGGCTAGGATTATCTAGGTGCTGAACCGGAAACGGACAGCGCAGATGGATCTTTAGCTCAGTTGGTTAGAGCGTTCGCCTCACACGCGAAAGGTCGCTGGTTCGAGTCCAGTAAGATCCACCGGTAAAAAAGCCACCGCAGAAATGCGGTGGCTTTTTCGTATCCGGGCTGGCCGCTAGTTCTGCGAGCCTTCGGTGAGCAGCTCGTAGATCCTCGGCTTGACCTCGGTTCCCAGCATTTCAATGCTCTTCATGAGGTGCTCGTGGGGCAGCGAACCGGCGGAGTACTTGATATCGATGCGGGACAGTCCGAGCGTGCGGACCGCCTTGGCCATCTTTCGTGCCACCGTCTCGGGGCTGCCTGCCATCATGGCGCCCTGCGGACCCATAGCCGCTTGCAGCTGGATGCGGCTGGCAGGACCCCAGCCGCGTTCGGCGCCCAAACGGTTCATGGTGCGCTGGTAGTGCGGCCAGAGCAGCTCCAGCGCTTCTTCGTCGGTATCGGCTACGAGTCCGTGGAAGTGGGCCCCGACCGGCTGTTCCGGTTCGCTGAACTCCTTCAACGCCCGGTGGTACAGGTTGACCAGTGGTTCGAAGGCCGCGGGCTGCCCGCCGATGATGGCCAGGAAGAGCGGCAGGCCGTGGCGTGCGGCGCGGATGACTGACTGCGGGCTGCCGCCCACTCCGACCCATGTCGTCAACGGCTTGCCTTCGAGCAGCGGGTAGACCTGCTGGCCGCGCAGGGCCGCTCGGTGGCTGCCGGACCACGACACCGGATCGCCGTGGCGCAACTTGGCCATCAACGCGAGCTTCTCCTCGAAGAGCTCCTCGTAGTCTTCGAGGTCGAGACCGAACAGCGGGAAGGACTCGATGAACGAGCCGCGCCCTGCGATGATTTCAGCGCGGCCGTTGGACAGCGCATCCAGGGTGGCGAAGCGTTCGTACACGCGGACCGGATCGTCGCTGGACAGCACGGTGACTGCGGTGCCGAGCTTGATGTTCTGCGTGGTCGCCGCCAGCGCCGCGAGCACCGTCTCGGGTGAGGAGATCGAGAAGTCATCGCGATGGTGTTCCCCGATCCCGAAGAAGTCGAGTCCGACTTCTTCGGCCTTCTGGCCCTCGGCCAGCACGTTGCGGATCACCTGGGCGTGGGACAGCGGGGTTCCATTGGCGTCCTCGGTGATATCGCCGAAGGTCTCGGCTCCAACCTGCGGAAGTTTCACGGTGGTGTTCATGGGTTCGGCCTCTCGCTATATTGCATGCATATACATCTAATTTCCCACTGGGCGTAACTTCCCCCGCCCCGGAACTATTCCCCCGGGGGCGTGCCACGCCCGAATGTGTTCGGCGATACGCCGTGATTTGGAGGATTCCCCAGCAACTTCCAGAAGTCGGGTTGTATCGTGATTTACATGCAACATCGAACGTTTCGGGAAGGTGATCCGTGGCGCAGTTGAACAACGACCAGTTCTCCGGAAATCCACGTGGTGCGGGGGACGACCCGGATCCGGCCGTCGGCGCATTGCCGCGGATCAGCACCAGCGAAATCAAGATGGGGCAGCTTGCCGAACCCGAGCATCATGAGGAGCCCACGGCCTCGGAACTGCCGCTGAACACTGCGGTCAGCGCCAGCGTCGCTGCGGCCCCCGCCTCGGACCCCGAATCGCGCACCGGCCGCGTTCACACCACGGACGAAGGCATCACCCTGGTGCCCACGCGGGCGAACCCGGTGGCCCGCAGCCTGCTGGCCAAGATGTGGATTTCCACCTCGCCGCCCACCCAGGCGCTGGACATCGTGGATCGCCTGCAGGGCACCCCCTACGCGAACCCCACGGTCAACAAGGACCAGGACGCGTCGGCCCGCCGCACGCTGGAGTTCGCGCTGGACCTGGGCGAGACACTGATCCGCTACGGCGCCGGAGCGCTGGAAGTGGAAACCAGCATCATCGCGGTGACCGCGGCGCTGGGCCTGAGCTACCTGGACGTGGACATCACCAACCAGTCGCTGCACCTGAACTACAGCCCGCCGGACGCCGAAAGCTACTCGATCCTGCGTGTGGTGCGTTCCTCCACGGCGAACTACGCGGGCCTGGTGCTGGTGCACCAGCTGGTCTCCGACATCATCGCCGGCGGCGTCTCGCGCAGCGAGTCCGCCAAGCGGCTCAAGGCGATCATGCGCAAGCCCAAGCCGTTCCCGCGCTGGATCGTTGCCAGCGGCAACGCGGTGTTCGCGGCGGCCTTCGTGCTGTTCATCGGCGGGTCGTGGCTCGGCGCGCTGGTGGCCATGGGTTCGTCCTCGATCGTCTCGCAGATCGGGCGCTACGGCGCCCGGTGGCGCGTGCCGGCTTTCTTCACCATTGCGGCCTCCACGTTTGTGGTCACGGGCATCGCGCTGGTGAGCTACGAGCTGCGTGCGCCCATCGACCCGGCGCTGGTGGTGTCCGGCGGCATCCTGCTGCTGCTTCCCTCCGGGCGGTTCGTCTCCGCCCTGCAGGATGCGATCAACGGGTTCCCGGTGACCTCCGTGGGCCGCCTGTTCTCCGCGGGACTGACCTATACGGCCATCGTCTCCGGCATCTCCACCGCGCTGGTGATCTCCTCGGTGCTGGGCTGGGACAGCGTGGACGTGCACCAGATCGACAAGATCGCCTACCCGGCCTGGCTGCTGGTGATCCTGGTGGCGGTGGCGATCATCGCCGGCGCCGTCACGGAACAGAGCTCGGTGAAGCTGCTGCTGCCCACCGCCGGGATCGCCGTGGGCGGCTACCTGATCCAGCTGTTGTGCGAGTACATCGGGCTGGGCGTCCGGGCCACTCCGGCGGTGGTGGCCACGGTCATCGGCTTCGCGGCGCGCTTCGCGGCGGACAAGCTGCATTCCCCGCAGCTGGTCATCGCGGCTCCAGCGGTCATGTTCCTGCTGCCGGGCCTGATGATCTTCCGCGCCATGTACTCCATCGTGTTCGACTCCAGCGACATGTCCAGCGGCCTGGTGGAGATGTTCAACGCCTTCGCGATCATGCTCTCCATCGCCGGCGGCGTGGTCTTCGGCGACACCCTGTGCCGGCCGCTGACCTCCAGCGCGCGGCGCGAACGGCGGCTGATCCGCCGCCGCTGAGTGCGGCTACAGCGCAGGCAACGACCAGTCGATCGGCGGCTGTCCGGATTCGGACAGCCGCCGATTGATTTCGGAGAAGGGCCGCGAGCCGAAGAACCCGCGCGAGGCGGACAGCGGCGAGGGGTGGGCGCTGGCCAGCTGCGGCATCCGGTCCATCAGCCCCGCCAGCTTCTGCGCATGCCTGCCCCAGAGCAGCGCCACCGGAGGGTTCTCGCGCTGGTTCAGCGCGCTGATGGCCGCTTCGACGACCGCGGACCAGCCCAGGCGCTGGTGCGCCCCGGCATGACCCGCCTGGACCGACAGCGACTGGTTCAGCAGCAGAACTCCCTGCTCATGCCAGGCGCTGAGATCCGGGTGGGCTGCCGGGGCAATGCCCAGATCGTCGTTCAGCTCCTTGTAGATATTGGACAGCGACCGGGGCAGCGGACGCACCGAAGCCTGGGCAGCGAAGGCCAAGCCGTTGGCATGGCCCGGGGTCGGATACGGATCCTGTCCGATGAGCACGACGCGCACCTGCGAGCGCGGAATGCGAAGTGCGCGCAACATCACGTGCGGTTCCGGGAGGATCTGCTCTCCGGCGGCGCTGCGTCGTGCCAGTTCAGCGGCGATCCGCCGGAGCTTGCCATCGAGTGGCAGCAGCACCGGGACCCAGTCCTGGGCGATGAATCCGCGCTCCGCCATGGATCTGGCGCCGTGGTGGAAGGGGAAATCCTCCGGCTCGTAGCGGGGGACCGGTACCGGCTCCGGGTCGCCGAACAGGGAGGGCTGCAGGTTGTCCATGGCATCCATTCTGCCGGTATTATGGCGTGGCTGTGCCCGCGGGCGCGGCGCAGCACAGGCGAGTTGGTTAGAATATCGGTGGTATGTCCGCCACTGGCGGAGCAGAACGCAGGGCCGAGACCGGACTTTGCCGGGTGAAGGAAAGAGGTGTGGACGCATGGCTGAGGGTGAAGTGCTGGTGGATTTCGTAATGAATCCCGACTCGGAACTCGATGAGCGTTCCCAGCAGATCCTGAACATGGAAAAGTTGTGGTGGAAGTATGCCGGCGCCAAGGAACAGGCCATTACCAAACAGTTCTCCATGTCGCCGACGAATTACTACCAGCTGCTGAACCAGCTGATTGAGACGGACGCGGCGTTGGCTTACGACCCAATGCTGGTCAAACGCCTGCGTAGGCTTAGGTCTACCAGACGTCGTGTGAGCGGTACCGTCGGCTCCGGACGCTAGTTTCCGGAACCGGCCGCGACCAGTCAGACCTCGAGCAAGGACAAGAATGACCAACTACCCACGTGACGAATTCGATCGCGTTCCGGAGTTCAACACCCGTGTGGGTTCGCACCACGCCAACGGGTGGGCGCAGTCTGCCGCCTCCACGACGTCCGGTGGAAAACTTCGTTGGGTAGTTATTGCAGCCGTGCTTGTCGTCCTGGTGGGCGCATTCGCCTACTTCTTCGGCCCCGGCGGCCTGAAGCCGATTGTCGGCTCCGCCCCGAACCCCACCGAAACCACCTCGGCAGCCCCGAGCGAGGACGCCACCTCCAGCCCGAGCGAAACCGAAAGCGCCACCCCCTCCGCCTCCAGCACCATCGATGATGACGACGTGCTCTTCGGGCAGCTGATCGGCGTCTACAACGGCGCCAGCATCGCAGGCATCGCCTCGGCCGGCGAAGACGCCCTGTCCGAGGCCGGATTCACCAATATCACCGCCAGCAACTGGACCCGCCCGGCCGAGACCTCCACCGTGTACTACACCTCGGAGGCCTATCGCACCACGGCCGAAAAGGCCGCTGAGGTGCTGAATATCGACGAGGTTCTGCAGACCCAGAACATTCCGAACCGGGTGACCGTGGTGATGGGCTCGGACGACACCCTCGAAGTACGCTAACCCCGCAGTATCCAATTGCTTCGCTGTGAGCCGATCAGCTTGCACTCGCAGGGCGAGAGTGCCAATATTTGTATTAGCACTCATGCGTTGCGACTGCTAACGCCGATCGGCTTTTCGCGTTTTAACCGCAGCCGGTCCGGCCTCAGACGTCGCTTCGCAGGGAGCGTGAAGAATACCTCAGATAGCGAGAGCTGACGCGGCTGCAGGCCCGATGCCCAGCCGTTGCACTCGTCCGTCGCGGGCGCTGTCTGTCGGTTGCATTTTCGCAAAATCGTCCCGAAAGGACCGAAAGCCACTATGGCCAAGATGATTGCATTTGACGAGGAAGCACGCCGCGGACTTGAGCGCGGCCTGAACACCCTTGCAGACGCCGTAAAGGTGACCCTGGGCCCACGCGGCCGCAACGTTGTTCTGGAAAAGAAGTGGGGTGCCCCGACGATCACCAACGATGGCGTGTCCATCGCCAAGGAGATCGAGCTCGAGGATCCATACGAGAAGATCGGCGCAGAGCTGGTCAAGGAAGTTGCCAAGAAGACTGACGACGTCGCAGGCGACGGCACCACCACCGCAACCGTTCTCGCCCAGGCACTGGTCAAGGAAGGCCTGCGCAACGTTGCCGCCGGCGCCGACCCGATCGCGCTGCGCCGCGGCATCGACAAGGCCGTAGAGGCCGTCACCGCCGAGCTGTTCGCCGCCGCCAAGAAGATCGAGTCCAAGGAGCAGATCGCTGCTACCGCCTCGATCTCCGCAGGCGACCCTGAGATCGGCGGCCTGATCGCCGAGGCTCTCGACAAGGTCGGCGAGCAGGGCGTCATCACCGTTGAGGAGTCCAACACCTTCGGCCTCGAGCTGGAGCTGGCCGAGGGCATGCGCTTCGACAAGGGCTACATCTCCGCATACTTTGTCACCGACGCAGAGCGCCAGGAGACCGTGCTGGAGGACCCATACATCCTCATCGTGAACTCCAAGATCTCCTCGGTCAAGGACATGGTCACCCTGCTGGAGAAGGTCATGCAGTCGAACAAGTCGCTGCTGATCATCGCCGAAGACGTCGAGGGCGAAGCCCTGGCCACCCTGATCCTGAACAAGATCCGCGGCCTGTTCAAGTCCGTTGCCGTCAAGGCTCCGGGCTTCGGCGACCGCCGCAAGGCCATGCTGACCGACATCGCCATCCTGACCGGCGGCCAGGTTGTCTCCGAGGAGATCGGCCTGTCCCTGGACAACGTGGGCCTGGAAGTTCTGGGTACCGCCCGCAAGGTCGTTATCACCAAGGACGAGACCACCATCGTTGAAGGCGGCGGCGAAGCCGACGCCATCGAAGGCCGCAAGGCCCAGATCGCAGCCGAGATCAAGAACACCGACTCGGACTACGACCGCGAGAAGCTGCAGGAGCGCCACGCAAAGCTCTCCGGCGGCGTCGCCGTGCTGAAGGCCGGCGCAGCCACCGAGGTGGAGCTCAAGGAGCGCAAACACCGCATCGAAGATGCCGTGCGCAACGCCAAGGCAGCAGTGGAAGAGGGCATCGTCGCCGGCGGCGGCGTAGCCCTGATCCAGGCCGGCGCAGCAGCCTTCGAGAAGCTGTCGCTGGAAGGCGACGAGGCAACCGGTGCGAACATCGTGCGCGTCGGCATCGAAGCTCCGCTGAAGCAGATCGCCCTGAACGCCGGCATGGAGCCAGGCGTTGTCGCCGACAAGGTCAAGGGCCTGGCTGCCGGCCACGGCCTGAACGCCGCCACCGGCCAGTACGTCGACCTGCTGGAAGCCGGCGTGAACGATCCTGTGAAGGTGACCCGTTCGGCCCTGCAGAACGCCGCATCGATCGCAGGCCTGTTCCTGACCACCGAAGCCGTTGTCGCGGACAAGCCAGCTCCTGCCGGCACCGCACCAGCCGGTGACGACATGGGTGGCATGGGCGGCATGGGCGGCTTCTAAGCTTCCCCGCCCGGCTCGGCACCACGCCGAGACTACCTGGTGCCTGTGGCCTGTTTCCCCTGGGGAAACGGGCCACAGGCCGTTAAAAGCCGGAAGCTATTCGCCGAGCCAGCCGCGCAGCACTGAGATCTCCGCGCCGACGTTGCTGCGGGCCGCGTTTTCCCAGCGGTCGATGCCTCGCACGGTGCTGTAGATGTTGTCCTTCTCCAGCAGCGAGCCCAGCACCTTGATCCGTCCGGCAGCCAGGGCCGGGCGCGGGAAATGCGCGTACTCCTGGTAGATCGCCTGGGCATAGCGCTGGTAGGCCGGCTGCGGGCGGGCCAGCACCTCAAGATCCGCATCGCACAGGATCCGGCCCAGGCGGTCGTGGTCGCCGGGGGAGTGCCCTGCGGTGAGCAGGATCAGTTCGCTGACCCTGGACACCGCCCCGGGGCTCAGCAGCCCGTAGAGGCGCTCGCGGGCAAGGATCGCGGACTTGGCCTCGTCGTCCGAGGCTCCGTGGTACACCGCGTCGTGGAACCAGGCGGCCAGCTGCAGCAGCATGCGCTCCTCGCCGTCGGCCTGGTCCTTCGCCAGCCAATCCAAGGCCTCCAGCACGGACAGCAGGTGGACCCTGTCGTGGTATCTGCGATGCGACTGCGACCAGCGTTCCAGCAGCTCGCGGCCCAGCTGGGGTTCGGTGGGCAGAGTTCGGGCCCAACGGCGGGACAGCACCGGTCCCAGCTTTTCCGGGCGGTACTTGGCCGGGATGCGCAGCCCGGAGGCGATCAGCGCCCGAGCCAGGTCGCCGGCCGAAACCTCGTGCGCGCCGTCCCGCACCAGCTCGGCATAGCGGGACTGCGGCACGTCGTAGTGGTCCCTGTCGAACGCGCGCTCGGGCAGCTGGTGCGCACGGGCAAAGGCATGCAGTTCATCGAGCGTCGCATCGGAAACCAGATGCGAAAAGAGCGTTCCATGGGCAGGCCATGACGGTGGGTCGATCAGGATGCTCATAGGCTCTAGCCTACGTGTTGGTAGCGGTTTTGAAGTCCCGTTCGGGGGCCCTGGGCACGGGTGGGCAAAGTCCCGTTGTAAGAGACGTGGAATTACTTGGCGGCGGTGCATTCTTCGGATAGGTTGTACTTTAATCATTCAGCACTTTCACAGGCCATAAATCTGTCATCACTGAAGCGGAACGCCTCGGCGTCCCGCAACTGCCTGTGACTTCTTTGGGGAATCGAGACACCATGTCGCCTAAGATCAATACCACCCTGCTTTCGGCAGCGGTTATTTCTGGACTTCTCGTCTCTGCCGCTCCGGCACAGGCTACCGAAACCACGGACGATGCCCTCCAGAGCATCACCGTTGCACAGCAGGAAACCCAGACCGAGCCGGCAGCGCCGGCGGCCATTGAGGCCCCCGTGCAGCAGCCTGCCGTCGAAACCCCTGTCGTGCCTGCGCCGCCAGTCGCCGAAGTGCCCACCGACAACGTGGAAGACATTGCAGTGGAAGCCCCGGCAGAGCAGACCGTCGTCCAGGAGTCGCAGGCCCCAGTCGAGGACAGCGTCGAGGAAACGGCTCCGGCTGCACCGGTGGAGGAGAATGCTTCAGTTGAGGATTCGGCTCCCGCGCAGGACCTAGCTGCCGGCACCGAGACCGGCGCGACCCAGCCAGCGGACGAGACCAGCTCCGCAACCGATGAGACGGTCGACTCCGACTACATCGAAGGAGTCGAATCGGACAAGGACTCTTTGGCATCGTTCCTCGAATCCGAGGCTGTCCAGCAGCTGTCGGACGAGTTCGGCGATCTCGACTCTGACATCTCCGAGGAGGAGCAGGCCTTCTGGGAAAAGGTTGATGCATTGCTGCCTGAGGGCAGCGAAGGCTGGGATGATGCCCAATGGGATGCCTTCTACGAAACCGAAGAAGGACAGCAGCTGCTGCAGCTGATCGAGGAAGAATTCGGTACCGAAGATCCGGAGATCTCCGACGAGGACCTGCAGTTCCTCGAAGAGATGATGGACCGTCTCCCCGCAGGCGCTGAAGAGTGGACCGATGAGCAGTGGGGCGAATTCTTCGCGACCGAAGATGGCCAGGAGTACCTAGCGCTCGTGCTGACCTATCTTTTGGATAGCGTCAGCAGCGAAGCGGAGCTTGAAGAGCTCCTGGAATCGATCTGGGCGGAGTTCCCCGGCGATCAGCAGTGGCTCGAAGATTTCTTGGCTTTCTACTTCGGTGAAGAAGCGCCGGAGGGCGAGAAGCCCGAGGCGAAGCCCGAAGCCAAGCCTGAAGCAAAGCCATCCGAGAAGCCGGTAGAAATCAAGCCGGCAGGATCCATCGACAAGAAGCCGGAGAACACCGGCTCCGAATCGGCCAAGGGCGACGCGAAGCCGCAGGCCTCGGAGAACGAACTAGCTGATACCGGTTTCAACGGTGCGCTGCTGGCGGCTGCGGGCGCGGGTCTGCTGCTGATGCTGGCCGGAGCCGCCATGGTTCTGCGCCGCCGCAAGGCCTGAGCCTCGTAGCCAACGCATGGATGCTGGCCGCTGGATCATCTTCCCTGAAGCTGATCCAGCGGCCAGTTCTTTGTGGTTTTGGCGCTGTTTTCGCTGGGGATGCGCCGTTTAGTAGCGGAACAGCGAGGTATTGACCTGCTCGACTTCCTCGTACTGCGCCGAGGCATGATGCAACGCCGTGGCGATGTTGCCCAAGGCTTCTTCGATGCGCAGGTGGGTGCTTCGCCATTCGGCCACGATGGCCTGGAACGATGCGGCCGCCGAGCCATGCCATGTGCCCTGCAACTGGTCCAGATTCATCTGCATCGTGGCGACTTCTGAACGCAGGCGGTCGATGGTGCCCATAACCGCTTGGGACTTGGCCTGCATTTCGCCGGTGTTGGTGGAGAACGTGCTCATGATTCCTGCTCGCCTTTCATCGGATCGTGATGACCTAACGATAGGAGCTATGGCACCGAAGCAGAGTAAGCCGCAGGCCGGTTGTGGACAATGAGGCTACGACTCGTCGTGCTCCGGATGGAAGTCGAAGTCGTCGTCGCGCGGCTCGGGCATCGGAACGTAGGGCAGCGAGATGGCCATGGTGGCGCCGCCGCCTTCGGTTTCGCTCAGCGACACGGATCCGCCGTGCTGTTGGACAATGGCTGCGACAATTGCCAGCCCCAGGCCGGAACCGCCGGTTTCGCGTTGGCGCGAGGCATCCGAGCGGTAGAAGCGCTCGAAGATTCGCTTGGCGTCCTCTTCGGGAATGCCGTGGCCGTGGTCGCGGACCTCGAGTACTGCGTCGAGGGCACCGGCCACCAGCGAACGCACACCCACCGCGATCTCGATCGGGGACCCTTCGGGGGTGTAGCGCAGGGCATTGGTCAGCAGGTTGGCGATGACCTGGCGGATGCGGGCGTCGTCTCCGACAGTGCTGGCGGGGCTGGGCTGGTTGCTGGACAGGCCCACCAAGGTGACCTTGCGGTCGGGCGCCCGCACCCGGGTGTCCTCCACGATGTCCTGTCCGAGCACCAGCAGGTCGACAGCCTGCTTCTCCATCGGGCGCTGCTCGTCCAGGCGCGCCAGCATCAGCAGGTCCTCAACGAGCTGCGCCATGCGCTTGGATTCGCTCTCAATGCGCCCCATCGCCGAATCGAGGGCTTCGGGGCTCGCCAGTCCGCCGTGGCGGTAGAACTCCGAGTAGCCCTGGATGGTGACCAGCGGGGTGCGCAGCTCGTGGGAGGCATCCTGAATGAAGCGCCGCATCTTCTGTTCGGAAGCTTCGCGGTCCTTGAAAGCCTTCTCGATCTGCGCCAGCATCGAATTCAGCGAGCGTGAGAGCCTGCCGACTTCCGTCTCCGCAGGATAGTCCGTCACGCGCTGGGTGAGGTCGCCGGCGGCGATCATGGACGCGGTGCGCTCGACCTTCGTCAGCGGTTTCAGCGACCGGGTGGTGAGGGCATAGGCGATCATGGACATGACCAGCGCGGCGAGCAAGCCGGTGGAGAGCACCAGCACCGCCGCCTGCTGCGCGGTGTTGTTGACGGTGCTCAGCGGGATCGCCAGGAACAGGTTCAGGCTGCTGCTCTTCAGCGGAATCACCATGGTCCGCCACCCGGCGGAGTTCGCCTGGATGCCCGGGATGGTCACCGGCTTGTTCGGCGTTTCCAGCAGCTTATCGATATTGGCCGGATTCAACAGCGGCGAATCCAAGGCCGTGCTCGGCGAAACCCGCGAGCGCGGCATGATGTAGACGATTTTCCCGTCTTTATCACGGATGTCGGCGTAGGAGCTGTTCAGCCCGAGCAGCGTCGGGTCGAAGTCCTTGAAGCCGTCGGGGTCCCCGGGGTTGTCCACCGAATACAGGTAGGCCTTGTTCAGACCAAGCCCCATCGTCGGTCCGGCGGCGACCAGCTGGTCATCGATCTGGTTGGTCATCGAGATCCGCAGCGTGTGGGCCGAGCCCACGGCCGTGGCTACGATGGCCAGGATCATCAGCCCGAACATCACTGTCACCAGTTTGGTGCGCAGCGTGGTGCGCCGCCAGAGGGAACGAATCGACTTCATAGGATGACTTTACAAGTCCCTTGCTCGTGGACGGACGCGGCTAGCGGCGGTCCGGGGTGCGCATCAGGTAGCCGACGCCGCGTTTGGTCTGGATCAGCGCAGGCCATTCGGGGCGGTCGACCTTGCGGCGCAGGTACGAGATATAGGACTCGACGATCGACGCGTCGCCGTTGAAGTCGTACTCCCACACGTGGTCCAGGATCTGCGACTTGGACAGCACGCGGTTCGGGTTCATCATCAGGTAGCGCAGGAGCTTGAACTCGGTGGGGGAGAGGTCGATGATCTCGCCGGCGCGGCGGACCTCGTGCGCGTCGTCGTCCAGCTCGAGGTCGGCGACCACGATGGTGGCGTTCTCTTCCTCGCCCGAAGACGTGCGGCGCAGGACTGCGCGGATGCGTGCGACGACCTCGTCCAGGCTGAACGGCTTGGTGACATAGTCGTCGCCGCCCACGGTCAGGCCGGTGACCTTGTCCGAGGTGTCGTCACGTGCGGTGAGGAACAGGACCGGGAAATGGCGCCCCGCGGCGCGCAGCTTGCGGGTGATGGTGAATCCATCCATGTCCGGAAGCATCACGTCGAGCACTGCCAAGTCAGGTTCCTCGGCCTCAACCGCTGCCAGGGCGTCCCGGCCGTTGGCTGCGGAGACAACTTCGAAACCTGCGAAGCGCAGGGAAGTGGACAGCAACTCGCGGATATTCGGCTCGTCATCGACAACGAGAAGTTTTGCCTCTGGGGTTTTTGCACTCATGAAACCCAGTGTGCCTAAGAAGTCTGGGAGATTCCTGTATGAATGCTGGGGTAGAAAATTAGTTGTTGCGACGCCGGATGACGTTGCCGATAACGACTGCAACGCCCAGCAGGAAGGCGACCGGAAGGCCCCAGACGCCCAGAATCATCAGGAAGGGCGGGATGCTGATTTCCTGGAAATAGAGCACCAGCGTCGCAGCCAATGCCAGGGTGGAAACTACGGCAACGCCGATGGCTAGACGCGAAACAACGGACAGGGTGACGGATAAGGTGCTCACCGTTCCTACTTTACCGTTGCCGTCCCGGAGGAGGGAGTCCCGAGTCAAAGAGCGCCCAAGGTGATTTTGTGTCCGGATGAATGACATAATCAAAGGTAAACGACTTGGTTCGACTCCGTGCGTCGAGCACCCGGGAAAAGAATTCGAAAAGCCCGGTGAAAGCTCCGCGGAAGCGAACACCTGAATATGCATGGTGCTGAGCAGGCCTCGGCCATGCAGCTACGCACGAGAAACGAACGAGGTATTACAGCATGCCTACCGGCAAGGTTAAGTGGTACGAGAAGTCCAAGGGCTTTGGATTCATTACCGCAGAAGACGGCAAAGAGATCTACGTCAACGCAGCGGCCCTGCCCGACGGCATGCATGAGCTGCGACCGGGAACGCGCCTTGAGTTCGGTGTGGCCGAGGGCCGTCGCGGACCGCAGGCCTTGAGCCTCCGGGTGCTCGAAGCGGCCCCGTCGGTGGCTCGCGCCAAGCGCAAGAAGCCCGAAGCCGAGGCCGTCGTCATCGAGGACCTAATCAAATTGCTGGACAGCGTTTCGAATACCTTGCGCAATGGGCGCTATCCTGAACATGCATACGGCAAAAAGGTAGCTACCGTGCTGCGCGCGGTAGCCGACGATCTGGACGCATAAACAATGGCCCGTAAACCCAAGCTGGACACCCTCCTCGCTGAAGCGGTCGATACCGCGCGGCTATCCCTGGCTGAAATCGCCGGGGAATCCGAAATCGGCGAACACCTCGGCGTCACGGCCGAGGGTGAGCGACTTGTCACCCATAGATTTATCTCCCATAAAAAGGGATACCAAGGTTGGACATGGTTCGCGACACTTGCGCGGGTGCCACGGGCCAAGGCCAAAGATCTGACAGTGTGCGAGGTCGGGATCATTGCCGGCGAGGATTCACTGCTGGCTCCTGCCTGGGTGCCGTGGGCGGATCGTCTGGCCAAGGAGGAGATCGAAGCCGCAGAGGCCGAGCACAGCGCCGTTGAAGGCGAGCAGCCTACAGAGGCTGAGACCTCGGCGGCCGCGCAGGATGAGCAGGGTTCGGAGCAGCCGCAGGCAATTCCTGAGGGAGAAGCTGACGCCGTTCCTGCACAGGACGAGCTCGCGACCGACGAGGTTGCGGACGAGGAAGAGCTGCAGTCGGTCAAGTCACCGGCTCGACGCCAGGTCCGCCGTCGGCGCACTGCCCAGCGAACCGCCGCACGTCGCCGCGCCGCGCAACGCAACCGCGCACGCAAGGACGGCTAGCGCCGAAACAGGCATACAGCGAAGGGCTCGGACCATGTGGTCCGAGCCCTTCGCTGTTGTGGTGTCGTGCGTCGTGGGGACTAGAGCTGTTCGATCACGTAGTCGATGCAGTTCAGCAGTGCCTGGACGTCGCTCGGATCGATCGCGACGAAGGTTGCGATACGCAGCTGGTTGCGGCCGAGCTTGCGGTAAGGCTCCACATCGACCACGCCGTTGGCGCGAAGCGCCTTGGCGATGGCGGTGGCGTCGATCTTGTCGTCGAAGTCGACGGTGGAAATGACGTTGGAGCGGTGTTCCGGATTCGCCACGTACATCGCAGCGATGTCGGAGGCCTCGGCCCAGGCCTGGACCTTGGCCGCGGATTCGGCGGTGCGCTCAGCGGCCCAGGCGAGTCCGCCGTTGGCGTTGATCCATTTGATCTGGGAATCCAGCATGACCAGCGTGGTCAGTGCAGGGGTGTTGTAGGTCTGGTTCTTCAACGAGTTGTCCAGAGCGGTCTTCAGGTTCAGGAAGTCCGGGATCCACCGGTCGGTGGCGGCGATTTCCTCGATGCGCGCAATGGCCGCCGGGGAAACGAACGCGATCCACAGGCCGCCGTCGGCTGCGAAGTTCTTCTGCGGCGCGAAGTAGTAGACGTCGGTTTCGGCCAAGTCCACGGCCAATCCGCCGGCGCCGCTGGTGGCGTCGATGACCATCAGTGCGTCATCGTTGGCGCCAGCTACGCGCTTGACCGGGGCTGCAGCGCCGGTGGAGGTCTCGTTGTGAGGCCATGCATAGACATCGACGTCGGCTTCGGCGGCGGGAACAGGAACGCTGCCCGGCTCGCTGGTGATGATGGTCGAGGCAGCCAGGAACGGGGCCTTGTCCGTGGCTTTGGCGAATTTGGAGCCGAACTCGCCGAACGACAGGTGCTGCGCCTTGTTGCGCACCAGGGAGAAAGCGGCCGAATCCCAGAACGCGGTAGCGCCGCCGACACCCAGCAGAACTTCATAGCCCTCTGGCGCGTTGAACATTTCCTTCAGTCCGTTCTGGACCGATGCCACAAGGTTCTTGACCGGAGCCTGACGGTGCGAGGTGCCCAGGAGGGAATCCGCTGCCTCAACAATCGCCTGGACTTGCTCTGCGCGAACCTTGGACGGACCGGCGCCGAAACGACCGTCGGCTGGCAAAAGATTCTGTGGAATGGTGATGTCCGTGCTCATCGTGCTCCTCGATATAGCTATAGATTGAAGGGCTGAAAACCCGCTGTTCCGCGGCGCGGAATAAGGCGGGTGGGTTCAGGCGTTTCAGTACTATCTTCGCAAACCGTGAGCGTTTCAGAGAAAAACCGGACGGAGGGTTACGACATCCTCGGTGGCCGGCCCCGTAACGAATATGTCCAGCGCACCCAGTAGAGTGTGTAGTGACGTCTCATTATTTTTACGAACTTATTGTTGTGACTTCCAGGAGCGGCTGCCGTGTCTGACCTTATCGATACAACCGAGATGTACCTGCGTACCATTCTTGAACTGCAAGAAGAGGAAATCGTGGCCTTGCGCGCCCGAATCGCAGAGCGTCTGGGCCACTCAGGCCCGACTGTGTCGCAGACCGTAGCCCGGATGGAACGAGACGGCCTCGTCGTGGTTTCCACCGACCGCCATCTTGCCTTGACCCAGAAAGGTCACGAACTGGCAACGAGCGTCATGCGCAAGCACCGCCTTGCTGAACGACTGCTGGCAGACATGATCGGGCTCGACTGGGAGTACGTCCACGAAGAAGCCTGCCGCTGGGAGCACGTCATGAGCGAGCGCGTCGAGCGCCGGCTCTACGACTTGCTGGGGAAGCCGACGGTCTCCCCGTACGGCAACCCAATTCCGGGTTTAGAGGTCCTTGGCGGGCCAAAAGTGAGCGAAATCTCATCGGAAGTTCAGAACCTTGACCAGGCTCTTTTGGATGGAGTGGAAGGACCGCTGGCAATCGAGCGCCTCGCGGAACCTATCCAGACTGACCCGATCCTGCTGGGACAGCTGAATGAAGGCGGAATCCGCCCTGGGGCGATTGTCACCCTTGAGCGTGCTGAAGACTACATCGTCGTGCGCGTGCAGGGTGTAGAGGGCGCTTTGGAGCTTCCGGTAGAGGTCAGCAGCCATGTATTCGTCAAGTCCCACAAAAGATAACGAAATTGTAACTTTCCCTTTTGACGGGTAACGTTAGTACACGGTGCACGGGGTTAGACCCGCACCAGCCCATACATTGCGCGAACGCCTAGTATTGCCCTGCGCGCGGATGGGAAGTCAGTTTATGGGGCAATAGCGGGGGACCCACTTTCCGACGTTTACGTCTAGGGGTGAAGTCCTGCCAAAAGCAGGCCGGCTCATTCTCAGGAGCCGAATCCGACAGCTAACTTCGTAGGCGCTACATGAGAGGAATGTTTTGGTAGAAACCAAGACGACCGGCCGCCGCGCCGCCGTTGTTGAGCTGGATGTGATTGGCGAAATCGCAGCTGCCGCTACCGAGCGTGCGGGTGGACGTCGCGCATCGCGGGTGAGCGAATCGGCTGTTGCCATCGAGCCTGCAGCACCGGTGCATGCCAACTACGTAGGTCGCCGTTTCGAGGAACGCGCACGCTACGGCATCGCCCCTACCCGCCAGATGCTGGTGCTGGAAGATGCAGACAGCAATGTCATTGCTCTGCCGGGCGCAGTCGCTGCCCAGCCTGAATCCGCAGAGATCTCGAGCAATGTCGAGTTCATCTCGCAGCTGGACGCTGATACCAAAAAACCATCGCGACTTGGCTTTAGCCACAAAGTCGCTGCAGTTGCCGCAGTTTCGGGCCTGGCCCTTGCCGCTATCGCGCCACAGTTCTCGGGTTGGTCCAGCGACGACGTGGCCGTTGCCGCCGAACGCACCGCAACTTCCGCAGTCGTGGACGTCACCGCGCCAGGATCGGCTGGACTGGAAGTTGAACGCGCAGCGCTGACTTCCGAACTGAACCCTAATGTTGCGGGAGAAGAGAAGCTCTCCGAGGTTATGGCAGCCTCTGGCGGCAACGTCACTGCCATCAAGTCGACGTCCGGGTTGCTTGACCGCCCGGTGAAGTCGAACCGCATTACCTCGCCTTTTGGGCACCGCAATAACCCGACCGGCGCTGGCACCATGATCCATGGTGGTACAGATTACGGTGTGGCCTGCGGCACTGAGGTTTACGCCTCCGCTTCGGGTACCGTAACCGTCGCAGGCTGGGCCGGGCACTCCGGCAACCGGGTAATGGTGGACCATGGCGATGGACTGGAAACCGGTTACAGCCATAACACGAAGGTTCTGGTCAACGTGGGCGACAAGGTCAAGCGGGGAGATCTGATCGCGCTGAGCGGCACCACCGGCAACTCGACCGGTTGCCACGTGCACTTCGACGTCATAATCGACGGGCAGTTCAAAGACCCAGCCGGCTGGTTGTAACGTTCTTCGTCACCATTCCGTGACCTAAACGTGACATTTGGAAAATCATCCTATAGGCTTATATGCGTGCCAGGGGGATCTCCCTGAGCAACATTGCGTGAGAACCGAGCACTGCCAACACGCAATGTGCAGTTATAAACAACTCGTACGGCAGTGGCGGGGGAACCAATATCGGGTCGTTAGTTTGAACTAACAACCCTAGGGGTGAAGTGGAAGAGAAGGAAACTTCGAATCCACCGAGGTAACTCCACTTCGAACCCGACAGCTTACCTCGTAGGTATCAAGGAGAGGCTTTAAAAAGTGACCAAGCGTCAAACTCATGGACGTCGCCGCGCCGATGTGCCACGTACCAATTCTCTGGAAGCGATCTCGCAGGCTGTTGCATCGAACGCTGGCTCTGTAGGTCGTCAGGCAGCAGTCGTAGCTGCAGCTTCCGGTCTGATCATCACCTTGGGCGTGCCTGGCCAGGCAACTGCTCCACGCGACGTTTCCGCGGCTCCGGTTGACACCATCAACCCAGAGCGCGTGGCAGTCAAGGCTGTCAGCGTTGCCGCAGACAAGAAGTCTTCGGTTGATATCGAGCGCGCCAGCTTCACCGCCGACGAGAAGCCGGAGCCGGTTGTTATCGCAGTGGCCAACGAGGTCACCTCGACTTCGTCGAACGCCACGGCGCCGACCACCCGTTCCAACCAGTCGTCCTCCAGCAGCTCCTCGGACGACTTCGCTCCGGTGACCCGCCAGAACGTCAACAGCCAGTCGAACTCCACCCAGTCGACCAGCACCAAGAAGAAGGCCAAGAGCAGCTCTTCGGTCAACACTTCGAACCTCTCAGGTATCGCGGCTACCGCTGCCAAGTACGTCGGCGTTCCATACGTATGGGGCGGCAACGGCCCATCGGGTTGGGACTGCTCGGGCTTCGTGAAGTACGTTTACGCACAGCACGGCATCAACATCGCCCGCGGCACCTCGGCAATCCTGGGTTCCGGCCAGTTCAAGCGCACCAGCAACCCTAAGCCGGGCGACTTGGTATTCCAGAACGGTGGCGGCCACGTAGGCATCTACCTGGGCGGCGGTCAGATGATCGGGGCACAGAACCCAACCGTGGACACCATGATCCACTCGGTGAGCCGTAACCCGCTGTACGGTTACTACACCCTGGCTCGCTAAGCCTAAAAACTTTCCATAAGCCGCCGAACGTGAAAGACGTTCGGCGGCTTATGCCTTTAACCAGGATGAACATCTGGGTCTTCGCAGATGAACTTCGCAGAATATCTTTCTTGAACCCTCACATAGCAGAGGGCTGATCCTTTAGGCTTGCGATAGAGCCTCTCCGTAGGGAACGCGAGCCCCACCAATGCCAGATGGCGGCTATCGGTTCGAGAAGGAAGTACTGCAAGATGCGAACACTGGTTTTGAATGCCGGCTACGAGCCCCTGGCCGTGGTGACCTTCCGTCGAGCCCTTTTGCTGGTGATGGCGGAGAAAGCCACTATCGTCCTGCAAGATGACTCGTCGCCCGTGCGCAGCGCTCACGGCGAGTTACCGCGGCCAACGGTAATCGTCTTAAAGCGCTATGTACGACGCCCCTACAGGGACATGAATCATGTCACCCGTAGGGGCGTTCTCCGTAGGGACAGGTTTACCTGCGCCTACTGCGGCAAGTCCGCCAATACCATCGACCATGTCATTCCCCGTAGCAGGGGCGGTCAGAATACCTGGGAGAACCTGGTAGCGGCCTGTCTGGCCTGCAACAGCCGTAAGGCCGACAAGATGCTCGCACAGCTCGGCTGGCAGCTCCGCGTCACCCCGCACCGCCCGCGCTATGGCGGGCATCTGGTCTCGGGGCTCAACCAGATCGACGATTCGTGGGATGTCTACCTCCAGGCGGGCTGACACCGCGCAACTGCAGGCGGGAGACCTCGACTAGGCCTTGGCGCGTTCAATTGCCGACGGGAGCACGTGCTCGCGCAGCAGCGGCGCGAGATCGTCACGCAGCAGCGCCTGCTTTGGATCGATCCAGAGCAGCTCTTCAAGCTCGGCCAACGGTTCGAGCTCGCCGCTGAAACGCCCCGAAAAAAGATGCGCGTGAATCGAGGTCGAAGCCTCGTTGGCGGCAGGGCCATGCCACTCGCCGCGGTACTCGAGCTCGTCCGGTGCGAACTCGACACCGAGCTCCTCTTTAATTTCTCTAATGACAGTTTGTAAAGGTGACTCGCCTTTCTCGGGTTTGCCGCCAGGCTGCATGAATTTGCTCGTCCCGCGTTTGCGGACCAGCAATATTTCTCCTTGGTTGTTGATTAAACAAGCGGCTGATATAGTCAATTTTTTCTTCATGAATTCACAATATCGCGTGTGCGAAGCCGTCGCAGGTGGTAACGTGCATAAGTGGATCTCCAACGTTTTTAGTTGTTGTTCGCCGTGGTCTTATTACTCGCAATTTTTTGACCGAGTGGGTGGTGACAGGTGAAAGCCGAGGAACGGAAAGATCGATCCATCAAATTTATAGATCTATGGAGCATTAATGCGACGGGGTACCAACCTAGGGCGCTTGGGAGACTTCAACCAAGCCGTAATTCTTGAATCCATCCGCAGGGCACCGGATGGAATCAGCCGCGTCGAACTGGCAAGTTCGACGGGTCTGTCACCGCAGACCATTTCAAATGTTGTGCGTCGTCTTCTTGACGACGGCATCGTGCGTGAAGACCGCACCATCGTTTCCGGCCCGGGCAAGCCACGCACCGTGCTCGAGCTGGAAGGAAACCGTCTGGTTTCGATCGGTATCCATCTGGACCCCAGCATTCTGACCTTCGTGGCCATGAACCTGCGCGGCGAAGTCCTGCGCGAGCGCAGCATCGAAGTCCCGAACCTCGAAGTGGCTTCCGAAACCGTGCAGCTGATGGCGACCACCGTCAAGGAACTGATCGCAGAGATCCGTGTTCCGAAGAAGCATATTGTCGGAGTGGGCATTGCCGTGCCGGGTCCGGTGAACGTCGAGGAAGGCGTGGTTCTGAACCCGCCGCTGCTTGACGGCTGGGCCGACGTCGAACTCGTCAACCCGCTGCGCAAGCTCCTGCGCCTGCAGGTCATCATCGAAAAGGACACGATTGCCTCCGCAGTTGGGGAACTGTGGCAGTCGAAGGAAGAAAAGACCGACGACTTCGTCTTCGTGTACTGCGGCCACGGCTTCGGCGCCGGCATCGTCATCGATGGCGAAGTCCACCACGGTTCGAGCAACAACGCCGGCGAGATCGGGCATTACTCCACGGGCCACAAGTCCGTGTTCTGCGAAGCGTGCGGTGCAGATGACTGCCTGGCTTCCGGCACCTCCTACGAATTCATCGCGTCAAAGGCCAAAGAACGCGGCCTGGAACTACCGGCCTACGAAATCCTCGGCCCAGAACAGCGCGCAGAAGGCATGAACCGCCTCACCGAGCTGGCGCTGGAAGGCAATGCCGTGGCCAAGGAACTGGTCACCGAGACCATGGTCATGGCTGGCGAAGTCGCAGGCCAGCTGGCCAACGCGCTGGATGTCCGCGAGGTTGTCTTCGGCGGTCCGCAGTGGGACAAGGTCAGCGAGCTCGTCGGCGCAGACGTCGACGCAGCGGTCAAGCGCCGCTTCGGCTTGCGTACGGTGCACGACATCGACACCCGCACCTCCGCGCTGGGCGCCAACGTCGGCGCCGTCGGCGGCGCCTGCGTCGTCATGGACGCCTCGCTGTCGCCAAAGGCCACCGCTTTGCTGCTGCGCTAAGCGTTCATCGCAGCTAGGCCGCCAAAGGGCGCGTTCCCCGTGGAACGCGCCCTTTGGCGCGTCCGGGAGCTGACGCCCGGACGCGGCAGACGAGAAAGGCGCTTCCGCACGATGAATATCGCGGGGAAGCGCCTTTCTCGTATTGGTGCCCCTGGCCGGAATCGAACCGACGGCCTACCCTTTAGGAGAGGGTCGCTCTATCCTACTGAGCTACAGAGGCTGGGCGTGAAAACACCAACAAGACTATCCTACTAGGTACTTGCTGTCGTGAACCACGCTGCCACGCTAGGAGCTCTGGTCGCGGACCTCGGCCATCTTGCGCTTCAACGACCGGTTGGCCCGGGAAAGGCCGAGCCCGATGATCAACCCAGCGGTGATGATCAGCAACGCCCAACGAATCGTGGTGAGGATCGATGCGAACATGACCGCTCCGGCAGTCACCTCGTTGGCGGTGAACAGGGCATCGATAGCGAAGTTCTCCACGATATCCGCCACGGCGAACCCCAAGGGGGCGCACCACGCCAGCAACCGGGTCCGGCGGTTCGGAATCCAGCGGATGAACAGCAGCATGCTCATGGCGGCGGTGAACAGCGGGAAGAGTATGCCGGCGGTCTTGTGAACGTAGTTCAGCTGCCCCCGGGCGTCCTCGTCCATGGCGCTGCGCAGCGCTTCAATATCCTCCACCGTGTAGCCGAAGACCCGCTGGTCCGGCATGGACAGGTTGTTGCTGAGATCGGTCATCTGGCTCAACGCCATCCCATGGAGATAGATAAACAGAAAAAGACTGATGGCCAATCCAGCGGAGATCAGCAGCATGGGATTGGATTTGTTCTCGTGGGAAGTGCTTTGAACGTTGTATTTGTTCAGCTTCCGGTCCAGAGCCTCACCCTGCTGTTCGACGAACTGGGAGGGTTTGCGGTATTCCTTGGACTTCCTGACCTTCTTTGCCATACCTTCCATTATGCCCGGTAGGCTGTGTCCCGGTTCGCTCGGCCGGCATCACGATACTGTCCAACGCGGCACGTAGACTGGCTACACCATGGATTTCCTTTTTGATGACTTCGCTCCTGAACCCTCACCTCGGGCTTTGCCGACCGCGGACGAACTGCTGGTAGGCATGAACCCGCAGCAGGAAGAGGCCGTGCGCTATGCAGGGGGCCCGCTGCTGATCATCGCCGGCGCCGGCTCGGGCAAGACGCGTGTGCTGACCCATCGAATTGCGTACCTGCTGGCAACGGGGCGTTCGCGCCCGCATGAAATCCTGGCCATCACCTTTACCAACAAGGCCGCCTCCGAAATGCGCGAACGCGCCGCCGAGCTCATCGGCGAGGACCAGGCGAAGAAGATGTGGATCTCCACGTTCCACTCGTCGTGCGTGCGCATCCTGCGCCGCGAAGCTGCCACCATCGGCTTGAAGTCGAACTTCTCGATCTACGACTCGGCGGATTCGCTGCGACTGATCACCCTGGTTTCCAAGGGGTTGGAGATCGACCCGAAGCGCTTCACGCCCAAGGCGATCGCGCACAAGATCTCCTCGTTGAAGAACGAGCTGATCGACGACGAGGACTACGCGGCCACCATCAACACGAACGACCCCTTCTCCCGGGCCGTCTCCGAGGTCTACCGCGGCTACACCCAGCGCCTGCGGGCGGCGAACGCGTTGGACTTCGACGACTTGATCGGCCAGGTCGTCTACATGTTCCGCGCGTTCCCGGCCGTGGCGGACAACTACCGCCGCCGCTTCCGCCATGTTCTGATCGACGAATACCAGGATACGAACCACGCCCAGTATTCGCTGGTTCGCGAACTCACCGGGCCCGACGGGAAGACCCCTCCGGGCGAACTGACAGTGGTGGGCGATTCGGACCAGTCCATCTACGCCTTCCGCGGCGCCGACATCCGGAACATCATCGAGTTCGAGAAGGACTACCCGAACGCGGCGACGATCAAGCTGGAGCAGAACTACCGTTCCACGCAGAACATCCTGACCGCTGCCAACGAGGTCATCAAGCTCAACCCGGACCGCAACGACAAGCGCCTGTGGACCGCCAGCGGCGACGGCGAGCAAATCGTCGGCTACGTGGGGGAGTCCGAGTCGGACGAAGCCCGCTGGATCGCCGAGGAGATCCTGCGGCTGAACGACGACGAAGACGTACGCCCCGGCGACATCGCCATCTTCTATCGCACCAATGCCCAGTCGCGCGCGCTTGAAGAGCAGCTGATGCGCGTCGATCTGAAATACCGGGTGGTCGGCGGAACCCGCTTCTACGACCGCAAGGAGATCAAGGATGCGTTGGCGTACCTGCGCGCCCTGGTGAACCCGGAAGACGACATCAACGTCCGGCGCATCCTCAACGAGCCGAAACGCGGCATCGGCGACCGCGCCGAAGGCGCCGTCGCCGCGCTGGCGGAGCGCGAGCGCATCTCCTTCATGGAAGCGCTGCGCCGCTCGGACGAGGCTCCGGGCCTGGGCACCCGGGGCATCAAGATGACCGCGGCTTTCGTGGCGCTCATGGACGACCTGAAGATCGTGGCCGAAGGCTCGGGCCCGGCCGAAGCGCTGGAAGCAGTGCTTGAGCAGACCGGATACCTCGAAACCCTGCGTTCCTCCAGCGACCCGCAAGACGAGTCCCGGGTTGAGAACCTCGCGGAACTGGTCGCCGTCGTGCGCGACTACGTCAACGACGAACCGGAGGGCGGCCTGGCCGGATTCCTGGAACGGGTCGCGCTGGTGGCCGACGCAGACCAGATTCCGGAAGCCCCTAGCGATGACGAGGGCGCAGCCATGGCGGCACGCGAGGGCATGGTGACCTTGATGACCCTGCATACGGCCAAGGGCCTAGAATTCCCGGTCGTGTTCCTGACCGGCATGGAGCACGGCGTCTTCCCGCATCAGCGCTCCATGACCGATGAAAAGGAGCTGGCCGAAGAGCGCCGCCTGGCCTACGTGGGGCTGACCCGCGCCCGCGAGCGCCTCTACCTGACGCGTGCCGAGCAGCGAAGCCTCTGGGGACAGGCGCAGTACAACCCTGCCAGCCAGTTCCTGGAAGAGGTTCCCTCCCAGCTGATCGACTGGAAGCGCGAGGGATCGTCCTTCGGCCCCGGCCTGTCCTTCGGTTCCAGCTCGGTGAATTTCGCCACGAGCCGCTACGAGCGCGGAAGCCATTGGGGAGCAGGTTCGTCGGTGGCGAACAATACTGTCCGCGGGCACAACGCCGCTCCGGTGTCGAAGCAGCGTGTGGTGCAGAACAAGGAGATCGTGATCCCTAAGGTCGGGCAGTCGGTCAAGCATACGGCCTTTGGCTTGGGCACAGTCGTCGCCCTGGAAGGCGCTGGCGACAAAACCGTGGCCAAGGTCCAATTTCCGGATTCCGAGAAACGACTCCTGCTTCGGTACGCGCCCCTCGAAATTGTAGAGTAGTCAACCCAATTGCGATATTGGCTTGGTCACAGCGATAGCCAATCGGAGAAATGCGCGGAATCTCTACAACGTGTAAAAGTGGGAAGATCGCGAAAGTAAGGATAGTCTGAGAAATGCGCACGGGCTAAGACGCCGTTTCGGCGTCTGTTTGGTTGCGGTGCGCTCTCTTTGGGTACGGCGCGGACACTGGTCCGTGACTGTGCCGCGAGTCAGCATGAACTTCGAACGAAGGACACAAACCCGTGGACCTGTATGAGTACCAGGCGCGCGATCTATTCGAGGCACACGGCGTACCCGTGCTTGCCGGTATCGTCGCTTACACCCCTGAAGAAGCCAAGGCAGCAGCTGAGAAGATCGGCGGCGTCGTAGTCGTTAAGGCTCAGGTCAAGGTTGGCGGCCGCGGCAAGGCTGGCGGCGTTAAGGTTGCCAAGACCGCAGACGAGGCTTTCGAGCACGCATCGAACATTCTCGGTATGGACATCAAGGGCCACACCGTGAACAAGGTCATGATCGCACAGGGTGCGGACATCGCCGAGGAATTCTACTTCTCCGTGCTGCTGGACCGCGCAAACCGCAACTACCTGGCCATGTGCTCCGTCGAGGGCGGCATGGAGATCGAGCAGCTGGCAGAGGAGCGCCCGGAGGCGCTGGCTCGCGTTGCAGTGGATCCGCTGGTCGGCATCGACGCCGAAAAGGCCGCCGAGATCGTCGCAGCTGCCGGTTTCGCCGAGGAACTGCGCGCCAAGGTCGAAGAGACCCTGCAGAAGCTGTGGACCGTCTTCAAGGAAGAGGATGCAACCCTCGTTGAGGTCAACCCACTGGTGAAGACCGGTGCAGGCGACATCGTCGCACTGGACGGCAAGGTCTCCCTGGATGACAACGCTTCCGAGGTCCGCCACCCGGCTCACGAAGAGCTCGAGGACAAGGGCGCAGCCGATCCGCTGGAGGCCAAGGCCAAGGCTGCAGGCCTGAACTACGTCAAGCTGGACGGCGAAGTGGGCATCATCGGCAACGGTGCAGGCCTGGTCATGTCGACCCTGGACGTCGTCGCCTACGCTGGCGAGAACCACGGTGACGTGAAGCCGGCGAACTTCCTGGACATCGGCGGCGGCGCCTCGGCTGAGGTCATGGCCAACGGCTTGGACGTCATCCTGAACGACCCGCAGGTCAAGTCCGTGTTCGTCAACGTCTTCGGCGGCATCACCGCTTGCGACGCAGTGGCCAACGGCATCGTCGGCGCGCTGAACACCCTGGGTGACGCAGCGAACAAGCCGCTGGTTGTCCGCCTGGACGGCAACAACGTTGAAGAAGGCCGCGCCATCCTGGCCGAAGCCAACCACCCACTGGTGACCCTGGCAGCAACCATGGACGAGGGCGCCGACAAGGCCGCCGAGCTCGCCAACGCAGCGAAGTAAGAGGGATAAGCGAACAATGAGCATTTACCTGAACAAGGACTCCAAGGTCATCGTCCAGGGCATCACCGGCGGCGAAGGCACCAAGCACACCGCCCTGATGCTCAAGGCCGGCACCAACATCGTCGGCGGCGTGAACGCACGCAAGGCCGGCACCACCGTGACCCACGGCGAGCAGGAGATCAAGGTCTACGGCACCGTGGCAGAGGCCAAGGCCGAGACCGGCGCTGACGTGTCGATCGTCTTCGTTCCGCCGAAGTTCACCAAGGATGCAGTGGTCGAGGCCATCGAGGCCGAGGTCGGCCTCGTTGTGGTCATCACCGAAGGCGTGCCGGTGCAGGACTCGGCTGAGTTCTGGGCCCTGGCCCAGTCCAAGGTCGACGCCGACGGCAACCAGATCACCCGCATCATCGGCCCTAACTGCCCAGGCATCATCACCCCGGGCGAGGCGCTGGTCGGCATCACCCCGAACAACATCACCGGCAAGGGCCCGATCGGCTTGGTCTCCAAGTCCGGCACCCTGACCTACCAGATGATGTACGAACTGCGCGACCTGGGCTTCTCCACCGCCATCGGCATCGGCGGCGACCCGGTCATCGGCACCACCCACATCGACGCCCTGGCTGCGTTCGAGGCGGATCCGGAAACCAAGGCCATCGTGATGATCGGCGAAATCGGCGGCGACGCCGAGGAGCGGGCAGCCGAATACATCAAGGCCAACGTCACCAAGCCGGTTGTCGGCTACGTGGCAGGCTTCACCGCCCCTGAGGGCAAGACCATGGGCCACGCAGGCGCCATCGTTTCCGGCTCGGCTGGCACTGCCCAGGCCAAGAAGGAAGCACTGGAAGCTGCCGGCGTGAAGGTGGGCAAGACTCCTTCGGAGACCGCACGCCTGCTGCGCGAAGTTTTCGCAGCCCTCTAAGCGAGGCTTCGAAGCCCGGATAACCCGGGTGAGAGCGTAATGGCCGCCTGTGCCACGGGATTACCGTGGCGCAGGCGGCCATTTTCCGTCTCCACGGCGTTGTGGCGACGGATCAAAGATTTGGGAAACAGCCCCAAGCCGGGTCTGGGATGCCGGCCCGGGGGTAATGCGGTGCGCGGGGAGCTTAGCCCCGCAGGCCGGTCGCGGCCTCGGTGTCCACCCTCAGGAATGAGGATCCAATGACCGCAAAGGCGCCCGGAATCAACAGCATCCGGTGCTTCGGGTTGTAGAAAATCTCATCCAGCGGAGAAGCTAGGACCTTCCGGATTTTTTCCAGAAGCCGGTCGTTCTCCAGGAGCAGGCGCTCCTGCTCGGTTTCAATCACCACACGATCTGCTTCCGTCGTCACCGAAGCGTTCATCCAGTCGTCGCTCGGTGTACTCAGAGTCTCCGATTTGATCAGGGACACGGTTATAACCGCCTTCATCTTGCGCTGCCCCGTGAAGAAGACCTCCATGGGGGTGCCCTACTTGTGCGTCCGGTGTGGCGTAACGCACATGAGGTGGCATATTGAATATATCGCGTCTTGCTGGTAAGCGCCTGCTAAACCACGAAGAGTTAATCAACCTGTTACTCGAGCAGGCCCCGGATGTCCTGCGCGGTCAGTGCCTTGGAGAAGCCATCGGCCTCGTCCATGACGGTGTTGATCAGCTTCCGCTTGGCATCCTGCAGGGCCACGACCTTCTCCTCGATGGTCCCCTTGGAGATCATGCGGTAGACCATCACCTGGCGCGTCTGGCCGATGCGGTGGGTACGGTCGATCGCCTGGGCCTCCACGGCGGGGTTCCACCACGGGTCAAGCAGGAAGCAGTAGTCGGCCTCGGTCAGGTTCAGCCCGAAACCGCCGGCCTTCAGCGAAATCAGGAACAGCGGGGCTTCGCCCTCCTTGAACTGCTCGATCACCTCGGCGCGGTTGCGGGTGCTGCCGTCCAGGTAGACGAACTTGATCCCGCGTGCGGTCAGCTTCCCGGCCAGCACCTTCAGGTAGGAGGTGAACTGGCTGAACACCAGGGCGCGGTGGCCCTCGTTCAGCACGTCGTCGAGCTGGTCGAATAGCGCCTCGAGCTTGGATCCGGGCACCTCGGCCAGCTCCGGGTCCACCAGCGAGGGCTCCAGCGCGAGCATGCGCAGGTGCGTGAGCGACTGGAAGATGGTGAAGCGGTTCTTGTCCAGGTCCTCGACCAGGTGCAGGATCTTCTGGCGTTCGCGGTTCAGGTGGGTGTCGTAGATGTGCTGGTGCTCGTCGGACAGGCGCACCAGCACCTGCTGCTCCTGCTTGGCCGGCAGGTCCAGCACCACGGATTCCTTGGTGCGGCGCAGCATGAACGGCTTCACGCGGCGCTGCAGCAGGGCCAGGGTGTCCTTGTCGCCCAGCACCTCGATGGGGCGGGCGAACTGCCGGTTGAAGCGGCTGACGTTCATGAACAGCGACGGGGAGGTCAGCGACAGCAGCGCGCCGAGCTCGGAGAGGTTGTTCTCCATCGGGGTGCCGGTCACCGCCAGCTTGAAGCTGGTCTGCAGGTTCACCGCGGTGCGGTGGGCCTTGGTCGAGCGGTTCTTCACGAACTGGGCCTCGTCCAGGATCAGCCCGGCGAAGCGCTGGGACTCGTAGATCTCGTCGTTCAGGCGCAGCAGCGTGTAGGTCGTGAGCACCACGTCGTAGCCTTCGGCCAGGTCGCGCAGCTGACGGGCGTCGCCCAGCGTGGAATCGATGCTGATAACGCGCAGGCTCGGCGCGAAGCGGCGGACCTCCATCTCCCAGTTAGAGACCACGGAGCTCGGGGCGACCACCAAAAACGGTGCGCGCACCCGCTGGGCCGGCGGCAGCTCGGCGCAGGCCTCGGGGTCCTCCCACAGCTGGTGGGCGTGCAGGACCAGGGCAATGGTCTGCAGGGTCTTGCCCAGGCCCATGTCATCGGCCAGGATGCCGCCGAAGCCGCCCTGGTAGAGGCGAGCCAGCCAGCGGAAGCCGTCGACCTGGTAGGGGCGCAGGGTGGCCTGTAGGGTGTCCGGCACGGAGGCTTGGCCGCCTTCGGCGACGCGCAGCAGCGAACGCATGCGCCCGATGAACAGGTCGGCTCCGTCGATTCCCTCGGCCAGCTCGTCCAGTTCCTCGAACAATGAGATCTGGAAGACCGAGAGCTTCAGGTCGGCGTCCTTCGGCTTGTCGTTCAGCGCCTGGGCCTCGTCCACCAGCGCCTTGAGCTTGGCGAAGATCGGCTGGTCCAGGGAGAACCACGAGTTGTCCGGCAGCTTCAGCTTCATGGCGCCATTGGTCATCGCCTTCACGATGTCCGCGAAGGGCACCTCATGGGAGCCGACGGAGATCAGCAGGCCCAGATCCAGCCAGTCGTTGCGTTCGTGGTCCACGGCGTTGATCTTCAGCTTGGGCAGCTCGCGCAGCTGGCGGTAGACCGGGCGCGGCCCGGTTTCCTCCAGCTTGACGGTCTTCAGCGCGCCCAGGGCGGGAACCAGGTCGGAGACGAAGGCGATCATCTGCTCGCCGGAGTAGAACTTGGGGGACAAGTCGGGGTTGCCGACACCCATGACCTGCTCGAAGACCTCGTTGACCGCTGCGCGCAGGAAACTCTCCGCCTCCGCGTCGTGGGGCTTGTGCTCGTCGTCCAGCCCCGGGTAGCTGATGGAGAAGTCCAGGGTGGCCGATTCCTTGGAGCCTTCCTCGGTCTGCTCCACCTTGTAGTCGACCTTGGCGCGGACGAACGGGGGCTTCAGCTCAGGGAAAACCAGGGCCTCGGAGATGCTGCGCACGCCGAAGGTGCGGGCCATGCGCGGATACTCCGTATCGAAGAACAGCTGGTGGTCGGCCGCCGGAATCTGGAGCCGCTGGTGCGAGTCGTACCAGTTCAGCTGCTTGTCGGAGAGGCGGTCCAGGCTCGGGGCGATCAGGATCTGCTCAGGGTCCTCAAGCTGGACGTAGAAGCCGTGGTCGCCGATGGTGCCGGCGGGGCTGTAGTCCTCCAGCGTCAGGTCGTGGCCGGCGGCATGCAGGATGCCGTGCACCTGCAGGTTGTCCTCGTCATCGAGGTCCGCGACCATTTCGGTCCAGGATTGCCCGCCGACCAGGACCGACAGGTCGTTGCGGGTGCCGATCAGCTCGATGCCCAGTTCATGGGCTTCATCGAGCAGCGGCCAGAGCAGGTTCGAGGAGTACTCGTCCAGGAACAGCCAGTCCTCGTCGGTCTTGAAGTTGGTCTGGGTGTTGCTGCGGGCCATCGCCGCGAACCTGCAGAACCAGTGGTGCTGCGCGCGCAGCAGGTTCCAGCCGAAGGTCTTGAAGCCAATGGTGGTCCAGCGCAGCTGGCCGCGCACCCAACGGCCCTCGGAGTTGCGCACCATGGGGCGCACGCCCAGGCGGAAGCGGCGGTTGCGGTGGGTGGCGTGCGGCAGCTTGCCGGTCGGCATCCATTGCTGCTGCTGGGTGGTGTTCTTGGCGTCGAAAAGCAGGAACTGCAGCGCCATCGGCACCACCGGGTCGTTGGGGGAGCCGACCAGCCCGTCGCTGGGGCGCGGCTCGCGTTCGGCGTACCAGGTGTCTGCCTGCTTGGACCAGGTGGTGACGACCTTCTCCTCCATCTTGGTGGCCACCTTGGCCAGCCCGGAGAGCTTGTTGGAGGTCAGCACCAGGGCCGCGATGTGCGGGCAGATGCCGGGGGTGTCGCAGCTGCATTCGCCGGAGTCGATTTCCCAGCCGGCGGCGCCGCGGCGCAGCTGGACCATGGGCGAAAAGTCCTCGCCGCCGGCAAACACGGTGCCTTCGATCTGCCCCGATGACTCATCGAATTCAACATCGACCACGGCATTGGCTTCGTCGGCGAGTTTCTTGCCGTGGAAGAAGGGAACATTGCCCAAGAACGCCAGCAGGTGCCTTGCGTCGATGGTCGGTGGAACAGCATTAGTCATCCGCTAATCGTTTCACGTTCTGGCCCGTCGTGAAAGTTGAGAGCCCCCTACTGTGAATAATCCCTAACTGTCACGTAGCGTGGAGCCATGTCCCAAGTCTGGCCGTATCTTCCGGCGCGCGCCGTCAACATCACCTCACTGGCGGAATTCGACCGCTTGGCGGCCGAAGCGCTGGGTTTCCAGCGCTCCCGCGGCCGCAGCTGGCGGGTGCACCGGGTGGATCTGCGCGGGCGCGATACGGTGCTCGCCGCGCTGGACCTGGCCGAGGCGCTGTTCATCGACTGCCAGTTCAGTGAAGCCGGCCGCGCCCTGGTCCAGGGCACCGGCGGGTTGTGCATGGACTCGGGGGAGCAGCTGCCCTTCCGCACCAGCGACCGCGGGCTGTACACCCCCGAGGAACTGTACGAGGGAATCAGCACGCAGACCTATGAGCATGTGCCGGACGCGCGGATCTACACCTACTCGCAGCAGCACGGTCCGCGCCAGCTGCTGAGCGACGACCAGGCGATGGCAGCGACGCTGCACGACCACCACGTGGGGCAGGCGCTGATCTCCGAGGTCTACGACGGCGCCTTCAAGGACACCCCGATCATCGGAGTCATGGGCGGGCACGCCCTGAGCCGAGGCACCGAGCAGTACGCGCAGGCGCTGGACCTCGGGGCGCGGCTGACCCGCGCCGGATACGCCGTGGCCACCGGCGGGGGACCGGGAGCCATGGAAGCGGCGAACGCCGGTGCCTGGCTGGCCGACCGCGGGCGGGAGGAGATCTCCACGGCCCTGCAGATGCTGGCGGCGGAACCGGACGCGATCCACCGGCGCACCGGCTGGGCGCGCACCGCGCTCGCCGTGAAGGCCCGCTTTCCCTCGGAACGCACCTCGCTGGGGGTTCCGACCTGGTTCTTCGGGCACGAACCGCCGAACCTGTTCGCCACGCACATCGCCAAGTTCTTCGCCAACGCGACCCGCGAGGCGCTGCTGCTGGAGCAATCCAACGGCGGGATCGTGGTGCTGCCCGGTTCCGCCGGCACGGTGCAGGAAATCTTCCAGGACGCCTGCGAGAACTACTACGCCACCGGGGCCAGGGTGGTGCCGCTGGTGTTGGTCGGCCGCGAGCATTGGACCCGCACACTGCCGGCTTGGCAGCTGCTCAAGGCGCTGGCCGCCGAGCAGATCATGGAGGACAAGATCGCCCTGGTCGATTCGGTGGCCGAAGCGGTGGAATTCATCGGCGGCATGCAGTCGCTGCGCCGGCGCACCAGATTCTGAGAACGGCAACGGCCGCCGCCTGGTGAAGCAGGCGGCGGCCGTGGGAATGGCTCATCGAGCCGGCGGGGCTCAGGCCACGTTGGTGCCGAACAGCAAGCCGAGGCAGTAGGTGACTGCGGCGGCGCCCCAGCCGATGGCCAGCTGGCGCAGGCCGCGCTTCATCGGCGAGGCCCCGGACAGCAGCCCGACAATGCCGCCGGTGATCATCAGCGCGGCGCCGACCAGCAGCACCGAGGTGATGATCGCAGCCAGGCCTGACATGCCGAAGATGTAGGGAAGGATCGGGATGACCGCTCCGGAAGCGAACAGGCAGAAGGAGGTCGCCGCGGCGCCGGTAGCCGAGCCCAGTTCCTCGTGCTCGTTCGCCAGCTCTTCGGCCCGGGCTTCCGGGTTCAGCGAGAAGGACGGGTTGCAGTCGCAGGTGAACAAGCCCATGCGTTCTGCAGCGCGGTGCTCGGCATCCTCGTCGGTCATGCCGCGGGCCTTGTAGATGAGCACCAGTTCGTTGGCGTCCAAATCCAGGTCAGGGGCGGCGGTGAGCGTCACCTGAGTGGGACGCGAAGCCGTGAGCAGCTCGCGCTGCGAACGCACGGAGACGTATTCGCCGGCGGCCATGGACAGCGCGCCGGCCAGCAGGCCGGCGATGCCGGAGAACAGCACCAGTCCGGAGGAAACACCGGTCGCCCCGATGCCCATGACCAGGGCCAGGTTGGAGACCAGGCCGTCGTTGGCGCCGAAGACCGCGGCGCGGAAGTTGCCCGACAGCTGCGCGCGGCCCGCGGTGGCCAGGGCGCGGACGACTTCCTCGTGGACCTGCTCGTCGGCGGCCATCTGCGGCGACGCGTCGGCATCGGTCGCGTAGGGGGTGCTGCTTTCGGCCCGCTGCGCCAGCGCGAGCACGAACACCGAGCCGAAGCTCAGGGCGAGGAAACGCAGGAAGCTGCGACGCAGCGAGGGACGCACCGGGCGGGCATGCGCCCCGAGCTTGGTGCGCCAGTATTCCTCATGGCGTTCTTCCGCCGCGGCCAGTCCCAGCAGGATCTGCTTTTCCTGTCCGGTCTTCTTCTGGGCCAGCGCGCGGTAGATGGCGCCTTCGGCGACCTCGTCCGCAACGTACTTGCGCCAGCGGCGGATCTGGGCGGGGGTGGGCTCAGTCGTGGGGCTGTGTGACATCACGAGGATGACTCTCCTACGGCTTGGGATTTCTCAACGAAACCCGGGATTCTGTTCAGCCTCTCAGTTTAGCCAGCGAGATGGTGCCGGGGAATTTGGCAAGCCTAAAAGCAAGGCTGCGCCCATCGGGCTGCCCGGCGGACGCCACGAACACCACCAGCTCGCCGGCCGCGGGATCGAAGACCGGGCGCCGGGAGGAACGGGTGATCAGCCGCTCAAGGTGCGCCGGGTCTGAAATGTAGCGGGTGTACCAGCGGTCCTGCACGGTGAACTGCACCTGTCCGGTCTGCAGATCGATGATGGGGAGGACGGAAAATGCCATGACACGACAACTCTCGCTGAGCTCTTGCCCGCGCATCGGTCGATGCCCGGACCGCTTCTTCATCCGAACCACCCATGAACCTGGGGTTGGTGCGCGGCCAGTCGGAGCTTGGCGCCGCGTCTCGTGAAGCAACAGTGTCGATGCTACCGCCGCAATATTAAGTCGTGAAGTTTCATTCCGTAATATGAACTCCGCGCGAAGCCCTAGTCGGAGCCTCGCTTGGACTGCGCGGTCTGCTGCAGCCGGTCGCGCTGCTCCTGCCATTGCCGGGGCGTGTAGTCCGGCAGGTTCGGCGCTTCCGCGCGCAGCCCGACCTGCCCGTCCAGCAGCTCGCGGACGATGTCCAGATGGCCTGCATGGCGCGAGGTCTCTGCGATCATGTGCACCATGAGATGTTCCAGGGTGGTGTGCCGGTGGCGGACCCACCAGGGGACTTCGGCCGGGGAGGCGAGCTCCAGCTGGTCGAACCCGGCCTCGGCGAAGGCGATGGCCCGCTGGTAGAGCTCGATGACCTGCTGCGCGCTGGCATCGGCTGGCGGCATGAAATCCGCCTGCGGGTCGTCGATGTCCAGCAGCTGCTGGACGTAGGAGTCGTTGACCGGCCGATTGAGGCACGCACCGAAGTAGCCGTACTCGGTGATCGCCAGGTGGTGCACGACGCCCAGCACGTGCGTGCCGGTGGGGGTCATGGGCTGGCGGGCCAGCTCCTCGCCGAGCTGCCGGCTTTTGAAGATGACTGCCTGCCGCGCGTCGTTCAGGTATTCGCGCAGCCTGGCCGCGGTGCTGTTCGGGGTGTCGTCCATGGACCGAGTGTAGGTGCAGGCCACGGTTCGGGGAACCCGCTTCAGGAAATGGGAAGCCACCGAAGCCAAGGTGTCATATTCTTCCGCTCCGGTTGGCCGGAAGTTGCGTATTGGTAAACTGGGGACGCAGAGCGGCCGGCAGAAGTACACTCCAGCGGTCGCTGCCTATCCTTCGAGTGAACAGGTCCAGGTGCCCCACGGATGAAAGCTCTGCCCGTCGAACCCTCAGGCTCGTCAATCAACATCGGAGCACGGCTGCGCGGCGTCCGCCAGCAGCAGCACATGACGATCGACCAGGTCGCCGAGCTTTCCGGGTTGACCAAGGGGTTTCTTTCCCGCGTCGAACGCGACTTGACCAGTCCGTCGGTCTCCACGCTGCTCAAGCTCTGCGAGGTGCTGGGGATCGAGGTCGGGACCCTGTTCGAAGTACCGGACACGACTTTGGTGCGACTGGGGGATGCGCCGCGCATCTCGCTGGGAGGCTCGGGCATCACCGAGAAGCTGGTCACCCCGCGCGGCGAAAAGCGCGTCCAGGTCATTCGCGCCGAAGTGGAACCCCGGGGCAAGGGGGAGAACGAACTGTATTCGGTGGATTGCGAGCTCGAAGTGCTGCACGTGGCCTCCGGGGTGTTCACGCTGGTGCTGCCCGAACGGGTGGTCGAGCTCGCTGCGGGGGACACCATGACCTTTCCGGGGCGGGAACCGCACAGCTGGGAAAACCCCGGCGATGAACCTGCCGTGGTGCTCTGGACCCTGATTCTCTGAGTCTGTGCAGTGGCTCCCGGTGTGGTGTGACTCCCCGGACAGAGCCTGCCGCGAAGAGGCGCCGCGTTCACGGCTGGCCACTGCACCGCGTATTCTTGGAATAGTGCCCGCCGACGCAGGCAGGCTAGTGAAGACAGGAAGGAGTGCAATGGCGACTGGTAAATCCACCGGAAGCGCGGAGTCCAAACCGCACGAATTGCGCTCCATCGGCTGGTGGGCTTCGGCCCTGGTCGGCATCCTGGTCGGATCGACCCTTGCGTGGCTGCGGACCCAGCGCAACTTCTTTTTCCTTGGCGCCGCCATTCTCGCGGTCGTCATCATCATGCTGGGTGTGCGCACGATCCGCCGCCGGGCGCGGCATCCGGAAATGATGGAGGCCCGGACGTCCTGGGCCTACAACATTTGGGCTCTGGTCCTGATCGTCCTAGCCGGACCGGTGCAGCTGGTCTATGTTCCCGACGACATTAGCGAGCTCACCATCAAGTCGATCATCCTTTCGGTTGGATTCTGCCTGGGAATCCATGAAGTCGACCGCGCGATGGTCAAGGGTGCCACCTCGGCGAAAAAAGCCTGATCATCGGCCGGAAGGACGCCATCCCGCGCCGCGTTCTTTGGAACTTTTGACTTTCCCTTTGGTTTATTCGTCCAAGGATTTCTCCCCGCCTCTTTCGTAATGTGATCCACATCATTATTTTGAAAGGGGTTGCCATGACGCAAGCAGCGGCGAACCAGCAGGGCGCTGAGCCAGGACTCAAAAAGGTTCTCGGCAAGTGGGACGCACTGGCCATCGGCGTCGGAGCCATGATCGGCTTCGGCTGGGTGGTACTCACCGGTGACTGGATCACCACCGCCGGCCCGATCGGCGCTTCGCTGGCCATGCTGGTCGGCGGCGGCATCATGGCGGTCGTCGGCCTGACCTACGCCGAGCTCGTGGCGGCCATGCCCAAGGCCGGCGGAGAGCACAACTACCTGCTGCGCGCCATGGGTGCCCGCTGGTCCTTCGCCGGGTCCTGGGCCATCGTCGGCGGCTACATCACCATCGTCGCCTTCGAAGCGGTCGCGCTGCCCAAGTCGGTGCAGTACATCTTCCCCAACCTCTCGCAGATCAAGCTCTGGGACATCGCCGGCTCCGAGGTCTACCTGACCTGGGCCCTCGTGGGTGTGCTGGGCGCCGTGGTGATCACCTGGATCAATATCCGCGGCATCAAGACCGCCGGCCTGGTGCAGACCTTCGTGGTGCTCTTCCTGTTCATCATCGGCGCGATGCTGCTCACCGGCTCCTTCGCCAGCGGCGAATCGTCCAATATGGAACCGTTCTTCGACAACGGGCTGGCCGGGTTCTTCGGGGTCATGATCGTAGTTCCGTTCATGTTCGTCGGCTTCGACGTCATCCCGCAGTCCGCCGAGGAATGCGACATCCCGCCGCGCAAGATCGGCAAGTACGTGGTGATCTCCGTGCTGATCGCCACCGCCTGGTACGTGATGGTGGTGCTGGCCACCTCCTCGGGCCTGGGCCCGGCGGCGATCGCCGGTTCCGAGATGGCCACCGCGGACGCCATGGGCGCGCTGTTCAACTCCGAGATCATGGCCAAGATCCTGATTGCCGGCGGCATCGCGGGCATCCTGACCTCGTGGAACTCGCTGCTCATGGGCGCCTCGCGCCTGATGTACGCCATGGCCACCTCCGGCATGCTGCCGCGCTGGTTCGCCGTGCTGCACCCGAAGTACCGCACCCCGCACCACGCGCTGCTGTTCATCGGCGGTCTGTCCGTGCTGGCTCCGTTCTTCGGCACCGCGATGCTCGGCTGGCTGGTCGATTCCGGTTCGCCGTCCATCGTCGTGGCCTACCTGCTGGTGGGCGTGGCCTTCCTGATCCTGCGCCGCCGCGAACCGCAGATGGACCGCCCGCTGCGCATCGGCGGCAAGGGCAACTTCGGCCAGGTGATCGGCGTGATGTCGGTGCTCTTCTGCGCCGGCCTGATCTCCCTGTACCTGCCGGGCATGCCGGCGGCCATCACCTGGCAGCCGTGGGCCCTGTTCGCCGCATGGTGGGTGTTGGGAACGTTCTTCCTGTTCCGGGTCCCGCGCGGCGTCCAGCCCGGCGAGAATGCCGAAGAGGAACTGCTGCACCTGCTGAGCATCCGCCAGCAGTCCAAGCTGGGCGCGATCGGACCCGACGGCGCGGCCGCCACCTCCCGCAGGGGGCGACGCCGGCAGGCAACCGACGCGAAACGCTAAAACCGACAGGAAAGCCCCGACCGGAAGGTCGGGGCTTTGCCGCGCCGCAGGGCTTGCCGGTCCGGCTCAGCCTTGGTTGCGGCGCAGCGCCAGCCAGAGCGACGCCGAGATATCCGGGTCATCCAGATCGATGCCCAGCAGGTCCCCGGCCACGGTGATGCGGTGGCGCAGCGAATTGCGGTGGATGCCCAGCGCGCGCGAGGCGTCCTCCCAATGCCCGCGGTGGCGCAGGTACTGGGTGACGGCCGACAGCAGGTCGGCACGGGTGTAGGCGGCCAGCGCCTCCACCCACGTCTGCGCGCTGGCGTCGAAGTCCGCCCCGGCGTCGCTCAGCTCCCCGGCCGGGGCGCCGGACAGCGCCTGGCGCAGCGCCGGAAGATTCGCCGGCAGCTCGGCCAGCGTGAGCGGGGCGGAGAGCACCGCACGCAGGCTCCGTGCGCTCTCCCTGGCCCCGGCGTCCGGTTCCTGCGCCGGGGCGGCAGGGGCCTTGCCCAGATGGGCTTCGTCCAGCAGCAGGTAGAGCACCGCATCATCCGTTAAGCGCAACTGGCAGCGTGCCGCGGCATCCGCCACCGGAGGCAGCGCGGCGCTCGCCGGCAGCGCGCCGAGGGACTGGATTGCGGAGCGGGCCTCGGCCTCGTCGCCCACGGACAGCGCCAGGACCCTGACCCGGGAGGGCAACTCGTCCATGCCAGCCTCTTGGGCAACCAGCCGGGCGGATTCAGGCTGCCCGTGCAGCAGCAGCTTGGCGGTGGCTCCGCCCAGGGCCGCATTCGTGCTGACCATCAGCTCACGCTGGCGGGCGCGCAGCGAGAGCAGCATGCACACGGTCATGATGATCTGCCGGTCGGCCTTGGTCAGCGTGCGTCCCGAGCCCACCCCCAGGAAGCCGTGGATCCTGGTCCCGGCCAGGATCGGATACAGCACCACGGCCTGGCCGTTGATGCCGAAGGTGGACGCCGAGGGCATGCCGGTGCGCGGGAAACGCTGCGACTCCTGACGCAGCAGGGGCACGAAGCCCTGCGCGGAAGCGGGGTAAACGGTGGCCGGCTGCGGGTCGTCAGGGAGGAACGCGGCCCAGCCGCCCAGCGCCTGCGCCAGCCCGCGCACCACCGCGTTGATGGCATCGGAACGGATCGCGGCCCGCGCCAGCGCGGTCTGGGTACCCAAGGAGCTCATCAGGTTCACCGTGTCGTCCCTGGCCGAGAGCCGCCAATAGGCACGCGAAACGCTCTGGAAGGGCGCGCCGTCCGGAACGATGCCCAGTTCCACTCCGGTCTGCCGGCAGGCGTCGATCACGTGCTGCGGAACCGTGTCCAGCCACGGGCCGAGACCCAGGCCCAACGCCTTGACGTCCTTGTCCTTCAGCCGCTGCATGTAGGCCAGCGAGGCGGTGGCCGAATGGCCGAAGGGCATGCCGGTGGTCAGCAGCAGTTCGCCGCCCTCCAGATAGGTGGTGGGATCCTCCAGCTCGGAAATGTGCACGCCGGTGACCGGGGCGGCGCTGAAGGTGGTCGAATCGGCGGGGAAAAACTCGTTTCCGAGCTCTGACCCCAACTGCAGCAAGGTGATCATGGGTAAATTATCCAATCATTTACCGCTCGTTGGACATAAAAGCTAATGACGCGTGTCACATGGATTTCTATCGTTGGATGCATGACCGAAACTCTTGCGGCGCGCGACGCCGAAACGCTGACCCAGACCCGCTACCTGGCCACCGCCATTCCGGGACCGCGCTCCACCCAGCTACACGAGGAACGTGTGCAGCAGGTCAGCAGCGGCCTGGGCATCACCCTGCCGGTCTTCGTCTCCCGCGCCGACGGCGGCATCATCGAGGACGTCGACGGCAACCGCCTGATCGACTTCGCCTCAGGCATCGCCGTGACCTCGCTGGGCGCCTCCAACCGGCGGGTGGCGCAGCGCGTGGCCAAGCAGCTGGAAGCCTTCACCCACACCTGCTTCATGGTCACCGAATACGAGTCCTTCACCCAGGTCTGCGACTGGCTGAACCGCAACACCCCGGGCGACTTCGACAAGCGCACCGCACTGTTCTCCACCGGCGCCGAAGCCGTGGAAAACGCTGTCAAGATCGCCCGCGCCGCCACCGGCCGCGCCAACGTCCTGGTCTTCGACGAGGCCTACCATGGCCGCTCGCTGCTGACCATGGGCATGACCGCCAAGGTCAACCCGTACAAGCTGAACTTCGGCCCGATGCCGGAGCATGTCATCCGCGCCGCGTCGGCCAACCCGCTGCGCCCCGCTGTCGAGGGCGGCGTCGAGGCGGCGCTGGCCTCCGTGGAGGCAACGCTCATCGAGAACGACCCGGGCAGCTTCGCCGCCATGGTGATCGAGCCGATCCAGGGCGAGGGCGGCTTCATCGTCCCGATGGCCGGCTTCATCCCGGGCCTGCGCCAGCTGGCCGACAAGTACGGCATCGTGCTGGTCATCGACGAGATCCAGGCTGGCATGGGCCGCACCGGCACGCTGTTCGCCTCCGAGCACGAAGGTGTGGCCGGCGACCTGATCCTCACCGCCAAGGCGCTGGCCAACGGCGTCCCGCTGTCCGCGGTCACCGGGCGCACCGAGCTGCTCAACGCCCCGCACGCCGGCGGCCTGGGCGGCACCTACGCCGGCAACCCGCTGGCCTGCGAAGCCGCGCTGGCGGTCTTCGAGCAGTTCGAGGACGGCGGTCTGCTGGAAAACGCCCAATTGATCGAGCGCGTGGCCCGCGAAGTGCTGGAGCCGCTGCTTGAATCCACCGCTGTGGTGGCCCAGGTCCGCGGCCGCGGCGCCATGCTGGCGGTCGAGTTCGCCGACCGCGGCACCTTGGCCCCGCGTCCGGAGCTCGCCGCCGCCGTTTCCAAGGCCTGCCACGCCCAAGGTGTGCTGACCCTGACCTGCGGCACCCACGGCAACGTGCTGCGCCTGCTGCCTCCGCTGGTCATCGGCGAAGCGCTGCTGCGCGACGGACTTGAGGTGCTTGCGCAGAACATCGTCGAGCTGGCCGGCTAACCGCCCGCCGCTGGCCTGCGGACCGGCTCCGCCGCCCCTGACCGGGACGGCGGAGCCGGTCCCTTTTGTTGCGCCGGGAAGTTTCGGGGACTCCGGAGTTTCGCGGCGGCCAGCGCCTTGACGTGGCGCAGATCGCAAAATAGCATAATAGGAAACTGAAGTTTCATATTAGACAACTAGTTGCGGACTGGTCCGGGTTGTCGGAAGGATGCTCCCATGAAGGAAATCAGGATTGAAGAGAACGGCAACCTGGGTCCCATCAACGCGGCCCAGATTCCGCGTTATGCGGGTGCCGGCACCTACGCCCGCCTGCCCCGCCTGGACCAGGTGCAGCAGGCCGACATCAAGATCGTCGGCATCCCCTTCGACACCGGGGTCTCCTACCGTCCAGGGGCCCGCTTCGGCGCCAACCACGTGCGCGAATCCTCGCGCCTGATCCGCCCCTACAACCCGGCCACCGACACCTCGCCGTTCGCGCAGAGCCAGGTCGCCGACGCGGGGGACATGGCGGTGAACCCGTTCAACATCCACGAGGCCATCGAGACCATCGAGCACGAGGCGCTGGAACTGACCGCCGACGGCTCCACCCTGGTGACCCTGGGCGGCGACCACACCATCGCGCTGCCGCTGCTGCGCGCGGCCGCCCAGCGCGCCGGCGCCCCGGTGGCGATGCTGCACTTCGACGCGCACCTTGACACCTGGGACACCTACTTCGGCGCCGAATACACCCACGGCACCCCGTTCCGCCGCGCGGTGGAGGAAGGCATCCTGGACACCGAGGCCATCTGCCACGTCGGCACCCGCGGCCCGCTCTACGGCAAGAAGGACCTGGAGGACGACAAGCGCTTCGGCTTCGGCATCGTGACCAGCTCGGATGTCTACTACCAGGGCGTGCGCGAGATCGTTGACAAGCTGCGGGTGCGCATCGGCAACCGCCCGCTGTACATCTCGGTGGACATCGATGTGCTGGATCCTGCCCACGCCCCGGGCACCGGCACCCCGGAAGCCGGCGGCATCACCAGCCGCGAGCTGCTGGAGATCCTGCGCGGGCTGCGCGGGCTGAACATCGTCGGCGCGGACATCGTGGAGGTCTGCCCGGCCTACGACCATGCCGAGATGACCGGCGTGGCCGCCAGCCATGTCACCTACGACTTGATCTCCCTGATCAGCGACTTCCGCAGCCGTGGCGGGGTGAACGCCCGATGACCGCCGTACAGGACACCGTACAGGGCACCGCGCAGCGCAACGGCGGCGACCTGGTCATCGAGACGCTCACCGCGCTGGGCGCGAAAACCGTGTTCGGCATCCCCGGGCAGCACGCGCTGGGGCTTTTCGACGCGCTCTCGCGCTCTGAGCTGCACTTCGTCTCCTCGCGCGTGGAGAACAACTCCGCCTTCGCGGCCGACGGCTATTCGCGGGCCACCGACGAGGTCGGGGTGCTGTTCCTGTCCACCGGTCCCGGCGCGCTGACCTCGCTGGCCGGGTTGCAGGAGGCCTATGCCACCGGCGTGCCGATGGTCGTGATCGCCAGCCAGATCCCGCTGGACGGACTGGGCGCGCGCCGCAAGGGCATGCTGCACCAGCTCGACGACCAGAAGGCCTCGGCCGCGAACGTCACCAAGTTCCAGCAGACGGTGCACCACGCCTCCGGCATCCCCTCGGCCATCCAGGACGCCTGGGCCAGGGCTATCACGGTGCCCATGGGCCCGGTCTGGGTGGAGGTGCCGCAGGACGTATTGCTGGCCCCGGTCATGGTGCCTCCGGTGCGCGACGCCCTGGCCGAGGCCTACGAGCATCCGCCGCGCGTGGAACTCATCGAGGAGGCGGTGCGCTGGCTGTCCGAGGCCAAGCGCCCGGTGATCGTGGCAGGCGGCGGCGTGCGCCGCGCCAAGGCCCGGGCCCAGCTGCTCGAAGCGGCCCAGACGCTGCAGGCTCCGGTGCTGTGCACCCCCGGCGGCAACGGCGCCTTCCCCTGGGAGCACGAGCTTTCGCTGCAGTCCTGGGTGGAGGACCGCTACGTCTCCGAGGTCCTGGAGGACGCGGACGTGCTGGTGGTCATCGGCTCCTCGCTGGGCGAGGTGTCAAGCAACTACTTCACCTTGGCCCCGCGCGGCCGGCTGATCCAGATCGACGCGGAACCGCGGGTGCTGGAGTCGAACACCCCGGCCCTGGGCATCCGCGCGGACGCCGGGGCGGCGCTGGACTTCCTGAACGCGCAGCTGCGCCGGGAAGGCTTCGCCGCCCGCGCCGAGTGGCGCGGGCGCAGCCCGCAAGAGGTCGTGGCCGACACCCTGGCCAAGGTCGAAGCCCGGTTGGATGCCCAGGACCTGGGCCTGGAGCGCCGTTTCATGGCGGACATCCGCGAGGCGGTTCCGGCGGATATGCAGACCTTCTGGGACATGACGATTTCCGCCTACTGGGGCTGGAGCTGCTGGGATTCGCGGCAGGGGCAGTTCCATTCGGCGCAGGGGGCCGGCGGCCTGGGCTTCGGCTTCCCGGCGGGCATCGGCGGGGCGATCGGCCTGGGCGAGCGGGTGCTGGCGGTCAGCGGCGACGGCTCGGCCATGTACTCCATCGCGGAGCTGGCCACCGCCAAGCAGCATGAGGCACCGGTGACCTGGCTGATCGTGGACGACGGCGGCTACGGCATCCTGCGCGAATACATGGAAGGGGCTTTCGGCAAGGCCACCGCCACGGAACTGGCCCGCCCCGACTTCGTCGCGCTGGCGAAGTCCTTCGGCGTCCCGGCCCGCGAGGTGCAGCCGCAGGATGTCGGGCAGGCGCTGCGCGAATCCTTCGCGGCGCAGGGCCCGAACGTCGTGGTGGTCAAGACGCTGCTGAAGATGTTCGCGCCGACCCACCTCTAGCGCCGAAATGCGGCCAGGGGCGGCACCCGTACGGGTGCCGCCCCTGGCCGCGTTCTGCACTGTAATTGGTGTTCCCAGTATGGTGCTCAGTGCGTGAAATGGTAGACGATGCCGAACATCATCGTTGAGAAGCCCAGGCTGACGCCGATGAGCAGCGGCACCCAGTCCTGCGTGTGACTCTGGGATGCCAACATCACTGCGAAAGCACCGAAGAGAATCATCACTCCGATCCCTCCCAGGATCAACCCTCCGCCCCCGTGATGACGCACGGCGGAGTGTGCGTTTCGGTGGAATAGTGGTTCCATACTCGTATCGTACGACCGGGAATCTCGAATTCCGAGGGGTTTGCGCAAGATCTTTGGAGTTGTCAGATTACATCGCGGACCCGGTGGTGCGCAGTGCATGCATCCGCTCGGCCGCCCGGGACAGCGAGGGGTAGTCGGCGCCCGGCCCCTGGGCGATGAATCCCGGGCACAGGTGGTCCGCCGCCGGCTCGGATCCATAGCCCAGCCCCCGGTAGCTGCCGCCGGCCATGCGCACCAGATGCGCGCCGGCGGCTACGTCCCACACCTTGGTGTCGAACCCGATGGTCGCATCGCTCCATCCGGCGGCCACATGCGCCAGCGCCAGCGCGGCGGACACCTTGCGGCGTACCGTCGCGAAATCACGGATCCACCCGCCCAGCAGCTCCAGGGCCAGCGGGCCGTCGGCCTGAAGCGATTCGGCGCCGGGGTAGTCGGTCATCAGGTTCGCGCGCGCCTGCTCCGGACGCGCGGCCGGGCTCAGGACCTGCCCGTTGAGGTAGGCGTGGGACAGATCGGCGCTGAATTCGTCCCCGGAGACCGGGTCGATGATCGCCGCGGCGACCAGCCGGTCGTCGACAGCCGCCGCGATGGACACGCAGAAGAAGGCGATGCCGTGCACGAAGTTGCTGGTGCCGTCGATCGGATCCACGATCCACTGCACGGCGCCCGGCGCGGCGGTGCCGGCTTCCGCCTCGACCTGTTCCTCGCCCAGTACCCAGGAACCTGGAACCGCTGCACGCAGCGAACGGGTGATCAGTTCCTGGCTCTGCCGGTCGATCGCGGTGACCAGGTCGTGGGTGTTGGTTTTCTCCTCCACCCGCACGCCGCCGCGGAAGGCGCCGCGCAGCAGCTCGGCGGCCTGCCTCCCGGCGGCCAGCGCGGCGCTTCTCAGGGTTTCGGCGGAGGATTCCAGGTGCGCTTCGGAAAGATCAATCACGACTCCAGCCTATCGGGAGTGAGACCCAGAAAACGTTGACCAAGGCAACTATCTAAACTTAGAGTTGAGTGGAACCCCCGAAGATAGGCAGGCGATATATTGTGCAGTGGCCAGTGAACAAGGCTCCGACCGAGCTGCTCGGACGCCTGCTGGACGAGCTGGCGCGGACCTCGCGGCTGCTGCGTTCCTTCTCGCACCTGGACCAGACCGATCCCGAAGTCTCCAACGCTTCGCACCATGTGCTCAAGACCCTAGACATGCGCCAGCCCACGCACGCGGCCGACCTCGCCAGCCATCTGGGCATCGGCACGGCGGCGATGAGCCGGCATCTGGCCGAACTGGAGCAGGCGGGACTGCTGGACAAGCGGCCCAGCGACCTGGACGCACGCCGCCAGGTCCTGTGGGTGACCGAAGCCGGCAGCGACCGGCTCGAAGCCCGGGCCCAGCTGCGCATCGAACGTCTGCGCCCGCTGCTGCCCGACTGGGACAACGACCGCCTGACCTTGATCGCCGACGCGCTGGGCGAACTGAACAACTCGATGATCCAGGGCATCCATGAACACCGCGAGCTGCAGGCCGAAGAACCGCGAAGCGGCTCGGATGGCTAACCGGACTCCGCGGGCCGCGGGCCCGACCGACCTGGCCGAGGCGGCCGCCGACACCCCGCAGATGACCCAGCGCGAGGTGCTGCGCTCCATCGCCGGCGTGCTGGCCTCGTTCTTTGCGGCGATGCTCGCCGCCACCATCGTCGCCATCGCGCTGCCCACCATCATGGACAAGCTCGGCGGATCGCAGACCGACTTCAACTGGGTTTTGTCCACCACCTTGCTGGCCAACGCCGCCACCACCCCGATCTGGGGGAAGATGGCGGACCTGTTCAACAAGAAGAAGATGCTGCAGGCGGGCATCCTGGTCTTCATCCTCGGATCCTTCCTGGCGGGCATGGCCTGGTCCATTCCGGTGCTGCTGGCCGCCCGCGTGATCCAGGGGATCGGCATGGGAGGGCTGACGGCCATGGGCATGGCGGTGATCGGCACGGTCATCGCCCCGCGCGAACGCGGACGCTACTCCGGGTACTTCGGCGCCGTCATGGCGGTGTCCACCGCGGCCGGCCCGCTGCTGGGAGGATTCATCGTCGACTCGCCACTGGGCTGGCGCTGGTGCTTCTTCTTCGGCATCCCGATCAGCGTGCTGTCCATGATCCTGATCCAGAAAACCCTCCACCTGAGCCACCAGAAGCGCAAGGTGCGCATCGACTGGGGCGGGGCGCTGCTGCTGACGGTGGCGGTCTCCACGCTGCTGATCTGGGTGTCCTATGTGGGCAAGGACGAGTTCTTCGCCTTCAACTCCTGGCAGACCTACACCATGCTCGGCGGCGTCGCGGTGCTCACCGCGGCCCTGCTGCTGGTCGAATCGCGCGTCGTGGAACCGATCATTCCGCTGAAGATCATAACCACCCGCACCACCTCGCTGGCGATCATCGCCTCCGTGGCGATCGGCGTGGGCATGTTCGGCAGCGGGGCGTTCATCGGGCAGTACTTCCAGATCGCCCGGGAAGCCACACCCACCGCGGCCGGGTTGATGACGCTGCCGATGATCGCGGGGAACTACTGCGGCTCCGTATTCTCCGGCCAGATGATCACCCGCTTCGGACGCTGGAAAATCTACCTGGTCATCGGCTCGCTGCTGAACGTGGCCGGGCTGGGCCTGCTGGGCTCCATGCACCACGACACCGAGTACTGGATCCTGGCCATCGGCATGTTCCTGAACGGCGTGGGCATGGGCTTCATGCTGCAGAACCTGGTGCTCGCTGTGCAGAACACCGTGAAGGTCACCGACATCGGCGCGGCCAGCTCCTCGGTGGCGTTCTTCCGTTCCGTGGGCGGTTCCGCCGGCGTCGCGTTCCTCGGCGCGATGCTCGCCACCCAGGTGGCCTCCCTGGTCTCCGAGGGCCTGGCGAAGCTGGGCGTTGACACCTCGAAGGGCGGTTCCGGGGACTCGCTGAACCTGTCGGGCATGCCGCCGGCAGTGCGCGGCGTGGTCGAATCCGCCTACGGGGAAGCCACGGGGCTGGTCTTCCTGGTCTCGGCAGCGGTCGCGGCCATCGCCTTCATCTGCATCCTGTTCATCAAGGAAGTCCCGCTGCGCAAGACCATCTAGGACCTGCGCCGGGACGCTCCCGTTCCGGCGACCACCGCAGAACCCTTCCGAACCGGGCGGGGCCGCCTAGGAAAGGAACTGCCGTGCCGAACCCACGTTTTCCAGCATTCCGCCGGATCAGCGCCGCCGCGCTGGCCGCGACGCTGTGCCTCGCCGCCGTTCCGGCGGCGCAGGCCACCGAAGCGCCGCAGGGGTGCAGCGGCACCGCCGAGCCGGACACCTGCCAGACGGTCATCGGGTGGGCCGCCGCGCAGCTCGGCGACGTGCCCGGGGACGAAGCCGAGCTCGGGGCCGCGAACGGGATGCTCTCCACCTATGTGGACTTCGCCAACCAACCCGGATTCCCCGCGGACTACGCGGCCGAAGCCGCGCGGCGCAACGCGGCCCTGCTGATCGCCTGGGAACCCTACGACTGGGAGAACCGCAGCGTGGACCAGCCGGAATACCGCCCGGCGGCCATCGCTGCTGGAAGCCACGACGACTATCTGGTCTCTTGGCTGAAGCAGGCCCAGAAGTACGCGGCGAACCAGCCGATCCTGGTGCGCTTCGCCCCGGAAATGAACGACGCCATCCGTCCCTGGTCCGTCGGGGTGAACGGCGGGAACACCGCCGCCGACTACGTGCGGATGTTCCGGCACGTGTACCAGCTCAAGGAACGCTGGGCGCCGGATGCCGCTTTGGTCTGGAACCCGCTAGTGGCCGGATCCGCCCCGGATGGGACACCCGTCGACTTCGCCTCGGTCTACCCGGGCGCCGACTCCGTGGACATGCTGGCGCTGGACGGCTTCAACTGGGCCGACGCCAACGACCCCGCTGTCAACTGCAACTGGCAGTCCTACGACGACGTCTTCGGCGCGCCGGTGGCGCAGCTCAAGCAGCTGGCCGGCGGCAAGCCGTGGGGCATCGCGGAGGTCGCCTCGGCCTCGCGCGGCGAATCCTTCTTCACCGCGGGAGGTGAATGCGCCGAGGCCTGGGGCTCCTGGGTATTCCAGTGGCCGCAGAGCCCGCCGTTCTACGCCGAGGCCGATGACTGGATCACCCAGGCTGGCTGGATGAAAACGATGATGCTCCAGGCGCACGCGGACGGCGCGCTGTTCGTCAACCTGTTCAACATGGACAAGGAAACCGACTGGCGGCTTGAAGCCACGCCGGCCGGAACCGAGGTGCTGGGCCGGATCGACGCCACCGGCTCCTTCAGCTTCGGCAATGAGCGCAGCTCGCAGCTGATCCGCGACGCGCTGCACCCCGAACCGGCAGCCCCGTAGCCGCCGCCGGCCGTCTGTGCGACGGCAAACAATCCGAGCTTTTGTGCATTCTTCACAAGAACTTGGGCAGAACAACCCAAGCCCGTGACGGCGCGCACACCTAGGGTAGAGAAGGACGAAATCAACGAGTAGGGGAGCATCATGAGCGGACTTCGACCATTGGAAGGAATTGTCGTCGCTGACTTTTCCCGGGTTCTCGCCGGACCCCTGAGTACCATGACGCTCGCCGACCTGGGTGCGCGCGTCATCAAGGTCGAACGCCCGGATACCGGGGATGACACCCGCAGCTGGGGCCCGCCATTCTCCGCGACCGGCGCCACCTACTTCGAATCGGTCAACCGCAACAAGCAGTCCATCGCGCTGGACCTGCGCAACGAGCAGGACCGCGAGGTCGCCCGAGACCTGGTTTCCAAGGCCGACGTGCTGGTGGAAAACTTCATCACCGGCGGCATGGACAAGATGGGCCTGGGCTACGAGGAGCTCTCGGAGCTGAACCCGTCGCTGATCTACGCATCGATCACCGGCTTCGGGTCGGCGGGCGGATCCAAGATCCCCGGCTACGACTTCATCGTGCAGGCCCTGGGCGGGCTGATGTCCATCACCGGCGAAGCTGATGCGGATCCGATGAAGGCCGGCGTGGCGCTGGTGGACGTGCTCACCGCCAAGGACGCCACCATCGCGATCCTCGCGGCGCTGCAGAACCGGCAGAAGACCGGCCGCGGCGCGCACATCGAGGTCAATCTGCTCTCCAGCCTGCAGGGCGCGCTGGCCAACCAGGGCCAGGCCTACCTCGGCGCGGGGAAGATCGCCGGGCGCATGGGCAATGCGCACCCCTCCATCGTTCCCTACCAGCTGCTGGACTGCCAAGACGGCTCGGTGGCCGTGGCCTGCGGCAACGACGGCCAGTTCGTCAAGCTGTGCGCCGAGCTCGGGGTTCCCGAGCTGAGCGGCGACCCGAGGTTCTCCACCAACACCCAGCGCGTCGCGCACCGCGAGGAGCTCATCCCGCTGCTGGAACAGGCCCTGCGCGCCGACACCGGCGCCAATTGGCAAAGCCGCCTGACCGAGGTCGGCGTGCCGGCCGGCAAGGTCGCGAACATCGCCGAAGGCCTGGACTACGCCGCCTCGCTGGGCCTGGAGCCCACCATTGAAGTGCTGGACGCGCAGGGCGTCGCGGTCGGCGAGCAGGTGCGCCACCCGGCCATCTGGACCCCGGCGCTGGACGCCCCGCGTCAGGCCCCGCCCAAGCTCGGCGAGCACAATGACGTGGTGCGCGGATGGCTGGGGGCCGCCGCCACCGTCTAGGGCCGGTTCCTAGAATCCGTGCGTTTCAGCGTGCCGCAGCGCAAGCCACAGGTGCGCTGAAACGTCCGGGTCATCCACATCCACGCCGATCAGCGAATTCACCAGCTGCATCCGGTAGCGCAGCGTGTTGCGGTGCAGCCCCAGTTCCCGGGCCGCCTCTTCCCAGGTGCCGCGATGGCGCAGGTAGCTGGTCACCGTGGCCACCAGGTCCGCCCTGGCATACTCGTGCAGCGCCTTGACCCAGTTGGACGCCTTGGATTCGTCGCTGGAACCCAGATGCGTCAGCATGCCCTTCGGCGCCCGCGCAATCGCCGCGCGCAGCGCCTGGAAGATGGCGGGGATCTGCGCTCCGTGGATTTGGGCGGAGAGCACGGCGGCCGTTTCAGGGATCTGGTTTTGGTTCTCGGGGGAGAAGCCAAGCACCTGGAACTCGGTGCCCTCCAGATCATCGAAGGGGCGCTCGCCCAGCGGGGCCACCAGCGACGCGTCAAGCAGGGCAATCAAGGACGACTCGTGTTCGAACACGAAGGGCGTGGCCTTCAACGCCGGCCCCAGGTCGTAGGGTTCCGGGCCCAGCAGCCCGCGGGCCGACTCGGCGGCGAATGACACCGGGATGCTTCCCTGCGCGCGCAACGCGAGCAACCGCAGCGTCGAGGGGACATCGGGCAGTCCCGAATCCTCGGCCAGCATCCTGGCCGCTTCCAGCTGTCCGCGCACCGCGAGCTTGGCCACCGCGCTGCCCAGCACCGCCGTGGACTCGGCCTGCTGCTCGCGCTGGCGCGAGCGCATGGCCAGCAGCACGCAAACCGTCGTGATGACCTGCCGGTCCGCCGGGGTCAGCCGCCGTCCCGGACCGAGCGAGAGCACCCCGTACACCTGCGCGTTGACCAGCACCGGATACAGCACCACCGGCTGGTTCAGGATCTCGAAGGTCGCGGTGCTGGGCGCCTCCAGCTTGTCGATGCGGTGCGTTTCCCGCCGCACCTTGGGCATGAACTGCTCGGCGGACGGGGGCCAGACGGTTTCTCCCTCGCCGAAGCGCGGCACGTAGGCCGCCCAGCCGCCCAGCGACTGCGCCAGCCCGCGCACCACCGCGGGCACTGCGTCGGGGCGCATGGCGGCTCGCGCCATGGCGGTCTGGGTGCCCAGCGAATCCATCAGGTCGGCATTGCTGCTGCGCATGGCCAGATTCCAGTAGGCGCGCGAAACGTTCTGGAACGGCACCTGGTCCGGGACCACCACCACTTCCAGTTTCGCTTCCGCGCAGGCCGCGGCCAGCGCCGGCGGGATGGCGGTGAGCGAGGGCCCCAGCCCGATGCCCAGGACCTTGACCGACTTCTCCTGAAGCCGCCGCACGTAGACGGCCGGGTCGACCTGGCCGCGGGCGAAAATCATCCCGGTGGTCAGCAGCAGCTCGCCGCCCGAAAGATACGGGGTCGGGTCCTCCAGCTCGGAGACGTGGACGCCGGCAATCGGGGTGGTGCTGTAGCGGCCCGATGGACCGGGCTCCAGGTCCGACGCGAGGGCGGTGCCGAGTTGAAGAAGCGTGATCATAGAAAAAGTATCCGACAATTCGGACTCTCTTGTACAGAATGTCCAAAGCGCGAATCACAATTGTTGCGTAATTTCAGAGGTAAGCAATTCGACGGTGTGTGACGCAGTCCCGGCCAACGGGACGGCAAGACGCCGAACCCCACGTTTCAACACCTCTTCAAGGAGACCACCATGGCACTGGCAGAACGCGTTTTGGACCCGGCAGACCTGATCAACTTCGACGCGCTGCTGACCAGCGAAGAGCTCGCCCTGCGCGACTCGGTGCGCGGCTTCGTCAACGAGAGCATCAAGCCGAACATCGCCCGCTGGTACGAGGACGCAGTCTTCCCGCTGGAGATCGTGCCGGAAATGGCAAAGCTCGGCCTGCTGGGCATGCACCTGGACGGCTACGGCTGCGCCGGACGCTCGGCCGTGGAGTACGGCCTGGCCGGAGCGGAGCTGGAAGCCGGCGACTCGGGCCTGCGCACATTCGTCTCGGTGCAGGGTTCGCTGGCCATGAGCGCCATCTACAAGCACGGCTCCGAGGAGCAGAAGCGGGAGTGGCTGCCGCAGATGGCCGCCGGCGAGGCCATCGGCTGCTTCGGCCTGACCGAGCCGACCGCGGGCTCGGACCCGTCCAGCATGAAGACCTTCGCCCGCCGCGACGGCGACGACTGGGTGCTGAACGGCTCCAAGCGCTGGATCGGCCTGGCCAACGTCGCCAAGGTCGCAGTGATCTGGGCGCAGACCGACGAGGGCATCCGCGGCTTCGTGGTGCCGACCAGCACCCCGGGCTACAAGGCCACCCCGATCGAGCCGAAGCTGTCCATGCGCGCCTCGATCCAGTGCGAAATCGAGCTGGTCGACGTGCGCCTGCCGGGCTCGGCAGTGCTGCCCGAGGTCAAGGGCCTGAAGGGTCCGTTCTCCTGCCTGAATGAAGCGCGCTACGGCATCATCTGGGGCTCCATGGGCGCCGCCCGCGATGCCTTCGAGGTCGCCCTGAAGTACTCGCAGGAGCGCCTGCAGTTCGACAAGCCGCTGGCCGGCTACCAGCTGACCCAGCAGAAGCTGGTGGACATGGCACTGGAAATCAACAAGGGCTTCCTGCTGGCGCTGCACATCGGCCGCCAGAAGGACGCCGGCACCCTGGACCTGCACCAGATCTCCGTGGGCAAGCTGAACAACTGCCGCGAAGCCATCGAGATCTGCCGCGAGGCCCGCACCATCCTGGGCGGCAACGGCATCACCCTCGACTACTCGCCGCTGCGCCACGCCAACAACCTGGAATCCGTGCGCACCTATGAGGGCACCGACGAGGTCCATACCCTGATCCTGGGCAACAAGCTGACTGGCGTTCCGGCCTTCCGCTAAACCGGCCGAACCGCACGAGAGAAGGCATATTTCGATGACCCTATCGACCTCCGCAAACCTGCTCGCCCAGCTCGACCAGTACATCAACGGTGTCTGGGTGCAGGGCGAAGGCGGCATGATCACCACGCAGAGCGCCTCGGACTCCGCCGTGGTCCTGGCCTCCGGCAACGCCGCCAGCGCGGACCAGATCGACCAGGCATTCCAGGCCGCCGAAGCGGCCCGGAAGTCCTGGGCGGCCACCCCGATGGCCGCCCGCGGGGCGATCCTGGTCAAGGCGGCCGCCTACCTGCAGGAGAACTCCGCCAGCTTCGGCGAGCAGCTTTCCGCCGAGGAAGGCAAGACCAAGGCCGAAGGCGTGGGCGAGGTGCTGCGCGCCGCGCAGATCCTGACCTACTACGCCGCGGAGGCTGAGCGCGCCGCCGGCACCGTGTACCAGTCCCCGCGCGCCGGGGAGCAGATCATGGTCACCCACAAGCCGCTGGGCGTGGTCGGCGTAATCACCCCGTTCAACTTCCCGATCGCCATCCCGGCCTGGAAGATCGCCCCGGCGCTGGTCTTCGGCAACACCGTGGTGTTCAAGCCTGCCAGCTTGGTGCCGCTGCTGGCGGTGCGCCTGGTGGAGGCCCTGGCCCACGCCGGCCTGCCGGCCGGCGTGCTGAACCTGGTCATCGGACCGGGCTCGCTGGGCGATGCGATCATGGAGCACGAGCACCTTGACGCGCTGAGCTTCACCGGTTCCACCGGGGTGGGCCGTCGGCTGTGCGCCGCCGGCGCCGCCCGCGGCATCCCGGTGCAGGCTGAAATGGGCGGGAAGAACGCCTCCGTGGTGCTGGCTGACGCGGACCTGGACCTGGCCAGCGAGCAGGTGCTGTTCGGCGCCTTCCGCTCCACCGGTCAGAAGTGCACCGCCACCAGCCGGCTGATCCTGGACGAGTCGATTGCCGAGGAGTTCCTGGCCAAGCTCACCGGCCGCCTGGATTCCTGGGTGACCGGCGATCCGCTGGATCCTTCCGTGCACATGGGCCCGCTGGTGGACGCCAAGGCCGCGGTCTCGGTGCGCGCCGGGGTGGACAAGGCGATCGCCGAAGGCGCCACCGTGGCCTACTCCGGCAAGGCTCCGAACGGCGGTAGCTTCATGGCGCCGACCATCCTGGAACTGCCGGCCGGGCCGGCCGGACGCGCGAACACCGCCTGGCGCGAGGAATTCTTCGCTCCGGTGCTTTCCGTAGTGCGCGTGAACGGGACCGAGGAGGCCTTCGAGGCCGCGGAGGACTCTCAGTTCGGGCTGAGCCTGGCGCTGTTCACCCGCGACCTGTCTGTGGCGCTGGCCGCGCAACAGACTCTCGATGTGGGGATTTTGCATGTAAATTCGGAATCAGCGGGTGCCGACCCGCACGTTCCGTTCGGCGGAGCCAAGGCCTCAGGCTATGGTCCCAAGGAGCAGGGCGCCGCCGCGCGCGAGTTCTACACGCACACCACCACGGTGTACCTGCGCGGCTAGTGACGTAACAGTACCCGAGCAGAAAACAGAGGAATCAATGACGATCGAACGCATTCTGGTAATTGGCGCAGGAACCATGGGACGGCAAATTGCCATGAGTTGCGCGCTGGGAGGCTACACGACCATCCTGCAGGACATTTCCGAGAAGGCCCTGGCCGCAGCCCGCACCGAGCTGGAGGGCTGGGCCGCCTCCCGCGTGGCCAAGGGCAAGCTGAGCCAGGATGAGGCCGATCGGGCGCTGGGGCTGCTGACCCAGTCCACCGACCTGGCCAGCTCCGCCGCGCAGGCGGATCTGGTCATCGAGGCCGCGGTGGAACGCCTGGACATCAAGGAGCAGATCTTCGCGCAGCTCGGCCAGGCCGCTCCGGCCCACGCCATCCTGGCGACCAACTCCTCGACCCTGCCTTCCTCGCGCATCGCCGCGGCCAGCGGACGCCCCGAACTGGTGTGCAACATGCACTTCTTCAACCCGGCCCTGGTCATGAAGTGCGTGGAGGTCGTGCGCAACGAGCAGACCAGCGACGCCACCGTAGAGGCGGTCACCGCGGTCGCCAAGCGCCTGGCCAAGCAGCCGGTGCTGGTGAACAAGGAGATCCCGGGCTTTATCGCCAACCGCATGATGGGCGCCATCAACCGCGAGGCGCTGGACCTGGCCGCGGCCGGGGTGGCCAGCATCGAGGACATCGACACCACTGCCCGCACCGCGCTGGGCCACCCGATGGGCCCGTTCGAGCTGATGGACCTGGTGGGCCTGGATGTGGTGGACTTCATCGCGCAGGCCACGTTCGAGGAGACCGGGCTGGAGGCGGACAAGCCCCACGCCCTGATCGTCGAGAAGGTCCAGGCCGGCAAGCTGGGCCGCAAGAGCGGCGAGGGCTTCTACCCGTACAAGGGCTGAGCCCCCGCCCGTTTCGGGCATACGCAGGACCCGCAGCGCCAACCGGTGCTGCGGGTCTTGCGTTTAATGGCTGCTGGCGCCTACTGCCCGACCTCGGGCTGCTCGCCGAGCTGGAAGTGGCGCCCGGAGATGGAGTGGACGTGGATGCGGATCCAGAAGTCCTTCTGCGTCGGAACCCAAGGGCTCACGCCGCTTTCGCGGGCTTCCTGGATGTCGGCCTCGTGCTCGAGCACCTCGGCGGAGCCGTGCACCACAACGGACCACGCTTCGTCGGCGAGGATCCCGTCGGCTTCGAAGGCCACCTTGTCGTTGATGGTCATGGATGCCAGCTTGTTGCCCGGTGCGGTGCGCAGGAAGAGCTTGCCCTTGTGGACCCCGTAGTTGACCGGGACGATATCGACATCACCTGCGACGGAGGTGGCAACGCGACCGTGCGAGGTATGGGCCAGAAGTTCCCAGGACTGCTCCTCGTTCAGGACGAGGACCGGATGGTTGTTGTCGTGATCGTATTTCATACTCTGATCTTTCTACGTAAAGTAGAAAACCGCAAGGTCTGCGACACATTGTGATTGGTCAAGCCTGCCGACGGCAGGCATGAAAGACTTGGAGCATGAGTCACGCTGCAAGCGACGGAGTTGCGCGCCATGTCGCCTCCCGGTTCGAGGACGGCTACCACCGCTGGAGGGTCCGCAACGCGGAACGCAAGGGCTTGGGTCCGGTCATCCTGCCCTACCTCGGCTACGGCTACGCCAGCAGCGCCGGCGGCTGGATCCGCGTGCTCGCGCGGGTGGTGCTCGCCAAGCCCGGCGCCTTCGAGGACGGCCACCACCAGGCGCAGGTCATCGCCGACGGCATCCGCGGTTTCCGGAATTTCACGTCCCCGATCCTGCCGGGCGGCAAGGTCTCCATCGAGGTGGCGGGCCAGCGCTTCGAGGTGCAGGCCGACCGCGGCGGGGTCATCGACGCGAAGCTGGCGGTGGACCTGGACCCCGGGTGGCACGAGGTCTCGCTGCGCGCCCACGACGGCGATGACGCCAGCGCGAAAATCCTGGTCATCGACGAGAGCCAGCGCTTCGGCGTGATCAGCGACGTGGACGACACCGTGGTGGTCACCGCGCTGCCGCGCCCGCTGCTGGCCGCCTGGAACTCGTTTGTACTCTCCGAGCATGCGCGCGTGGCAACCCCGGGCATGGCGGTGATGATGCAGCACATCCTCAAGGAGCACCCGCACAGCCCCACCATCTACCTGTCCACCGGTGCGTGGAACGTCGCGCAGACGCTGCAGCGCTTCATGTCGCGCAACCTCTACCCGCGCGGACCGCTGCTGCTGACCGACTGGGGGCCGACCGACCGGGCCTGGTTCCGCAGCGGCCAGCAGCACAAGGTCGACCAGCTGCGCCGGCTGGCCGAGGAATTCCCGAACATCTCCTGGGTGCTGATCGGCGATGACGGGCAGCACGACCCGGCGATCTACGCCGAGTTCGCCCGCCGCTATCCGGAGCACGTGCGCGCCATCGTGATCCGCCAGCTGACCCCTTCCGAGGCGGTGCTGGCCGGCGGCCGCTCGCAGGAGCTGTGGCGCACCACGCCGGGGATCCCCTGGGTCTATGAGCCCGACGGGGCGCGGATCCTCCAGGGGCTGGCCCGGCTCGGGCTGGTCGATGTCGATACCGATTTCCAGGAGGAAGACTAATGAGCGGTGCACCGCTGCGGGTCCAGGTGCCCATGCGCTGGGGCGACATGGACGCCTACGGCCACGTGAACAACGTGAACTTGATCAGGCTGATGGAGGAGGCGCGCATCGCCGGGTTCGGCGTGCCGGGCGGCACCGGGGCGCCGGGCATGGACCCGAAGGCGGATATCTTCTCCGCGGTGCCTGCCGGGGTGCAGATCCTCGTGGTCGAGCACCGCGTGCGCTATTCGCGGCCGCTGGAATACCGCAACGTCCCGGTGAACGTGGATCTGTGGGTGGCCAACATCAAGCCGGCCAGCTTCGAGATCTGCTACGAATTCCGCGACCCCATCGAGGACTACCTCTGCGTCAAGGCCGCCACCACCTTGGCCTATTTCGACCCGGCGGTGGGCCGCGTCCAGCGCCTGAGCGAGGCCGAGCGCCAGGGGCTCGCGGCGTTCGAAGGGGCGCCGACCTTCGCGAAGTAGGGCGCACGGCTTGGGTGAATTAGGATTGAGTTATCTAGTCTTATTCAGATAGGAAGTGCTATCGTGGCCAATCCCCAAGCCGAACGCCCGCAGGGTGGCGGGCGCGCTGCCCGTCCGCAGACCGTACTGCAGGTCATGAAGCGCGAACAGATTGCTCCGCACCTGGTGCGCCTGACCCTCGGCGGCCCGGGCTTCGAGACCTTCGTCGACAAGCCGGTCACCGACCGCTACATCAAGATCCTGTTCGCCAAGCCGGAGCTCGGTCTGACTCCTCCCTACGACATGGATGAGCTGCGCGAGAAGCTGGACATGCAGGACCTGCCGGTGCGGCGCACCTACACCGTGCGCAGCAGCGACGCGGAAGCCGGAACCATCCAGGTGGATTTTGTGGTCCATGGCGACGAAGGATTGGCCGGCCCCTGGGCCCGGGACGCCCAGATCGGCGACACCGTCTGCTTCTCCGGCCCCGGCGGCCTGTACTACCCGAAGGAGGAATTCGACTTCCACTTCCTGGTCGGCGACGAGACCGCCATCCCGGCCATTGCCGCGGCGCTGGAATCCATGTCCGAGCACATGCGAGGCGTCGCGATCATCGAGGTTTCCGCCGCCGAGGACGAGATGGACCTCAAGGCCCCGGCCGGCGTGGAGATCCGCTGGGTCCACCGCAACGGAGCCTTCACCCCCGAGAACACCAAGCTGGAGTCCGTAGTGCGCGACTACCCGTGGCCCGAGGGCACGGTGCAGGTCTTCTCCCATGGCGAGCGCGAAGTGACCAAGAAGCTGCGTGGCTACTTCTACAACGAGCGCGGCGTGGACCGCCGCGACATGTCGCTTTCCGCCTACTGGGCCTTCGGTCGTGCGGAAGACGATTTCCAGGCGGAGAAGCGCAGCCCGGTCGGCCAGATCTTCGAAGAGGCTCCGCTCCAAAGAAGTTAGAGTCACCTAAGTTAATTTTTATTAAATTAGCATGCAGGGGTTGACGTTATTGCCCACTGCCGGGTTATGCTTATTCCAGAGCTTCTCCCGTGTGTGGTCGGGAGAAGCTGCAAACTTGACCGATGTGAATCGGCTTGTTCACCGCGAGCCAGGAAATGCTCATCCTGCTCTGGTGGTCGGCCTAGCCGGCTTGAAATAAGGGGAATAGGGAAGCGGTTGACCTGCTCAGTCAGCCGAGTCGCAGAAAAATGGGACCTGCCGGGATCGCACACCCCGGCAGGTCTCATTTTTTATGCCGTCGCGACCGACACCGCGCGGCGGGAAGCCTACCGGGGCCAGATCCCGGAGGTGCCGCGGCGATGGGACCCGAGCAGGTGGGTGTCGACCATGCCCACGGCTTCCATGAGGGCGAACATGGTGGTCGGCCCCACGAACTTGAAGCCGCGCTTCTTCAATTCCTTGGCCAGCGCCTTGGATTCCTCGCTTTGCGTAGGGATCTCCGACATGGCGCGCGGTCTGGGGGTTTGCACCGGCTGGTGCGACCAGATGAGCTGGGCCAGCCCACCCTCGTCGCGCAGGGCCAGGGTGGCCTGCGCATTGGCGATCGTGGCGCGGATCTTCAATCGGTTGCGCACGATGCGCGGATCCTCGATGAGCCGCTCGAAATCCGTTTCGGAAAACAGGGCGACCTTTTCCGGGTCGAACTGCGCGAAGGCGTCGCGGAACGCCTCGCGCTTGGACAGGATGATCGCCCAGGACAAGCCCGACTGGAAGCACTCCAGGCTCAGCCGCTCAAAGAGACCGGTCTCGTCGGTGATCGGCATGCCCCATTCGGTGTCGTAGTACCGGCGCAGCATCTCGTTGCTCGAAGCCCACAGCGGCCGGGCCAGCCCGTCATCGCCAATGATCAGGTCGTTGCTCATTCCTCCATCTTGCCATTGGCAGATGGCGCCAGGATTGAGCGACCCTGTTGCGCGGCGGCCTGAAATGCTATCATCGTCATATGGCGATAATAGAGTCGCAGATCGATGCAATGGAAGAGGCCCAGCAGCGCCTGCAGCTCGCGGCGCTGTTCCATGCGCTGGCCGACCCCACGCGGTTATTGATCCTTGAGCACCTGAAAACCGGTGAGCACAAGGTCAAGGACCTCACCGAGCATCTGGGCCTGGCACAGAGCACCGTCAGCGCGCACCTTTCCTGCCTGAAGGACAGTGGCCTGGTCAGCGTCCGCAGCCAGGGCCGCGCGAGCCTGTACTCCCTGAGCCACGCCCAGGACCTGGCCGCCGTGCAGAGCCAGGCGCTGCGCCTGGGGCGCCCGGCCAACCGCAACCACCAGTGGCATGAGGGCCACCCCTCTCCGGAAGGCGGGGTGTAGCTCCATGGGCCACGACCACTCCCACGCGCATTCCCACGACCATTCCGCCACCAACCGGACCCGGCTGGCCTGGGCGCTGGGCATCACCGCCAGCATCCTGGTCGCGGAGGTCATCGGCGCGATCATGACCAACTCGCTGGCCCTGCTGGTGGACGCGGCGCATATGCTCACCGACACCGCCGGGCTGCTGATGGCGCTGACCGCTGCCAACCTGATCATGCGCAAGCCCACCATGAAACGCACCTGGGGCTTCCGCCGGGCCGAGGTGCTTTCCGCGACCCTGCAGTCGGCGCTGCTGCTGGCCGTGGGCATCTACGCCGCGGTGGACGCGGTCCAGCGGCTCTTCGACCCGCCGGAGGTCCAGCCCGCCGGGCTGCTGGTCTTCGGCATCATCGGTTTGCTCGGCAACATCGCCTCCATGCTGATCATCGCCGGGGGACGGGGCCACAACCTGAACATGCGCGCGGCCTTCTTGGAAGTCGTCAATGACGCGCTGGGTTCGGTCGCCGTGATCGTCGCGGCCGTGGTGATCGCGCTGACCGGCTGGATGCGCGCCGACTCCGTGGCCGCGCTGCTGATCAGCGCGCTGATCGTGCCCCGCGCCGCCACCTTGCTGAAGGAAACCACGCACATCCTGCTCGAATCCACCCCGCGCGGCCTGGACTTGGGCGCGGTGCGCACCCACCTGGAAGGCCAGCCGGGCGTGCTCGCCGTGCACGACCTGCACGCCAGCCAGATCGCCTCCAACCTGCCGGTGCTCACCGCGCACGTGGTGGTCAAGAACGAGATGTTCGACGCGGACGCTGCCGGGGGCCTGCTGCGCAACCTGCAGCAGTGCGTGGCAGCGCACTTTGAGGTCAGCATCGAGCACTCGACCTTCCAGATCGAACCGGAATCGCACAGCGTCACCGAGCGCCATACAGGGTGCTGACCGAGCGGCGCGCACCCGCGGAACCAGCGTCCAGGATGCCGGCTCATACCCAGGTATGAGCCGGCGGCATCCAAGACCGGCCTGTCGGCCGATACGGGTTTCTCTTGGCCTTTTATAGTCTTGGAACATGACATCTGAAACTCTGCCCCTTACCGAATACGCGGTCTGCGCCCGAGGTCTGACCAAAAGCTACGGACATGACAGCACCCGCGTGGAGGCGCTGCGGACAGTAGACGTCGCCTTTGCCCGCTCCCGTTTCACCGCCATCATGGGCCCCTCGGGTTCCGGCAAGTCCACGCTGATGCACTGCCTGGCCGGGCTGGACACCGCGGACGCCGGGGAGATCATCATCGGCGGCCGCGACCTGATGAACCTGAACGACGACGAGCTGACCATGATGCGCCGCGAGCAGATCGGCTTCGTGTTCCAGTCCTTCAACCTGGTCCCGACCATCAACGCCAAGGACAACATCCTGCTGCCGCTGTCGCTGGCCGGCAAGAGCCACGACCGCGAATGGTTCAACACCGTCATCGACGCGCTGGGCCTGCGCGACCGCCTGAGCCACAAGCCGCACGAGCTTTCCGGCGGCCAGCAGCAGCGCGTCGCCGTGGCGCGCGCCCTGCTCACCCGCCCCGAGGTCGTCTTCGGCGACGAGCCCACCGGCAACCTGGATTCCCGCACCGGGGCCGAGGTGCTCTCGCTGATGCGCACCTCGACCCGCGAAATGGGCCAGACCATCATCATGGTCACCCACGACCCGGCCGCCGCCTCCTACGCGGACACCGTGCTGCTGATGAAGGACGGCAGCATCGTGGGCCAGCTGGATGACCCGACCGTGGCCACCGTGACCGAGGCACTGGCCTCGCTGGCGGAGTAGTCGATGCTGCACGTAGCCCTCGCCAATATCAAGACCTATGCACGGCGCTATATCGCCGTGCTCCTGGCGGTCGCCATCGGCACCGCCTTCCTCGCGGCCACCCTGGCCGTGAACACCTCGACCCGCGCCACCTTGAAGAACTCGCTGGGCGACACCTACAAGAACGCCGACCTGGTCGCCTTCCAGGACTGGGAACTGGTGCCCGAGGACGATCCCGACTTCGAGTACACCGAACTGGCCATGGAACAGGTCGAGGACATCCGCAAGCTCCCGGAGATCTCCACCGCCTACGGCACCGCCTACGAAACCGGTGAACTGCACACCGCGGACGACGGCTATGGCGTGCTGCTCCAGCCGGTGTCCGCCGAACAGAACCTCGGCGGCATGGAGCTGCTCGAAGGCCGTGCCCCGCTGAACGCCGACGAGGTCATCCTCGACGACGAGCACGCCGATCGCATGAAGGTCTCGGTGGGGGACACCGTCGGCCTGACCACCTCCGAGTCCACCAAGGACATGAAGGTGGTGGGCATCCAGCGCACCAGCACCGATCCGCAGCTCTCCGGCTACGCCATGGTGGGCCTGCCGGAATCCGTCTGGACGAAGATCGCCGGCGATTCCGGTTCCTTCCAGAACATCGTGATCGATGCCAAGGACTCCCTCCCGGCCGCCCAGCAGGCGCTGGCCGCGTACTTCGCCGAGCACCAGATGAGGGACGTCTCGGTACTGACCGCCGATGAAAAGGTCATCAAGGACGTCGCCATGCTGACGGACGGCACCGACCAGCTCACCGTGGTGCTGCTGGTGTTCGCCCTGGTCGCCCTGGTGGTCACCGGCCTGGTCGTGGTGAACACCTTCAACGTGGTGATCGCCCAGCGCACCCGCGAACTGGCGCTGCTGCGCACCCTGGGCGCCAAGCGCAAGCAGATCCGCAGCTCCGTGCTCATCGAGGCCCTGGTCATCGGCATCGTCGCCTCGGCGATCGGCGTGGCCCTGGCCGTCGCGCTGATGGCAGGCCTGATCCAGCTGCTGCACGTGATGGTGCCGAGCCTGTCCTACGCCACGCTGGCGCTGGATGCCAAGGGCCTGGTGATCCCGGTGGTCGTGGGCATCGCAATGACCGTCATCGCCGCGAGCCTGCCGGCCCGCCGCGCCATGAAGCTCGCCCCGCTGGCGGCCCTGCGTCCCTTCGACGCGGCGAGCGTGAAAAACCGCGCCGGCAAGCTGCGCATCGTCATCGGGATCTTGCTGGCCCTGGCCGGCGCCGGGCTGCTGGCCTGGGGCGCGATCGACGGTTCGCTGCCCATCGCCTTCCTCGGCGGCCTGCTCTCCTTCCCGGGCATCCTGATGCTCGCATCGCTGTTCGTCCCGGCCAGCGTCTTCGGCATCGGCAAGCTGGTGGCCGGGCGCTCGGTGGCTGGCAAGCTCGCCGCCCTGAACGCAGTGCGCAACCCGGGCCGCACCACCGCCACCGCCACGGCCCTGCTGATCGGAGTCACCCTGGTTTCCATGATCATGGTCGGCGGACAGACGGCCAAGTCCAGCCTTAACACTTCCCTGGCCGGAGAGTTCCCCGTGGATCTGACCCTCTCGCTGTACGAGCGCCAGGTCGACGACGCGAAGACCCAGGAACTGGCCCGCGAGCTGGCCTCCTTGGACGGCATCGAGGAAACCTCGACCTTCGTGGCCGGCACCGCGGAAATCAAGGGCCGGGAGGACGAAGCCCCGGTACAGCTGATGGGCGTCGATCCGCAGGGCTTCTCCAAGACCGTGCTGGACCAGAGCATCGTGCCGGCGGACGGGCAGATCATCCGCTTCAACACCGGCACAGAAGAACAGCCCAAGAAGCTGACCGTCGGCGGCAGGGAACTGGACGTCAAGGTGTCCTCCGCGGCGCTGTACCAGGACCTGGTCACCAAGGACACCTTGGAATCGTTGAAGCTGGCCGACTCGGAGAACGAGTACGGCGGCGTGCTGATCAAGGCGGCCCCCGACCTGTCCAACGCCGACATCACCGCCCTGGTGGAGCAGATCGCCGATGTGGCCAACGTCGAGTCGTACATGATCGACGGCGGCGTGGTGCAGAACGCCATGTTCTCCCAGGTCATCGACGTGCTGCTGGCCATCGTGTCCGCCCTGCTGGCTGTGGCGGTGCTGATCGCGCTGATCGGCGTGGCCAACACGCTCAGCCTCTCGGTGCTCGAACGCACCCGCGAGAACTCGCTGCTGCGGGCCCTGGGCCTGAAGAAGAAGCAGCTGCGGGCCATGCTGGCCCAGGAAGCCGTGCTGATCGGCGGCGTGGCGGCCCTGCTGGGTCTGGTGCTCGGCGTGGTCTACGGACTGCTCGGCGCGCATGCCACGCTCTCTGCGGTCGGCGAGATGTCCTACGAGATCCCGTGGCTGCAGCTGGCCCTGGTGCTGGTAGTCAGCATCGTAGCCGCCCTGCTGGCCTCGGTGACCCCGGGACGCCGCGCCGCGAAGCTCTCCCCGGTCCAGGGGCTGGCGACCGAGTAGCTTGGCGCCTCGCGACCGGCAGGCAGACGCCCGGGCCCGATGACTTCTCGTCATCGGGCCCGGGCGTTGCTCGTATACCGCTGGTTCGATGAACATCGAGCTGATGCGTTGTCGGGTGTAACCAGGCAAGACCGAACGAGTCGACCAGTGGCTCCAGTTCCTGAACTCCAATATGCCGGCGGTGCTGGAAGCCCTGGAGGGGGAGCGGATGTACGTCGAGACGTTATTCAGCGAGACGCTGGACGGGGCCGAATACCTGTACTGGTACAGCATCCAGGGACACGGCAGCACCGAGGCCCGCGACTCGGGGCACTGGATCGACCGCACGCACCTGGAGTACTGGGACGAATGCATCGATCCCGAGTTCGCCCCGCAGACACTGGCCACCCGGGTGAGTATGATCCCGCAGCGCATCCTGGAACAGATGCAGTAGCCGCGCCGAAGACAGGCAAAGGCCCGCAGGACGCCTCGCCGGATGCGTGGCGGAGCGTCTTGCGGGCCTATGCCGCGCAGCTAGCGCAGCGTGATGGTGGTGGCCATGGCCGGGGACCGGCCGGTGGTGACAAAGCCCGAGATGTTGGATCCCGGATGCTTGATGATGTCCGTGATGGATCCCAGGTGGCGGCTCAAATCGATCTTGTCTTCCGGGGCTGCCAGCACCAGATGGAAACCGAACTCCTGCAGCGCGCGGATGCCTGCCGCGGCATATTCGGAGTTGGCCTGGATGAACGCCTCGTCGATCATCACCGTGCCGAAGGACGTGAACCCGGCGGTGGCGAAGCCGAGCTGGTAGGCCAGCGCGGCGCCCATGATGAACGAGGTGAAGCGCTGCCCCTCGCCGCCGGAAAGGGTGCCAGGTTCCAGACCGGTCTCCACCTCGCCGTTCGGCTTGTGCTCGTTGCAGCTGATCACCACATGCTGGCGCACGTCAAGCACCGTTGAACGCCAGGCCGAAAGGCCCGGGTCGCTCAGCGCCGAGACCAGCGCCTCCAGCGCCTGGTAGGAGCTGGCCAGCTTGCCCTCGTCCTTGGTGGTGTAGGCGTCCTGCAGCGCGTTCTTCAGGTCCTTGCGGAAGGTGGCGGCCTCCACCGGGATGGAGCTTTCCACCTCCAGGCGCAGCAGCGAGCCGTGCTCGAAGGCCACCTCGCCGAGGATCTGGTTCAGCGGCTTGATGCGCTCGGAAATCATCCTGCGCTCCTCGTCCAGCAGCTGCAATAGGTCGCTGAAACGTTCGTAGGAGCGGTTGGCGAAGTATTCGCGGAACTGCGCCTCATGGTGCGGCAGGCCGTCGGCGACGATCTGCTCATGCAGCTGGGCGTAGTGCTCCGCGGCCTCCGGGGAGGTGCCGTGGGTCTGCGCGTGGGAGCCGCCGAATTCACGGGCGAAACGGCGGAAGGTCTCGCTCAGCGCGCCGCCAATCTCCTGGCGCTGGGCTGTCAGCTCGCTCAGCTGGCCCGCCAGCTGCAGCCTGGCCTCGGCGAAGGCGCTGGAGATCTCCTCGGAGGCCGGGCTGCTGCCGGCGCCGATGGTTTCCAGCAATCCGCCGAGCAGCTCGTGGCCGCGCAGCGCCGCCGGGACCCGCTCCAGCCAGTCGCCGCTGTCCGCGGGACCGGCAGCCAGGACCTTTTCGGCCCGCTCGATCTGCAGGCCCAGCTCGCCGGCGCGGGAGCGGACCAGCGCCAGGTCTCCGACCAGCTGCTCGGACTCGGCTTTGGCTGCCTCGATCTGCGCGCGGACCCGGGAGGAATCCCTGGAGAGCGTGAGCGCGTCGCCCAGCTTCTGCTCGCTGCGGCGCAGCGCCTGGAGCGCGGGGGCCGCATCCAGCTGCGCGAAGGTGCGCTCGTCCTCGATCAGCGCGCCGAGCAGCTGCGCCTTGGCCAGCACCTTGGCCTTGGCGGCGCTGCGGTCATCCGCGGCATTCTTGGCGTCCTGCACCTTGATTTCCAGGCGCGCGGCCTTGGACTGCAGCTCGGAGATCTTCGCCTCGTTGGTGAAGCCCAGCAGGTATTCGGAGGCCGGCAGGGTGCGGGTGTCGCGCTCGAAGAGGCCGGTGCCGGTCTTGATGGTGCCGGCCGGGGTGATGGCCTTGGGATGGATGTGCATGGCCGCGTCGTTCTCCACGCAGGCCAGCGGATAGTCGGAGGTGATCTTTGCACGCAGCCAGGCGCCGGCCTCACCCGGGGCGAAGTCCAGCTTGGTGACCAGGTCCGCCGGACCGGCCTCGGCCTCGCGCGGGGCCAGCGAGATGTCCGCCCAGCGCACCCGGCCCAGCCCGTCGAGCTTGTCGATGGCGTGGGTGACCTGGGCCAGGAACTCGCCGGGCACCAGGAGGGTGCGGGCCACCGAGTGCAGCGCCTTCTCCGCGGCCAGCCGCCACATGGCGCAGTCGGCGGAGACGTCCATCAGCTCGCCGGCGAAGGGCAGCTGCTCCTCGCGCAGCGAACAGGCCGAGGCGATGGCGCGCCGGGCCGCGACCGAGCGGTCGTCGATGTTGGTGCTGCGGCGCTGGTAGGAGCGGATCTGCTCGGCCAGCGTGTCAGCGCGCTTGCGCAGGTTGACCAGCGAGGCCATGGCCTCGTATTCAACGGTCTGCGCGTCCTTGGTGATGGAGTCCAGCTGCTGCAGGGTGCGGGCGGCGTTGGCACGCAGCTCGTCCAGCCCGGTGGCGCTGAATTCGAAGGCCAGCCCGGCTTGGTCGGCCTGCTCCTGCAGGGCGCGCAGCACGCGCTCCTTCTCGCTCAGCGCCTTGCGTGCGGCGTCGGCTTCGCGTTCCAGCAGCATCAGCGAGGCGGAGCCGGCCGAATCGTGCGCGGCCTCCAGCGACTGCAGCTGGTCATCGAGCTTGGCCTTGCGTTCGCCCAGCTCGGCCTGCCTGGCAGTGAGCTGCGCATGCTCGGCGCGGTGCGCCGCCAGGTCGTTGCGCAGCACCAGCTGGCGCACCTGCGTTTCGAGCTGCGCCAGCTCGGTTTCCAGCAGCTGGCGGGTCTCGCCGATCCTCTCGGCCAGCGAGCGGTAGGCGCGGTCCTGCTCCGGCACGGCGGCCAGCACGTCGCGCTGCGCGCGGGCGGTGTCCAGCTGCCGGTAGATGCCGCGCAGGTGCGCGAAGTCCTCCACCGCGGCGGCGGCGGCCTTCAGCGTGGCAGGTTCCTCCAGCACCTCGTGGCGGAAGAACTGGTTCACGCCCTTGGCCAGGCCCTTGCCGTTCTGCAGGGTGCGCAGCAGGGCGAAGGCCTTGTCGCTTTCCACGCCCAGGCGGCGGCGCAGCCGGTCGATGAACGCCTTGTGGGTGTCGAAGGCCTCGGCCGGGGCCAGCGCCTTGGACAGCGAGGAGACCGTGAAGCGGCGCGGGCCGTGGTTCTCCAGCTCGGCGATGTCCAGCGCGCCCTCGCACAACAGGTAGTGCTTGGATACCTGGCCTTCCAGCCCGGCGTCCGGCAGGTCGAAGACCGCGCCGGCGCTGACGGTGTTGCCCATGCCGTCCTGGTAGCTGAGCAGCACGGCGCTCCAGGTGGCGCCGGGGCGCTGGAACACGGTGCCGGAGCTGGTCTTGAACTTGCGTCCGCGCATGTAGGAATAGGTGGTGCGGCGGTCCTCGCGGGTGGCCGCGTCGTTGGCCGACTCGTTCAGCCGCGGGCTGGCGAAGAACACGTGGCCCATGGCGTCGAAGAGCGTGGACTTGCCCACGCCGGGATGGCCGGTGACCAGCGTTCCGGCGCGGTCCACCCCCAGGTCGTGCAGCCCGTGGAAGGTTCCCCAGTTCACCAGCTGGACGCGCGAGAGGCGGTGCTGGCCGGGGTTGATCTCGCCGCCCAGCGGCAGCGTCATTTCAATGCTCATCGGCTACTCCTGCACCAGTGCGTCGGTCTGTTCGGATGCGTCGGCCTCGTCGGGCTCCGCCTCGGCGAGGTTCAGCACGCCCTCGTTGGCGTCGATCGCCGCGATGTAGCGCGGGATGTCCTGGATGGAGGCCAAGGGCAGGGCCATGGCCAGCGCCGGGGAAATGCGGAACTCGTCGGCCAGCTCGGTATTGGTCAGCAGCCGCAGCGAGCCCAGCCGGGCGATGGCCGCATCGCAGGACTCGGCGAAGCGCTTGTCGTCGCGGTCGGCGGCGGCACGGTGCTCGGCCAGGATCTCGTGCATGCCCGCGCGGGAGATCACCGCATCGGCCCCGGTGCCCGACTGCTGCTCCAGCAGCAGCCGCAGCCGCAGCGCCAGCAGGGTCTCGTCGCGCTTGAGCGGGCGGCGCGGGGCGATCGGCGCGGTGTGCGCCTGCTCGATGTCCACCGGCGCCAGCATGGCGATCTTGCGGTCCATGTCCAGGCTCAGCGCCAGGAAGATCTCCGAGAAGTACTTGGTGACAGCGCCTTGCGAATCCAGCAGCAGCTGCCAGGCCGCGGCGTCCACGGAGCCGTCGAGGTACGGGCCGCGCAGCAGCCGCACCAGCAGCTGGCGCAGCGGGAGCGGAAAGCTGCCGGTATCCCCGTCGAACAGCGGATCGGTGATCGGTGCGGCATATGAGTCGGTGTAGGTCATAGCGGCTCCTTCGTGAAGCTCAGGGCGGGCAGGTAGGCGGTGCGCGTGGAACCATCAAGCTGGGTGAATTCGATGCCCAGCAGCTTCGACTCGTCGAGGTTCTCGCCGTTGGTGCGCCCGATCTCGATGAGCGCGCGGATGGTATTCAGGTGCTGGTGCTCGGCGGGCAGGGCCGCGAACAGCTGATCCAGCGGCACCGGGTCCTGCGCGGCGCCGCGCAGCCGCTGCGCGATCGCGCTGCGCAGCGCCGGCATGTCGGCCTCCGGGGTGCTGGGGGTGCGCACGATGTCCTCGGCGCTGAATTCCGGGGCATGGGCCAGCGGCGGCGGGGCCACATGCTCGGAGGGATCGTAGATGCCCAGCCCGTGCAGGGTGACGAACTGCGGGGCGAACAGTTCCAGCGGGGCCAGCCCGCTGCGCGGCTTCAGACCCGCGGACTTGCTGATCGCGGCCTCCGCCTCGCGCACCGCCCGGCGCAGCAACTCGGCCTGCTTGTAGTCCTCGGACTGCACGAAGGCATGCAGGGACTCGGAGAGCTTGCCGTAGGAGGTGTGCACCTCGGCGGCCTGGCGGCGCAGCTCGCGCAGCAGGTTGGTGAGGATCTGGCGTTCGGGGGTGTCCAGGTCGTCCACGAAGTCGCGCTCCAGCACCTCGGCCAGCGCCGCGCGGAAACGCTGCTGGGCTTCGGGGGAATTCAGGAACTCGGTGAAGCCGCGGAAGGTCTCGCCCTCGGCGGTTGAGCGCAGCTGCCGGTCGGCTTCCAGCACCTGGCCCACCGCCACGCCCTTGGCGGTGGAGGCGTCCAGGATTCCCTCGCGCAGCGAATGCAGCATGTCCTGCACCCCGTCGCGCATGCGGCGGAAGTCCGCCGGCAGGCTCGCGGCCAGATCCAGCACCGAGCGGGCCGCGGACAGCGCGGTGGTGCGGGAGAGCACCGCCGGATCGGTGCCGGAGCGCAGCTGGTCGATCTGCGCCTGGCGCTGGGCGATCTGGGATTCCAGCGCGCGGATGCGCGCCTCGGGATCCGGGTCGGTTTCGTGGGCCAGGGATTCCAGCGAGGACAGCAGCGTGTTCAGGCGCGAGGAGTTCAGGTGCGAGTCGTCGGTGGAGAAATCGGCCAGGAAGCGCAGCGTGCGCAGGGTCTGGGCGCTGGGCTCGTAGACGAAGCGCCCGTCGATCAGCGGACGGGCCAGCAATCCCTGCTTGACCCAGGTTTCGGCGAAGTCCTGCGCACTGTAGGTCTGCGGGATCTGCTCGTCGCTCGTGCGGGCGGTTTTCAGGAAGGAATCCAGCGAGGCGTGGAACAGTTCCAGCGCGATGCGCGGGCGGTCCGCGGTGAACTCGGCGCGGATGAAGGCGACCGCCCAGGGCTGGGCCGTTAAGAGCCGGTACGCCGCCGAGCTTCTGAACTGCTGGGACTGGATCCACAGGCTATTCGCGCGGTGCGAGGGATGCATGCATTTCCTTGATCTTCTTGACGCCTAACCTCCTAATTCTAGAGCATCCGGCTTCACGCCAGATGTGCGCCCCCTGCGCGGCAGATGCCAGTTTTGTATCGATTGGAGTAATGAACTGCCATTCGGTGTTTTTGGCAGGGATGCCTGTGTAGTGTCGGAACGAGACGATGACAACGCCGTATCTGCTGGTTTTCGGCGCGTTTCGGGCATGGAGGTCGAAGATGATGAAGTTCGCACGGTTGCTGGCCGCAGGGATCCTGGTGGCGGCGCTCGCCGGATGCAGTAGTGAGCAACCCAACCCGCAGGACGCGGCGAACGACGCGTCGGCCGCCCCGGACGCCTCCGCCCAGGCCGCGCAGGAAGAAGCCCGCGTGGCCGAGGCCAAGGCGGAGATCAACCGGTTGGCCGACGGCTACGACTACCCGGCCGCCATCAAGATGGCTTCCAAGGACCCCAGCGAGGAACTGCAGAAACTGGTCCCGGGGCTGGAAGAGGAAAAGTCCCAGACCGTGGCCTGGGAGAAGCCGAACCAGATCCCGCACCTGTTTTTCCACTCGCTGGTCATCGACACCGACCGCGCCTTCGACGGGGACGGCGAAGCCCAGGGCTACAAGGACTACATGGTGACCCAGAAGGAGTTCACCGCGATCATCGAGGAGCTCTACGCCCGGGACTTCGTGCTGGTGAACCCCGCGGACTTCGCCGGCCCGGACAAGAAGGGGAACATGGCCTACCGCAAGATCATGCTTCCCAAGGGCAAGCAGCCGCTGGTGCTGTCGGTGGATGACGTGAGCTACTACGAGTACATGGACGGCGACGGGTTCGCGAGCAAGCTGCTGGTGGACAAGGACGGCAAGGTCCGCAACGAATACACCGATGCCAAGGGCAAAACGCATGTGGGGCCTACGACGTGACCACCATGCTCGACGACTTCATCGAGGAGCATCCTGACTTCTCCTACCGCGACGCCCGCGGCCTGGTGGCCATGACCGGGTACAACGGCGAATTCGGCTACCGCACCTCGGCCAGCCAGTACCCGGAAAACAAGAACATCAAGAAGGACCAGAAGGCCGCGACCGAGGTCGCGGACGCCATGAAGGACGAGGGCTGGATCTTCGCCTCGCACTCCTGGGGCCACATTTCCACCGGCACCGTGGACATGGCGCGCTTCAAGCGGGACATGAAGCTGTGGAAGGAAGAAGTCGAGCCGATCGTGGGCAAGACCGAGCATTTGATCTACCCGTTCGGCTCGGACATCGCCCGCACCGCCAAGTACTCCGGAAGCCGGTACGAATACCTGGAAGACCAGGGATTCAAGTACTTCTACGGCGTGGACGGCACCATCCGCGCGTGGATGCAGCAGAGCGACGACTACCAGCGCCAGATGCGCATCAACATCGACGGGCTGCAGTTCGACAAGGAACTCCGCGGGGACCGTCCGGTGCTCTCCGAGTTCTTCGACGTCAAGAAGGTCATCGACCCGGCACGCTGAACGCGCGCCGGGCCGGCGGACGGCGGGATCCAGCCGGGCTAGAGCGCCATGAAGGCGCCCAGCTGGGATAGGGCCGCCGGGCTGGAGGGCAGGTAGTCGGTCAGCCGGTCGCTGCGCACGATGACCGCTTTCCACTGGCCGCGGGAGATCGCCACGTTGATGCGGTTGCGGTTGAGCAGGAAATCGATGCCGCGCGCCGCGTCGGCCGCGCTGGAGCAGGCCATGCTCATCAGCACCACCGGGGCCTCCTGCCCCTGGAACTTGTCCACGGTGCCGACCCGCACGTCCCCGAGCCCCTCTGATTCCAGGACCTCGCGCACCATGTTGACCTGCGCGTTGTAGGCGGCGACCACCAGGATGTCCGAGGCCGCCAGCGTGCGGGAGGCGGCGTTTTGTCCCGGGGACCATTGCATGCCCAGATGCTCGCGCACCAGCGCGACGATTTCCGCGGCTTCCTCCGCGCTGCTGACGGTGTTCCCGCGGTGCTCCACCAGCCGGGTTTCCACCCCGGCGGCGCTGCCGGCCAGGCTGCGCTGGCCGGCGGCCTGCGCGGAGAACAGCTGGTGGTCGTAGCTCAGCGCGGAGACCTTGGCGCACAAGGCCGGGTGCATGCGCCACGAGGCGGCCAGGAAGTAGCCCAGTTCCCGGGGCAGCACCGGGCGGCCGTTGGACAGCCAGCCGAGCGCCGATTCGTCCACCGGCTGCGGATGCGAGCCCTGGGTCACCTGCGGCAGCTGCTGCGGGTCGCCGAGCAGCAGCAGGTTGCGGGCCGCCCGGGACACCGCCAGGGTGTTGGCCAGCGAGAACTGCCCGGCCTCGTCGATCACCAGCAGATCGAGGCTGCCGGCCGGCACCCTGGATCCGGTCATGGTCCAGGCGGTGCCGCCGATCAGCGCGCCGTCCCGGCCGGACAGCACGCGCTCCAGGTCCTCCTTGTCGGTGCCGTGCCACGGCACCGGGTCCTTGTGCTTGACCTCCTTGGCCACCAGATCCGGGTCGACGCCGGCGGAAATGGCCTTGCGCAGCACGTTCTCCACCACCGCATGGGACTGCGCCACGACACCGATCTTCCATCCGGCATCCACCAGTTCGCGGATCACGTGGGAGGCGACAAAGGTCTTGCCGGTGCCCGGAGGGCCCTGCACCGCCAGGTACGAGTTGTCCAGGTCCTGCAGCGTGCGCACCACGGCCTGGTAGACCTGGGCGCTGCCGTCCACCACGGCCGGCTCCACCGGCGCGGCCAGGGTCTTCAGCCGTGGCGGGATGCGGCGCAGGATGTCGATGCCCGGCTGCTGCGGCAGCACCGGGACAGTGGATCCCACCGCGATGGCGAGCTGCGCCAGCGCCTCGTCGATGCTCTTGGTGGCAATGGGCTTGTCGGGGGTGAGCGCGACCGGGAAGGCCCCGTATTCGGGGATCTTGCCGCTGGTCTTCTCCGCGATGGTGATCCAGCCCTCGCCCACCTCCACCACCGTCGCATTGAAGGCGCCGCCGCGCAGCGCCTTGTCGTCGACCTCCATGCCTTCGGGCAGCGGGCCGGCGAACATGGCGAACACCCCGGAGCCGGGGGAGAGCAGCGAGCCCTCGGCCAGGGTGCCGTGCAGCCTTGAAATCCTGGTCACGGTGCGGGCCCGCGGCGTGGGCTTGTGCCAGTCTTCGAGCACCTGCGCCGAATCCACCATGAAGACCCCGCGCACGTCGGCCCACTCGTCCATGTTTTTGCTGAGCCGGTCGAAGTGGTCCCACCAGTACTGCTTCTTCTCACGCCGGTTGTAGCCTGTCGCGGCGGCGACCATCGCGATGGCGCGGTCGTCCGCGCCGAGCGCCTCGCCCTCGGGCAGCGCCGCCAGGTACTCCTGCAGGCGCAGCTCCTCCGGGGCCGGCTCGTACTCCTCGACGGCTTCGGGCACAGCCGAGTCCGGAATCAGCGTGTGCGGCTGGAAATCGACAAGGGACAGCAGCCAGTCGCGCAGGCGCAGCGTCGAGAGGCAGTCGTATTCGTTGTAGTCGGCAATGGAATCCAGCACCTGCTGCGCCTCGGCATCGGCGCCTGAATCGCGGGCCTGCATGTACTGGGCGTAGGCGACCACCGAGGCGCCGGCGTCGGTGACATCGCCCGAGCGCAGGTGCTCGCCCATGTACAGCGGTTCAAGCTTCTTGATCGAGTAGGAGCGGGTGGAGACGACCAGCGAATTGCGCACGGTATCGTACAGGTCGATCAGCAGGTTCTCTCGCAGCCACTGGTCCACCTCGTCCTCCCCGGCGATGTGGACCTGGGAGAGCTTGCGCAGGGCGCTCTTCTCATAGGCCGCGTAGTGGTAGATCTTCATGCCCGGGAAGCGGCGGCGCCGCTGTTCCACGTACTCGATGAAGTCGAGGAATGCCCGGCGTTCGCCGGCCCGGCTGTGCGCCCAGAACGGACGGAACACCGGTTTACCGGTGTCGTTCTCGATCACTCCGAACAGGTATTCCAGGCCCCATGAATCATCCAGCGGTTCCTGGTAGAGCGGGTCGCCCTCGAAGTCGAAGAAGATGTCCCCCTGGTCGGGGTTGGGCAGGCTGGTGATGGTCTGGTCCGACTTCACCCGGTAGGACACGTTCTGGATGGTGGTGGCCAACGGGTCGGCGCCCACCTGCATGCGGGCCTGCTCCACGGCGCGGGCCAGCGAGGTCTTGGGATCGGGCTCCAGCGCGGCGAGCTGGTCGATTGTGGAAATGCCCTGGCGGCGCAGCTTTTCGCGCTGGGCCATGGACATGCCGGCGACCAGCAGCAGGTCGCGGGTCTGCTCCACCTGTTCGGCGCACAGGCTGCATCGGCCGCACAGGCGCAGCTGGTCCGAATCCCAGGCCACGGGCTGGCCGGAGGCCTGGTGCTCGCGCACCATGGACAGGAAGTGGTCGCGCTGCGCGCGGAAGACCGGCAGGATCTCATCGATGCGATGGGACGAATGGGTGCCGTCGCCCAGCACCAGCGTGGTGTGGGGGTGGACCTCGATGCCCTCGGCCATCATCTGGTCCGCGTAGGCTGCGACTTGGAGCAGCGCGCTGACGCGGGCATGGCGGGCAAGCTTCGTGTCCCACACGGCCCAGGATCCATCTTCCTGGCGGACCAGGAAGTCGGCGAAGCCGACAAATGACCCGTCGAAGAAGGTCGCCTGGAAAATGACGTCGGCACCGCTGCGCAGCACTGCCAGCGTCTGCTCATGGGCCCGGCGCAGGGACTGTTCGGTCATCTCCGGCCGGTCGGTGAATTTCTTGACCCCGGTCCCGGTCTGCGGGTTGTACTCGCCGTATCTGTGCACGAGCTGGTCCAGGACGCGGTGTTCGTGCACGTCGCCGAGCACCGCGGTGCGGTGCAGCATTTCGTCGGTGACGGCGTCCGGCTTCTCTCGGCGTTCCAGCCGGACGTCCAGCAGGAACAGCGACTGGTACTGGCAGTCGACGGCGATTGACAGGTCGCTGGCCGAGTATACGAAGTGCTGGTTCAAAAAGAACACGGGGCCGGTGCCTTTCGCCGACTAGATAGTTACCTAGTCAACGTAGCACTCGACCCCGACAAAAGGATTATTGGGATTCCTACTGGTCAGCGGCTTTCTTCTTGCCGCCCAGGAGCAGCGAGAGCAGACCGACGCCTGCGGTGACGGTGTTGACTGCAGGCCATGCGCCCATCGACTTGGCCATCGGGTGGGACGCGCCGAAGCCTGAAACGTAGGCGGAGGCCAGGGTGACTGCCCGGGCGGTTCCCGCGTCCTTCTTCCAGATCATGAATGCACCCGCGCCTGCCGCACCCAGAACCACTGCCGCTAGTGGACGCTTCTTGGTCGCACGACCGGTTGCGTAGCCGCCAGCCAGACCGGTGACTGCCAGTGCAGTTGATGCCAAACGTGACACGATGAACCTCCAGTGAAATATGTTGTTTTGCTTCATCCATCGTATGGCTGCCAGCTGTGACTATTCATAGAACTTCTCCCTGCACGTGTCGTGCGGTTCGGTTCGCCGGCCCGGGCTTGGAAGAATGGAACCGAATATAGTCCAGGGCTCGGGCAGCCCGAGCGGGAGAGCGGCGAATGAACCTGAATATCGGCGAAGCATGGGCTCGTCTGGCCGAACCGGTTGCTGTCGACCTGCAGGCCTGGCAGTGGGCAGCCTTGGCCGTCGTCGTCGGGTTGCTGGTCCTGCCGCGCCGCATCTGGCGCATCACCGGGCTGTACTCAACACTCATCCACGAGATGGGGCACATTGTCTCAGCGATGCTCACCGGGCGATTCGTCATGGGCCTGCGTCTGGGATGGGACCATTCCGGCGAAGTGGTCAGCCGCGGCCGGGGAAAATTCTCGGTCATTTTCTCGGGCCTTTTCGGGTATCCGGCGCCGTTGTGGGTGTCGGCGGTGATGCTGTGGGCGATTTCCGAGGGTTATGCCGGCCGGGCGCTGGGCGTTTACGCGCTGTTCTTCCTGCTGGCCTTGTTCTTCGCCCGCAACTGGCCCGCGGTGGTGGTCTGCCTGGTCACCTCCGCGGTGGCCCTGGCCGTGGTGTTCTTCGCCCCGGCCGGCACCTATGTCTACCTGTCGCTGCTGATTGCCGGCTTTCTGCTGCTGGCCGGAGTCAAGGACTTCATCAAGGTCATCGGAGTGCACACCTGGCGGCGGCGCGATCTGGAGCAGTCCGATGCCTACCTGATAGCCCGCGCGACCGGTACCTTCGCCACCCTGTGGCTTGTGGTGATGCTGGCGCTGGGGACTGCGGCGTTGCTGTGGGCCGTGAGCAGCCTAGTCGGACTTTTCTGAGGCATGCTTGTCCACTGATTTCTTGGTCGCCCATCGGGTGACAGCCCAGGCCGCCGCGGCAACCAGGACGATCGGCGCGACCTTGGCCTTGCGTTTGGTTTTCCCTTCCGGGTCCACCGCCATGTCCTGTAGCGGATCGCCGCCGTGCTTGATGCGGATTTCCTGGGCCTGGACCAGGTCGCGGTAGTTGGACAGGGACTTCTTGGCCACCAGCGTTGAATCACGCAGCGGCAACTGGACCTCTTCGGCGGACGGCATTCCGGTGCGCAGCTGCCTGAGCCTGATGAATTCGATGTCGACCAAGGCTCCGAGGATCAAGGCGATATTGCTGACCCAGCAGGCGACGATCAACACGATGACGCCGCCGATGGCCCCGTAGGTTGCCGAATAGTTGGCGAAGTTGCTCAGGTAGATGCTGAAGCCTGCCATGGAGAGTCCCAGAATGAACATCGCAGTGACAGTGCCCGGCGAGAACCACTGGAAGCGCGGGCGCTTCACGTTCGGGGTGTAGTAATACAGCAGCGCAAGGACCAGCAGGAAAACCACCAGCAGTGCGGGAGGTTTGGCCAAGTTGAAGATCGTGACAAAGCTGTCGCCCAGGCCGAAGATGTTCCCCAGCGCCTGCGCGACGGATCCGGAGGCGACCAGCAGGACCATGGTGATGACCGCCAAGACCATGATCAGCAGGGTGATCAGGAACATCTGCGGGCGGCGCTTCCACTGGGGCCGGCCTTCGGTTGCGCCGTACAGCCGGTTCATCGACCGGCCGAATGCGGCAACGTAGGCCGAGGTGCTCCACAACGCACCCAGCGAACCTGCCACGATCGCCAGCGTTGTCCCGGCCGCATGTTCAGCCAAGGTGTCGAGCAGCTGTTCGGCCGTGTCCAGCAGCTGCTTCGAGTCGCCGGTCAGTACTTCGCCGTTCGGGGCCAAGGCCATGTGCAGCACCTCCAGCATCCATTCGGTGCCGCTTTCGGTGGCGCCCGCGAGCGTCAACAGCGAAATGAGTGCGAGAAGTCCGGGGAACATGGCGAGCACCATGTAGAAGGACAGGGAGGCGCCGCCATCGAGTCCATCGTTTCTGAAGAACTCGCGCACTGCGCGCGGATAGCAGAGGTAAGCCTCCCGCAGCCTGTCCTTCGCGGACCTTTTCGTCATGGGCATGAGCTTCCTCTGTTGCCCAATGCCGGGCTCTTGGCGTTGCATCTTGGTTTCAGCCTACAGAAGATCGGATTCGCACGTTCCGCAACTGCGCCCTGCCTAGGGATAAATACGGGATTATGCAGTATCGGGCACTCATTTCTCCGCTCGCGGCGCGGTATCGAAAAGATGCATGTGTCGTCGGGCACACCGGGCAGGGAACCCTTTGCCGCTTGGATTGAATAGCTCAGACAAAATGAAGTGGTTCCATATCACAATTGGGGTCCAGGAATCCATTTCGAAAACATAACGCTCGGGGTGCTTCGATGTGGGAATCAGGGCTTGGGGAGAAGATTTCTTAAATTTTTTTTCTGACTTTGACCTCGTGTTTTAGTGTCCCTGAGAATTCACTGAGTTGCCAAGGTGGCGGGGAGGTGCGCTATCGTCTTTCATAACGTTTCGATAACACTCGCGGTGTTATGGGGAAACAGGTACTGCCGGAACTTCCGAACCGCTCGTCAGGGCAGTGCTTAATCAACGTCGAAATGCGACGCTGAGCGGTGCACAAGGATGGTCTTGGAAGGCCTGAGTGCGGAAGAGCACTGGAGAATAATGATCCAGCAGAAGACTAAGAAGATTGTCCGTCGCGGTGGAGCCACCCTGGCCGCGTTCGCAGTTGCCGGCGGCGCCATGGTTGCCACCACCGCACCTGCCTCGGCAGCAAGCACCTGGGACAAGTTGGCCCAGTGCGAGTCCGGCGGAAACTGGTCCACCAACACCGGTAACGGCTACTCGGGCGGCCTGCAGTTCTCGCCGTCGACCTGGAAGGCCTACGGCGGCAAGGGTTCGGCCCATAACGCGTCGAAGGCCGAGCAGATCCGCGTGGCCACCAAGGTCCAGCAGGGCCAGGGCTGGGGCGCATGGCCAGCTTGCACCGCCAAGCTTGGCATCAGCGGCTCGCCTAAGGGCACCGCCACCAAGCAGGCAACCTCGACCGCCAAGAAGTCGAGCACCCAGACTTCGCAGAAGGCCAAGTCGTACAAGTCGTACTCGAACGACTACGAGCGCACTGCTTCGCGCAGCGCGGCTCCAACCCAGTCGGTCAAGTCGGTCAAGTCGACCAAGTCGGTTGCGCCGGCAACCTCGGGCAAGCGCGTCGCCGCAGCCCCTGCTCCGGTGAGCTTCAACATCGACGTCACCGATTCGGGCAAGAACTACACCGTGAAGTCCGGCGACACCCTGGCAAAGATTGCCAAGAAGCTGGACATCAAGGACTGGCGCGGACTGTTCGTCTTGAATGACGACCAGCTGAGCAACCCAGACCTGATCATGGTCGGACAGACCCTGAACGTTCCTACGAAGTAATTTCGCAGAACGATTCCCGAGTCCCACGATTGGCATTCAGCCGGTCGTGGGACTCGTCTTTTAAGGCGTCGGAAGCCTCGTGAAGCGCGTACTCGTTTTATACCTATATATAAAGGTATAGAAGCGGCGTATGGTGGCGTCATGAAAACCGATTTCACCCATCCGCAACCGGCCGTGCAATGGGACATTCTGGGTGCAGGATTCCAAGAATCCGCGTTGCTCGAACGGCCCGGCACAAGGGGCGGCGCCCCCGGCGGCTGGCGGGGCGGGGCGCTGGATGTGGAAGGGCTGGCGAGCCACAGCGTGGGACTCGTCGGCCAGGCGGTCGCCGAGCTGTCCGCCGGACGATGCGAGCTGCGCAGTGGGCCGTCCCAGCTGGCCGCGGGCTTCGAGTCCTTCCGGCACCTGAAGATCGCGGGGCGCACGGTGCAGGCTTTCGCGCCGCTGTCCGGATTCTTCCCAACCGCCCGGGGATGGATCCGGACCCATGCAAACTATCCGCACCACGAACGTGCGCTGTTGGATGCGATGAATGCCAGCGGCCCTGAGCAGCTAGCTGCCGCGCTCGCGCAGTCCGATGCCTTCGAAGCCCAAGAACGCATCGTGGCCGCCGGAGGCATCGCCGCCGCGGTACGCAGCCGCAAGCAATGGCTCGACGAACCGCAAGCGCAGCCGGCAGCGGCAGGACCCTGGGCGCAGTTCGAGTTGTCCGCAATGCCCGAGACCGGCGTGTGGCGGTTCCATCCGGAGTCCCGGCTGCCCCTGGAAGGACTGAAAATCCTGGACTTCACCCGGGTCATCGCCGGTCCCACGGCGTCCCGGACGCTGGCACTGCTGGGCGCGCAGGTGCTGCGCGTGGACGGACCCCGGATCCCGGAACTTCCCGACCAGCACATCGACACAGGATTCGCGAAGCGCAGCACGGTGCTGGACCTTGCCACGGTGCCGGGGCTGGCGGCAGTCCACGAGCTGCTGGCGCAGGCGGATGCGGTGATCCTGGGATACCGGCCCGGGGCCTTGGAAACGCTCGGACTGTCCGCCGAGAGCCTGCGGGAGCGCTACCCGCAACTAGTCATCGCCCAGCTGTGCGCTTGGGGCTTCGCAGGTCCGTGGGCATCCCGCCGCGGGTTCGACAGCATCGTGCAGGCTGCCACCGGCATCGCGGACGCGTACCGGACGCCGGGCGGGAAACCCGGAGCTCTTCCGGTTCAGGGGCTGGATTACGCCGCCGGATACGGTATTGCGGCCGCGGTGATCGCCTTGCTTCGGGCCCGCACCGAGCGGCAGCGGACCGGGACCGTGCGGTTTTCGCTGGCCAGGACCGCGCAGGCCCTGTTCGACTTCGGCCGCCCCGCCGCCCCGGCAGTGGAGCTCGGAACCCCAGCGACCGCCCGCCGGGAGAGCGGCTACGGCATGCTCGACTACGCGCTGCCGCCCTTCGAGCTCAATGGCGCGCAGCTGGACTACCCGCAGGCGCCGACGCGCTACGGCACGGACCAGCCCGCGTGGGCCTAGCCTTTGAGGAGGGCCGTGGCGAAATGCCGCGCGCCGGGTCCATAGGCCCGGGACAGGGCGAGGAAACGTTCGCGGCTGGGCCGGCCGGGCCAGTTGCCAGGCAGCATGGCATCAGGCAGTCCGGGATCGAGGTAGGGCAGCGCCCGCCAGGCATCGACCATGGCCACGTAGCCGCGGTAGGCGGCGGCCGGCGAGGCTGGCTGCGCGTCCAGCGCGGCGGTGCTCTCCAGGAAGGTTGAATGCATCGATTCCAGCCGGCCGAGGTCCCACCACTGCCGTGCGGCCTGCATGGCGCCCTCGGGGAAGTCCGGGGTCTGCGTGGTGAAGACGGTGGCGTAGGAGCGGACCTCCAGCGCGCCGAGGACCTGGAGCACTTCCTCGCGCAGGTAGCCGGGGAAGATCCACAGCCCGGCATTGACCAGGCCGCCGCCGAGCTGCAGGAAGTGCTTGCGCACCTGGTGCCGCAGGGGTCTCATGGTCTCCGGCAGCGAATAGGCCACCAGGCACCATAGTTCTTCGTCCGCCATTTGGCGTGGCGTGAAGATCCGGCGGTCGCCCCGGGCGAACATCGCGTGGGCCGCGGCGGTGACCTGCAGGCTGGAGGTCCCGGCGGCCTCCAGCACGCCGCGGTCCGCCAGCCGCGAAATCGCCGTCTGCGCGGTCGGGGCCGAGACCTCGGCGGCCGTGGCCAGCGCCAGGATCTTGGTGCGGGCTACCGGAGCGGCTTCATGGCGCAGGTACAGGCCCGCGATGGTGCGGATGATGGAGGCGGCGCTGCCGGTACGCGCCTCGAAATCATCCAGGGTGAAGGCGACGAGCTGCGTGCTAGCTGCCAATTTCGGTGCGCACCGCAAACAGCTCGGGGAAGAACGTCAGGTCCAGGGCGCGCTTGAGGAAGTCGACGCCCGATGAGCCACCGGTGCCGCGCTTGAAGCCGATGGTGCGCTGCACCACACGCAGGTGGCGGAAGCGCCAGGCCTGGAAGTTGTCCTCGACGTCCACCAGGTCCTCGCAGGCCTGGTAGAGGCTCCACAAGGTGTCCTCGGATTCGTAGATGTCCTTGTAGACCGGGATCAGCGATTCCTGGAAGGTCCACGGCTTGGTGACATCGCGTTCGAGCACCTCTGCCGGGATGTCGTAGCCGTGGCGGGCCAGCGCCGCGAGGAACACGTCGTAGAGGGTCGGCTCGTTCAGCAGGTTGCTGAGCAGCTCGTGCGCCTTGGGATCCGCTTCGTGGACCTTGAGCATTCCGGCGTGCTTGTTGCCGAGGATGAATTCCACCGCGCGGTACTGGAAGGACTGGAATCCCGAGGAGGATCCGAGGAAGCCGCGGAACTGCGCATACTCGCGCGGGGTGAGCGTCGCCAGCACTGACCACTGCTCGGTCAGCGTCTTCTGGATGTGCTTGACGCGGGCAAGGCACTTCAGTGCCTTGCCGATGTCGTCGGCGCCCAGCAGGCGGCGCGCCTCGACTAGCTCGTGGAGCATGAGCTTGAGCCACAACTCCGAGGTCTGGTGCTGGATGATGAACAGCATCTCGTCGTGGTGCTCCGGCACGCTGACCGGATGCTGCGCGGAGAGGATCCGCTCCAGGTCGAGGTAGCTGCCGTAGGACATCGTGTTGTGGAAGTCGGTGCGGACCCCCGACTCGATGTCACGCTGATTGGTTCCATGCTGGTCTTTGCTCATGGAGACAAGAGTATCAATATCGTTTCGCTCGTCACAATAATGAAATTCGCAGTTTTCGCGCACGGGCAGTCAGTCTTTCCGGGCCTCGGGAATAGATCTCCGATGTTGCGGGTTGTTACATGCATACGCATCTAAACCTCGGGAAAGGCGTGAACATGAGCAAGTCCGTTGTGGTGATCAGTGGTGGCCTGGGAAGCCCGTCGAGTTCCTCGCTGCTGGGACGCCAGCTGGGCGAATCCATCGCCGGGCAGCTGGCGCTCGCCGGCGTGCAGGCCGACGTGGCCAACATCGAGCTGCGCGAGCACGCCAGCGACATCACCAACAACATGCTCACCGGATTCGCCGTGCCAACCCTGCAACGGGTCATCGACGCGGTGCTCGGCGCCGACGTGCTGGTGGCCGTGACGCCGGTCTTCACCGCCTCGGTATCCGGCCTGTTCAAGTCCTTCCTGGACATCCTGGATCCCAAGTCGCTCAGCGGCAAGCCGGTAGTGCTCGCCGCCACCGCGGGCACCCAGCGCCACCAGCTGGCCATCGACTACGCCATGCGGCCGATCTTCGCCTACCTGCGCGCGCAGGTCATGCCGACCACGGTCTTCGCCGCCTCGGAGGACTTCGGCGGCCAGGGCATCTCAGGCACCCTGTCCGACCGCGCGCAGCGCGTGGCCCGCGAGGTGGCCACGGCCCTGGCGTCCTCCGACGGGGAGCTGAAGCCCGACGCCGATCTGGGCGACACCCGGTCCATCGCCCCGTCGGTCAGCGAAACCGCCGACCCCAACGACGAGATGACCTCCCTGCCCTTCGAAGCGCTGCTGGCCAACGTCCGCTCCGGGGCCAGCTAGGCCAGCCCCGAAACCCGCGAATCCCGCGGGGCGCCGAGCTCCAAGCCCGGTGCCCCGCGGGATTTTCCATGCCTGCCGGCATCTCGACCGGATTCGTCGAGGGCAGGGAGAAAATGTTAGTACGATGTGCCATGCCTGCTGAACACCGATAACATCAAGAATTGTGGGCCGAGCAGCGACGCGACGGCGTTCGGCGGTGCCCGCGCAGCTTTGTACTACCAGTGAAAGGTGTAGCAGTCGATGCTATCCGAGGAAACAATCACGGCAATCGCCGATGAACTGGTCCAAGCAGGAGTCACGCGTACCCCGGTGCCCCGCCTGACTGCCCGCTACCCGGAAATGACCGTCGAGGACTCCTATCGGGTGCAGAACCTCTGGCGCCAGCGCTCCGAGGCCAACGGCCGTGTGCTGGCAGGCCGCAAGATCGGCCTGACCTCCCGCGCCATGCAGATGGCCACCGGCATCACCGAGCCGGACTACGGCATCATCTTCGACGACATGGTCCTGGACTCCGGGTGCACCGTGAAGTGGGACCAGTACACCCACCCGCGCATCGAAATGGAACTGGCGTTCAAGCTCAAGAAGGACATCAAGGGCCCGAACGCGAACATCTTCGACGTGCTGGAAGCCACCGAATACGTCATCCCCGCCCTGGAGATCCTCGATTCGCGCATCGAGATGGAAGGCCGCACCATCGTGGACACCATCTCCGACAACGCGGCGATGGGCGCCATGGTCATCGGCGGCAATCCGGTGCGTCCGGAAGCCGTGGACCTGCGCTGGGTCTCAGGCATCCTGTTCAAGAACCAGACCGTGGAGGAAACCGGCGTCGCCGCCGGCGTGCTGAACCACCCGGCCGCCGGCGTGTACTGGCTGGCCAACAAGATCGCCGCCCATGGCGATAAGCTCAACGCCGGCGAGATCATCCTCGCCGGATCCTTCACCCGTCCGATGTGGGTCTACGAAAACGACACCGTTTTCGCCGACTACGGACCGCTGGGAACCGTGACATGCCATTTCGAGTAGAACCCGATGCCTCGCTGAAGGACGCGCTCAAGGACGCCGACCACGCCCTGTCAGGGGTGTGGGTCTGCTCGGGCTCCCCGCTGGTCGCAGAGATCTGCGCCGGCGCCGGCTTCGACTGGCTGTTCATCGACGGCGAGCACTCGCCCAACGACCTGGGCAGCATCCTGGCCCAGCTGCAGGCGGTGCGCGGCTACCCGGTGGTGCCCGTGGTGCGCCCGCCGGTAAACGACCCGGTGGTCATCAAGCAGTACCTGGATCTGGGGGTGCAGTCGCTGATCATCCCGATGGTCAATGACGCGCAGCAGGCGGCCAACGCTGTCGCGGCCTGCAACTATCCGCCGGCCGGCGTGCGCGGCGTCGGCTCGGCGCTGGCCCGCTCCGCCCGCTGGAACCGCATCCCCGACTACCTGAACCGGGCCGGGGAGACCATCACCGTCATGGTGCAGATCGAATCCGCCGAAGCGGTGGAGAACGTCGAGGCGATCGTGGCCACCGCGGGCCTGGACGGCATCTTCATCGGGCCTTCGGACCTCGCGGCCTCCATGGGAGTGATCGGCCAGCAGAACCACCCCGAGGTGGTCGCCGGCGTGATGAAGTCCATTGCCGCGGCCCGCGCCGCCGGCAGGTACGTGGGCGTGAACGCCTTCGATGCGGCCACCGCGCGCAAGTACATCGAAGCCGGGGCCCAGTACGTGGGCGTCGGCGCGGACGTGGCGCTGCTGGCCCGCTCCACCGAGGCGCTGGCCGCCAGCTACCGGGCCGAGGCCTCGGGCGCAACGCCTGACAGCTACTGACCCAGGCGATCTGCCTTACCCAAGGTGCCATCATTGCGCGTCGATCATGATCGGTCGGCGCCGATGGTGGCACCATGGAAGATGATGAGCCGCGAAAAGAAACCCATGAAGGCAGTGATGTTGCGCCTGCGCAACGGCTGGCCGATGCCCCTTGCCCTGCAGGGAGTCTTCGAGATGCTGCAATCGGTCGTGTTCGCCCTGGCGCTGATTGCCCTGCCGCTGGTCGCTGTCTACTTCAGCGGCGGCTTCCTGGAGGACTCCTTCGAGACGATCCTGCAGTTCGCCGGGTTCGTCTGGCTGCTCATCCACGGTGTGCCCATCGAGGTCTTCAACTTGGGGCCCGAGACGGATCCGAGCTCGGTCACCGGCTGGCTGACGCTGATGCCGCTGGGGCTGAGCCTGCTGCCCTTCCTCTTCTGCCTGCGCGCCGGGCGCCGCATTGCCCGCGCCTCCTACACCGACCAGCTCTGGCAGGGCCTGCTGGGTGCCATCCTGGCCTACGGGGCCATCGGCACCGGCGTCGGCTTCCTGGTCGCGAACGACTATGGCCGGGTCAATATCCTGGCCGCCACCTTCATTCCGCTGATCATCGCCTCGCTGGGCCTGATCATCGGCGCCCGCCGCGAGGCCGGCTCCTGGGGCCGGCTGTTCGGCATGGACACCGCCGCCTACCTGCACAGCGTCTCTCCGCACCGCCGCTGGGCCGGCTCCTACGTCTGGCATGTGATCGTCTCGGGCTTCATGGGCTACGTGGCCGCCGTGGGCATCTCCGGCATCCTGCTGACCATCACCCTGGGGCTGCACTGGACCGAGGTCGCCAACGTCTACCAGGAACTGCGCCCCGGGCCCATCGGCTCCGCCGCACTGACCCTGCTGCAGCTGGCGCTGATCCCCAACGCGGTGTTCTGGGTGCTCTCCTGGATCAGCGGCGGCGGGTTCAGCCTGGGTGCGGGCAGCACGCTGTCCACGCTGGAAACCACCGTCGGCCCGCTGCCCTCGATTCCGATGCTGGCGGCGCTGCCTTCCGGCGAGCCGGCCAACCAGTGGCTCTACCTGCTGATCCCGGTGCTGGCAGGCATCCTGGCCGGCTGGTACTTCCTGCGTGTGGGGGAGAATCACCTGGAAGACTGGTTCGCCCGCCGCATCCCGTTCAACGCGCTGGCGCTGGGCGCCTCCACCGCCTGCCTGGCCGTGTTCACCGGTATCGTGGCCGGCCTGATGTCGCTGGCCGGTTCGTGGCTGTCCTCCGGCTCGCTGGCCATCGGCCGGCTGACCGAGATCGGCCCGCACGCCTGGGTGACCGCCGGGGCGCTGGCCCTGCAGATCGGTCTGGGCACCGCCATCGGCTACCTGATCGCCCCGCTGTTCGAAACCGACCCGGTGCTCGAAGGCTAGCGCCGGCGGCGCATCGGTTCAGGCGTCCAGATCCCAGAGGTGGTGCACCACGTCATGCCAGGCATACTGGTTCAGTGTTTCCACCGTAAACGCGGCGCCATTTGAGCGTATGCCCCTGCGGGTATATTTCTCCGGACTGATGCTTTCAAGCTTGGCGGCATAGGCCTCGGCCGCCGCGCGCAGCTTCTGCGACGCCTGTTCCGGGCTCAGCGTGTTGTAGTGGCCCTGCTCGGCGGCAACATCCTGGTCCCAGTTCGGAAAGCCCGGGTCGGCCTGCTCCAGCATCAAATCCAGGCGCCCGAGCATGACTTCCAGCATCTCGGCCACGTGCACCACGTACTCCTGGTCGCTCCAGCGGGCGGGGTTGCGGCGGGTCGCGGCCCCCGGACGCTCCAGCACCGACTGGTAGCGCTTGACCACCTGCGGCACCTGTGCCACGGTTTCCTGCACCGACAGGGTGCGCACGTCGACACCGCACTCGGGGCACACTTCATGCAGGACGAAGGTCCAGTCCTTGTCATCCGGGACGATCTGGCTCATGGTCCACTCCTTGGTTGCTCGGCCGGAAATTCAGTCTAGGCCTGGGCCGGGCCCATGGACAGGGGGCCGGTTCGATGTGACGAAGTTCGAAGGCCGCAGCAGGCACCGGGTCGGTGCAGGCTTGCCGCCAACCGTAGAATGGAAGCTATGCGTATTGTGGTTTTGGTGTCCGGCACCGGTTCGAATCTCCAGGCAGTCATCGACGCGGTCGCCAGCGGCGAACTGGCAGATGTGCAGATCGCGGCGGTGGGCGCCGACAAGCACGGCACCTACGGGGTTCAGCGTTCGGCGGCCGCCGGCATCGAGACCTTCGTGGTGAACTTCAAGGACTTCGCGGACCGCGGCGAGTGGAACCACGCGCTGACCGAAAAGTGCCTGTCCTACGCCCCGGACTACGTGGTGTCCTCCGGTTTCATGCGCATCGTGGGCGAGGAATTCATCAACGCCTTCGACGGCACCTACATCAACACCCACCCGGCCCTGCTGCCGTCCTTCCCCGGCGCCCACGGCGTGCGTGATGCCATGGCCTACGGCGTGAAGGTGACCGGCTGCACCGTGCACATCGCGGACGCCGGCGTGGACACCGGCCCGATCCTGCGCCAGGAAGCCGTGGCCATTCTGGACACCGACACCGAAGAGACCCTGCACGAGCGCATCAAGGTGGTCGAGCGCCGCCTGCTCATCGCCACTCTGGCGGACCTGGCCGCCAAGTAGCCGCCGCCCGCCGGCCGCACCCTAACGAGACTGAGATGACCGAACACACTTCCCCGGCCGCGGCCGGCGATCCCGAACTTTTCACCGCCGAGGAACTGGCCACCGCGCTGAAGGTGCTCTCCGTGGTGCACCAGCTGGACTCCGAGGACGAACGGCATATCGCCGTGCGCCGCGCGACCAGCAACATGTTCAAGGCCGCCAAGCGCTACCGCAAGTCCCAGAAGCGCGCCGAGATCAGCGCCGCGGACCGCGCGCTGATCGAGCGCACCGCCACCGGCTCGCCGCAGCGGCTGGATGACGAGACCCTGGGCCTGGATCTGAGCACTCCGACCCTGGAACAGAGCGCCGGGGAATTCCGCAAGCCGCGCGGCTGCTACATCTGCAAGCAGCGCTACACCACGGTGGACGCCTTCCACCACTACCTGTGCCCCGACTGCGCCGCCGCAGGCCGCGAACGCCGCGACGCCCGCGCGGACCTGACCGGCAAGCGCGCGCTGCTCACTGGGGGACGGGCCAAGATCGGCATGCACATCGCCCTGCGCCTGCTGCGCGACGGCGCCCACACCACCATCACCACCCGCTTCCCCAAGGACGCGGCCCGGCGCTTCGCGGCGCTGGAGGACAGCGCGGACTGGCTGCACCGGCTGCGCATCGTGGGCATCGACCTGCGCGACCCGGCCCAGGTGATCTCGCTGGCCGACCGCGTCGCGGCCGAAGGCCCGCTGGACATCCTGATCAACAACGCCGCCCAGACCGTGCGCCGCACGGCGAACTCCTACCAGCACCTGATCGAATCAGAGCAGCAGCCGCTGGCCGGGGAACTGGCCTTCGGGCAGGGCGGCCCGGAGCTGTGGGGAGAAGCGAACCCGCCGGCCGAGCACCCCCGCGCCCTGGCCAGCGCCTTCCGCCTGGAGGACTCGGCGCTGCTGGCCCCGAGCACGCTGGGCAGCTACGACGCACAGCAGCTCGCGGACCTGGCGATGACCGCCGGCTCCGCCTCGCTGGAGCGCATTGCCGCGGGCACCGCCATCGACGCCGGCGGTCTGGTGCCTGACGTGGTCACCGAGAATTCTTGGACGCAGATCCTGGGCGACGTGGATGCGCTGGAGATGCTGGAAGTGCAGCTGTGCAACGTCACCGCGCCCTTCCTGCTGGCCTCCCGGCTGCGCCCGGCGCTGGCCGCCTCCGAGGCGCGCCGCAAGTACATCGTGAACGTCTCCGCCATGGAGGGGCAGTTCTCCCGCCGCTACAAGGGCGCCGGGCACCCGCACACCAACATGGCCAAGGCTTCGCTGAACATGCTCACGCGCACCAGCGCCGAGGAAATGCTCAAAACCGACCGGATCCTGATGTCCGCGGTGGACACCGGCTGGATCACCGACGAGCGCCCGCACGATTCGAAGGTGCGGATGGTCGCCGAGGGCTGGCACGCCCCGCTGGACTTGATCGACGGCGCCGCCCGCGTCTACCAGCCCATCGTCGACGGCGAGCGCGGCATCGACCTCTACGGCTGCTTCCTCAAGGACTACGAACCGTCCCCGTGGTGACGGACGGTCAACCAGCAAAACCCGTGATGGCGGGGCGGTTCGCGAAGAACTGCCCCGCCATCACGGGTTAATGGGACCTAGCTGCTGGGTCAGGCGCGGCTGGTGGATCAGGCCAGGGTAAAGCGCAGCGTGCGCACCTCGAAGGCTCCGAGCTTGAGCTGAACAGAATTTTTGTTCACTTCCACCGGCTCCAGCGGATCCTCCAGCAGGCTCGCCGTGGCGGCCGAGGCCACCGGGCGGTTGAGGCTCAGCGCGCCGGGGGCGCGGCGTCCCAGCGATTCATACACCCGCACCACCAGGTCCCCGGAGCGGTCGGCGGCCAGCTTCACGCTGGAGACCACCAGGCCGTCGCCGGAGAGCGCCACCAGCGGCTCGACCTCGCGGGCGCCGGAGCGCACGGTTTGCGCGCTGTTCAGCAGTGCGCCGGCTTCGGTGGCGCTGGCGATGTCCGCGCCGATGACCAGCCCGTACCGGTGGGTCTGCAGCCCCTGGTCCGTCTGCGGATCCGGGAAGCGCGGGGCGCGCAGCAGCGAGAGCCGCACGGTGGTGGTGACCCGGGCGTCCTCGGCGTCGCGGGTGACGTCGAACCCGTAGATCGAGTCGTTGACCAGCGCGGCGCCGAAGCCCGGTTCCTGGGCCAGCACGAAGCGGTGCATCGAGGTTTCGAACTTCGCCGCCTCCCAGCTGGTGTTCACGTGGGTGGGGCGCTGGTGGTAGCCGAACTGCGTTTCAGCGATCGTCTGCTCGGCGCGGATATCCAGCGGGAAGGCGACCTTGAGGAACTTCTCCGCCTCGTGCCAGTCGGTGCTCTGGGAGATCTGCACGGTGCGCTCTCCGGGAGCCAGCGACAGTTCCTGGACCACCGTGGAGTTGGAGAAGCTGCGGGTCACCGTCACGGTGGCAGTGCCCCCGGTTTCGGAGAGCTGCAGGCTGTCCGCCGCACGCAGGTCGGTGACCTGGTTGCGGTAGTACTTGTCCACGTCCCAGGCATCCCACATGTTCGGGAAGTCCTGGTGCAGCTGCAGCAGGTTGGCTTCCTTGCCCTCGGCAATGGTTTCGCGGCCGGTGGCCAGGTCCACGGCGGAGGTGATCAGGCCTTCGGAGTTGATGACCACGCGCACCAGCTCGTTGCCCAGCACGTATCCGCCGTCCAGGGCTTCGGCCTGCACCGGCTGCGCCGTGGCGGGCTCCGGCACACGGGCCGCGCCGAAAGGCACCCCGTGGCGGGTGTAGGCCGCCGCGTTGAACTCCAGCTGCAGGCCGCCGGATCCGGCCAGCACCTGCTGGGCGCGGGCGATCAAGGCCCGGGCCTGGGTGATGGCCTCGGCGTAGCGGGCAACCACCTCGCGGTGCACCCAGGCGATCGAGGTGCCCGGCAGGATGTCGTGGAACTGGTGCAGCAGCACCCTCTCCCACAGCTCGTCGAGCTGCTCGTAGGGGTAGGGCTCGCCGGTGTACACCGCAGCGGTGGCGGCCCACAGCTCGGCCTCGACCAGCAGCTGCTCGGTGCGGCGGTTGCCCTGCTTGGTCTGGTGCTGGCTGGTCAGGGTGGCGCGGTGCAGCTCCAGGTAGAGCTCGCCCACCCACACCGGTGGGTTGGGAAGCTCGGCCTTGGCGCGGTCGAAGAAGTCGTTGGGATGCTCCCAGGCCACCGTGGCGCTGCCTTCCAGGTTGGCCAGGCGCTTGGCCTTGCCGGTCATCTCCCGGGTGGTGCCGCCGCCGCCGTCGCCCCAGCCCACCGGGGCGATCGAATTGTTCGTGACCCGCGCTTCGCGGAACTGGCGGGCGGCCTTGGCCACTTCCTCGCCCGAGAGCTGGGAGTTGTAGGTGTCCATGGACGGGAAGTGGCTGAACATGCGCGAGCCGTCGATGCCCTCCCAGTCGAAGGTGTGGTGGGGGAACTTGTTCTGCTGGTTCCAGGAGATCTTCTGGGTGAAGAACCACTCGAAGCCGGCGCGGCGCATCAGCTGCGGCAGGGCGGGGGAGTAGCCGAAGGAGTCAGGCAGCCAGACGCCCTTGGAGGTGATGCCGAATTCCTCGCGGAAGAAGTTCTGGCCGTAGAGGAACTGGCGCACCAGGGATTCGCCCGAGGGCATCACGGTGTCGGATTCCACCCACATGCCGCCCAGCGGCAGGAAGCGGCCCTCGGCCACCTGGCGCTTGACCCGGTCCCAGACCTCGGGGCGGTGGGTCTTCAGCCACTTGTACTGCTGGGCGCTGGACATGCCGTAGAGGAATTCCTCCTCGGTCTCCAGCAGCTCAACCATGGAGGAGCAGGTGCGCGAGACCTTGCGGATGGTTTCGCGCAGCGGCCACAGCCAGGCCGAATCGATGTGCGAGTGCCCGATGGCGGAGATCCGGTGGGCGCTGTGCTCGGCCGGGGCGGCGAGCACAGCCGCCAGCTGGTCGCGGGCGTCCTGCGCGGTCTGCGGGATGCGCTGCAGGTCCATCACGTCCAGGGCGTTGTCCATGGCTTGCAGGATCTGGAAGCGGCGCGGGCCGTCGGGCAGCTGCTCCTGCAGGTCGAAGAGCACCTCCAGGTCCAGGGCCAAATCGTGCACCACCGGTTCGAAGACCGCCAAATCCAGGCGGCGCAGCGTGTAGAGCCGGCGCGAGGAGGAAGTGAGGATGTCGCCCTGCTCGGTGGGCAGGAAGGGATGGTAGTCCAGCAGCACCGGATTGGAAGCTGCCTCCATGTACAGGTCCACCACTTCGCCGCCTTCGGCGGCCTCGGCGACCGGCACCCACTGATTGCGCGGGTTCAGCGCCTTGATGGTGATGCCGTCCGGGCGGTAGATCAGCCCTTCGCACTGGAAGCCTGTCATGTTGATATCGAAGCCCAGGTCGATGACAGCCTCGACGCGGCGCCCGGCCCAGGAGGCGGGAACCTGGCCCTGGAGGTGGAACCAGGTGGTGCCCCAAGCCGCGCCCCACGGGGTGCCGACCGAGGCCGGGGTGTACTCCAGCGCCAGGCCCTCGGCCGGCGTCACCGGTTCACCGGGCAGTTCGTGCCACGACACCTGCAGCGGAATGCTTTCCGAGTAGATGGCCGGACGAATTCGTTCGTCTAGTACGCGCTTGACTCGTCCGATGGTCAGCGAAGTGTCGTCGTGCATGAAGACCTTTCAAGGGTGGGACCTGCTTCGGTACAGCTCACTGGCCACACTACCGAAAAAACCGGGGCGCGAGCTGGTGCAACTCCCCCTGGCCGCGGGCGCAAGCTGGCAGTTCCCTGCGCGCGGGAAGCGCGCCCCGCGGTCTCCCGCAGGATCGGGCCGTACCAGCTTCGCGGCCTTCGCATGGTGTTGGCCGGAATCCTATCGACCGCGCGTGAAGCCTTCTGAGTTCGACAAATCGAGATGGGGCAGGCGGAAACAGGCGTCTTTTCAGCGCAGATCCGGCTGAAGCCCAGCAGATGCCCAAGTTCTGGAACTACACTGAATGCCTCCCAGAATGGAATGATCGCTTCCACTTCGTCAGATCTCCCATCAACGACTACCGTTAGAACGTTGCGGGGCAGGAAAGTTGCCCCGGGCACCCTGGAAACTGTGAAAGGTGGGGAAACGCATGCGCTCAGATGCACTACGACGACGTAAGCAAATTCTCCGCACGGCTCGTGAACTCTTTGCAACCCATGGCGCCAATGTGGCCATGGAATCAATCGCCGAAGCCAGCGACGTCGGTATCGGCACGCTGTACCGGAACTTCGCCGCACGCCCCGAACTCGTTGAGGAAGTCACCCTGGACATGCTCCAGGACGTCCGGCAGGCCGCCGAGCGCGCCGCCGCCGGCCTGGCCCGGGGTGAGAACCAGGCTTGGCAGGAATTCCTGGACGCCCTGGTGGGACTGAACCTGGGTGCGCTCAGCGAATCGCTGAGCCTGCAGCTCCCGCAGACCATCGGCGAGCGGATCATGCAGCCTCAGCGGGACACCGTGCGGGTGGTCAGCAAGGCCCTGGAACTGGCCAAAGCGGCCGACCTGGTCCGCCAGGACCTCACCGGCAACGAGCTGATCACCGGCATCGGACTGGCCACCAGGCCGTTGCCGCGCGCCTTCGCCAAGGCCGCTCCCGGGATCGGCAACCGGCTGACCCGCATCATGCTCGACGGCATGCTGCCCAATCCGGCCATGGGAAATCCCTAGCCGAGGCGTTTAGCCCAGCTCCCGCCCGCGGGTTTCCGGAGCGAACTTCGCCATGAACAGCACTGCGAGCAGCACCAGCGCGGTGGCGCCGGCGAACAGCCAGGACAGGCCGACAACCGGCCAGAGCGCGGCGAACAGCAGCGGACCGAAACCTGCGGCGAAACGGGACATGGTCGAAGCCCAGCCGAAGCCGCTGGCCCGCAGTTCGGTGGGATACAGCTCGGAGACATAGGCGTAGAGCACCGGGATCGCCACCTGGACCACCACGCCGAAGACCAGGACCCAGCCCACGGCGGTGGCCGGGACATCAAGGCTCTGCGCCACCACAACCAGCACCAGGCCCGAGAGCGGGCCGAAGATGCCCAGCAGCCACTTGCGCCCGATCTTCTCCACCAGCAGCGCGGCGATGACCACGCCGATCAGGCCCATCAGCGCCATCACCGCGGTGGCGAAGAAGGACGCTGACTGTGCCATGCCCGCCTCGGTCAGGATGGTCGGAAGCCAAGTCAGAGCCAGGTAGTAGACTAGCAGGATGGTCACGAAGAGCAGCCAGCTGGTGGCCGTCAGCTTCCACGAATGGCGCCACAGCGAGGCAGCCTGCTCCCACCAGCGCGGGGTCTTGGGAAGCTCGGCCTGCTCGATCACGTACTCGCGCGGCGCAGCTCCGGTGCGCGCCACCAGCTGGTCGATGACCGCGCGAGCCTCGGATTCACGGCCCTTGGCCGCCAGATACAGCGGGGATTCCGGGATGGAGCGGCGCACCACGTACACCATGAAGGCCGGCAGGATCATCACCACGAGGATCAGCCGCCAGTTGTTGGAGGTCGCCATGACCCAGCCGGAGACGAAGAACGACAGGGCGGCGCCGACCGGCCACCAGCCGTCCATGGCGGTCAGCACGCGGCCGCGGTACCTGGCCGGGGTGAATTCGCCGACCAGCGCGTAGTCCACCGGGATGCAGCCGCCCAGGCCCACGCCGGCCAGGAAGCGGAAGACCACGAAGAAGCCGAAGTTCGGCGACAGGGCGCCGAGCACGGTGAACAGGGCGAACATCAGCAGCGTCAGGCTGAAGGCGTTCTTGCGCCCGTAGCGGTCGGCGATGCCTCCCCAGAGGAACGCGCCGATGGCCATGCCCACCAGGTTCGAGGTTCCCAGCAGCGCCGCGGTCGGCCGGTCCAGCCCCCATTCCTGGGCGACCAGCGGGATCAGCGCGCCGTTGAGCGTCACGTCCCAGGCGTCGAACATGAAGCCGAGCCCGCCGATGATGAAGATGGTTCCCTGGACCTTCCACTTGAACGGAAGCTCCTGCACCACATGGGTGCCGGAGGGGAGGGTGGCTGTGGACACGGTGGTGTACCTTTCGCACGGTGCAGATGATGTGGCTTCTACCGCGTCGAAGCTTAGCCGATATCCGCGCGCGGCGGGTACCCGCCTTACGTCTGATTGCCTAAGCCGTCAAGGCCTTTTGCAAGTTCGGGTAAGGGAGTAATCTCTGGACATGGGAGTAGATTGGACCGCTCTCGAAGAGGCGATACGGGTTGCAGCCCTTCGACACGCGGCTGAAGTAATTGAGGCACACCCGGAGCAGACCTTTTATGCGATTGCCCTGCATGGGGTGAGCACCGAAGAGAGCGAAGCCATTGCGATGCCGCTGCTGGCCCTGAACTCGGTTCAGGCCCTGGCGCGCGACCGGGCCGCCGAATCCCGCGAACAATTGGTCGAACGCGGCGAAGACGTGGATGAGCCGGACGACTACGAGGACCGCCCCGACGCTGACGAGCACAACACCCTGGAACCTGAGCCGCCGGTTGCCGACGAGGATTCACTGGTGATTTCGGATGCAGAGAACGACGAGGAATCCGAGGACGACGAAGACGCGGACGACGGCGAGGATCTGGATGCGGTGCTCGCGGTCATCGAAGCGGATCTGGACGAGGACGACGCGGAGAGCTTCTACTCGGACAAGTGGGAGCCCAGCGACTGGCACTGGTCCTCCATCGACCTGTGCGAGGAACCCGCGGCCGGCATCTGGTCCGAGGCCCTGACCGACCAGGCATCCCGCGAGGGATGGGAACCGACCATCAAACGCTATTACCACTGCCTGGTGGCGGTGGCCCACTCGCTGCGCGACGAGTTGAACGAACGGACCTCGGTGGATCTGGTGTCCTACGTCGCCGACGAGGACCATGCGGAGAAGCTGCTGCGCCTGTGCCTGACCGATCAGCAGCTGGCTACGCATTTCCCGCAGCTGGGTGATCTGGTCCAGGGGCACTGACACGAACTGAGGGGCAACCGGCAGATTTCGCTAGAATAGGGGCGGCGGCCTTTCCGCCGCCCGCCCCATTCATTCTCACCGCCGGGAGAAAATTTTCGTGAGTAAGACCGTCTTGGACAAAGTCGCTATCCGCCGCGCATTGATTTCCGTCTACGACAAGACCGGCTTGGAGGAACTGGCCGCTGGACTGCACAACGCAGGCGTCCAGCTGATTTCCACCGGTTCCACCGCCAAGAAGATCGCCGCCGCAGGCATCCCAGTGACCGAGGTCGAGCAGGTGACCGGTTCGCCGGAAATGCTCGACGGCCGCGTCAAGACCCTGCACCCCATCATCCACGGCGGCATCCTGGCTGACCGCCGCGTGCCCGAGCACATGGACACCCTGGCCGAGCGCAACATCGGACAGATCGACCTGGTGGTCGTGAACCTGTACCCGTTCGTGCAGACCGTCGCCTCCGGCGCCGCGCAGGACGAGGTTGTCGAGCAGATCGACATCGGGGGCCCGGCCATGGTCCGCTCCGCCGCGAAGAACCACGCCGCCGTGTCCATCGTGGTCGACCCGAGCTTCTACCCGCAGGTCATCGAGGCAGCCGCAGCCGGCGGCTTCGAGCTGAAGACCCGCCAGCGCCTGGCCGCCAAGGCCTACGCGCACACCGCCGCCTATGACACCGCGGTCGCCACCTGGACCGCCAGCCAGTTCCTCGACGAGGACGGCGACGGCGTCATCGACTGGCCTGCCTACTCCGGCGTCGCCCTGCAGCGCGCCGCAGTGCTGCGCTACGGCGAGAACCCGCACCAGCAGGCCGCCCTGTACGTGGACGAGGCGGCCCCTGCCGGCATCGCCCAGGCGGACCAGCTGCACGGCAAGCCGATGAGCTACAACAACTACGTGGACGCCGACGCTGCGCTGCGCGCGGCCTTCGACTTCGACAAGCCTGCCGTAGCAGTCATCAAGCACGCCAACCCGTGCGGCGTAGCGGTGGCCTCCGAGGACGCAGCAGACCCGATTGCCGACGCGCACCGCAAGGCGCACGCCACCGACCCGGTGTCGGCCTTCGGCGGCGTCATCGCGGCCAACCGCACCGTCACCAAGTCCATGGCAGAAACCGTGAAGGGCATCTTCACCGAGGTCGTCATCGCCCCCGACTTCGAGCCGGAAGCCGTTGAGATCCTCTCGGCCAAGAAGAACATCCGCCTGCTCGCCCTGCCGGACGGCTACGGCCGCAACAGCAACGAGCTGCGCCAGGTCTCCGGCGGCATGCTGGTCCAGGCCGGCGACAAGATCGACGCCGCCGGCGATGAACCGGCCAACTGGACCCTGGCCGCCGGCGACGCCGCCGACGACGCCACCCTGGCGGACCTGGCCTTCGCCTGGCGCGCGGTGCGCGCCGCGAAGTCCAACGCCATCCTGCTGGCCAAGGACGGCGCCGCGGTGGGCATCGGCATGGGCCAGGTCAACCGCCTGGACTCCTGCAAGCTGGCAGTGGAGCGCGCCAACACCCTGGGTGTGAAGGTCGAATCCGGTGCGGATGCAGCCGGTGGTGCGGAGAACGCCGATACCGCGGCCTCCGAGCAGCGCGCCGTGGGCGCAGTCGCCGCCTCGGATGCGTTCTTCCCGTTCGCCGACGGCCTGCAGATCCTGATCGACGCCGGCGTCAAGGCAGTTGTCCAGCCGGGCGGCTCGGTCCGCGATGAGGAAGTCATCGCCGCCGCGAACGAAGCAGGCATCACCATGTACTTCACCGGTGCACGCCACTTCTTCCACTAGGAACCAATCGCGCCGTTCCGGGCGGTGCCGCCAACGCTTTGCGCGCTGGCTGCACGGCCCGCGGTGCTTAACCGAGCACTGCAGCTGGGGGAGCGCCGCCCGCAGCTGCAGTACAGTCATTGGTTCGGAAATGATGTTCGGCAGCGAGCAGTGCCGGAGCTTGGGCCAAAGCCGTGGAAGCGTTCGCGGGAAAAGCGCGACAGAGCACGGTGCGGCCGCTTATCCGGAACCCCGGAGTCGGGTCCGGAGCAGCCGAAACACCGTCCGTCCTGCCGTCAAAAAGCATCTTTTTTCTGCGGTTGGCGAATCCCCATTTCACCCCGTGATCATGGGGCAGGATCGCTGCCCGAGATGCCTGAATCCAGCCCGGAGAGGTCCAAAAAGCCCGGGATTTCAAGGTTTTCATAGTAAACTTGTACGCTATGGAATCTCACACGCCACGTCCGCACCCGTCAGGTACGGGATCGAAAGCGACCGAAAAGGGAAGTGAAAAAGACCCAAAACAACACCGGGAACGCAAGGGTGAACGCGTGCTCAAAGCCCTGCGCCATGCCAAGGAACCGTCCTTCGGCATCCATCCGGGATTGATCCCCGGCATCAGCGTTGAAGACACCGGAGCCACGTTCCCGACCCGCCGCGGAGTATTCATTTCCGCGTTGGTTGCCGTCCTCGCGGTACTGCTCTGGGCCATCATCGCCCCGACGAATTTGAACGAAGTCGGCGTGGGCATGCAGACCTGGGTCGTCACCCACTTCGGCTGGCTCTTCAACGTCATCGTCCTGGGCATCGTGCTGTTCATGCTGGTAGTCGGCTACGGGCCCACCGGCAAGATCCGCCTCGGAGCGGATGACAGCACTCCCGAATTTTCCACCACGTCGTGGATCTCCATGCTGTTCGCCGCGGGCCTGGGCATCGGCTTGATCTTCTACGGCCCGCTGGAACCGCTGAGCCACTTCAAGACTCCGCCGCCATCCACCGATGCGCAGGCAGGCACCAACGACGCGGTGCTCCCGGCGATGACCGACTCCTTCCTCCACCAGGCGACCTTCGCCTGGTGCATCTACGCCTTGGTCGGCGGCGCGCTGGCGTACGTCTCCTACCGTCGTGGGCGCCTGCCGCTGATCTCCTCCCTGTTCGAACCGGTGTTCCCAAACGGCAACAACCGCGTGCTGGGCAAGATCATTGACGTTTTCGCCGTGCTGGTGACTTTGTTCGGCACCGCGACCTCGCTGGGCATCGGCGCACTGCAGATCCGCACCGGTACGAGCATCGTCACCGGAGCGGAACTGGGCAACGGGTTCGTGGTCGTCGCGATCAGCCTGCTGACCGTCGTCTTCACCATTTCGGCGGTGGCCGGCATCAAGAAGGGCATCCGCCTGCTGTCCAACACGAACATGGCGCTGGTCATTTTCATGGCGATCTTCGTGCTGGTCACCGGACCGACCATGTACATCCTGGACCTGCTTCCGGCCTCGGTCATCGCCTTCTTCGACAACCTGCCGCAGATGCTCACGGTCTTCGCCAGCGAGGGCACCGTCGAGAAGGAATACCTGACCGCCTACACCACCTTGTACTGGGCCTGGTGGATTTCCTGGTCGCCGTTCGTGGGCATGTTCATCGCCAAGATTTCCAAGGGCCGTTCGCTGCGCCAGTTCGTTACCGTGGTGATGCTGGTTCCTTCGGCGATCTCCATGATGTGGTTCACCGTCTTCGGCGGCTCCGCCATCTGGATGAACCTCAACGGCCAGGACATCGAAATCCAGGGATCCGGCGAGAACGTGATGTTCGACCTGCTGGCCAACCTGCCGATGAGCCCGGTGATGTGGATCGTCGCCCTGCTGGCGATCCTGGTGTTCTTCGTGACCGCCGCGGACTCCGCGTCGAATGTCATGGGTTCCATGTCGCAGTCCGGCCGCCCGGTGCCGTCCAAGCCGGTCACCATCGTCTGGGCCGTGGCGTTGGGCCTGATCTCCATGTTCCTGCTGCTGGCCGGCGGGCGCAATGCGCTGTCCGGGCTGCAGTCGATCATGGTCACCTGCGCGTTGCCGTTCGCGATCATCCTGATCGGCGTCATGATTTCCTGGGGCATCGAACTGCGCAACGACCCGCTGATGATCCGCCGCCGCTATGCGCTGGAAGCCATCAAGGGCGGTGTCCGCCAGGGCATCGACGAGCACGGCGACGACTTCGTCTTCGGCATCTCCCAGGTTCCGGAAGAACTCGGCGCAGGGGCCGATTTCGACAGCGAGGACCCGGCGCTCACCGAGTGGTACACCGACAATGCTCCGGAATTCACCGGCGAGCAGCCACAGGTCGAGGCCGGTGGCCCGAAGCCTGCCGAGCTGACAGGGAAGGACGTGCAACCGAGCCTCGAAAAGGCAGAGGACGACGACGCCCCGGAAACGGTCAAGAGCTGACCTGATCCAAAAGTCGTTCCAATGAAGTCCACCGCTTTTCGGCGTTTGCCAAAAAGCGGTGGACTTCTGTGTTCCGATCCGGGGAATGCGCTTGGCGGCGTATTCCCAGCGCTATGCCAGCGTTCTACTGCGGCGTGATGGCAGCCTGCTTGAGGTAGACAGCCAAGCCACCTCAGTGTTAGGCGCCGCCGTTGAGCAAGGCGTGAGCGGAAAGGAAATTGTTCAACAACTACTTGCCCAGATTGTTCAACAACCTGTATTGTCTTGTGCGTTACATTAGTTCTGTGACAGCAGTCACCGCTACCGCAACGGATGAAATCATGTCTACTCCCGATTCGAAGCCTCAGGCTACGTCAAAAGCCCGGCGCACAGCGCTGCTGGGCGCCATGTTCCTCATGGCCACCAGCGCCATCGGCCCTGGTTTCATTACCCAGACCACTGAGTTCACCGTGCAAATCGGTGCGGCCTTCGCCTTCGCCATCGTCGTATCGATCCTCGTCGACATTGCGGTGCAGCTCAACGTCTGGCGCGTGATCGGCGTCAGCGGCCTGCGCGCCCAGGAGCTGGGCAACAAGGTCCTTCCCGGCGTCGGCTGGCTGCTGGCCGCCTTGGTCTTCATCGGCGGCATGGTGTTCAACATCGGCAACATCGCCGGCACCGGCCTGGGCCTGAACGCGATGCTGGGTGTGGACGCCAAGATCGGCGGTGCCATTTCCGCAGTGATTGCGATCCTGATCTTCCTGTCCAAGAAAGCGGGCATGGCGCTGGACCGCATCGTGCTCCTGCTGGGCGCCATCATGATCCTGCTGATGCTTTACGTCGCGATCGTCGCCGCGCCTCCGGTGGGCGATGCGCTGCGCAACGTGGTGCTTCCCGAGCAGGTCGACTTCCTGATCATCACCACCCTGATCGGCGGCACGGTCGGCGGCTACATCACCTATGCCGGCGCGCACCGCATGCTGGACTCCGGGACCACCGGCGTCGAGCACGTCAAGGAGATCTCCAAGACCTCGGTGCTGGCCATCATCGTCACCGGCATCATGCGGGTGCTGCTCTTCCTGGCAATCCTCGGCGTCGTTGCCGGCGGCGTGGCACTGACCAGCGACAACAAGGCAGCCGAGGCATTCGGCGCCGCGGCAGGAGATATCGGCCTGCGCTCCTTCGGCATCATCCTCTGGGCCGCCGCGCTGACCAGCGTCATCGGCGCCGCCTACACCTCGGTTTCGTTCATCACCAAGAGCACCACCCCCGAACGCACCCGCAACCTGATCACCGTCGGCTTCATCGCCGTCTGCGCCGTGATCTACGTCTTCCTGGGCAAGGCTCCTGCGACCCTGCTGATCTTCGCCGGGGCCTTCAACGGCCTGATCCTTCCGGTCGGCCTGGCCGTCCTACTCTGGGTGGCCTGGCGCCGCCGCGACCTGATGGGCGGCTATAAGTACCCCAAGTTCCTGCTCTTCATCGGCGCCCTGGCCTGGCTCCTGACCGTGTTCCTCGGCTACAACTCCCTGTCGGGGCTCTCGGCCCTGTGGAATGCCTAAGGCGGATTACCCATGGCAAACGTTCGAGACCTGAGCATCAGCGAGCGGGCGGCCCTGAGCCCCCGCGAAGCGCGCGAGTACTTCCGCCAGGGACAGGTGGTGCCCACCGCGGGCTTCAGCGCCGGCTACGCGCAGGCGAACCTGATCATCGTGCCGCAGGCACTGGCCTTCGACGTGCTGCTTTTCGCCCAGCGCAACCCCAAGTCCTGCCCGATCCTCGGGGTCCTGGAAGCGGGGCAGGTGTCCAACGAGCTGCTGGCCGGTGGCGACATCCGCACGGACGTCCCCAAGTACGTGGTGTACGAGAACGGCGAAAAGGTCGCCGAGCCAACGGATCTTGCCGAGTACTGGCGCGAGGATCTGGTGACCTTCATCGTCGGGTGCTCCTTCACCTTCGAAGCGGCGCTTATCGAGGCAGGCATCTCCGTGGCCCACATCGAGCAGGACGTCAACGTGCCCATGTACAAGACGACGCGGCGCAGCGCCTCGGCAGGATCCATGTCCGGGCCCATGGTGGTTTCGATGCGGCCGATTCCGGCCTCGCAGGTTGCCGACGCGGTGCGCATCACTTCCCGCTACCCAGCGGTGCACGGGGCGCCGGTGCATATCGGCAACCCGGAGGAGCTGGGCATCACGGATCTTGGCAAACCGGACTTCGGCGACGCCGTGCAGATCCCGGAAGGCTGCATTCCGGTGTTCTGGGCCTGCGGCGTCACTCCGCAGGCGGCGGTCATGGAATCGCGCCCGGCTTTGGCCATCGGCCACGCGCCAGGGCACATGCTGATCACTGACGTGAAGGATACGTTCTACCAGGTGCCATAGGCTCCAAATACGCAGCAAAGCCGCAGGCGGCGCACCCCATTGGGGATGCGACGCCTGCGGCTTTGCGTTCTGTATCGATCAGTCGACCGGCGCGGCAGAGCGCTGGGCCGCGCGCAGCTTCTCGGCCACTTCGATGGCGTCATTGCTCGGCGCATCGGACTTGGCATCGGGGCGGGCGATGAACAGGTACAGCGCACCGGTTCCTGCCACCACTGCAAGCCCGATCAAGACGATCCAGTCGGCCAGGACATCGCCGCTGGAACCGGGGACCGCGAGCAGCACCATGGCGAAGAGGCCGTAGGCCAGGGCCAAGATGTTGACCAGCATGCCGGCGGCGCCCAGCGAGAACGGACCTGCAGGCTTCCAGCCGCGAAGCCGCTGGCGCAGGGCTGCCAGCACCACTGACTGGAAGGCGACGTAGATGCCCAGAATGGCGAAGCCGGTGATCTGGGTCAGCAGGGTCTCCGGCCCGAAGTAGATGAATACGCACAGCAGCAGCGGGATGCAGCAGGCCACGAGCAGGGCATTGGACGGCACCTTGTTGCGCGGGGAGACCTTTGCGAGCCAGCGGTGGCCCGGCAGCATGCCGTCACGGGCGAAGGAATAGATCAGCCGGGATGCGGCGGCTTGCAGCGAGAGCACGCAGGACAGGAACGCGGTCAACGCAACCACCAGGAAGATCTTGGCGCCCACGGCGCCCAGCGAAGCTTCCAGGATGGCCGGGATGGGGTCCACGTCTTCGCCGTTGACGATTTCCTGGAGGTTCGGGGCTGCCAGCACGTAGCCGGTGAACGAGATGAGTGCCGACACGCCGCCGACCAGGATGGTCATCATCATGGCCTTGGGGATGCGCCGGGCTGGGTTGCTGACCTCTTCGGCGACGTCGCCGCAGGCCTCGAAGCCGTAGAAGAGGAACAGGCCGGCCAGCGCCGCGCCCATGAAGGCCACGCCGTAGCTCCCGTCGCCCTCAACACCCATGGAGTCGAAGAAAACGCTGAACGGTTGCTCGCGCTTGAAGACCAGCAGGTAGAAGCCCACGGCGATCACGCCGATCAGCTCTGCGGCCAGGCCGATGCGGGCGATGCGCGCGAGCATCTTGGTGCCGGAGAAGTTCAGCAGCAGGGCGATGAGCAGCATGGCCGTGGCGAACCAGAAGGTGGTGGCCTCGGTCAGCTCGACATTGAAGGTGCTGGCCACGAACCCGGAGCCGAACTGGGCCACCGAGGTGATGGTGACGATCATGGCCCAGATGTAGATCCAGGCTGCCATCCAGGCATAGCGCTTGCCCCAGAGCCTGCGGGTCCACGGGTAGATGCCGCCGTGGATCGGGTACTGCGAAACCACCTCGCCGAAGACCAGCGAGACCAGGAACTGCCCCGCGGCCACGATGAGGATCCAGAAGACCGAAGGCGGACCACCGGTGGCCATGGCCAGGGCGAAGAGCGAATAGACGCCCACCAGCGGAGACAAATAGGTAAAGCCCAGGGCGAAGTTGGCCCAAAGGGACATTGAACGGTCAAAGGACTGTTCATAGCCCAGGACGGCCAGATGGTTCCCGTCTTGGAGATCGTGTTGTGAATTCATGCAATCCTCGTTGCGAGCGTACGCAGAAGCTGCGTGTGAAGTGTGACACACCGAGAATAGCACTTAAAGATTCTATATAGAAGGTTTAATTTTGGCTGCGCACCACCAACAGGCTCGTACCTGTCACCACGTCCGAATTTTCAAGGGATTCAGGGGCAATCAGGGCACCCAGGCCGTCCCGCGGATCAGAGGAAGTGATCACCCGGCCGTGCGCGGAGACCAGCGCGGCTGGCCCGTCCAAGCCCAGCAGCAGGCGTTGGAGCGCGGGTTCGACATCCCTGACCCGAAGATCCAAACCGACAATTCCTTCGGCGCTGCCGGTGACCGGAATAGTCAGCGTCAGCACGTAGTCGCAGATGCACAGGTGATCGACGAACGGACCGGTGATATGCCGGCGTCCCGAGGAGTGGGGGACCGAATACCATTCAAGGCTGCGGTAGTCGCGAACATAGTCCGCGTACTCGCGCTGCTCCAGCTGCAGCCGATTGATTTCGGAACCGGCAGCGAACAGCGGATTGTCCTGCATCGGTGCCAGCCACCATTCGAACCGCATCTGCCCGGCGCTTTCGCCAATGTAGCCGGCGCCGACGATGCCGTTGGCATCATCCAGAAGCCATGGGCGCACCAGATCCTGGACGGTGGCGCCCAAGTGCTCGGCAGGTAGTTGCGCGATCTGGGTGTGCAGCGCATCCAAACGTTTAAAATACCGCTCGAACCATTCTCCAAGCTCGGCTGCGACGGCCATCAGGCCACCTCCAGTTCTTGTTTGCGGCTGATGAGCCAGGTGGACAGCAGCGTGAATGATTCCTGGCATGCGGCGCGGCCTGGCGCCGCATCGCGTGATGCCAGGGCCTGCGCCATGGCTCGGTCCAGTTCTGCGATCCGTCCGGCGAGCGCTTCATCGCGCAGACCCAGCCACATGAGCTGCCCGTACTGCGCTTGGAAGCCGATTTGCTCGCGGACCAGCCGCGGGGACTGGGACAGCACGCACAGTTCCAGCAGGAATCCTCCGTGGTCGCGGGCGGCGTTGGCCGGGGTCGAGAAATCCGCGCGGTCGAGCCAGGCTTCCAGGGCTTTCGCTTCGGCCGAAGTGCACACGTGGGTGGCCCGGTCGAGCGCACCGCTGGTGATGACGTCGAGGTAGACCGCGGCATCGAGCAATTCGGTGCGCGAGATGCCGCGCAGCCTGGAGGTCATCAACTGCTGGGAGGCATTGGGGGCTTCGGCGCGGACGAAGGAACCGCCTTCGCGGCCGCGGCGGGTTTCCAGCAGACCATCCTTGCGCATGTCCGCCAAGGCTTCGCGTGCCGTCACCACGGCAACACCGAACTTCTTGGCCAGATCCGTTTCGGTGGGCAGGCGCTCGCCGGGAGCCAGCACACCCAGCAAGATGGCATCCGTGAGCCGCTGGGCGACCTGCGCGGTGCGGGTGTCGGAGCTCAAGGGAGCGAAGACCGCCGTCCGGGAGCCCTTGGCTGGTGATGTCTGCTCCGTCATCAGGCCGCCTGTCGCCCGGGGCGGAAGGCGGAGTGGCGCTGGCTGGTCCGCCTCGTGAGTGCGCTGCGCATCTGTCGACCTCTCTGACGCTGGAATGTATCGGCTGTCCTTCTCCTGGGAGGGGAAAATATCCAGCCCAGGTTTGATCATATCGACAAGCGCTGGACGCCGGATTGCCAGCTGTGCCGCTGGGGCGCGTGGAAGCGGCGTCATGAATCCGTCATTGCGCTGTGAATCATGACACACTGGCGTGAATGGTGGACGGTTGGTCGCCATCACTTCTTGAACGTGAAAGAAACATCGGTCCATGGCGCAACAGGCAAAATATTGGTTTCCCGCAGCACTGTGCCTGCTTCTGGTGGGATGGGGAGCCAACCAATACGTCGCGCTGCTGGTGCATTACCGGCAGGACCACGGCTTCTCGGAAGTGCTGGTGACCTCCTTGCTGGGCATCTACGTGCTGGGACTGGTACCGGCACTGCTGCTCGGCGGGCGCGCCTCTGACCTGCGTGGACGCAAACGCCTCACGATGATCGCGGTGCTGATCTCCATTGCCGCGAGCCTTGCCTTGATGCTCTCGCACCTCGGTCCCTTGCCGCTGTTCGCCGGCAGGCTGCTGGCCGGCACGGCGACCGGCCTGGGCATGGCGGCTGCAACAAGCTGGGTCAAGGAGCTCTCCCAAGCACCCTGGGATCCGAACTCGACGGCCGGATCCGGGGCCCGGCGTGCCTCGCTGCTGACCTCCACCGGATTCTGCCTGGGCCCGGTGGCCGGGGGAATGCTGGTGGCGTGGGCGCCGATGCCGGATGTCCTTCCCTACGCAACTCACATCCTGTTGTGCCTGCCGGTCCTGATCCTGCTGCGCAAGCTCCCCGAAACCAGGCAACGCCAACTCCCGCAAGCCACGGCACCCGGTACCCAGACCCGGCCAATACCGGGCGGTGCGGCGCAGCAGCGCGGCGGCAAACGGTTCTGGGCGGTCATCGCACCCGCCGCCCCGTGGGTGTTCGCGGCGGCGACCATGGGCTTCGTGGTGATTCCGGAGATGGTTCCCGCCATGGGCGGTGCGGCACGCCATACCTACACGACCGTGGCGGTGGCGCTGACCATGGGATGCGGTGTGCTGATCCAGCCGCTGGGACGCAGGGTCGATACCGTCAACAGCGCCCGCACCCTGCTGCTGGGCGTCGCAGTGGTGCTTGGCGGCATGCTGGCCATCATCGGTGCGATCCTGCTCAACAGCCCGGCGCTCGGCCTGGGCGCTTCGGTGCTGCTCGGTTGCGGCAATGGCCTGTTGATGGTGGGCGGGCTGCTTGAACTGCAGCGCGCCGCGGGCCCGGACGAGCTTGGCTTGCTGACGGGCTTCTTCTACACCTTTGCCTACGCCGGGTTCCTGGCGCCCACGGTGATTGCCCTGGTGGCCCAGTGGGTCTCCAGCCTGTGGATCATGGGCGCCGTAGTGCTCTTGTGCCTGCTGTCCCTTGCCGTGGTTGCCGTGAATTCACGCAAGCACCTGCCCCGTGCGCTGGAGCGCATCGACTCCGGGGCCGCGCTCGCGGCTCCCGAGAACGCCTGAACGTAATCGGTGCCGGCAGGGCTAGTTGTCGTCGGAGTCCATCCGCTCCTCCAGATGGGAGAGCAGCTCGGTTTCCGCGACGTCCAGGTAGTTGCGCAGCGCGGTCGCGGCCTGCTCGCGCTCGCCGTCGCGCAGCATCTCGACCAGCGACGCATTGAGCTCGACGTAGTGCGAGTGGAAGTCCGGGGCATCGCTCATGGCGTGGAAGACCAATCGCATCTGGGCCAGCACCCGGGTCATCAGCTCCTGCAGCTGGGCGCTGCCGCTGGCGCGCACAACCTCCTCGTGGAAGCGCTGGTTGGCGGTCGCCATCGCCTCGATCTTCCCGGAGGCCAGGGCGGTGCGGGCCTTCTTGATGATCCGTTCAAGGGCTGGCACGTTGAGCTTCGGGCCCCAGTGCAGCGCCGCGGGTTCGATCATGCGGCGTACCGCATAGATTTCCTTGACATCGTCCATGCCCGGGGAGGCGACAAACACCCCGCGGTTGGGGATACGCGTAATGATCAGCTCGTTGCCCAGCACGGTGAATGCCTCGCGCAGCGTGTTGCGCGAGACGCCCAGGGCCTGGGCCAGAGCCTGCTCGGAGAGCTTCGTTCCCGGGCGCAGCTGCCCCTCGGCGATTTTGGTGCGCAGCACCGAGGCAACCCAGGCGCCGGTATGGGCGTGGGTTGCCTCCTCGTCCAGCGGGAGAGCACGAATCAGGTCATTCACGAGCATGCTTCCAATCTAATTCACCCTGAAGGACGCAGTGCAAAGCGTTAAGCGATGCGCCCCATGTCTTCCCCGCGGGAAATCATGGTTCCCGGGGTCTGCGCGCCCCGGGTGAAGGTGCCGGAGGCGTGCGCGGTGACGTTGGATTCCATTTTCATGGCTTCCAGCACTGCCACGGTGTCGCCGGCGGCGACCGCGGCGCCGTCCTCGGCCACCCACTTGACCAGGTTCCCGTTCATCGGGGCGTTCAGAGTGGCTGCGCTGGCGGCGGCCTCGACGTTGTCCGCGGCGGCTTCCATGGCGGCCCCGTGCCCGCCATGGCGGATGGAATCCACCAGCGAGGCCGGCAGTCCGATGTTCATGGCCTTGCCCTCGATTTCGATGGTGAGGGTTTCTCGTTCGGCGCCCGGCTGGGCGGCGGCGATTTCCGGGCTGGACGCGAGGTCCTCGGCGAACTCCGCCTCGATCCACGTGGTGTAGACCCCGTAGGCGTCATCCCGGGTGAACTCGGCGTTGCGCACCACGGCGCGGTGGAAGGGAAGCACCGAGGGCACTCCGGTGATGACCATTTCATCCAGGGCCTGCTTCGCGCGGCGCAGCGCCTGGGCGCGGGTGGCGCCGGTGACGATCAGCTTGGCCATCAGCGAATCGTAGTAGGAGGGGACCACCGAGTTGGTGCGTACTCCCGAATCCACGCGGATGCCAGAGCCGGTCGGGGCTTCGAAGCCGGTGATGCGTCCGGGACCCGGCAGGAAGCCGCGCGCCGGGTCCTCGGCGTTGATGCGGAACTCGAAGCTGTGCCCGGTCGGGGCCGGATCCTCGGTGAAGGACAGCGGCTGCCCGGCGGCGATGCGCAGCTGCTCGGCGACCAGGTCCACGCCGGTGGTTTCCTCGGTGATCGGGTGCTCCACCTGCAGGCGGGTGTTGACCTCCAGGAAGGAGATCAGCCCGTCCGGGGCCACCAGGTATTCAACGGTTCCGGCGCCCACGTAGCCTGCCTCCAGGCAGATGGCCTTGGCCGAGGAGTGGATCGATGCGCGCTGCTCATCGGTGAGGAACGGGGCCGGGGCCTCCTCGACGAGCTTCTGGTGGCGGCGCTGCAGCGAGCAGTCGCGGGTGCCCACCACCACGGCGTTGCCGTGCGCATCGGCCAGCACCTGCGCCTCGACGTGGCGCGGCTTGTCCAGGAAGCGCTCGACGAAGCATTCGCCGCGGCCGAAGGCGGCGGTCGCCTCGCGCACCGCCGATTCGTAGGAGGCCTCGATGTCTTCCATCGCGCGGACCACCTTGATGCCGCGTCCGCCGCCGCCGAACGCGGCCTTGATGGCCACCGGCAGGCCGAACTGCTCGGCGAAGGCACGCACCTGCGCGGCGTCGGCCACCGGGCCGTCGGTGCCCGGTACCAGCGGGGCTCCGGCGCGCACCGCGATCTCGCGGGCGGTGACCTTGTTGCCCAAAGCCCGGATCGCTTCGGGGGACGGGCCGATCCAGGTCATGCCCGCATCGATGACCGCCTGGGCGAAGTCTGCATTTTCGGACAGGAAGCCGTAGCCCGGGTGCACCGCGTCGGCGCCGGCGTGGGTGCCGATTTCGATGATCTTGGCGATGTCCAAATAGGTGTCGGCGCTCTGCGAGCCATTCAGCGCGTAGGCCTCGTCGGCGCGGCGCACGTGCAGGGCGTCGGCATCCGGATCCGAGTAGATGGCCACCGAGACCAGCTGGGCGTCGGTGCAGGCACGGGCGATGCGGACGGCGATCTCGCCGCGGTTGGCGATCAGTACTTTTTTCATGCGCGGGATTCCTTCACGGGAGTGCGGGTGCCGGGGTGGGATGTCAGTTCAAAGCGGATCAGCGAGCCCGGGGGCAGCTGGGCGGCGGCGGGCAGGTCTTCGTCGATGACCGTGGCGATCACCGGGTAGCCGCCGGTGACCGGGTGGTCGGTCAGGAACAGCACCGGAAGACCGGAGGGCGGGACCTGCAGCGAGCCCAGGGCCACGCCCTCGGAAGGCAGCTCGCCCGCGCGCACCCGTTCCAGCGGCCGCGCGTCGTCCTGGCCCAATTCCAGCCGGACGCCCACGCGGTTCGAATCCGCGGAGGCCTTCCAGAGCTGGCCGGTCAGCCGGGCCAGTCCCTGGGCGCCGAACCAGTCCTCGCGCGGGCCGGGGGTGATGCGCAGCGTGAAGACGCCGTGCTCGTCGGGAACCGGCAGCGGCGAGGGCTCGGGGTTGCCCACCACCTGCAGGCCGGAGACTTCTCCGACCGGCAGCAGCTGCCCAGCACGCAGTGGCGCGGGGCCGATGCCAGACATCGAGTCGCTGGAGCGGGAGCCCAGCACCTGCGGGACGTCGAACCCGCCGCGCACGCCCAGGTAGCTGCGCAGTCCGGCGCCGTTCGGGGTGAGGGCGAGCAGCTCGCCGTCGAGCAGCGCGAAGGGCGTGTCCATGGGGATCTGCCGGAATTCGTGGAAGTCGTCGCCGTCCACCGGGGTGATGTTCACGGTGGCGCAGGCTCCGGAGACCGCGAGCACCGCATCCCCGCGGGCGCGCAGGGTGAGCGTGCCCATCAGGTTCTCGATGACGGCTGCGCCTGGCTGGTTGCCGACCAGGCGGTTGGCCTGGGCGGCGGAGATGGCATCGGCCCAGCCGGCGGTGCTGACTCCCAGATCGCCCAGGCCCGGACGGCCAGCGTCCTGGATCAGCGACTGCAGTCCCGGATCCAGGATCTCCAGCTGGGCGGCGGAGGACGCCGGGCGCTCGGTGTCTGGGGCCGGTTCGGCGGCGGGGGCGTCCGCCACGGTCAATGCGGCGCGGCTGGGGATGAACTGCACGCGGTCCTGCGGGCGGATCAGCGCGGGGTTCTCGCGCTCAAGGTCCCACAGCACTGCATCGGTGTGGCCGATCAGCTGCCAGCCGCCGGGGGACTGGCGGGGGTAGACGGCCGAGTACTCTCCGGCCAGCGCCACCGCGCCGGCGGGGACCGCCTTGCGCGGGGTGGCGCGGCGCGGCACGTTCAGCAGCTGGTTCTCGCCGCGCAGGTAGGCGAAGCCCGGGGCGAAGCCACCGAAGGCCGCCCGCCAGGTCTGCTGGGAATGGGCGTTGATGACCGCCTCGGGGCTCAGCGAGGTCAGCCGGGCCACCTCGGCCAGGTCTTCGCCGTCGTAATGGACGGGCACAGTGATCAGCGAACCGGTCGCGGCCGCGGAGGACCCCAGTTCCAGGGTGCGCACGGTCTTGGCGATGGCCTGCGCGTTGGCCGCGCAGTCGGCCTTGATGAACACGGTGCTCGCCGCGGCGAGTACGTCGAGCTGTCCGGGCAGCGGGCTGGTGCGCAGCAGGGCCGACAAGCCCAGCACTGAATCCAGGTCCGGGAGCTCTACCAGCACCGAGCGGCTGCCGGCCAGCCGGGCTTCGCGCTGGCTCATGCAAAGCTCTTAATGCTCACGCCGGCGGATTCCAAGCCTTCGCGGACCGCGGCGGCCATGGCCACGGCTCCGGCGGTGTCGCCGTGCAGGCAGATGCTTTCGGCGGGCATGGTGATGGTGCTGCCGTCCACTGCCTCCAAGGTGCCCTCGGTGGCCAGACGGATCATGTTCGCGGTGACTGCCGCCGGGTCGTGCAGCACGGCGTTGGCTTCGCGGCGCGAGACCAGGGTGCCGTCCGGGTTGTAGTTGCGGTCGGCAAAGGCTTCGGCCACCCCGCGCAGCCCTGCCTTCTCGGCCTTGGCCAGCGCCACGGATCCGGGCAGCAGCAGCACCGGCAGGTCTTCGCCGAAGGCCTTGATGGCGTCCACGACGGCCTGGGCGTGCACCTCGTGGTGCACGATCGTGTTGTAGAGCGCGCCGTGCGGCTTGACGTACTTGATCTCCCCGCCGGCCGAGCGGGCCAGAGCCTGCAGGGCGCCGAGCTGGTAGAGCACGTCGTCGGCCAGTTCCGTGGCCGAGCAGTCAACGAAGCGGCGGCCGAATCCGGCCAGGTCGCGATAGCCCACGTGCGCCCCGATGGTCACCGAGGCGGCGACCGCGTCCTTGCAGGTTTGGCGGATGGTGCTGGGGTCTCCGGCGTGGAATCCGCAGGCGACATTGGCCGAGGAGACGGAGGTGAAGATGGCGGCGTCGTCGCCCATGCTCCAGTTGCCGAAGGACTCGCCGACATCGGAATTCAGGTCTATGAATGGCATTGTGATCCCCGTCTCGATAAATGTGTTGCTTACAGAATGCACCAAAAACCAAGATTGTTCAACAATCTCTCGTCGTATGGCGCTGGGAGCACCAAGGCTGGAAAGAGCATGGGAATTAGCAGGCTTCATGGAAACGGCCTGCCCGAACCCATAGCGTGGCAAAGACCTTGCTGTTCACCGTATCGCGGAGCACCGCGCGGGACAGCCGAAGGCATTCCGAAAGAATTCCAGGACGAAGGAGCACGCAATGACGACCGAATCAGCACATCCCACCAATCCGGAAGCGGACCGCCGGGACAAGGCTCCGGGGCAGACCTCGAAGCACCTGACCACGAGCCAGGGATCCCCGTTGACGGATACCGACCACTCCTTGAAAGTGGGCGAGCGGGGACCGATCCTCCTTCAAGACCACCATTTGCGCGAGAAAATCATGCACTTCGACCATGAGCGCATCCCGGAGCGCGTGGTCCACGCCCGCGGCGCCGGCGCCCATGGAAAGTTCGTCAGCTACGGCAATGCCGCAGACTTCTGCGTTGCGGATTTCCTGAAGCCGAACAAGCAGACCGATGTCTTCGTGCGCTTCTCCACGGTAGCTGGCTCCCGCGGTTCGATGGACACGGCCCGCGACACCCGAGGCTTCGCCACGAAGTTCTACACCGAGGAAGGCGTTTTCGACCTCGTGGGGAACAACATCCCGGTCTTCTTCATCCAGGACGGAATCAAGTTCCCGGACATCGTCCACGCGGTGAAGCCCGAGCCGGATCGGGAAATTCCGCAGGCTCAGTCGGCGCACGATACCTTCTGGGATTTCGTCTCCCTGCACACCCCGGCGCAGGCCCACACCATGTGGAACATGAGCGACCGCGGGATTCCGCGGTCCTACCGCATGATGGAAGGCTTTGGCGTGCATACCTTCCGCATGATCGGACCGGGCGGCAAGGCCTCCCTGGTCAAGTTCCACTGGAAGCCGAAGCTCGGTGTCCACTCGCTGACATGGGAAGAAGCCCAGCTGGCCGCAGGAGCGGACCCGGACTTCCACCGCCGGGACCTGGCTGACGCGATTGATGCCGGCGCCTATCCGGAATGGGAGCTGGGCGTCCAGCTTTTCGAGGATGACGGCACCGCGACCTTCCAGGGCATCGACCTGCTCGATCCCACCAAGTTCGTCCCGGAAGAGCTGTGCCCGGTGCAGCTGATCGGCAAGATGGTGCTGGATCGCAATCCATCGAACTACTTCGCCGAAACCGAGCAGGTTGCCTTCCACCCGGGCCATCTGGTGCCGGGCATCGACATCACCGATGATCCCTTGTTGCAGGCGCGCCTGTTCTCCTACCTGGATACCCAGCTGACCCGTCTGGGCGGGCCGAACTTCGCCCAGATCCCGATCAACAGCCCGAAGAACCCGGTCAACGACATGTTCCGGGATGGCTATCACCAGCACAATATCCATGAGGGCATCGCGCCCTACAAGCCGAATTCGCTGGACGGCGGATGCCCGTTCATGGCGGAGCTGGCCAACGGCCAGGAATTCCCGGCCTTGGAGTACCCGCAGGAAACCGCGGGCACCAAGCAGCGCAGCGAACCGGTGAGCTTCTCGGACCATTACTCCCAGGCGCGGCTGTTCTACCGCAGCCTCAGCGCCCAGGAACGCGACCATATCAAGCAGGCCTACAGCTTTGAATTGGGCAAGTGCGCGGATAACACGATCCGCGAGCGCCAGGTCCAGTGCCTGGCGGAGATCGACGCGGACCTCGCCGCCGCGGTGGCCAGCGCGCTCGGGCTGCCGGCGCCTGCGCCGCAGCAGGACATCGAAGATCTGCCGTTGAGTCCGGCCCTCTCCCAGGTTGGCGGCACCTGGCCGGTGGACGGACGCCAGATCGGGATAGTCGTCGGCTTGCCGGGCTACCCGCAGGACAAGGAGCTGGCCGAGGCGATCCGCGCCAAGGGGATGACCCCGCTGATTGTCGCGCCCCATGGCGGGAAGACCGAGTCGGGGATGGAAGTGGACCGGACCTATTTCACTACCCGCTCGATCGAGTTCGACGCGCTGGTGCTTGCCGGCGCGCTGCCTCCGGCGGCCGATGCGCAGGTTCCCCTGGACACCAAGGCGGGAGCCGGCGTGGACGTGCCGCAGTCGGCGGATCCCCGCGTGGTCCTGCTGGTGCAGGAGGCCTACCGCCAGAGCAAGCCGATCCTGTGCTTGGATGAAGCGGCCTATGGCGCGGTGAACGCCGCCGGGCTGCCAAGCGGCGATCCGGGCGTGGAACTGGTTGACGCGGATTCACTGCCCGGGGTCTTGGAGGATCTGGTCTCCCGGCACCGCGTGTGGGGCAGGTTCCCGGCCGAGGGCTAACCAGTCCTGCTGCACAAGCCAGCGGGCCGGCAGGTACGAATCTCGTACCTGCCGGCCCGCTGTCCGTTGCGAAGAAGCGTGCAACTCCTACCGCTGGGTCGAGTCCTTCTTCTGCTCGTCGTCGTCTTCGTGGCCGAAAGGAATCGGAGACGAGGTCGGGGAATCCGGGACGGTGGTGTTCTTGCCCTGCGGATCAGGGGTCTTGTCTGGTGCGACGGTTTCGTCGTGGTTGTTGCCCATGTTCTCTCCCTTGTCTTCGGTAGCGTGCCGACCGCTCAAGCTGCTCGGCCTCCGCCTGGGTTTGGCAGATGACCTAACCCTAGCGAGCTGCGCTTCACGAGGCTCCCAACCTTGGCGGAGGCTGGGAAACTGCCCGAGGTCCTCCCTCGGAGGGATGCGGCTACCTGCCCGTGGGCGCGGTGCCGCGTCCGATGAACAGCGAGAGAACCACCGTTGCGCTGGCCAGCACCGCGCCGATGAGGAAGGCCATGTGCGCGCCGTCGAACAGGGCCTGGACGGCGCTGGTTCCGGAAGCCTCCTGCGCGGTGGACAGCAGGGTCAGGACGGTGACGAACAGCGTAGTGCCGATCGCGCCGCCCAGCTGCTGGCCGGTATTGAAGATCGCGGAGCCATGGCCGAACAGGCGCGGATCCACCGAAGCCATGGCCGAGGACATCAACCCGGTCATGAGCAGCGCGAATCCGATGGAGAAGACCACGTGCGCGGTGGCGAACAGCCACAGCGGGCTGTCGGCGCGCACGCCCACATAGAGCCACTGGCCCAGGGCCAGCATGGCGGTTCCCGGGATCAATACCGGGCGCGGGCCGAAGCGGTCGTAGACGCGCCCGAAGACCGGGGAGGCCACCGCCTGGGCCAGCCCGCCCGGCAGGAGCATCAGGCCGATGGTCAGCGAGTCCAGTCCCCGCCCGGATTCGAGGAGGATCGGCACAACCATGAGCGAACCGAGCAGCGTGCCGAAGGCGATCATGATCAGGATCATGGCTAGCCGGAAGTTGCGCGAGGCGAAGGGAGCGAGATTCAGCAGTTCGCGCCCCTCGCGCGCCAGCCCCCGCTGGCGGCGGATGAACAAGACCAGGGACAACGCGCCGATGGCGAAGCTGGCGATGGCCATGGCGGGGTTCTGCGAGGCATGCTCGATGCTTGAAATGCCGTAGACCAGCAGGCCGAAGGCCACCGCGGAAAGGAGCACGGACGCTGCGTCGACGCGGGTTTTCTGCGCGCTGGCGGGAACCTTGAAGAAGACGGCGCCGAGAATGAGGACCAGCACCGAGATCGGCAGCATCATGGCGAAGATGTAGTGCCAGCCCCACGCGTGGACCACCGCGCCGGAAACGGTGGGTCCCACGGCCGGTCCCACGCCGATGACCACGGAGTTCAGCCCCATGACCGTGCCGCGGCGCTGTGCCGGCACCAGCCGCAGCGTGGTGGTCATGAGCAGGGGCAGCACAATGGCCGTGCCCAACGCCTGGACCATGCGGGCGGCCAGGAGCAGCACGAAGCTGGGAGCCAGCGCCGCGACGGCGGTGCCGATGATGAAGCTGATGATGGCGAACATGAACAGCGAACGGTGGTTGAAGCGCTGCAGCAGGAAGCCGGTCGTCGGAATCACCACCGACAGGGTCAGCAGGAATCCGGTCGTCAGCCACTGCCCCGTGGCAGCTGAAATCTGCAGGTCGTTCATGATGCCGGGCAGCGCCACGGTCAGCACCGTCTCGTTGAGGATCATCATGAAGGCGGCCAGCGCCAGGGCCGCGATGATCCCGGTCACCTGCCGGGTGGACAGCTGGGGGCCGGCCGGCGGCGCGCCCTGGGCGGTTTGGATGTGTTCGGTGGACACGGTTACCTCGTTCTTGAAGGGAAGACTCAAAAATTCTGTCATAGTCTGACACATTTAAGGGATGAATCTGTCAGAGTGTGACAGGAAATATGCTTGGATACCCGGGATACCATGGCGACAGGCAACCGAACGCGAGGAGTGCACGGTGGGAATCCGAGACGAACGCAAAGCCGCGACCCTGCAGGGCATCCGGTCCGCGGCCTTGGACATTTTGGAAGAGCAGGGCTTCGACGCGGTGACGGTGGGGCGCATCGCCAAGCGTGCCGGAATTTCCGAACGGACCTTTTTCCGTTACGTTCCCTCCAGGGAAGCGGCCATGCTGCCTGCCGAGCGCGGACTGTTTGAAGCGGTGGAGGGCTGCGACATCCCCGACGGCGCGGATGGGGCAAGCATTCTGCGCCTGCTGCTGGCCGCCTTCCGGAGCATGCTGCTGGAAGAAGTCCAGGGCAATGAATTCCGCCGTGTTTCGCGGCTGATGGTGGCCGAGCCGCGGTTGCTGCTGGTGGCCACGCGGCAGGAGCAGGAGCTGGTGGCCGCGGTTTCCGATTACCTGACCGGACGCGGGCTGCTCGCGGCCATGCCCGCGCTGCTGATCGGCGAAATGCTCGCAACCTGCTGGCGCGTGACCTGGCAGTGCTTCGGCCTGGCCGAGCGGTCCGGCGAATCCGCGGAGCCTGCCGGCATCTTCGATGAGGTGGCGGCATCGCTCGGCGTGCTGACGGCGCAGCTGGCCGAATAGCGAACATGGCGCTTGAGTTATCGACGATTAACTTAAATGTGACGAACTGCTCGTAGCCCCTCCCGCCCGGCGATTGGGCGAATTTTAGGGCTCTTTCGGCGTATTTTCCGGGACTGGAAAGTGTGGCGCGGAGCAAAATCGGGTAGATTTGGAACGTTGAGTTCAGGGCGGATAACCCCGCTTCCGCACGACGTTCAGGGAGAAGCCACACCTATGGCCAAGATTATTTACACCCACACCGACGAAGCGCCGATGCTGGCGACCCACTCGTTCCTGCCGATCGTGGAGGCCTTCGCCTCGACCGCCGGTGTGGAGCTGGAGACCCGCGACATCTCGCTGGCCGGCCGCATCATCGCCACCTTCCCGGACTACATCACCGAAGAGCAGCGCATCGGCGACGCCTTGGCTGAGCTTGGCGACCTGGCCAAGACCCCGGAAGCCAACATCATCAAGCTTCCGAACATCTCCGCGTCGATCCCGCAGCTGAAGGCCGCGATCGCCGAGCTGCAGGCTGCCGGCTACGCCCTGCCGGATTACCCGGACAACCCTTCCTCCGACGAAGAGACCGACGTCCGCGCCCGCTACGACAAGATCAAGGGCTCCGCCGTGAACCCGGTGCTGCGCGAGGGCAACTCCGACCGCCGCGCGCCGCTGAGCGTGAAGAACTACGCCCGCAAGTACCCGCACTCCATGGGCGCCTGGGCCGCGGACTCGAAGACCAACGTCGCCACCATGGGCGTTGACGACTTCGCCTCGAACGAGAAGTCCATCGTCATCGACAAGGACAAGTCGATCTCCATCCGCTTCGTCGGCGAAGACGGCGAAGTCAAGGTCCTGAAGAAGCCTTTCAAGGTGCTCAAGGACGAGGTCATCGACGGCACCGTCATGCACGTGGCAGCCCTGCAGGACTTCCTGAAGGCCTCCGTGGCCCGCGCCAAGGAAGAGGGCATCCTCTTCTCGGCACACCTGAAGGCCACCATGATGAAGGTCTCCGACCCGATCATCTTCGGCCAGGTCGTCAAGGCCTACTTCTCCGAGCTGTTCGACACCTACGGGGACGAGCTGGCGGCAGCCGGCCTGAACCCGAACAACGGCCTGGCCGCCATCCTCAACGGCCTGGACGAGCTCTCCGACGACGTGCGCGCCGGCGTTGAGAAGCTGATCGCCAAGGGCCTGGAAGAGGGCCCGGCAGTTGCCATGGTCGACTCCGACAAGGGCATCACCAACCTGCACGTCCCATCGGACGTCATCGTGGACGCTTCCATGCCTGCCATGATCCGCCTGGGCGGCAAGATGTGGGACGCCAAGGGCGAGACCGCAGACACCCTGGCCGTGCTACCCGACTCCTCCTACGCAGGCGTCTACCAGGCCGTGATCGAGGACTGCCGTGCCAACGGCGCCTACGACCCGACCACCATGGGCACCGTGCCGAACGTCGGCCTGATGGCCCAGAAGGCCGAGGAATACGGCTCCCACGACAAGACCTTCGAGCTGGCGGCCAACGGACATGTGCAGATCGTCGACGAGAACGACACCGTGCTGATCGAGCACCAGGTCTTCACCGGAGACATCTGGCGCGCCTGCCAGACCAAGGACGTCGCCATCCGCGACTGGGTGAAGCTGGCAGTGAACCGCGCCCGCGCCTCGCAGACCCCGATCGTGTTCTGGCTGGATGAGAACCGCGCCCACGACGCCGTGCTGATCGCCAAGGTCAACGAGTACCTCAAGGAGCACGACACCGAGGGCCTGACCATCGAGATCCTGTCCCCGATCGAGGCCACCAAGTACTCGATCGAGCGCATCCGCAAGGGCGAGGACACCATCTCGGTCACCGGCAACGTGCTGCGCGACTACCTGACCGACCTGTTCCCGATCCTGGAACTGGGCACCAGCGCCAAGATGCTGTCCATCGTGCCGCTGCTGGCAGGCGGCGGACTGTTCGAGACCGGCGCCGGCGGCTCCGCTCCGAAGCACGTGCAGCAGCTGGTGTCCGAGAACCACCTGCGCTGGGATTCGCTGGGCGAATTCATGGCACTGGGCGCTTCCTTCGAGCACCTGGCAGTCACCACCGGCAACGCCCGCGCACAGGTTCTGGCAGACACCCTGGATGCCGCCACCGGCACCTTCCTGCTGGAAGACAAGTCGCCGAAGCGCAAGGTCGGCGAGCTGGACAACCGCGGCAGCCACTTCTACCTGGCCAAGTTCTGGGCCGAGGAACTGGCCAAGCAGGACAAGGACGCCGAGCTGGCATCGGCCTTCGCCGACGTCGCCAAGGCACTGGGCGAGAACGAGGAAACCATCGTGGCCGAACTCGCCGAGGTCCAGGGCAAGCCGGTCGAACTGGACGGCTACTACCGTCCGAACGAGGAAAAGACCTCCGCTGTGATGCGTCCAAGCGCCACCCTGAACAAGGCTCTTGAACTGCTGACCCAGGCTGTTTCCAAGTAGCCCTCACCTGCTAAAGCCGCACGGCACCACCCCTTCGGGGATGGTGCCGTGCGGCTTTTAACGCGTCGCGGGTGCTTCTTGCGGCGGCGCGGAGAAGGGAGCGATGACCCCCGGCTCCGCCACTTCAGCGGCTCTGGCCAGCAGTGCCGCGACGATCTTCCTGTCCTGTGCTGGAGCGCGCAGGATCTTGCCCTTCTTGTGGCTGAAGTCGCGGTAATCAATGACGAGCAACGTCAACCCGTGCTGCGGAATCAGCGCCGCCTTGCGGGCATCATAGAGCTTGCGCTGCGCTCCGCGCAGCATGCCGGTGGTGGTCAGCTTGTTGTCGAAGAACGGGACGGGTTCCGAATGCTGCCGTTCGTGGTACTCCACAACCAGGCCGAGCTCCTCGAAATAGCCGTCGACCGGCAGCGCCTTGCGCGCCCCGGTTTTCAGCGACGGCTCGCCGCGCAACCAGTCGAAGGTCTGCTGTCCGACGTAGGGCAGGCCCAGCACCTCGGCGCACAGACCCAGAACGTAGTGCTCGTCGCGCTGCCCGGCCTTGTCCGGCACCGGCGATGCGTCCGGTTCGGGTAGAAAGCGCGGCGGCGCCTGGAAGCGTCGGCCGCTGCCCCACCCCAGTTCCCAGCCCTCGGCATCTTCGAAGTAGTCCGCATACGCCACCGGCAGCTCGCTGAGACGGGTGACTTGCGAGAGCAGCTGGGCATACCATCGCACGTAGTCCAGATTCCCGGTCTCGCCCGGGGTGCTGCGCTGCAGCGAGGGCAAGGCGGCGAGGATTGCTTCGGCGACGCTGATGCGGCTGACGTCCTCGGGGAACTGCACGTCGTTGTTGAAGACATTGCCCCCGGCCGTTGTGTAGAGGCAGGTCTCCGAGGCATTGTACGGGTCGCCGAACTTGTCCTCGGGATTCCATTCGGTGACGTTGAAGATGACGATGCGCCAGGCGGTTCCGGAGGCGTTGATGCCGGGCAAGATCCGCAGCCCGAGGTAACCCAGCCGGTGTAGCAGCCCGACCGCTTCGAGGATTCTGAGGGGAAGCTGCGAGTCCACTATGCTCCTTACCGTGGGGTGATGTCGATACCCCGATCATGCCACGGCGCCCCGACAACTCGAAACGCCCTCATAGGGCACCGGGGGAGAAGTTGCGGGGAAGCTCACATTCTCCTGCCCCGTACCTTGCAAAGACGGGGACAACAGGCGGCATTCATAGCTGATCGACAGATTGGAATCGGGGGACTCATTGGCCGTTCCCAGCCTCGGATACTAAACTCGGTTTGTTAGGCGTTTTTCGCGCTCACCGAATTCAGGAGAAGTATGGCTCTACGTGAAAATCCAGTGGTAGTCCGTGCCCTGCGTTTCCTCGGCGTCGGTGGGTTCTGCTTCATCGTGACCTTGGCCGTGAACTACGGCCTGAAGTACACCGTGATGGAAGACCACCCGACCACGGCATTCCTGATCGCCAACACCGTGGCGACCATCGTGTCCTACGTGCTCTCGCGCCAGTACACCTTCCAGGATCGCAATGATGCGCACCGCAAGCGCATCCAGGTCACCGGCTTCTTCGCGGTATCCGCGATGGGCATCGTGATCAACTCGGCTCCGCTGTACATTTCGCGTTGGGTCTTCGGCCTGCACTACCCGAACGTTTCCTTCCTGTTCCAGGAAGCCGCCGACTTCATCTCCGGACCGATCATCGGTACCGCGTTGGCGATGGTCTTCCGCTGGTGGGCCCTGCACAAGTTCGTCTTCCCGGATGTCTCCAAGAAGGAGCAGAAGGTCGAGCTGGCCGCCTAGCCCAGACGCCGCTTCGCGGGAATGTCTCCCGCAAGCCCTTGGATATTTGAAAAGCCGCCGTGCGGAAAGTTGGAAAACTTTCAGCACGGCGGCTTTTCGTTCTTCACCAGCGGGTGCACCATCTTGTCGAAGCGCTCGACTGCGCAGACCGAATCCGCGGGAAGGCAGGCTCCGCTCGCTGGCCGGCCTAGAGCCCGCGGCCTGCTTCCCATAAGTTGTCGGAGGTGCCGGTGAGCAGCGCATTCAGCGATACCGCCTGGGCATCGGTGAACGAGGCGATGTAGTCAACGATGGCCCGCGCCTGCCCCAGCCGCTGCACTTCGTCCGGGCCGGCCTGAAGGAACAGGTGCGGGGTGTTTTCGCGCAGCTGCCGGTATTCCTCCGTCGTAGCCTCCACCGAATCCAGCAGGCGGCGCGGGGCGCGTCCGGCGTCCTCGGGATCATTGAGCCAGATATGGAATCCTTCGGCGAGTGAGCGGATGATGCGGGTCTGCCCGCGCTGGTACACGGCCAGGTCCGGGCGCTCCAGCACAAAGCGCGCATGCACGAACTTCAACACGATTACGTCGTGCCAGGCGGCGTCGCCCAGCCGGACGTGGCCGCTGCGGATAGTCGGGGTGCGCTCCACTGTCACCGATTCCTGCAGCCGGTCGATCCAGCGCCGGGTGAAGGCGGTGACAGCCCGGTCCGCTTCCAGTCCGCCGTCGTAGGGGACCGAGAGCAGGCCTTCCACCAGGTCGTGGCCGACCCGCTCGACGGATTCCCGGAAGGCCTCCGCGTCCGCGATCCAGGGGTCCTTGGCGCGGGTACGGCGCCAGGTCAGCTCCAGCGCGTGGCCCGGGCGGCGGGCATCCAGCTCGGACTGCTTCAGGGAACTGAGCTGGCTGGAATGCTCCAGCCAGGCGCGCAGCTCGGCGGAGACGCTGGTGTACTGCAGCACCCCGGCGCGGTAGAAGTCGTCGAGGTCGTGCACCGCGTAGGCGATGTCGTCCGCGATATCCATGACCGAGCTTTCCACGGTCTGCTGGTGCTTGGCGATGCCAGGGAACACCGAGAGCACGTCCCGCATCTCGTCGGCATCCACGTCGTAGGCGGAGAACTTCAGCGCCCCGGCGGCGGGATCGATGCCCACCCCGCGCGGCAGCAGCTCCGGGGCCAGCGGGGCCAGGGCGCGCCACTCGTTGCGGGTCCACGGGTATTTCAGCACGGCGGCGCGCACTGCCCTGGTGAGGTTCATGCCGCGCGCGGTCGCGTCGCAGCTGTCCAGCGCAGTGAGGATGCGGAAGGTCTGGGCGTTGCCCTCGAAACCGTCCGGAAGCTTGAGCACGCCGCGGGCCACCCGGTCCAGCTCCTGCTCGCCCAGATGGCCGAAGGGCGGGTGGCCGAGGTCGTGGGCCGCCGCGGCTGCCTGCACGACCACTGGGTCGCAACCGCCCAACTCGCTGACTAGTCCTCTAGTTGCTTCGTCGACCGTCCGCAGCCGGATGGCGATGGAACGCGCCACCGCGGAAACCTTGAGCGAATGGGTCAGCCGGTTGTGCACCAGCGTGCCGGAGCCTGCCTGCGGGATCACCTGGGTGACCGAGGAAAGGCGGGAGAAATAGGGGGAGAAGCGGATCCGCTCGATGTCGACGCGGAATTCGTCCTCATTGGGGCCGCTTTGCTCGGCGATCGTCCGGTCACGGCCGCCGCCCTGGTGTGTCTTTTCCCTGATATCCATCGTAGGCACCAGCCTAGAGGACGCCGGGCGCGCCCGGGAGATTTTCCGGGCGGTTGCGTGTCTGCACACGGCTGCGGGGCCGTCCCCGAAGGGGCGGCCCCGCAAAAAGGAAGAGCTTATCCTTGGCTGGCGAAATGTTCATGGACGCCTACTGCGACCACGAGATCCTGCCAGGCCATGCCAGTGCCCTTGAAGATGTTCGGCCGCCGGGTGCTGCGCGCGACCTCGCCCCTGACCAGTTGGCTGACCGTTGAGAAACCGTCGCGGCCCAGCGTGCCGTCGGCAATGGCCTGGATGACGTCGCCCGCTTCGCGCAGGGCGGTCGCAGGGTCCTCGACGATGACAACCGAGCGGCCCATGAGATCCGCATCCAACTCCCGTGCTCCTGGTTCATGAGATCCCATCGCGACCACGCAGGCACCCGGCTGGACCAGGGCGCCGTCGAAGAGCGGTTCCCTGGCGCTCGTGGCGCAGACAACGATCTGGGCCTGGGCCACCTCGGCGGGATCCGCCGCGCGCGCCTGCAGCCCGAACTGCTTGGTCCGCTGGACCAGGTCCTCGATTCGCTGCTCGTTGCGGGCCGAGACCAGCGCCTGGCTGATGGGACGGATACGAGACATCGCCTCGATATGTCCCCAGGCCTGCGGGCCGGTGCCGAAGACCATGAGAGTGCACGCCCCTGCAGGGGCCAGGTGGTCGGCTGCAACAGCGGACATGGCGGGCGTGCGAAGCTCGGTGAGCATGGCGCCTTCCAGCAGCGCTTGGGTGGACAGCGTCTTTGAGTCCATCAGCAGGTAGGTTGCCTGGATGCGGGGCAGGCCGTGCTCCGGGTTCTCGGGCGCCACCGAGACGACCTTGATCCCGGACCAGTTGCCGATGGTGGCCGGCATTAGCAGCAGCTCTCCGGAACCGGCCGGCTTGCTGGTGCGGTCGGGGTCCGATGCGGGATCAAAACCGCCCGCCAGGGCGTTCTCCAGCAGGCGCCGCGCATCATCCGGGCTGACTGCTTCGCGGACCTGCTCCGTGGAGTACCAGGTCGGTGCGGTGCTTGCAGTGGTTTGCATTGGTTCTCACTTCGTTCTTCGGAATTTGCGGTTTTGCTAGTTTGCTGCGGGGTGGCCGGCCGGGCTGGCAGCCTGAGGTGCGGGGGCCGCTGCTTCGGGCTGGGGTGCGAAGCTGCGCGGTTCTTCCTTGCGCATGCGCGCAACGACATACCCCAGGCCGGCTCCGATCAGGGCTGGGATGATCCAGCCTCCGCTCTGGAGGAACATCGGAATGAATCCCAGAGTGCTGTCGATCTGCTCGACGAAGAATCCGGCGGATTTCACGGCGTCGAAGACTGCGATGAATCCGGCTCCGACCATCGCGCCGACGTAGACGGACTGGTATCCGGAGAAAAGTCGGTTGCACAGGACCAGCAGGATGAGTGTGATGGCCAGCGGGTAGAGGAACATGAGCAGCGGAATCGCGGTTTCCAGGACGGTTTCCAGTCCGAAGTTGGTGAAAAGCAGGCCTGCCGCGCCGAAGATGTATACCCACACGCGGTAGGAAATCGATGGCATGGTATTGCCGAAGTATTCGGAGACCGAGGACAGACAGGCGATATTGGTAGTGACGCCGGTCAGGAAGACGATCACGCCCATGGCGACAACGCCGGCGGTGCCCAGCAGGTAGCGCGAGGACTCGGCAAGCACTGCCCCGCCGTTGTCCAGATACCCAATGGCTTCCACGCTGGAGGCGCCGATCCATGCCATGGAGATGTGCAGCAGCGACAGGCCGATGACGGTGATGATGCCGGCCTTGATGAACACCTTGGTGATCTCACTCGGCTTGGTTACGCCCACGGCTCGGATCGACTGGATGAACACGCCGCCGAATACCAGAGCGGCCAAGGCATCCATGGTGAAGTAGCCCTCGGTGAAGCCCTTGAGGAAGGCTCCCGACAGGTATGGTTCCACGGGATCCTGCGGGGTTCCCATCGGGGTGACCAGGGACTTGCCGATGATGAGCAGCAGCAGGACCGAGAAAACGGGGGTGATGAGCTTGCCCAACCGGTTCACGAGCTTGCCGGTATCCAGCGACAGGTAGATTGTCAGCGCGGTGAACGCGGTGGAGAAAATCAGCAGGATAACTCGGCTTGCATCCGCTGAAACTTCCACGTGCGGCTTGATGGCGATTTCATATACTACTGAGCCGGTGCGCGGAATGACATACAGTGGGCCCAGCGCGAGGAACATCAAGGCGCAGAATCCGCGGGAGAACCAGGGATGCACGCGATCGGACAGCGGTTCCACACGCCCTCCGGCCCGGGCGAGGACGATGATGGCCAGCACTACGAGTCCAACACCTGTCAGCAGAAATGCCGACATGGGGACGAATGACGACCGTCCGGCCTGCTGCCCGACAAGGGGCGCGAAAATGATGTTGCCTGCGCCGAGGAACATGGCGAGGAGCATTAGTCCGATGGTGAATGTCTGCATCGGAGAAAGCTTGGTGTTCATATGTGTTTCCTTCGAGACTGATCTTGTGATCAGCTCTGCCAAAGTGCACGGGGCAGGCTGTGATCCACATCAAGTGTTGTGTTATATGTTACACAACACTTTCCGAATGCCAAGAAGGCGAGAAAAAGGCCGGAACGGCATGCGTTCCGGCCTGTGGGTTCCAGCTAGGCCTCTGAAGGTTCCGGGCGGTCGGCCCAGATGCCACGGCTGTGCGCCAAATGCTTGTTCATGAGTGCGGCAGCTCGCTCGCCGTCATGGGCGGTGATCGCCTCGAGGATTTCCAGGTGTTCGACTGCGGACTCGGTCAGGTCGCCGTGGTCTGCCAGCTTCTGCAACCCCTGCATTCGCGCCTGGTCGCGCAGCTGCTCGACCGTATTCACCAGGCGCCGATTTCCGAGGGTTTCAAGCAGGGCCTTGTGGAACATGCGGTCGCTTTCCAGGAATGCGCGGACATCGCCTGACTTGGCGGCAGAGATGATGTCCTCGGCAAGGAGGCGGAATGGCTCGGGATCGCGATCCCCGAATTTTTCCGCGGCTTCGTGCATCGCTGGAACTTCGAGCATGGTGCGAATCTTGAAGATTTCATCCAGATCCTGATCGGTCAACTGGGGTACTCGGAACCCCTTGTTCCGGATGACTTCTACGATCCCCAGGTTGGCCAGATCCATGACTGCTTCGCGGACGGGGGTGATGGAGACGCCTAGTTCCGCTGCGACCTTGACGACGCTTTCCACCTGCCCGGGGGCAATCTCGCCCATGACGATAGAGGTGCGAATCGCATTCCGCGCCTGCTCTCTGAGGCTGACGGCTCGGAGGGGAGCGTGGCTGCTTGTAGTCATACTACTTGTTTATCACGTTCGTTTGACGCGGCAATCATCCGCGAACCCTGCGATGCGTGAATCGCCGAAAAACTTAAATTTCGCAATGATGATGTGTAAGGTATAACACAATACTAAATTCATGAAGTGGGTGTCCGGCCGCTGATGCAGGCCATCACACGCATGGAGCGCAGCAACTTGAGGAGCACCTTCATGAGCCTTGAACGGGCGGACGTCGCAATTATCGGCGGCGGAATCATCGGATCCGGCCTGGCGAGTGCGCTCAGCAGGGAAGGGTTGGATGTCGTAGTCATTGATCCGCATCCCGGGCTGGGCTCATCCCTGGGAAATGCCGGATTAGTGGTCCCGAGCTACTCCACGCCGATGTCGACCCCCGGAAATCTCTGGGAAGGCGTCAAATCCTTCGGCAGCGACCATGCGCCGGTGACCTTCTCGCGCCCGCTCGGCCTTGAGACGCTGAAGTTCCTGGCAAGCTTCGCCGCCGCTTCCCGTCCGGGGCGGGTGAAGCGGGATACCGCCAAATTGCATTCGATGGCGACCCGGAGCCTTCAGCGCTATCACGAGCTCCAGGACAGCGGTCTCGATCTGGGGCTTACGGTTCAAGGCTGGTTGTGGCTGTCGACCTCCCAAGGCAATCGCGATGCCCTGCGCGGCGATTCCGAGCGCATGCAAAGCGCCGGAGCGAAATGCGAAGTGGTTAACCGCGCCCAGGCGGACGAGCTCCAGCCCGGCTTGGGCAGCGAGGTCTCCGGCGGGATCTGGTTCCCCGATGAAGCATTCCTTGATCCGGAGGCCGCATCACGCCGCTGGCTGCAAGACGCCATGGACCACGGGGCCAGGCTCATTCGTGCGGAGGTGACAGGATACCGGAAGCAAGGCGAGCGGATCACGGATCTCACGACCACCGCAGGCGATCTTGGCGCCAAGCAGGTAGTGCTCGCCACCGGAGCCGACAGCCGTGCCGCAGGCAGGCTGCTGGATATCCGGGTACCTGTCGAACCGGGCTATGGCTGGTCGGTCACCTTGTCGGATCCCCAGAACCAGCTGAATCGCGCGCTGATGGGGATGGAAGATCATGTGGTGATCAGCCCCATGCCGGGCCGTGTTCGTATCACCGGCGGCATGCGGTTCGGTGCGGCGTCGGGGCAGGATCCCGCCGATCATGACATTGCCAAGCTGCGGGAGCACGCGGCGGCAGTCGTTCCAGCACTCGCAGATTTGGAAGAGCTGACACGTTGGCAGGGCGCGCGCCCGATGACAGCCAGCGGCGTGCCGATCATTGAACGCCGCGGGTTCGACAACCTGGTGGTTGCCGCCGGGCACGGTCCGTTGGGTGTTACCCTCGCGCCGATTACCGTGGATCTGGCCAAGGAGTTGGTCACTGCCGGGTTGAACGCGGCGCGATCGCGCTAGTTCCTGTCGGTCACCACGTTGAACGGCTTCTTGCCAGCATGTATCCCGCGGATCTGTTCGATGGCCAGCTCGCTGACCAGCTTGAGGAACTCCCCGGTGTCCCCGGCCATGTGCGGGGTGATGATGCAGTTCGGTGCGGTCCACAACGCGTGGTCGGCCGGCAGGGGCTCGGGGTCCGCGACATCCAGCGCGGCGCGGATGCGTCCGCTGTTCAGCTCCGGCAGCAGCGCGTCGGTGTCGACGATGGGGCCACGGCCGATATTCACCAGCAGCGCGCCGTCGCGCAGGCGGGCAAGGAATTTAGCATTGACGAGTTTTTCGGTTTGGGCGGTGTGGGGCAGCGCCACAATGACAACGTCCGCCTGCGGCAGCAGGGCCACGATTGAATCGATCCCGTGGATGACGTTCCCATCGGGCAGGGATCTGGGCGTGGAGGCCACCGTGATGACCTGCGCAGGCTTGAACGGGGCGAGGCGCTCGGAAATGGCGCTGCCGACGCCCCCGGCGCCCAGCAGCAGAACCGTCGAGCCGTGCAGCGAAGAAGTCCAGGTCCGCTCCCATCGCCGTTCCCGCTGCTGTTCCAGGGCCTTGGGCAGTTCGCGCAGGCTGGCCAGGACCAGGGTCAGGCAGTGCTCCGCGGTGGCGTCTTCCACTGCGCCGCGGGAATTGGTCAGCGTGGCCTGCTCTGGCAGGTGCTCCAAGACCCACTCGTAGCCGATGGACAAGAGGTGCACGTGCTGCAGGCCCTTGATGCGTGCGACGCGGGCCCGCCGCTCGGGGTACACCGGTCGTTCGGTCACCAGCACATCGGCTTCCGGGGCATCGTGCGGATCATCGTTGATGTGCCAGAGGATCGGTTCGATTCCGGGAAGCTTCAACCCGTCGACGAGTTGTTGCCAGGGGACGAGAACACGCAGGGTCACGGAGCTTCCAATCGTTGGTGGGTACCTGGCTATTGTGTCTGCTGGGACCGCACGTGGACAAGCTGGAACGCCGGCAAGGAACCCAGAAGTCCAATTTCCGTGCTTTTGGCCTGTATAGAAATGATCCAGCGGATAGAATCTGGCCATGACCCAAACTTCAGAGCGTACTGGCAAAAAGGGCACGGCAGGTTCCACCGCGACGATGGTTGTCGGCTGGACACTGGTATTGATCGGCTTGGGCATATTCGTCCTGGGTGAACCGGTGGGCGGCGGACTGCTGGTGGTATCCGGGGCCGTGCTTCATGCGGGAGCAATGATTGCCGAGTCCGTCAGACGCTAGGCCTTTAAACAGTTCAGGCCCCGGGGCAATATCCCGGAGCCTGAAATGTAGGAAAGAGGTCTAGAGGTTAGTAGAGCTTATTGGCACCACCATCTGCCATGAGAGTCTGGCCTGTGACGTACTTGGCGTCATCCGAAAGCAGGAATGCGACAACCGGTGCGACGTCGGTCTCGGGATCGCCGAAGCGGCCCAGCGGAACCTTGGTCAGCGACTGCTCGTACAGGTCTGGGAAGGCCTGGCTCCAGGCCTTGACGCCGTCGGTCAGTGCCATTGGCGAAACTACGTTGACTCGGATGTTGTTGGCCGCCCATTCGTTGGCAGTCACGCGGGACAAGCCGCGGATGGCTTCCTTGGCCGAAGCATAGGCGGCCTGGGTCGGCTGGCCGACCATGGCCGAGCCGGAACCGAAGTTCACAATCGAGCCGCCGTTGTCCTTCAGGTGAGGGTAGGCGGCGAGCATGAACTGGCGGGTCGCCAGGAAGCCGGTGTTGAACGAGAGGTCCCAGGCAGCCTGGTCCAGATCCGTGAAAGGTGCCTGGCGCGAAGCGTGGGCGTTGTTGACCAGGCCGTTCAGTCCGCCGAAGTTCTCCACGGCTGCGGCTACGGCTGCATCTGCGGTTTCCTGCTTGCTGACGTCGCCGGCGATGAAGGCCAGTGAATCTCCGGCTTCTTCCTTGAGCTTGGCTCCCGCTTCGGCGTTGAGGTCCACTGCGACGACCTTGGCTCCGCGGCGCAGGAGCACACGTGAGATTGCTCCGCCAATGCCGGAAGCGCCGCCGGTGACAATGATGACCTTGCCTTCAAGCTGCATTCTGAACTCCCTTCGAGAATCGTGGCGATCCGAGGTAACTCATCTCGGATCGGTGGAGACAACCCCCTGAATAACTCCGAGTCTACTCGCTATATTCGACAGCTCGTAGAAAAGGTCACCTAAGTCAATCGTTCAGCTGACGGCGGAGCAAAACCCTTGCCCGATCAAGGTGTTTCGCGATTCAATTCAGAGGCGAATCGCTCCAACCTGTTGCTCCCGGTTTGCTAGGTCCTGGCAATCATCAGTTGGTGCAGGCTGTGGCACCTCGGCTGCGATTTCGATGCGGTGAAGTTCCGGGAACAGCAACAGCCTGATGGTTAGAGCAGCTGTTCGTTTTCCCGCACAAATTTCACCATGCTCCACTGATGTGAAACCGGTGTGGAGACCACCTAAAGGATTCTTCATGAAGCCCAGTCAAGCCGCCAATGGACCATTCGAGAATACTAGGAAATTTTATTTAGCGCCCGTCACTCGGACTTTTCGCCCAATTGGGCAACAAAACGTGCGATGCGCGCGGCTCTGGTCTTCGCGGTCTTGGCAATCATCAGTTGATGCAGGATGTGATAGCGCGGCTGGGACTTCAGCGATTCGAAGGCGGCTTTGGCAGTCGGATGCGCATCGAGGGTGCGTTGCAGGTCTTCGGGCACCTGGGCAGTGGCCTGCCCTTGGTAGGCGCGGTCCCACCTGCCGTCGGCCTTGGCCTTATCGATCTCCACCTGTCCGCGTGGGCGCATCCTGCCCTGCTCGATCAGCGCCTTCACGAACTGAGTGTTCTTTTCGGACCAGACTGAAGCTTTACGCCGGGGAGTGTAGCGCTGCAGGAATGTTGTTTCGTCGCGGCTGCGGCGCTGCCCGTCGATCCATCCGCTGCACAATGCTTCCTGCAGCGCGTCGGTAACCATCAGGGAGGTTGGTTCTGTGGTGCCCTTTTTGGCTACGAGCAGCCACACTCCGTCGTTGGTTTCTTCGTTTTCATCAAGCCAAGCACGCCATGCATCGACATCTTTGAGGATCAGCGGGTTGTCATAGTCCATGGCAACTATTGTGCTGCTTGGTATTTAAGTTGGAAAGCAAAACCATGTGACGAGGAGACAAGCAGGTGAGCTCTTTGCTGCAAAGCGAACATGTGTTTTCCTCAGATGTACCGGCTCCGGAGCGACTACTGCCGATCTGTGCTACGTAATCATGCCCGGGCTTGGCCCCTGCAAAGGGGCTAACGCGTGTCGTGGTAACTGTTTCGAGTTGTTTTAGGCTCCACATAGCCTTGCGCTAGGTTAGTTATGGAGTGTTGTACTCCGTTGGCATAGATTGCATGGAGAGTGTAAGTGGTTTCGGTTTCCGCGCCTACCGCTGGCGATATGAAAGTTTTATTGGGATCGGACACCCGCGTACGGGTAGCCGAACCGGCCTCTGTGTGGCGTGTTGACACACCAGCAATGGAGATGCGCCGATGACCGCCCAACTGAAAGCAATGCCAGGCCTACCGAAGCCTGGTGACATCGTCGAGGTTCGCGGTGCGAACTGGGCTGTCGCGGACGTCCGCGAACAGGGGCTGCCACGCAGCTCGGCTGACGATGGAACCCCTCAGCTTAACCACGTGATCGCGTTGCAGTCCCTAGCCGAAGACCGGATGGGTGAGGAACTCAACGTCATCTGGGAGCTGGAAGTTGGACACTCGGTCGCCCCGGATCAGGGTCTGCCAGAGATAATCACACCTGAGGGGTTCGATGATCCGAACCGGTTGGCGGCGTTTGTCGATGCCGTCCGTTGGGGAGCGGTGACTTCGGCGAATGAGGGAGCGTTCCAGGCGCCGTTCCGTTCCGGTGCAAATGTCGAAGCCTATCAGCTAGAGCCGCTACGTCGAGCCTTGCGGGCGCCACGTACCAACTTGCTTCTGGCTGACGATGTTGGCTTGGGCAAGACGATCGAAGCCGGACTTGTCATCCAGGAGCTTCTGCTGCGGCATCGCGCTCGCACGGTGATTATTGTGTGCCCACCGAGCCTGTCACTGAAATGGCAGGACGAGATGCGTGAGAAGTTCGGTCTGGACTTCGTCATTGTCAACTCCGAGGTGATGTCTCGAGTGCGTCGGACCCATGGCCTGAATGCCAATCCCTTCCGCCTGTTCCCGAGGGTGATTGTGTCGATGGCATGGCTGCCCGGGCTTCGGGCCCAGCGGTTGATGCGTGACGTCTACTCCGAGTCCGGCAAAATCAACAGTGCCCGCCAATATGCATTCGACGTGCTCGTAGTCGACGAAGCTCACCATGTGGCGCCATCGAGTCCGACGTCGCTTGGCGGCGCCCGGGGATATGCCGTGGATTCCCAGCGCACTGCCGCCGTCCGTGAACTTGCCAAGGTCTGTGAACACAGGCTCTTCCTATCGGCAACACCGCACAACGGGCACTCGGAATCCTTCACTGCGCTTCTGGAGATGATCGATAACCGCCGCTTCTCCCGCGGAGCCACGGTTGACGTCCAGGCGCTTAAGGAAGTAACTGTGCGCCGACTTAAGCGCGACATCAAAGAAAAGGGATTTAAGGCCCGCCAAATGGAGACGATCCATTTCGTGCCCTGTCAGGACGAGCAGGAAGCGTTCGAGACCCTTGACGGCATCTTGGAAGCGAGTGCTCGGGCCAACGGGCAGAAACGTTCCGGTGACATCGTCTCGATGCTGCTCAAGAAGCGGTTCCTGTCCAGCCCTTACGCTTTCGGGTCCACCTTGGCAGGCTATCGCGACGCTAACTCGGCGACCCAACAGGAATGGGATGACGAGGATGAGTATTATGCAGAGGTCCTAGGATCGGACCAATCGGATGAGGAAGAGGGCGGTGCTGAGCACCCAGAGTTCGACGCACTTCGTTATTCCAAAAGGACCGACCCGCTTGTGACAGCCACCCCGGAACAGATCTCACGACTCGTAGACTGGGGGCTGGGCTATCAGTCCAAGCCTGACTCCCGATTGAAGGCCTTGACCGGATGGCTAAACGCGATCTGCAAGCCCGACGGTCAGACATGGACTAACGAGCGCGTGGTGATTTTCACCGAGTACGCAGACACTCTGAATTGGATCGTGGAAAATCTGCGTCAGCGTGGCTACGACGAATCCCGACTTGCCACGATTGAGGGCTCTACAGACACCGAGGAGCGCGAGTTGACCCGCGCCCGATTCAATGCCGATCCCAGTCGTGAGCCCATCCGTGTCTTGGTTGCCACCGACGCGGCAGGTGAAGGGATCGACTTACAGTCATACTGCCATCGTCTGGTGAACTTCGACGTCCCGTTCAACCCGTCGCGGCTGGAACAACGTATCGGTCGAATTGACCGGTACGGGCAAACTGAGATTCCTCGGATATATCAGTTCCTGCCAGAAAAGACGGCTGGCACCTACGGGGCGGATATGGATTTCATGCGTCGCATCGCCGAAAAGGTCGCCACCGTTGCTGACGACCTGGGCTCGGTCAATCCGGTCATCGACGCCGATATCCAAAACCACTTCGGCCGAATCAAGGTCACCGCGCGGTCCCAGAAACTCAAAGATAATGACAACGCCATTATCAACAAGGCGATGGCCGGTGATCAGGAGGTCAACCGGGTTCTGACCGAGTTGGCGAACACCTACGACCTTCAGAAGGAGCGCATGCACCTGACGCCGTTCAACGCTCGACGCGTCATCGACACAGCGCTAGCTCTGACCAACCAGCCCACCCTGGTCGAAGAAGGCTCGCAGGACTATGACGCCGAGATTTTCCGCGTACCAGTCCTTGGACGTTCATGGCAAGATGCCATCAAGGGCCTGGATACCCGCCTTCAACCTGGGATGTACCGACCCATCACCTTCGACGACTCCGTGTTACAGGGAGGCATCGAGGACGTTGTCCATGTGCATCTTGGGCATGGCTTGATGCAGAAGGCCTCCCGTATTCTGCGCGCTTCGTTGTTCAGCACCGAGTCTTCCATCAACCGGGTGACCGCAGTCATCGTGCCCGGCCTTGAAGAATCCTGCGTCGCGGCGATCTCCCGTCTTGTGCTCGTCGGAAGAGGTGGACTGCGTCTGCATGAGGAAGTTTTCGTGACCGGTATCCGAGTCAAGGGACAACGTTTGGCGGAGGCCAAAGCAGATGCCCTACTCGAGCAGACCCTCGACTCAACTCACCTCAGTTTGGCCGACGAACACATACGAACTCGTCTGGCGCAAGAGTGGAACGGCGACAACGGACGGTTGCGCTCCCGCTTGGAGACAGAGATGCGTAACCGCGCGCTCAAGCACCAGGAATCGGTCACCGCGGATCTGGAGAAGCGCAGGGATGCAGACACCGAGCGGGCCAAGCAGATTTTCGCCAGCTTCCGCCGCAACTTGCAGGACTCCCTACGTGAACGGCGGGAGAACCAGCAGGAACTCGAAGGCATGCTTTTCGATCTCGACCCCAAGCAGGCTGAGCAGTACAGGCTGGACATTCGGTCGATGGAGAATCGTTTGGCCAACCTCGCCGAGGAAGAAACACGCGAGATTGCGGCTATCGCGGAGCGATACACCGATATCCGTCCGTTCGTATCAGCCGCGGCAGTGGTGTTCGCGCTGACCGAGCAAGACGCCAAGCAGGGAGAACTTTCATGAAGCCACACGGTACCCAGCGGCGAACTAGGGAACACCGGGACTGGCTCGAACTCGTCGACCGTGATGGCCCGTTTGTAGCTATCCCCGCAATCAAGCGCGTTTGGCCCCAGGGGATGCCCCAGCTTGGAGCGAGTTCGAAGGCTGCATTGCGCGACGCCAAGCCAGACTTCGATCGCGCTTGGGACACTTGGAACAAGGCACCTGCGGACGACGATGCGGCTGTAGGAGCTTACCGTGGTGCGCGAAACAAGTGGATCGATGCCGTGTTGCGTGACGTTGCCCGGTGGGATGCACATCTCGTTTGGGACGACGAGGAGCTCGGCGGGAGTCCGTCGCAGGGGCCGTCCGCGAAGACGACGGCCGGCATCAAAGCATCAGGGAAGTTCGTTCGCGATGGTGTTGCCGCTGCCCTGGTGATGGTCTTTGACCCGGTAGAGTCGCTGCGTGACCCGATGAACGATTCCTGGACCGCGAGCCCTATCGACCGGATGGATGCGCTCCTGCGCAAGTCCGGGCAAAAGGTCGGCGTGCTCACTGACGGACGCTGGTGGGCAATCGTCTGCGCCCAAGACGGAGTCATGACGGCCTCGGGCATTGTCGATGCTCAGACGTGGATTGAAGAGTCCGATGTCCGTGACGCCTTTCTTGAGCTCATCTCGCCTCAGCGCCTGGCTGGAGGCAACGAGAAAGACCGGCTGCCGGAGTTGTTCAAAGAATCGATTACTGCTGCGGAAGACATCACTGTTGCCCTGGGCACTCAGGTACGCCGAGCCGTCGAACTCTTGGTTACCGCGTTCTCCGAGGAAGCTTTCGAGGCACGGGAGGCCGGCTGGCCCGATCCGCTGCCGTCCGACCGTGAACTCGTCTACGAGGGAGCAGTTACCGCGATGATGCGAGTGGTGTTCCTGCTCTTTGCTGAAGAACGCTCGATGATGCCCCAGTCGCCCTTGTTTACCGAGGCCTACGGGGTCAGCGGTCTGCTGGATGATCTGGACAAACGCATGCGCGACGAGGGAGCTGAGGCTCTTGATGCCACGCATTACACGTGGCATCGTCTGTTGGCCACGTCCAAAGCATTGTATGGGGGAGTGACATCCGAGGATATCCGTCTGCCAGCCTATGGTGGATCGCTCTTTGACCCGGAACGCTTCCCATTCCTCACGGGCGTCGACGATCGTGGTGCCTTAGCAGTTGCCGTTAGCGATCGTGTCATGCTCGAAGTATTGCGTTCGGTGCAGTACGCAGTCATCGGCACGGGCAAATCTGCCGAACTCCGCCGAGTGTCCTTCCGCGACGTCGACGTTGAGCAGATCGGTTACATCTATGAGGGGCTGCTAGGATACACCGCCCAAGACGTCGACGAGATCGTTGTGGGTCTAGTCGGCAAGGACGGTGAAGAACCTGAAATTCCGCTGCGGGTTATCGAGCAACTCGCAGTAGCAAGCTCCAGCCCTGCCAAATTTGGTGCTGCGGTAATCGCGTGGGTCAAGAAGAATCAGCGGGCTGCAGAAACGAAATCGGCTGCTGCATTGGCAAAGTTGCTGAATGGAAAAGTCGAAGATGGCGAGCGTGCACTGTTGTCCGTGACCCGCGATGAGTCTCTACTTGCACGACTACGTCCATACGTGGGCATCATCCGTCGTGATCTTCGCGAGCGACCGGTGGTCATTCAACCCGGAGGGCTCGCAGTCGTAGAGACCCCGTCACGCGCTAACTCAGGAGCACACTACACACCTAAGTCGCTTGCCCAAGAAGTCGTGCGCCACGCACTCGAACCGCTAGTCTTCCAACCCGGTCCGTACCAGACCGCCGACGAGTCACAGTGGAAGCTTCTCGATTCCAATGAGCTTCTAGACCTTAAAGTCGCAGACATTGCTTGCGGATCGGGAGCGTTCCTCGTGGCGGCAGCTGAGTATCTGGCTGAGAAAGTACTTATAGCGTGGCATTCCGAAGGCGTTACAGGTTCCCCGCACGCGCTAGAGACCAAGGCCAGACGACAAGTTGTAGCCCAATGCCTGTACGGGGCCGACATCAATGGCATGGCCGTAGAGATGTGTAAGATCTCCCTCTGGCTTGTCTCCCTAGACCCCAAGCTCCCGTTCTCCTTCGTCGACGACAAGGTTCTTCACGGCAACTCTCTGCTTGGCATAAACGATCTCCGCCAGCTCGAGGCCGCGCACATCGATCCGTCCCGAGTAAAGGCGCTTTCGGACGGCTCGAGGTTTTCCGAGGGAACACTCTTTGGCGAGGGATCCGAGGCTCAAGGCATGGAGATGCTCGATGTCCGAGCGGTGATCCAGAAAGCTGTCAAGCTGCGGCAACGCTTGGCCAGTGAGGTTGACGAGAACGACCCTGCTCGCTCGAGTAGGACCAAGCGACGGCTCTGGAACGAGTATGAAGAACAGATTTCGCAGCTTGATGACGTTGCGGACGGCATAATCGCCGCAGGACTCGTGGAGGGTGGTAAACCGGGCAGGAAGCTTGATGAACAGTATGAAAATCTGAGGATCGCCATAGACCTTGCATTCGCTTCAAGCGGGGCAGGCACCGGTCAGATGCTTGAAGGCATTATTGAGCGAGGACTGACTCCAACGGTCGAGACAGACTACGAAAAGTGGAAGCCGCTACACTGGGCGCTGGCTGTTCCGGATGTCATGGAGCGCGGTGGATTCGATGCGATTATCGGGAACCCGCCATTCCTAGGTGGGCAGAAACTCACCGGCGCCATGGGTACGAATGTGAGGGACTGGTTCGTACATGTGCTAGCTCAAGGTGCCAGAGGGTCGGCAGACTTCGTTGCCTACTTCTTCCTTCGTGCCCTTTCCTTGCTTACAAACAACGGTAACCTAGGCCTAATCGCGACCAATACAATCGCCCAAGGGGACACTCGTCAGGTGGGGCTGGACCGCATGGTGGAATCAGGATTCACAATCATGCGGTCGGTCCAGTCGCGATCCTGGCCAGCGAAATCTGCCAATCTCGAATACGCTGCGGTTTGGGGGAGTACCGGGCTGGTCTCTGAATCAGCAGCCAGAGTCTCGGATGACATTGTGGTGCAGGCCGTATCCACACTTCTGGAACCTTCCGGCCGGACGATAGGAGATCCAGCGCGACTCGAAGAGAATCTGAACGTTGCTTTCCAAGGGTGCATAGTCCTCGGTAAGGGATTTGTCATCGAGCCCGAAGAAGCACACCAATGGATTTCCGATGACGCCCACAATGCCGAAGTACTTTTTCCTTATCTTAACGGTGAGGACCTCAACCAGCGGCCGGACAGTTCGGGCTCACGGTGGGTGATTGATTTTACCGGGCGCTCCGACCATGAAGCGGCGACCTTCAAAGAGCCATATCGAAGAGTTGTGCAAGAGGTGCAACCTGAGCGAAAAGGAAAGCCGAAATCTGTTAGCGATCTGCCATGGTGGCAATTCCTACGTACGAGAGGTGCAATGCGTCGAAGTATCGTGGAACTCGATGAGGTGTTGGCGATCGCACTTGTCAGTAAGAGCGTGATGCCTATGAGAGTACCTACTGGACAAGTCTTCAGCCACGCGCTTGGTGTATTCGCGACGGAGGATTATGCCGATCAGGCAGTTCTATCCTCATCATTGCATCAGATGTGGGCTATCAAGTACGGCTCCGGAATGAGGAACGACCCCCGCTACACTCCCTCCGACGTCTTCGAGACTTTTCCTCGCCCTCTGAACACCGAATGGTTGACCGAGGTAGGAAGGATGCTCGATACCGAACGTCGTGAAATCATGCTTCGCCGCGAACTTGGAGTGACGAAGCTGTACAACCTGGTCAACGACCCTGAAACTGCGTGCTCAGCCGATCCCGATATATCCCGCTTACGTGAGATTCATGTCGAGCTCGACAACGCGGTCATGGCCGCCTTCGGCTGGGAGGATGTCGCGCTCGACCACGGATTCCACACCTATCGCCAGATGGAGCGCTGGACTGTCAGCCCGTCGGCTCGGGTCGAAATCCTAGACCGACTCCTGGAAGAGAACCACCGTCGTGCTGGAATACAGGGGCAGGACGATTCATTTGAAAATTCAGAGGATAGTGATGGCGAATGACAGTTGAGTCTGGGGCCATCGGCCCGAAACGTTTACCTTTCCCGGACTACGACCTAACGAACAGGCCAGATGGATCATCGTGGACGGATCGTGAGAACCTCACCGACATTCTGGAACGTGAACTGCTCGGCCCGGCCCATGGGGATGATGAGCTCCTCGACGCCCAACCGGATGCCCTATACCTCGTGGGCCGCATTGCCCCAGCGAAACTTATCGGTAAGGGTGGAGCGACACTGGCTGAGGACGCCGAGAGCGCTGCTGACGAGGACGTTGTGCCGGTGGAAGAGACCGACCTCGGACGTGGAGTACCAGCCGTGCAAGAAAGTGAGACAGCCGGCTCCGACGATGAGGGTGCGGAGGACGTTCCGCTGCGTCGCGGCCTGATGATTCCAGCCTCGATGGGGTTGCGCTTTCAAGTTGGTCTTGACGTCGAGAACGTAGTGATCCGTGCAGAGTGGGGCACCTACCGCTCAGAGAAAACCGACGAGGTCACGGCATCGGGCCGGCAGAAGCGCAAGTACCGCCGTACCCAGCATGTGCACTCTGCAATCGTGCCGGTTGGTTCTTTACAGCCAGGCAAGACGGTGGACTTTCCACTTGAAGACTCGATCCTCATCCGCGTAGACGTCATGGAATTTGAAGACAAGCGCATCGTCGAAGCGGCACTGTGCAACGATCGAGAAACACCAAGACAGATACCGGTGGATGCCTGGCTCTACCAAACCAAACTCTACGTCGAGGCAGATACCAATGCTCCGCAGAAAGACGTCTTCTTGCCGGTGACGGACATTTTGGCGGAAGCTCGGCTGGATAGCCACCAAGAACTCGCCCGACTTCAGCTTCAGTACATGGATCGCTTGGAATTTTCCATCGGTCGCACCTGCTCAGCCGACTGGACCGTTGCTGAAGGGGAACGCCGAGCGACTCAAGTGCGGACCACCTGGCTGCCGATGTCCGAGACTCCACAAACCAAGGCGCGGGACATAGACGGCGCACTGCTTGACATGAAAGAGCTTGAAACTGCGAGCGCTACGGAGCTGGACGCCGGGCTTCGCCCGATTGTGGAAGGCTACCAGGGGTGGCTGTCAGGGCAGAAATTACTCGCCGCCCGGCTGCCAGCGCACCTTCAGGACGTCGCAGCCGAGGCGATCCAGGACGCCGGGTTGGTTGCCAAGCAGCTGGAACGCGGCCTCGATTTCCTGCTGGGTGATGCAGAAGCGCTACGGTGTTTCCGGTTCATGAACCGAGTGATGGCCGACCAGCGAGTGCAGTCCCAAGTGGCCGAACTACGTGCGTCAAACCCTAGACTCAGTCTAAATGCAGTCAAGTCGGAGGTCCTCGCCCAGGGACCAGACGCGCATTCATGGCGCACATTCCAGCTGGCGTTCGTGCTGATGCAGCTTGAAGCTCTTTCGCGCCCGGAGATCAAACGTCGCTCATCTTCCAAGGCCAAGGCCGAGCTCTTGTTCTTCCCCACCGGCGGTGGCAAGACCGAAGCTTATCTTGGTCTGGCGGCCTTTACCTTCGCGATCCGGCGCCGGCACGGTGTCATCGATGGAGTTGATGGACGGATCGATGGCAACGCGGGTGTCGCGGTCTTGATGCGGTACACGCTGCGCCTGTTGACCGCCCAGCAGTTCCAGCGTGCGACCGCGCTGGTCTGCGCAGCCGAGGTTGCACGGCGGGAGGACGATGCAACTTGGGGCAAGGAGCCGTTTCGCATTGGACTATGGGTCGGCACAGCGGTCTCGCCCAAACGATACGATGAGGCAGCTGAACAGCTTGCCGAGGCCAACGACGGACGCAAGTACGGACTGACCGTTTTGCAGTTGCAGAGGTGCCCATGGTGCGGGACTTCGATCGAGCCGAAGAACGTCAAGGGCGATGACGTACAACGGAGAATTCGTGTCTATTGCGGTGACGACTTTGGTGACTGCCCATTTTCCGAGGGCGCGCAGGGTAGCGCCGACGGGCTTCCGGTCCTGACAGTTGACGAAGAAATCTACAGGCTGGCGCCATCGTTCGTCATCGCAACAGTAGACAAGTTCGCCCGACTGGCTCGCGAAGGCGAGGCCGCAGCGCTCTTCGGGTACGTACGCAAGTGGTGCGAACGGCACGGGTATGTGCACGACGACCAACACAAGATCTGCAAGATCGACATCGGGGGTAAGCATCCAGCCATGAAAGGCAAGCCCGCTGCTTCTGTACGGGCAGTGGACAGGCTGCGGCCACCGGATCTGATCATTCAGGACGAGTTGCACCTGATTACCGGTGCGCTTGGTACTGCCGTGGGGGCATTCGAGCTGGCAGTTGACGTGCTGACCACATGGAAAGACGCCGACGGGAACCAAGTCCGTCCTTTGGTGGTGGCCTCGACCGCGACAGTGCGTAACGCAACGGAACAGATCAGGGCACTTTATGGGCGCCGGGTGACGATCTTCCCGCCACAGGTGCTGTCCGTGTCTGACACGTATTTCTCCACAGAGGTTCCTGTGACGCCAAAAACGCCCGGACGCCGTTACATCGGTATCAGCACCACGGGTGTGAGGTTGACCTCGGCCGAGATCGTGGTTGCCAGCACCCTGTTGTCGGCGGGCCAAGTGCTGATGGACCAGGCAAAACCACCCATTGCGGACAAGCCTGTGTCGGCTGACCCATACATGACTATGGTGGGCTATTTCAACGCCACGCGAGAGCTGGCGGGCATGGCTCGCTACATTGCCGATGACGTTCAGACAGCAGTCAAGCGGCGACGACCGGGAAAGAACTTCCCTCCCCGGTGGGGCACGCAGCCGACAGGGCTGAATGTCGCGGAATTGACCTCACGTGTCTCCTCTTCGGACATCACCGGAACCCTGGATCAGATGGGATCCGCCTTTGACCCGCGCTGGGACTCGACAGAGGGCAAAAAAGAACGTGCCCTAGAGTCTCGGGCCGCGCGGGAAGCCGGCAAACGTTTTGCCTATCGCACGCCTGAACCATTCGACGTTGTCCTTGCAACGTCGATGCTCCAAGTAGGCGTTGACGTCACCCGGCTTGGGCTGATGCTCATGGTCGGGCAACCGAAAAACACTGCCGAGTACATCCAGGCATCTTCCCGTGTGGGACGAGACGCCTCCAGACCTGGTCTGGTGGTCACACTGGGTAACTGGGCTAGGCCTAGGGATCTGGCTCACTTCGAGCAGTTTCGCCACTACCATGAGACCTTCTACTCGCAGGTTGAGCCTTTGTCCGTCACGCCTTACTCATATACGTCGATCGACCGCTCCCTCGATGGCGTGCTAGTTAGCGCGGCTCGTGTGTCGGACGCAAGCCGTGCCGAGGGTCTTTCTCCTGAACGCAGTGCTTGGCGAGTCGACGAGGCCTTGGACCGGCTCGACCAATTGATCGAACAGATCGTGGAGCGGGCCAAGATCGCCGGGGGAGAAGAAGCCGCACACGTGGTTATGGAACGGTTGAAGAACCGCCGTGACCAGTGGTCCAAACGACGTGCCTTCGTGCACACGAAGCATCACCAATTGGTGTACGAGAAGATTCCGGAGGGCAAAGGCGGGGAATTCAGCGCCCTGCTGCTCTCCCCGGAGAACCAACGGAGAGACGTTGGAACTGCGGATAGTCCACCATTCAGCGTGGCCAACTCAATGCGTGAGGTGCAGCCGGAAATTAATTTGCTTGTCACGCCAAAAAAGGAGAATCTCATGTCTGGGGAACTGCAGTACCAGCCGAAGTGGATGTCTGCCCCTACCCAGGATGGTGAATTCGATGACTGAACTTCTTGACTTGGACGAGGGATTGGACCCATTGGGAGACCTGGACTCAGGGGATTCCCAGACGGCAACGAAGAACCGCGCTAAAGTCGGTTCTGCGAGGCCTTCGTCGTTGTTGTACACCTACGGTCCTGGCGCCACGATGGACCTGCCGTCATTCACGATCATGCCAGCCGGATTGGACACTTGGGAAAAGATTTGGGCTCGTCGTGGCTCCGTGCCGACGGTTCCTGCGCCGCGTCTGTTGGACGCAGTCAAGGTGCATCTTGGACCGCAGGTATCAGAGCTTAGGCCGTTCCCATGGGCTCCGAAACCGACGTCACACAGCAAGGAAGGTGACGACTTGGGTGTGCCGGCGAGGGTGTTCCCACAGTGGCTGCGCTGCACCAACTGCGACATGCTCGCCCCACTCACCCGATACGCCTACCGCAATACCAACCCTTACAGGCCAGACCAAGCGCGGTTTGAACACGAGAAGTGCCCCGGTCGCAAGGGTAAAATCTCAAAAAAGCCGATGCCGGCTGTTCCTGCTCGGTATCTGCTTGCTTGCCCCGACGGACACCTCGACGAGTTCCCCTACGACTGGTGGGTGCATGAGGGGGCCCAGTGCACCGAAGCAAATATTCCTAGCTTGGCCATGCATGACCAGGCCTTGGGCAAGGGGGCATCGGCAACGATTGAGTGCCGAGCCTGCGGTCTGAAACGTCCGATGAATCAGGCTCAGGGTGAAGCTGGCGCTGCCAAGATTCCCCGCTGTCGTGGCCGTCACCCGCATTTGGGTTTGTTCGACAAGGATGGCTGCCCCAACGCCACCAAGCTCATGCTCCTAGGTGCCTCAAACCTGTGGTTCCCCGCAACCCTCTCCATCATTGTCATGCCTGAGGCAACCGCCAAGACCCATGAGACGATAGCAGCGGAACTTCTTAAAGTCGTAGGGCAAAAGCGCGTTGAGAAATATGGGAATAACCTCGAGAAATGGCGCGAATACCTGGACGAAGAAGAATCGCCGTTATTCGACCTCCCTGATGATGAGCTGGCAGCAGCAATCGCCCATCTGTTGGAACCGCCCCCCTCGGAGGAGGAACTTGCCGAACAGAGACGGAATTTCGATCCCGTCAGTCTGCTTGTGCCTGAATGGAACTTCCTACAACGAGATCCACTCGGCAAGTTGCACAAAGCTGATGAGCAAAGCGGCTTGGTACTATCTCCACCCGAGGGGGGAATTCACCCAGACCTAGTCGATCGGCACGTCACTCGCGTCATGGCAATCGATAAACTGCGAAAAGTCAACGCAGTCCTCGGTTTCACCCGCATTGACGAGATGGAACGCGCCAACGATATCGGCCAGCGTCTGGTCCGACTGACGCGCAGCGGCCACCCTACATGGACGGTAGCCACGGAAGATCGCGGTGAAGGCATCTACCTTCAGCTTGATGAAGAAGAAGTGGCTACTTGGGAAGCGAAGATTGAGTCGACCGACCTGTGGGAGGCCCATCGTGCCGCGCACGAACGCAACTTCAACGCCCGTTTCTCGGACACAGCCAAAGATGTCGGGCCCGAGACTCGATTCCGGCCTGCGCGCTACTGGCTGATACATACCCTAGCCCACGTACTCATCCGGGAGATGGCCATGTATGCGGGATACTCCGCGGCCTCGCTATCCGAACGGATCTATGCTTGGAAGGAAAACAAGGAAGAAAACCGTCCGGCTGCTGCGGGACTGCTGATCGTGACGACCGCCTCGGATTCCGACGGTACACTCGGCGGGCTGGTCCAGCTGAGCTCCCGTGTCAACTTGGAACGGGCTATGAGCCGAGCACTTGAACGCGCGCTTCGGTGCTCGTCGGACCCGGTGTGCGCGCACCGGACTCCGAAGGAACCCGAAGAGTTCCTTCACGGGGCCGCATGTCACACCTGCGCCATGGCTTCCGAGACCTCGTGTGAGCGAGCCAACCGCTTCCTCGACCGCAGATTCCTTGTCGATTTGCCTGGGTCGGTGGGACTTGGCTTTTTCAGCTGAGGGGTTCCAGAGCAGAGCAGACGCGTTACGCCACCTCGGAGTTTTGCTCACAGGAACTGAAGCAGGCTTGGTTGCAGAGGCACTGGAGGATGGGGAAAGCTTGACATCGGCCGTTGGGGCGATCGATGTAACCAAGCGATTAGAGGTCACTAGCATTCTTGCCGCTGTGGGCCTACGCTTCGAAGGGGACCTTGTGGCGGCGGTGCTGCGCGGTGTTGAAGGTGCCCGGTCCACGACTCGTGCGGTCGAAACGTTGTGGACATCGCCGGGCCATGTCTTTGGGTTGGGTGCATTGACGACATCCTTGGTGGCGTTGGTTGAGGGGGCTCAACGGTCAGTTGTGTGTTCGACTTTCAACTTCCAGAAGACTTCAGGCATGTGGACTGCGCTCCACGACGCCGCGAATCGACCTGGAATGTCAGTCCGCGTCTACATCGATGCGGAGGCCAACACTGGCGGAAAAGGTCCGAGCGCCGTTGACGTGGCGTGGTGGCTGTCTCCAGGCACAGTGCTACAAACAAAACGGTTCGGTGGCAAACCTGTCCGAAACCATGCGAAGTTCGTGTCCATCGACCACCGATTTATCGTCATCACAAGTGCAAACTTCAGCTGGAGCGCCGAGTATGGAAACGTGGAACTCGGCGTTGTCATCGACGATGAAAATCTGGCAGAGCGCATAGAAAATGAACTTTGCGCGGCCGAGCCGTACCTCTACGAGCGCCTGACAAGGGCCGAGCAACGGAATCGCATTCGCTGAGTACTCGGGAGCTGTTCGAGGTCAAGGAACGCTATGAAATCCCAGCGTTTCTATGACCTTAAAAGTTGCGTGCTTTTACACCGTAAAACTGATGAGTTTGATCTCTGGAATATTGGTTCTGTGTTGTGGCGACTTTCAGATGTCGAGCTGGAAATGTTCGCCGATCCGGTGCTACGTCACGGTCGATATGCGACTCCATAGCTCGTGCGACGTATATCGTGGATTTTCCAGCCTGCACGTGTTCGGTAACCTCACAGTGCACCCAGGCCTGAACGCCGTCATATACGGTTTCGCTGCACTCCAGCGTGCTCCAGGACTGGGCCAGGGGCAAATCTGTCGATGCCGCTGGTTGTGCCTAACTTAGCCACGCCGATGTCTTGGGCATCCAGAAAATGCACAACATGCCATTTCAGCGTTTGCGAGCGCTCCGGAGGCCGCGGACAGTGCGGAAATTGAGTACAGCAGTAGCGGCGGCTGCGCGCTCACTGATGCCACCAAGGACTCGGTCAGCGCCACCGGGCCCTGGCCTACATCGGTGGCGCCGCCACCGCGGTTTAAACGCAGGCGCCGACAAGCTCCTCGCGCAGCACGGCGGCTCCAGCGCTCAGCGCACTGAGCTTGGCCAGCGCCACATCACGCGGGAACGGCGCCATACCGCAGTTGGTGCTCGGGATGAGCTTGTCGGCATCCACGTACGCAAGCGCCTTGCGCAGGGTTTCCGCCACTTCGTCAGGGGTCTCGATCTGCTGGTTCGCCACGTCAATCGCTCCGAGCATGACCCGCTTGCCGCGCACCAGCTCCACGATCTCCAGCGGGACGTTCGATCGGTGGGATTCCAGCGAAATGGTGTCGATCGAGGAACGCTGCAGCATCGGGAAGGACTTCTCGTAGTGGCGCCACTGGGTGCCTAGGGTCGCCTTCCAGTCGTTGTTCGCCTTGATGCCGTAGCCGAAGCAGATATGCGCCACGGTCTCGGCCTTCAGGCCTTCGCAAGCGCGTTCCAGTGCTGCCACGCCCCAGTCGGCCACCTCGTCGAAGAAGACGTTGAATGCCGGCTCGTCGAACTGGATGACATCCACGCCTGCGGCTTCCAGCTCCTTGGCCTCCTGGTTCAAGATGGCGGCGAACTCCCAGGCCAGCTTCTCGCGGCTGCCGTAGTAGGCGTCGTGCAGGGTGTCCACCATGGTCATCGGGCCGGGCAGGGTCCACTTGATCTGGCGGTCGGTCAGCGTGCGCAGGAACTTCGCATCCTCCACGAACACCGGGGCCTTGCGCTCCACTGCGCCGACTACGCTGGGCACGTTGGCCTCGTAGCGGTCGCGGATCAGCACAGTCTGCTTGTTCTCGAAGTCAACACCTGACAGATGCTCGATGAAGGTAGTGACGAAGTGCTGGCGGGTCTGCTCGCCGTCGGAAATGATGTCGATCCCGCGCCGAGTCTGCTCCAGCACCGCGGCGCGCATCGCGTCCTGCTTGCCCTCGGCCAGCGCCGCCCCCTCAAGCTTCCACGGCGACCACAGGGTCTCGGTTTCCGAGAGCCAGGAAGGCTTGGGCAGGCTACCGACGATGGAGGTGGGAAGCAGGGTATTGGTCATAACTGGTCCTTTGAGTTCGTGAGGTGTTCAGGGGTGCTTAGGCGGCGGGGACAGCGTAGCCGGCGGCCCAGGCGTTCAGCAGTTCGCGGTTCGGGGTGATGAAGTGCTCTTCGGTGTACCTGCCCTGGCTTGCGCCCAGGCGGGTACGTTCCTCGCGGTCGTAGGAAACCTGGGTGCGCGAGAAGTCCTGCGCGCCAAGGCTTGGACGGTAGACCGCAGGAGCGGGGGAGTTCGCGTTGTAGATCTCCGGACGGTAGATCTTCTGGAAGGTCTCCATGGTGGCAATCGTGCTGGACAGCTGCAGGTTGGTGTAGTCGTTCAGCAGGTCGCCGCGGAAGTAGAAGGCCAGCGGGGCAACGGAGCCGGCGGGCATGAAGTAGCGCACGCGCAGGCCCATCTTGGCGAAGTACTCGTCGGTCAGCGAGTAGTCGTCCTGCTGGTATTCCAGGCCCAGCACCGGGTGGCTGTTGCCGGTGCGGCGGTAGGTCTTGGAGGTGGAGACGCTGATGCAGATCACCGGCAGCTGCTCGAAGCGCTGGCGGTAGGCCTCCGAATCAAGGAAATGCTGGAAAAGCCGGCCGTGCAGCTCACCGAAATCTTCCGGGACCACCGGCTTGCCGGAAGCGTCGGCAGTTGCCGGCAGCAGCACGCTGAAGTCGTAGTCCCGTACGTAGGAGGAGAAATTGTTGCCCACGATGCCGTGGGTGCTCGTCCCGGTGTACCGGTCCAGGATGCTGGTGTTCAGCACCTCCAGCAGCGGGAAGTCCTGCGCCCCCTGCGCCGAGTCGAAGTGCACGTTGGCGGAGATGATTTCCAGCTGGAGCGTGAAGCGCTCGCCGTCCGGATTGTCCCAGTGCATCAGGGAATTCAGGCGCCGGTCGATCATCGTCAGCGCGTTGCCCAGGTTCTCCCGGCGGTTCTCGCCGTGGGCCAGATTCGCGAAGTTCGTGGTGATGCGCGAACTCTCGGCTGGAGTGTAGTCCTGGTTGAAATCGGTGCTGGAAATGCTGAAGGTCAATGCGTCTGCCATGGCGGCCAATCTGTTGCTCATGGGCCTGGACAGGCCTGAATCAAGTGGATGCCTCCATCATGCAGGGCCTTTTTCGATATCGGGTAACTGGGGCTAACTATGGGTTGATATAGACTCAACCTATGGTTCAAAAGGCAAGCGGCCTGACGCTGCAACAGCTTCGCTACTTCACCGCGGTCGCAACCGAGGGATCGATCTCCGCGGCAGCCGACCTGCTCTACGTGGCCCAGCCGAGCATGTCCTCGGCGATGAAGGAGCTCGAAGCCCGTCTGGGGCGCACGCTGCTGGTGCGCTCGGCCAAGGGCGTGACGCTCACCGTGGAGGGTGCCGAGTTCCTGGGCTACGCCCGCCAGGTGCTCGAACAGGTGCAGCTGCTGGAACATCGCTACCTGGGCCGCCCGCCCTCCCGCCGCCTGCTGGGCATCTCGACCCAGCACTACTCGTTCTCCGTGGATGCGTTCGTGCGCATGGTCCAGGCCAGCGGGGCCGAGGAATACGAGTTCTCGCTGCGCGAGACCCGCACCGAGGAGATCATCGAGGACGTGCGCACGCTACGCAGCGAAATCGGCATCCTCTACCGCAACGACTTCAACCGCAAGGTCATCGACAAGCTGCTGCGCGAATCCCGGCTGGTGTTCCACCCGCTGTTCCTGGCAGATCCGCACATCTTCATCTCGCGCACCAACCCGCTGGCATCCCGCCGGCGCGCCACCTTGGAGGATCTCGAGGACCTGCCGCGGCTGACCTTCGACCAGGGCGCGAACAACTCCTTCTACTTCGCCGAGGAAATCCTCTCCACCCTCTCCAGCAAGCGCGAGATCAGGGTCTCGGACCGTGCGACCATCTTCAACCTCATGATCGGCTTGGGCGGGTACACGATCTCCACAGGCATCATCAGCGACGAGCTGGACCCCTCCATCGTTGCCATCCCGCTGGACATCGACGAGCGGATCGAGATCGGCTGGATCGACCACGCTGCGATTCCGCTGACCGAACAGGCCCAGCGTTACCTTGAGGAAGTGCGCTCGGTGGTCTCTGAGTTCGACGTGCACCTGCTGGGCTGAAACGTCATAGTGCGTCTTCAATTCGTCCTCACGCGACACATATAAACCCCTAATCCCTGGAATCCAGGGGTTTTTGCCTCATTTGGCGCGTCACAAAGGCCATACGGGGCCATGCCCAGCATGACGAAACCGCGACATATGACGGGCCGCGGCGCTGCATGAAGCGTCGGCCGCACTCCCGCTTGCGCCTGGCGGTGCCGGTGCCCAACCATGGAACTACCTACCCATCAAGAGCGACTAAGAGATCTGGCTCGTCGACGTCGCAGCAACCATCGGGAAACCGAAAGGTGCTAATGCCAGGAACGATGGAGCAGCTCCGAGCCGCGTGATGAACCGCGGCGCTGTGCCTCGTACCGTGATGTCCAGGCCGGTAATCGGTCTGGCGCCGGCGGTGCGCGGCACCGTGTTCGGTGCACTCTCTCGTGGACTACACAACGAGAAGGAGTACTGCCATGGCCCAGCCACGAGACCTCGCACAGCAGTCAACCGCGGCGATCCACGCCGGATACACCCCGAGCGGGGACTACCGACCGCTGACCGTGCCGCTGTATTCTTCCGCGGCCTACGAATTTCCCTCGCACGCGGATGCGGTGGAGAAGTTCGCGCTGCGCCAGACGGGCTTCACCTACTCGCGCACCGGGAACCCCACGGTATCGGTATTCGAGCAGCGCGCCGCGGCCCTGGAGGCCGGAGCCTTTGCGGTGGCCACCGCCACCGGCCAGGCCGCCGTGGCGCTGGCGCTGCTGGCGCTGACCCAGGGCCCGAAGCACATCATCGCCTCCAGCCAGCTCTACGGAGGCACGGTTGACCTGCTCACCGATTCATTCAACGACTTCGGCATCCGCATCAGCTTCGTGGACCCGGACGACCCGGCGGCCTGGGAGGCCGCCATTGAAGAAGACACCCGCGCGTTCTTCCTTGAATCGGTCACCAACCCACTGTCCACGCTGCCGGACCTGCCGGCGCTCAGCGAGATCGCCCACCGCCACAACATCCCGGTGGTCGTTGACAACACCTTGGCCACTCCGGCCAACTTCAGGCCACTGCTGCACGGCGCGGACATCGTAGTGCACTCGGCCACCAAAGCCCTGGCAGGCCACGGCCAGGCGCTTGGCGGCGTAGTCGTGGATTCCGGGACTTTCGATTTCTCGGACCCGGCCCGCTGGGCGCAGATCGCTGCGCCGCGGGCCCGCTACGCCGGCACCTCGCTGCTCGAACGCTACGGGGCCGGAGCCTATTCAATGCTGGTGCGTTCCAAGTTCCTGCACGACTTGGGCCCGACCCTGCCGGCGGCCAGCGCCCATGGCATCCTGACCGGCATCGAAACGCTGTCAGTGCGCACCGCCGCGGCGCAGCAGAACCTGCTGCTGCTGGCAAACTTCCTGCAGGCCCACCCCGCGGTGGCGCAGGTGCACCACCCCAGCCGTCCCGGGCACCCGCACTTTGAACGGGCCAAGCGCTTCTTCCCGCGCGGCACCGGCAGCGTGCTGGCGGTGGAGCTGCATGACGAGACCCTGGTTTCCGCGTTCATCGACAGCCTGGAGGTGATTGTGCTGGCCGCCAACATTGGCGACACCCGCACCATGATCGCCCACCCGGCCACCATGACCCACTGTCGTCTCTCCGAAACGCAGCTGGCCGACGCGGGCCTGAACCGCGCGGTGCTGCGGATCTCGGTAGGGCTGGAAGACCCCGCAGACTTGATCCGCGACCTGGACCGCGCGCTGAACGCGGCCCAGGCCGCGACCCGAGAGGAGAGCTTCGCATGAGCGGCTTCAATACGCTGGCGGTGCACGCCGGCCAGGAAAAGGATCCGCACACCGGTGCGGTGATCCCTCCGATCTACCAGACCAGCACCTTCATCCAGGACGGCATCAACGTGCTGCGTGCCGGCCACGAGTACTCCCGCGGCTCGAACCCGACCCGCAACGGGTTCGAAACCCAGCTCACCGCGCTGGAAGGCGGAGCCGCAGGCTTCTCCTTCGCCTCCGGGATCGCGGCGGAAGACGCGCTGCTGCGGGCGCTGCTCGCCCCGGGCGACCACATCGTGCTGGGCGCCGACGGCTACGGCGGCACCAACCGGCTGATCACCCGCCTGCACCACAAGTGGGGCATCACCGCCAGCGCCGTGGACATCACCAACCTCGATGCGGTGCGCGCAGCGCTGCGCCCGAACACCGCGCTGCTGTGGGTGGAAACCCCCTCCAACCCGCTGCTGGGCATCGCTGATCTGGCAGGCTGGGCCTCCGTGGCCGCAGAAGCCGGCGCGCTGCTAGTCGTGGACAACACCTTCGCCACCCCGTACCTGCAGCGTCCGCTGGAATTCGGCGCGCACGCGGTGGTGCACTCGACCACCAAGTACATCGGCGGGCACTCGGACGTGCTTGGCGGCGCGGTGATCGTGGGGGAGCACCTGCACCGCGGGCAGTCGCTGGCCGAGGCCGTGGGCTACCAACAGTTCGCCGGCGGCGCGGTGTCCGGGCCGCAGGACAACTACCTGGCCTCGCGCGGGCTGAAGACCCTGGGCCTGCGCATGGAACGCCACTGCACCACCGCCTCAACGCTGGCCGGATGGCTGGAGGACCGGCCGGATGTCACTCGTGTCTACTACCCGGGGCTGCCCGGGCATCCAGGACACGAGCTCGCCACCCGGCAGCAGCGGGACTTCGGCGGGATCCTCTCGCTGCAGTTGGCTGACGAGGCAGCCGCCCGCGCCTTCGCCGAGTCTATGGAGCTCTTCCAGCTCTCGGTGTCGCTGGGCGGGGTGGAATCCCTGGTCTGCTATCCGCGGGAAATGACCCATGCGTCGTTGATCGGCACCCCGCTGGAAATCCCTGCGAATCTGGTGCGGCTGTCGGTGGGCATCGAGGAAGCCGACGACCTGTTGGGCGACCTGGAACGCGGGTTCGCTGCAGCAGCAAAGGCGTCCAGGGCCGGCAGTATTCAGCACCAGAGCTTTGCTACCGCTTGATCTGCCGTCAGAAGATTGTCCGGTGGTCTTCCGCACCGGAAAGCTCGCGTCGACGGCAAATCGTTGGCACGGCTCAGTTAATTCTCTCCTGTGGTGCGCGCCATGCACGGAATACTGGGTTCCAAATGCGATGATCTCCGGTAACTGTGATTGGGGAACCAAAATGACAACTGCATTCCGGGAGCCGAACAGGTCGCAAAATCCAATGAAAACACTTGGCATCGCGGGTGCGGTGGACATGGTCGGTTTGAACATCACCGTGCTGGCCTTCTTTGCCTTGTGGCTGATTGCCGACAGCGCCGCCATTGGCCGCATGGAATCGGAATCCAGTATTGATCCGGGCCAGATGCTTCCGAACTCGGAATTGATGTGGTTGGCAGCGCACGGTTCCGTGCTGATGGTTGTCGTTCTGGATTTGCTGGCTATTGTGTTGCTGGTCAAGAACACAGGTGTCCTGCAGCATGCCGCCATGGAAAATAGGTCTCATGTCTCTTGAAGAATCCAATGACGTTGAAAGCCACTCGCGTGGGTACCGCAATCCTCAACGGAGGCCGGGGTAGGTCTGGGACGCTGAGAACGGCCAGCTAGCCATGTAGGGCGACCGGTTTACGGGCACCATAGCCATCCGCCGTTAGTGGTTCGGATGAGCGCAACGGACCCTCGGTAGTCCTAGCGTGGGTGTATGAAGCACATAACTCTGGAGATCATTAATGTAATTGATCTTCCTGCCGCTCCGATTTTCGTCACCATGTCGGTCGCTGGCGGCCTCGTGAAGTCCGAGAACGCCGTCGCCGTGGCCAATCCGTAGCTCACCGACCAGTGCCATCGAACATGAGTGACCTCTCATTCTTTGCGCGGTGGCAACACCTTGGAGCTAACGCCTGAGTTTCCTGATCGCCCAAGCTACTGTAGATCCAGCAAGGAATAGAAGCGCGGATGCTGTGAATAAGCGGGGGTAGGCAGAAGAATCCGGGACATCGGTCCTACTGCCTAGATCCGGCGTCAGTTCTCCTGCCACGTCTGCTGCAGGTGCTCTGCGATTCCGTCGGTTCTGGACAACTTTATTGAACACAGGGCCTATGGTTCCAACTAGCCAGATCAAACCACCCCCGGTGATACCGGCCGCTGCGGAGGCGAGGAAGAGCTTGCGCTGGACGTTTGTCTCCTCTTGCTGGTCGATGCCGGCTAACCGAAATCCCGCGCTGGTGTCAGCACTTCGAATGGGAAGCCTCCATGTGGGAGCAGTCGGGTCTACTACCTGTGGGCTTGAGATGGTCGGTACGTACTCGGCTGGGAGATCTCTGGGTTGGATGCTGACCACAGATTCAGTAGCTACCGACTGAATGTCCAGAAGGTCAGTGACAGCGGGCAATGTCATGGTAGCGATACGAGGGAAGGCATAGCGATGATGGGATCCCGCAAAGGCTTCAGTGGGCGCAGACGTATTGCCTTGGAGAGACACAGCCCAGCCCATACCAGCTTCTCCGATGGTCGTATCCCGGAAATCCGTTGGCCAGATACGGGTCATAACGCAGTCGTCATCAATTGAAAATTCGAGTCCGATCCCACTTACCCTCGGATTCGAATCCGTCGGCGGTATCGGAGGCGCAAATCTGAGCTCTTCGCCGTTGCTCGTCTTGCGCAGATGAACGTCCTTCATCGCTCCACAAAACCCAACCATCAGCTCCCCGGCTTGGTCTGGCGGCACAGCAGCGGCGCTATCTCCTTTCAGGACCATGTCGAATTTAGTCAGGTTCGGAGAAGGGTAGAAGCGCAAGTCAATATCCACGCGGACGGGCGCCGATGCTGATCCATGCTTCACGCCGACGAAAATCGCACCGGGCATATTCAGCTTTGGGACGGAAGTGAGGGCTGGCTCAGAAAAGTGCCATGCTCCGAAAGCAGACAGGGCAGTCACGAAGAGCGCTGCCACCATTTGCGTCTTTTCATACGTCTTCACCATCCAAGCAGTCTATGAGAACGCGCTTGATGTTGGGTCCCATTGGGTTGGGTACGTCATGACGTCGGAGTGATTGGCTTCCGCTCCTATGCTGAAGGGGGTCGTGTTACCGGCGGTATGCATCGCATGCCTCCTGCGAATGGGACGGCCCAGTTTATCAATCGATAACCGTCGGGAATGGTGGTCAAATGGGCCCCTACCGGCAGGCCAGATAGCGCCAGGGTTACAGAGATTTCCAGCCCGAAAGCGCCTGTGAAAGTACCCACGCGTGTGGTTTCTCAATTCTGTGTCATCGACTATCTCTGCGGTCGTAGCCATATGGAGGGGGAAACGATGCATCGGACGGTGACGGAGAATTTCAACATCTTAGGTCCGATCCGATTATCGTAGCCTTCAGTAGCGTAGTAGATAAAGCATTGGCTGGCGTCAGTCCATGATGAATTCATGGTAAGGCGTTTGGTGTTACCGGCATCAGAAGTCTTGTATTCCCTGGAGTGCAGGCTGGAGAAACCGGCCTGTGTCGGAAGCGCCGCGACGGTGAGGCCGCCGGTGGTCAGCGCTCGAGCGGCGGCAGGCATGGCAACACGTGCCAGATTTTGCAGTTCATGATGCCTCGCGGAACCGCCCCGGCGCGGGAAAGCCGGAACCGGCACGCAACACAACATGCAGTGATACGCCCCGTACTGACTGCTGTCGCAAGCTGGTGCCATCGGACGACCTGATCTGAACGAACCGCAAAAGTCGGGCGCGACTATGCTTCCCCTCGGGATAGTGGATGGTGAAGGGTGGGAACATGAGCGGAATTCTGAATCGGCTCATGGAGCAGATCGAACAGCACCTTGATGCCGAGATTGATTTCGGCCAGTTGCTGGCGGGCTCGGGTACCACCGTGTACCACGTGCGCCGCATGTTCTCTTCGCTGGCAGGAATGCCGCTGTCCGAGTATGTGCGCCGTCGGCGCATGACGGTGGCGGCTGCAGACTTGCTGGAAGGCCAGGATCTGCTGGGCCTTGCCGTGCGCTATGGCTACGGCTCGGCAGAGGCCTTCGGCCGGGCGTTCCGTGCGGTGCACGGTGCGGGCCCGGGCGATGTCCGCCGTGATGGCGGCCCCCTTCGAAGCCAACCAATACTCAGGTTCAGCCTGACCGTCGAAGGGAGTGTCCCCATGGATGCCCGAATTGTTGAACGCCCGGAATTCAAGCTGGTGGGCCACGCTGCCCGTGTGCAATTGATCCACGAAGGGGCCAACCCGCAGATCCAGGCCCATATCGCCTCGTTGCCAGTCAGCGAGCATGCCCGGCTCAAGGAGTTGGGCAACACCGGGCCGGCAGGCCTGCTCCAGGTCAGCGCGGATGTGGATGCAGACTACCGGGAGGGCACCGAGCTCACGTACCTGCACGGTGTCGCGATGCTGGATGGGAACGTGCCAGAGGACCTGGATGCCATCATGGTTCCCGCCGGGACCTGGGCGGTGTTCCGCACGTCGGGACCCTACCCTGCGGCCTTGCAGAACGTCTGGGCTTCCACCGCTACGCAGTGGTTCCCGTCGAACCCGTGGCTGCTGCGCGAGGGGCCGTCCATCGTGGCGGTGCTTGAGCGGTCCGAGGACTTCAGCACCGCCACCTGCGAGCTGTGGCTGCCCGTGGAACGCGGATAGGGCAGCCGGCCCGCCGCGGATCAGGAATTGGCGACCAGATGCTTGGCGGCCAGGCCCAGATAGGTGTCGGCGTTCTTCTTCAGTCCGGCGACCTCTTCCTCGGTCAGTTCGCGGCGCACCTTGGCCGGGACACCGGCCACCAGCGAACGCGGCGGAACCTGAGTGCCTTCAAGCACCAGGGCTCCGGCGGCCACCAGCGACTGCTCGCCGATGACCGAGCCGTTCATGATGGTGGCGCTCATGCCCACTAGGCAGCCGTCACCCACGGTGGCCCCGTGGACCACTGCGCTGTGCCCGACGGACACCCCTGCGCCCACGGTGCAGGGGTATCCGGTGTCGGCGTGCAGCACCACGTTGTCCTGCAGGTTGCTGCCTTCGCCCACGCGGATCGGCGCCGAGTCTCCGCGCACGGAAACGCCGTAGAACGCGCTGGAACGATCGCCCATCACCACGTCGCCGCTCAGGGTAGCGGTAGGGGCGGTGAAAACATCCTGCCCAACCTGCGGCGTATGGCTGTCGATGGTAATAATGTGAGTCATGGCACCACTGTAATAGGGGCGGATAGGACCCTGCGACTATTACGAGAAGACGATGGTTCGCTGGCCGTCCAGCATGACGCGGTGCTCAGCGTGCCACTGCACGGCGCGGGTCAGCGTGCGGCCCTCGACGCTGCGGCCCAGGGCCACCAGCTGCTCCGGAGTGCGTGCGTGGCTCACCTGAGTGACTTCCTGGTCGATGATCGGGCCCTCGTCCAGATCCGAGGTGACATAGTGGGCGGTGGCGCCGATCAGCTTCACGCCGCGGGCGTAGGCCTGGTGGTAGGGCTTGGCGCCCTTGAAGGACGGCAGGAACGAGTGGTGGATGTTGATGACCCGTCCCTCCATGCGCTGGCACAGCGAATCGGAGAGGATCTGCATGTAGCGGGCGAGCACCACGAGCTCGATGTCGTAGTCGTCAACCAGCTTCAGCAGCTCGGCCTCGGCCTGCGACTTGTTGGAGGGGGTGACCGGAAGGTGGACGAAGTCCACGCCGTAGAACTCGGCCATGGACTTCAGGTCCAGGTGGTTGGAGACGATGACCGGGATATCGATGGCCAAGGTGCCGGCGCGCTGGGCGAACAGCAGATCGTTCAGCGCATGCCCGGCCTTGGAGCACATGATCAGCGTTCGGGTGCGTGCGGTGGTGTCGTCCACGCGCAGCGACATGTGGAACTCGTCGCGGATGGGAGCCAGCGCCGCACGCACCTGCACCAGGGACTGCTCGGTTGCCACCTCGATGCGCATGAAGAAGGTTCCGGACTCGGGGGACTCGTATTGCTGGGACTCGGTGATGTTGCAACCGGCACCCAGCAGACCTCCGGAAATGGCATGGACGATGCCGGGACGATCTACGCAGGACAGGGTGACGGTGTACTTGTTCATGCATTGAGGTTAACCGTCTAATGCCCTGCGCGCACATTCGTCTCGGCCGGGTTACACAGCTATGCATCGGGAATGCTTGGCCATCAGTAGTTTTCCGTATCTGCTCGAAGTGGTTGATGCACCTTTGAAAACACCCTTGGCATTGATAGTTAGTACCGACCGGAACTGTGGCATGATGACTATAAATTTTGTCGCTTTCATTCTTGGGGAAACACATGAAGCTGCTGCATCGTTGCGCGTCGGTACTCGGCGTCGCCGCCCTGGTCATCTCAGGGCTCGTGCCCGCGGCGCAGGGTGCTACCAGCACCGCTGACTGCAACGAGTACACTGACGAGGCCAGCAGCGTCGTGGTGGGCCTGTACTGCAAAAACGTTGCATCGCTGCAGGAATTGCCGATGACCGGCGACATCCAGTGGATCGGCGTCGACACCAAGAAGGGGCAGGTGCTGGGCGGACTCGAAGTCCTGGCGGCCAACCCCCAGCTGCAACAGGTCCGGATCGACAAGGCTCCGCAGGAGGTGATCCCGGAACTTGCCAAGCTACCGGCGCTGGAAACCCTGTCCCTGGTCTTCCCCGAAGGGCAAAAGGTGCAGCTGGCAGGGCTGGGCAAGCTGTCCGGCCTGAAGGAACTGGAAGTGCTGGCGACCAGCCCGACCGACTACCGCTGGGCCAAGAACCTGACCAAGCTTCAAGTGCTGGATCTCGCCAGCTACAGCAGGCCAGAAATCGAGCTGAAGGTCGGTGACAGCGCGCAGATCGAACCGCTGGTCACGGTGGAGGGCACGGTGCTCACGCCGCGGGAGCGCTCCTTCTACGGACGAGTCCTGGACCAGATCAGCCCCACCGGCTTCACCGCGCACAAGGCCGGGTACACGGGGTTGAGCGCAGCCCTCACCGACGACGAGGCGGTGGTCCCGGGAATGCCGAACCTGACATCGGTCAGCTACGCAGCCAGCTGGCGGGTCGGCGTGCGCGACACCGCGAGGGTCGGCCGCATCAAGCTGAGCCAGAACCCGTCGCTGGAGGGCCACAACGCGGCTGTCGTGGGAGATATCCTGCTGGTCCCGCCGACCAACTACCCGTACTGGTCCCTGCAGTGGACCCGCAACGGGACGCCGATTCCCGGTGCGGTGGGGGAGACCTATGCGCTGGGGCGCGAGGACGTCAATACGGTGATTGCGCTGGACTACCAGACCACCTCGGTCATGCAGTTCGGCGAGGTGTGGGTGCCCGCGACGCAGGGCACGATCACCTACGGGGCGCCGATCGCCGCCACGGTGGCATCGATTGCCAAGCCGAAGATCAGCGGAGGCAAGATCGTCGGGCAGAAGCTCACCGCCGCCGTTGACGCGTCCTATTTCCCCGATTTCTCGCGCAGCTACCAGTGGCTGGTCGACGGCCAGATGATTTCTGGGGCCACGGCGAAAACCTATACTCCTCCGGCGTCCTATGCCAACCGCAAGATCTCGGTGCGGGCCACCCTCGACGCGGCGGACGGCGACTGGGTGCAGATGCAGGACAGCACCGCGATCAAGGTCGTCAAGGGCACGTTCACTGTGGCCAAGCCGAAGGTCACCGGAACTGCACGGGTCGGCTCAAAGCTCAGCGCCAAGGCCGCTGCACCGGCTCCCGCCGCCCAGTCCACCACATACCAGTGGCTGCGCAGCGGCAGGGCCATCAAGGGCGCCACCTCGAAGAGCTACACGCTCACGCCGGCGGACCAGAACCAGCGGATCTCGGTCTCGGTGAAGTACTCCAAAACCAACTACACCACCAAAACCGTGTCAAGCACGGCGACCGGCAAGGTCGCGTCCATCAAGCTGAAGGTCGTCAAGAAGCCGGTGATCACCGGGAAGAAGGCCACCGGCAAGACCCTGAAGGCCACTGCCGGCAGCTACAACACGAAAAACGTGAAGGTCTCCTACCAATGGTTGCGCTCGGGGAAGATCATTTCCAAGGCCACCAAACCCAGCTACAAGGTAACCAAGGCCGATGCGGGCAAGACACTGACCGTGTGGGTGAGCGCCTCGAAACCCGGCTACACCTCTCTGGTCACCACGCTGAGCAAGAAATAGCCCGGAAGCCTATGCCGGGACAGCCGCCAGGAACTTGCTGGCTGCAACCGCGGCCTTGCGCCCGGCACGGGTGGCGCCCAGCGTGGAGGCCGAGGCACCGTAGCCGACGAAGTACATACCCGGAAGCTCAACCGCGCTGACCGAATCCTCGGCGATCAGGATGCCGCCGGCTTGCGTGTGCAGGTGCAATGGGCGCAGGTGGTCGTGCGCATGGCGGAATCCGGTGGCCCAGAGGATGGCGTCGATTGGCTCGGTGCTGCCGTTCTGGAAGTGCACGCTGTGCGGGCCCAGGAAGTCGATCTTTCCACGGGAAACCAGCGCACCGGAGTCGATGGCCGCCTGCATCACCGGGTTCAGCATCAGTCCGGTGGCGCCCACCACCGACTTCGGCGGCAGGCCCGCGCGGGTACGCTCGTTGACCTCGCGCTCCACCTGGATGCCCCAGTCGGCGCTCGGCGTGCGCCAGTCCGGCTCGGATCGGGTGGACCACAGGGTGTCCACGCCGGCAGCGCGCAGCTGCACGATGAACTGGGTAGCGCTGGCGCCGCCGCCCACCACCAGGACGCGCTGGCCGGCGAACTGCTCAGGGCCGATGAAGCCATTGGTGTGCACCTGCGGGCCGCCGAAGCGGCCCGGATAGCTTGGCCAGTTGGGGTTGGTCCAGGTGCCGGTCGCGTTGATGATGCTGCGCGCTTGCAGCGTGCTTCCCTCGGCCAGCTGCACCGTGAAGATGCCGTCCTCGTGGGTGACCGCGAGGACCTCGGCGTCATGGCGCACCGGCAGGTTCTTCTCCCGCTCGTAGGCGCCGTAGTATTCGGAGACCACCTCTGAAGCGGGTCGGGTCGGGTCCTGGTTATCGAAGGGGAACTCGGGCAGCGAAGCCACCGCGTGGGTCTTGCCCAGGGTCAGCGTGCGCCAGCGGTGCTGCCAGGCGCCGCCCGGACCCGGATTGGCATCCAGCACCACGTAGTCCTCCCAGGGCTTCAGTCCCCGGCGCTGAAGATGGAATGCGGCGGACAGTCCCGCTTGCCCCGCACCGATCACGATGTTCTGGTAATACACTGCTGCCTCCTTACCCCTGTAACCGGTTCCGCAGGACCTTCATTCCGCGTGAGGCGGTTGTCACACGGGCTATGGCTGGGCATTGGATAGAATTGAACCCGTGACTGGCGTTTGGTGGACTACCACCGGGGAGCTAATCGTGGGAGCCGCGCGCCTGGGTTCGCACACCACCTGCCTTGGCAACAGGGCCCCTACGGAAGGATGAGCGTGAGCGCACGCATTCTCGACGGCAAGGCCACCGCGGCCACCATCAAGCAGGAACTGACCGAGCGCGTTGCCAAGCTGAAGGCCGCAGGCCACAGCACCGGACTGGGCACCATTCTGGTCGGCAACGATCCTGGCTCGGCCTGGTACGTGGGCGGCAAGCACAAGGACTGCGCCGAGGTGGGCATCGAATCCATCCGCGTGGACCTGCCGGAGGAAACCACCCAGGACGAGCTGCTGGCCAAGGTGCGCGAGCTGAACGAGAACCCTGCCTGCACCGGCTACATCGTGCAGCTGCCGCTGCCCAAGCACATCGACCAGGACGTCATCCTGGAAGCCATGGACCCGGCTAAGGACGCCGATGGCCTGCACCCGATGAACCTGGGCCGCCTGGTCGCCAACGTGAACCGCCCGATGACCTCCCCGCTGCCCTGCACCCCGCTGGGCTGCGTCGAGCTGCTGGCCCGCCACGACATCGACCTGAGCGGCAAGCACGTACTGGTTGTCGGCCGCGGCGTGACCATTGGCCGCCCGGTCGGACTGTTGCTGACCCGCCGCGACGTGAACGCCACCGTCACCCTGGCGCACACCGGCACCACCAACCTGGACGAGCTGCTGGCGCAGGCCGACGTCGTCATCGCCGCCGCCGGCTCGGCCCACATGATCAAGACCGCCAAGCCGGGCGCCATCCTGCTGGACGTGGGAGTTTCCCGCGTTGACGGCAAGGTCACCGGCGATATCGACCCGGCCCTGTACGAGGTTGCCAGCTGGATCTCCCCGAATCCGGGCGGCGTGGGCCCGATGACCCGCGCGATGCTGCTGAACAACGTGGTGGAAGCCGCGGAGCGCAACGCCGCGAAGTAGACGCGAAAAAACCAAAACCTACAGCCCGCCAGTTCATCACTGGCGGGCTGTCGGCTTTCTAGTATGCGCGCGTGGCGGTCTTTCCTGGACCTACAGCGCGTCCTGGGCTACGGGTTGCGCCGCGGTGCGCTTGTCGAATACCAGCGCCCCCACTTCCTGCTCGGCCTGGTTGCTGATGGACAGGTCGATGCCGCTACGGTCGCGGACCAGCGAAACCGCAACCAGTGAGATGGCGGTTAGCCCGATCAGGTACCAGGCCACCGCGTCCGTACCACCGGTCGCCTGCACCAGGGCGGTGGCGATCATCGGGGCGAAGGCGCCGCCCAGGATCGCACCGAAGGCGTAGGAGATCGAGACTCCGGAGAAACGCACCGAGGCGGGGAAAAGCTCGGAGTACAGCGCCGCCTGCGGACCGTAGGAGAAACCGAGCCCGACCGCGAACAGCGCAAAGGCCAGGTAAAGCAGCGGCAGGCTTGCGGTGTTGACCAGCCAGAACAGCGGAAAGATGCACAGCAGCTGGCTGACGAAACCGATCTGGTAGGTCCGCTTGCGGCCGATCTTGTCGGCCACCAAGCCGGAAAGCAGAGTGAAGACGAACCACATGACTGCGCCGAAGGACACGGCTAGCAGCACCTGGGTCCGGTTGAAGCCGACCGGACCTTCCGGATCGGTCATGTAGGCCTGCAGGAACCCGCCGGTGGTCATGTAGCCAGCGGCGTTGTTTCCGGCGAAGACCAGCGCGGCGATCAGCACCAGCAACCAGTGCTTCTTGAACAGCACGACGATCGGTACCCGGGTCTGGGCCTTCTTCTGGGCGATTTCCTCGAACACCGGCGACTCGTCGACCGAGCGGCGGATGAAGTATCCGACTATGACCAGCACGAAGCTCAGCAGGAACGGAACGCGCCAACCCCAGGCCACGAACTGCTCGCCGGGGGAAATCACGCCGGTCATCAGTGCCATCATGGCCGAGGCCAGCAGCATGCCCAGCGGAACACCCAGCTGCGGGTAGGCGCCAGCCCGACCGCGGCGGTTCGTGGGCGCATGCTCAACTGCCATCAGCACGGCGCCACCCCATTCGCCGCCCGCCGAAATACCCTGCAGGATACGCAAGAGCAGCAACAGGACCGGAGCGATGATGCCGGCGGTCTCATAGGTCGGCAGCACGCCGATGAGCGTGGTGGAGGCACCCATGAGTGTCAGCGTGAGCACCAGCATGGCCCTGCGGCCGATCTTGTCGCCGAAGTGACCGGCCAGGAATGCACCCAGCGGACGGAACAGGAAGGAGATGCCGACGCTGGCAAAGGAGAGCAGCAGGCCGATCTGCGAACCGGCGGGTTCGAAGAACAGGTGGGCGAAGACCAGACCAGCCGAGGTGGCGTAGATGAAGAAGTCGTACCACTCGATGGTGGTGCCGATGATGGTGGCAAAAGCGACTCGTCGCTGGCTGGCGGTGGCGCCGTGTTGCCGGGGAGGAACAGTACTCACGGGGTTACCTCTGAATGTGTGAACGAACAGTGCAAGTGCGAACCATCGGGCTCCTCGTGGGAGTGTCCGGTTCATGGCAGCCGTGGATCAGGCCGGGATCGGGGTGCTTCGGGCAAGCTCCTTCAAGGAGGCCGACGCTTCCAGCATGGACGTGGTGATTGGCGTCCCGCTGGAGAGGAGTTTTCGGGCGGAAATATGGTCCGCGGGACGGTTGACGGATTCCACGGCGGCCAGGACGCCGTCGCGGAACAGGGCGATGGAGAATTTGCCGGTGTTCGGCTCGCCCAGCAGCACCGCGTCATCGGTTGGCGCGGACAACCCGGCGATCTGCAGCCGGTGTTCGCCTTGGACGCTCCAGAACCAGGGAAGCTCGCGGTATTCGGTTGGCTGGCCGGTCAGGGTGAGCGCAAGCGCCCGGGCTTGGTCATTGGCGTTCTGCACGGATTCCAGCCGCGCCCGCTCCGAGGTCGCAGCCAGAGGGAAGTTTGCGCAGTCGCCCAGGGCGTAAATCCGTTCATCCGAGCTGCGCAGGAAAGCATCCACCAGGATGCCATTGTCGCAGGCCAGCCCCGAATCCGCCGCGAGCTCCGTATTGGGCAGGACGCCGATGCCGTAGACCACCAGGTCTGCCTCGTAACCATGTCCGGCAGTGGACAGGACCTGAAGATGACCATCTTGCGCTTCGATGCGCTCCACGCCTTCGTTGCAGCGCAGGTTGATGCCGCTGCCGCGGTGCGCCGCGGCAAACCAGACGGACAGCGGCTCGGATGCTGCGCGTCCCAGCGGGCGCGCGGCGAATTCCAGCACTGTGACCTCCAGCCCGCGCTTCCTGGCCGCAGCGGCGAACTCCAGTCCGATGAACCCCGCGCCGATGACTACCACGCGGCGCGCCTCGGCCAGCCGGCGCTGGAGAGTACGTGCATCATCCAAGGTGCGCAGGCCGTAAATTCCCGGCAGCTCGCTTCCGGCACAGCCAAGTGGGCGGTTGCGGGCGCCGGTGGCGATCACCATGCGGTCGTAGGACAGCTGGGTGCCGGTGCTGAGCGTGACGATGCCGGCGGCCCTGTCGATGGATTCGACCCTTGCCCCCGGGATCAAATCGATATCGTGCTCGGCGTAGAAGCTTTCCGGGCGCAGGGCCAGGGGCCCGGACGCGGCATCCGCCGCAACATAGTCCTTGGACAGCGGAGGGCGCTGATAGGGCAGTTCAGTTTCCTGGGTTATCAGGGAGAGCGGGCCCCGGTGTCCTGCCTCGCGCAGGGAAGCCGCCAGCTGCACTCCCGCGTGCCCGGCCCCGATGATGACGATGCGTGGTTCCATGGCTAGACCTGGTCGCTGGGCACGGTGACGCGCAGCTGCTGGGTGGCTCCACCGAGGCGGACCTGGCAGCCCAGTCGGCTGAATTCCGTGCGTTCTGCGGCTGTGCAGTCGAGCATTTCGTCTTCGTCCTCGGAGATGTCCGAAAGGCTTGCGGCATCCTCCGGCGCGACATAGACATGGCAGGTGGCGCACATGGCCTGTCCGCCGCATTCGCCGACGATTCCGGCAATGCCGTTGGAGACTGCGGCGCGCATGATGTTGCAGCCGTCAGTGACCTCGACCTCGGTAGCGGTGCCGTTGGGCTGTTCGAAAATAATGGTTGGCATTGAAAGCTCCTATACGAATGTGGTTACGAATCCCAGATGACCGGCATCTTGGTCATGCCGCGGAAGACCCAGCCGGCATCGATGCTGGCCGACTGCGGATCCAGTCGAAGATTTGGAAGGCTGCGGAACACTTCGGGAAGCGCTATTTGCGCCACCTGCGCGCGGGCGATCCAGGTGCCGGCACAGAAGTGCACTCCGCCGCCGAAGGCCAGGTGAGGCTTCTTTTCCCGGAAGATGTTGAACTCCTCGGGATCGGTGAAGACCTTCGGATCGCGGTTGGCCGCGCCGAGCACAACACCCAGACGCGCCCCGGCAGGCAGCTTGATGCCCTCCAGCACGAGATCCTGCGTGGTTTCGCGGGGATACATTCCGATGGGTGCCACCCAACGCACCGATTCCTCGAAGGCACGTGAAAACAGGCCCGGGTCCTCCAGCACTGCATCCAGCTGTTCCGGGTTGGAGAGCAGGGCCCACACTGTGGTGGCCAGGACATCGCGCGGTTCGTTGAGCCCGCCCCCGATGGTCATTTTCAGATTCGCTCGGATGGCTTCCAGAGGGATGGGCAATGACGCCAGATTCGAAAGCAACGACCGGTCCGGATTGGCAGCGAGGTAGGGGAGCATTTCATCGATGGCGGCGTCAACTTCCGCCGAGGATGCGGCAGCCTTGGCCCAGACCTCTGGATCATCCGCGTAGTTGCCTGTCCCGTCGATCAACGTCTGGCTCCAGCGCTGCATGTCCGCCTGCGTGGAATTGTGGAAGCCGCAAATGAGGCGAAGGTTCTCCGCGGTGTAGGGGGCCGCGTAGTCCCATACAAAGTCGGCGCCGGGGCCCTTGGCGACGAGCTGAGCCAGGTACTTTTCGTTGTTGGCAGCGAAGATGTCGTTCCAGTGCTTCTTGATGGTGGCCGGGCGAAGGGTTGCGCCGTAGGAATCGCGGTCGACCTGGTGCTCCGGGTTGTCCTTGCGCAGCATTGAATGACCCATCGAACGCTTCATCAAGGAATTGCGTTCGTCGGCGGAGAAGAGCGCCTCGTTTTGCTCGATTTCGTGGCATGCGCTGTACGAAGTCACCATGTACCGGTTCACTTCCGGTACCCAGTGCACCGGAGCTTCTTCGCGCATGCGCTTGTAGATCGGGAAAGGATTGGTGTAGAGGTCGGAGATTTTCACCCAATCCGCAACCGGAGCTTCGCGTCCTTCGCCAGTCGAGGTCTCGATAGCCGCGGGGACGGTCTGCGCTGACTGCGCCCCGGTGAACGGGCAGGTGGCCGGTGTCTGGGTCATGGGAATGTGCTCCTGGATTGAAAGGCTAACTTGGTATCAAGTGTGAGGCGGGACATAACCACGGGTAAAATGGTTATATTCGTTCAATATCCACGGTTCTAGTGAGGTTGCGTGCCGCGTTTTACCCTTCGACAGCTTGAATGCCTCGCCGCAGTCGGCCATGGCGGATCCATCGCGGCGGCAGCCGAGCAATTGAACCTGTCCGCCTCTGCAATCACAGGCGCGCTCAATGAACTGGAACGCATACTGAATACGCAGCTGACCATTCGTCGAAAAGCGCACGGGGTGAGCCTTACTCCTTCCGGCAAGTACGTGCTTGAAGAGGCCCAGGGAATTCTGCAGGCCTCCAGCGACCTACAGGAGATGGCCAATGGCGCAGGCACGCTGCTTGCCGGTCGGGTGCGGGTGGGCTGCTACTCTTCCCTCGCTCCCACCGTGCTGCCAGAGCTGCTGGCTGAATACAGTTCCAGATTCAACCAGGTGGAAGTCGACTTTTTTGCCGGGACGCAGCAGGAAATATTTCACCGGCTCGCCAACGGCATGCTGGACTTGGCCTTTGTCTACGACTTCGGCTTGCCCGAGGGAATCGAACGAACGGTTCTGTATACAACCGAGCCGAACGTGCTGCTTCCCTCGGACCATGAGCTCGCTCGGGCCCCCAAGGTTTCGCTGGCGCAGTTGTCGAAGGAACCGATGATCCTGCTGGATGTCCCGCCCAGCCGGGAGCACACCGAGGCACTATTCGAAGCGGCCGGGGTCAGCCCGTGGATCCGCTACCGAACTGCGGATTTCGAGGTCACCCGATCGATGGTCGCGAGGGGACTGGGCTACGCGGTCCTGGTTCAGCGGCCTGCAGCAGATGTCTCATATGAGGGTTTGCCCCTCGCCGTGCGCTCGATCCATCCGGTGGCCAGGAAAGTACGCATCACCATGGTCCGCTCCCTTGCAGTGCAACCGTCCAAGGCTGCAACTGCCATGCACTCGCTGGCACTGGAACTGTATTCCACCAAACCTGCCCGTAGCTGCCTCTGAGCCGATACTGCTAGAGGGATAGCAGCGGTACGCCGGAAATCGGGCGTACACGGCAGGGTGCGGCGACATCGACCCGGCCCTGTACGAGGTTGCCAGCTGGATCTCCCCGAACCCGGGCGGCGTGCGCCCGATGACCTGCGCGTTGCTGCTGAACAACGTGCTGGAAGCCGCGGAGCGCAACGCCGCGAAGTAGAAGTCTCGGGGTGAAAGCCGGCGGACGCCCCCGAGCGGGACCGTCAGCCAGCATTCATCCACGATCTTGGCAGGGTCGAAAAAGTTCTCCCCGTTCAAGCCAATGAACTGTAAGAACTTGTAGCTCGGGATTGGACGAGGAGCGTCGAGGTCAGCCTCCCCTAAGGGCGATGCCGCGCATCCGCCTACTACGCATGGGCGACGCAGCTCAGACAATTCATAGGCCCTGAGTTGGGTCTTTGCTGTGGCTTGCCGGACTGGATTCGGGAGGGACGGCGATTTGAGAGCATGCATGCGCCGAAGCCGACTGGTGGATTCTTGTCGGCATAGTGATTATTGCGAACGTCGAGACGCTGGCCAGCCATCATGCCGCTGGTGCCTGTTGCTGGCAGGCGGGAGTCGAGGGTTAAACACTGAAGCATCCCACGAGGACTGCGGGATGCTTCAGTGCGAAAGGGCTTCTTTCAGTTATAAACAAGACCAGATTAACATCCAGCGGGGCAGCTCAGTTCATAGGGTCTGGATTATCCAGCGAACGTTCAGCATCCGGTTTGCCCAACGCGCCCGGACGGGTGTTGTACGAGGTCTCGTAGTCCCTGTCGCTGCGCACATAGCACGGAATTTCAAAGGTGATCGCGCTGTGCGCCCAGTACCTGACCCGGAAAGTCCTCGCGCCTTCAGGCGTGCCTTTGGCGATGAATTGGCTCATCACTTGGCCCTTGGCTTCTACCGGTACATTCTCCAGAGCCGGATTTGGCACCGAGACGAACCAGAAGCTCAAGTCGTCGGCCGTGATGTCATAGATTGCAATCAGTACGGATCGTCCATGGACTGAAACGAGGCCCATCACATCATCAACGAGTTCGTGCGGCTCCGCCAGCACGATGGGCATTCCTTCCCTTCAGCCGTAGGAGGCGAGATGTACGCGGGCTTGGCGGGATCCGAGGATGTGTTTGACGTGATCGGCTGTTTGGGTTCGCAGTTCGTGGGTTGACATGGCTAACCTCCGCTCTGTAGCTCTTCCGGTATCTCCGAGGAACCACACCGCAATGAGTCAAAGTGGTTGTCCTGATGGCAAAGCAGGCCACGGATATTATCGCGGAGTGTCTTTTGGACTGTACGCGTCTTTCACTTTATTAGATACCCTTTGGTCATGGCCTGCAATGAATACCCCGTGAACATAGCGTTGGTATCCAGAGGTTGCCCAGACTCGAAATGCGCCGAGACCTTGGTCCTGGTAGTGCGAAGGCACGGAACAATGGCGTCTGCGGCGCAGGCGGACTCGCAGTAGGTAGCCGGACCAATTTGACCACGGAACGCAGGAATCTTGCTGCCCGTGCTCTTCGCAGGCTATCCATCTTACGGGACGCCTCGTCAGAGGCTACTCCGTACGACGGCACTGTCCGGATTGACGGTGGCACGGCTGGATCCCAAACCATTTCGACTGGCAGCCGTGCTGGAGCCCCGCAGCCGACCCCAAGCTCACACATTGGATACCTGCCGCGCTGGACCAAGCAATGCGCTGGACTCTCGGTCCGGGTCAATCCAAACGAGCCCAACTGGATTCGGAACATTTCAATTAGGCAGACGGAATTGCACGATGTTCACGCCGAGGACTGGTACCCGCCGACTTGGATAGAGCCTATGGTGCTACACAAGAACTGGATGATTCCGACTGCGATCGAAGAGGGCGGGGCTTCGCCCGCAAGCCTTTAGGGAGAGAACTCCGGTCCGATCCCAGCCCGTGCCTAGCACCATGAACTGATCGATGGAGCAGAGCAAGAGCCGGAATCGAAGCTTGATTACCTCGAATTAGCAGAGTTGCCCGATGTTGGAGTCATTCAACGTGTCGGCAGTGAGTAGCGGGTAGACGGCGTACGCTGCGCTTGCATCTGCGGGCAGGACGGGATTAAGTGGGCCACCGCGGTGTGCTTCCAGAATTTCACGCGAAATTCCATCACGCGGGATGAGCCGAGTTCGTGGAAGAACTCCCCTGTGGTGCACTTGGAAGGTGACGGCTGCTTGACTTTCAGCGCTGGCTGCGGCGTCGTGACATAAAGCAGCTGCAGTTCCTCTGTCTCGGGGTTGATCATCGCTACTAGGACATCACGTCCGTGGATGGAAACCATGCCCATCGCGTCGGTGAGTGATTCGTTCGGCTGGGTCATCACGATGGGCATGCCCGGCTCCCATCCATAATTCGACAGATGAGCTTTGCCTTCGCGGGTGGCGAGAAAATCAGCGACTCGGACAGCTGTCTGGGTTCTAGCGATTCGACCTGGCATTTAAGATACTTCCCTTTCCTGCACTGCTCATTTGATAAGTGATGAGGAGGTGGAAACCTCCGTAAGCGGAACTCAAAAATAGCCCCAACTTTCGACGCTGCCGCATCGGCGGGGCAACGGATACTGCACTGATTAGGCGATGCTCAGGTCCGATGGTGTTCCACCACGCCCAAAATCGAGACCGCCTGTTGGGGTTAGCGAAGGGGCGATGAATGGCTGTTCCAGCCAATCTTGCTGCGAATGCAAAGCTTCGTCCAGAGGTTCCGAGGGAAGCGCTAGGTTTTCTTTGCCGGCGACCGCAAATTGAAGATTGCGGACTTCGAACTGGATGCCCAGCGAGTTCTCCATTTGTGGCAGCAGCGTGTCATTCACGTATTGCATCAGCTCAGAAACATGGTCTTCGCTTTTCGCGGTGCATGCCAGATTCAAGACCAATTGATCCGGGGTCCCGGTGATGGTGCATATAGCCGAATGAACCGTATCTTTGCTCCGGCACGCGTGTGATCCGAAAGCGGCAATCTGCTGCATCCGCTCCGCCCATGCATTGGCAGGATGCGTCGAGGGATCTACTGGAACTGCTAAGGATTCTTTCATTATTCACTCCGGTATTGATAGCTGTTTCGTAGTAGAATATCTGTAGACAGGCTAACTATTAGCTAGGTTACATTATAATTTTTTGATTAGGCAAGCTGACCGCAGGCGATGGCGAGGAGGGGGCATCGGAAGGCACGAGCTATGAGTGCGTATCCGGCGGAGGGAATTCTCATGAGCAGTTATGGAGCAAGTGGATACTGGTACGACACGGCTACTACGGTGCCAGGGGCCGTTGATTTGTTGAACCTGATGCGCAGGTATCGAGAGTCGGAACGCAAGATGCGGGCCAAAACGCGTGGGTCCATGGGAATGAACGAAACCGATATGTCCGCTTTGCGCTTCCTGCTCGGTGAGCATCGTAAGGGGGTGATTCCGCGTCAACGGGATTTTGCCGAAGAGCTGGGCATCTCTAACGCATCCGTGTCGGTGTTGATAGACCGGTTGTGCCGCGACGGGTATGCCGAGCGCATTGTCCACCCTGCCGATCGCCGCTCGGTGGGGATTGTGCCCACCGAATACAGTGATTCCGAAGTTCGCGAAACCCTGCACAAGATGCATGAGCGCATGATGGATGCAGTGAACACCCTGACCGCTGACGAGCGGATTGGGGCGGCCAAGTTCTTGGCAGCCATGATCCGAAGTGTCGAAGCCGACGAAGCGGAAGAAATGCAGTCCCGCAAATCCGCGGTTGGTTTCTCCTCGTTGCCAGATCGGAAATCTGATAGGAATTCAGCTTCCTCGGCTTCGGATCATCTGCGGTAGTCCGAGGGTTGCATGGAGATTGGGAATCGACCGGACTCCCGCCGCCGCAGACCGGCGTGGAAGCCACCACATCCACCTGGGGTGCGACGTCGATTTCAGCTTCTACCGTATCGTACCTGATGAAAATCTGACGGTCGCCCTTCGTCTTAGGTTCAGGAACGTAGATTAGGAAAATAGTAAATTCAACTCGTTCTGGAAGAATGGAGTGATAGCTAATGCCACGTAAGCGTCTTGATGTTTCTCTCAGTCATGATGAGTTCGAAGATCTTAACAACGCTTTGGAAGACCATCGGGATGGGTTCAAGAGGATGGCGCAGGAGGCAATCAACGGTTTCGGCCTCGAGCCCGCCTACTGGACCGGTCGAGCCGAAGAAGTGGAAGGTCTTCGTGAGTCGGTGCACGAGCATAGTGCTGACGAACATGACGTTCCACCTGCGGATTCGGATCTTCCACGGGAGGCAGAATCGGCTCTGGATCTGGATCCCGAATCCGAGCCACGCAATTAATTGGTTCGGAATGCCTAATCATCCCATCCGTCCGACGCGGGTATTGTCTCAAGAATCCAACCGAAAGAGCGGTCCACCACATTGTGTGGTGGACCGCTCTACGATAGGACTAATTAGGCGCGCTTGCGGGTAAGCAGCCCCCAGATCACCAGAACAATCAGTGAACCACCGATAGCGAGCAGCCACGTAGAAAGGGACCAGAAGCGGTCGATTTCGACATCGAACAGCGCTGAACCGATCCAGCCGCCCACGACCGCGCCGACCACGCCGAGCAGCAAGGTCGCGAGCCATCCGCCACCTTGTTCTCCTGGCTTAATGGCCTTGGCAATCGCGCCGGCAATCAATCCTAAAATTATCCAGCCTAAGATACCCAACGAACACTCCTTCGATTAGCTTGCGGCTTGACTAGAACGAAAATGTCATAGCCTACTGGTTTTATAAGCTACTGCTTCGGCAAGCACGTGGCTCTAAACTGGATGATTCCTTATAAGGGCGCAGGTCAAGAGGAGCTTGAAACAATCCTCACAAGTACCGCATGCGGCGCTATGCGTCAATCTGTCTCGGCAGCTTGGGCCGACGGTGCCGTTAGCGAAGATCGCCCTAACTAAGCATGCAAATGAACGGTGTTTACGGACGATGGGTGGATCCGCGAACCCATGCCTTGAGATTTAGCGGAGGCCATCGTCGAACTATCGCCGGTTCCCGAGCTCATTTCCGGCAAAGCCGGGCAAAGAAAACCCCGCCCTAGCGAAACAAATTCGCTGGAACGGGGTTTTCGCCTAACAGGGGGTCAACGCTACTTGGAAACCTCTTGCGTCTGGGCTTCGACGGCGCGCTTGTCGAATACCAGGGCGCCGACTTCCTGCTCAGCCTGGTTGTGGAAGGACAGGTCGATGCCGCTGCGGTCGCGGATCAGGGAGACCGCGATGAAGGCGAGCACCACAACCACCAGCAGGTATACGGCCACGGCGGTGGTGCCACCGGTTGCCTGGACCAGCGCCTGGGCGATGGTCGGGGCGAAGGCACCGCCGAGGATCGCTCCGATGGCGTAGGAGATCGAGACGCCGGAGAAGCGCACAGAAGCCGGGAACAGTTCGGAGTACAGTGCCGCCTGCGGCCCGTAGGTCAGGCCCAAGCCGATGGAGAACAGGCCGAAGGCCAGATAGAGCGTGCCCAGCGAGCCGGAGTTGACCAGTGCAAAGACCGGGAACAGCGATGTGGCCAGAACCACGAAGCCGATCTGGTAGGTGCGCACGCGGCCGATCTTATCCGCCATGACGCCGGCGATCAGGGTCACGACCAGCCACACGGCGGCGCCGAAGGCCACGGCGATGAGCACGTCGGTGCGCTCCAGGCCGATCGGCCCCTCGGGATCGGTGGTGTAGGCCTGGAAGAACCCGCCGGTGGTCATGTAGCCTGCGGCGTTGTTGCCGGCGAAGACCAGCGCGGCGATGAGCACCAGCGGCCAGTGCTTCTTGAACAGGACGAGGATCGGGACCTTGGTCTGCGCCTTGTGTTCGGCGATCTCCTCGAAGACAGGGGACTCGTCCACGGAACGACGGACGAAGAAGCCAATGGCGATCAGGATGATCGAGACCAGGAACGGCACGCGCCAGCCCCACTCGAGGAATGCATCACCGGGGGAGATGACGCCGGTCATCAGCGCCATCATGCCGCTGGCCAGCAGCATGCCCAGGGGAACGCCAACCTGCGGGTAGGAGCCCGAACGGCCGCGCTTGCCTTCCTCGGCATGCTCGACGGCCATCAACACGGCGCCGCCCCATTCGCCGCCGGCGGAGATGCCCTGGATGATGCGCAGCAGCAGCAACAGGATCGGAGCCCACAGCCCGGCGGTCTCGTAGGTCGGCAGTACGCCGATCAGCGTGGTGGCAGCCCCCATGAGCGACAGGGTCAGCACCAGCATGGCGCGGCGGCCGATCTTGTCGCCGTAGTGTCCGGCCAGGAAGGCGCCGAGCGGACGGAAGAGGAAGGACAAGCCGACCGAGGCGAAGGAGATCAGCAGCGCGATGTCCTTGCCGGCGGGCTCGAAGAACAGGTGACTGAAGACCAGGCCTGCCGCGGTGGCGTAGATGAAGAAGTCGTACCATTCGACGGTGGTACCGATGACTGTGGCGAACGCGACGCGCCGTTGGTTTGCGTTCATGAAGTGGGCAGCTCCTTGGAGAGGTGAATCACTTCAGTGTGACACCACACATAGGTAAGGTAAACTTCAAATATCTGTAGAACTTCTGAAGGTTGGCTTATGTATTCGATGAGGCATCTTGAAATCATGGCCGAGCTTCCGGACCACCGGACCCTCGGTTCCGCCGCGGACGAATTGCGTATTTCCGAGTCAGCACTGTCCCAAGCGATTACCGCCATCGAGAAACTGGCCGGCGAAACGCTGTGCCTGCGGCGCAAGGCGCACGGCTTCACCCTGACAGCCTCCGGAGTGCATTTTTCGGCGATGGCCCGCAAAATCATCTCCGATGTTACGGAACTGGCGGCCACCTTCCCGCAGCAGGAAGGCGTGCTGCGCGGACCCGTGCGCTTCGGCTGCTTCGCCTCGCTCTCCCCGCACCTGATCCCCTCGACCATGCAGGGATTCGACCACCCGCAGGTGGAACTTTCGGTGCAGGTTGGCACCCATGAGTCGCTGCTTCCGGCGCTGCGCAATGCGGACCTGGATGTCGCCTTCGTCTACGATCTGGGCCTGCCTCCAGACATGGAAAAACAGGAGATCTACGAAACGCATATGCAGGTGGTGCTGCATCCGGAGCACCCGCTGGCGCGCCTGGAACGACCGCTGGAACTTGCCGACCTGGTGGACGAGCCGCTGGTGATGTACGAATCCGATCCGTCCACCGAATACGTGCTCCAGCTGTTCGCCGCGCAGGGCCTGAACCCCAAAGTCATCGCCGAGGTGCCGCAGATGATCCTGGTCTCCGCGATGGTCGGGCGAGGCTTGGGCTACGGCCTGCTGATGCGCCGCCCGAACAACGCCGAGATGTCCTTGGAGGGCAAGCCGCTGGCCTTCCGCGACCTGCATACCCCGGTGTCGCCGACCGCTCCCAGCTCCCTGAGCTCGGTCGTGGCGATCACCCCGCTCGGGGTCAAGGTGCCGGCCCGGGTGCAGGCGCTGATCGAGCACTGCCGCGAAGCCATGGCGGATTCCTGGTAGCCCTACCCAAGCGCCGGCGGCTCCCGCATAATGGGGCGCAGGAGGCATCATGATTGGCACATGGCAGGCATTGGTGATCGACTGCGAAGACCCGGACTCGCTGGCGGCGTTCTACGAGCAGCTGCTGGGCATGGTCCGCATCGACAACGACCCTGACTGGGTGAGCATCGGCGACGCGCCCGACCGGCCGGCCGTCGCGTTCCAAGCCGTCAGCCCCTATGTCGCGCCCGAATGGCCGGGGCATGTGCACCCGCAGCAGATGCATCTCGACGTCAGGGTCAAGGATCTCGATCTGGCCGAGGAGCTGGTGCTGAACCTCGGCGCCCGGAGCACCGGGCAGGGGACCAAGACCTTCCGTGTCTACCTCGACCCGCAGGACCACCCTTTCTGCCTGGTGAGCTGGTAGCCGCAGTATCGCAGCAGCGCCCATCCGCCGCTAGCTAGCCGCCGGCTCCGTAGGCGATCTTCGCCGCCTGCAGCCTGGTGCTCACCCCGAGCTTGGCAAGCACCGCCGACACGTGCGTTTTCACCGTGCTTTCCCCAATGCCCAGGCGCTGCGCCAGCTGCGGATTGCTCAGTCCCTCGCCGATTCCCTGGAGCACCTCACGCTCCCTGGCAGTGAGCCCCTCGGGCAGCACCGCGGGCGGCGCCGCGGCCAGCGCCCGTTCCATGACCCGGGCGGTGACCTGCGGATCCAGGACGGATTGGCCGCGGCCCGCCGCACGCACCGCGTCGATGATCGCCTGCGGCTCGGCGGTCTTCAGCAAGAAGCCGTGGGCGCCGGCCTGCAAGGCGCCAAAGAGGTAGTCGTCATCGTCGAAGGTGGTCAACACGATCACCCTTGTCTGCCCGGAAATCTGCGCGGTCGCCGCGATGCCGTCCATCACCGGCATACGAAGGTCCATGAGCACCACGTCTGGGCTGAGCGCCAGGACCATGGACACCGCCGCGGCCCCGTCCGCAGCCTCCCCGACAACTTCCAGGTCCTCTGCCGCCTGCAGCACCAGGCGGATGCCCAGGCGCACGGTCGAATGGTCGTCAACAAGCAGGATCTTCATGGATTCCATCCTGTAGCTGGGCGGCGGTGGGCAGGGTGACCTGAACCTGGAACTGGGGGACGGTGCGAATGTCGCAGCTGCCGCCTACGGCCTGGGCTCGGGTGCGGATGCTCTGCAGCCCGATGCCGCTGCCGAAGCCGTGTCCGGCATGCTCCGGGACCGGGTTGCTGGCATGGATCCAAACGCGGTCCGGCAGCTGCTCCAGACGCAAGCTCAGAGTGCTGCCCGGGGCGTGCTTGGCGTGGTTGACCAGCAGCTCGCGCACCGTGCGGTGCGCGGCGGTGTGCACGGCGGCGGGGATAGACTCGGGGTGCGGCACCGAGTACTCCAGCTCGATGTCTTCGGAAGCCTCGGCGACCAGCTGCGGCACGTCGGTCAGCCGCGCCGCCAGCGCCGGGGTCCCCGCATGCAGCATGCGCACCATCTCGCTCATTTCCTCCAGCCCGGTCACGCTTTCGCGGCGGATGGCCGCCAGCGGTTCGTTGCCCGGCGCGGCCGCCAGCGCCGCTCCGGAGAGCAGGGCGATGGAGGAGAGCCGGGCGGAGAGCACGTCGTGCATTTCGCGGGCCAGCGCGGTGCGCTCGGAAATCCGGGCCGCGTGGTGCTCGGCGCTCAGCCGCTCCGCCCGCGCCTCGGCGGCGGCGGCCAGCGCCGCGGAACGCTCGGCCTGCGAGGCGGAAAGGTCCTGGGCGGTGCGCACGTTCTGCGCCCACAGCATCGGGGTGAACAGGATGAAGCCGGTGAGGAACAGGCTCAGCACCACCTGCTGCGCTCGCTGTGTGGCATCCCAGGCAAGCACCGCCATCACCAGCGACACCAGGCACATGAGGGTGAACGAGATCCGGCGCAACGTCAATCCGCCGAGCAGGAAGACGCTGAAGACCGCCTCGAAGGCCATGAAGTATCCGGCAATGCTGCCCAACGCCAGCAATCCCAGCCCGGAGCCCGTCATCACCAGCACGGCGGGCAGCAGCCAGCGCCTTCGCAGCAGGACGGCCCCCAGGCCCAGCAGCAGCACCGGGAACCAGAGCCAGCCAGGCAGCCCGGAAAGCGGCGGGTTCACCACGCCGAAGGCGTGCAGCACCGCGGCAAGCAGCAGATACATCCCGGCCGTCTCCGGCTCGTCCTGGCCGCTGCCGATACGCCGGATCAACGTCGTCATGATTCCAGCATGCCCCATCCGCAGGGCCGCGCGGCATCCGCCTTAAGGGGGAGATCGAGCCGTCCTGCTGCCCGATACCCCTGCGCCGCGACCCGGGACAGGCTGGAAGCATGGACATCTTCACGAATGCCGCACCCGCCTCACTGGTGGTGCTCGCGCTGATCGACGCCACCAGCATCGGCACCCTAATCATCCCCATTTGGCTGCTGCTGCGCCGCGACTACCGCCGGGCGATTCCCCGGGTGCTGCTCTATCTCGGACTGCTGGCCGGCTTCTACTGGGCGATCGGTCTGCTGCTGCGCTCCGGCTTTCAGCTGGCGTATTCCCGGATGTCCTTGGACACCCCGGTGATGCGGCTGCTGGGGCTGGCCCTGGGGGCGGGGATGATCATCTGGGCCTTGACCTACCGCACCGACGAGCAGAAGCTCGCCGCGGCGCGCAAGGCCGGGACCGCAAGCGGCGAGACCGTCAACGCCGGCGGGCTGCAGGAAACCGCAACCGGCCAGCCGCAGGTTTCCGGGGCGCTGCGCCGGAGGCTGGGCACCGCACTGGATACCCGCACCGGGGTCGTGGCGCTGGCCTTGCTGGCGGGGCTGCTGGAGCTGCCCACCATGCTTCCCTACCTCGGCGCCATGGGCGTGTTGCAAGGCGCCGGATGGAGCTCCGGGGTGCAGGTGCTGGTGCTGGCCGGGTACTGCCTGGTGATGATCGCTCCGGCGCTGGTGCTGGTGGGTGTGCGCAGGGCGGCCGGGGACCGGATCGAGCATTGGCTGCAGGCTGCGGGAAGGAAACTAGGTCGCTACGCGCAGGAGACGCTGGGCTGGGTGGTGGGCATCGCCGGGTACTTCCTGATCAGGTTCAGTCTGGACGGGGTGCAGCTGCGCGAGCTGGTCGGCAGCGTGCTGGGATAGCCACGCTGTGGGCGAAAGGACAGCCGTGCGATTGGCCTGCATCCGGGGATGATGCGAGAATTGAAGGCATGGAACCTCTAGGCAGCAGCGCGAAGCAGGGTCGGAAAATCACCCTCAACGCATCGACCCTGGCAATGTCGGTCATGGTCATCGTCCTTCTGGTGGCGGTCATCTTCGCCGCCAATTCAAATGAGATCGTCGGCTGGTTCGTCGTCGTCATCTCCGCCGGTTGGCTGCTGCTCGCCGGGTTCATGATGTTCGGCCTCAAGCGCGGAGCGCAGAAGATCAACAACTCGCTGCGCGAAGCCACCGCCGCGGCCACCCCGCGTGCCCAGGCCGGCACCGTCGTGGTCGACGAAGCCACCAGCCAGCGCGACATGAAGCTGGACCACTCCTTCAAGATCGTCCAGGTCCAGGCCCGCGTCATCGCCGAGCAGCGCGAGCTGAAGAACTTCGAGTCGGAAGAAATGATCGACCGGGCCCTGGACACCATCCAGATGACCGCGAGCAACGCCCGGGATATGATCAAGCCGGCCAAGCCGCTTGACGGCGAAATCATCGGTTAACTTCAAACTTTTCGAGACGGCTCCGGCCGTCTCGATGTCTTTAAGGACCGCATGCATCTGATTCCCGTGGTCTATGTTGTGTTCCGGCGCGAGGACCGGATCCTGTTGCAGCAGCGCCGCGGAACCGGTTTCATGGACGGGCATTGGGCGTCCGGTGCCGCCGGGCATGTCGAGGCCGGGGAAACCGTGCAGCAGGCCGCCTGCCGCGAGGCATTCGAGGAACTGGGGTTGAGCATCGAGCCGGGTGGCCTGGAGCCGCTGGCCGTGCTGCACCGAGCCCCGAACCGCGTCGACTTCTTTTTCCAGTGCACCAGCTGGTCCGGCCAGCCCAAGCTGATGGAGCCGGACAAGGCCGCCGAGCTGCAATGGTTCGACCTGAAGGCGCTGCCTAGTCCCGTGGTCCCGCATGAATTGCATGTCCTGGGCCAGTTGTGCTCCGGCGTTCCGGGGATCGGATCGTTCGGCGATTTCACGCCGCCTGCCGGGCTGGACTAACCAGTACTCCAGACGATTCGCGCAGGCTGATGGGAGCTGCCCGCGCGGAGGGAGGCTACGTTCTCCGCACTCGGCGTTTCCCGGAGGGGCGCGAGTCGATCAGCGGGTAATCAGCACGCGAATTTTGTAAGCTGGAAGGGTGATACCAACCAGCGTGGAAATTCTGAGCAAGAACGCCGGCGCCCTGCGCGTGGCTTCGGTCAACGTCAACGGCATTCGCGCCGCCTACCGCAAGAACATGGCAGATTGGGTCGCCGCCCGCGACGTCGACATCCTGTGCCTGCAGGAAGTGCGCGCACCGGACAAGGTGCTGCGCGAACTGATCGGCGAGGGTTGGCACATCTTGCATGCCGAAGCCAAGGACAAAGGCCGTGCAGGCGTGGCAGTGCTCTCCCGCGTTGAGCCGGTGGCCGTGCGCGAGAACATCGGCGACGAGTACTTCGCCGACTCCGGACGCTGGGTGGAAGCGGACTTCGAGGTCAACGGGGAAACCTTCACCGTGGTCTCCTGCTACGTGCACTCGGGCGAACTGGGCACCCAGAAGCAGGAGGACAAGTACCGTTTCCTGCAGCGCATGACCGACTACCTGCCGGCCCTGGCGGCGGAAAAGGACCATGTGCTGGTGGTGGGCGACCTGAACGTCGTGCACACCGAGAAGGACATCAAGAACTGGAAGCCGAACCACAACAAGCGCGCCGGCGTGATGGATGAGGAGATCGCCTACTTCGACGGCTTCTTCTCCTCGGTCGGCTACAAGGACGTGGCCCGCGAACTGGCCGGAGACGTCCAGGGCCCCTACACCTGGTGGTCCTACCGCGGACAGGCCTTCGACAACGACGCCGGTTGGCGCATCGATTACCACATGGCCACCCCGTCGCTGGCCAGCAAGGCCATCAAGTCCCATGTTGACCGCGCCTCAGGCTACGACCTGCGCTTCTCCGACCACGCACCGCTGGTCGTCGACTACCAGTTTTAAGGAATTTTCATGACTAAGCCCCGCGTTCTTTCGGGCATGCAGCCTTCGGGCGACTCCCTGCACCTGGGCAACTACCTCGGCGCACTGGTCAACTGGGTCAAGACCCAGGACGAGTTCGACGCCTTCTTCTTCATCCCCGACATGCACGCCATCACCGTGCCCCAGGACCCGGCCGAGCTGCGCGCCCGCACGCGCAAGACCGCCGCCCAGTTCATCGCCGGCGGCATCGACCTGGAGAAGTCCACGCTGTTCGTGCAGTCCCAGGTGCCCGAGCACGCCCAGCTGGCCTGGGTGCTGAACTGCATCACCGGCTTCGGCGAAGCCAGCCGCATGACCCAGTTCAAGGACAAGTCGGCCAAGGGCGGCGCGGACGCGGCCAGCGTCGGCCTGTTCACCTACCCGGTGCTGATGGCTGCCGACATCCTGCTCTACCAGCCGCAGGGCGTTCCGGTGGGCGACGACCAGCGCCAGCACGTGGAGCTTGCCCGCGATCTGGCCAAGCGCTTCAACCACCGCTTCGGGCAGACCTTCACCGTGCCGGAGGCCTTCATCCCGAAGGAGGGCGCGCGCATCTACGACCTGCAGAACCCGACCTCCAAGATGTCCAAGTCCGCCGAGTCCCCGGCGGGCCTGATCAACGTGCTCGACGAGCCGAAGCTGATTGCCAAGCGCATCAAGTCCGCGGTCACCGACGCGGACACCGTGATCGCCTACGACAAGGCCGAGAAGCCGGGCGTCTCCAACCTGCTGGACATCCTGGCCGCCGTGACCGACCGCCACGTGCCGGACCTGGTCGCTGAATTCGAGGGCAAGATGTACGGGCACCTGAAGGTGGCAGTGGCCGACGCCGTGGTGGATCGCCTGGCTCCGATCCGCGCCCGCACCCTGGAGCTGCTGGACGATCCGGCGGAACTGGACCGCCTGCTGCTGGCCGGCGCCGAGAAGGCCCGCCAGGTTGCTTCCAAGACCGTGGCAGATGTCTACCAGAAGGTCGGCTTCCTGCCGCCGCTGGGTGTCTGACATGGATAACCTTGAACCCCGGTTCACGCTGGGCGTGGTGATCCCGGTGCCGCAGCCGCAGCGGGAGACCCTGCGCGCCTGGCGCCGGGAGTTCGGGGGAGCGGACACCGAGGTGATCGCTCCGCATATCACGCTGGTGTCCGGGTCCTACCTGAACACCTGGGAGAAGGCCGCCGCGCAGGTGCGCCAGGTGGCGGGCCAAACCGCGAGCTTCACAGTGCAGCTGGGCGCCGCGCGGACCTTCCGTCCAGCCAGCGAAGTGGTCTACCTGCCGCTGCTGGACGGGGCGGAGGAATGCTGGGCGCTGCACCGCGGGCTGCTCTCCGACGCGCTGCGCCACGAGTCGAATTTCGCCTACCATCCGCACCTGACCATTGCGCAGAATGTGGCTCCGGACCAGCTGGATGCCGCGCAAGCGGCGCTGCGCGGGATCGACCTTTCCTTCGCCGTGGAATCGATCCAGCTCTTCGACACGCGCGGTGGACAGTGGAGCCTGAGCGAGGAAATCAAGTTGGGCTGATAACCCAGCCATTATAGGAAAACGCCAACCCTTCGAGCTGGCGTTTTCCTATGCGCGCCGGCTGCGCGGCGGCGTCTGCGGTCAGGCCGTCTGAGCTGCCTTGCCGGCTTGGCCCAAGGCTTGAGCCCGCAGGATCTCGAACTCGTCGGCATTGATGGTACCGGCATCGAACAAGGCCTTGGCTTTGGCGATCTCGTCGCTGGGGCTGACCTGTGCAACGGTGCGGATGTAGTCCTCAACGGCGTTGGCATTGCCCACGGCAGCCTTGTGGGTTCGCTCAGCCATGCCCTGGCCGCGGGCGATGAGGTAGACCAGTGAAGTGATGAACGGGACGAAGATCAATAGCACGAGCCACAACGCCTTCCACCACCCGTTCAACTCGCGGTCGCGGAAGAGATCGGTAATGATCGAGAACAGGGCGATCAGATACGCGACGAAAACAAAGGCTGAAACAATTACCCAGATGATGTTCCAGAGTGAATTCCAGAAATCCATGACTTAGTCCTTAGAAGGTAGATACCCGATTGGCCTGAAAATTCGATGATTGAAGTTTCAGCAATAAATTTTCCCTTTTCCAGAATGACTCTTTTTTCAAGGGAAGGCAATCAATTCTGGAACCGTCGCCGAAAATTCACTAATTGTTGGTGAGTGGCCTGCGACGGGCCTTGGAGTTATTTTTGTCCGCTTGCTGCGTTGCGCTGGGCAATTCGTTTTTTCAAGAAAATGAGCGGCAGTAGCCAGCTGCCCAGTGTTGTGGTCGCCCAGACAATCAACGCCGCAAGAATCCAGGTGGTGAATCCATTGATGGTCAATCCATCGGGGAACAAGCTCGCGACAAAGAGCGCAGCCAAGGTGGAAATCAGGCCGAAACCGCCGATGGCCGCGGGAATATAGCGATTGGTCATGCGGAAGATGAATGGGCCGAGCAATGATTGGGCGAATGCGAAAACAAGCACCGCCACCAGGAATCCTTGCGATTCCAGATGGAAATCATCGAGCAGCCACATGCCTACCAGCAGTCCCAGTGCCGCCGTGGCCACATAGATTGCCGCGCGAATCAGAAAAATAACCATTAGAACTACTCCTTGGTGGGTACAGTAATTATCGAGGAAGTTAACGCGGCCATCACCACTTCACTTTCATGATCGCTGCCAGACTTCGGCAAAAGCAATGGCTTCACTCAGGGATTCTCCGACGTTCTCCCGGGCCACAAAAATGTGCTCCGGGCCCAAGACGCGAATGGCCCCGGTCGCGACGAACTGGTCAAAGGCCCCTTGGCTGAGTCCGGACAAGAGCAGGGTTCCGCCGGCCTCGGAGAGTTTTCTCGCGTAGGACTCCAAGGTCCGGATGAATGTGCTGCCGAGGTCTTCCTTGCCGCGCAGTCGAATCACAACCACCGCGCGTTCGCAACGGGTGGGGACCTGCGGAAGCTGCTTCTCGAAGCCGGGTGTCGCGGCAAAGAACAAGCTGCCATAGGGAACCAGGATGACCAGAGCTCCGGGTGCCAAGGTGGCGGGAGGTTCAACTTCACGCGGAAGGACCGTGCGGCTCTCGAATATCCAGCGTTTCACGACGATGCGGTTTGCCTGCCGGCAAATATGCAGGGTGATGGCCAGGCCGACGCCGGTCAGAACCGAGTACTGCAGCGGGATGAGCAGGGTCAGCACGAACGTCACGGCAATCACCGCCGCCTGGATGGGCCCGGTACGCCACACCATGAGCATGTCGTGGATCCTCAAGGTACGGAATCCCACCAGCATGAGCAATCCCGCAAGGGCCGGCATGGCGACCAGCCCGATGACTGGTCCGAGTGCCAGAATCGTGGCGGCGATGACCGCCGCGGCGACGAGGTTGGCCAGGGCCGACTTCGCTCCTGCGGCCCGAACGAGCGAGGTAGCAGACATGGAACCGCCGACCGGCATTCCCTGGAACATGCTTGCGGCCAGGTTGGCGACTCCTTGTCCCCGGAAATCCGCAGAGGGATCGGGAAAGCGCCCATCAGGATTGGCGGTGCTTCCGCTGATTCCCGCTCCCTGGACCAGCCCGACCAGCGCCAGTGACAGGGCGGGCAGGACTAGTTCCGGGACGAGTGAGATATCCGGCAGGCTCAGGCCTGGCAGGGTGCTCGGAACTGTCGCCAGCGAATGCAGCTGCGGCACGGGTTCAGCAAAGGGCAACAGCGCCAGCGCTGCGACCAAGGCGGACCCGATGATCACCGCGACAACCATGGACATTGCTCCCAAGGCAGTACGTTCGAGCCACAGCACCAGCAGGATTGTGATCCCTCCGACCAAGCACGCCGACCAGCTGACCTGCATCAGATGCAGCAGGGTGTCCACCGCCCGGGTTAGTCTGTTGTCGCCCTGGCTGTCGTAGCCGGTGAAGTTGTCCAGCTGCCCGAGCATGATGTTCAGCGCGACGGCGTTGACGAAGCCTATGAGTACCGCGGTGGGTATGTATCTAACCAGTGATCCCAACCGGGCCAGTCCCAGTCCCAGCATGATCAGACCCGAGAGCATGGCCAAGGTTGCCAGCGCCGCTGAGGATTGCTCCGGGTCGTGCGCTTGGGGGACATCTGAGACCACCACCGCCATTGCACCTGTGACTTGAACCGACATGAAGACCGATCCAGTGGTGAGGGCGCCTCCGGCGGTGCCCAGTAAATAACCGTAAAGCCCATGGACCGGATTCACTCCGGCAAGGAGGCCGGCGGCCAGCCCATCCGGAACACTATGCATGCCAAGTGCCAGACCTGCCTTCACGTCATGCCTGACGGTGGTTCGGTTGCCGAAGCGCCTGAGGTAGTTGCCCAAACTGCCTGGGGCTGGGTTGCTGTGCCGTTTCATGCCAACAGCTCGATTGCGTTGCGGTATTGCCCGAAGGCGGTCATCGCCAGGAAGACTGCGCCGAGCGTGCCGTTGTGCACGACGATCCACGCACGCAGTTTCAGCAGCCCCGGTTCAGCGCGGTTCCGGTTTTTGAAATGCCAGAACACAGGCAGCGCCATGGGGACAATGCATAGAATCAGGAACCAGGCCAGGACCATTGCCGAGGGCCCCGCTGGAACGTGGGCCAGCTCGACTTCAAGTGGTGCGGCAATGGCGCAGGAAACATTGATCGGGTTGAAAAGGAAGATGCCAGCGCCCAGTTGCACGGACCGTGCTGAGTTGAATTTGTCGATCTGCCGGTACCAAGCCGGCAGCTGGGGAATCGAATTAAGCACATCCTGGGGCGTCGCCGCGGCGAACATGTGGGCAAGCTTTCTGGGAGAGCGCTTGTAGGTGTACCAAGCGCCGATGAACATCACGGTGCCCAGCACGAGCCGCGTGATTGCGACCCAACGCCACGAATGTGCCTCGGAATTCGGCGCGAGCTTATTGAAGACCAGATAGGAAACCACCGTGACCGCGATGACCGCCGCGCTCCAACCAAGCAGGTACATGATCCCATTGAGGCGCGGCCGGCGGGAAAACAGCACAGCCAGCAACGCCAGGACGGCCAAGGGGCTCGCAACGAGTCCAAACATGATGGGCAATAAATCCCAGATGAGCTTAAACACCACGGCTCCAGGGGACCGCACCGTGCTGGTGCGCCCGCTCCAAGCTCTTGGTCCGCATGGCCCGCCGAACTCCTTGCAGCTAGCAGCTTCGGCCATGGGAACTGTTAATGCCCGGGCCCTTGATTCCATGGTCGTTGAAGTCACGCCCACGTGGAAGGTGCATGGCCTCAAATCATCAGCAGTTGATGATTACGCAGGGACAGTTAATGGGCAGGATTAGACCATGTTCGAGTACAGCGGGTCCATCCCGTTTGCCAGCCGCTTGGGGGCGCGGCTTACGCTCACCGTCGATGAAAAACCGACCTGGGTGCAGATCCCCGCCGGACGGTTTTCCATGGGTTCCTATGACTTCTACCCTGAAGAGGCTCCCGTGCATGAATGCCGGGTCGACTCGTTTCAGCTGACACGGGATCCGGTGACCAACGCGCAGTTTGCGCGTTTCGTTCGTGCCACGGGATATGTGACGGTCGCAGAGCGCGGTCTCAGCGAATTCCAATTTCCGCATCTGGATCCGTTGCAGCGTCTGCCCGGTTCGTTGGTGTTCACTGAAACTTCCGGACCGGTCGACCTGCGGGACTGGACGGCATGGTGGCGCTGGGCCAGGGGGGCGCAGTGGCGTCATCCGTTGGGGGAGGAGAGCGGCCTTGCCGGCCGCGAGTCGCATCCGGTGGTGCAGGTGGCCTACGACGATGCCGTTGCCTATGCAGATTGGATCGGTGCGCGGCTACCCAGCGAGGCGGAGCTGGAATATGCGGCCGGGGCGGGACGTACTCCCGACCCCTACGCCTGGGGGCCGGAGCTGGAGCTGGACGGTCGGCTCATGGCCAATACCTGGCGCGGTCGATTTCCCTATTTGAACAAGGGCTGCAACGGGTGGGTCGGCACATCACCGGTCGGGGTTTTCCCGGCCAATGCCTTCGGGCTCAATGATGTCATCGGCAATGTCTGGGAATGGACCAGCGACATCTACACCTCCTCCCATGCCGTCGCCGCTGAGGGCGAATCGTGCGGTGCAGGGCCTGGAGACGACGGTGCGGCCTGCCGTTGCTCCCCGAAAGCAGTGCCCACGCGGGAGAGCCCTGCTCCTCGGGCCATCGTTCAGCGTGTCTTGAAAGGGGGATCGCACCTCTGCGCCCCCGAATACTGCCTGCGCTACCGGCCTGCCGCCCGGTCGCCGCAGTATGAAGACACTGCGACTTCGCATATCGGATTCCGCTGCGCCAGATAGGCGCAATATATGTACATTTCGAGTACAAAAGATGCTGGAAGCACTCCTTCCGTATACGATTCCTGCTATGGAGCAATCGCCGTCCCTTGAATGGGCTACGCCGCCATGGTTCCTGACCACTGCGCCCAAACCGGCCGGTGCGATCATGGCAAGGACACGACTGCATGGCCTGCTCGAAGCCTGCATACACCGCAATGCGGTGACTCTTGTCAGCGCTCCGTCCGGATTCGGCAAATCGAGCGCGTTGTCCACCTGGGCAGCGCAGCGAACTTCGCCCCTGGGTTGGCTTAGCCTGACATGGATGTCTTCGATTGATGAGCGGCGGTTCCTGGGCGGGATTCTCGGAGCGCTGCAACGGATGCAGGGACAGCTGCGTCCGGCGGACCAAGAATTGCTGGGGAACCTGGCACCGGGCTCGTTGAGCGCCGACGATTTCCTGCATCAACTATGCCTGACCGGAGCCCAGCTCTCCGAACCCGTGGCCATCGTGATCGACGACGCGCACCTGGTCGATGCCCAGAGCTTGCGCCGGATGGCCGGAATCCTGTCCACGCACTCGGGATTCAACCTGAGACTTGTGCTTTCCGGCACCGATAACTTCGCCAAGCATTTCGCGGCAGAACTGCGCAACGGCAACGCCGTGCTCATCGGCCCTGAGGAGTTGTCCTTTACCGGGGAAGAAGTCCAAGAACACTACGGGCTGGCCCCGGAACAGGCCGCCGAGGTGATTTCCGAATGCTCAGGGTGGCCCATCGCAGTCCACCTGTCCATGCTCACACCGGAGCAATCTGCGAATACGCTGGACCTCATTTCAGCCTATCCCGCTGTAGAGAATTCCAGCGACGAACTCGTGCAGTACGTCCAGGAGGCAGTCCTGCGGCAACTCCCGGAGACCCTGCAGCAGTTCGTGCTCGCCACAACGTCATGCCTCCGTATTGATGCCGTTCTTGCGCAGCGGCTCAGCGGAATGCCCGAGTCGACCGCCTTGCTGGAGGAGTGCGTTGCACGGGGACTGTTCCTCGAACGGTATCTCGACCCCAATGCGGAAACAATGTACCGATGGTATGAACCCTTCGCCAAGCTGTGCCAGATTTTGCTCAAACGGCTCGACCCCGCCAGATCCCGGGAACTGAACAAGTCTGCGGCGTGCGCATTGCGCCACGAATACCCGTTGGACGCAATACACCACGCGTTGGATGCCCGGGACAGCCGAACATGCCGGGACATCATCCGCACGTATTTCTTGCGGATCCTTTGCGAATCAGGGGCCAGGCTGCTGAATGCCGCATGCCTGCAACTTGAACAGCTGGAGCCGCTCAGCGCCGACTTGCTGATGATCCGCGCCTGCGCATTGGATGCGATGGGGGACGGCACCGGCGCAGCGGTTCTGCAGCGAACCGCCGCTTCGATGCAGGCGATGACGCCGAAACAGGGCCCGCGGGAGCAAGCGATGGCCTTTTGCAGCTTGTTCCTGGCCCGCAGCTCGGTAGAACTCGGGCAGGCAGTTGATTGCGCCCGGGAGTTCCTGCCGAACAGCGACATTTCGCCGCAGGTCCGCGCCTACCAGCTGTTCTGCGTTGGGTGGAGCGAGCTGCGGTTGCGAAGGAATACGGCTGAAGCCGTACGCTTCTTGCGGTCCTCGATGAACGATGCAGAGGCTCTGAACCTGCCAGCCCTCAAACGGCTCAGCCAGTCCAATCTCGCGTTCGCCTTGAGCTTCGGAGGAGACTTCGTGTCCGCACGGCAGCTGACCCCGGAGCTGGCAACCGGTGATGGAGGCAGCGACCTGGGAGCCCACAATGTCGGCTGGAAATTCTACGACGGAGGCATCACCGCGTTCACCCTGGTGTATCTCGACTTCTGGCAGGGCCGCACCGACGAATGCTCGGCACACCTGGCCGAATTATTCCGCCTCGGTGGCCACGGATCGTCCTATCTGGCGCTCGGGTGCGTCTTCAACGCGTTGCTGGTCGCAGCGACGGGGAACTCGGCACGGATTCAGCAGGCCGCTGAGCAGATGGAACGGGTCAGCAGCAACGACCAGCACGGCGTGCCATGGGGATCCTACAAGGCCCTGGGCCAGGCGGCGCTGAAGTTCGCGGCCAATGACGTCGACGCCGCGCTGGCGTTGCTTGCACCGTACAAATATGAGCCGAACATCCCGGTGATGAGGGTCTGCGCCGCAGACATCTATCGGCGTGCCGGGAAGCTTGAAGAGGCATCGGCCTGGCTGTCCCAACTGCAGCCGCAGGAGATGGCCTCATATGTCGCGGTCTACGCACTGGTCGTTTCGGCTGCCGTGGCGCGCGAGCGGGGCGAACGGCCCGCCGCCCACGAGCAACTTGAACGTGCGCTGGATATCGCGGCTCCCGCCGGGATCGCGCTTCCTTTCACCCCCACCGACGACGTCCTTCGCAGGCTGCTGACCGAGCACGCGGCCTGGGGCACCAAGCATGAAGGCTTCCTGGCTCCGCGCATCGGCCAGCAAATGGGCATATCCCGGACGGCACTCATCTGCGCGCAACTCTCGTCCCGCGAAAAGGAAATCTTCGGCTATCTCTGCACCACCATGACAGCAGAAGAAATCGCCGCGGAGCTGTTCGTCTCGGTGAACACGGTCCGCACACACCAGCGTTCGATCTATCGAAAGCTTGGCGTCAACAGCAGAAGGGACGCGATCAGGCTGTCCGTGTGAACCTGGCTCTAGACCAACGGCACCTTGACGTCGCCCCCGCCTTCCAGCGTGATCCGGTCGCGCATCTGGTTCAGCGTGGGCTCGGCAACGAACCCACCGGCAAACAGCCCCTGGCCTTGTGCGAAGCCCTTGGCCTGTTCCAGCAGTTCGGTGGGTACGAAGCCGAAGACTTCTCCGACCTCCTTCAGGTCACGCGGCGAATTGACGCGCATCAATCCCAGGTTGTCGCACTGGGAAAGGACGTTGGGATGGATTTTGGTTGGTCGCTGTGTTGAAAGGAACAGCCAGAGGCCAAATTTTCGACCCTCGGCCGCGATCTGGATGAGCTGTTCGGTTAAGGCCTTCTCCACTGGGGTGACCGGATTCGGGGAACACAGGTTGTGTGCTTCATCGATCACGATCAAGATCGGCTTGCGGCTTTGGCGTGTGGCCCACAGGTGTTCAAGCACACCCAATGCCGCGACCTTGGGCTCCTCAGGATGGGCGAAGCCGCCCAAATCCATGACGGTCACCCGTGGCCGGGCATCGACGATGTCGCATGCAGAGGTTCCGCCGCGCGACCACAGATCCCAGCCGAGCACCTGGAGGTTCTCGATCCGGTAGGCCAATCTGACCTGTCCACTGTCGCCGGAAGCGCGAAGATTCGCGATGAATTCTGCATCGTCGAAACTGCGGGCTTCGCCTTCCAAGTGCAGCAGGGCATTGTATTCCTCGGCGTCCAACACCGGGTCCAAGCGGAGCACAGCGGCCTTTGCGGCTGCCGACATGTCGGTGAAGCGGATGTTCAGCCGCTCACCGTCCGGTGCCGTCGTATTCAGCACGTGCATGGAGGCATTGCGGATTCCCTGCGCTTCGTCCGGATCGGCCTCCGGACGGGTGCTGCCGAGCTTGGCGAAGTCCGCGTTTGGATCCATGATCAGCATCGGCAGCTGTGTGTGCAGTATCAGCTGTTCCAGAACCACGCCCAGCGCGTAGGTTTTTCCCGAACCGCTCTGCCCACACCAGAAGGTGTGCCGATTGAACTTCGAGGCATTCAGTTCCACCTGCCCGGTGGACTGGCCTACCCGCGTTCCAATTTTCAGTGCCTGCACGTGAGATGTCTCCTTCGGTTTTTACAGGAAGGTGCGTGGTGGAGCCCGCCCCTCGTTTAACGAGAATCTCACGGAGTTCGGCTTCAGTGGCTGGCCAACAGGGAATATTTCAGGCGCATCGGACAAAATCACCAACATTTGATGATGTGCACGAAGCGCGGAGTTCATAGATTGGAATAGGAACCAGCCTGCCTATGAAAGGTTTTTCGGTGAGCCGACAAATCGTGGATTTTGAGAATTTTACTCGTGCCGAATCCAACACCATGTTCGCTAACATCATCGCGCAGGCGGGAGGCACCGGGCGGTGGAGCCATGGGTTCACCCCGACCCCGGTCGAGAATCAGCCGATCGTCCGGATGAACCGCGACACGCTCTACAGCGCTGCCATCGTCGACATTTCCGAGGGTGCAATACTCAGCATTCCAGAGGTCGGCGAACGGTATATCTCGGTCATGATCGTCAACCAGGACCACTACATCAACCGGATCTTCCATGCTCCGGGCGAGCACAAGCTGACCATGGACGATTTCGATACCGAGTTCGTAATGGTTACCGCCCGCATCCTGGTCGACTCCGACGACAGCGCCGACGTCGAAATCGTCAACGACCTGCAGCGCCAGCTGGGGATCTCATCGGTCTCGCAGCGCGACTTCGAGCTGCCCGGCTACGACCCGGCATCGCTGGCAGCTACCCGCCAGACCTTGCTGGAGCGGGGCCGCGAGCTTCCCAGCCTGGACGGCTGCTTCGGACGCAAGCAGGATGTCGAGCCGGAACTTCACCTGATCGGCACGGCGCTGGGCTGGGGCGGCCTGCCCGAAACCGAAGCCACCTACATGAACGTTGACCCGGGCCTGCCAGCCGAGCATTTCCAGCTCACCGTTGGGGAAGTCCCGGTAGATGGATTCTGGTCCATTTCCCTGTATAACGCGCAAGGATACTTCGAACCGAACCCCCTTGGGGCCTACTCGGTCAACTCCGTGACCGGTGAGCGGAACGACGACGGCAGCATCACGGTCAACTTTGGTGGAGAACCCGGTACCCCGAACTACTTGCCCATCATGGAGGGTTGGAACTATCTGGTGCGCCTCTACCGGCCGCATCAAGAAATCCTCGACCACAGCTGGACGTTCCCCAGCATTTCGCACTAACCATCAATATCACTTCGAACACCCTAGGAATCATCATGAACAAGCACATCAAGTCGGCACTAGCCCTGGCCTTTGGCGCTTCCTTGGCTCTGTCAGCCACCGCTTGCAGCTCGTCTCCCGCGGAGAACGAAGCCGATGCCTGCACGGCGTACAACGATTTCGTCGCCGCTGTCGCCGGGGTGCAGGCCACGGTGGACGGATCGTCGAGCGTCGGTGAAATCCGCGAGGCTCGTGAAAAGGTCGCCACCACGTACAAGGAGCTCGAAGGAAACCTGGATAAGGTCTCCGCAGACCGCAAGCAGGCCCTGGCCGACTCCTGGGAGCAGCTGAATAAGAAGATCGAGGACCTGGATAAGGATCTGAGCGTTCCGGAAGCCAAGGCAGCGATCAGTGATGAACTGGCCGCGCTCAAGACTGCGCAGACCAGCGCCAATACCGATCTGAAGTGCTAGAGCGCTAAGTGCTGGCACTACTTGGAGAGCTCCTGCCATATGCCCTGACCATTGCCATCAGTCCGGTGCCGATCATCGCGGTCATTCTGATGCTCATGTCTCCGCGTCCTCGGGCGCTGGGGGCCAGCTATCTGGTGGGATGGATCCTGGGCATCGTGGCGGCTGCCGGCGTGTTCACCGCCCTGGCAGGGGTGTTGCCGGACGCTGGTGAATCCACGGACCGCAAGCCGGCCGTGGCGAGCATCCAGATCATCTTCGGTGTATTGCTGCTGCTCCTTGCCATCAAGCAGTGGCGTTCGCGTCCGAAAAAGGGTGACGAGCCGGAGCTTCCGAAATGGATGCAAGGTATCGACTCGATGAAACCCGGCATTGGGCTGGGACTTGGATTCCTCCTGGCCGCGGTGAACCCGAAAAACCTGTTGGTTGCGGCTGCTGCGGGGTTGGCCATAGGCCAGCAGGAGGCCAGCGGCGCCGTGACAGCGGCCGCGCTGGGGGTATTTACCCTGATCGCGGCGCTGACTGTCCTACTGCCCGTGCTGATCTTCCTGGTTGCATCGCAGAAGGCAACGCAGGTCCTGGACCAGATCCGGCAATGGCTGACAGTGAACAATACGGCCATCATGATGGTGCTGTTCGTGGTTCTGGGCGGGCAACTGCTGGGCAAGGGATTGGGCGGGATCTAGCTGGATCCCGGTCTGCCGAAAGGTGCCTGCGACATGTGACGCAGGCACCTTTCCAGTTAACCGCCGGCGCCGCGGCGGGTGGCGCCGGACGCAGTGCAGCGGCCATTGGAGGCATGCAAAAAGGCCCGAACCACACGGTTCGGGCCTTTGCTTCGCGTACTTAGACGGTGCGCGAGAGGATTGCCTGCTTGACCTCGGCGATGGCCTTGGTCACCTGGATGCCGCGTGGGCATGCTTCGGAGCAGTTGAAGGTGGTGCGGCAGCGCCACACGCCTTCCTTGTCGTTCAGGATCTCCAAGCGCATGTCGCCTGCATCATCGCGCGAGTCGAAGATGAAGCGGTGCGCGTTGACGATCGCTGCCGGGCCGAAGTACTGGCCATCGGTCCAGAACACCGGGCAGGAGGAAGTGCAGGCGGCGCAGAGGATGCACTTGGTGGTGTCATCGAAGCGCTCGCGGTCCTCGACCGACTGGTAGCGTTCCTTGGTCGGCTCGTGGCCCTTGGAGATCAGGAACGGCATGATCTCGCGGTAGGACTGGAAGAACGGTTCCATGTCCACGATCAGGTCCTTCTCCAGCGGAAGACCCTTGATTGCCTCAACGGTGATCGGCTTGGAGGTGTCCAGGTCCTTCAGCAGGGTCTTGCAGGCCAGGCGGTTGCGGCCGTTGATGCGCATGGCATCCGAACCGCAAATGCCGTGGGCGCAGGAACGGCGGAACGACAGCGAGCCGTCGTGGTCCCACTTGACCTTGTGCAGGGCGTCCAGCACGCGGTCGGTGCCGTACATGGTCAGCTTGAAGTCTTCCCAGTAGGCCTCTGCAGTGGTCTCCGGCAGGTAGCGGCGAACGCGCAGGGTGATGTTGAAGGTTGGGATCTCTCCGCCGCCACCAACACCGGCCTTCAACTCAATCTTTGATGGTGGTTCTGGCAGTTCGGTGCTCATTAGTACTTACGCTCCATTGGCTGGTAACGGGTGAAGACAACCGGCTTGGTTTCCATGCGGATGCCGGCGATGCCCTCGGTAGTAGCGTTGTGGTCGCGGTAGGACATCGAGTGGACCATGAAGTTCTCATCGTCGCGGTTCGGGAAGTCCTCGCGGTAGTGACCACCACGTGATTCCTTGCGGTGCAGCGCTGCGGTGGTCATGACCTCCGCCAGGTCCAGCAGGAAGCCCAGTTCCACGGCTTCGAGCAGATCCAGGTTGAAGCGCTTGCCCTTGTCCTGGATGGACACGTTCTTGTAGCGTTCGCGCAGGCTCTCGATGACCTCCAGAGCGCCCTTCAGCGAGGTCTCGTCGCGGAACACCTGGACGTTGGCGTCCATGATCTCCTGCAGGGCCTTGCGCAGCTCTGCGACGTTCTCGGTGCCGGTGGAGTTCAGCAGGCCGTCCAGCTGTGCGGTGACCAGGGCTTCAGGGTTCTCCGGCAGCTCGACGAAGTCAGCGGTCTTGGCGTACTCGGCGGCGGCGATGCCGGCGCGGCGGCCGAAGACGTTGATGTCCAGCAGCGAGTTGGTGCCCAAGCGGTTTGCGCCGTGGACCGAAACACAGGCGACCTCGCCGGCTGCGAACAGGCCCGGGATGGTGGTGTTGTTGTCCTGCAGGACCTCGGTCTCGATGTTGGTCGGCACGCCGCCCATGGCGTAGTGCGCGGTCGGGTACACCGGCACCGGGTCGGTGAACGGCTCGACACCCAGGTAGGTGCGGGCGAATTCGGTGATGTCCGGCAGCTTGGATTCGATGTGCTCTGGCTCCAGGTGGGTCAGGTCCAGCAGCACGTAGTCCTTGTTAGGACCGCAGCCGCGGCCTTCGCGCACTTCGTTGGCCATGGCACGGGCCACGATGTCACGTGGAGCCAGGTCCTTAATGGTCGGAGCGTAGCGCTCCATGAAGCGTTCGCCGTCCGAGTTGCGAAGGATTGCGCCTTCGCCGCGGGCGCCCTCGGTGAGCAGAATGCCCAGGCCTGCGAGGCCCGTCGGGTGGAACTGGAAGAACTCCATGTCTTCCAGCGGCAGGCCCGAGCGGAACGCGATGCCCATGCCGTCGCCGGTCAGGGTGTGGGCGTTGGAGGTGGTCTTGAAGACCTTGCCTGCGCCGCCGGAAGCGAAAATCACGGACTTGGCCTGGAACACGTGCAGTTCGCCGGTGGCCAGGTCGTAGGAGACGACGCCGGCAACACGCTTCTGCATGTAGGCGGTGCCGTCTTCGCGGAAGGCTTCTTCCTCAACCATCAGCAGGTCCAGCACGTAGTACTCGTTGTAGAACTCAACGTTGTGCTTGACGCAGTTTTGGTACAGGGTCTGCAGGATCATGTGGCCGGTGCGGTCTGCTGCGTAGCAGGCGCGGCGCACGGCGGCCTTGCCGTGGTCGCGGGTGTGGCCGCCGAAGCGGCGCTGGTCGATCTTGCCCTCAGGGGTTCGGTTGAACGGCAGACCCATCTTTTCCAGATCCAGCACGGCGTTGATGGCTTCCTTGGCCATGACCTCTGCTGCATCCTGGTCGACGATGTAGTCGCCGCCCTTGATGGTGTCGAAGGTGTGCCACTCCCAGTTGTCTTCCTCGACGTTGGCCAGTGCGGCGCACATGCCGCCCTGGGCCGCGCCGGTATGGGAGCGGGTTGGGTAAAGCTTAGTTAGCACTGCGGTGCGTGCACGCTGACCGGATTCGATCGCTGCACGCATACCTGCACCGCCGGCACCGACGATGACTACGTCGTACTGATGTACCTGCATTCTTGATGCTCTCTTTTCTACAAAAAACTGTCTGGCTAAAAGTTCGGCTCTAAAACGGGGGTTTTAGGGTTTTAGCACTGTGGCAGGGTGCTGCCCGCGACGCATGGGTCGAAGGTGAAGATCACCAGGGTGCCGAGCACAACGATGAAGATCGTCGCGACGTACAGGATGCCCTTGAGCCATGCTCGGGTCGAGTGCTTCTCTGCGTAGTCGTTGATGATGGTGCGCACGCCGTTGGTGCCGTGCAGCATGGCCAGCCACAGCATGGCCAGGTCCCAGAACTGCCAGATCGGGTCGGCCCACTTGCCGGCGACGAAGCCGAAGGAGATGGCGTTGATGCCGTCGCCAACGATCAGGTTGGAGATCAGGTGGCCGAAGATCAGGACGATCAGGGCCACGCCGGATAGGCGCATGAACAGCCATGCGAGCATTTCGAAGCTGCCGCGGGACTTCGGACCGCGCTTGTACTTCGGGTCGATGCGCTGGCTGCGTGGAGCAGGAATGGTGACGCTCATGGCTTAGTGTCCTCCAAATGCGAGGGAGAGATGGCGGATGGCGAAGCCTGCGAAGACGACGACCCACAGGATCATGACGCCCCAGAGCATCTGGCGCTGGTACTTGGTGCCCTGCTTCCAGAAGTCAACGAGGATCAGGCGCAGACCGTTGAATGCGTGGAAGAGAATGGCCGCGACCAGGCCGGTCTCGCCCAGTGCCATCCACGGGGTCTGGTAGGTGCTGATTACTGCGTTGTATGCATTGGCATCCACGCGCACGAGGGCCGTATCCAGCACGTGAACGAGTAGATAAAGAAAAATTACGACACCGGTGACTCGGTGTCCCACCCAGGACCACATGCCTTCATGGCCGCGGTATAGGGTGCCTGACGAAGTCTTCGACACTGAACTAACCTCCAAGGCTCGCAACGGCGCATGTGTATATTGCACACAATGAGATTTGACGCACTTGTGCGAGCGTTCCTTGTGCGAGTCTAAACCACTTGCCGGGTCTCAATCTATTTCGTGTCTCGATCCTGTGAGTATGTTCACCGAATAGTGTCGTCTATGCGGTAAAAGGCTCGCAAAGCCCGAATATTAGGTCATGCGGGCCTTGTCTATTTACCCTGCAGGTGTCGCTCTCAATACCGGTATTTCCCGGAGAATGAATTAGTCTGGAATGCGTGAATGCAGACCTATTAGCCCGATTCCACGGCGTGATTCCCGCCGGCGGAGTCGGTACCCGACTGTGGCCCCTTTCCCGTGCATCGGCTCCCAAGTTCTTGCACGATCTGACGGGATCGGGCTCGACCCTGATCCGCGCCACCTACGACCGCCTGGTGCCGCTGGCCGGCGACCGCATCATGGTGGTGACCGGACGCGCCCACCGCGGCGCCGTGGTCGCCCAGCTGCCCGAGCTGTGCGACGAGGATCTGGTCCTGGAGCCGGAGCCGCGCGACTCCGCCGCGGCCATCGGCCTGGCCGCCGCGATCCTGTCGCTGCGCGACCCGGAGATCATCATGGGCTCCTTCGCAGCTGACCAAGTCATCGAGCCTGTCGAGGTTTTCCAGGCGGCCCTGGGCGAGGCGATCCACACCGCCGCCAGCGGCAAGATCGTGACCATCGGAATCCACCCGACCCACCCCTCCACCGGCTTCGGATACATCAAGACCGGCGAGCAGCTGGACGTGGCCAGCGCCCCGAGCGCGCGCGGCGTGGTCGAGTTCGTGGAGAAGCCGGATGAGGACACCGCCCGCCGCTACCTGGCCAGTGGAGGTTTCCTCTGGAACGCGGGCATGTTCGTGGCCCCGGTGGGCCTGATGCTCAAGCACCTGCAGGCCAACGAGCCGCAGCTGTATGAGGGCCTGATGAAGATCGCGCAGGCCTGGGACACCGAGGCGCGCGACGAGGTCATGGCCGAAATCTGGCCGGGCCTTCCGAAGATCGCCATCGACTACGCGGTGGCCGAGCCCGCCGCCGCGGCAGGCGACGTGGCGGTCATCCCCGGCGTGTTCAACTGGGACGACGTGGGGGACTTCGCCGCCATCGGACGGCTGAACAAGGCCAGCGCGGATGAAGGCATCATCAATCTCGGTGATAAGCAAGTGCGCGTCTACGCGGACAGCGCCACCGGCGTCGTCTACTCGGACCGCCCGCGCGTGGTGGCCCTGGTCGGCATCGAGGACGTCGTGGTGGTCGACACCGCCGACGCGCTGCTGGTGACCACCAAGGACCATGCGCAGAAAGTCAAGCAGACCGTCGAGCAGCTCAAGGCCGACGGCGCGACCGAAGTGCTCTAGGCCTGCCCGCGCGCCGGCCTCCCGCAGCGTGCGGGAAGCCGGCGCGTGTCCAGTTTCACGAATAAATTGGCCAACCGGGTCGTGACCACACCGAAGGCAACTGCAGTCGGCCACGTCGGCCTGTGCTTCTGCTGTGCGGAACCGGGGTGGATCCTTGGCCGGTTGGTATGTTTGAAGTCATGACTACGGCCAACAGCGAGTCCGATTCATCCGATGCCGATACGGCACAAAACCCCGGGACGCCACGCACCCGGATCAACAAAGTGGTATTTTTCGGCTCAGCATCTTTGGTGCTGGGCATTGCTCTTTGGGCCATCTTCGACCGCGATTCGGCGGATCTGGCCATTTCCACCGCCGTCGACTGGATCGGCAGGAACTTCGGCTGGTATTACACGCTGATCATCGTCGCGGCGCTGCTGTTCGTGATCGCGGCAGCCGTCTCGAAGGTCGGCAAGACCCGGCTGGGCCCCGACCACGCCCGGCCCGCCTTCAACATGTTCACCTGGGCGGCCATGCTCTTCGCCGCCGGCATCGGCATCGATTTGATGTTCTTCTCCGTCTCCGAGCCGATTACCCAGTACCTGGCCCCGCCGACCGGGGAGGGATCCACCGTGGAGGCCGCGCGCCAGGCCATGGTCTGGACGCTCTTCCACTACGGCCTGCTCGGCTGGGGGCTGTACGCGCTGATCGGCATGGCCCTGGGCTACTTCTCCTACCGCCGCAACCTGCCGCTGTCCATCCGCTCGGCGCTGTATCCCATCCTGGGCAAACGCACCTCGGGCTGGATGGGGCACACCGTGGACATCGCGGCGATGCTCGGCACCATCTTCGGCATCGCCACCTCTCTGGGCATCGGCGTGGCCCAGCTGAACTACGGGCTGCACTTCATGTTCGGGATCCCGGAGAACCGCGGCTGGCAGATCATCCTGATCGTCATCGCCGTGGTCATGGCCACCATTTCGGTGCTCACCGGCGTGGAGAAGGGCATCCGCCGGCTCTCCGAGCTCAACGTCCTGCTCTGCGTCGCGCTGATGCTCTTCATCCTGGTCACCGGCGGCACCGCCTACCTGATGGACGGCATCATCACCAACGTCGGGGACAGCATCGCCCGGTTCCCGTCCATGGCGCTGGACACCTTCGCCTACGACCGCCCGGAATCCTGGCTGAACGGGTGGACGCTGTTCTTCTGGGCCTGGTGGATCGCCTGGGCCCCGTTCGTCGGCCTGTTCCTGGCCCGCATCTCCCGCGGCCGCACCATCCGCCAGTTCGTCACCGGCGTGCTGGTGGTCCCCTTCGCCTTCATCCTGCTGTGGATCTCCATCTTCGGCAACAGCGCCCTGCAGCTGGTGCGCTCGGGCAACGAGGCATTCGGCGAGGTCGCCATGAACACCCCGGAACGCGCGTTCTACAGCCTGCTGGAACAGTTCCCGGCAGCGCCGTTCACCGCAGCTGTCGCCACCTTCACCGGCTTGCTGTTCTACGTGACCAGCGCCGACTCCGGCGCGCTGGTCATGGCCAACTTCACCTCCCACCTGAAGGACCCGCAGGCCGACGGCTCCAAGCCGGTGCGGCTGTTCTGGTCGCTGGCCACCGGCCTGCTGACCCTGGGAATGCTCTTCGTGGACGGAGTGCCGACCTTGCAGGGAGCCACGGTGATCATGGGGCTGCCGTTCTCGTTTGTGCTGCTGTTGATCATGCTCGGCCTGTTCAAGTCGCTGCGCATAGAATCCGCGCTGGCCAGCAGCTACAAGAACACCATGCACGAAGCGCTGACCAGCCGGCTGGGTTCGGTGAACGACCGGCGCAGCTGGAAGCAGCGCCTGGCCCGCTCGATGACCTATCCGGGGCTGAAAGCGGCCCGGCGCTATCTGGACGAGGTTGCCCGGACGGCGCTGGACGAGGTGGCCGAGGAATTCCGCAGCCGCGGGGCGGACGTGGAAGTCACCCTCGAGCCGGTGCCGAACCTCCAGCTTCCCTCCCTGGACCTGCTGGTGGCCACGGGTGCCGAACGGCCGTTCAAGTACCAGGTCTACCCGGTGCAGCTGCCGGTGCCCCGGTATGCGCGTTCGGCTCCGGGCAACGACGTCTACTACCGCATCGAGGTGTTCTCCCAGGAGGGCAGCCACGGCTACGACCTGATGGGGCTGAGCAAGGAGCAGGTGATCGGGGACATCCTGGACCAGTACGAGGCGCACCTGGGTTATCTCGACGGGCAGCTGCAGGCCGACGAGCCCAGCCAGGTCAACGTCGAAGCGGTGATGACCACCCGCTGGGAATCGGACTTCGAGCACACCGTGCGCGAGGAGTCCTAGGACCCGGCGCGGCGGCCGGCGCAGCGTTGCGTCCCGCCGCGGCGCCGTGTCCCGTGTTTCGCGGTTGGCGGCCACATTACGGATAAACTGTCTTCCTCAGGCTCAAGACGCGTATTGTCGAAAGGTGTCTTCAGTGAGTGAATTAGGAAATTTAGGGTCGGTCAAGGACTGGACCGAGTCCTTAACGCCCGAGTTGATCGAGTTCCGCCGCGAACTGCACCGCAACCCTGAACTTTCTTTCGCTGAATTCCAAACCACCGAACGCATCCTTGAAGCCCTGCGCGCCGCCGGGCTGAACCCGGTGAAGATGGAACGCACCGGAGCCTACGTGGACGTCGGTGAAGGCCCCATCCGCCTGGCCCTGCGCGCCGACATCGACGCGCTGCCGGTGCTGGAGGAAACCGAGCTCGACTACGCCTCGACCATCGAGGGCATCGCCCACGCCTGCGGCCACGACATCCACACCACCGTGATGCTGGGAACCGCGCTCGCGCTGGGCCGCATCCAGCAGGCAGGACAGCTCGCGGGCCGGATCCGCGTGATCTTCCAGCCCGCCGAGGAGAAGCTTCCCGGGGGAGCGGTCTCGGTCATCGAGCAGGGAATCCTCGACGAGGTCCCGCGGATCCTGGCCCTGCACTGCGAGCCGCGCATCGACGCCGGGAAGATCGGCACCCGCATCGGCGCCATCACCTCGGCCAGCGACACCATCCGCATCGAGGTCAACGGCCGCGGCGGGCATACTTCCCGCCCGCACCTGACCGAGGACATCGTCTTCGCGATGAGCCAGATCGCCACCCAGGTTCCCGCCGTGCTCGGCCGCAAGGTCGACGTGCGTTCGGCCGTGTCGGTGGTCTGGGGGCAGATCCACGCCGGCAGCGCGCCCAACGCCATTCCCGCCACCGGCTACCTGGCCGGCACCATGCGCTGCCTGGACGGCGACGTCTGGTACGAAGCCGGGGAGCTGCTGGATGCAGCGGTGCGCCAGATCGCCGCGCCGTACGGGGTGGAAATCAAGCTGCAGCACACCCGCGGCGTGCCTCCGGTGGTCAACGCCCCGGCCGAAACCGCGCTGATCGAATCGGCGGCCCGCCAAGAGTTCGGGACCGATTCCATCGAGCTGACCCCGCAGTCCATGGGCGGCGAGGATTTCGCCTGGATGACCCAGAAGGTGCCCGGCGCGATGCTGCGCCTTGGCACCCGCACCCCGGGCGGCAAGATCTTCGACCTGCACCGCGGCGATTACGTGCCTGATGAGAGGTGCATTGCGGTAGGCGTGCGGATCATGTGCGCGGCCGCGCTGCAGGCAATCGACGCGGCGAACGGCATTCGGGCCAAATAACCGGAGAATTTGCCAATAATTTTTCGACTCCACTAGTCACACCGTGAATTGGCGAACTGACTTGGGCATTGACGTTAAGCGCTTGCCGTATGCCGCTCCGGAATTTAGCGAATTGTAATGTTTGCCGTCTTTACCAGTGACATATCTCCGATAGGCTATGGAGACGATGGGAACGTTCGCTCCTCTGAGGCGCGTGCGGTGGGCATCGGCAACGGCGCCCTGCGTGGGAAGAAAGGCCTCACGGCTCCCGGTTATCTCGCATAACTTTTTGGAGGATTAGATGCGCTTCGTATCGCGCAAGACCGGCATGGCCGCGGCCATGATCGGCATTTCTGCTTTGGCATTGACCGCCTGTGGCGCGGCCCCGGAAGAAACGGCCCCGAAAGCCGAAAACCCAGACTACACCGGTTGCATCGTCTCGGACTCCGGCGGATTCGATGACCAGTCCTTCAACGAGTCGTCCTACCGCGGCCTGAAGAATGCCGAGAAGGACCTCGGCATCAAGATGCAGGAGGCAGAGTCGAAGTCCAACGCCGACTTCGCCACCAACCTGCAGGGCATGATGAACAACAACTGCGACCTGACCGTCACCATCGGCTTCCTGCTCGGCGACGCCACCAAGAAGGCCGCAGAGGAAAATCCTGACAAGCACTTCGCCATCGTCGACTTCCAGTACGACGAGCCGATCAAGAACATCAAGCCGATGATCTACGACACGGCCCAGGCCGCCTACCTGGCAGGCTACGCCGCCGCCGCTTCCTCCGAGACCGGCACCGTCGCCACCTTCGGCGGCATCAAGATCCCAACCGTCACCATCTTCATGGACGGCTTCGCCGACGGCGTTGCCAAGTTCAACGAGGACAAGGGCAAGGACGTCAAGCTGCTGGGCTGGGACAAGGACAAGCAGGACGGCACCTTCACCGGCGACTTCGAGAAGCAGGACAAGGGCAAGCAGGTCACCAGCAACTTCATCGCCAGCGGCGCTGACGTGATCATGCCGGTAGCCGGCCCCGTGGGCAAGGGCGCAGGCGCCGCAGTCAAGGAAGCCAACACCGGCGGCAAGGACGCCAAGCTGGTATGGGTTGACTCCGACGGCTACCTGACCGCTCCTGACTACAAGGACGTCATGCTGACCTCGGTCATCAAGACCATGGACAAGGCCGTTGAGGACCTGGTCACCGCCGACTCCAAGGGCGAGTTCGACTCGACCCCATACATCGGCACCCTGGAGAACGAGGGCGTAGCCCTGGCGCCGTTCCACGACTTCGACTCGAAGGTCTCCGACGAGACCAAGTCCGAGATCGAGGCGCTGAAGGCGCAGATCATCTCCGGCGAGCTGAAGGTCGAATCCCCGTCGAGCCCCAAGTAAGGGTCTTGAGCCAATAACGTCACAGAGCGCGTCACCGCTCGCCGCAGCAGCGGTGAACGGAGACGCGCTCTAAGACTGCCCACTGCAACACACCGAACAATGAAGATGGTGGAATCGTGAAACTCGAACTCCGGGGAATCTCGAAAGCCTTCGGTTCTTTCTACGCCAACAAGGACATCGACCTGGTCGTCGATGATGCCGAAATCCACTGTCTGCTCGGTGAGAACGGCGCTGGAAAGTCGACACTGATGAACGTCCTCTACGGGCTGTACCAGCCCACCGAAGGACAGATCCTGCTGGATGGAAAACCAGTTGAATTCAACGGCCCGGGCGATGCCATGGCCGCCGGCATCGGCATGGTGCACCAGCACTTCATGCTGATCCCGGTCTTCACCGTGGCCGAGAACATCGCCCTGGGCGCCGAAGCGACCAAGGCCGCAGGCGTGCTTGACCTGCAAGTCACCCGCAAGAAGATCCGCGAGATCTCCGACCGCTACGGCTTCGACGTGGATCCGGATGCGCTGGTCGAGGACCTTCCGGTCGGCGTGCAGCAGCGCGTGGAGATCATCAAGGCGCTGGTCCGCGACGCCAAGGTGCTGATCCTCGACGAGCCCACCGCGGTGCTCACCCCGCAGGAAACCGACGAGCTGCTGGAGATCATGCGCCAGCTCAAGGCCAACGGCACCTCGATCGTGTTCATCTCGCACAAGCTGCGCGAGGTGCGCGCGGTCTCCGACGTGATCACCGTGATCCGCCGCGGCCAGGTCATCGACTCGGTCGGCGCCGAAACCAGCACCACCGAACTGGCAAACCTAATGGTGGGCCGCGCGGTGGAGCTGAACCTGAACAAGGAGCCAGCCACCCCGGGAGCGGCCCGCTTCCAGGTGCGCGAGCTGAGCGTGGTCAACGAGCTGGGCGCCACCACCCTGGATGCGGTCAGCTTCGACATCCACGAGGGCGAGATCCTCGCCGTGGCCGGCGTGCAGGGCAACGGCCAGACCGAGTTGACCGAGGCCATCCTGGGCACCCAGCCGGTGGCCGCCGGATCGATCTCGCTGGACGGCACCGAACTGGTCGGCAAGTCGGTCAAGCAGGTGCTGCGCTCCGGGTTGGGCTTCGTCCCCGAGGACCGCTCGGTCCACGGCCTGGTCTCGCAGTTCACCATCGAGGAGAACCTGGTCCTGGATCTCTACGACCGCCCGCCGTTCGCCAAGGGCATCTCGATGAACCTGGGCGAAGTGAAGAAGAACGCGACCAAGCAGATCGCGGACTTCGACGTGCGCACCGACAACCAGCTGAACCCCGCCTCCAGCCTCTCCGGCGGCAACCAGCAGAAGGTCGTGATGGCCCGCGAGCTGTCCCGAGACCTGAAGCTGTTCATCGCCTCCCAGCCCACGCGCGGCGTCGACGTGGGCTCCATCGAGTTCCTGCACCGGCGCATCGTCGCCGAACGCGACAAGGGCACCCCGGTGATGATCGTGTCCACCGAGCTGGACGAGGTCATGGAGCTGGCCGACCGCATCGCCGTGCTCTACAAGGGCCGGGTCAACGGCATCGTGCCGGGCAACACCTCCCGCGAGGTGCTGGGCCTGATGATGGCAGGCGTCAGCGCCGAGGAGGCCTTCGCCCAGGCAGACTTCGCCACTTCCGCCAACGAACCGGTGGAAGCCCAGCCGGTGCCGCTGGAGACCACCGAACCCAACGACACCCAGGAAGGAGAAGCACAGTGAGCGAGATCAAGGCACCTGTTCTTCCCGACCCCAAGAAACCGGGCAACGACCTGTTCAAGTCCATCACCCAGGGACCTGGACTGGTCTCCGTGCTGGGCGTCATCGTGGCGCTGGTCATCGGCGGCCTGCTGATCGCGATCACCGACGAGAAGGTCGGCGAGGCCGCAGGCTACCTGTTCGCCCGCCCTTCGGACTTCTTCTCCGCGCTGTGGAGCGCGGGCACCGAAAGCTACGTGGCGCTGTTCAACGGCTCCATCTACAACTCCTCGCAGGGCTTCGCCCCGCTGCTGGAAACCCTGACGGTCTCCACCCCGCTGATCTGCGCGGGCCTGGGCGTGGCACTGGCCTTCCGCGCCGGCATGTTCAACATCGGCGCCCAGGGCCAGCTGATCATCGGCGCCACCATGGCCGCCTACGTCGGCTTCGCTTGGCACCTGCCGGTGGTCGTCCACCTGCTGCTGGTGATCGTCTTCGGCCTGCTCGGCGGCGCGCTGTGGGGCGGTCTGGTCGGCCTGCTCAAGGCCCGCACCGGCGCCCACGAAGTGATCCTGACGATCATGTTCAACTACGTGGCGCTGTACCTGCTGGACTTCCTGATGAACACCGAGGCGTTCCGCCGCCCGGGCGAGACCAACCCGATCTCCCCGATCCTGGACGCCAACGCGATCTTCCCCTCGCTGCCCGGCTCACGCCTGCACCTGGGCTTCCTGATGGCCATCTTGCTGACCATCGGGGTGGCCTGGCTGCTGAACCGTTCCACCATCGGCTTCGAGTTCCGCGCCGTCGGGCACAACCCGGACGCCGCGCGGACCGCCGGCGTGAACGTGGCCCGCTCCACCATCCTGGCCATGGCCTTCGCTGGCGCGCTGGCCGGCGCCGCCGGCGTGGCGCAGGTGGCGGGCACCGAGAAGGTGCTCACCGCAGGCGTGGCAGGCTCGCTGGGCTTCGACGCCATCACCGTGGCGCTGCTGGGACGCTCCACCCCGTGGGGCACCTTCTTCGCCGGCCTGCTCTTCGGCGCCTTCCGCGCCGGCGCGGTCAACATGCAGATCACCACCGGCACCCCGATCGACATCGTGCTGGTTGTCCAGTCGCTGATCGTGCTGTTCATCGCGGCTCCTCCGCTGGTCAAGGCGATCTTCGGACTGAACCGCAAGAAGAAGCGCACCAGCGCTACCGAATCGATTAAGGCAGGTGCCAAGTGACCGCCACGCTTCCCTCGACGTCAGCGATCTCGGTGCTTCCGAGCAAGAAGACCCCGATCATCTTCAGCGTGCTGGCAGTCATCGTGCTGGTCAGCTTCGGCCTGCTGGGCAACTCGCAGACCGCGAGCTTCTCGCTCACCTCCGCCGGCGACGCGTTCTCCCTGCCCGACCTGGTCTTCCCGGGCCGCGCCTCGAACATCGTCATCGGCGTGCTGCTGGCGGCGCTGGCCGCCTACTCCTGGATGCTGCGGGCCAAGGGCCGGGTGCTCCCGGTCTGGGCCGTCGCGGTGGGCGCGGTGCTGTTTGTGCTCGCGTTCCTGATCTGGGTCGTCTCCGGCGCCAACATCAACTCCATCTCCCTGGCCAGCCTGCTGGCCGGCGGCGTGGTGCTGGCGGTGCCGCTGGTCTTCGGATCGCTCTCCGGAGTGCTCTCCGAACGCTCCGGCGTGGTCAACATCGCCATCGAGGGCCAGCTGCTGGGCGGCGCGTTCACCGCGGCCATCGTGGCCTCGGTGACGCAGAACGCCTTCGCGGGCCTGGTCGCCGCCGGCATCGCCGGCGCGGTGGTCTCCCTGGTGCTGGCGCTGTTCTCCATCAAGTACCTGGTCAACCAGATCATCGTCGGCGTGGTGCTGAACGTGCTGGTCTCAGGCATCACCGGCTTCCTGTTCACCACCGTGATGCAGGAAGACCCGGAGCTGTACAACTCGCCGGTGCACCTGCCGACCATCGCGATCCCCGGCCTGTCCGCCATCCCGGTGATCGGCCCGATCCTGTTCAAGCAGTCGGTGATCGGCTACCTGATGTACATCGCCGTGTTCCTGGTCTGGTTCGGCCTGTACAAGACCCGCTGGGGCCTGCGCGTGCGCGCGGTGGGCGAGCACCCGAAGGCCGCCGACACCCTGGGCATCAAGGTCAACCGCACCCGCTTCTGGAACGTGACCCTGGGCGGCATCGTCGCCGGCATCGGCGGCTCGTTCTTCACCCTGGTCGCCATCGACTCCTTCACCAAGGAAATCTCCGGCGGCCGCGGCTTCATCGCGCTGGCCGCGGTGATCTTCGGACGCTGGAACCCGCTTGGCGCGTTCGCCGCGGCGCTGCTCTTCGGCTTCGCGGACAACCTGCAGGTGATGCTCACGATCATCGGCACCCCGGTACCGAGCCAGTTCATGGCCATGATGCCGTACCTGGTGACGATCTTCGCGGTCGCCGGCCTGGTGGGACGCTCGCGCGGCCCCGCCGCCGTGGGCGATCCCTATGTGAAGGAATGACCCGTTCCCATGAATAACACCACCGCGCCGTGGTCGCAGCTTGAAGCTGCGGCCGCGGCCGCGTTGTCCAAGGCCTATGCACCCTACTCGAACTTCCGGGTCGGCGCCGCGGCGCTGAGTAGCGACGGGCGGCTGGTTTCCGGCTGCAACATCGAAAACGCCGCTTTCGGGGTGACCCTGTGCGCCGAATGCTCCATGCTCGGCGAGCTGTTCGCCACCGGCGGCGGCACGCTGGACTACTTCGTGTGCTTCGGTCAGCTCAAGGACGGCCCGCTGGAGCTGATCACCCCGTGCGGCCGCTGCCGCCAGCTGCTCTTCGAGCATCGTGGGCCCGACCTGAGGATCAAGACCGCCTCCGGGATCGTGGGCATGGACCAGCTGCTGCCCGATGCCTTCGGACCGCACAACATCATCGACTGACCAGAGAACAGAACGAAAGGCCCCACCCATGGCTGCCGAACAATTCAGCGCCGTCGAAGTCATCCGCACCAAGCGTGACGGCGGCGAGCTGAGCAACGAGATGATCGACTGGACCATCGACGCGTACACCCGCGGCGTCATCGCCGAGGAGCAGATGGCCGCGCTGAACATGGCCATCTACTTCCAGGGCATGCACCGCGCGGAGATTTCCCGCTGGACCAACGCCATGATCAACACCGGCGAACGCATGGACTTCTCCACCCTGGCCGACCCGGCCGGACGCGGCCTGGCGACCACCGACAAGCACTCGACCGGAGGCGTGGGGGACAAGATCACCCTGCCGCTGGCCCCGCTGGTGGCCAGCTTCGGCGTGGCCGTCCCGCAGCTCTCCGGCCGCGGGCTGGGCCACACCGGAGGCACCCTGGACAAGCTCGAGTCGATCCCGGGCTGGCGCGCGGAACTGTCCAACGAGGAGCTCTTCGCCCAGCTCTCCACCGTCGGCGCGGTCATCTGCGCCGCCGGCGCCGGGCTGGCCCCGGCGGACAAGAAGCTCTACGCGCTGCGCGACGTGACCGGGACGGTGGAGGCGATTCCGCTGATCGCCTCCTCAATCATGAGCAAGAAGATCGCCGAGGGCACCGGAACCCTGGTGCTGGACGTCAAGGTGGGCTCCGGCGCGTTCATGAAGACCGAGTCCATGGCCCGTGAGCTGGCCGAGACCATGGTGAACCTGGGCACCGACGCCGGGGTGAACACCGTGGCGCTGCTGACCAACATGGACACCCCGCTGGGGCTCACCGCGGGCAACGCGATCGAGGTCCAGGAGTCCGTCGAGGTGCTCGCCGGCGGCGGCCCGGAAGACGTCATCGAGCTGACCGTGGCCCTGGCCACCGAGATGCTCGCCGGCGCCGGCATCCGCGACGTGGACGTGCGTGCGGCGCTGAACGACGGCCGCGCCATGGACAAATGGCGCGCCATGATCTTAGCGCAGGGTGGCGACCCGGACGCGAAGCTGCCGGTGGCCCGCGAATCGCACACCGTGCTGGCCCCGGCCGAGGGCGTGCTGCTGAAGCTGGATGCCATGGACATCGGCTTGGCCGCCTGGACCCTGGGCGCCGGGCGCGCCCGCAAGGAGGACGTGGTGCAGGCCGGCGCCGGCGTGCGGCTGCACGTCAAGCCCGGAGCTCTGGTGCGCCGCGGGGAGCCGATCGCCACGCTGCTGACCGACACCCCGGAGAAGATGGAGCGCGCCATCGAACTGGTGCAGCGCTCCATCCTGATCGGCGCGGACAGCGACCGCCCGGACACGCGCTTGATCCTGGACCGCATCGCCGCGAAGTAGCCTGCCAAACCGCCAGCCGCCCCGCACGGGGGCGGCTGTCGGCATTTAACCCGGAGACGAACCGGGCGGAGGGAACTCATGGGATCCGCCGGGCGTTAAAAGATTCAACTCATCCCCGGGATGGAGAAGTGTCCGGTGCAAATCACGACCTCGGTAGGGTGCGCGCCGGCGGGATTCTGGTGGAGAATGAACTAAGAGCGCGGCAGCGAGCCACCGCGTGCAGCGAGGAAGCGATACACCCACCGATGGAATTGGTCAACGAAGCGATCATGCATGCGGCCACCGCATGGTGGATCCTGCCGCTGCTCTTTGCCTTCTGCCTCATCGACGGGGTCTTCCCCGTCGTCCCCTCCGAAACCTTCCTGGTGTCGCTGGCCGCCGTGGGCATCAGCACCGGAAGCCCCAACCTGCTGCTGATCTTCGTGATCGGCGTGTCCGGGGCGATCATCGGTGACCAGATCACCTTCCGCATCGGCCGGAGCATCGGCTACCGGCAATACGGGTGGATGCAAAAGGGCCGGGCCAAGAAGATCCTCGACTTCGCCACCCGCAAGCTGGAAACCTCCGGCGCGCTGCTGATCTTCACCGCCCGCTACATCCCGCTGGGACGCGTCGCGGTGAACATGACGGCCGGGGCCACCGGTTTCTCCTACCACCGCTTCACCTTTTTCGACGTCATCGGCTGCATCACCTGGGGCGCCTACTCCGTGGGCATCGGCGCGCTGGCCGGCAACTGGCTTTCGGAGAACAAGCTGCTGGGCATCGGCGTCTCAGTGGTCATCGCCGTGGTGCTCGGCTACGTCATCGACAAGATCGTCAGCCGGGTGCTGGAGCGGGTCCACCGCCGCAAGCTGCGCCAGCTGGCCGCGAAGCGCGGCGGGACGCTGGGAAAAGCTATCCAAACCGTGCCTCCAGGTGAGCAGCCGGAGATTTAACCTCCGGGGCCGGTAGCCGTCGACAAGATGTGTCCAGAACTTCAGCCGTGGTGGCTATCAGTCAGCCCGAAATGCGACTAGGCTCAATGGTGTGACTGAAGAAATGATTCATGCTGCCTACGATCCCGAGTTCGACTTCCGGGATCTGCCAAAAGTTTCTCTGCACGACCACCTCGACGGTGGTCTGCGCCCGTCGACCATTATCGAGCTTGCCGCAGAGGCTGGGCACGAGCTGCCCGCAACCGATGCCGAGGCTTTGGGCAATTGGTTCCGTGAATCGGCCGATTCCGGCTCGCTGCCGCGCTACCTGGAAACTTTCGAGCACACCCTTGCAGTAATGCAGACCCGCGAGGCCCTGATCCGCGTGGCCCGCGAGTTCGTCGAAGACCTGGCCGAGGACGGCGTGATCTACGGCGAAGTCCGCTACGCCCCGGAACAGCACCAGCGCCAGGGCCTGAGCCTGGACGATGTCGTGGACGCCGTGCAGGAAGGACTGGACCAGGCCTGCGAAGAACTGAACAGCGAAGGCCACCCGATGCAGGTCGGCCAGCTGCTGATCGCCATGCGCCATGCCGACAATGGCGTGGAGATCGCCAAGCTGGCGCTGCGCCACCGCGGTCACGGCGTGGTCGGCTTCGACATCGCCGGCGCCGAGGAGGGCTTCCCGCCTTCGCGCATGAAGGAAGCCTTCGACCTGCTGGCCGAGAACCTGTTCCCGACCACCGTGCACGCGGGCGAAGCCGCGGGCCTGGACTCCATCAAGGACGCCATCCTGGTGGGCCGCGCCCAGCGCCTGGGCCACGGCGTGCGCGTGGCCGAGGACATCGAGATCGAGTTCGGCGGCGTGGACGAGGACGGCGAGGAAGTCGGCGAGGACACCGGCCTGGTCTCGCTGGGCCCGGTGGCCAACTGGGTGCGCGAACGCGGCATCCCGCTGGAAATCTGCCCTTCCTCCAACCTGCAGACCGGGGCCACCGCCGAATTCGGCGAGGGCATCGAATCGCACCCGATCGACCTGCTGGTGCAGACCGGGTTCAATGTCACGATCTCCCCGGACAACCGCCTGATGTCCGGCACCACCCTGTCGGACGAGTTCGAGCTGCTGGTCGAGGCCTTCGACTACGACCTTGAAGACCTGCTGGACCTGACCCTGAACGCCGCTGAGGCGGCCTTCGTGCCGCTGGAGATGCGCGAACTGCTCGTCGAGTACATCAACGACTTCTACGACCACCTGCTGGACGGCGACGACGAAGATGACGACGATGAAGACTTCGATGACGAGGACTACGAGGAAAACTAGACTCGCCAGTTGCTGAGCACAACAGCACCAAGGCAGCCTGCCCGGATCATTCCGGGCAGGCTGCCTTGTTCAATCTCTAGATGTTCAATTTCTAGAACGGGTACTTCTTGGGAGTGCTCTGCACGCCCACCCAATGGTCGGTGGTGAACTCCTCGATGGCCCACTCGCCGTTGAAGCGGCCCAGTCCCGAGTTCTTCTCGCCGCCGAACATCACGTGCGGCTCGTCGTTCACCGGGATGTCGTTGATGTGCGTCATTCCTGCCTTGATGCCGCGGGCGAAGCGCACGCCCTTTTCGATGTCGCGGGTGAAGACCGCGCTGGACAGCCCGTAGCGGGTGTCGTTGGCCAATTCGAGCGCATGCTCTTCGCTGTCCGCCTTGGCGATGCCGACCACGGGCCCGAAGATCTCCTCGCGGAACAGCTCCATCTGAGGGGTCACGTCGGCGAAAACGTGCGGCGGGATGACCCGGCCCTGGATCGCCCCGGAGAGCACCTCGCGGGCTCCCTCGGCCCGGGCCTGCTCGATCTTGGCGGTGACGGAGGCCAGCTGCGCGTCGTTGATGACCGGGCCGATCAGGTTCTTGCGCTCCGCAGCATCGCCGAAGCCCAGGGTGGACACCAGCTGAGCGTACTTCTGGACGAACTCGTCGTAGACCGGCGCCTGCACGATGATCCGGTTGATCGCCATGCAGATCTGGCCCTGGTGCAGGAACTTGCCCAGCGCCGCGGCCTTCACCGCTTCCTCCAGGTCCGCGTCCTGAAGCACCACGAACGGCGCATTGCCGCCGAGCTCCAGGGCCACGCGCTTCATGTGCTCGCCGGTCACCGCGATCTTGCCGACATTCTGCCCGACCTCGGTGGAGCCGGTGAAGGACACCAGCGAGGGGGCCGGATGGGCGACGAAGTAGTCGCCGATTTCCGAGCCGGAACCGACCAGCACGTTCAGCACGCCGGCCGGCGCCCCAGCTTCCTCGAAGGCCTTGGCCAGGACGAGGGCGCCGGAGAGCGGGGTGTCGGAGGCGGGCTTGAGCACCACCGTGTTGCCCAGCGCGAGGGCCGGGGCCACCGAGCGGGCGGAGAGCAGCATCGGGAAGTTCCACGGGCTGATCACCGCGACCACGCCCAGCGGCTCGCGGTAGACGCGGTTCTCCTTGCCGGGGAAGTTCGAGGGCATGATCTTCCCGTGCACGCGGGACGGGAAGGTCGCCGCTTCGCGGATCGCGGCGATGGTGCCGCCCAACTCGATGTTGGCCTTCAGCTGCGCGGAACCCGACTCGGCGCTGAGCAGGGCCAGGATGTCCTTGTAGTTGGCCTGCAGGTAGTCGGCGGCCTTTTCCAGCACGGCGGTGCGGCCGGCCGGCGGCAGCGCAGCCCATGCGGACTGGGCCTCGGCGGCGGCCTGGTAGGCGGCGTCCACGTCAGCGGTGGAAGCCTGGCGGATTTCGGCAAGCACCGCATCCTCGAAGGGATTGGAAGAGGTCAGCGTGGAGGCGGAGGTGCCCTGTACCCACTGGCCGTTGATGAACAACGAGGAGGGCAGCTTCGCAAGGAAGGCTGGGCGTTCGGTTTCCTGCACGGTCATGGTCAGTCCTTTGGCTTGGAGGGTGAGGCTTAACGCAATGCTAGCCCGGATGTAATGCTCATTACAGGCGGCGGTGTTCCGGCCCCGTCAGGGGCCGATTCCGCGGGGATAGGATGAATGCATGCCCAGCGAGAGAACTTCCATGGACCACCTGATCCAGACCGTGCGCACCCTGCGCGAGAAATGCGCGTGGACTGCGGCGCTGACCCACGAATCGCTGCGCACCTACCTGATCGAGGAAAGCTACGAGGTCCTGGACGCCATCGGAACGGGGGACGCGCCGGCGCTCAAGGAAGAGCTGGGCGACGTGTTCTTCCAGATCCTGCTGCATTCGCTCATCGCCGAGGAGCAGGAAAACTTCACGCTGGAGGAGGTCGCCGCCACCCTGGACGCCAAGCTGCTGCGCCGCAATCGCCATGTTTTCGACGCCCAGGGGAATGTCCGCCAGGACGTCGTCAGCGACGTCGATGAAATCATCCGGGTCTGGGACGCAGCCAAGCAGGCCGAGCGGGGCGGCGCCCCGCGGGTGCGCCGCAACGCCGGCCTGCCTGCCGGCCTTCCTTCGTTGACCCTGGCGCAGAAGCTGCTTGACCGCCATACCAGGGCGGATTCCCCGGCTGCCGGGGAGCACCGGATCAGTCCCGAGGTGCGCGGCCGCGTGGTCGATGAACGCAGCCTCGCCGCCGAGCTGATGGCGCTCACGGCGCGCGCCGAACAGCTGGGCTTGGACGCGGAATCGGTGCTCCGCGACCAGCTGCAGCGCAGCTACGGGGTGAAGGCGGACGAAACATCGTCGCCCGAATCAGGTTCAAAGCGCTAGGCTAGAGACAGGCAACGGCGCCAACGGTCACTCAGCGACCGCTGGCTGGCCAGCCCATTGACCACCCCTTTCTACAAGGAGTCCATACTCATGGCATTGATTGACGCCATTCACGCGCGCGAAATCCTTGATTCCCGCGGCAATCCGACCGTTGAGGTCGAGGTCCTGCTCACCGATGGTTCGCACGGCCGCGCCGCCGTTCCATCCGGCGCCTCCACCGGCCAGTTCGAGGCAGTAGAGCGCCGCGACGGTGACAAGAGCCGCTACCTGGGCAAGGGTGTACTGGGCGCAGTCGAGTCCGTCATCGAGGAAATCGCTGACGAGCTGGAGGGCCTTGACGCCACCGACCAGCGTGCCATCGACCAGGCAATGCTGGACCTGGACGGCACCAGCAACAAGTCCAAGCTCGGCGCCAACGCCATCCTGGGTGTCTCGCTGGCCGTGGCCAACGCCGCCGCAGTCAGCGCGAACCTGCCGCTGTTCAAGTACCTGGGCGGCCCGAACGGCCACGTCCTGCCGGTTCCGCTGATGAACATCCTCAACGGCGGCTCGCACGCCGACTCCGATGTGGACATCCAGGAATTCATGATCGCCCCGCTGGGCGCCGAGTCCTTCTCCGAGGGCCTGCGCTGGGGCGTCGAGGTGTACCACAACCTCAAGGACGTGCTGAAGGAAAAGAACCTGTCCACCGGCCTGGGCGACGAGGGCGGCTTCGCGCCGAACTTGCCGAGCAACCGCGCGGCACTGGAACTGATCACCGAGGCCATCAAGCGCGCCGGCTACACCCCGGGCGAGGACATCGCCCTGGCCCTGGACGTCGCTTCCTCCGAGTTCTACGAGAACGGCGCCTACCAGTTCGAAGGCGAAGCCCGCACGGCCGCCCAGATGAGCGACTACTACGCAGCCCTGGTTGCCGACTTCCCGCTGGTTTCCATCGAGGATCCGCTGGACGAGAACGACTGGGACGGCTGGAAGACCCTGACCGACGCCATCGGCGACAAGGTGCAGCTGGTGGGCGACGACCTGTTCGTGACCAACCCGCAGCGCCTGGCCGACGGCATCGAAAAGGGCACCGCCAACTCGCTGCTGGTGAAGGTCAACCAGATCGGCACCCTGACCGAGACCCTGGACGCCATCACTCTGGCCCAGCGTGCCGGCTACACCACCATCACCTCGCACCGTTCGGGCGAGACCGAGGACGTGACCATCGCGGACATCTGCGTGGCCACCAACGCAGGTCAGATCAAGACCGGTGCCCCGGCCCGCTCCGAGCGCGTGGCCAAGTACAACCAGCTGCTGCGCATCGAGGAAGACCTCGGCGCCTCGGCAGTTTACGCTGGCAAGAGCGCGTTCCCGCGTTTCAACAGCTAATCACCAGCTAAAGCGAATAAGCTCGTCGGTAGTGGATACCGGCGGGCTTTTCGTTATTTAATGGAGATATCGCGGATTTTCCACGGATGTACCACTTGCAGAACACCATGGGGAATGGGGGAATATGGCCCAGCGACCACCGCGCATGCCACGAAGGAACACCCCTCACCAGGGACAGGGCAAGCCGCTGGAATTCCCGGAGGCCGCGAACCGCGCCGCCGCCGGCCAGGCGCCGGCCCCCGAGCCCGAACCGGCGACCGATGCACTGCATATCGTGCGGGACACCGAACGCCCCGCGTCCGCGCCGAAGGTCCGCAAGCTTCCCAGCCCCTCGCGGTCCACGCAGGCCCATTCCACGCCGGGTGGCTCCAAGCCCGGCAGCTCCAAGCCTTCGGCCGCCAAGCCTGCCGCCGGCAAACCGGTAGCACCGGCCGGCCGCCGCGCCAAACCCGAGGAACCGGGCGCCCCTGCTCCCCAGCGCGCCGCCCACCCCGAGGGTTCCAAGCGTCCGCTGCGCGAGCGCGCCAAGGAAAAGCAGAACGAGCGGCGCCGCGAAGACCGGGCCAAGTTCTCCATGGCAGTGCGCCGCAAGCCGGGCCAGAAGCCCGAGCCGCAGGCGCCGGTCCAGCAGGGCGAACCGGTGGCGGCCCACCGCTTCTCCGGACGCATCGCCGCGCTGATCGTGGTCTTCGCCTTCTTCGCGGTCATGCTGGTTCCCACGGTGAACTACTACCGCACCCAGATGGCCCAGATCAACGAGCTGCGCGCTTCCATCGCGGCGATGGAAGCCCAGCGCGACGAGCTGAAAGCGGAGATCGCCCGGTGGGATGACCCGCTGTACATCAAGCAGCAGGCCCGCGAGCGGATAAACTTGGTGATGCCCGGTGAGAAGCTCTACATGGTTGTTGGCGAGAAGCCCGAAGACCAGAGCGCCGAATCCGGCAACGGCAGCACCTACGAAGTGCGCCAGGAACTGCCCTGGGTCGATGCGCTCATCGACTCGATCACCCGTTCCGCAACAGACTGACCGACGACGCAAAGAGACGAAACGTGACTGAACAGCCCATCCGCGAAGCCCTGGACGCCGCCGGACGAGTACCCAGCGAGCAGGACCTGGACACCCTCAGCCGCCAGCTGAACCGTCCGGTGCGGGATGTGGTGGAAATCGGTGCACGCTGCGTGTGCGGCAACCCGCTGGTCGCCACCACCGCGCCGCGGCTTTCCTCGGGCATTCCGTTCCCGACGACCTACTACCTGACCCACCCGGTGATCACCTCCGCCGTGTCGCGGCTGGAAGCCGCCGGGCTGATGAACGAGATGAACGATCGCCTGGCCGCCGAGGCGCCGCTGGCCTCCGCCTACGCCGCGGCCCACGACTCCTACCTGGCCAACCGCGACGCCATCGGCGAGCGTTCGGGCACCGGGGCGGTGCCGGAGATCGCCGGCGTCTCGGCCGGCGGCATGCCGACGCGCGTGAAGTGCCTGCACGTGCTGGTGGGCCATTCGCTGGCCGCCGGCGAGGGCGTGAACCCGCTGGGCGACGAGGCGCTGGAAGCCATCGCGCAATGGTGGACCAAGGACAAGTGCTTCTGCGTGGGCGCCTGGGACACCGAGGGCCAGGCCCCCAGCCAGGACCGTTCGCGCCACGTGAAGACCCAGGAAAAGGTCGACCCGGCCGTCAAGCGCGCCGAACGCGCCGCGAAGCGCGCGGCCCGCGAGGCCGCGCAGAACGCCGGGGAGCAGAAGTAATGCGCGTCGCCGGTATCGACTGCGGCACCAACTCCATCCGCCTGCTGATCGCCGACGTCGCCGCGGATGGCAGCGAGCTGCGCGACGTGGTGCGGACCATGCGCGTCGTGCGCCTGGGCCAGGGAGTGGACGCCACCGGCGCCTTCGCCCCCGAAGCCCTGGAGCGCACCTTCGCGGCGGTCAAGGAATACAAGAAGCTGTGCGACGAGCACCAGGTCCAGGCCATCCGCTTCGCGGCCACCTCCGCCGCCCGCGACGCCTCGAACCGCGAGCTGTTCACCAGCAAGATCACCTCGATCCTCGGCGTCGAGCCGGAGGTCATCAGCGGCCAGGAGGAGGCCCAGCTGTCCTTCGCCGGAGCCGCCTCGGTGCGCGCCGGCAAACCCGGGCAGGTGCTGGTCATCGACCTGGGCGGCGGATCCACCGAGTTCGTGCTGGGCGACCAGAGCGGCCCGCTCGCGGCCGCAAGCCTGGACATGGGCTGCGTGCGCGTGACCGAACGCTTCCACCTCGATGGGCTGCGCTCGCGACAGAGCCTGGAATTCCTGGATTCAACCCTGCAGACCCTGGACGGCGTGGTGGACGTGAGCCAGGTCGACGCGGTGATCATGGTCGCAGGCACCTGCACCACCCTCACCGCGCAGGCGCTGGGGTTGAAGCAGTACGATTCCGCGGCCATCCACGGAGCCGAGCTGAGTTTCGCCCAGATGCGCCAGGCCACCGCCTCGATGCTCTCCTACACCCGCGAGCAGCGTCAGGCGCTGGGCTTCATGCATCCGGGTCGCGTGGACGTCATCCAGGCCGGGGCGGTCATCGTCGAGCGCATCCTGGACTACCTTGAGCGCGCCAGCGGACACCGCGAGATGCTGCTGGTCGCCTCGGAGCACGACATCCTCGACGGCATCGCGGCCTCTGCCGCGCAGCGCGCTTGATTACACCGCAGGCAAGACAGGGCAGGAGATGACCTTGAAACAACCAGTACGTTCCGGCCGCCCGGCCGGCGCGCGCACCGCCGTTTCGGCCCTGCTCGCGACCCTGCTGGCCTTCGCGTTCCTGCTGCCCAGCTCCGTGGCGCAGGCCGACGACATGCGCAACGCCGAATACTGGCTGAAGTCGCTGGGAGTTACCGAGGCGCAGAAGGAAACCAAGGGCGAGGGCGTGAAGGTCGCCGTCATCGACACCGGCATCGACACGAGCCACCGCGACCTGAAGGGAGCCGTGGTGGGCGGCGCCGACATGTCCGGGGCCGGGGGTGCCAAGGGCGATAAGCCCATCGGCGTGATGAGCGAGCACGGCACCCTGGTGGCCACCCTGCTGGCCGGCCGCGGCAACAACCAGGGGGAAATCGACCGGGTCACCTCAGAGAACCAGCGGTTGAAGTCGGCTTGGGAACAGGCCAAGAAGACCGCCGAGGAAGATGACAAGGACGTCCCGGAGGAACCCGAATACGAAAAGGTCCCGGCACTGACCGGCGGCAAGGACGGGGTGCTCGGCGTGGCGCCCAAGGCCGAGCTGCTGTCCGTGTCGCTGTGGATGGGCGACGGCAACCCGTCGGGCATTTCCGTGGAGCAGCAGATCCCCAAGGCGGTGAAGTACGCCGTGGACTCCGGAGCCAAGGTCATCAACATGTCCCTGGGCTCCACCAGCCCGGCCTGGCCCGAAAGCTGGGACGAAGCATTCAAGTACGCCGAGGAGCGCGACGTGGTTGTCGTGGCCGCCGCAGGCAACCGCTCCGGCGGCATGAACCAGGTCGGCGCGCCGGCCACGATCCCGGGGGTGCTGACCGTCGCGGGCGTCGACGAGAACGGCAAGGCCTCGCAGGACTCCTCCACGGAGGGCATCTCCATCGGCGTGGCGGCCCCGGCGGAGAAGCTGGTCGGCGGGCTGCCGGACAACGGCTACGCCCGCTGGTCGGGCACCTCCGGCGCGGCGCCGCTCGTGGCGGGCGTGGCGGCGTTGATCCGCTCCAAGTACCCGGACATGCCGGCGGAGCAGGTCATCAACCGCATCCTGAAGACCGCCAAGGACACCGGTGCCGACGGGGTCGACAACCTCTACGGCTACGGCATCATCGATGCGAACGCCGCGGTGAATGCGGACGTCCCGGCGGTCAGCGAGAATCCGCTGGGCACCATGGCCGAATGGATCCGGGTGCACCGCCGCAATACCGACCAGGCCTCGGACGTGCCCGACCCGGGCGTTTCCAAGGAGAAGTCGGATCTGAAGCAGGTGGCGGCTCCAGAACCGATCGCCCCGGACACCTCGACCCCGGCGCTGCAGCCGGTGCTGGTCATCGGTGGATCGCTGATCCTGCTGCTGGTGCTGGTCATCGGCGGTGTGCAGGTCGGCTCCAGGGCCCGGAAGCAGGCCTTGACAGCCCAAGTGCACTCGGCCAAGCTCAGCGACCTGCCGGTCGGCAAGCCCAATGAGGGACGCGACCTGTTCGACGATATTCCCGAGGACGAGAAGTAGATGATGACCCGGTGTCCGCAAGGACGCCGGGTCATTTGCCTCTTCATTGCTTTTCGTCCGCGGAATGCAGTTTGGAAGAAACGGGCGGGGCGCCCGGGGCCGGTGACGCCGGAAGCGCCCCGAAAGGCGCCGCGAATTCACCGGTGATCCTCTGGTGCCGGGGAACGGCGGCGATCCAGAGGACGAGCCCGATCAGCATTGCGGCAACTGCCAGCCCCAGCAGCGCCAGGTCGCTTTCGGTGGCGGGGCAGCCGGCGGAGCTGTCATCGATCTCCGGGCAGCTGCGCCAGGGCTGGAGGAACATGATCACGCTGGCGGCAGCTCCCAGCAGCGTCAGCAGGGCCGCCAGCCAAATCAGGAACCTTCGGAATACGCGCATGCGCCAACCATTGCACCTCCGACGCGCCTCGGCCGGGCGGCCCCACCGCGTGCCGTCCGCCAGCTTGCCGGGACGGCGCTTTCGGGCAGTGAAACAGCCGTGAAAAACACGGAATCCGCACCCTAATCACCGGCTGCCATGGCGAATGCTCCGCACCGTGGCCGGAAGGGGGATGGATACGTGATTAAACATACTCATTAAGTTAGTGAATATTTTCACTAACTCCGAAAATCCGCGTAGAATCGACAGTATGTCGATCATCGAAAGCTCCCAGAAGCGTCCTCGCATTCTCGTCGTTGGCGGTGGCTATGTTGGCCTGTACGTTGCGATGAATCTGCAGAAGAAGGTTAAGTCCCACGGCGGCATCGTCACCGTGGTCGACCCGAACCCATACATGACCTACCAGCCGTTCCTGCCGGAAGTTGCAGGCGGCCAGATCGAACCGCGCCACGTCGTGGTCTCCCACCGTCAGCACCTCAAGCACTCCGAGCTGATCAACGGCCGCGTGCTGAGCATCGACCACGCCAGCAAGAAGGCCGTCATCGCTCCGGTCAACGGCGAAGAGTACGAACTTGAATACACCGATGTCGTGATGTCCGCCGGTGCGGTCACCCGCACCTTCCCGATCACCGGCCTGGCCGAGCAGGGCATCGGCCTGAAGACCATCGAAGAGGCCATCGCGCTGCGCAACAAGGTTGCCGAGCGCATCGAGTCGGCTTCGAACATGACTGATCCTGAAGCCCGCAAGCGCGCCCTGACCTTCGTGGTGGTCGGCGGCGGCTTCGCCGGCATCGAGACCATCGCCGAGCTCGAGGACATGGCACGCCACCTGGTTAGCCTGAACGACCGCGTGCAGCAGAGCGAAGTCCGCTTCGTGCTGGTCGAGGCCATGGGCCGCATCATGCCTGAAGTGACCGCCGAGCAGGCCGAATGGGTTGTCGAGCACCTGCGCAGCCGCGGCATCGAGGTCCTGCTGAACACCTCGCTGGCCGACGCCACCGATGGCTACCTGCAGCTGATCAACATGGCCGACAAGTCCCCGGCCGACGCCTTCTACTCGGACACCCTGATCTGGTGCGCCGGCGTCATGGCCAACCCGATGGTCCGCTCCACCGATTTCCCGATCGAGCAGCGCGGCCGCATCGAGACCCGCACCGACCTGCGCATCAAGGACGCGAATGGCGATGCGCTGGAAGGCGCCTGGGCAGCCGGCGACGTTTCGGCAGTCAAGGACGTCACCGGCGGCCTGCCGGACGGCACCTGCGTGCCGAACGCGCAGCACGCCGTGCGCCAGGCCAAGCTGCTGGCAAAGAACCTGTACGCAGCCCGCTACGGCGTTGGCCGCATCAAGGAATACAAGCACAAGAACCTCGGCGCCGTGGCAGGCTTCGGCAAGAACAAGGGTGTTGCCAAGGTCGTCGGCATCAAGCTCAAGGGCTGGCCGGCATGGATGGCCCACCGCGGCTACCACGGCATGGCCATGCCGACCTTCGAGCGCAAGTTCCGCGTGGTCGGCGACTGGATGGTTGCCTGGTTCTTCACCCGCGACGCGCTGCAGCTGAACAACCTCGAAGCACCGCGCACCGCCTTCGAGGAAACCGCCAAGCCGAAGAAGTAGCACTTCGCGGCCGATGATCGAATCACGCGTTGGGGATCGCCTTGCAGGCGGTCCCCAACCTGCGTGCCGGGCAATTTCCCGTTTCCCGAATCGATCGCGTAGGATTTTAGAGTCCTGCCCCTATGGTGGAATTGGCATACACGGCTGACTTAAAATCAGCTGCCGCAAGGCTTGTGGGTTCGAGTCCCACTGGGGGTACCACATCTGAAAGCTCCGGACAGCCCGCAAGGGCGGCCGGGGCTTTTGAGCATCCGGGCACAGCGTCCGCTGCCGTTCGCCCGCCGTAAACCGGGATTTTCGCTCTCGGAGTAGAGAATTAAGGTTGTCAAAGGGTGAAATCATCCCTTTGACTGAGCAGATTCACAGCAATTATCAATACTGTTAAGAACAGCAATATTTCGTACTGCCTGCCTACTGACCAGACAACCTACGGGGGAATAATCTTGAGCGGCAACCCAATCTTTGGTTCGAAGAACCAGGCCGACGCATGGGCCACCAAGCCCGGTGCTCCGGTTGGATTCCGTGACACCGCCAACCTGAGCGCCGAGCAGCTGGACAACATGTACCAGCAGCCGGCCGCCACCAGCGCCGACATGGGTCGCATGACCATCGGCGACACCATCAACAAGACCATTTTCACCCTCGGCCTTGTGGTGATCGGCGCGGCCATTGGCTGGGTGGTTCCTGCCCTGATGCTTCCCGGCGCCTTGGTCGGTTTCGTCCTCGGCTTGGTCAACGCCTTCAAGAAGAAGCCTTCCCCGGCGCTGATCCTCCTCTACGCGGCAGCCGAAGGCCTGTTCCTCGGCGGCCTGTCGCAGTTCCTCGACGGTCTGTACCCAGGCGTTGCCATCCAGGCAGTGGTCGCCACCTTCGCCGTAGCCGGCGTGACCCTGGCCCTGTACCGCTCGGGCAAGTACCGCATGACCCCGAAGCTGAACAAGATGTTCATGGTCGCCATGATCGGCATGGTCGTCTTCTCGCTGCTGAACATGGTGCTCATGCTCACCGGCGTCGTCGACGGCATGTTCGGCCTGCGCAGCGCCGGCGGCGGGGCGCTGGGCCTGATCATCGGCGTGCTGGCGATCCTGCTGGCCACCTACGCGCTGGTTTCGGACTTCACCATGATCGAGGAACTGTCCAAGCAGGGTGCCCCGGCCATCATGGCTTGGCGCGGCGCCTTCGGCCTGACAGTGACCTTGGTTTGGCTTTACACCGAGATTCTGCGCATTCTGGCAATCCTGCGTGGCGACGAGTAGCCATATTGAATTAGATTTCGAGGACCAGTGCCCATATCGGGTACTGGTCCTTGTTTTTTGTCACAATTTGGACATGGAATCCATCGGCGTGCACTCGGCGCGGTAGCGTAGGGACATGAAAAGTAATCGGTTAGAGCGTCTGCGCCGTCTGCGAGGCAACCTGCCGACCCTGAAGTCCGCCCAGCCCGCCGTGGTCCCCGTCGAGTCGCTGGACCTGCGCACGGCCGAGGACCTGCCGTACGGGGTGCGCCTGGCGGCGAGCTGGGCCTGGCGCCTGCTGATCATCGTCGCCGCGCTGGGGGTGGTCTTCTGGCTGCTGTCCAAGGTCTCGCTGCTGCTGATCTCCGTCATGGTTGCCGCGCTCTTGACCAGTCTGCTGTCGCCGGTCGTCAAGATCCTGCACGCCAAGCTCGCGGTGCCCCATGGCTTGGCCGTGGGCATCACGCTGATCGGCTTCCTGGCCTTGGTGACGGCCGGTCTTTCGATCGCGGGCCAGCGCCTTGGCGCCGGGTTCGCCGACCTGTGGACGCAAGCGCTGACCGGCATCCAGCAGATCCAGGACTGGCTGTTCAACGGCCCCCTGCAGCTGACCAATGACGACCTGCAAACCGTGCTGGACGACGCCCTCACCGAGCTGCGCGGCAACGCAAGCAACATCCTGAGCGAAGCCATCAGCTGGGGCTCGGCGCTGGGCCAGATCCTCACCGGGGTCCTGCTGACGGTCTTCTGCCTGATCTTCCTGCTGCTGGATGGGCGCAGGGTTGGGCTGTTCCTGATCAACCTGCTGCCGCGCCGCGCCAGGCCCGCCATGGACGGGGCGCTGACCCGGGGCTGGTCCTCGCTGGTGCGCTACGTGCGGGTGCAGATGCTGGTGGCGCTGATCGACGCGCTGGGCATCGGCTTCGGCGCATTCTTCCTGGGTGTCCCGCTGGCCCTGCCGCTGGGCGTGCTGGTGTTCATCGGCTCCTTCATCCCGGTGGTCGGCGCGCTGGTCACCGGAGCACTGGCCGTGCTGCTCGCGCTGGTCTCCAACGGCTGGGTCAATGCGTTGATCATGCTGGCCATCGTGCTGCTGGTGCAGCAGGCTGAATCGCACATCCTGCAGCCGCTGATCATGGGCAAGGCCGTGAGCCTGCACCCGCTGGCCGTGGTGCTGTCCGTGGCCGGAGGCACCATGGTGGCGAATATCGCCGGAGCCCTGTTCGCCGTGCCGCTGCTGGCCGTGTTGAACACGGTCGTCAAGTACCTCTCCCGGCGCAGCTGGGAAGACGATCCATTCGTCGCGCAGAATTACGGCACGAATCTGGCCGGTGCCAGAGCCCCCGCATCCGACCTGGAAGCTGCGGCCACCCCAGCGGCTCCACCAACATCATCACCTGCGCCGACACCCCGGCTTCCCGAGCATCCCGAGGACAAGAATCATGAACACTGAAACCAAACTTCCGGTCAGCCTGGCGGATATCGAAGAAGCCGCGAAGGTCCTCAAGCCGGTTATCGCGCTCACCCCGGTCGAGCACTCCCGCGTGCTGTCCCAGCACCTGGGCGGCGAGGTCTACCTCAAGTGCGAGAACATGCAGCGCGCCGGATCCTTCAAGGTCCGCGGCGCCTACGTGCGCATGGCCAAGCTCAGCGAGGAGGAGAAGGCCCGCGGTGTCGTCGCCGCCTCGGCAGGCAACCATGCCCAGGGCGTCGCGCAGGCCGCCAGCCACCTGGGCATCAAGGCCCGCATCTACATGCCGCTGGGTGTCGCCCTGCCCAAGCTCACCGCAACGCGGGACCACGGCGCCGAGGTCGTCTTGTTCGGCGACACGGTGGACCAGGCCTTGGCCGAGGCGCAGCGCTTCGCGGATGAAACCGGCGCGGTCTTCGTGCATCCCTTCGACCACCCCGACATCATCGCCGGGCAGGGCACCATCGGGTTGGAGCTGCTGGAGCAGCTGCCGGAGGTGGACACCGTGCTCATGGGCGTGGGCGGCGGCGGGCTGCTGGCCGGCGTGGCCATCGCGCTGAAGGAACGCGCCCGCGAGCTGGGCCGCGAGATCCGCGTGGTGGGCGTGCAGGCGGAGAACGCCGCGGCCTACCCGCCGTCGTTGGCGGCGGACGCCCTGGTGCCGCTGGACACCGTGCACACCATCGCCGACGGCATCGCCGTGGGCAAACCCGGCCAGCTGCCCTTCGCGATCATCAAGGAGCTGGTGGACGACGTCGTCACCGTCTCCGAGGACGCGCTGGCCCGCGCCCTGGTGGTGCTGCTGGAGCGCAACAAGCTGGTGGTGGAGCCGGCCGGCGCCGTGGGCGTCGCGGCGCTGCTGGAGAACAAGCTGGAGGAGCACGGGATTAACCCGGCGACCACCGCGGTGATCCTCTCCGGCGGCAACATCGACCCGCTGCTGATGCTCAAGGTGATCCAGCGCGGCCTGTCCGCCGCAGGACGCTTCCTGACCATCCGCATGATGCTTCCGGACCGCCCAGGCGCCCTGGCGCAGATCTCGCGCATCATCGCCGAATCGGATGCCAACGTGACCCGCCTGGACCACACCCGCATCGGCGGCTCGCTGTCCATGGGCGACGTGGCGATCACCATCGATTTGGAGACCAAGGGCCACGAGCACTCCAAGATGGTGCTGAACAACCTGCGCGCCGAAGGATTCGACCCGCACATCACCAATACCGCAGGCGGCTCCGTCGCCTAGCCGGAACCCGCAAAAAGCCGCTGGCCGCCCCCGGAAGGGGGCGGCCAGCGGCTTATGGTCTTGCCTGGCGGGTGCTAGGCGGAGAACGGCTTGGCGGAGATGATCTCCACCTTGATGTCGCGGCCGTTCGGGGCGGCGTAGGTCAGCTTGTCGCCCACCTTGGCGCCGTGCACTGCCACGCCGATAGGGGACTGCTCGGAGTAGACCTCCAGGTCGGTGTCGCCGGCAACCTCGCGCGAACCGAACAGGAAAGTGGTCTCGTCGCCGGCGATGTTGGCCACGACCAGCATGCCCGGCTCGACAACTCCGTCATCGGCTGGAGCTTCACCGACATGCGCACGGCGCAGCAGGTCCTTCAGGTACAGGATGCGCGCTTCGGCCTTGCCCTGCTCCTCGCGGGCTGCGTGGTATCCACCGTTTTCCTTCAGATCGCCCTCGGAGCGGGCCTGCTCGATACGGGCAACGATCTCGGCGCGGCCCGGGCCGGAGAGGAAGGTCAGTTCATTATTGAGCCGATCGTAGGCTTCCTGAGTCAGCCAAACGATGGGTTCGTTGCTGTTGGTGCTCACGGTTGTACTTCCTTTGGTCAGTCGGGACCTCGCCGCACCTTCCTCAGGAAAGTGGAAAGCCACCTGTACGGTGGCCTCGACGAAGTCGGATTCGGTACGTTTGGCGGATGCCGCATTCCTACAGATGCAAGCAAAGACCCCGCCAGCAACATGTTCCGGTTTGTCTTTCCGGTCATGCGCCGATGCGGGGCGAAACGTATCTTTTCATCGATAGTAGTCGCCAAACCTGAATAAACCCAATAGTTTCAGCTATCAGGTGAGTCAACAGGGGAAATGTCAGCCTTTGAAGTCCTGCGGGACGACAGTGCATTCCTCGATCCCGGCGGTGACGGCCAGGTTGTCGGTGTGCAGATCCACGGTGAGCGTTTGCTTCACCACGCCGGTCTGTTCGCCCGGATCCAATACGATGGTCTTGAACCCGACGATGGCCTTGGTCTTGTTCATGGCGCGAACATCGCACTGCACCCGGTCCTTGGCGTTGTATTCAACGGCGATCGTCGCCTGGGCCATGGTGGGGGACTCGACGTCGAAACTGACGTCCTGGTAGGAAAGCGCGTCATAGTTCGAGGAAGCGAAATAGGCTGCGCCGGCGATTCCAATGACCAGGGCCGAACCGATCAGGATGTTGCGGTTCTTTTTCGACAGGTGGCGTTTCTTGGGGTTGTTGTAGCGAGCCGTTAAGCTTGGATCAGACATTGCGCGCCTTGCACCACTCTCTTGCCTTGGCGGTGGCCCGGTATTCAAGGGCCTTCCGTTCATTGGGTCCTGGATGTTAAGTCTACCGTTGACTTGCTCCGGGGAATAACGGGAGGTCGGACAGTGGTTGAGATAGAGGGCGGGCGCGAAAGCCCCGCGCGAGTGTACAAAGTGCTGAAGGAAGTTGACCAGTGGAGAACCACGTGATGAAAAAGATCGCCCCTTCCCAGGGCCTGCGGCTCATGGCGATCCATGCGCATCCCGACGACGAGTCATCCAAGGGCGCCGCGACCATGGCGGCCTACGTCGACGCCGGCGCCGAGGTCATGGTCGTCAGCTGCACCGGCGGCGAACGCGGGGACATCCTCAACGCGGCGGCCGGCGAGCTGGCCCACGCGCACCGCGACCTGGCCGGAGTGCGCCGCACCGAAATGGCTGAAGCCGCCGCGGTCCTGGGCATCAAGCACCGCTGGCTGGGCTACGTCGACTCCGGGCTCCCCGAGGGCGACCCACTGCCCGAGCTTCCCTTCGGCGCTTTCGCCCTGCAGCCGGTGGAGACCGCCTCGGCCGGCATCATCAAGCTGATCCGCGAATTCCGCCCGCACGTCATCGTCACCTATGACGAAAACGGCGGCTACCCGCATCCGGACCACATCCAGTGCCACAAGGTTTCCACCTTCGCCTTCGAGCACGCCGGAAACCCGGAAATGTACCCCGAGCTGGGCGACCCGTGGCAGGTCGGCAAGCTCTACTACGACCGCGCGTTCTCCCCGGAGCGCTTCCGCACCCTGCACTACGCGATGCTCGAGTCGGGCTACGAATCGCCCTACACCGAGCGCGTGGCCCAGTGGGAAGCCGACGAGGACAACCAGATGTTCAAGTGGGTTTCACCACACACCACGACCACCCAGATCCTGTGCGCCGACTACTTCTCCCAGCGCGATCAGGCCCTGCTGGCGCACCGAACCCAGATAGATCCCGAGGGATTCTTCTTCGCCGTTCCGGAACACGTCTATGCTGAAAGCTGGCCGTGGGAGGACTACACCTTGATTTCCTCCAAGGTGGCCACCGAACTGCCGGAGTCCGACCTGTTTGCCGGACTAAGATAGTTCCCAATACCTTCCAGCTGTAGAAATGAGTTGTCTGTACACCGTGAATGCGATTTACGCGTCCGTGATCCTGGCATCGACCCGCAATACCTTCGGCACCGAGAAGGCCAGCGACTACGGTCCCGGTTTCCTCGGCTTCGTCTTCACCGCCGTGATGGTTGTCGCCGGCATCTTCCTGATGCGTGACATGGTCCGTCGTGTACGCCGTGTGCGCTACCAGTCCGAGGCCGAGCAGCGCCAGCAGCAGATGATGGACGAAGGCGAAAAGCGCACGCTCGAAGAGCCGGACGAGCCGATCGACCCGAAGACCAGCGAAGACAAGTAGTCCGTGCTAGCTTGAAGTCGTGGCTCAGCGACTTTCAGGCTCTTCGAGCCAATACCTCAGGCAACATGCGCACCAGCTAGTGGACTGGTTCCCCTATGGGGACCAGGCCTTCGAACAGGCGCGCCTGCGCGATGTCCCGGTGATGCTCTCCATCGGGTATTCGGCCTGCCACTGGTGCCACGTGATGAGCCATGAGTCCTTTGACGACCCCGCCATCGCGCAGCTGCTCAACGAGCATTTTGTCGCCATCAAGGTGGACCGCGAGGAACACCCGCTGGTGGACGACACCTACATGATGGCCACCCAGGCGCTCACCGGCGCCGGGGGCTGGCCCATGACCATCTTCGCCCTGCCCGACGGCAGGGCCTTCCATGCCGGAACCTACTATCCGGCCGTGCCCCGGGGCAAGACCCCCTCCTTCACCCAGGTGCTCAACGCCGTGAATGAAGCCTGGGAAACCAAGCGCGACGGGCTGGCCGAACAGGCAGACATGCTCGCTGGCCACCTGGCGGAGCTCGGCGCCAGGCAGGGCGCCTTGTTGTCCCTGCATTCGGCGCTGCCCGCGCAGCAGTCCCAGGAAGCTGCAGTGACGCACTGGATCTCCGCCACCCGACCTGAGGGCGGCACCACGCCCGCACCGAAATTCCCGCCCACCTGGGCGCTGAAAACCCTGTGGCGCTCGGCGCTGGCCGGAGGCAGCCGCGGCGACGAGGCCTTCAACGCCGCAGCCACCACGCTGGAGGCGATCCTGCGCGGCGGCCTGCAGGACCATCTGGGCGGCGGCTTCGCCCGCTACTGCGTGGACGAGCACTGGTCGGTACCGCACTTCGAGAAAATGCTCTACGATAATGCCGGGCTGCTCTCGTTGTGCGCCCGCAGCGCCGTGCTCGCCGGGGAATACGCGCACGGCGCAGCCGGCGCCCAGCAGCAGCGCGCCGAAGCCCTTGCCGCAGCCGCCCGGGCCGCCGCCTTGGACACCGCCGAATTCCTGCGCCGCGAGATGCGTGTCGGCGCGGACGGCGGCGGGCCGCAGGCCCTGGCCAGCTCGCTGGACGCCGATTCGCCGCGCGAGGGGAAGAGCATCGAAGGCGCCTACTACACGTTCTCCCGGGCCGAACTGAACGCGGCCCTCGACGGGCTCGACGCCCTGCCGCCGAACCTGGTCCGGCTCGCCGAGGTCGCCGAGGATCCCGGGCGCTACTGCCTGTCGCTGGCCCGATTCCCCCATGCCGGGGAAGAGCCGCTGTGGAACCAGCTGAAACAGGAGCTCGGCCTGGTGCGGGCCACACGCCAGCGGCCCGGGCGGGACGCCAAGGTCATCGCCGGATGGAACGGACTGGCTATCGAGGCCCTATGCGAGGCCGGCGCCCTGCTGGACGCACCCGAATTGCTGGAGATGGCCGAGGAGGCCGCCACCGCGGTGTGGCAGGCGCATTGGGACCCCGAAACCCGCCGCTTGGCCCGGGTCAGCTTCGACGGGAAGGCCGAGCACTCCAACGAGGGAACCTTGCAGGACTACGCGGCGCTGGCCCTGGGATTGCTGGCCCTTGACTCCGCGCGGGGCAACGGGCCCTGGGCAGCGCGCGCCGATGCGCTGCTGGGACGCGCTGGCGACTTCGTCGATCCTGGGACCGGGGTGCCGCGCGATGCGGTGCAGCTGGATGCGCGGCTGAGCGCCCAGCGAGCGGCCGGCGCGGCGACAGTGCTGGATGACGCCATCCCGGCCGCCGGTGCGTTGTACGCCATGGCGCTGGCGCGCCGGGCGGTCACGGCCCTGGCGGACGGCGCCTGGACCGACGCCCAAGCCGCCGGCCTGGAGCGGGCGGGGGAGCTGACCGTGCATGCGCTGGCGCTGGCCACCGAAGTCCCGACCCAGGTCGCCACCGCGCTGGAAGTCCAGGCCGTGCTCAACGCTCCCGTGCAGTACGTGACCGTGGGCGGCGCGCAGCCGGATCAGCTGGCGCGGCTGCGCCGGCTGGGCCGGTCGATGCGACTGGAACTACGCGAGGAGAAAGACGCAGCGGGTCCCGCGGGGACGCTGCGCATCCAGGGATGCCGCAAGGAGCTGTGCCAGGCCCCGGTGGATTCGCTGGAGCGCTTCGTGCAAACCCTGCACCACCACTGAATCACCGCTTCCGCCACGCAAGATGAAGGGAACGGGCGGGCGGACACGGTAGATTTAGAATCTAGGGTTTTTGATTTCCAAGGAAAGGCAGGGCGCGGTGCAGCTTCCCAACCTCGCGTACCGTTTCTATGAACGGCGCCTGGCAAAGTCGCTTCCTGCCGACAAGCTGCCGCACCACATCGGCGTGATGGTGGACGGCAACCGCCGTTGGGCCAAGCTCGCTGGAACCCCGACGGTCGCCGGCCACCAGGCCGGCGCGGACAAGATCCTGGAGTTCCTGGACTGGTGCGAAGACCTGAACATCAAGGTCGTCACCCTGTACATGCTCTCCACGGACAACCTGAACCGCGAGCCGGGGGAGCTGCGCGACCTGCTTGAAGTCATCGGGTCCACGCTGGACCGGCTGGGAGAGACCAACCGGGTCAAGGTCCAGCAGGTCGGGGCCCGCGACCTGCTGCCGGCGGAGCTGGCGCAGAAGCTGGCCGCGCTGGAATCCGCAACGGCGAACCGCGGCGGCGTGCACGTGAACGTGGCCATCGGCTACGGCGGACGCCGGGAAATCCTGGACGCCATCAAGTCGCTGCTGCGCGATGCAGCCAAGGACGGGCGCACTCTCGAACAGGTCACCGACCAGCTGTGCACCGATGACATCGAGTCCTACCTGTACACCAAGGGACAGCCCGACCCGGACCTGGTGATCCGCACCAGCGGGGAGCAGCGCCTGAGCGGCTTTTTGACCTGGCAGAGCGCCTACTCCGAGTTCTACTTCTGCGAAGCGTTGTGGCCGGACTTCCGGCGGGTAGATTTCCTGCGCGCCTTGCGCGATTTCGCCGACCGCCAGCGCCGCTTCGGCACCTAGGAATCCGCGGTGCGGCAAATATTGGGAAAAACGTTGCCTACTCGTAACCCGACACGATGTTCGCTGCCCGGGGTTTGGGGCTATCGTGGGCACTAAGGCGGGGGCAAGCAGCCCCCGCTGAGCGAAGGGTTTCCCACTAGATGACCACAGCAGCGTTCACCGGTTTCACCGCCGGATTCGCCCTTGGACATCCGGTGCCGGGAGTCCCCACACATGCGTGGGGATTGCTCCCCACGCCGGAACCGAGAATAGGTGCGCTGCCATGACCCGAAATGCTGACGAGGCTGTCCGGACCTACGTGATCGATACGTCGGTGCTGCTCTCCGACCCGCGGGCGATGTACCGCTTCGAGGAGCACCACTTGGTGATCCCGCTGACCGTCATCACCGAGCTGGAGAACAAGCGCAAGGACCCGGAACTCGGGTACTTCGCCCGCCAGGCCCTGCGGCTGCTGGACGACCTGATTGCAAGCCACGGCGGGCTGTCCCGCGCGGTGCCGGTCTCCGAGCTCGGTGGCACGCTGCGTATCGAGCTGAACCACATCGCCGCCGAGGTGCTGCCGGTGGGAATGCGGACCGGAGAGAACGACACCCGGATCCTCGCCGTGGCCAAGCACCTGCTGGACCAGGGCCAGGATGTCGCCCTGGTGACCAAGGACCTGCCGATGCGCATCAAGGCCTCGGCCATCGGCATCCATGCGGAGGTCTACCGCAGCGAACTGATCACCTCCACCGGTTGGAGCGGAATCCAGCAGCTGGAACTGGGCGAGGACGCGATGGCTTCCCTTTACGAACGCGAACAGCTGGCCAACCTGCCGGAGATCGCCGACGCCCCGGTCAACACGGGTTTCGTGATCACCTCCCCGCGCGGCAGCGCGCTGGGGCGCAAGACGGATGCCACGACCTTGAAGCTGGTGCGCGGCGACCAGCAGGCCTTCGGGCTGCACGGGCGCAGCGCCGAGCAGCGCATCGCCCTTGACCTGCTGATGGACCCCGGGGTGGGCATCGTCTCGCTGGGCGGCAATGCAGGCACCGGCAAGTCCGCCCTGGCGCTGTGCGCCGGCATGGAAGCTGTCATGGAGCGCCGGGAGCACCGGAAGATCACCGTATTCCGTCCGCTGTATGCGGTCGGCGGGCAGGAACTGGGCTACCTGCCGGGCTCCGAAGGGGAGAAGATGGGCCCCTGGGCCCAGGCGGTCTTCGACACCCTCGGCTCCATCGTGTCCAAGAACGTGATCGACGAGGTGGTGGACCGCGGCATGCTGGAGGTGCTGCCGTTGACCCACATCCGCGGCCGGTCGCTGCATGACGCCTTCGTGATCGTGGACGAGGCGCAGTCCCTGGAACGCAATGTGCTGCTCACCGTGCTCTCGCGCATCGGGCAGAATTCAAAGGTGGTGCTGACCCATGACGTGGCCCAGCGCGACAACCTGCATGTGGGACGCCACGACGGCGTGGCCGCGGTGGTGGAGCAGCTCAAGGGGCACGCGCTGTTCGGGCACGTCACGCTGACCCGCTCCGAGCGTTCGGCCATCGCCGCGCTGGTCACCGAGATGCTGGACGGCCCCTACCTGGGTTAGCCGCGGCCGGCGTCCTTGCGCAGCTCCCACGGGATCGGTGCCCTGACATCGGTCAGCGTGGGAGCCGGGGCGGTGAACAGCGAGTCGATGTAGTACTCGTCGTGCGCCAAGACCTGCAGGCTGATTTCCGGAACCCGGCTGCCGGCATCCAGCACGCGCCGGTGCACGCAGATCCCGGTGTCCGCATCCAGCATGACCAGCGTCCTGGTTTCCGGCGGCACCAGCGCGAAGTCAGCCAGGCACGGCCGGTAGCTGTACCCGGCGGACAGCACCGCCGCCAGCGCCGGGCGCCCGGCGAACTCGGTCTCGGCCAGCTCGTGGATGTAGGTCGGATGGTCGAAGGCCAGATCCAGCGAGGCTGGCTCCGCGCCGGCAATCTCGAACGGGTCGAGCATCGTGGACAGGAAGGGCAGCGGCAGCAGGTCGCCGAACCCGGCGATCTCCGGGCGGCGCAGCACCAGCCGGTCGCTGGCGAAGACCGGGGAGGTCAGGCCGGCAGGCAGCTTCCACGAGGAGGCGGAGGCGGTGGCCACGTAATCGCGTCCGCGGTCGGCGGTGAAATGCTCGCGCTGGTAGACCGGCCGGCCGGCCTCGTCGAAGGCCGCGGCGGCCTCGCGCTGCCGCAGGATCAGCTCCAGGCGGCCTTCCAAGCCCCGGGCCGGGTCCTGGAACTCCTGCGGCACCTGGAAGGAGATGCGCACCGATGTGCTCAGCCAGGGCGCGGAGCGGGCCAGGGCGCGCACATGCCGTCGGGCGGCCGAATCGGGCAGCGGGTGTCCGGGGAAAAGCGGGGGTGCTGCTGGCTGGGTCATGACTCCAGTCTAGGAGCCGAAGCCGCGAATAGCACCGGTTGTGCACATTCCCGCCGGGCCCGCCGACACCGCCGGCGCCCGCGCCTATGCTGGAAGCATGATGGAGCACAGCACGGTGCAGATCCTGGCGGTCGCCCGGGAATCGTGGGCGACGGCGCTGCTGGTCGCCGCGCTGCTGCTTTGTTATGCAGGATACGGGTACGCGCTGTCCGCCGCGGATATCGCCGGGCACCGGCTGCCCAACCGGCTGGTCGCCAGGTGGCTGCTGGCCTCAGTGGTCATCCTCGCGCTGCTGGGCGCGGTCCGCATGGATTTCTGGCCGGTGCTGCGGGCCCTGTTCGGCATGGCGCTGCTGTGCGGCGGGTACCTGCTGGTGTCGCTGGTCTCCTCCGGGGCCATGGGCATGGGGGACGTGAAGCTGGCCTCCGTGCTCGGGTTGAACCTGGCGTATTTCTCCCTGCCCTCGCTGTTCCTCGCCACGCTGCTGGCCTTCGTCATGGCAGCGCTGTTCGTGCTGGGCGGGACGATCCTGCGCCGGCTGACCCTGAAGTCGGCGGTGCCCTTCGGCCCGTTCATGATCCTCGGCGCGCTCATTGCGCTGTGTGTGGCACGATAGGTTCATGCCTACCCCTGAATTCATCACGAATCTGAGAACCCATATCGGACACGAAATGTTGTGGCTGTCCGGGGTGAAGGTCGTGGTTTTCGACGAGGACCGGGTGCTGCTGGTGCGCCGTGCTGACAACGGCAAATGGACCCTGCCGGCAGGAATCATCGAACCCGGGGAAGAAGCCTCGCACACCGCAGCGCGGGAGGTGCTGGAGGAAACCGGGGTGGAATGCGAAATCACCGACCTGCTGGGCGTGGGCATCACCGCGCCGACCGTGTACCCCAATGGCGACCATGCGCAGTACCTGGACCTGGTGTTCAAGGCGGCGCACCGGTCCGGCCACGCGGTCCGGGGTGATGACGAGAACCTCGAGGTCGGCTACTTCCAGCTCGATGAGCGGCCGCAGCTTCCGCCGCTGCATGAGCGTGCCATCGACTGGGCGCTGAATCCCCGCCCGGGCGGCTACTTCGCCGCCTGACCGGTGCCGCGGCCGGCCCTCGGTCCCCACAAGGCAAAGAGCATGCCCCGCACCACGGTGCGGGGCATGCTCTTTTCCGAAACAGTTCAGATCCGACACCGGGTCAGCTGTTGCGCTGCTCCTTCGGGTCCTGAACCGGCACCGAACCGGAGTCCGGCTCGTCCTGCGTGGCAGCCTCCGGCCGGGCGACGCCACCTGACCGCTGGGCGGCCTCCACGGCTTCGGCTTCCTCGCCGGCGATGGCCTCGCCACGGGCCACCATGCCCGCCTGCTCGGAGAGCGGGACCTGCTTCAGGAACAGCGCCAGCCCGAAGGCCACGACCAGGAACGGAATCAGGTACCAGAACACCGGGGCCAGCGAGTCCGCGTAGGCGGTCACGATGCCGTCGCGCAGCGGCTCGGGCAGCTGCGAAAGGGTTTCCGGATCCAGCGTGGCGGTGGCCCGCCCGGCATCCTCGGGGTCGGCCCCGGCGCCGGAGAACACCTCCATCAGCTTCTCGGAGAGCCGGTTGGTGAACATCGCGCCGAAGATCGCGACACCCAGCGAGGCGCCGACCTCGCGGAAGTAGTTGTTGGTGGAGGTGGCCACGCCGACCATCTGCGGATCCACGGCGTTCTGCACCACCAGCACCACCACCTGCATGATCAGGCCCATGCCCGCGCCCAGGAAGAACAGGTACACGCAGATCAGCCACAGCGGGGTCTGCGCGGTCAGCGTGGTGAAGCACAGCATCGCGATGGCGGTGACCACGGTGCCGGCGATCGGGTAGCCCTTGTAACGGCCCGACTTGGTGATGGCGATACCCGAGTAGATCGAGGTGCCCATCATGCCAGCCATCATCGGCAGCATCAGCAGGCCGGAAACCGCCGCGGAGGTGCCCGAGGACATCTGCAGGAAAGTCGGGACGAACGCGATGGCGGAGAACATGCCGATGCCCAGGGTGAAGCCGATGGCGGTGGCATTGATGAAGACCTTGTTCTTGAACAGGCCCAGCGGGATGATCGGATCTGCTGCCTTGGCCTCGATCACCACGAACAACAACGCCGCGGCCAGCAGGCCAATACCCCACGCCCAGGTTTCCAGTGCGGCCCAGCCGTGGTCGGCGGAGCCGCCGAAGTCGGTGAAGAAGATCAGGCAGGTGGTGGCGATGGACAGCAGGATCACGCCCATCACGTCGATCTTCTTCTCGGCCTTCTTGTTCGGCAGGGTGAGCGTGAACCAGGCGATCAGGAAGGCGGCGACACCGATCGGGATGTTGATGTAGAACGCCCACTGCCAGGAAAGGTGGTCGACGAAGAAGCCGCCCAGCAGCGGTCCGGCCACCGCGGACAAACCGAAGATGCCGCCCAGCGGGCCCATGTACTTGCCGCGCTCGGATGCCGGAACGATGTCGGCGATGATGGCCTGCGAGAGGATCATCAAGCCGCCGCCGCCCAGGCCCTGCATGGCGCGGAACACCACGAAGGTCCAGAAGTCGGTGGAGAACGCCGCGCCCACCGAGGCCAGGGTGAACAGGGCGATGGCGATCAGGAACAGGTTGCGCCGGCCCAGCACGTCGCCGAACTTGCCGTAGATCGGCATGACGATGGTGGTGGCCAGCAGGTAGGAGGTGGTGATCCAAGCCTGGTGCTCCACGCCGCCGAGCTGGCCCACGATGGTGGGCATGGCGGTGGAGACGATGGTCTGGTCCAGCGAGGAGAGCATCATCCCGGCGATCAATGCCGAGAAGATGATCCAGATGCGCCGCTGGGTCAGTGCCAGCGGTGCATCACCCGAGGGCTTGCCGCGGGAAGTGGTGGTGGTCATGGCTGTCCTTGCAGGAGTTCTTGGTTTACGGGTTCGGCCGCGTCAGCGGCTGGGCGAGGATATTTCGGGCTTTTTCCATGTACTCCAGGAATTCCTCGGTGATCGAGCGCTCGCCGGAGCCCTTCACATAGCGGTCCACGGATTTCATGACTGCCAGATGCAGGATGTGGACCAGGACCACCAGCTGCGGGTCGTCGGGTTCCACGCCTTCGCGGGTGGCCATCAGCTGCAGGAATTCCGCTTCCTTTTCGGGACCGACCTGCATCATGCGCTGCAGCAGCTCGGGCTCGCGGTGGATGACGGAGAAGAAGCCGTGGGTGCTGACGATGGCCTGCTCGTCGTGCGTCAGCTGTTCCAGCGCCAGCTCGACCAGGTCGGCCAGCAGGGTGGAGGAGATCCCGGTGAGCCCCTCCGGGCGGGCGGCCATGAAGCGTTCCACGGCGCCCTCGGGGATCTCGTCGGTGTCGTGGCCGAAGACCGCGTCCAGCTTGCTGGGGAAGTAGTTGAAGAACGTGCGGCGTGAGATGCCCACGTGTTCGCACAGCTGCTCGACGGTGAAGCCGTTGTAGCCGTGCTCCGCCGTCAGCGTGCGGGCCTGCCGGGTGATCGCCAGCCGGGTCTTGAGCATGCGGTCGCTCAGATGAGGGCCCTTGCCCTTCGCCGCGGGATCATCTTTTGCACTATTCCCCATAAAGTGCACTTTTGCACTTTAATGCTGATAGTGCAAATAAGGTGACCGGATGCACACCGCCTTCGACAGCTGCCGGATCTGCGACATAGGCTCGGGGAATGACAAGTATTGAGCTCCGCCCGCCGACCGCCGCCCTGCATGACTCCTGGCTGAAGAGCTGGGACGAGTGGGGAACCACCGACCAGGACGGCGCCAGCGTCTTCTTCGCGCAGAAGTTCGGCTGGAACCTGCGCACGCTGCAGGGATTCGCCCAGTGGGTGCAGCTGCTCAACGATATGGGCGAGCCGGGCGCGGTGCCACCGGTTGGCTTCGCCGCGCAAAGCACGCTGTGGCTTGAGCGCGGGGGAGAGTACTTCGGGGCGGTGAGCCTGCGCCACGCCCTGGTGAACGACTTCCTTCAGAGAATCGGCGGGCATATCGGCTACGGAATCCGCCCATCAGCCCGGGGCCAAGGGCTGGCCAAGCTTGCGCTCGCCGGGGCGCTGGAGCAGGCCCGGGCGCTGGGCCTGCGACGCGTGCTGGTCACCTGCAATGGCTCGAACATCGCCTCAGCCAAGACCATCGAGGCCTGCGGCGGCGACATGGAGCGCATCGTGCCGCGGGAGGAAATCGCCGAGCCCTTCGGCGCGGTCGAGGACCTGCGCCGCTACTGGATCAGCCTGTAGCAGCGGACGGGCCGGGCTAGCCTGCCGGTAGCACCTGGCCCAGCACCCGCAGGGTGTTGCCGCCCATGATGGCCTGGATCTCCGCCGCGGAACGGCCGCGATCCATCAGCTCTTGGGTGACCAACGCAAGCTGGCTGGTGTCCCAGGCGACCTCGGTGGATCCGTCGAAGTCGCTGCCCAGCGCGGCGCTGTCCAGGCCTCCCACCGCGATCACGTGCTCGATGGCGTCCACCACCGCATCCACGTCCAGCCGGCAGACGGCGGCATCCCAGTAGCCGATGCCGATGACCCCGCCGGTGGCGGCCACGGCGCGGATCTGCGCATCGCTCAGGTTGCGGTTCACCTGGCAGGTGGCCTGCACGCCGCCGTGGCTGAAGACCACGGGCCGGGTGGCCATGGCCAATACCTCGTCAATGCTCTGGTTGCTGGCATGGGCGAGGTCGATGACGATCCCCAGCTGCTCCATGCGGGTGACCGCTTCGCGGCCCAGGTCGGTGAGCCCGCCCTTGGCCTCGCCGTGCATCGAGCCGGCCACTTCGTTGTCGAAGAAATGCGTCAGCCCGGCCATGCGCATGCCGTCGGCGAAGAGCACGTCCAGGTTCTTGAGATCTCCCTCCAGGTTCTGCAGCCCCTCGACCGAGAACAGCGCCCCGGTGACATTGGCGCCCTGGGCGCGCTGGGCCAGCAGGTCTTTCAGCTGGGCCTTCGTGGTGATGGTGCGCAGCGCCCCCTCGGAGCGCTGTGCGGCCTCGCGCAGCTTCGTGGCGTGGAAGCGCGATCGTTCAAACGGCGAGAACCAGGTCTTCGGAGGCTGCAGTTGGGCGATGCTCAGAAGCGTGATGTTGTCCGAATCCGCGCTGTTCGACTCGTAGTTCTGGCCCACCGGGGACTTGGACACGGAGGAGAAGACCTGCAGGGCCACATTGCCTTCCTGCAGCCTCGGCAGGTCGACGTGGCCACGGGTGGCGCGCTTGAGCAGGGAGCGATCCCACATGAGTGTGTCCGAGTGCATGTCCACGATCTGCAGCTTGCCATGGACGGCCTTCGCCTCGTCGCCGAGCTGAGGCAGCGCAGTGTCCGCCAGCTCGTTGTGGCTGCGTTCGACGATCCCCGGGGCGAAGATGAAAAACGCGGCGAGGGCGAGGACCAGGAACGACCCGAGGCCCAGTGCCAGTCGCTTGAACAGTGTGCGTGTGGTGCGGCTCATAGTGCCGAGACTAGCAAAGGGACCGGGCCGCGGGGAGGCTACGTCCCGGGAACAAACCAGGCGCGGGCGTGCTTGAAGCGAACAGCGTGCCCGGCAATCCCGAACGGGCGCAGATCGATCTTGTCCACCACTCCGACCGACGGTGCGGATGCGGGGCGCGGTCCTGCGAATTCTCCATCGCCCCGACCCACCTCGAGGGCGCAGTCGGCATAGTCGACGATGTCCACGGTTCCCCGCGTCGTTGCGGTTCCGGGGTAACCGGTGAAGGCGCTGCCGCAATACCCGACCACGAGCGGCGAGCTGCCGGTGAAGGCGTCTGACTGAGGCAGGCCGGAGAGTTCGTCCCAAAGCCACAATGAACCGGCCAGGCTGGCGAAATCCCTGGGCGAAAGCAGGTTGATCGCGTCAATTCCATGGATGGGGCAGTGGTTGCTGGCCGAGACGTCCGTGCTTTCGCGGATCTCCTCGGCGTCTTCCGGGAACATCTGCACCAGCTCAGCGACGCAGATGCACCTGTATTCGCTGGTATCCCGCTCGATATTGATCTGTCCGCCGGACGGTTCGTCCTCGTCCCAGACGAGTTCCACGGGGCCCGGGCCTGTCGGCAGCCGCCAGGCATAGCGGCCGACCAAGCCGCGGGCCAAGACGCCGAGCAGTGCACGAAGCAGCAGGACCGCCGCGAGTGCGGCCGCCAGCAGCGCGGGTATGGCCCACAGGTCGGATTCCGAGGCCTGGTCCAATGCGGCGGCGGTCAGTCCTTCTTCCGCGGCAAAAATGCGAAGGGTCCACCACCACAAGCCCGCCGCGAGGAGCCCGGCGCCAAGCCCCCACAGGCCTTCGGCTGCGGATCCCAGCAGCAGCTTGGTCCGTGCGCCGCGCTCCGGTGCAAGCCCGGTCCCTGCCGGCAGGGACCGGGCCAGCGCACGCACCTGCAGCGTCTGGCGGGCCAGGAGCGTGAAATCGAACAGCAGCCACAGCGCTGCCAGCAGCGTCCCGGCCCACCAGAACACGGCCTCGGGCGAGGAATCCAGGGTATGCGCCACGGCCGCAATGCCGAGCAGCAGCGGGGCCAGGCCCAAATTGAACTGGTGCAGGTACCAGCCGGCGAGGCTGAAAATCACGACCAGGCCGATGCTGGCCAGGCCCAGGACGTCGAGCAGCTGGAAGCCGCCGTCCCAGGCCTCGGCGTCCAGGTCATTCCAATGCTGGAAGCCGACGAAGATGCCAACCTTGGTGAGCAGCACCAGAAGCCAGGAAATCCGTTGGGCCAGCGCCCGGGGCGGCCTGCGTGTCACGGCGGCCCACTCGGCGCCGGAAGGCGCAATCTCGGTGTACGTCGCGGAACCTGCTGTGCTTGTCATTCCTTGATTTTGGCCTGCTGGCCGGTGAAGTCCAAAAGCTGTGGCGAGGGCGCGTCACGAACTGCCTGGCGGCGCGCAAAAGCCCGGCGTCGGCATGTGCCTGCGCCGGGCTTGAAGGCGGATCCGCTAGTGCTTGCCCACCATGGTGGAAACATCCAGCAGCGCATCCAGCTGCGCTTCAGTGACCTCGCCGCGCTCGACGAAGCCCAGCGCGACGGTGGCCTCGCGGACGGTGAGCCCGTTGGCCACCGCCTTCTTGGCGATCTTGGCCGCGTTCTCGTAGCCGATCAGCTTGTTCAGCGGGGTGACGATGGACGGGGAGGCCTCGGCCAGGAAGCGGGCGCGCTCCACGTTGGCGGTGATCCCGTCAATCATCTTTTCGGCCATGACGGTGGAGACGTTGGCCAGCAGGCGGATCGACTCCAGCAGGTTGGAGGCCATGACCGGGATGCCCACGTTCAGCTCGAAGGCGCCGTTGGTACCGGCCCAGGCGATGGTGGTGTCGTTGCCGATGACCTGCGCGGCCACCTGGATGGCAGCTTCGGAGATCACCGGGTTGACCTTGCCCGGCATGATCGAGGAACCCGGCTGAAGGTCGGGGATGGCGATTTCGCCCAGGCCGGTGTTCGGGCCCGAACCCATCCAGCGCAGGTCGTTGGCGATCTTCATCTGGGAGATCGCGATGGATCGCAGCGCCGCCGAGGCCTCGACCAGGCCGTCGCGGTTGGCCTGCGCCTCGAAGTGGTTGCGCGCCTCGGTGATCGGCAGGCCGGTGTCTTCGCGCAGGAACTCGATGACCTTTTCCGGGAAGCCGTCCGGGGTGTTGATGCCGGTGCCCACGGCGGTGCCGCCCAGCGGAACCTCGGCCACGCGCGGCAGGGCCGCCTGGATGCGTTCGATGCCGTAGCGCATCTGGGCCGCGTAGCCGCTGAATTCCTGGCCCAGGGTGACCGGGGTGGCGTCCATCAGGTGGGTGCGCCCGGACTTGACCACGTCGGCGAACTGCGCGGACTTGGCTTCCAGCGAGGAGGCGAGGGTTTCCAGGGCGGGGACCAGGTCGTTGATCAGCGCGGCGGTCGCCGCCACGTGCACCGAGGTCGGGAAGACGTCGTTGGAGGACTGCGAGGCGTTCACGTGGTCGTTCGGGTGGACCTCGGTGCCGCTGCCGGACTCCTTCAGCGCGCGGGTGGCCAGCTCGGCAATGACCTCGTTGGCGTTCATGTTCGAGCTGGTGCCGGAGCCGGTCTGGAACACGTCGATGGGGAAGTGGGCGTCGTACTTCCCGCTGGCCACCAGGTCGGCCGCCGCGATGATCGCTTCGGCGCGCTCTGCGTCGAGTACCTCCAGCGTGCGGTTCGCGTGCGCCGCCGCCTTCTTCACCTGGGCCAGGGCCTTGATGTGGGCCGGCTCCAAGGTCTTGCCCGAAATCGGGAAGTTCTCCACGGCGCGCTGGGTCTGGGCGCGGTACAGGGCTTGTGCCGGAACCCGGACTTCGCCCATGGTGTCATGTTCGATACGGAAATCGTCACTGTTGATCATAGGGTCAGCGTACGCCTGAACCGCCAGCGAAAGACAGGTTTCGGCGAAAACATCACAACCAACAGTGACGATGTCCGGAACAGGGAATAAGCCCTGTCAGAAGATGGTTTAGGCTCCTTGCCCGGAGCGCCTAGGCGACATCCAGGCCGAGGCTGGAAACCAGCTGCGCCTTGCCGTCGTCCAGGTGGTAGGCCACGCCTGCCACCGCGGTGCGGCCCTCGGAAATGGCCTTGGACAGGACGGTGGAGAGCTCCACCAGGCGGTCGGTGGTCTGCTTGACGTGCTCCACCACGGTGCCGTTGACATCGGTGATGCCCTGGCGCTCGGCGGCCTGGACCGAGGGGGCGATGTGCTCCACCAGGTCGCGCACGAAGCCCTTGGGCATGACGCCGCTGTTGCGGCTGTTGATGGCTCCGGTGACCGCGCCGCAGGAGTTGTGGCCCAGGATCACGATCAGCGGGACATTCAGCTCGTCCACCGCGAATTCGAGGGAGCCGATGCTGGCCAGATCGATGACATGGCCGGCGGTGCGAACCACAAACATGTCGCCCAGTCCGACGTCGAAGATGATTTCCGCGGCAAGTCGGGAGTCGGAGCAGCCGAAGATCACTGCGAAAGGCTCCTGGCCGGCGACCAGCGACTGGCGGCGGGCGCTGTCCTGGTTCGGGTGCTCGGTTTCGTCATTGACGAACCGCAGGTTGCCGTCGCGGAGCTTCGCCCACGCTTCGTTCGGGGTCATGGAATGCTGTGTGGTTTCTTGAGGCATGATTTGGATTCTATCCGGTGCAGTGTTCGGATATCGAATAAATGACGCGCCTCGGTGTCAAAAGTGAAGAAGCTACTTGGCGTCCGCGGAGACCAGCCGGGCCATCTCGAGAAGTTCAGCCTCGCCGGTGTCGCTGGACAGCACGAAGGTCGAGTCCTTCTCCTCGGAGATCAGGTAGGTCTTGGCATCCTTGGTGCGGACTTCCCATTGCACCCCGTCGATCTGCTTGCTGCCGGCAGGCAGCGCGGAGTCGGTGATCAGGGCGACCCAGGTCGGGTTCGAGTCGACGGCCTGGCGAACCCAGACGAATTTGCTGTCCTCGATGACTACGCCGAACTCCCAGTAAGGCACACCCTGGGCGGTGTTTGCCTGCCAGCGGGCGAAGTTCGCGTACTCGTCCTCCGCAAGCTCCGGGGCGAAGAGTTCGGTGCCGGCCATTTCCGAGGCGCCCTGCGCGGTGGCCTGCAGGTCCACGGTGGACTCGAAGGCCTTCTCGTTGGGGGTCGGATTGAGCAGGTAGAGGGGGATGAACACGGCGATGCAGAACGCAACCGAGATGATCATGCCCTTGAGCGTCTGGTTGGCACGCTTAGACTGCTTTTCCGTCAGCTGCGGCTTGTACGGAAGATCCGCAAAGGTAGCCTTCGGGTCGTTCAGGTCGCGGCGCGTCGGCTCATCGCTGATCGCGGGAGCGGTCCCGGCATCAGTCGCTGGGGTGTTGTTCTCAGTATTCTCGGGCTGCACGATACCCATTCTCCCCGAAGTTTCTGTGGATTTCGAACTACAGTGCCCAAGCCCACGTCGCAGTGTGCGCAGGATAGCTGCGACACAACATGCGTCGCAGAAAGCAAAGAGGATAGAATGGCAGTGTTTGCATAGGCGCAATGACTACGACTCAGTGATGGGATCTTTCGTGACCGAAAAGAACAACTACGCCCACCTATCTTCGCGACTGTCGGTAACCGACGCGGAGCCGGACCGTAACCTGGCATTGGAACTTGTCCGTGCCACGGAGGCGGCGGCTATCGCCTCCTCGCCATGGGTTGGATTCGGTGACAAGAACGCCGCTGACGGTGCTGCAGTGGATGCGATGCGCGGCCTGCTGTCCACCGTGAACTTCAACGGCGTCGTGGTGATCGGCGAAGGCGAAAAAGACGAAGCCCCCATGCTCTTCAATGGCGAACAGGTCGGCAACGGCTCAGGCGCCGAGTGCGATGTGGCAGTCGACCCGATCGACGGCACCCGCCTGACCGCCCTGGGCCTGAACAACGCCCTGTCCGTGCTGGCAGTGGCCGACCGCGGCAGCATGTTCGACCCGTCGGCAGTCTTCTACATGGAGAAGCTGGTGACCGGCCCGGAAGCCGCCGAGCTGGTTGACCTGCGACTGCCGGTGAAGCAGAACCTGCACCTGATCGCCAAGGCCAAGGGCAAGAAGATCAGCCAGGTCACCGTGACCGTGCTGGACCGCCCACGCCACGCCGACCTGATCGAGGAAATCCGCGAAGCCGGCGCGCGCACCAAACTGATCCTGGACGGCGACGTGGCCGGAGCCATCGCCGCGACCCGCGAGGGCACCGGCGTGGATGCGCTGATGGGCATCGGCGGCACCCCGGAGGGCATCGTGACCGCCTGCGCCATCAAGGCGCTGGGCGGCGTGATCCAGGGCCGCCTGTGGCCAACCGACGAGGCAGAGAAGCAGAAGGCTCTCGACGCGGGCCACGAACTGGGCCGCGTGCTGACCACCAACGACCTGGTCACCTCCGACAACTGCTACTTCGCAGCCACCGGCATCACCGATGGCGATCTGCTGCGCGGCGTCCGCTACAAGAACAACCGCATCCACACCCAGTCGATCGTGATGCGCGCCAAGTCCGGCACCATCCGCTTCGTCGAAGGCGAGCACAAGCAGGACAAGTGGGACGCTTACACCCGCTAGGCCCCTGACGGTCGCAGAACAGCTGGCCGGAATCGCATCGAGCCGCAGACTTCCGTGGAAGTCTGCGGCTCGATGCGTTTAATGGCGTGGCGGCGGGTGCCTGCCTAGCAGCGCTGCGCGCTGGCCGCGAACAGCCATCCGGAGCCCGGAGTCAGGCAGGTGGCGGTGGCGGGAAGCTCCGCGGCGGACAGGAAGACCGAGTCGCCCCGGCGCAGCAGCTGTTCGCCCTGCGTTCCGCGCACGCTGAACTCGCCCTGGGTGCACAGCAGGATGCCGGCCCCGTGCAGGTCCAGCGGCTGCGGGAGCGGGTCCCCGGCACCGCTGATCACCTGGAGCTGGAACTCGTCGAATTCCGGCTGGTACAGCAGGCTGGAGGTGCCCAGCGCCTGCGGGGCGAGCAGCGGGGGAGCCGAAGGCTGGGCGATGCTCACGTCCAGCAGCTCCGGGACGTCGATGTGCTTGCTGGTCAGGCCGCCGCGCAGCACGTTGTCCGAGTTGGCCATGACCTCGATGCCCAGCCCGCGCAGGTAGGCGTGCACGTTGCCGGCGGCCAGGCTGATGGCCTGGCCGGGTTCGAGGACAACCAGGTTCAGCAGCAGCGCCACCAGCACCCCGGCATCTCCCGGGTAGATTTCGTTGATCTCCACCAGTTGCGCGATATGCTCGCGTTCGCGAAGTTCCGGGCTGGCCTGGATGGTTGCGCAGATCTGCTGCACCACCGGGGCGACCCCGCCCGGGCGGGCCAGCACGAACTCCAGCGCCGCGGCCAGCGGATCCTCGCCGCGCAGCAGGCCGGACAACTGGGCGATGGCGCTGCGTGCCTCATCGGCCAGGGCCGGGCCCAGCAGCTCCAGATCCGCGAGGATTTCCTCGGGCCGGCGGAATCCGGACAGCGCGGTGAAATCGGTCAGCGCGTAGAGCATTTCCGGCTTGTGGTTGTCGTCCCGGTAGTTCCGGTCGGCGGCATCCAGCGCCTTGCCTGCGGCGTTTTCCAGGGCGTAGCGGGTCTTGGCCTGCTGCAGGGTCGGATGCACCTGGATGGACAGCGGCTGGGCCGCCGAAAGCACCTTGAACAAAAACGGCAGCCGGCCGAAGCGCTTGGCGACATCCGCGCCCAGCATGGCCGCGGGGTCGTGTGCGATGAGTGAGTCCAGCCCCTGCCCGGTGCCGGCCACCCGGCTCGGGCATCCCGGGTGGGCGCCGAGCCAGAGCTCGGCCTGCGGGCTTGTCGTATTTTCCAGCCCCAACAAGTCGGTGATCTGGCTGTCAGATCCCCAGTGGTAGTCCCTAATCGTGTTGTTCAGTTCGAACACGTCTTGTAGCCTTCGCCTTTCACAAACGGATGTGGATTGCCAGTCGGTCGGGGGGTCTTAACCGTTTACGGCACCGAGCATTCGTCGTTGTTCGCGGCAATCTGGGCGATGCGGGTCGTGTACCCCATCAGCTCCAGCTGCACCAGGTATTCCTCGGTGATCGGGCTGCCGTCGGGCTGCGTGAACTCCTCCTGCTCTCCGTTGGAGAGCTTCGGGGCGTTGTTCACGTCGGTTGCATCCTCGGGAGCCTCGGACTGCTCCGGAGCCTGCGAGGCCTCGGTGGTCTTCTTGGACTCTTCGGTCTTCGCGGACTCCTCGGTCTTCTTTTTTTCCTTCTTCGGGGCGTTCTGCTTGTCGATGATCGACTGGATGCGCTCCTGGATTTGGTCGAACTTCGGGTAGGTGGAGAATGAGCGCGGGAAGTCCGGGGCGCCCAGGGTCAGTCGGGCGAACGGGGTGGAGGACACCTTCTCGGCCAGCGATACGAAGGAGCCCAGCTGGCTGGCGGGAATATTGGTTTCCACCAGCTGCTCGCCGGCGGACATGATGCTGGTGAAGTTGGTCAGGATGGTCTGCGGGGTGAACTGCTTGATGATCGCCTGCTGCAGGCACTGCTGGCGCTTGATGCGGTGGTAGTCGTCGGTGAAGTCGCGAGAGCGGGCGAACCAGAGCGCCTGCTTGCCGTTGAACGTCTGCACTCCCGGGGCGAACCAGTGGGTGCGCAGGTTGGTGCCTTCCCACTTCTTGCCGTTGTACGGCACCCAGCCGCCCGAATCGATGGTGACCCCGCCCAGCGCGTCGACGAACTGGGAGAAGCCGGCCATGTCGACCATGACGTAGCCCTGGACCGCGAGGCCGGTGGTGCCCTCCAGGGCATCCATGGCCGCCTGGGCGCCGACGTTCTTCACCGAATCGGGGAACAAATCGGCGTGGTTGTCCTCGGCGTCGCGGTAGATGGCGTTGAACAGGCATTCGTTGCCGCAGTTGTAGCCGTCGGGCCAGGCCTTCTTCATAGGCGAGTCGTCCGCGAAGCGGGCGCCCTGGAAGTTGCGCGGCATGGAGATCAGCAGGGTCTTGCCGGTCTTCGCGTCGACGGACAGCAGGGCGACCGAGTCGGTGCGCACGCCCTCGCGGTTGTCGCCGGAGTCGGCGCCGAACACCGCGATGTTGTATCGTCCGTTCACCGGCTCGAAGGCCGGTCCAGCTTCGAAGACCTTTTCAATGGTCTGGCGTCCGGTGTTGACCAGCGACGCGCCGTAGATGAACAGGCCGCTGGTGGCGACCACTGCCGCCAGGGTGAAGACCGTTACGATCACGCGCATGCCCGGGGCGAGGATCTTCGGCTTGATGATCACCAGGGTGTTGATGAACATGATCAACCAGAGCACCGCCAGGGTGCCCAACACGATAACCAGCACCATCTGGAAGTTCGGGTGGGCCACCCATCCGAGGATGACCGACCTGTTGATGAAGTACAGGGCCGCCAGGCCGATGACGGCCAGCCAGCACAGCATGGTGACAGACACTGCAATGCGTCCCAGCTTGCGGTTGCCCGCAATCAGCTGGGCGCTGCCCGGGAAGAAAATGGTCAGAATGACCAGGATCAGGGCGCGTTTGCTGCGCTGCGGCGAGCTGATGCTCTCCGGATTGCGCAACGGATTTGGAGCGCGGTGACTGGCAGAACCCATGTACTTATATGACTTTCCCTAGGAGGCGAAATTCTCGTTCGCGACTTCTTCACGCAGCGATGCGCCCTTGGCATGGGCGGAATCGCGCAGAGATTCAGCGAACTGAAGCAACTTTACCTGTAACGACTCGGCCAGCTCGTCGGTTCCCGACGCAAGCATGCGCACTGCGAGCAGTCCGGCATTGCGGGCTCCGCCGATCGAAACAGTTGCCACGGGGACCCCCGCCGGCATCTGCACGATGGACAGCAGGGAGTCCATTCCATCCAGCTTAGCCAGCGGAACTGGTACTCCGATGACAGGAAGCGGTGTAACTGATGCAAGCATGCCCGGAAGGTGGGCGGCGCCGCCGGCTCCGGCGATGATCACGCGCAGGCCGCGTTCGTGGGCCTGCTTGCCGTAATCGATCATTTCGGTCGGCATGCGGTGGGCCGAGACGACGTCCGCTTCGAAGGGAATGCCGAATTCGGCCAGGGCCTGGGCGGCCAGGCGCATGACCGGCCAGTCCGAATCCGAGCCCATTACGAGGCCGACAAGAGGTGCTTCAGTCATAACGAAATTTTCCTTGGGTCAGGTGGTCAAACGCTGCCGCCCCCGCAGGGGGAGCGGCAGCGCTCTAGGTAACAGGCTAGGCGGTGGCGGGCACGCCGTCGCGGATCAACGCGGCAACGAGGTCGGCGCGCTGGCGAAGTTCATCTACGCTTTGCCCGGCGTTTGCCACCACGTTCACGTGGCCGATCTTGCGGCCCGGGCGCACCGACTTGCCGTAGGCATGCACCTTGACCTCGGGCGCGGCGGCCAGGGCCGCGGCGAACGCCGAGTACAGGTCCTGGTTGGCGCCGCCCAGGTAGTTCTTCATGACGGTGACACCCAATTCACGGGTTTCGCCCAGCGGCAGGTCGAGCACCGCGCGCAGGTGCTGCTCGAACTGGCTGGTGACCGAACCGTTCATGGTCCAGTGGCCGGTGTTGTGCGGCCGCATGGCCAGCTCGTTGATCACGAAGCCGGCGCCGACGCCGGGGGTCTCGAATAGCTCGGCGGCCATCACGCCGGTGACGCCGAATTCCTCGGCGATGCGCAGCGCGGCGTTGGCCGCGGTGCGGGCGGTGTGCTCGGAAATGTCCTGGGCCGGGGCGATGACTTCGTCGCAGACGCCGTCGACCTGGATGGTGTGGACCACCGGCCAGGCCTTGGCCTGTCCCGACGGGGTGCGGGCCACCATGGCGGACAGCTCGCGGGAGAAATCGACCTTGTCCTCGGCCAGCAGCGGGCCGTTCTCGAACCAGTCGGCCGAATCGCGGGCCTCGCCGGCGTCATCCAGGATGCGCACACCCTTGCCGTCGTAGCCGCCGCGCGGGGTCTTCAGCACGATTGGCCAGCCGATCTTGTCGCCGAAGGCGACCAGCTCGTCGACCGAGTCGACCTTGGCCCAGGCCGGGTTGGGCAGTCCGAGCTTTTCAATGGCTTCGCGCATGACCAGCTTGTCCTGGGCATGGATCAGCGCCGCCGGTCGCGGCTGGATGTTGACGCCCTCGTTGATCAAGGTGGTGAGGAACTCGTTGGGAACGTGCTCGTGGTCGAACGTCACCACGTCCTTGCCCTGGGCGAATTCGCGCAGGGTCTGCAGGTCCTTGTAGTCGCCCACCGGTGCATCCGGGACGCTGCGTGCGGCCGAGACGTCCGGGCCTTCGGCCAGGACATGAAGTTCAAAACCAAGGTTCAGGGCCTCAGGGGCCATCATTCGGGCTAGCTGCCCGCCACCAATTACACCAATTTTTGGAAAGCTCACCCTACTAGATTAGCGAACCAGCGGTGGATGCCTTGAATGGGGGAAGCCGGATGACTCGCTTTGTCCGGCCAACTATCAGGAATTCTCGCTAAAATGGCGGGATGTCGTCTCTGCGCTTGCCGCCGAGGGCGACGGTTAATACATAACCTGCGGGGCAGATCGCCCCGGGGACACCGAGCAGCCAGTGCCGCGAGGACGCTGGCTGCGACGCGGTGCAGGGCTGGCTGGAGGAAAATGTTCGAGCGCATCAGACTGAAAATCACCGGACTCATTTCGCTGCTCTGGCGCGAGGTGGCCAAGTTTGGTGTGGTCGGCGGCGTCGCGTTCATCATCGACTCCGGCATTTACGTCTGGCTGCTCCACGGCCCCATGAGCGATTCCCAGGTGAAGGCGAAGATCATTGCCGGCGTGGTGGCCACGCTGTTCTCCTGGCTGGCGAACCGCTTCTGGACCTTCCGCCACCGCCGCCAGGCCAATGTGGTGCGCGAGCTGGTGATGTTCCTGATCATGAACGCGATCGGCCTGGGCATCGCGGCCGCCTGCGTCTGGGTGACCAAATACTGGATCGGCCTGACCGACCCGACGAGCCTGTTCATCGCCGGTTCGGTGGTGGGCCTGGTGCTCGGCACCATCTTCCGCTTCTTCGCCTACCGCTTCTGGGTCTTCGGAGCCGAAATGGACCAGGAAGAGCAGTTCGCCCACGACCACGACCTGCTCGCACCATCCACGCACCAGGCGCCGGGCGGTGCGAAGCCGGCAACCGGCGCCGCGAGGTCCGGGGATTCGGATCCCGCGGACACCGGGAGCGTTCCCACCGTGGTCAACTAGCTGGCTGGATCAGGCCTCGGGAGAGTAGTCGGCGGTGATGCGCTCGCCTTCGCGCAACCGCTCGGTCGCTTCCACCCCGTCCTCCAGCAACACCAGGGCGTCCCCTGCGGCCCACTGCGCAATGGCGTAGGGAAGGAATTCCAGAACCGGCAGGCCGGCCCGCACCAGGATGGTTCCCTTGGCTTCGGCCGAGGTGGCGAACAGGGTCTCCAGGTCGATGCGGTGTTCGTCGCCGGCAATCGCGGTCGCCGCGCCGGATACGGAGGACGGGAAGAACTGGTCTCCAAAGGAGCGGACCGAAGCGTTGAAGTCCTCGGCCACCGGTCCCAAATCGCCGCCGAAGGATAGTGCGAGCGCTGCGGGGTCGACGGCCAGGATTTCGCAGGACGCGGGAATGCCTGGGTCGGTCGGGGTGGCGGTGACCCACAGGACGGCTTCGGCAGCGCGCTCATGCGAGGGAGCTACCAGGGTCGCCCCGTGGTGCAGCGAGGCCAAGGCCAGCACCAGCGACTTCCAATGCGTCGGCAGGTCGACCACGACCACCTGGTCTTCTTCGAGGTCGAAGGAGTCGGCCAGCAGGTTCGCGCTTTTCGCCACCCAGTTGTCGAACACCCGTCCCGATAATTCAATACGTTCTCCGCTGGCTCCGTACCAGGTGAGCCACGGCGAAGCCGAAGCCCGGTGGGGCGCCAGGAGGTTTTCCACGAAAGTGCCGGAAATCAAGTTGAAACTCACCTGTACCTTTAATCTTCTTAACTGAGAATTCGCCGGGAATTCAGGCAAGTTGCGACTCGCCCGGTTGATCTGCCCGTTTAGACGGCGTGTTGTGCCGAGAGTTTGCTGGGAAGTGTTCTTAGAATACCTTCCCCGCTTGACTCAGGCTTAGTTACAAAGATGTAATTAGATGGTGAGTTCGGCTCGCACCATCATTTTCGATATTTCGATGGAATAAATGAAGCCGAATGGATCGGGCGCTAGGATGCCCCGATCTTCTCAAACCAACGTGAAAGGTCAACATCACCATGGCGAAGCTGGAGCAGGGGTACTCCGAATTTTCGACCTCGGCTGTTGCGTCCGCCCAATACGGGCTCGAAGACGCACCGTCGGATTGGTTTGTCGATCCGCAAGCCGGAGAGTTCGCACGCCTTGCTGTCGCGGCGGACCTGGAGTCAGCCGCTGACAACTTCCTGAAGGACCACGAGACCGCTGAAACCGTCGAGGAGATTCCCTCGGCAGGTTCGTGGGCCCCGGAACTGGATGAAGACGACGAAACCCGCGAAGCGATCAAGGCCGTATGGCTGGGCGTCGGCGGGGAAGTGGATGAAGGCGAACTTGGCTGGCAGGCCCGCGCCCTGTGCGCGCAGACCGATCCTGAGGCGTTCTTCCCTGAAAAGGGCGGCTCGACCCGCGATGCTAAAAGAGTTTGCGGGGCATGTGTTGTACGTTCGGAATGTTTGGAATACGCGTTGAGCAATGATGAGCGCTTCGGCATTTGGGGAGGGCTCTCGGAGCGCGAACGCCGCCGTCTACGGAAACGAGCAATCTAATTCGCCCGCCAATTCATGTCACCGCCATCGTTGCTACGCACGATGGCGCTGACTTTTTACCACGCACTTTAGCCGCGCTGCGAAACCAGTCCCGGCCCATTGAACGTTTCATCGGTGTTGACGCATCGTCCACCGACGGCTCCTTGGAAGTCCTGAAGGCGAACCTGCCGTCGAACGCGGCCTTGGTCGTCGCGGATGAAGGATCGCTCGGCCTGTCCCTGGACACCGCGGTCGCCGAGCTGCCGCAGGCGCGCGAGGACCGCGACGAATGGCTGTGGATCATCCACGACGACTCGATGCCGGCTCCCGACGCGCTTGAATTCCTGACCCGCACGGTTGAAGCCTCCGAGTCGGTCACCATTGCCGGCTGCAAGCTGCTGGACATCGACAACCCCCGCCACCTGGTGGAGGTGGGCCTGAGCGTCGACCGCAAGGCCCAGCGGCTGACCATGATCGACACCGACGAAGTCGACCAGGGGCAGTACGACGGACGCAGCGACTACTTCGCCGTGTCCTCCGCCGGCATGTTCATCCGGCGCGACATCTTCGAGCAGCTCGGCGGCTTCGACCTGGCGCTGCCGGGCCGCGGCGACGACGTCGACATCTGCTGGCGCAACCGGCTGGCCGGCCACCGCGTGATCGTGGTGCCCGAAGCGAAGATCTACCACCAGGTGGAGATCGTCGAAACGCTGGCCGGCCCGCGCGAAGCCAAGCGCGCCGAGGTCTTCCAGCGGCTGAAGTACGCCTCCGGCCCCGGCCTGCCGTTCGTCTGGATCGGCATCCTGCTCGGCGGCATCGGCCATTTCCTGGTCTCGCTGCTGGCCAAGGACCCGGGCCACGGCTTCAGCCACCTGGGCTCGACCCTGCGCGGGCTGTTCTCCCCGGTGAAGCTCGGCGCCTCGCGCCGCAACGTCAAGCAGATCCGCACCGTGCCGCGCCGCCAGGTGCGCAAGCTGATGGTGTCGGGTTCGGAAGTGCGCGAATACCGCCGCAACCTGAACACCGGCCGCGAGGACTCGCAGGTCTTTGGCGACGGCAGCGGCTCCGAGGGCGCGCTGGAACCCAGCGGCGACAATTTCTCGGATTTCGTCTCCATCGCCCGGCCGCCGCGCACCACCGCGGTGCTCTCCCTGGTCTTCGCGCTGCTGCTCGCCGCCGCCGCCTCGCTGGTGGCCTGGCGTACGCTCTTCGGCGCCGGCGCGCTGTCCGGAGGCGCGGCCCGGCCGTTCTCCCAGACCCTGGGCGAGATCGGCGCCAACGCGTCCTCCTGGTGGCAGAACACCGCCACCGGCCTGAGCGCCGCCCCGGACAACAGCGATTCGCTGTTCTGGTTCTTCTCCCTGCTGACCCTGGACCACGCGAACCAGGCCTCGGTCTACCTGTACTTCGCCGCCATGCCGTTGGCGGCGCTGTCCGCCTGGTGGGGTGTGGGAGCGCTGAGCCGTTCGCGCGCCGTGCGCTTCATCGCCGCGCTGCTCTGGGCCTTGTCCCCGTCGCTGGTTTCCTCCCTGGCCTCGGGCCGGGTCGGCTCGGTGCTGGTGCACCTGATGCTGCCGCTGCTCTTCCTCTCGGTGCTGCGAGCCATGGATTCCCAGGTGGCCCCCGAAAGCCAAGGCGTGCGCGATGCCAAGCAGCGCACCACCTCGGCGTGGACCGCTTCGGCCTGCGCCGCGCTGATCCTGTGGGTCATCTCCGCCGGCTCCATGGCCTTCTTCCTGAGCGCAACGGTGCTGGTCTACGTGCTGGCCTTGGTTTCCCCGCACCGCTCGCGCACCCTGTGGTGGATCCCGGTTCCCGCACTGATCTGGAACCTGCCGCTATTGATCTCCGCGCTGGGCACCCCGCGTCTGCTGTTCACCGAGCCGGGAGCGCTTAGCGCGTTCTCCCCGGCCTCGCTGTGGCAGATGGCGCTGGGCTTCCCCGAATCCTTCGACGCCGCGGCCACCCCGGTGGGCTGGGGTTTCCTGCCCGAGGGCCCGTGGGCCCTGGTCGCCGCGTTGCTGGTCGGCGCCCCGCTGGTGCTGCTGGCGGTTTTCGGCACGCTGAGCAGCTCCGCCAGCGCGAGCGCCACCATGCGCCGCAATTCGCGCCGCCTGCTATGGGGCGCGGCCCTGTCGCTGGCCGCCGGATGGGCCGTCGGATTCATCCCCGTGGGGCTGGATTCGCACACCACCGTCAGCGCCTACACCGGCCCGTTCGTCTCCATGGCGTCCTTCGCGCTGCTGGCGGCCGCGGCCAATGCCAGCGCCGCGCTGCGCCGCGAAGACCTTCCGCGCGCCCTGCGGCTGCCCGGCGGACGCCCGGCGCTGGGCTTCATGGCGGCGCTGTCCACCGTGGCGATCCTCGCCAGCGGTGCGGTGCTGCTCGGCGCCCAGCTGAATCCGGCCAACCCGGATGGCACGCTCACCGCGCTGAACGCGCCCCAGCAGGTCGGCTCCTCGCAGGAACGCACCATCCCTGCCACCGCCTCCGACGCAGGCCGCTCCGATTTCCACGAACGCACCCTGGTGCTCAAGCCCCGGTCGTCCGGGGAAATCGACAGCATCGTGGTCTCCGGCAACGGCGAAAGCCTGGATACGCTCAGCCGCTATTCGCAGGTATCCACGCTGACCGGTTCGCTGCTGGACCCTGAACGCAACGAAAAGCCCGCCGTGGATGCCGTGCAGCGTGAAGCGGTGGCCATGCTGCTGTCCGAATCCGGGCTGGACGCCCGCGAGCAGCTGCGCGATTTGGGTGTCGGCTACGTGGTGCTGAACGAAACCGGCGAAGCGGTCTCCTCGACCGTCCGCCTGCTGGACTCCGCCACGGGCCTTGCCTCCGTGGGCCAGACCGACAGCGGTTGGCTGTGGCGCGTGGACTATTCCACCACCGAGGCCGCCCGGGGCGCGGGCTTCGCACGACTGGTCGCGGAAGACGGCACCGTCACGGTGCTGCCGAGCAACCGGGCCAAGATCCAGAACGTCCAGATTCCCGCCTCCGATTCCGCCCGGACCCTGGTGCTGGCCACCGCCGCCGACCCGAAGCTGCGCGCTTCGATCGACGGGCAGGCGCTGCGCACGGTGTCCTACCCGGAGGACTCGCAGCCCCGCTGGGCCCAGGCCTACGAGGTCCCGGCCTCCGGCGGAACCCTGGCGCTCAGCCACCGCGAACCGCTGGCCGTGCCGATGCTGGTCCTCAGCGGCCTGGTCCTGCTGATCACCGTCCTGCTGGCGATCCCGGCGCCGAGCACCCGCCGCCTGGCCAACTACCGAAACGACTCCTACCGGATCCGCGAAACCCAACGCGATCCCCAGGAAGTCGCCGACGGCGAGCAGGTGCTCGCCGCCGCGCAGCCCGGAGCCAGCCAGGTTCAAGAGGCCGGCCGTCCGCGCAGCCGCCGCGAGGCACGCGCCCAGGCCAGCCAGATTCGTGAAAACTTGACCCCGAAGCTCAGCGACCGCATTTCGGACGATGAGCCGGAGCAGGAGAAGAACCAGTGAGCGACCAGAACAACGAGAACACCCAGGGTTCCTCCGCCGAACCCCAGGTGCCTGCGGGCCAGCCCGAAACTCAGACTGGATCCGGGTCCACGCAATCCGCGCAGCCGCAGCCGGCGCAGCCCCAGGCGGTTCCCTCCGCGGTGCCTGCCGCGGCCCCGGTATCGGCCGCCGTCACCAAAGCCGAGCTGAAGGCCGCCAAGGCCAAGGCTAAGGTCGATGCCAAGCTGGCCAAGGTGCGCGAGAAAGAAGCGCAGATCCAAGCCAAGGCTGATGCCAAGGCACAGGCCAAGGCCGCGAAATCGAAGAAGAGCGAACCCGCGCCAACGGAACCGGCCAAGCCCGAAGCAGCCAGCACGGCCGCTCCGGCTGTTCCGGACGCCGATTCACGGTCTGCCGAAGCCAAGATTCCCGACGCACCGGCAGAACCTGCGGCCCCTGCCCCGGCAGCGAAGTCTTCTGCGGTGCCGTCCGTTGATGACGCCGCCCAGAGGCCCGCAACAGAGGTCCCCGCACAGGACAAGGCCGACGCCGGCTCGCTCCCGGAGCCTTCGGCCGATGCCGCAGCCAGCGCACCGCAGAAGAACGGCACTTCGCCCGCGCCGTCGACCACTTCTGCCGCCGCTGCTGCTGCCGCGGTGCAACCGGCGTCCCCGAACAAGCCAGCACCCGAGGCCGGGAAAGCGGCCGAGGCCAAGGCCGCCGAGGCAGCGCCGACGGCGTCCAAGAAAACCAAGGGCTCCACAACATCCGCAGAACAGGCCGACACGTCGGAAGCACCTGAGACGGCACAGAAGCCGCAGGAAAGCCCCAAGGCCGCACGCCGCCGCGAGAAGCTCGAACGCGCCCGCGCGGCCGCCGCGCGGGATGCCGAGCATTCACCGACCCGCCGGAAGACCGGCGCGGTGCTGCTGAGCCTGGCCGCGGTGCTCGCCTCGGGTGGACTGGTCGCGGCGGGCTCGCTGCTGGCCCCGAGCCCTGACACCACCACCCTTCCGGCCGCGGTGACCAGCCTGCCGGCCGGCGACGCGTTGAGCGTCTGCGCCTCGACCCCGCAGCTGCTCAAGGGCGTGGACGGGACCGATCCGCAGTTCGCGCCGGGCGCCAAGGAAATCTCCAGCAACCTGCGCAGCGTCGTGATCTCCGACCTGGCCAAGCGCATCCCGGGCTCCACGTTCTCCGCCCTGGGCGGCAGTTCCCGGCAGACCCTGACCGAACGCATCGACGACGCAGAGGCTTCCGAGTCGCGCAGCGCTGACGACCAGGGCCTGACCGGACGCTCGGCCAAGGTCAGCACCGTGAACAACGCCGACGGCAAGCAGCTCTTCGAGGTGCAGCCGCTGGGCCAGCTGCCCTCCATCGGCAGCACCCTGCGCAGCTACCAGGCCAAGGACGGCGACCTCGCCGGCCTGGCCGCGGCGAGCTGCCAGGTGCCTGCGTCGACCTGGCGCTTCACCGGGCTGCAGACCACCACCGGGTCCACCTCGGTGCTGCACCTGGCCAACCCGACCAGCACCTCGGCCCAAGTGGCAGTGGACCTGCGCGGCCCCGAGGGGCCGATCGACACCTCGACGCTGCAGAATGTGGTGATCGCCCCGGGCGAGCAGCGGGCCATCGTGCTCGGCGGCTACGCCCAGGACCTTTCGGCGGTGGCCGCCACCGTGACCAGCACCGGCGGCAAGGTGACCGGATATGTCCAGCAGGCAGCGCTGCGCGGACTCACGCCTTCGGGTGTGGACCTGGTCGCCGGGAACGCCTCGGCTTCCAACACCCAGGTGATTCCGGGGGTGTGGATCGACAACAAGAACAACTCCGCCAAGCTGTCCAAGGACAACAAGTCCCTGGTTCCGCAGCTGCACGTCGCCGCGGCGGGCGCGCAGGGCGCCGGCTACAAGGTGAAGGTGCTGGGCGCCGGCGGCGAGGTGGCGGCAAGCTTCGAGCGGAACCTGGCCGCGTCCTCCAACGCGACCTCGGTCCAGAACCTGGACCAGCTGGCCGGCGGCTACTACACCCTGGTGGTCGAGGCCGACGCCCCGGTCACTGCCTCCGTGAAGATGGTGCGCGGCGCCGACCCGAAGGACGCCTCGGACACCGCATGGGCGGTCAGCTCCAACCCGCTGGCAGGCAACCAGGTCATGCCGTTGTCCGCCAACGGCACCGGGAAGTTCGTGATTGCCGCGACTGACGCCGATTCCTCGATTGACGCGGTGGTCGTCGCCAAGGACGGCAAGCTGCAGAAGACGCAGAAGCTGAACATCAAGGCCGGGACGAGCACGGTCTTCGATCCGCGCGAAACCAGCGAAGACGCCCAAGCGGTGATCTTCTCCTCGGACGCCAACGCCTATATCGGCCAGGTGATCCTGGGATCCGAGCAGTCCATCGGCTGGGCCTCCATGCCGGCGGCGAACGCCGGGCGCGAAGGCATCGTGGTCAACGTCGGGGGATGAGATTCCCCTCCTGCAGCACAGGGCCTGGAACCGGCAACGGTTCCAGGCCCTGTGCTGTCTCGGGAAGCCGCCCGCCGCAGGGCGGGGGAGCGGGGCTAATCGCCGTCGCCGTCGCATTCGGCCGCGGCCACAACCAGGCATTCGAAGTGCGGGGGCTCAAGCAATGCCAGGCTTCCGGGCTGGCCGGTGTCCGCGCACCTAGGCATCCTGTCGCCCGGTGATGCTTCGAGGACCAGCTGCACGTCCTTGGCGGGTTGCGACCTGTCATCAGCGGGAATCGAAAAAGCCAGCTTGTCCATGACGAACCTTTCATCGGTTCATCAAGTGTAGGTTCCGCGCCGGCGCGCGCCAAGGCTTGGGTGCGTCAGAAATCCGGGTCTTCGGGGAAGTAGTCGGGATCGACTTCGCTCACCGGGATCATCCAGAGCTCGGATACCTCGTGCACCACGCACTGGTGCACCAGATCCACCAATTCCACCGGGCTTGCGGCCAGCTGCTCCAGCGGCAGCCGGAAAATCGTGATCTGGGCGCGGTCATGCGCGGTCGCCGTGCGAGAGCAGGACAGCGGCACCCGCTCGCCGGCGCCTTCGGCTTGGGAGAGCAGGGTATCGGAGGGCACCGGCTCAATGAGGAAATCGATTTTCAGCATCCGCGATTCCCAGCGTTCGGCCAGGCGCTGGGCGCTGGCCATGACCGCGTCGTCGAAGCGCTCGGGACGGTTGCGGTACGCCGGCAGGTGCATGGGAACCAACGGCCCGCGCCGGCCCCTGCCATGCCGGTTGCGGCGTGGCCCGCTGGGTTCATCCGGCAGTTTGGCGTTCATGCCTCCAGACTACCCCCGGGAACCCAATTGCCGGTCAACCGTCGCGGACGCGAGTAGACTGGAGGGCGTGGATGGTCTTCGTATTTGCTCTCGCCCAGCCTGCCGTGAAACGGCCCGCGCAACCCTCACCTACGTTTATGCGGATTCGACCGCGGTGCTGGGGCCGCTGGCGACCTATCCGGAACCCCACTGCTACGACCTGTGCGCGAGGCATGCCAACCGGTTGACAGTGCCCAGCGGGTGGAGCCTGATCCGCGGCACCATCCCGGATGTCATCGAGCCCGAGGACGAATTGAACGCGCTGGTCGAAGCCGTCCGTGAACCCCGGCCAAGGGATCGCGCCCCGCGCCATGCAGCCATCGCCGAGCCGGATGCCGCCGAATCGCGCGGCCCGCGCTTCGATGCCCGCGTGCGGCTGGCCATGCTGCCGGATGCCCCGGACAACCAGTAGCGCCGCACCACGCACCACGCCACGCGCCGCCCCGTAGCGGGCGCCCGCCGCTGCCAACGGACCCCGTGCGGGGAACCGGGCGGCGGCTTTCGCGTTTCCACGGCACGATAGGCGTCCTCGCGGAACTGCGCATGTGGCGCACCCGGTGGCCAAATCAGGTGTGGCTATGCGCTGGATGCGAGTTTCTGCTGGATATGCTAAAGGCGCGAGGCCTGTCACCACGCCCGCACGCCACCCCAAACATCACTTGATCGCGCAAATTGCAGGAGGACTCCTCATGGCTGAGGCTGCGAAGGACCCCGTAGGGGCCCCGGATCCCGGAACCACGCAGATGCCCAAGGCCTCGCTGAGCCAGAAGGCCGAAGAGCTGGCCGCTCGCCTGGAAGAGCACAAGAACAAGGCCCAGGCGGACGCGGCGGCCAAGGCCGCGGCCGAGCGCCGGGCCGCTGCCAAGGCCGTGATCAAGGGCGACGCTCCCGCTGCCAAGCCGGAAGCCGCCAAGCCTGAACCGGCCAAGCCGGCCGAGCAGCCGGCGCAGAAGCCTGCTCCGGCGAAACCTGCAGCTGCGGCCAAGCCAGCGGAATCCAAACCCGCTGCCGCCAAGCCGGCCGCAGCGGCGGCGCCAGCAAAGCCCGCGGCCAAGACCACCGTGCAGCCAGCGGTGAAGGCCGCGCCAGCCGCCGCAGCTGCTCCGGCGGCCTCCGCGAAGGCGGAAACCCCGGTGGAGGACGTCATCCGGGCGATCAAGCTGCCCCACGAAATCGCGGCGGAAAAGGCTGCGAAAGCGCAGGCCGCCCCAGCCCCCGCCACGGCGGCGGACGCCGTGGTCCCGCCGGTGTCCGTGGCACCCCAGAACGAATCCAACGCCTCCACCGCTGCTGCCGTGGCCCAGGCCCGCTCCCGCGTTTTCGGCAGCTCGGGCCCCGAAGAGGAGCCCTCAGAAGCCGCCATGAGGCGTCGCGTGGCCCGTGAGCGCGCCTTGAACTCCAAGCCCGCAATGGCCCGCCCGGCGCAGATCCTGGTTGCGGTGATCTTCCCGATCCTGACCTTGATCGCCGCCATCCGCCTGGTGGCTACCCCCGGATTCCTGGCCTTGTCCTACGGGCGCCCTGGATTCCCCGACGACATCTACGGGTTCAGCGCCGCCGAACGGCTGACCTACGGCAGCTACGGGGTCGACTACCTGAACAACTTCGCCGGCCCGGAGTTCCTCTCGGGGCTGGTGCTGCCCACCGGCTCGGCCATGTTCACCGCCGGGGAAGTCCAGCACATGGTGGACGTGAAGAACCTGATCGGATTCGCCTACGTCCTGGGCGCCTGCCTGGCCGTGCTGATGGTCATCGGCATCTGGTACCTGGCCAAGCGCTACGCCGGCGGCGTGCGCCGCGCGCTGTTCTCCGGAGCCATCGCCACCCTGGTGCTGATCGCCGCGCTTCTCGCCATGGCGTTCATGGGATGGCAGTCATTCTTCAGCGACTTCCACGCGCTGTTCTTCTCCGAGGGAACCTGGACCTTCAAGCTCAGCGACACCCTGATCCGCCTGTACCCGGAGCAGTTCTGGATCGATTCGGCCGCGGCCGTCGCCGGACTGATCCTGCTGACGGTGGTCATTGTGCTGATCTCCTGCTGGCCCACCGGACGCCGCCGCGAAGCGGCGCGCCTGCGCCAGGAAGCCCGCGCCTTCGGACTGGGCAACTAGGCCGCACGCAGGCTGCAAAGCACGGAGGCTGGCCCACCACGCATCGTGGTGGGCCAGCCTCACTGCTTTTGCGGGACAACGATTCCTAGCGCTGGTAGAGCTCATCGGCGCGCTGCGCGAAATCGCGCAGCACGTCCTGGCGCTTGAGCTTCAACGTGCTGGTCAGGTGCCCCGATTCCTCGGTGAACTCCACCGGAAGCACCACGAACTTGCGGATGGACTCGGCCTTGGACACGGTGGAGTTCGCGAGGTCGAGGTAGCTTTGCACTTCCTGGATCACCTGCGGGTTGGCCGCGGCCTCGGCCAGCGACATGGAACCGAGCCCCTTGGCCTTGGCCCACAGCACCAGCTCCTCCGGATCCAGGGACACCATGGCGGCGATGAACGGGCGGTTCTCGCCGACCAGCACGCACTGCGCCACGATGCGCCCGGCGCGGACCATTTCCTCCAGCGGGCCGGGGGAGACGTTTTTGCCGCCCGCGGTGACGATCAGTTCCTTCTTGCGGCCGGTGACCTTCAGGTAGCCGGCCTCGTCCAGCACGCCGGTGTCGCCGGTCTTGAAATAGCCGTCGGCGTCGAAGGCCTCGGCGGTGGCTGCGGGGTTCTGGTGGTAGCCGGCGAAGACGCCGATGCCCTTGATCAGGATTTCCCCGTCCTCGGCGATCCGGACGCTGGTGCCCGGGATCGGGCGGCCCACGGTGCCGACCCGGGTGCGGGTGGCCTGGTTGACGGTGGCCGGGGCGGTGGTCTCGGTCAGGCCGTAGCCTTCGACCAGCTGGATGCCTGCCCCGCGGAAGAAGTGCGCCAGTTCCTCATTCAACGCGCTGGCCCCGGAGATCGCGTAGCCGCACTCGCCCCCGAAGACCGCGCGCAGCTTCGGGTAGAGGACCTTGCTGAACAGCGCATAGCGGGCCCGCAGCCCCAGCGGCATGCGGGCCTTCTGCCCGCGGGCCTTGGCATCGCGGATCCGGGAGACCTCGATGGCGGTCTGCTCGGCCTTCAGGAACAACTCGCCCTTGCCGCTCGCCTCGGCCGTGGACAGCGCGGTGGTGCGGATCTTCTCGAACACGCGCGGGACTGCCAGCAGGAAGCCCGGCTTGATCGCTGCCATGTCCTGGGCCAGGGTGGCGGTGGAATTCGAATGCGCGATGACGGTCCCACCGTGGATGCAGGTCTGCTGGACGGCGCGGGCCAGCACATGGGCCAGCGGCAGGAACATCAGCGTGCGGCGGCGCTCGCCCAGGATGTCTTCCATGTGCGCCGCCAGATTGTGCGCCACCAGCGCGAAGTTCGCGTGGGTCATGTTGCAGCCCTTGGGGCGTCCGGTGGTGCCGGAGGTATAGACCATCGTCGCGGTATCTGACAGCTTCATCGACGCGCGGCGCTGCTCGATGAGCTGCTCATCGACCTCGTGCTGGTCGACCAGCAGCTTGTGCAGCCCTACCGAGGGGATCAGCTCCTTGTTCGACCCGTCGGAGCCTTCGAACATGTGGGTGATGACCGGTTCGCCCAGCTGGGCTGCGGCCTGGCGCACATGCGAGCGCAGCTCGTGGTCCTCTGCGAACACCACACGCGCCCCGGAATCACGCAGGATCCATTCAATCTGGAAGGGGCTGGAGGTTTCGTAGATCGGCACGCAGACGCCGCCGGCGAACCAGATGGCTTCCTCTGCCAGCGCCCACTCGTAGCGGGTGCGCGAGATGATGGCGACCTTCCCGCCGGGCTGCAGGCCGTCGGAGACCAGTTTCATGGCCAGGCGCTTGACGTCGGCCAGGAATCCGGCGGCGGTCACTTCATGCCAGGTGCCCGAGCGCTGGACCATGAACAGGGCCTGCCCGCCGGAGGCCGCGACGCGGTCCAGGAGCAGGTTGGTGGCGTTCACTTCTGGCGCCAGATCCGTCAGCTGCTCGACGTGCACTTCTTGCATGGAAGATGATTCCTTTGACATCGTTGGTGACGCGTTCCATAGGAAAACCGCGCCATTAGGTGGTGCGTGGGGCGCGGCGGCAGCGGGGGACTATCCCCAGTTGGGGATCCAGCGCAGCGCACGCCAGTACTCATCATCGATCAGCTCGCCGCTCCAGATCGGCCAGAACAGGGCGGAAACCAGCAGCAGAACTGCCAGGAACACGGAGACCGCGGCAACCCGGGGGCGTGTAGCCGCGCCCCGGCGAGGATCGCTGGAAATGAACTTCCCTATCATATACGTCAGCGCGAGGACCATGGCCGGAACCATCGGCAGGGTGTAGAAGAAATACATGGTGCGCTCGGGGTACATCAGCCAGGGCAGGAAGCCGGCGGCGCCGGCCGAGAGGATGGCCCCGGCCCGCCAGTCGCGGGCGCCGATCCACCACAGGATCAGCAGCAGCATGCTCAGCGAGCAGGCCCACCACATCACCGGGTTCGGCAGGTCGGTGATGACTTCGGTGCAGCGCGAGACGTCGCACCCGTTGACACCCTGGTCGTAGCCTTCGAAATAGAACATCACCGGGCGTCCGGCGAAGGGCCAGGTCCATGGGGAGGACTGCCAGCCGTGCGGGGATCCCAGGCCCGTGTGGAAGGTGTAGCCGGCCTGGTGGTATTCCCACAGCGAGCGCAGCGGCGCCGGCAGCCAGCTGATTCCCTCGCCCGGATGCTCCTCGGCCCAGTGCCGGTAGCGCCCGCCGCTGGTGGCGAACCAGCCGGCCCAGGTGGACAGGTAGGTCAGCAGGACCACCGGCATCATGGTCGCGAAGGCGTAGATGCCGTCGCGCGCCAGCGCGGAGCTGAACCACTTGTGGATGCCGGCGGTGCGCCGTGCGGAGAAGTCCCACAGCACGGCCATCACGCAGAACACCGCGACGAAGGAGAGCGCCGACCACTTCACGCCGACCGCGCAGCCGAGCATCACCGCGGCAGCCAGCCGCCACGGCCGCCACCAGAGCATGGGGCCGCGGGTCAGCAGGAAGTCGTCGGGCCGGTTGCCGGCGGGCACCGCGAGTTTTTTCGCCAGCGACAGCCTGCCGTGGGCGCGGTCCTTGAGCAGCGCGTAGAACGCGGCGCTGATGAAGAACATCAGGAAGATGTCCAGCAGCGCGGTGCGCGACATGACAATCGAGTGCCCGTCGACTGCCATGAGCAGCCCGGCGATGCCTGCCAGGTAGTGCGAGCCGAACAGCTGCCGGGCGCTGAGCGTGACCAGCAGGACCGCCAGGGTGCCGAACAGCGCGGCGGAGAAACGCCAGCCCATGCCGTTGAAGTCCCCGAAGAGCAGCATGCCCAGGCCGATCAGCCATTTGCCCAGCGGCGGGTGCACCACGAAGGATGGCTCGTTGGTCAGCCGCGGATCGCCGGCGATGAACTGCTCGTTGATGTCTTCTTCCCACTCGCGCTCGTAGCCGCTTTGCAGCATCGAGTACGCGTCCTTGACGTAGTAGGTCTCGTCGAAGATGAGCATGTGGGGGTGCGAGAGGTTGATGAAGCGCAGCAGCCCTGCAATGAGCGTGACCGCCAGCGGAATGATCCACATCAGCGGCCCCCGGGGAGCCGTCGCGGTCAGCAACCGCAGTTTCAGGCTCTCCAAGGTGAAGGCTTGGCGCGCTGATCGCACGTGACCGGTGTCCGGGGTTTGCAAGGCAGTGGGGCTCATCAAGAGTCATGCTACCGGCGCGCTTGGGAGAATGTGCGCTTTTCCTAATTCGCGTAGGCTAAAGAATGTGCAGAACTCAGAGAATGAGGGCGTCATCGTCCTGGGAGCCACCCCCATTGGCAATTTGTCCGACGCGTCACCGCGCCTGAAGGAAATCATGGTGAGCGCAGATATCATCGCTGCGGAAGACACCAGGAACTTCCACCACCTGGCCAACGCGCTGGGGCTGAAGATCAACGCCCGGGTCATGAGCTTGCATGAGCACAACGAGGCCCACAAGCTCTCCGAGGTGCTGGAGCTGGCCAAAACCGGAGCCACCATCCTGGTGGTCTCGGACGCCGGCATGCCCGCTGTCTCGGATCCCGGCTACCCGTTGGTGGCCGCCGCCCTGGACGAGGGAATCCGCGTCACCGCGGTGCCCGGCCCGTCAGCGGTGCTCACCGCGCTGGCCTTGTCGGGCTTGCCGACCGGCCGCTTCACCTTCGAGGGCTTCTTGCCGCGCAAGGCCGGCGAACGCCGCAAGCGCCTGGACGCGCTGCTGCACGAGGAACGCACCATGGTGTTCTTCGAAGCCCCGCACCGCGTCGCCGATTTCCTGGAAGCGGCGATCGAGGCCTTCGGCGCCGACCGGCAGGCGGCCGTGGCCCGCGAGCTGACCAAGAAGTTCGAGGAAGTCCGCCGCGACAGCCTGGGTGAACTGCACCGTTGGGCGTTGGAAGGGCTTCGCGGTGAAATCGTGGTGGTGGTGTCGGGGGCTCCTGAACCGGAAGCGGCCTCCATCGAGGACCTGCTGCCCAAGGTCGCGGAACTGGTCGACGGCGGGACCCGGATGAAGCAGGCAGTCGCGGACGTGGCGGAGCAGCACGGCGTGAAAAAACGAGACCTTTACGAGGCAGTCTTGGCTGAACGTAAGGAAAGTGAAATATAGGCGTCTTGGCGTAGGCTGAATGCACAATGAATCTGCGCTTTCGTAGTGCAACGGGCGATTTACAGCGCCAGCGTGCCGAGAATAGCGTTGGGATCAACGAAGATTAGCTTCATTTAGAGTTTCAGGAGATGTGCGTATGTCGATTACTGCTCAGCGCGAAGCCGAGTTGCTCGCCAAGGTGCCAACCGGCCTTTTGATCAACGGCGAATGGCGCGATGCCTCGGATGGCGGCACCTTTGACGTGCTGGACCCGGCCACCGGACAGAAGCTGCTGACCTTGGCCAGCGCCACCAGCGAAGACGCCATGGCCGCCCTTGACGCCGCCGATGCAGTACAGGCCGAATGGGCCCTGACCGCTCCACGCGAACGCGCCGAGATCCTGCGCCGCGCCTTCGACCTGGTCACCGAGCGCAAGGACGACTTCGCGCTGCTGATGAGCCTGGAAATGGGCAAGCCGCTGGCCGAGGCCTACGGCGAGGTCACCTACGGCGCCGAGTTCCTGCGCTGGTTCTCCGAAGAGACCGTGCGCCACTACGGCCGCTACATCACCACCCCTGAGGGCAAGAACAAGGTCCTGGTCCAGCACAAGCCTGTCGGCCCGTGCCTGCTGATCACCCCATGGAACTTCCCGCTGGCCATGGCCACCCGCAAGGTCGGCCCGGCAGTTGCCGCAGGCTGCACCATGGTGCTCAAGCCAGCCAAGCTGACCCCGCTGACCAGCCAGCTGTTCGCCGCCACCATGATGGAAGCCGGCCTGCCGGCCGGCGTGCTGAACGTGGTCTCCGGCGCTTCGGCCTCGAAGATCTCCGGCCCGCTGATGCAGGACGACCGCCTGCGCAAGGTGTCCTTCACCGGCTCCACCCCGGTGGGTAAGCAGCTGATGAAGGACGCCGCGGACAAGGTGCTGCGCACCTCGATGGAACTGGGCGGCAACGCGCCGTTCATCGTCTTCGAGGACGCCGACCTGGACGCTGCAGTCGAGGGCGCCATGGCCGCCAAGATGCGCAACATGGGCGAGGCCTGCACCGCTGCCAACCGCTTCCTGGTGCACCAGGACGTGGCCGAGGAATTCACCGCCAAGTTCGCCGCCGCCATGAAGGCGCTGAAGCCGGGGCGCGGCACCGAGGCCGACTCCACCGTCGGCCCGCTGGTCGAGGAAAAGGCCCGCGACGAGGTCCACGCACTGGTTGAGGCAGCCGTTTCCAACGGCGCCACCGCCATCGTCGGCGGCGCGCCGGTCGAGGGCCCGGGCTACTTCTACCAGCCGACCGTGCTGGCCAACGTAGCCAACGATGCCGAGATCCTGGGCCAGGAAATCTTCGGCCCGGTGGCACCGGTGACCACCTTCACCTCCGAGGAGCACGCCATCAAGCTGGCCAACGCTTCGGAGTACGGCCTGGCGTCCTACATCTACTCCAAGGACTTCAACCGCCTGTTCCGCGTGGCAGAGCAGATCGAGTTCGGCCTGGTCGGCTTCAACGCCGGCGTCATCTCCAACGCCGCGGCGCCGTTCGGCGGCGTGAAGCAGTCGGGCCTCGGCCGCGAAGGCGGCGCCGAGGGCCTGGCCGAGTACACCACCGTGCAGTACATCGGCATCGCCGATCCGTACGCGGCCAAGTAGGCAGCACCGGTAGAACGCCGACGGGCGGTCCCCTTGCGGGGGCCGCCCGTCGGCTGCTTTAAACCGTCCTAGCTCGCTGTGCTCCGGGCGGCCCGGGAATCGTCAAGCCGCCGCAGCCTCGCCGTCCGCAGGGACGCGGGGAAGAGCGCTGCGGCCAGCCGGGCGCGCAGCGGCAGGGACAGGTGCAACTGCGCGCGCACCGACTGCAGGTCGGGAACCAGCTGCTTTGCGGCACCGGGTTCCGGATGCCGGGAGGCGTAGAAGCTGGCCTGGATGGCAGTTTCCAGCCGCCGCAGTTCGGCATCGAGCCCGGTGAAATCGTCCCCGAGCCTGCGGGTGTAGTCGCTGACCGATTCCTGCTCCCCGGCCCGCCGTCCGGCATCGGCGCCGATGGCCTGCAACTCCACCCACAGCGCGTCGGCTGCGGGTTCGCCGCCGGCGGCGATCAGCATCTGGCGCTGCCTGGCCAGGTGCCGGCGCCGCAGCGGGGCCAGCGAGAGCGCCCCGCCGACCACGACGGCCAGCAGCGCCAGCGCCCGCCAGCCGTTGGCGGGTTCTCCCGGAGCCGCCTGCGGCGCGGCGGCCGGGGCGCTGGCCTCGGGCGATTCCGCGGGGCGCTGGGTGGCGCGGTCCGTGGGGACCTCCTCGTCGCCGAATTCCGCAGGCCCGGCGGTGCTGGTTTCCTGCGGGGCGTAGCTCGGCGGCTGGCCCTGCCCAGGGGTCGGCTCGAAGGGCACCCAGCCCAGCCCCTGGAGGTAGAGCTCGGGCCAGGAATGCGACTGCTGGCCGGTGACCGAATACCCGGTCAGCTTGGTGCCCGGCTCCAGCCTCGACTCCAGCTCGCTTTCGGCAGCGTCCTTGCCGACCTGAACGGTCTTGCCGTTGGCCTTGCCCGGCGCGTAGCCCACCGCGATCCGCGAGGGGATCCCCGCCTCCCTGGCCATCAGGGCCATGGCGGAGGCGAAGTGCACGCAGTATCCCTGCCGGCGTTCAAGGAAGGCTTCGACCACACGCTTGTTCGCGCCGTCGTAGCCTTCGCGCAGCGGGGTGCGCTCCGAGTACACGAACTTGCGCGAGCGCAGGAAATCCTGGATCGCCACGGCCTTCTCGAAGTCGCTGCCGGTCGAGTCGGCATCCGTGTAGGCCTCGTCCAGGGCGCCGTCCAGGGAGGTGCGCAGCGTATTTTCCGGGTCCTCGGGCAGCTGGCGGTAGACCTCGCCGGGCTCGTCCTGCGGCACCCCGCCGAAGAAGCCCAGATTGCGGGCCATCTGCGGGCTGAGGTCCAATTCCGAGTACGCCACCGAAACATCCCCGGTCGCCGCTACCGCATCGCCGCTGAGCCGGGCCACCGAGGATTCGGGGACCCAGTTCCAGATGCCGACGATGCCCTCCACGAAGTAGCTGCGGTTCGGCAGCGGCAGCACCGGGGAGGAGATGCCGTTGGCCCATTCAAGCCTTGCCACCTGTTCGTTGGCGTTGAAGGTGGTGAAGTCCTCCTGCATGGCGGTGTTGCCGAAGTAGGTGTCCTTGGGCAGCGCCTCGTTGGGTTCCCAGCGGGCCTGCGACAGGTCCTCGATGACCGAGGTGCGCAGGTACGGGGCCTTGTCCGAGCTGGTGTAGTAGCTGAGCACGGTGCTGCCGTTGTTGGCGCGCAGGTCCCGGCCCAGGGTCAGCAGCGGATCGACGTTGCTGGCCAGCAGGTCTCCGGATGGGCGGATGCCTTCCGGGAACATGCCCTTGCGAAAGCCCGGCATCCAGAAGCCGGCAGCCAGCATCGCCGCAATGCAGACCAGCGCGGTGGCCCCGAGGAATCCGAGCTGCCGCGGGGCAGGGAATTTCGGATGGGCCGGCGGCTGGCCGCCGCGGAACAGGTAGGGCAGCAGGGCCGTGTAGCCCAGCACCGCCGCGAGCAGCAGCGCCAGGTTCCAGATGCCGGCGCCTTCCTGCTTGAACAGCGAGGCGACCACCGGGGCGAAGCACAACGGGGCGATCACCAGCAGCGCGACCTTGCGGAAGCTTGCCAGCAGCTCGATGAGCAGGCTGATCGCCACCGCGCAGACCAGGATGGCGAAGGCCACGTAGCGCGAGTAGGCCACCGGCGGCACCTGGGTGGACAGCTGCAAGGCCGCCTCGGAGAGCACCGCGTTGAACCACTGGAATCCGGTGAGCGTGTACCCGGTGGACAGCATGGCTTCGTGCTGGACCAGGGCGACCAGCGCCACCAGCATGGCGACCGGGTAGGCGACCCAGCGCAGCCCGGTGATTCCGCGCAGCACCCCTGCGCTGAGGTGGATGGCCAGCAGCGGCAGCACCAGCGCCGGGAACCACGCCCGGCCTTCCACCACGCCGGTCAGCGAGGCGAATCCGGCGAGCACCGCCACGGCCAGGCAGAGCGCTGCCGCGGTGCGGGCCAGCAGGTTGTGGGTCATCGGCGCGGCGGGCGCCGGCCGCCGGGATTCGGGGTCCGGGGCCGGGAGGGCGGGGGAGTCGTGCAGGGTTGCGCTCATGAGACACCTCGCGCGTCGTCCAGGGAACCGTTGCCGTGCAGCAGGTGGATGTTCCATCCGGTGCGGGCCATCAGCTGCTGGACCTGCGCGTAGCGTTCGGGATGGGCGGCCAGCAGGAACAGCTCCACGTGGCGCACCGTGCGGGACAGGGCCGCCAAGGCGGCGGCCTGGTCGAGGCTCACCTGGCCGAGAATCATGATCACCGGTTCTTCGCGCATCGAGAGCAGCTCGCGGTGCAGATTCGCTCCGATCAGGTCCTGGGCCTGGTGCTGGCCCGGTGCGGCGGGCAGCGGACCGAGTTCGGCGCTGGCCAGGTGGAAGTCCTCGAAGCTACAGCGGGCGGCATGCTCGGAAAGCCGCAGGGATTCCCCGCCCACCAGCGGGCTGCCGTCCAGGTCCCGGAACAACAGCTGGTAGCCGCTGTCCGCGTAGCGCTGGCCGATGCTGCAGGCCAGCGACAGCGCGTTCTCGAAGCGGCGGCTGCTGGACAGTTCCGGGCCCAGACCCTGCGGGATGCCGATCCGCAGGTCAGCGCCGCCGGATTGCCAATGCTCCGCGGTGCGGTCAAGCACCATCAGCGCCTGGGCGGTGGCCACGTGGTTCTCCTGGCGCACCATGAGTTTCCCGTGGCGCGCGGTGGCCTTCCAGTGCACCTGACGGATCGAATCTCCCTGCTGGTAGTCGCGCGTGGCCACGTCGTAGTAGTCGGCGGTGGTGCTGCGGGAGAACCGGGCGTCGCCGGTGAGCATGCGTTCACCCAGCGAGGCGAAACGCGCCAGCGGGTGGATCTGGGCGCGCACCGGCACCGGCTGCGGCTGCCCGATGGACACCATGCCGCGGATCAATCCCAGCGGATCGGAGATCACCTGCCGGGCCGGGCCCAGCAGGTGGACGCCGCGCGAGCGGAACACCAGCTCGTAGTCGACCGCGCCGGGGCCCTCCAGCTCGGGTCCGGGGCCGAATTCTTCGGGCAGGGTTTCGCGGATGCGCACCTCGTCAGGGCATTCGAGGGTGACCAGCGCGGGCTCCGCCACGGTGGCCGCGGGGGAGTGCAGCGCCCGGCGCAGGCTGGTGGTGCGCCGGGCGCGCAGGACGAGCAGCCAGCTGGCAATTGCCAGCGCGGCCAGCCCGACGCCCAGGGCCATGAGCTCGTGGCGCCCCAGGACATAGGCCAGGGCGATCAGCCCCGCCCCGGCCCCCAGGGTGTACCAGCCGCGCGGGGTGAACAGGTCCAGATGCCACCGGCGCAGGGCTTCGGGGCCCGGCTCGGAGCGCGTCCAGGACAGGGCGTTGCGCGAGTCGAAGCGCTGGGGCTTGTCCATGGGCTCACCGCCTAGCTGACCGGCGTGCTGGCCAGCAGTTCCTGCACGACGGCCGCCGGTTCCACCCCGTCGGCCAAGGCCCGGCGGGTGAGGATCAGCCGGTGGCTGAGCACCATTTCCGCCACCGCGCGCACGTCCTCGGGCAGCACGTGGTCCCGCCCGGAGATCGCGGCGTGGGACTTGGCGGCGCGCACCCACTGCAGCAGCGCGCGCGGCGAAGCGCCCAGCTGCACCTGCGGGTGCTCGCGCGAGGCTCGCCCCAGATCCACCACGTAGGCGCTCAGCCGGTCGGTGACCGTGACGAGCTTGACCTGCTCGATCATCCGGACCAGCTCCTCCAGCTGCAGCACCGGAGCCAGCGACTGCAGCGGCTCGTCCCGGTGGTGGCTGCCGAGCATCGCCAGCTCGTCGTCCCGCCGCGGGTAGCCCATGGAAATCCTGCCCATGAACCTGTCGCGCTGGGCCTCGGGCAGGGCGAAGGTGCCTTCGGAGTCGATGGGGTTCTGGGTGGCGACCACCATGAACGGGCGCTGCAACGGGTGGGTGATGGAATCCACGGTCACCTGCTGCTCCTCCATGCATTCGAGCAGCGCGGACTGGGTTTTGGCGTTGGCGCGGTTGATCTCGTCGGCAATGACGATGTTCGCGAAGATGGGGCCCGGGTGGAAGGTGAACTCGTGGGTCTGCGGGGAATACACGGAGACGCCGGTGACGTCGCTGGGCAGCAGGTCCGGGGTGAACTGGATGCGGTGCACCGAACCGTCCACGCTGCGCGCCAGGGACTTGGCCAGCATGGTCTTGCCGACCCCCGGCACGTCCTCCACCAGCAGGTGGCCTTGGGCCAGCAGCACCACCAGGGCGTTGGTGACCGCTTCGGGTTTGCCGGTGATGACGGTTTGCACCGCTTCGAGGACGCGCTGGCAATTGTGCCTGAACGACGAGTCGAGCGAAGGCAACGTTGGGTTTGCGCTCATGCGCATCCTCCTGACGGGTTCAGCCTGTCCGCAAGGTCGTTGCGGACAGTCGAATCCTGATAGCTGTTGCACATATCGTATGGGGTTCTTTTATCCAGTAACAGACTCTAATTGCCCGAATCCGGCCCCGTCGGCTTCACCTGCGCGCGGGCGGGGTGAGAGAATGACTGGTGGGCCCAGCGCCCGGAAGACCAGCGGATGTGAAGGACCAGCGGTGCCAGCAAAGAACGAAGCGACGAACTCCGACGATATCTACGCCGGCATCCCCACGGCCTACCGCCCCGACGCCCAGCAGGCTGCGGCCGCGGACGGGGAGCGGGGCCGCTCTGGGACCAATGAAAAGGGCGGATCGAAGCGCAACCTGCGGTATCCCGAAGCGCCGGACCCGCTGCCGGTGGCGGTGGTGGACAACCACACGCACCTGGACTTCCTGGACGGAGAGGTCCGGGTCGAAGCCGCCGACGCGCTGGCCGCCGCGGCGGCCGTGGGGGTCAAGGGCCTGATCCAGGTCGGCTGCGACGTCGAGTCCTCCGAATACGCCGTCAAGGCGGCCAACGATTTCCCCAACGTGCTGGCTGCCGTGGCCATCCATCCCAACGATGCGGCGCGGCTGGCCGAACACGGTGCCCTGGATGGGGCCATCGCCCGGATCGAGCAGCTGGCCGCCGACGGGCGGGTGCGCGCCATCGGGGAGACCGGACTTGACTACTTCCGCACCGGCGAAGAAGGACACGGCGCCCAGGAATACTCTTTCCGCGAGCATCTGCGCATCGCCGTGGAGCAGGAAAAGGCCCTGCAAATCCACGACCGTGACGCACACGACGATGTGGTGCGGATCCTGAAGGATTCGACCCTGCCCGAGCGTGTGGTCTTCCACTGCTTCTCCGGCGGCGCCGAGCTGGCGCGGATCTGCAACGAGAACGGCTGGTACATGTCCTTCGCCGGGACCGTCACCTTCAAGAACTCGCACGAGCTGCGCGAGGCATTGAGCCTTGCCAAACCCGAGTTGCTGCTGGTGGAAACTGACGCGCCGTTCCTCACCCCGCACCCCTTCCGGGGGCGTCCCAACGCCAGCTACATGATCCCGTACACGGTGCGTTTCATGGCCGAAACCCGCGGCGCCCAGCTGGCGGAATTCTGCGCGCAGCTGGAGGCGAATACCCGCGAGGTGTACGGGGCATTCTAGACCCGTCGAATGTGTTGATGGCCATATGACTGTTGCTTGAAATATAACAATTCGGTTACGGTAGATGCAGATGTGTTGCACGACGGCGCCCAATTACAGGGCGGCTGGTTGACGCGCAGCCTGATCCTGGTTCCACAGCTTGGGAAACACGGCGCAGAAACTGAATGATAGACAGGCGGCCAAGCCGCCGGGCCGGACAGCATTTCCGGGGCACCTTCCGGAGCCCGGCCTACAAACGATGGGGATCTCACTACCGTGACTCACTTGCTCAAGAACCGCTGGGCTAAATACCTGGTCCAGGCGCTCGCCGTGGCCCTGGTGATTGCCGGCACCGTTTTCTATATCGCCGGCCAGAAATCAATCACCATCTCCGTCGATGGCGAGAGCAAGGTGGTTACCACCCGCGCCGCCACCGTAGCCTCCGTGCTCGAGCAGCAGGACATCACCCTGGATGAGCGCGACGAGATCTCCGTGGCAACCGACGCCCCGGTGGTCGACGCACAGAACATCGAGATCAAGCGCAACAAGTCGGTCCAGGTCAACCTGGACGGCACAGAACGCGTGGTGCACACCACCGGCATGACCGTCGCCGATCTGGTCGAGGAGCTCGACCTGGAAAAGGGCACCGAGATCTCCATGGATGAATCGCAGAACCTGGCCGCAGTCGCCAGCGACATCGAGATCATCACCCCGAAGGCAGTCACCCTGCAGGTGGACAAGAAGAAGACCGAGGTTTCGACCACCGCGCAGACCGTCAAGGAACTGCTCGCCGAGGAAAACGTCTCCCTGGGCAACGACGACGAGGTCAACGTCAAGGTCAAGAAGGACACCGAGAAGGACGTCGAGACCAGCACCAAGATCGCCGACGGCCAGCAGATCGAGGTCATCAAGGTCAGCATCAAGACCTGGGATGAGACCCGCGACATCGCCTTCGAGACCGAGAAGGTCAAGGACAAGAACCTGGCCAAGGGCAAGACCAAGGTGGAAACCAAGGGCGAAAAGGGCGAGCGCGAGCTGACCCTGCGCCAGGAGACCCGCAACGGCAAGAAGGGCGAGGAAGAAGTCCTGAAGGCCAAGGTCACCAAGAAGCCTGTTGCCGAGGTTGTCAAGGTCGGCACCAAGGAAGAAAAGAAAGAAGAGAAGAAGGAATCCTCTTCCAAGTCCACCAAGGCCCCGTCTGGCAGCGTCTCCTCGGCCTGGGCGGCCCTGGCCAAGTGCGAGTCCGGCGGCAACTGGTCGATCAACACCGGCAACGGCTACTACGGCGGCCTGCAGTTCTCGGCTTCCTCGTGGCGTGCAGTGGGCGGCACCAAGTACGCGCCGCTGCCGCACCAGGCAACTCCTGCCGAGCAGGTTGCCGCAGCCGAGAAGCTGCGTGCCAGCGGCGGCTGGGGCCACTGGCCAGCCTGCTCGTCTAAGCTGGGCCTGCGCTAAGCACCGCCCCGGACACTTCATTGAGCGCAACGCGCCGGTTCAGCGAACCGGCGCGTTGCGCTTTTTCCGCGCCCGACTCAGGCTGAACTAGAATTGAGAACGTGATGTCTAAGGAATCTTTGCCGCTGCTTGGGGCCACCGAAATCCGTCGCCTGGCCGATGAGCTGGGGATCCGGCCCACCAAGACCCTGGGCCAGAACTTCGTGATCGATGGGAACACCATCCGTCGCATCGTGGCGGCCGCCCACGTCTCCCCGGAGGAAACCGTGCTGGAGGTCGGGCCGGGGCTCGGTTCGCTGACCCTGGGCATCATGGACGCCGCCGACAAGGTGGTCGCCGTGGAGATCGATCCGCCGCTGGCCAAGCGCCTTCCGCAGACCATGGCCGAGTTCCGTCCGGGCCGTGAAAAGGACCTGACGGTGATCCTCTCGGATGCCATGAAGGTCACCGAGCTTCCCGGGGAGCCCACCGCGCTGGTGGCAAACCTCCCCTACAACGTCGCGGTCCCCGTGGTGCTGCACCTGCTGGAGCACTTCCCCTCGATCCGCCACGGCCTGGTGATGGTCCAGGACGAGGTGGCCGACCGCATGAGCGCGAGCCCGGGCAGCAAGATCTACGGCGTGCCGTCGGTCAAGGGCGCCTGGTACGGAACCATGCGCAAGGCTGGGGTCATCGGCATGAACGTCTTCTGGCCGGCCCCCAAGATCCATTCAGGCCTGGTCGGGTTCACCCGCGACAAGGACCGCAGCGATGCGCCGGACCGCAAGCAGGTCTTCGCGATCATCGACGCCGCCTTCGCCCAACGCCGCAAGACCCTGCGCGCAGCGCTCTCCGGCTGGGCAGGGTCCGGCATGCGCGCCGAGCAGATCCTCACGCTGGCGGGCATCGACCCGAAGGAACGCGGCGAGAAGCTGGATATCGACGGGTTCATCGCAATCGCCCGCGCCGCCGAGCAGGTCCCGACCGAACCGAAGCCAGAGTCCTAGGCATGGCCAAACAGCGAGTTATTGCCACTGCGCCGGGCAAGATCAATGTCTATTTCCGTGTCGGCCCGCCCCGCGAAGACGGCTACCACGAGGTCGCCAGCCTGTATGTCGCGGTGTCTCTGCTGGAGCAGATCGAAGCGACGCTGCGCGAGGATAAGGAACTGCAGCTGAGCCTTGAACCTGGTTCCGCGGTGGTTTCAGACCCGGAGAACTTCCCGCTGGGCGAGCACAACCTGGTGTACAAGGCCGCGCAGCTGCTGCGCGAGCACACCGGCTGCACCCTCGGCGCGAACCTGCATATCACCAAGCGGGTGCCCATTGCCGGCGGCATGGGCGGCGGTTCAGCGGATGCTGCGGCAACCCTGGTGGCCTGCAACGAGCTGTGGCAGACGGGCCTGGACCGCGAGGAGCTTGGGCGCCTCGGAGCCCGGCTGGGCGCGGACGTGCCTTTCGCGTTGATGGGCGGCGCGGCCATCGGCTTGGGGGTGGGGGACAAGCTCGCCCCGCTGCTGACCCGCGCCAAGACCCAGTGGGTGCTGATCCCCGCCAGCTACGGGCTGTCTACCCCGCGCGTCTACGCCATGCTCGACCGGTTGCGCAACGGGCAGGAGATCGCGGTACCCCAGGAAGTGGACCCGGATGTCATCGAGGCATTGATGCACTCGGACGCTCAGGCCCTGTCGCAGGTGCTCGTCAACGACCTGACCCAGGCCTCCCTGGCCCTGGCCCCGGAGCTGGGCACCGTGCGCGACTTGGCCGAAGGCGCCGGCGCGCTGCGGGCCATGGTCTCCGGCTCCGGCCCGACCCTGGCTCTGCTGGTGCGCGATGCCGAGCATGCCGAGCAGGTGCGGGCCCAGCTGGGCGATGAAGTGGGAGTAGCCACGCTGGCTGTCAGCGCTCCGGCGCCCGGCGCGAAGGTCGAGCTCTCCGAGTAACCTCCGGTTATTTTGCCCCAAGCTCTTGTCAGGCTATTGCCCGGCTCATAGGGTGAATCCTGAACCCGCAAAGTGAAGCACGTTCATTTTGCGATGCGGCAGTGAAGGATTCTGATGATCAACGGTCACGTCTCCCATTGGTGGGAGCACATCGGTCTGCCCGATCCTCGCCCTACCCTTACCGGCCACCACACCGCCGATGTGGCGATCGTGGGCGCCGGCTTCACCGGGCTGTGGACCGCCTACTACCTGGCCAAGGCGCAGCCGGGGCTGAAGATCATAGTGGTCGAGTCGCGCCATGTAGGCTACGGCGCTTCCGGCCGCAACGGCGGCTGGCTGACGAACACGGTGACCGGCGGCCGGGAACGCTACGTGAAGAGCCACGGCCCCAGCGCCGCCGAGGCGTTCCAGGAGGCCATGAACCGCACGGTCGCCGAGGTCATCGCCGTCTGCGAGGCCGAAGGCATCGAGGCGGACATCCAGCAGGGCGGCGAATTCGAGGTCGCCTGCACCCCTGCCCAGGAAATCCGCCTGCGCTCGCACGCGAGGTCCGAAGCCCAGTGGGCGCACACGGACACCAGGCTCCTCGAAGCTCCCGAGGCTTGCGCGAAAATCAACGTCGCCGGAACCCGGGCGGCGCTGTGGCACCCGCATGCAGCGCGCATCCACCCGGCGAAGCTGGTCAAGGCCCTGGCCGCGGTGGTCGAAAAGCTCGGCGTCACGATCTGCGAAAACACCCACGTCACCACCATTCGACCGCGCCAGCTGGAATTCGAGGGCGGAACGCTCAACGCTGAATTCATCCTGCGTGCCACCGAGGGCTTCACCTCCGGCATCAAGGGGCACAAGCGGCTGTGGCTGCCGATGAACTCCTCGATGATCGCCACCGAGCCGCTGAGCCAGGGCCTCTGGGAGGACCTGAACTGGAGCAGGGGAGAGGTGCTGGGCGACTTCGCCCACGTCTACATGTATGCCCAGCGCACCGCGGATGACCGCATCGCCATCGGCGGACGCGGGGTGCCGTACAAATTCGGCTCGCGTACGGACGCCGACGGCAAGACGCCGCAGGTGACCATCGACGGGCTGAGCGAGGTGCTGCACCGGATGTTCCCGCAGACCGCAACTGCCCGCATCGACCATGCCTGGTCCGGTGTCCTCGGGGTGCCGCGCGACTGGGCGGCCACCGTGGGCCTGGATCCGGCCACCGGCCTTGGCTGGGCCGGAGGCTACGTGGGCACCGGCGTGGCCACGACCAATCTCTCCGGGCGCACCCTGCGCGATCTGGTGCTGGGCGACTCCACGGAGCTGACCGCGCTGCCGTGGGTCAACCACCGCGTACGCCAGTGGGAGCCGGAACCGCTTCGCTGGATCGCCACCAAGGGGCTGTACGCCGCGTACGGCTGGGCCGACCGCAGCGAGTTGGACGGGCGCGGCACCACCTCGCCGATTGCCCGCATGGCGGACCTGGTTACCGGAAAGCCCTAGCGGGGACGCCTGTGGCGTGGATGGGCCGGAAGCGACGCCTGAGGTCAGCCGGCCTTCGGCTCGGGGCCGGCCATGTAGAGCAGCGCCCTGTCGTAGTCGCTGAGCAGGTCAATACGAGTGAGATTCTTGAACCGGACATTAACGACTTTGTAGTACCAGCGTGTGTTCGGATTGATCATGTGAATCCATGCTGATTTGCGGCGCAAATCTACAACCGTGCCAATCCACAACTTGTCCGGGGCTCGCTTTTCCTCGTAGAGCAGGATAAGCGGCGCGGTCGCAGAGGTTGTGCCGTAGATGCTCCCAGCAGAGCCCAGATCGATGTCGTCGAGGTTCAGCTGGGGTGCCGCCGGTGTCCGGGATTCAATGAACGGCATGAATTTGCGCTTGAGCTTCACCTTCTCGAGGTCTGCAATGCGCAGGATCATGTATCCGTTGAAGTACGCCCTGTCGCGCAATTTCACGAGCAGGACCCAGTCCTCGCCCAGCTTGCGGACGATTCCTTCCTCGCGTTCGTCCGGCGCAACACTGCGTGTGAGCCTCACTGGAATCTGCCCGTCGAGCGAATGGGCCAGCTTCCGCCGGATTTTTGATTTCGACTGTTCCTTGCTCACAATCCATCCGCCTTCGATGCGGCCTGTCCCATGCGCTTGACGGCTTCGACCAGGATCGGGCGGGGGAGCGCGAAGTTCATGCGAACGAACCCCTCGGACCCTTCGCCGCATTGGGCGCCCTCGACCAGTGCCACGCGGGCCTGGCTGAGGAAGAACTCGGCCGTTCGTTCGCCGTGCCCCAACGCCCTGGCATCCAGCCAGCCCAGATAGGTCCCCTCCGGCGGGAGCCAGAACACCCCGGGCAGATGCTCTTCCAGCAGCTCGGTGAGCAGATCCCGGTTGTCCCGAAGATAACCCAAGACCTGCTGGCGCCACGGTTCCCCGCTGTTGTACGCCGCGATGGTAGCCAGTTTGCCAGGCGTGGAGGCTCCATGACCGATGAAGAATCCCTTGTCCCGCCAGAGGTCCAGATCGGCCGGGTTGGAAAAGACCAGTTGCGCGCACTTGAGGCCCGGCATGTTGAATGCCTTGGTCGCCGAGGTTGCCGTGATGGCGTGCGCAGCAGTTTCCGGCGACAGCGAGGCATAGGGCACATGGGCCCCCTCGAAAACCAGCGAGGAATGGATCTCATCCGAGAAGACCCTGGCTCCCTGCTCCTGGACGACTTCCGACAGCGACTGCAGTTCCTGCCGCGTGTAGACCTTGCCGATGGGATTGTGCGGATTGCACAACAGCACCAGACCGCCGCCGTTCTGCAGCGCTTCGCGGATGCCGGACAGATCCATCCGCCATCCGGAGTCGCCGCGCAGCATCGGCACCTGGATAATTCGGCGGTTCTTGAGCGCCGGATAGGTCAGGAACGGCATGTAGGCCGGGGTTGGAACCACGACCGCGGCCTGCGGTTCCAGGAAGATGTCCAGCACGGCACCAAGCCCGGCCAGCACATCGGCAATTGGCGCGATGAAATCAGGATCGGGCGTCCAACCGAAGTTCCTGCCGTAGTAGTCGCTGGCCGCTGCCGCCAACTGCGCATCGAGCGCCGGAGGCGGGTAGCCGAAGAGTTCCGACTCGGCGTAGTCGCGCAGCGCTCGGCGGATGGGGGTGGCCAACGGGTAATCCATCTCCGCCACCCACGCCCCGATGGCGTGCTCATGGGCGGTCCACTTCAGCGATCCGTTGGCGCGCAGCTGCTCTTCGGTCAGCCCATCCCACTCAGCGGTAGACACGGAAGCCCACCCTTGCCGGGAGGTGTTCTCCCACCACCATCTCAACTTGTGCCCGCGCCTGGTCCTCGATCGAGTCAGGGCTCAAGGCCGCGAGGTATTCGCGGTGTTCGCTTAATGCGGCGATGGCGGCATCGATGTCCTGCTGTTCGATCTGGACGCAATGCGTCGGCGCCCCGTCGGCGAAAACAGCGATCATCTGCACTTCGGTATGCGGTGGATCGGTGAGTTCGGGGAAGATCCAGGAGTTGGCTGCGTCGGAGACCGCATCGAGAACGGCTCGGCCCACGGCCTGGTGGTCTGCTGAGTTCCGGTAGACGCCGCCGAAGGTGCGTTCAAAGTTCAGTGTGATGACCACATCGGGGCGGTGGCGTCGGATCGCTGCGGCAAAGGCGCGGCGCAACTCGATGCCGTTTTCCAACCTGCCGTCGGGCAGACCCAGGAATTCAAGCTCCTGAACTCCGACGTGGGTTATGGCCCGCCGCTGCTCTATTTCGCGCAGCGGTCCGGCCTGCGCCGGGGCCATGGTCTCGATTCCTGCTTCGCCGGCGGTCGCCAAGACGTAGGCTACCTCTTTGCCCTGCCGGGTCCAGCGGCTCACCGCCAGTGCGGTCCCGTACTCGGGGTCGTCGGGGTGCGCCATGAGCACCAGCGCCCGCTGCCAGTTCTCGTCGAAGACTTCCAACTCGGGTTCGTCGATTCGCGTGGTATCCATGGGCTCGATTCTTCCCCAAAGGGCTGCGCAATACCAGCAATGGCGGATACGCTAAACGGCATGGACTTGGAACTTGATGGAAAAATTGTGCTGGTTGTCGGCGGGACTGGGCTGATCGGCTCCGCGGTGGCCCGCTGCCTGCGGGCCGAGGGAGCGATCGCCATCAGCGCCGCACGTTCTGCCAGCACGGACCTGCAGCTGGATGCAAGCGATGAGCACTCGGTTCAGCGTGGCATCGCGCAGGTGATGGACATGCATGGACGGATCGACGGCTTAGTGCATGCCGCCGCACCCAGCGCCAGGACACTGGATCCGGCCGGGAACTCCGACCCGGCCCGTGTCATGGAAGCGGTGCAGGGAAAGGCTCTGGGGTTCTTGCGCATGGCCAACGCGGTGCTGCCGCATATGCGGGTAGCCGGCGCCGGACGGATTGTCGGGGTCTCCGGCCAGAATGCACTGGTGACCGGAAATATCGCAGGTTCGGTGCGCAACGGGGCGCTGATCACCATTGCGAAGCACCTGGCCGATGAGCATGCGGGGACAGGGATCGGCATCAATACCGTAAGCCCGGGAATCGTCAGCGAGCATCCGGCGACCTCGGTAGCGCCTGGCGGTTTCGGCGATACTACGCCGACGCAGGTCGCCGAGGTGATCGCTTTCCTGCTCTCGCCGCGGGCCGCGGGGCTCAGCGGTGAATCGATGGCGATCGGCCACCGGGTGCGCGGCGTTGTGTCGTTGTAGCAGCGAAAGCGGTCGTTTTTGGTGTCCCATAAGCCGAACCTTCTGTGGGACAACGTGAGTTGCCTATTCGTAGAGCGACGCTTTGGACTAAAAACACCTGATTGAGGTGACTGCCGTTCACTTCGCATCGTGGCAAAGAATTGATAAGGATGAGAAGATAAACCGCATGGCATTTCAGCTTGAATATATGCAAGACCCAGAGGCAGTCCGCCGCATCTTGAAAGCATTGCCGGAATGGTTCGGAGATCCGGAAGCGATCGAACAGTACGTTGTAGATGCAGGAAACGACGATTATCTGAGTATCGTCGCTCGCCAATCCGGAACCACGATTGGCGTGGCCCTTATCCGTCGACACTTCCCCGAGTCCGCAGAATTACACCTCGTCGCTTTGTCCCCCGAAGCTAGAGGTAAAGGAGCCGGACGGGCACTTATCGATAGGGTGGCAGCTGACCTTGCCAACGACGGGTGCGCATTGCTCTCCGTTCACACTGTCGGTCCGTCCTTCGATAGCGAGTCATACGCCGAAACTCGGGCATTTTACCGAGCTACCGATTTTTATCCTCTGGAAGAGCACCACAACCTCGACTGGGCGGGACCGACGCTTATTCTTGTCCGGCGGCTAGCATCAGTTTCATAAGACGAACCCTCTGCAGGACGAATATGAACGAGCAACCGCGGATTCGCAGAGCCCAGCCATGACTTGGCGATGACCGGACAATTGCGGCTAGGCGCCAAGGGCCAAATTCGGGTGCCCACCCGCTATTCATGGTCTACATTAGAACGACAGTTGACCCTGAACGCGTGAGGACACCACCGAATGAGAACATCAACGCTGGCCTCCTACCTCAGTACCGTTGACCACGGGAATCTGATTTACAACAGATACAGCGCCATCGACTTAAAGAACTTGGCCGAGCTAGGACCGCTGTGGTCTGTGGGTGTGTTTTACGCAAAGGTAACGAGCCTTCCGGCTGGATACGACTGGTCCCCGGTGACAGCCGTTGGGTTTCGGTGGCATGAATGTTGGGTCCCGGTGCTCCGGCAACCCCAGATCAACGACATCTGGATTTTCAACGCGACGCAGGATGCACTATCGACGCTGGACAGGAAGCTCACTAACAAAGACGCCCCTGGCGTGCTTGAGTTAGTCAGGCCTCGAATCTCGGCCGGTGATTCCTGGTTCATGCCATACTTTGAAGCTGACCGCGTTGGGATAGTGAGGTGTCCAGAGGTCGATTTTGCCGGAGCTGGAGCCTTTGGCCGCATTGAACGTCTGGAGTTCTCGGAGGTTTCGAGGGTGCGAAATCTCGCCCACTTCTCCGACCAAGGAGAACTGAACCTCCTGGTCCTCGATAACATCGAAATTCCGGATCCCGAAACTTTCTGGGACATTCAAGCCCAACGCATCGTCGTGAGGGGATACGGCAAGAACCTTCGGTGGTTGTACAAGATTTGGCCCGATCGACCTGATGATTGGGCTGATCGGGTCCGTCTCGGTGAAAGACTGGCTGCCGATCTAGACCCTGAGGGAAGCTCGGGGGATCTATTTGAGGGCTACTGCGGACCTGTTGTCGAAGGGGACTTTTCCGCTCAGGAGGCCGATATCGAAGCCACCGCGGTTGCACGCGAAGAAATCACTGAGCAGAGGTTCTGGCACATCATCGGCCGGGCACGGGAATCCTGTGACGGGGATGCTGAGGGTCTGGCCGAGGCACTGCGCGAAGAACTGCGCCAATCCACCCAGCAGGAGATCGTGGCCTTCGACCGGCTGTTCGCCCTCAAGACCCATGCCTTGTACTCCTGGGAGCTGTGGGGTGTGGCGTACTTGCTGCTAGGTGGATGCGGCGACGATGAATTCACCGACGTGCGCACTTGGGTCGTGGCGCAGGGTCGGGACTTTTACCACTCCTGTCTCGCGGATCCGACGCTGCTGGGCAACGGGCAACTCAAGGACTCGGCCGTGGTGATGGACGCGGAAGAGATTCGATACATCCCCGAGGAGATCTTCATGGAGATGACCGGAACCTCAATCGAGGAGCAATATCGCGACCAGCCCTCGGCATCGATGGCAGGGCAGGCCCCGGCTGGGATGCCCTGGGATGAGTACATTGGAGGGCTCGAAGCCCGATTCCCGCATATCCGTGCGCTTGAAGGATTGTGACTGCAGTTGACAGCTCTGGGAGGGCAGTTGATTCACCCGTCCGATAGCGGTTTCCGTGTCCCGCAGTCCAACCCTCTATGGGGCGAGAACTGTGCTTGTGCGGCATGGACATGAATGGCTGTAGCCTTGTGGGTACGACCGAGGCTTGGGTCGAAAGAAACCCGGTTACCGGCATGAAAATTGAAGGGCAACTATGAATACTGACCAGCAGCCTGAGCCTCCTAGCCCGCCCCATTTGGATAGAGAAAAAGTAGTTGAGCTAGTTTCCTACGCAGAGCGTAACGTCTTGCTGTTGCAGTGGGAGGAGCGCGAGCTCCGTAGGCTGAATCGCGATTCTTCAGATCTGTTGCCGATCATCCAGGGCTGGGAATTCATGTCCATTGCTCTTCGAGAATCCTACGATTTAGAAGAAACCGATTTTCCTCGGTAGATCTCGTAGCCCTGTTCCAATTCGGCAGATTTAGATGCTGGGTGACCTCTAAAGTTCGATTTCATGTCCATAAGAGGAACGCTAAGCGGGAACGCCGTTAAGGGATGGGGTGAACCTGTCCCCGCATTGAAGCCCCTGCCATGGTGCTCAATTCCCATCGCGCGCGTGTACAGGTTCTAGCGGCCCGAGTCTTTGTCATTGCGACTGCGTCGAATGAAAAACAGGGTCAGGGCAGTTACCGAAACGGCCAACAGGATCCAGACGGGAATTAGCCTTGCCCAAGTGGGAGCCTCGACCAGTATCAGGACTACGTTTGCAGCTGCGAAGGCAAGCAGAAAAAGCCCAAACGGCCACCACTTGATGGGTTTTCGCTGATGAGAATCCATAGCTAGTCCTGTCGATTTCGGAGGTCGAAAGTTGAATTCCTGGTGAGGACGGTTCTGGCTCAGACTGTAGCAGCTGCTCTGAATAGAAATGTCTCCCACAGCCTGTGCGTCGTTTTTTTATTTGTCACTGTTAGTCGTATGCCAGCAAGGAACCCCACCGAGTAGCTTCGTAGACGGTTGGGCAGGCTTCAACCTCGGTTGCACAAATGGCCCTGCGGCCGAGGCGGCGGGAAATTAGCGCGCGTCGACGAGAGAGTGCAGGGAACGCTTCGAGATATGGAGAAAGCAAAGGGTAGTAAGTACGCTCCCAAAGAGCAAAGCTAATGACAAGAGGTAGAAGAATCCCGTGTTGGTGGCAATGAATTGAACAAGGGGGTTTGGATTTCCAACTACATACCCCCCCATACGGGAACACCCACCCTGACTAAGTGTCAGTTTCCGAAGTCGTCAGCACTTCTGTCCACAGTCCTCAGCACTGAGCCGCACCGCCCGCAAGCGGAACGCTCTACGGGACACAGTTTAAGATACTGAAATAATTGGGCCGGCGGGTCGACGAAGCCAGAGTGTAGTGAACCCCTCGGCCATGCCTTCTTCGAAATCAAATTTGAAGCCACGTCGTTCGTAAAATGCTTGGGCTGTCGAATTTCCTTTCACAAATTCGATCCTTACATCGTGTGCGGGACCGATAGCAGTAAGAGCTGTGTTCATCAGTTCTGTGCCGATTCCGCAACCGTGGGCTTTCGGCACAACATAGATTTTCCATATGACAGGTTCGCCCTCAAACTGCCCTACAGTGAGAGTGCCCACAGCTTCGCCATTCTGAAAAGCAATGTACGTCGTATCATCGGCAATAGAAGCGCTTACCGAGTCGTGTGACCACCAAGTATTGAGGTTATCCATTACGAAATCTGGACTCGTAAAACTAAGATAGGTAGCTGGCCACGTAATAATCCCAATTGACCGGATGGTCGGCACATCATTAACGTTTGCTGGGCGAATCGATATGCTATTCATGACCCCAAACCTATCGGAGTATAGGTTGTTTATGGGGAATCTCAATGAAACACAAACGCCCCTGCTTGCCATTCCCTCAATTCCGATTCCACGGCACGTCGAAATAGCGCACTCTGCACCGCCTGTTGAGGAACTTGCGAGCGTTCTCCTTCGAAGCTGGAACAGTTGCGTCGTTCCGTAGGGGGTCTGTCCAGATTCGCGTTCCTGACCGTTCCGTAAGCCGGTCCTCATTCGGGACATAAGTCTTGTTGGCTTGGCATATTTTCGAATCTCCGGGTTTCCAAAGATTTCAGATTCCCGTATACCCCGCCCACAAAAATGCCCGGTGAAGGTGCCTTATGCGGATATCAAAGTTGGTGGGTTTTGGATGGGATCCAGTACAAACATGTCGTAGCTTATTTGCTGGAAATGCATTGGCCATTGACTATTTCGCTCGGCTGATTTCGACCGATTCTGCTTCAAGCGTGAAGTCAGTTTGCTCGGATTTCTTGCCATTTGCTTGAGCCGTCACAGTGTGCACTCCGGGGTAGTACTTGCGTGTCGTAATGGGCCTGAACGAATGGGTTTTGCCCAGGGTGACAGTCTCGCCTGGCCCGATTTTCCGTGTGGCAAGTTTGAATGTCTTGGCCCCATGGGAGCCATTCGCCCTCAGGAAGCCGACGCTGTAATCGATGGCAACGTTGGCTTCAGTGCCACCATGGTTCGTGACCTGTGTGCTGAATGCGATCTCACCGTTCCAGGGGATGCGGTCGCTGGCAAGCAGCGGCGCGGAGATCGAAAGATCGTCACCGGAAAAACCGAGGAGGGACAACGCTTCGGGGTGGCCCTGCTTGGCCAGTGTTCGCAATCCGTGCCGAAGCACCCACGCGGTGTTTTCGTCGGCGTTGCCAGCCCATGCGGTGGCCGTCTCGATGAGGGCTCCCGGATCAACCCGGCTGAGGTCATTGAGGTGGTTCGCGACCGATCGGCGAACGTATTCCGCGGGATCCCGGTAGCTGGCGTCGAGAATGGCGCGGGTCTCCCTGGGGTTGGCAACGAGCCAGGGGACACGTTTTGCCCAAGGAAGGTACACACGAGTCCCTTCGGTGGCCAGACGGCGAACGTGTTCGTTCTCGTGCTGTGTCCAGTCTTGCGCGTGCTGGAGCGCCCGTTCTGGCCGGTCGATAATCATCGCGCGGATCGCGAATTCGCAGGTCAGTCTGTCGGTCAGCAGGGCAAGGGTTTCCATGGCCGCATCGAAGTCTTCGATAGTTCCGGAATCAAGTGCCTTAGCGGTGATGAGCTCGGAAACTGGCCAGATCATCCATCCTGTGAGCAAGGGGTCGCTGAGCGCCTCGTGGATGATTGTCCTGGTGCTGGAGAAGTCCGCGGGAAGGTCTTTCAGCAAGGCGTTCCGGACGATATCAACTCGGTCCCGCAGACGCATGCCTGCGATGCGTCCCGCTGAATCATGGAGATGGTCCAGTCCGCTTCCGGGTGCAACGTCTTGCAGCGAAGTGCGCAATTGCGCAATCACGGTTGGGTTGATGAGTTCGTCCATGGATCCCATAGGTTGTCCTTCAAGTCCGCTTGCTAGGGGTGAGCTGCTTGGCCCGTCAGACGGCTGGCGGGCCGGAACGATCGAGGGGAATAAATTCGGGGTATTTCGTCTGCTTCCCGGCAGAGGCGGCGTACCACGCTTTGGCGATCAAAGACAGAAGCCTCCTGACTGTCGAATCGAGTGCCGGATTCAGCCAAGCCGTGAATACATGTACATGTCCTTACGTTCTCCACCAATTTCTTCCCAACTGCGCAGCAGACCTTCTCGCATGTAGCCGCAGTGCTCGGCTGTCTTCCATGAGCCTTCGTTCCAGGGCTCGACATAAAGTTCCAAACGATGAATATCTGGCAGCCCGAGCCCCCATCGAGAGATCGATTCCAAGGCAGCAGAGGCAATTCCTCGGTTGCGGTGCGACGGACCAACCCAATAGCCGATGCTGGCTCGGCCATGATTGGAGTTTTTCAGCCATAGTCCGATCTGGCCCAGCGCCTGATCCGAGTCTGCATCCGCGATGGCAAAAGAGTAGCCTGATCGTTCAACGAGTCGGTGGTGCTGCCGATCGATGAACTCGCTGATTTCTTTCCGAGTACCGTTGCAGGGAACTGTTGTGATCAGTGGAATCAGCGGATCAGAGGAAGCATCTTGAATCAACGGTGCGTCCCCTGCGTTAAACGGGCGAAGACGATAGCCGCAAGCATCTATGACAGGCTGAATCAACGGGTCCATCTTGAAAGACTAACTGGTCGATGGGGCTACTGGTTCCGCGAATCTTGCGGTGCGGCTCACAGATCATGCCTCGGGATGGAAACCAGTCGGCAGCATTTTCAACACATCATGGTTGGCAGGTCGATTGCACAAACGGGATCCGAGAGCCGAAAAGCCATTCGAAACTGACGGGATCGGCCTTGCCGCAGAGGAATGCTTCGAGGGATCAAGTTCCAGCTCAATGGGTCGTTTTCCCATGCCAATCGGTATGCGCCAACTGGGATTCGTACGCGACCAGCGCGCCGCAGGCATCGCAAACCGGCATCTGGATACCCCTGCCGCTCTGCGAGTACCCGTCATGGAGAGGCACGGAATCCAGGCCCAAAAATTCTCGAACACTTGATTTGATTCTCACGCTTCAAACCTAATGCACTGCACTGTAGCTCTCAGGAATTTGCGTGACGGTCAGGGCGGGATAGTCGATCCCCGCAATGCAATGAACAAGAATGACGCTAGACCGCAACCGGAAGGAAATACAACGTTGTCGGATCTGTGTCTCGAAGAGCGCCTGCTGCTTTTACACGGAGGTGAACCAGAAGGCTGCGACAAACTACCAATCGGATTTCATGAAGTTGGTAGGCGGGCAAGACATGTTGAGAATCCGCCTTCTGCAAGCTTGCCGCGAAGCAAAAGCAAAGCGATGGCTACCATCGAACGGTTGTCGAGCCTCACAATGGTTCTCAACTTTTCGCGTTCGGGGTAGCCATCGCTGCCCGAGCTAGGCCCGGCAAGTATTGATCAAGCTGGCTTCGGGATCAGCCGACGATCTCGGAGAGTTCAAGCCAGCGTTCTTCCAGCTCGTCAACCTGGTCCTGCAGTTCGCTGATCTCTGCGGTTAGCTTGCCCAGCCCCTCGTAATCCGACTGGTCATGGCCGGCCATCTTCTCGTGGATCTTGGCGATCTTGTCCTGCAGCTGGCCGACCTTACGCTCGTTGGCGTTCAGTTCCTTCTGTGCGGCGCGCAACTCGGCGCCACTGGGGCCCGCGGGCTTGGCCTGCTCGGTGCCGGATGACTGGGTGGGGTTGGAGCCCGACCCGGTACCCTGCGCGCTGCGCAGTGCCAGGTACTCGTCCACGCCGCCCGGGACGTGGCGGAAGTTCCCATCCAGGATCGCGTATTGCTGGTCGGTAACGCGCTCCAGCAGGTATCGGTCGTGCGACACCACGATCAGCGTGCCCGGCCAGGAGTCCAGCAGGTCTTCCAATGCTGCGAGCATGTCGGTGTCGACGTCGTTGGTCGGCTCATCGAGGATCATGACGTTCGGCTCGTCCATCAGGATCATCAGCAGCTGCAGTCGGCGACGCTGGCCGCCGGAGAGCTCGCGGACCTTGGTGGACAGGTGCGCGGAGGAGAAGCCCAGGCGTTCAAGCAGCTGGGCAGGGGTCAGGTCCTTGCCGTCCACGTTGAAAGTGGTGCGGAAACGGCCGAGCACCTCGCGGACCAGGTCCTCGCCGATCTGGTCAAGTTCGCGGAACTGCTGGTCCAGCACTGCCAGCTTCACGGTCTTGCCGCGCTTGATCTTGCCGCTGGAGGGCTCCACGGTGCCTGCAATCAGACCCAGCAGGGTGGACTTGCCCGCACCGTTGGCACCCAGCAGGCCGGTGCGCTCGCCGGGGCCGATGCGCCAGGTGAGGGGCTTGAGGATCTGCTTCGATCCGAAGGACACCGAGGTGTCCAGCAGGTCGATGACGTCCTTGCCCAACCGGCTGGTGGCCATGCGCTTGAGTTCCAGCGGGTTGCGCACCGGCGGTACGTCGGCGATGAGCTGGTTGGCGGCCTCGATGCGGAACTTCGGCTTGGCGGTACGGGCCGGTGCGCCGCGGCGCAGCCAGGCCAGTTCCTTCTTCATCATGTTCTGGCGCTTGGATTCGGTGACCGCTGCGATGCGGTCGCGTTCCACACGCTGCAGCACGTAGGCCGCGTAGCCGCCTTCGAAGGGCTCGACGATGCCGTCATGCACCTCCCAGGTGGTGGTGCAGACCGCGTCGAGGAACCAGCGGTCGTGGGTGACGACCATCAGCCCGCCGGAGTTCTTGGACCAGCGGTTGTTGATGTGCTCGGCCAGCCAGGAGATGCCTTCGACGTCCAGGTGGTTGGTCGGCTCGTCGAGGATCACAACGTCCCAGTCCTGCACCAGCAGGGCTGCCAAAGCCACGCGGCGGCGCTGGCCGCCGGAGAGCGTGCCCACTGTTGCTTCCCAGTCCAGGTCTGCGACCAGGCCGGAGATGATGCCGCGGGTACGGGCGTCGCCGGCCCATTCATGGTCGGCCATGTCGCCCACTACGGCGTAATGGATGGTCGAGTCCGAGTCCAGGGTGTCGCTCTGGTCCAGGACTCCCACGCGCAGGCCGTTGCGCTGGGTCACGCGTCCTGAATTAGGCTCGATCTTGCCCGAGAGCATGCCAAGCAGCGAGGACTTGCCTTCGCCGTTGCGTCCAACGAGTCCGATGCGGTCGCCGTCGGAAATGCCGATGGTCACCGAGTCAAAAACGACGTGGGTTGGATATTCCAGATGCAGGGCTTCGCCCCCGAGTAGATGTGCCACGTCTCCAGTTTACTTTCCGGGGCAAATCGAGACGCCAAACTGTGGGGGAACAGCCATATTCCAAAGTTGCCTCCGCACCGCGTGTGGAATAAAGCAGAGAATAAAAGTGAGTCTCAATACGGTGTTTTGCGATTTCACACAGCACCGCAGGACATGGCAGAATACATAGCGTGCTTGGCTGGTTTACCTGCTGACCACATTTTCCGCCCTGGTGTAATGGCAACACGCCAGCCTTTGGAGCTGTGCATTCTAGGTTCGAATCCTAGGGGCGGAACAACTTTCCAAGCGCCGCCGCCGCGGCGCTTTCTTGGTATCAAAGTTCGGTTGCCCCCAATCTGCGCGATAGACTGGATCAGGGGTTTTTCTTCACTGCCCAAAACCCCGAAGCGACCCGCAGGAGAAAAGCAACTTGAGCGATCAGGTCAACGCACCAGTAGCCGTTATCGTCCTCGCCGCCGGCGCAGGCACCCGAATGAAATCGGCGAAGCCGAAAATCATGCATGAAATCGCAGGTCGCTCCATGGTTTCCCATGCGTTGCATGCGGCCTCTGCGCTCGAACCCCTGAACCTCGTTGCGGTTGTCCGCCACCAGCGCGATCTGGTCGCCGAGCACATCCTGAACCAGTTCCCGAACATCACCATCGCGGACCAGGACGACGTGCCGGGCACCGGCCGCGCAGTGCAGCAGGGCCTCGAAGCCATCGACCCGCAACTTGAGGGCACCGTCGTGGTGACCTACGGCGATGTGCCATTGCTCACCAGCGAGGTGCTGCAGGAACTGGTCGCCACCCATGAGTCCAACGGCAACTCGGTAACCGTGCTGACCACCGAGCTGGACGATCCTTCCGGCTACGGCCGCATCCTGCGCGACGCGAACGGGGACGTCTCCGGCATCCGCGAGCAGAAGGACGCCTCGCCTGAGGAACTGGCAGTCAAGGAAATCAACTCCGGCATCTACGCCTTCGACGCGCAGATGCTGCGTTCGGCACTGACCGAAGTCACCACCGACAACGCGCAGGGCGAAATGTACCTGACCGACGTGCTGGCCATCGCCCGCTCCCACGGCGGCCGCGTGGCCTCCTCTCGGATCGAGGACCGCTGGCAGATCGAGGGCGCCAACGACCGCGTGCAGGTCTCCAACCTGGCCCGCATCTACAACCAGCGCAAGAACGAATTCTGGATGCGCCAGGGTGTCACCATCGTTGACCCTGCCACCACCTGGATCGACGCCGAGGTCATGATCGGCCAGGATGCCACCCTCAAGCCGGGAACCCAGCTGCACGGCGAAACCATCATCGGCGCTAATGCGACGGTCGGCCCGGACACCACCTTGACCAACGTCGTGGTTGGCCAGGGCGCAACCGTCAAGCGCAGCGACGCGACCGACTCGCGTATCGCCGACGGCGCGTCCGTGGGACCATTCGCCTACCTGCGTCCGGGCACCGACCTGGGGGCCGACGGCAAGATCGGCGCCTTCTACGAAACCAAGAACGTGACCATTGGTCGCGGCTCCAAGCTCTCGCACCTTGGCTATGCCGGGGATGCTGAAATCGGTGAGTTCACCAACATCGGTTGTGGCAACATCACCGCCAACTACGACGGCGAAAAGAAGCACCGGACCAAGATCGGTTCGCACGTGCGCACCAGCTCGAATACCGTGTTCGTCGCCCCGGTTGAAATCGGGGACGGGGCCTACACCGGTGCCGGTGCAGTCGTCCGCAAGAATGTCCCGGCCGGTGCCCTGGCGCTGTCCGTGGCCCCGCAGCGCAACACCGAGGGATGGACGTTGGAAAAGCGTCCGGGTACCTCTTCGGCAGACGCCGCGTTCAAGTCCTCGCTGAACACCTCGGCCTCCGAGTAGTTCCGCGACGGATTTTATTTCCTCAGTACACCTCATACGTGATAGCGAAGCGAGCGAGAAAGCATAACAATGAGTGAAATCCGCCATAACGTCAACAAAGAGCTGGTGCTTGCCAGCGGACGTGCGCACCCGGAACTAGCTGACGAGGTGGCCAAGGCCCTCGATATCGAGAAGCTGCCACTAAATGCCTATGACTTCGCCAATGGCGAGATCTACGTGCGTTCGGACGAATCGGTCCGCGGCAAGGACGTGTTCCTGCTGCAGTCCTACCCGGCCCCGTTGAATAACTGGCTGATGGAACAGTTGATCATGATCGATTCGATGAAGCGCGCTTCCGCCCGCCGCATCACCGTCGTGGCGCCGTTCTACCCGTACGCCCGCCAGGACAAGAAGGGCCGCGGCCGTGAGCCGATTTCGGCACGTCTGGTTGCCGACTTGTTCAAGACCGCAGGCGCCGACCGCGTGATCTCCTGCGACCTGCACACCGCGCAGATCCAGGGCTTCTTCGACGGCCCGGTGGACCACCTGTTCGCCTTCCCGCTGCTGGCCGACTACATCAAGTCCAAGGTCGATGTGGCCAACGTGACCGTGGTTTCCCCTGATACCGGCCGCGTGCGCGTTGCCGAGCAGTGGGCAGAGCGCCTGGGCGGTGCCCCGCTGGCGTTCGTGCACAAGTCGCGTGACTTGACCGTGCCGAACCAGGCCGAGTCGAAGACCGTGGTGGGCCAGGTCAAGGGCCGCACCGCGATCCTGATCGACGACATGATCGACACCGGCGGAACCATCGCAGGCGCAGTGCGCGTGCTGAAGGAAGCCGGCGCCAAGGACGTCATCATCGCCGCAACCCACGCAGTCTTCTCGGATCCAGCCGCGCAGCGCCTGGCCGAGTGCGGGGCCACCGAGGTTGTTGTCACCAACACCCTGCCGATCCCTGAAGAGAAGCGCTTCGAGAACCTTACCGTTCTTTCGATCGCCCCGCTGCTCGCTCGCGCGATCTCCGAGGTCTTCCACGACGGTTCGGTCACGAACCTCTTCGACGGCCGCGCCTAGCAGCCCTCGTTTCGCAAGCTTTCGGCCGGCGCCCTTCGGGGGTGCCGGCCGAAAGCCGTTAAACAATTTGTTCCATGCAAATGTAAATGTCGTGTCGAACTGCGCCAGTCAACCGAACTGTCCGAAACAAAGGAGAGCGCCGAGAAGTAGGGCTTATCAGAATCAGATTAGATAGTTTAGGATCCAATGAATATTACTTTGTACCCGTGGATGATTACTGTCGGTGTAATTCTTTTTCTAACGCTTAAGACGTTGGTTCAAGGCCGCAAAGAGTTCAAGAAGTTTATTCCAGGATTGTGGCTTCTAGTAGGTTTCGTCCTGTGGGGTCCCGTTGGCATGTTGGGATGGACGTGGAAAATGGGAGAATCATATGAATATTTTTTCGATATCCCGTTTGCCCTGAACTTTGCACTAATCGTGTTTACACGGTTCGACCCGATGGGAGTCTTCTCAGGTGAAGAAGCCCTCGATGGAACCTGGTTAAAGAAAACAGTTGATGGCAAGTTCATCTACTGGATTATTGAGGGTTGGGTCTGGCTCGGGTTTGCGTTCGTCTTTTTTCCCCTAATGATGAGCATATTTAGAAGCTCATTATGACCACCAGTAGTTGTTTGCCGATCAATGGCGAGTTATTGTGCTCATCGCGGTTTTTACCGTTCCTGAGGAGCTCACTCCAAAATATGGCAGTTGCCTGCATGCTCAGACAACCGCCATCTTTTTGCTATGCTCCCTAGCTGGTGCCGGGACCGGTGACAGGCTGTCTGGGATACGTCATAGAGCGCCGGCCTCAGCCCAGGGTCGAGTCATCGGACAGCGTTTCCTGCAACGATTTCTCGATCAGTACGCGCAGGATCCCCTGATCCACCGACGAAAGCCGGGTCAGATAAAGGCAAGCTTTGCTGCTTCGGTGCTTGCCGAGCTTCTCCAGCAGCTCCGGCCAACGTTCGGCGAAGCCGGAAACCAGATAGATGGTGTGGTTGCTCGGCCCCGGTGCGAATGCCAGCAGCGGGGCGATGCCTCCGTGCCCCGAGTCGTAGCGGTACTCGTACTGGCCGAAACCCAGGATTCGCCCTGCCCAGACCACCGGCTCGGCGCCGGAGATCTCCTTGAACAGCGCAAGCAGCTCATCTGCCTCGGCGCGCCGGGGACCGGTTGCCCGGTCCAGCACCGGGGCGACCGGAAGATCGGAAGGGGACATTGCGGGCTGCTTGGTGGCCATGGGATTCCTTCCTGCACCGTAGGGTAGCTGCAGCTGGTTGCGGAGAACTGACTCAACGCTACCTGCAAGCTCCGCAGCCTACAGTGTTCTGGGCGACAGATTTTCGTACACGCGCCCCCGACTGCTAGAATTATTCACTGTGCCCAGGCGAGGGAACCACCAGCGATGGTGTGACCGTTATCGACAAGGCCGGAAAAGCTCTTTCATCTCCTAGATGTTGGTTGCTTCCCGAGTCCACGCAAGGGCCTAAACGAAGCAATCATTTCCTAAGGAGAATCATCATGGCATCTGTCAACCTTGACGCCGTTGTACGCACCGATTTCGGCAAGGGCGCTGCCCGCCAGGCCCGCCGCGCAGGCCAGATCCCAGCAGTCGTTTACGGTGCAGGCTCCGAGCCACAGCACGTTCTGCTGCCAGCACAGGCCACCACCCTGGCCGTTCGCGACCGCGGCGTTGAGCTGGTCCTGAACATCGAGGGCACCGAAGTGAAGACCACCATCAAGGACATCCAGATCCACGCGCTGAACCGCACCGTTGATCACCTGGACCTGCTGGTCGCTGCCTAAGCATTGCGATAAGGCATTTAGCTAAGCATCATGAGCAATGACACTTGGCTCGTAGCCGGGCTCGGGAATCCCGGGCCCGGCTACGCTGGCAATAGGCACAATATCGGGCAGATGGTGCTCGACGAGCTGGCCAACCGCGCCGGCTCGAAATTCAAGACCCACGCATCGCGCGCCCAGATCGTCCAGGGCCGCATGGGCGTGGGCGGTCCTCGCGTGGTCCTGGCCAAGCCGATGACCTACATGAACCTCTCCGGCGGCCCCGTGAGCAATCTGGCGAAGTTCTTCGGCATCGGGATTGAGAACCTGATCGTGGTTCACGATGAGATCGATATTCCGTTCGATACCATCAAGCTCAAGCGCGGCGGGGGAGAAGGAGGCCACAACGGCCTGCGCGACATCTCCAAGGCCATGGGCTCCAAGGACTACTTGCGCGTGCGCACCGGAGTGGGCCGCCCGCCCGGACGCATGGACACCGCCGACTGGGTCCTGCAGGACTTCTCGAAGTCCGAAAAGCAGGTGCTGCCATTCTTGATCGACAACGCGGCCGACGCGGTGGAGTTGTTGATGTCGCAGGGGCTGGAAGCAGCCCAGGGCAAGTTCCACACGGCCTGAAAACTTTCGGGAATGCTCCGGACCAACCGGTCCGGAGTTTTCCATATCCGCTGCAGTCCAGCGCAATTCAGCGCGGCCGGGGCACATGCCCTGAATGAGGAGAATTCTTCTCCGTTTCCCTGTTATTGTTTTTGAGCATATTAGTCTTCGCTGACCAGCAGGAAGTTATCAAGCAAAGCGAGTGATACCGGTGCCCTCACACCACACCCCTCAAGACCAGTCTCTGCAGCTCGAGCGCCGGAACAACGGTGGGCTGCCGCGGGGCGAGAACGGCTTGCCGCTGAACGGCGCCCAGGCCTTCAGCGAGTCCTCGGAGCGAGTCGTCGCCTACCTCAACGCGCATACCCCGCTGGCCGACTGGTCGGTGTCGCGCGTGGTGCACGGGGAGCAGGTCCACGTGCATGTCCATCAAGAACAACTGCTGAGTACCGGGGCGCGAATCGACTGGAACGAGTCGTTCTGCAGCCGCATGGCATCCGGTGCCGCTCATGTGGTGCGCGATTCCCGCGCCGACCCGGATTACTCGGACCTCGGCGCCTCCGAATATGTGGGGGCCTATGCGGGCTATACCATCAGCGACGACCGCGGCGAGATGTTCGGCGTGCTGTGCGGAGTCCGGCCCGAACCGCTGTCCGATGACGAGCAGCTCGACGAGCAGCTGTTGAACCTGCTCAGCGAGCTGCTGTCCACGCAGCTGGAGCTGGCGCGAGGCATCGACCGGGAACGGCGACGGATCGAGATGTCCGAGGCGCTGGCGAACACGGACGCGTTGACCGGCCTGCTCAACCGCCGTGGATGGGACGCCATCGTTGCCGATGCCCAAGAGCGGCTGGAGAGCTTCGGCGATGCCGTGGCAGTCGCCATTGTCGACCTCGACGGACTGAAGCAGGTTAATGACACCCTGGGGCACGCTGCAGGCGATGACCTGATCGTGCGTGCCGCCCGGACCTTGAGGGAAGCAGGCACGACCGCCTGCCATGTAGCCCGATATGGCGGGGACGAGTTCACGATCCTGGCCAACGGGGTTGTTCCGTCACAAGCCGCAACATTCTTCGAGACCTTCGACGCGGCGCTGGAGTCCGCCGGCATCGCGGCATCCTGCGGTTTCGCTGCGGCGGAGCCGGGACTGGCCAGCCTCGCGGACTGCTTGTCCACGGCGGATCGCATGATGTATCAGCGCAAGCACGGCGCGAGGTAGCTCCGGCATCCGGGCGAATTCGGGTCTCTCGGGCGACTGGCGCGGATTCCGCCTTCGTTATGGCTAGGGCCCTTCGAGACTTCAACTGGCACGTCTTTGAGGCGAAACTTACTAAGGACTAACTTAGGTGTGCAACGGGGTCCGGAGTGGAATAATTACCTAATGTACCTATTGCCTAATCGCATTGCAGCCGGATCTGACGGCGGAGTGCGCGGCGATTCATGACGAGAATTCGGAGGACCCGTGCACACCATGACTGGTCAGACTGGAACGGCCGAGGCGCTTACCGCCAACGAGGTGGCACGCATCAAGGCGGACTTCGAGATCCTTGAGCACCAGGTCAACGGTGCCGATATCGTGTACCTCGACTCAGGCGCCACGAGCCAGAAGCCGCGCTGCGTTTACGAGGCTGAACAGCACTACTACGAAAACGCCAACGCGGCGGTGCACCGCGGTGCGCACACCCTTGCCGTGGAGGCTACCGACCTTTTCGAACAGGGCCGCGAAACCGTGGCGAAGTTCATTGGCGCCAAGACCAACGAACTGGTCTGGACCTCGAATGCCACCGAAGCGCTGAACCTGATCAGCTACTCGATGTCCAACGCCTCGCTGGGACGCGGGGGAGAAGCCGCCGCGCGGTTCCGACTCGGCCCGGGCGACGAGATTCTCACTACTGAACTTGAGCATCACGCGAACCTGATCCCGTGGCAGGAGCTCGCCTTCCGCACCGGCGCGACCCTGCGCTACGTGCCGATCGCAGAGGATGGCTCGCTGCGCTACGACCTGATCGATTCGCTGGTCACCGAACGCACCAAGCTAGTGGCGTTCACCCATGTTTCGAACGTCTTGGGCACCATTACCGATACCCGTCGCTTCGTGGACGCCGCCCGGAAAGTCGGCGCCCTGACGGTGCTGGACGGCTGCCAGTCCGTTCCGCACCTTCCGGTGGACGTCAAGTCCCTGGACGTGGACTTCATGGCCTTCTCCGGGCACAAGATGCTCGGCCCGACCGGCATCGGCGGCCTCTATGGCCGTGAAGAGCTGCTCAACGCCATGCCGCCGTTCCTCACCGGTGGATCCATGATCACGGTGGTGGACATGGAGCACGCGGAATACCTTCCAGCTCCGCAGCGCTTCGAAGCCGGAACCCAGCGCATCTCCCAGGTCCATGGTCTCGCCACGGCCGCCAGCTACCTCGACGAGATCGGCATGGACCGCATCGCGGACTGGGAAGAGCACTTGGGTGAGCTGCTGTACCAGGGCCTGTCAGCCCTGGAAGGCGTGCGGGTCTTCGGCCCGGCCGATGCCAAGCGGATCGGCACCGTTCCCTTCGAGGTCATCGGAGTGCACCCGCACGACGTAGGCCAGTTCCTGGACTCGCGCGGCATCGCCGTGCGCGTTGGCCACCACTGCGCGCAGCCGCTGCACCGCGCCCTAGGTGTCACCGCGACCACCCGCGCCAGCACTTATCTGTACAACACCGAAGAAGACATCAAGGCCCTGATTGAGGCAGTCGCTTCGGTGCGTGAGTATTTTGGAGTCTAAAATGAACGAACTCGATCAGCTGTACCAGCAGGTCATCCTCGACCATTCAAAGCGCCGCATCGGTTCCCCGCTCGTGGAACCGGAGGGCGGCCACCGCCACGGTGAATCGCACCAGCACAACCCGATCTGCGGGGACCAGATCCGCGTGCGCGTGGAGCTGGAAGGCGAGAAGTTCACCGCCATGAGCTGGGAAGGCGACGGCTGTTCCATCTCCATGGCCTCAGCCTCCGTGCTCAGCGAAATGCTCCCGGAGCTGACCCGCGAAGAGTTCCTGGACAAGCTGGATCTCTTCCGGGAAATGATGCGCTCCAAGGGAACCATGACCCCTGATGAGGAGGTCCTGGAGGATGCGGTGGCCTTTGCCGGGGTGTCCAAGTTCCCTGCCCGCGTCAAGTGCGCCATGCTGGCCTGGGTGGCGGCAGAGGTCGCCATGCTGGAAGCAGCATAACAACACGCTGAGCCAAAAAAATCTCTGGTTCCGCCCGAGGGCGGAACCAGAGATTTTTCGCGTTGCAATCCAGTCAGGGACTAGTTGTCCTCACCCTGCTGGTAGACATCCGGGATGCCGTCCTTGTTGTCGTCGCGGGACTCGCGCGCCGCGATCTCCTTGTAGCGGCGGTTGCGCGGAATCAGCCACAGGGCGCCGAGGATGGCGGCGATGAACGAACCGGCCAGGATGGCCACTTTAGCGTGCTCGTAGTGCGCCGACTCCAGGCCGAAGGACAGCTCGGAGACCAGCAGCGAGACGGTGAAGCCGATACCTGCCAGCAGCGTCACGCCGAACAGGTCGCCCCACTTGGCGTCCTTGTCCAAGGATGCCTTGGTGAATTTGGTCAGCACCCAGGTCGAGCCCATGATGCCGATCGGCTTGCCCAGCACCAGGCCTAGTACGATGCCCCAGAAGACCGGGTCGGTCAGCAGCCCGCCGCTGCCTGATTCCGGGGAAATCACGGTCACGCCGGCGGCGAAGAACGCGAAGACCGGGATGCAGAAGCCAGAGGACAGCGGACGGAAACGGTGCTCGAACTGCTCGGCCAGGCCGATGCCTTCGCGTCCGTCGGTGCGCTTGACCGGGACGCAGAAGCCCAGGATCACGCCGGCGATGGTGGCGTGGATGCCGGATCCGAAGACGAAGATCCAGGTGACGATGCCCAGCGGCAGCAGGATGACCCAGGCGGCCCACAGGCGGGTGGCGAAGAACTTCGCCAAGGTGCGGGCCAGGACGGTGAACAGGATGATCGGAATCAGGGACAAGGCCAAGTAGGCCGGCTTCAGATCGTCGGTGAAGACGAACGCGATGATCACGATGGCGATCAAGTCGTCAACCACTGCAAGGGTCAGCAGGAAAATGCGCAGCGCGGTCGGCAGGGACGAACCGATGACTGCGAGCACCGCGACGGCAAAGGCGATATCCGTTGCCGTGGGGATGGCCCAGCCCTGCATCAGCTCGCTGCCGAAGCCTCCGGAGGCTGCAGCCACGATCACGAAGATGATGGCCGGGACGGCCACGCCGCCGAACGCCGCCGCCACGGGAACCGCGGCGGTCTTGACGTTGCGCAGGTCGCCGATGACGAATTCCTTCTTCAGCTCCAGACCGGTGAGGAAGAAGAACACTGCCAAGAGGGCATCGGCCGCCCAGTGGCCGATGGAAAGATTCAGGTCGACCCCGAAGAGGGTGGGGCCGAAATGGAAGTCGCGCAACGCGAAATAGGAATCGCGCATTGGGGTGTTGGCCCAGATCAGTGCCAGCACTGCGCCGACAATCAGGACCAGGCCGCCGACGGTCTCCTTGCGCAGGATGTCGCCGATGCGCACGGATTCGCTATAGCTCGGCCGGGAAAATAGGTTCTTTGGGGAACCCGAAGAGGGAGTGTTGGTCATGCGTTGTACTCGCTTACTTCGTTAAATGAACATTTCACGCCGACCAGACTTCCCGGCACACCGTATTCAACCCTAACGTAATTCACGTCCCAAAACGCAGACGCCCGGAGGCCTGGCGAAAAATCGCAGGTCCGGGCGTCTGTGTCGGGCGTCATAATCGACGCTGTCGAGGCTACTTCGAAAGCCAGGCGTTAACCTGCGAAGCCTGCAGGTTCAGGGCCTTGCCGAGGTACGGCTCGGCTGCCGAGGCGAGCTTGCCGCCGATGAACGGAATCGATGAGGAGACTTTTCCCTCAATCGCGAATTCGGTGGTGTCGCCCTGGGCGGTCAGCTTCTCGCTGCCCGACACCGACACCGGCACACCGGCGACATCGATCTTCACGCTGGCCGAGCGGTTGCCTGCGGCATCCGGGGCGCTCCACTGCTCGACCTGGGTGACCTGGATCGAGGCGCCGACGAACTTGCGGGCGATGTCCGGCACGCGGTCGGTAGGCATGGCGCGAACGGTGGTCAGGGTGAAAGCTCCTGCGGTGTCGCCGCTGACGGTGAAGTCCTGCAGGGTGCCGTTGGCCAGCGAGGTCAGGTGCTCAGCGAAGCCGCGGTCAGCCAGCGTGGCGATGACCTGGTCGGCCGGATGGGCGATCTGCGTGCTTGCGTTCAATGCCATGAATGGGTATCCCAATCTAGAAATCTGGGCGGCCGGGAGAACCGGCAGCTGCCGGTCCCGGGTACTGGACACCATTAACCCTATCTGTTCACCTCGATTAGGTAGGCTAGGAAGGCATCAAAACAACATATTGGCATTTAGCCGGCCGCGGAATCGTTTTGCGGTCGGTGTTCGTGGTGTCATACCGGGCTGAACGCCTCGTGCGCGTTGGCCCCTAACCTGCCCGAGAGGACACGAAAGCCGCATGAGCCTAGTTGGACTTCATGATTTCCTGCGCGAGGAATCGTCATTCCGCCGTATCCGCCAAGGTGCATCACAAAGCTTTTCGACCCGCAGCGAAGAGCTGGAGATCGCGGCGCCGCAGGGCATGCGCTCGATTCTCGGAGCCCACGTCAGCCAGGGCCTGTCCGAGGGACACGAGCGCGCGGTCACGCTGATCGTCACCGCGACCGGCCGAGAGGCCGAGGACATCTCCGCGTCGCTGGCCGCCTACCTGCCGTCCAAGCACGTTGCCGAATTCCCTTCCTGGGAAACCCTGCCCCACGAACGGCTCTCCCCGCGCAGCGACACCGTGGGCCGCCGCCTGGAAGTACTGCGCCGGCTGCATGACGGGGACCCGGACCTGAAGATCATCATCGCGCCGATCCGCGCCGTGCTGCAGCCGCTGGTGGCGGGGCTCGGCGAGCTGCGCCCGGTCACCCTTGAACTGGATGCCGAGCCCGGCTTCGACACCGTGATCCGGGACCTGGCCGCGGCGGCCTACGCCCGGGTGGACATGGTGACCCACCGCGGCGAATTCGCAGTGCGCGGCGGCATCATAGATGTCTTCCCACCCACCCTGGAGCATCCGGTGCGCGTGGACTTCTTCGGCGACCAGATCGACACGATGCGCTACTTCTCCATCGCAGACCAGCGCTCCCACGAGGGGGCCGGGCCGAGATCGATCACCGCGACCCCGTGCCGTGAAATGCTCATCACCCCCAAGGTGATGAGCCGCGCGGCGAACCTCAAGGCCAGCTTCCCGGCCGCCACTGAAATGCTCACCAAGATCGCCGGAGGCATCGCGGTGGAAGGCATGGAGTCCCTGGCCCCGCTGCTGGTGGACAAGATGGTGCCGCTGCTCTCCCTGCTCCCCGAATCCTCCATCGCACTGGTCATGGAGCCCGAACGCGTGCGCGCCCGCGCCCACGACCTGAACGAAACCAACGCCGAGTTCCTGGCCGCGGCCTGGGCCTCGGCCTCGGACGGAGCCAGCGCCCCGCTGGATTTGAGCACCGCCGAAGCCGGGCGCAAGCTCGAAACCGGCGATTTCGCTTCGCTCGCCCAGACCGTCGAGCACGCGCGCCAGGCCAAGGTCTCCTGGTGGGCGGTCACCTCGCTGGGCTCCGACGAGGAACTGGACCTGGGCGCTGCGACCATCCGCGTCCCGGCCCGCGAACCGCACGGCTACCAGGGCGATATCGAAGCGATGATGGAATTCATCGCCTCCCGGGTGGCGGACGGCTGGCGCCTGGTGGTTGCCACCGAAGGCCCCGGCCCGGCCGCGCGCCTGTCCGAGCTGTTCGGCGAATACAAGATCCCGGCCCACCGCGTGGAAGACCTCTCGGCCGAGCCCACCGCAGGGCTGATCGAAATCACCCAGGCCGCCGCCGGTCGCGGGTTCGTGTTCGAGGAGCTTAAAACCGGTTTGCTGACCGAGGCGGACCTGCTGGGACGCTCCAGCGCCTACCCGAACCGCAAGTCCCGCAAGCTCACGGTCAAGCGCAAGCGCAATGCCGTGGACCCCTTGAGCCTGCAGGCCGGGGACTTCATCGTCCACGAGCAGCACGGCATCGGCAAGTTCGTGGAACTGGTGTCCCGCAAGGTCAACGGCGCCGGCAAGGACGCCAAGCGCGAATACCTGGTGGTCGAATATGCCTCCTCCAAGCGCGGCGCGCCAGGGGACCGGCTTTTCGTCCCGATGGACCAGCTGCACATGATCACCCGCTACGTGGGCGGCGAGGCCCCGGCGCTCTCCAAGATGGGCGGTTCCGACTGGGCCAGCACCAAGTCCAAGGCCCGCAAGGCGGTCAAGGAGATCGCCGGAGACCTGATCAAGCTGTACTCCGCGCGCATGGCCAGCCGCGGCCACGCATTCGCCAGCGACACCCCGTGGCAGGGCGAACTGGAGGAGGCCTTCGCGTTCATCGAGACCCCCGACCAGCTCACCGCCATCAACGAGGTGAAGGCGGACATGGAAAAGGAAATCCCGATGGACCGGCTGATCTCCGGCGACGTGGGCTTCGGCAAAACCGAAATCGCGGTGCGCGCAGCGTTCAAGGCCGTGCAGGACTCCAAGCAGGTCGCCGTGCTGGTGCCCACCACGCTGCTGGCCTCCCAGCACTACCAGACGTTCACCGAACGCTACTCGGGCTTCCCGGTCCGTGTGAAGACGCTCTCCCGCTTCCAGACCGCCAAGGAATCCAAGGAAATCCTGGCCGGGCTCAAGGACGGCAGCGTGGATATCGTGATCGGCACCCACCGGCTGCTGTCCAAGACCGTGGAGTTCAAGAACCTCGGCCTGGTGATCATCGATGAGGAGCAGCGTTTCGGCGTGGAGCACAAGGAAGAGCTCAAGAAGATGCGCACCAACGTGGACGTGCTGGCCATGAGCGCTACCCCGATCCCGCGCACCTTGGAGATGTCCCTGACCGGCATCCGCGAAACCTCCACCCTGGCCACCCCGCCGGAGGAGCGCCACCCGGTGCTCACCTATGTGGGTCCGCGCAGCGACAAGCAGATCAGCGCCGCGATCAAGCGCGAGCTGATGCGCGACGGCCAGGTGTTCTTCGTGCACAACCGCGTCTCCTCCATCGACCGGGTCGCCGCGGAACTGCGCGAGCTGGTTCCCGAGGCGCGCGTCGAGGTGGCCCACGGCAAGATGAGCGAGTCGCGGCTTGAACGGATCATCCAGGACTTCTGGGAGAAGAAGTTCGACGTGCTGGTCTCCACCACCATCATCGAAACCGGCCTGGACATCTCCAACGCCAATACGCTGATTGTCGACCGCGCGAACAACTACGGGCTCTCGCAGCTGCACCAGCTGCGCGGACGCGTGGGCCGCGGCCGCGAACGCGCCTACGCCTACTTTCTCTGGGACGCGGAGAAGCCGCTGGGCGAGGTGGCCCTGGAACGCCTGAAGGCCGTGGCAGCGCACAACGAGCTGGGCTCGGGCTACCAGCTGGCCATGAAGGACCTGGAGCTTCGCGGCGCCGGCAACCTGCTCGGCGGGGAGCAGTCAGGCCACATTGCCGGGGTGGGCTTCGACCTCTACCTGCGCCTGGTCGGCGAGGCAGTTGCCGACTACAAGGGCGAGGGCGAGGAAGAAGCCACCGAGATGAAGATCGACCTGCCGGTCAACGCGCACCTGCCGCACGACTACGTGCCGGGGGAGCGCTTGCGCCTGGAGGCCTACCGGAACATCGCCTCCGCGGAATCCAGCGAGGCGTTGGCCGAGGTCCGCGAGGAGCTCGAAGACCGCTACGGCAAGCTGCCGCTGCCGGTGGAGAACCTGCTGCGCGTCGCGGCCCTGCGCATCCGCGCCCGCGCGGTGGGTCTGCACGACATCCAGCAGGTCGGCAACCACATCAAGCTGTCGCCGGCGAAAATCGAGGACCTGCCGGCCAGCCGCCAGGTGCGCCTGGAACGCTTGTACCCGGGTTCGGCGAACAAGCCGGCGCTGAACTCCATCTTCATTCCGAAGCCGAAGACCTCCCCAGTCGGGGGTCGGGACCTGGCGGACGAAGCCATGCTGGACTGGGCGGAGAACCTGGTCTACGCGATCTTCGAACCGACCCCGGCAGCTGCGGCCAAGGGCTAGCGAGTTTCGGGCAGATGCCTGTTCCCTAGCTCCTGCGCGTAGCGGCGCACCGGTCCAGCATAAAGTTGCAGGGCCGGTGCGAGCGCCGTCAGAGCGGTTTTCAATGCTGCCGACGCTTCTGCGGCGTCGAACAGCGCGAGTGCCATGAATGCCTGTGCATCGGCATGCAGCGGGTCGTCGGGCCCGATGTCCTGGAGCACTGCGACCGCCGGTCCGGGTTCACCAATATTCCTCAGGCTGCTGGCGAGCTGGATTCTTGCCTCGCTGCATTTGGCAGGGCTCAGCGTCCCGCTCTCCAGAGCCATCCGGTACAGCGGTATCGCTTGTTCCTCCTCGCCGAGGTAGTCGTGCAGGCTGGCGCGTTCGAATGCCGCATGCCCGGCAGGAATCCCGGACTCCACAAGGAGCTCCAGCTCCACACCCAGCGTCATGGCGTCTTTGCTCGGGGCTGCTTGCCAAAAGCCATCGATCCGATGTTGCCAAGAATCCATGATCAACTCAGTCCCTGCTGCGCACATGCTGCGCCAAGGCGACGGTCGAGGGGGCCGGCAACGCGCCGTGGAAGTTGGCGGGGCGGGGTCCGCGCAGCGTGCGCAGCGCATAGACGATGACTACCAGATCCACGACTTCCTGCAGCAGGGCTCCGGTCACGGCCGGGATCACGCCAGTGGTGGCGACCAGCATCAGCCCCACGCTCAGGCCGATGCCGATCCAGATGGCGCTGTGCGCGACACTCAGGGTGTAGCGGCTGATGGCCATCACCTGGGCCACGGGTTCCAGCGAATCGCGCAGGACCACCGCGTCGGCGGCCTGGCCGGCAGCGGTGGAACCGCGCGAACCCATCGCCATGCCGATGTCCGCGGCGGCCAGCGCCGGGGCGTCGTTGGTGCCGTCGCCCAGCATGAGCACCGGCCGGGGCTGCATGTCCTTGAGCAGCTGCACCTTCTGTCCCGGGCGAAGCTCCGCTTCGACCTTGCCGATGCCCACCTGGGCGGCGACGCCGTGCGCGGTCTGTTCCACGTCGCCGGTGAGCATGACCTGGTTTTCCACGCCGTGGTCGCGCATCCAGCGCAGCACCGCGGAGGCTTCCGGACGCGGGGCATCGGCCATCAGGAGTGCGCCGGCAAACTTTCCGTCCACCGCGACGTAGGCGGCGGATTGCCCGGGTTCAAGCTCGACCCGCTGCAGGGACGGGTCCAAGACGGCGATGAATGACGGCTTGCCCACGGCTACCCGGCGTCCGTCCACCAGGGCGCTGACGCCGTTGGTGGCGACTTCCTGCGCGTCTTCCGCCGGGAGCAGCGGCAGCCCGCGGTCGGTGAGCGCCGCAATCAGGCCCGCGGCCATGACGTGGGTGGAGAACTGCTCGGCGGAAGCCACGAGCTGCAGCAGTTCATCGGGGTCCTGCTTAGTCTGGATGCCCACCAGCGCGGGCCGGCCCGCGGTCAGCGTGCCGGTTTTGTCGAAGGCCGCGCTGCGTACCCTGGCGAGCTGCTCAAGCACGGCGCCGCCCTTGACCACCACACCCTCTGTGGAGGCACGGGACATGCCGCCCAGGAAGGCGACCGGCACGGCAATCAGCAGGGGACAGGGGGTGGCGAGCACCAGGACCTGGGCGAAACGCACCGGATCCCCGGACACCGCCCAGGCGATCCCGGCAATCAGCAAAGAAAGCAGGGTGAAGGGGATCGCGAACTTGTCGGCCAAACGCACCACCGGCGCCTTGGAATCCTGGGCCTGCCGCACCAGCGCGATGATCTGCTGGTACTGGCTGTCGCCGCTGCGCCGCAGCGCCTGCAGGTACACGGCCTGCGACCCGTTGACCGACCCCGACATCACCTCGGAACCCCTGGAATGGACCACCGGAACCGGTTCTCCGGTCAGCGAGGACTCGTCGAAGCTTCCAGCCTCGGAACGCATCAGGCCGTCAACCGGCACCAGCTCGCCGGGGCGCACCAGCAGCAGGTCCCCGACTTCCACCTGCTCCACCGGGACGTCGGTGACGTCCTGGCCGGATTCGTCGGCGGCGAGGTGGGCCTGCAGGGGAGAACGGTCGAGCAGCGCGGAGAGCTCACTGGTGGCCCGGCGCTGGGCGAAGTCCTCAAGGGCCTCGCCGCCGGAAAGCATCAGCACGATGATCAGGGACGCCAGGTACTCGCCGACCAGCAGGCAGGCGATGATCGCCACAAGGGCCAGGATATCCAGCCCGTAGCGGCCGCGCAGCAGATCCTTGACCATTCCCGAGCCGATCCACAGCACGGCGACCGCGATGGCAGTCCACGCGATCCACCGGCCGGCGGTGTCCATGCCGGCCAGGACCGCGGCACCGGTGGCCAGCAGGGCGATGACCGCAACTGCCAACAGCGGATAGCGTCGAATCTGTTGTCCCAGCTTCACGATCTCTCCCTATCGACTGGTCAGCGCCTGTGAACCGAATGATCTCACCATAGCAACGATGGCCGGTACGGAGTCGGGATAAGTTCGTCGATGAAGTTCAACGGGCCAGTCGTGGCGGAAATGTCAGGCGGCTCTTCTAGTCCGTCTGGGAGTCGTGGCCGGGATCCTGGTCCTCAGCCATCCAGCGGTGGTTCGTTGGCTTCGCTGAACCCTTGATGAGCTTGTAGACCACGATGGCCAGAACCACGGTGACAATCAGTGGGAAGACGTAGAAGACTATGACTTCAAAAGCGTTGGGTATCAATGGATTCATGGTTCCTACACTACGGGCCGGAATGCCGACCGCGCCGGAACCCGTGCCCCAGACCGGGGCCGAATGCTGCTTAAAGCAACAGCGGGGAGGCCCGAAGGCCTCCCCGCTGTGATGAAGCATTTTTACTTCTGGAACTCCGAAGCGGAGGCAACCAGTTCCTCGGCCTTGTCGCCGCGGCCCATGATGTGCATCGGCACTGCGAAGGCGATGATGGTCAGGCCGAAGCAGAGGATGGACGGGATCCAGGCGTTTTCAAAAGACCAGAACGACAGTGAGTACAACGCGCCTGCGAAGACTGCGAAGAAGATAACGAAGGCGACCAGGTTGCCTGCCAGGCGACCTTCACCGGAATGGGCAGTGTTCTTGCCGTTCGAGTACACTTTTGCTCCTTGTTGGCTTTCGGTGCGGCTGCCTAGTAGCTGGAACCGCTTTGCTCTCCCTCTAGGATAGCAACTCCTGAGCTGGAACCTAGCCTTGTTGCACCGGCTTCGATCATTGCACGCGCGGTTTCCAGGCTGCGCACGCCGCCCGAAGCCTTCACACCCATCTCGGGGCCGACAGTGCGGCGCATCAGGGCCACGTCTTCCACGGTGGCGCCGCCGGTGGAGAAACCGGTGGAGGTCTTGACGAAATCGGCACCGGCGGCCTTGGCTGCTTCGCAGGCCAGGACCTTCGCGTCCTCGGTCAGCAGGCAGGTCTCGATGATGACCTTCAGGATCGCTCCGCCCTCGTGGGCGGCCTGGGCGATGGCGAAGATCTCATTGACCAGTGCGTCGCGGTCCCCGCGCAGTGCGGCGGCGATGTCGATGACCATGTCGATCTCGTTCGCGCCGTCGGCAACGGCCTGGGTGGTTTCGAACACCTTGGTGGCGGTGGCGGAGGCGCCCAAGGGGAATCCGATCACCGTGCAGGTCAGGACGTCCGAGCCCTCCAGCTCGCGGGCGACAGTCGAAGTCCACACCGGGTTCACGCACACGGACTTGAATTCGTACTTCTTGGCTTCCTCGCAGATCGCCACGATCTGCTCGCGCGAGGCGTTGGCCGCCAGCAGGGTGTGGTCGATGTAGCCGGCGATGTCGCGGGCGCTTAGTTCAGTCATGATGTCCTCGAATTGTTGGTGCCGCGTTCTGTGGCGGCAGGTATTAATTGGCGTTCAGGTACGCGGCCAGTTGTTCCTTGATGGCCAGGACCTGGGTCGTGGCATCGAGGCGCGCCTGGGCGACCTGTTCGATGTCATCCACCGGCTCGATGGTTTCCAGGTAGCACTTCAGCTTCGGCTCGGTTCCCGACGGGCGGATGATGACCCGCGCACCGGAGAAGGTGTGCAGCACCATGGCATCGGTGGCCGGGAGCTTCTCGGAGCCCTGGGAGAGGTCGGTGACCTCGCTGACCGCGGATCCGCCCAGATGCTCCGGGGGATTGGTGCGGATCTTGTCCATGAGCACTGGAATCTGCGCTAGGTCGGTGAAGCGCAGGGAGAGCTGGTCGGTCACGTGCACGCCGTGGCGGGCTGCCAGCTCATCCAGCCGCTGCGGGATGCTGCTTCCGGCGGCCTTCAGCTGCGCGGCCAGGTCTGCGAGCATCACGCCGGCGGAGATGCCGTCCTTGTCGCGGACCAGATCCGGGGCGACGCAATAGCCCAGCGCCTCCTCGTAGCCGAAGCCCAGGTTCTCCACGCGGGAGATCCACTTGAAGCCGGTCAGGGTTTCCTCATGCTCGCGCCCTGCATCCTTGGCGATGGCAGCCAGCATGCGCGAGGAAACGATCGAATTGCCCAGCTTGCGGCCCTCGGGCAGGCGGGTGGCCAGGTGGTCGCCCAGCAGCCAGCCCACTTCGTCGCCGCGCAGCATGCGCCAGGCGCCCTGGTCCTCCACTGCCGCGGCGCAGCGGTCGGCGTCCGGGTCATTGGCGATCACCAGGTCCGCCCCGACTTCGCGAGCCAGTTCCAGCGACAGGTCGATGGCTCCCGGCTCCTCGGGGTTGGGGAACTTCACGGTGGGGAACTCGGGGTCCGGATGCTCCTGCGCGGCGACCATGTGCACGTCGCTGAATCCGGCGTTCAGCAGCGCCTGGCGCATGGTGTGCCCGCCCACGCCGTGCATGGCGCTGACTACCACACGCAGCTGGTCGCGGTCCGGCTGCGCTTCGATGACCGGGCCGACGGCGGCCAGGTACTCGGCTTCGATGTCGCCCTCGGCGCCCGCAGCGGGCAGCACCAGCCATCCGGAGTCCGCCTGCGGGATTTGGGAAGCCGGCTGCTGGTGGTCGATCAGCTCCGCGATCCGGGCGTCGACGGGGGAGACGATCTGCGCGCCGCGGCCGGCGTCGTTAGAGGCGCGGCCGCCGATGTAGACCTTGTAGCCGTTGTCGCGCGGAGGGTTGTGGCTTGCGGTGACCATGACGCCGGCTTCCGCGGCAAAGCGGCGTACCGCCCAGGCCAGCACCGGGGTGGGCAACGGCGCCGGCATCAGCAGCACATCGAAGCCCGCGGCGGTGAATACGGCGGCCGAATCCCGGGCGAATACGTCCGAGTTGTAGCGGGCATCGAAGCCGATGACCACTTTCGGGGTGTAGGCCCCGTCGGCCTGCTGCTCAAGGAAGCGGGCGATGCCCGCTGCGGTGCGCAGCACCACGACGCGGTTCATCCGCATGGGGCCTGCGCCCAATTCGGCGCGCAGCCCGGCGGTGCCGAATTCCAGCACCCCGCTGAAGCGGTCGGACAGGTCCTCCATTGCCGCGGCGTCGGTCCCCGCGCGGGAAACCAGCTCCTGCAGCTCGGTGCGGGTCGCCTCGTCCGGGTCCGCGTCCGCCCAAGCGGTCGCGGTCTCCAGCAGCTGGCCCTGTGCGGATACGTTTTCCATTCTTCTCCCTGCCTAGTTCTTACTCACACGCGCGTTACGAAGCGGCGACCGGTTGGCCGCCGCCCCGGCCCGGGCCTAGAGGCGGGCGATGATCTGCGCCAGGAGCTTGGAAATGCGCGGGCCGGCGGCCTGGCCGGCTTCGATGACTTCCTCGTGGCTCAGCGGCACCGGGCTGATGCCGGCAGCCAGGTTGGTCACCAGGGACATGCCGAAGATCTCCATGCCTGCATGGCGTGCGGCGATGGCTTCCAGCGCGGTGGACATGCCCACAAGGTCGGCGCCGATGCGCTTGGCCATCTGCACCTCGGCAGGGGTCTCGTAGTGCGGGCCGGTGAACTGGGCGTACACGCCCTCGTCCAGGGTGGAATCGACCTCGCGGGCGATGCCGCGGATGCGCGAGGAGTACAGGTCGGTCAGGTCGACGAAGGTCGCGCCCTCCAGCGGGGAGGCAGCGGTCAGGTTGATGTGGTCGGAGATCATGACCGGGGTGCCCGGGGCCCAGTTTTCGTTCAGGCCGCCGCAGCCGTTGGTCAGCACCAGCTGGGTGCAGCCTGCAGCCGCCGCGGTGCGGATCGGGTGGACCACCGCGCGCACGCCGCGGCCTTCGTAGAAGTGGGTGCGGGCGCCGAGCACCAGCACGCGCTTGCCGGACTCGGTCAGGATCGAGGAAATGGTGCCCTTGTGGCCTGGGACCGCGGCGGCGTGGAAGCCTGGAATCGTGGTGGCGTCCAGCGTGTGGGTGGTTTCGCCGACCAGCTCTGCGGCCTGTCCCCAGCCGGAGCCCAGGACCAGGGCGATGTCATGCTTTGCTACTCCGGTCTGCTCGGCGATCGCCTGGGCAGCCTCGGCAGCGAGAACTTGTGGGTCATTATGCATATCAGTCACGTGAAATACGCTACCGTCCACAAGGCGCTTTGTCAGGCGAAACCAGTGCTTCACAACCAAAATCACGCCCGGGGGCCGACGGCGGCGATGTGCGCAATATCCGCCCATGGTGAACAATAGGAAGCGTGAGCGCAGAACGTAGGAATGAAGCAACCCGATTGGTAATTCTCGGCGGCGGTCCCGGCGGCTATGAAGCGGCCATGGGCGCGGCCCAGCTGGGAGCCAACGTCACCGTGGTGGAACGTGCGGGCATGGGTGGTTCAGCCGTGCTGACCGACGTTGTGCCGTCGAAGACCCTGATCGCCACCGCGGACGCGGTGCGCCGCGTCAAGCACGCGGAGACCTTCGGCGTCCACGTGGACGGACTGGATTCGGCAGTAACCGACTTTTCGGTGGTCAACCACCGTTTGCTGGCCCTTGCCAAGGAGCAGTCCGGCGATATCCGCACCACCCTCGAACGTGCCGGCGTGCGCATCATCATTGGCGAAGGCCGCCTGGTGGACAACCGCACCGTCCAGGTTTCCCGCCCCGACGGATCCGAGCAGACCGTCGAAGCCGACGCGATCCTGTTGTCGGTCGGCGCCCATCCGCGTGAGCTTCCGACCGCGAAGCCGGACGGGGAGCGCATCTTCAACTGGACCCAGATCTACAACATGAACGAGGTGCCCGAGCACCTGATCGTCATCGGTTCCGGTGTCACCGGTGCCGAGTTCGCCTCCGCCTACAACCTGCTGGGCGCCAAGGTGACCTTGGTCTCCTCGCGCGACCGCGTGCTTCCAGGCGAGGACGCGGACGCGGCCGGCGTGCTGGAGGACGTGTTCAAGTCCAATGGCGTGAACGTCGTGGCCCAGGCCCGCGCCGAAGGCGTGGAGCGCAAGGGCGACAAGGTCTTCGTGACCCTGGCCGACGGCCGCGTGCTGGAAGGCAGCCACTGCCTGGTCGCAGTGGGTTCCATTCCCAACACCGAAGGCCTGGGCCTGGAAGAGGCCGGCGTGCAGCTGACCAAGTCCGGACACATCCAGGTCGACGGCGTATCCCGTACCACCGCCACCAATATCTACGCCGCCGGCGACTGCACCGGTGTGTTCGCGCTGGCTTCCGTCTCCGCCATGCAGGGACGCATCGCCGTCGCCCACCTGCTGGGCGACTCGGTCAAGCCGCTGAACCTCGACCTGGTGGCCTCCAACATCTTCACCTCCCCGGAGATCGCCACCGTCGGCGTGACCCAGCGGGCCGTGGCCGAAGGCAAGTACCAGGCCAACATCATCAAGGTCGACCTGAACACCAATGCCCGCGCGAAGATGATGAACGTGGACCAAGGCTTCGTCAAGATCGTTTCCCGCAAGGGGTCCGGAACCGTCATCGGCGGCGTGGTCGTGGCGCCGCGCGCCAGCGAACTGATCTTCTCTCTGGCTCTCGCCGTGCAGAATTCGCTGCATGTGGATGACGTGGCTGAGACCTTCACGGTCTACCCGTCGCTCTCCGGCTCGTTGGCCGAGGCGGCACGCCGCCTGCATCGCCACAGCTAAGCGCCGCATGCGCAGAGCCGCCGTTCTTCCAACTTCCGGAGGAGCGGCGGCTCTTCTCGTTTGTGACCTCGACTAAAACTGACTTGTTGCCAGGCTCTTCCTAAGACGCCATTGCTCTGATATTGGAGTATGCGAATACATTACAAATCGTGCCGGATTCGAGGGTATGCGTATTTTCGCAAGTGGGATGTCGAATAAAGGGTTAGAGATTGACGCAATCGAATGAGTTGTCCAAATGCTGGACATGGATATCCGTATGCTGAGCACCCGGGCATAGGATTGTTACATTCGATTCTCGCTCATCACTAAGGAGACGCCTCCATGTCGAAGGCCAACCCCGCGGTAGCGCCTAAGGAGAATACCCGTGGCCGGGTGCTGTTCGCCAGCATGATCGGCACCACGGTCGAGTTCTTCGACTTCTACGCGTATGCCACTGCATCTGTGCTGGTTTTCCCGGCCCTGTTCTTCCCAAATGCCACGACGATCAATGCGATCCTCTCCTCGTTCGCCATCTTCGGCGTGGCCTTCCTGGCCCGCCCGCTGGGCTCGGTCGTCTTCGGCCACTATGGAGACAAGCTGGGCCGCAAGGGCACCCTGGTCGCGTCCCTGCTGCTGATGGGCATCTCCACCTTCCTGATCGGCTTCCTGCCGCCGGCCCAGGGCATGTGGACCGTGCTGGCCCCGCTGGCGCTGGTGCTGCTGCGCTTCGCCCAGGGCCTGGCGCTGGGCGGTGAATGGTCGGGCGCCGCGCTGCTGGCCACCGAGAACGCCCCGAAGAACAAGCGCGCCGTCTACGGCACCTTCCCGCAGCTGGGAGCCCCGGTCGGCTTCATCATCGCCAACTTGATGTTCGTCTTCTTGCAGACCTCGCTGACGCCAGAGCAGTTCATGGCCTGGGGCTGGCGCATTCCGTTCTACTTCTCCGCAGTCATGGTCATCATCGGCCTGTGGGTCCGTCTGAAGCTGGTTGAATCGCTGTCCTTCCAGAAGGTGGTTTCCCAGGACAAGGTCCTTAAGTCGCCGTTCAAGGCGACCATGAAGCACCATTGGCGCCCGGTTGTCGCCGGCACCTTCATCATGGTGGCCACCTACGTGCTGTTCTACCTGATGACTTCCTTCACCCTGACCTACGGCACCGCCCCGGCCACCGAGGAAGCGGCCCGTGCCGCGGCCGAGGCCAAGGGCAAGGTCTTCGACGCGGCAGGATTCGTTCCGGGCCTCGGCATCGACCGTCCGGTCTTCCTGACGATGCTGATCATCGGCGTGGTGTTCTTCGGCATCTTCACCGTGGCCTCCGGCCCGCTGGCCGAGAAGTTCGGCCGCCGCAAGTTCCTGATCTGGGTCACCGTGGCCATCCTGATCTTCGGAGCCGGCTGGACGCTGTTCTTCGGACCGGGCCAGGGCGCCGCCATGGTGGGCCTGATTGTCGGCTTCACCCTGATGGGCCTGACCTTCGGCCCGATGGCCGCCTACCTGCCGGAGCTGTTCCCGTCGAACGTCCGCTACACCGGTTCGGCCATCGCCTACAACATGTCCTCCGTGATCGGCGCGGCCCCGGCCTCGTTCGTGGCCATCGCACTGTGGAACGCCGGTGGCGGCAACACCGTGGGCGTGGGCATCTACCTGGCCATCGGTGCAGTCCTGACCTTGATCGCGCTGTTCATGACCCGGGATACCTCGGACGTGGACATGGAAGAGTTCGTCGAGTAATTCGTCGCGGCTTCGCCTGATAAACAATCGAAAGGCCCGCATCAACCCGTTGGGGTTGATGCGGGCCTTTCGCCCGCTTAAGCAGGCAATGCCCCGCCCTGCAACTCGGTTCCATGCATACAGCGGTATTTCCGCTGGGACAAGGCCTCGGACCGGCAGCCCTTACAAACCACCTTCGAACGTGGAAGCATGGCAGTGTCGCGCCAAACATCCAGAAGTGAGGATCCAGCATGAGAATCGCAGTGGCCGGAGGGACCGGCGTCATCGGCGAACAAGTTGTTGAGCAGGTTATTGCTGCAGGGCACGAACCGGTTGTATTGTCACGCGCAGCGGGATGCGACCTGACCAATGAGCACTCGGTGCGGCAATGGCTTGTCGACTGCCCCGCGGTGATCGATGTTTCAGGATCGTCCACCACCAGTGCCTCGGCCTCCATGCGCTATTTCACGCAGTCCACCGCCAACCTCCTGATCGCCGGACGCGAGTCCGGAGTGGAAAACCATGTGGCGCTGTCAATCATCGGCGCGGCTCAGATCGACGCCGGCTACTATGCGGGCAAGGCGGCGCAGGAGCGGATGCTGCGCGTCCTGCCCGGCGGCTATACCTTGCTGCGCACCACCCAGTTCCATGAATTCGTGGGACAGAACATCAACAGAATGTCGGCTGGACCGGTCCAGGTGGCGCCCAAGATGCGCCTGCAGCCGATTGCCGGCAGCGAGGTGGCGCAGGCACTGGTTGAACTGGCGGTGCAGCCAGCAGCGGGAATCGTGCAGGATCTGGCAGGCCCCAAGGAAGAATGGATGCCGCAGCTCTTCGCCCAGTATTTGGCCAAGCAGAACCAGTCGCCTAAAATCATCGAAGTGCCCTTGCCCGGCGCAATGGGCAGGGCTATGCGCGACGGCGGGATCCTGCCGGGGCCTGGAGCCAGGCTGGGCACCGAAACCTATACCGAATGGTTAGGCAGGCAATAGCAGGCGTGGGTGGTGAACTAACGAATCGCAGGTCGGCGAAGAACCGCTACCAGTCCGATGACAGCAACAAGTGCAGCAATCCCGCTGGCCACGTATAAGGGCTCTTCCAAGGCGAAAGCGGCGTCGGAGTTCCAATCGTAGAATGTGTCGCCGACGGAGTTCATGTTTCCGAAAGAGAAGGAGAAGTATGCCGGAGCTCCCAGCGCGATTATCGCTCCCCAGGAAGTCAATGCCGCCCAGTTTGAGGCAATGAACCGGCGCTGGGAAACGAGGAATCCCCAACCCAGCGCCAACACTACGCCCAACGACGCGAAGACGATTCCTCCGTTCTTCGAGTAATTCTGCTCGGCCCGGCGCATTTCAGCGACAGTTTCCTCTAGCGGCAATTCACTTGCAGCGGTGACAGCCCAATCATTCATCAAGAATGCACCGAAAAAAGCTTGCACGCAGATGACGACCACACCAAAAATAATCACGCCGATTCGCATTTTTTCAGTCTAGCGGGAGTCCGAACGGTCAAGGTTACTTGTCGCAGACACGATTTGGTTGCAGTCCCTAAAGAGGCCGCTGCGGAGAGGCAGTGGCTGCCATCAGAGACGGTTGGCGTTTTGGTCCGCGCCGCCGGGGGTCTCGGCCCGGAGTCGCCCGACATGCCATGTCCGCCGTGGCGGGCGGCTTTCCGGGATACACAATGTTCCGTGGTCAGGCAACTACTCTGGCTTCATGGACTACATGACGCCCAGCAAGACGCAGCGCGCCTTGCTCGACAAGCTCATCGCCGCGGCTGAACCCGGACTTGCCGCTGCCCTGCAGAGCCAGTTCGAGGGAGCCTTGGTAGCCCCGGAGGAACACTGCTCGGAATGCTTCAAGCTGAAACCCGCCAATCGCAGTGTCCGTTTGCCCCGAGGCGTTGGCCGCCCGGTGTCCTTCGACATAGCTGAAACCGCGGAGGCGACGACGGCTGTGGACGTCCTGCTCTGGCATGAGGGCGGTTACATCGAGTCAGTGGAGATCAGCTGGGTGGGCGATGCGCACCCGAAGCTGGAAGACATCGATCTGGAATCCCGTTGATACGCAACGGCCGCCGCGACCCGAAGTTACCGGGTGGCGGCGGCCGTTGCGTGAGCTGCCGGGAGCTCCGGCAGCGCCAAGCGTTTTACTTTTCGTCGCTGATCGTGGCGATCACGGCGCCCGACGAAAGGGTTTCACCCGGGGTGACTTCCAGACCCGAGATGATGCCATCGCGGTGTGCGGTGATCGGCTGCTCCATCTTCATGGCTTCCAGCACCACAATCAGGTCGCCCTCGGAAACCTCGGCGCCGTTGTCCACGGCAACCTTCACGATGGTGCCCTGCATCGGGGAGCGCAGCTCGGCGCTGTTGCCGCCCGCGGCCCCGGCTGCCTTGCGGCCCGGCTTGCGCTTCTTCTTGGCTGCGGTGCTCTTCTCCGCGCCGTTGGAGGATGCCGAGCCCAGCGATGCCGGCAGGGTCACCTCCAGGCGCTTGCCGCCCACCTCGACGGTCACCGAGGTGCGCTCGGTGTCCTGTTCCTCGGCCTGCTCGGTCGGGAACGGATGCGGGGCGATGAAGGTGTCGAATTCGGTCTCGATCCAGCGCGTGTGCACACGGAACGGGCCCTCGGCCGGAACGAAGGCCTGGTCGCTCATGACGGCGCGGTGGAACGGCAGCACGGTGGCCATGCCCTCGATCTGGAATTCCTCCAGAGCGCGGCGGGCGCGGGCGGCGGCGATCTCGCGGGTCGGGCCGGTGATGATCAGCTTGGAGATCATCGAGTCGAAGTTGCCCGAGACGCTCTCGCCCTGCTCGATGCCCGAGTCGACGCGCACGCCGGGGCCCGACGGGAGGGTCATCTTGGTGATGGTGCCGGGGGTTGGCATGAAGCCGCGGCCTGCGTCCTCGCCGTTGATGCGGAACTCGAAGGAGTGGCCGCGCAGCTCGGGGTCGCCGTAGCCCAGCTCTTCGCCGCGGGCGATGCGGAACTGCTCGCGCACCAGGTCCATGCCGGCGACCTCTTCGGAAACCGGGTGCTCGACCTGCAGACGGGTGTTGACCTCCAGGAAGGAGATGACCCCGTCCTGGCCCACCAGGAATTCGCAGGTGCCGGCGCCGGAGTAGTTGGCCTCGCGCAGGATGGCCTTGGACGACTCGTACAGGCGGGTGATCTGCTCCTCGCTCAGGTAGGGGGCCGGAGCCTCTTCCACGAGCTTCTGGTTGCGGCGCTGCAGCGAGCAGTCGCGGGTGGACACCACCACGACGTTGCCGTGCACATCGGCCAGGCACTGGGTTTCCACGTGGCGCGGGGCATCGAGGAAGCGTTCGATGAAGCATTCGCCGCGGCCGAAGGCCGCCACGGCCTCGCGGACTGCGGATTCGTAGAGCTCGCCGATTTCCTCGCGGTTGCGCACGACCTTGATGCCGCGTCCGCCGCCGCCGTAGGCAGCCTTGATGGCCAGCGGCAGGCCGTGCTCGTCGGCGAAGGCGTAGACTTCCTCGGCCGACTCGACAGGATCCTTGGTGCCCGGGACCAGCGGCGCGCCGACTTTCTCCGCGATGTGGCGCGCCTTGACCTTGTCGCCCAGCTTGTCGATGGCCTCCGGCGATGGGCCGATCCAGGTCAGGCCGGCATCGATGACCGCCTGGGCGAACTCGGCATTCTCCGAGAGGAAGCCGTAGCCCGGGTGGATTGCGTCGGCGCCGGAGCGCTCTGCCGCATCAAGGATCTTCTCAATGCGAAGGTACGATTCAGCAGCGGTGGTGCCGCCCAGCGCATAGGCCTCGTCGGCCAGGCGCACGTGCAGGGCATCGCGGTCGGAGTCTGCATAGACGGCAACCGACTCGATTCCCTCATCGCGGGCGGCACGGATAATGCGCACTGCAATTTCGCCGCGGTTGGCGATAAGTACCTTCGTCAATGGATTCATCATGAACCTTGTCTTCAAAAATTGGGGTTTCTCATCTAGGAGCCTATCGTTTTTGTGGGAACTATATGTAGTTAACCGCTCAAACCCGGGTGTTTGGCCAGAAACTTTGGAGGATTCCTACAAAATGTGCCTGCTGATGGAGAAAGCGTCGGTCAATGATTAATTGACGCCTACAACAACAGGTTTCCGCCCGTCCCGGTCCCTGCGAGTTCAGGCGCGGGCACGGTGGCGGCGCACGGCAGCGCGATTCGCGCAGCGCACTGAGCAATAGCGCTGGCGTCCGTTGCGGGTCATGTCTACCACGACGTTGGTACACGGGGAAGCTTCGCAGCGGTGCAGGCGATGCATGCCGCGCGTGGTCAGGTGCAGCGCGGTGCCGGTGCAGATGACCGATCTGAGTACTTGGGGCATGCTTTGGCCATCGTCGCGGTAGTGCAGATGCCAGCCCTCGTTGTCGTGGTCGACCAGGCGCGGATAGGCGGCGGCCGAAGCCAGTTGGGTGTTGAGCAGCCGCGCGCGCTCCAGGTCCGAGGGTGCATCGACCACGGCAAGCCAATCGTCAATCACCGAACGCACCTGGGCATGGTCGTCGGGCAGCCGCGGGAAGGGCATAGTCATGCCTACCTCGCGGGTGCGTTCCTCGATGCCGTCACGGTCCGAAGGCCAATGATTGGCCAGGGAAGACGCGAGCAGGACGGCGTATTCTCCGTAAGGGTTGAGTTGCATAAGGATATTACACCATGCTGAACTCATGACGAACACAGCCAAGGCAGAACAGCCGGAAACCTTGAACCACCGCGCATGCGACGAGCACAGCTGGGAAGTCGAATCCCGGCACTGGACTTCCGAAGGCGAGGTGGTCTACACGCAATGCAGCGCTTGCGTTACCCGCCGCATGCAGCTGCGGCCAGTTGCGCAGCAATTATCGATGGGCAGCCATGAATTGCGTCTATAACTCGACGGGACGCGCCGGCGCCCCGGCCTGCTAGCGCGTCACGACGTGCGGAATGAAATTCGCGAAGTTGTCGGTGATCGGCCCGTGGCTTTCGCGGATGGCCAGCCCCGAAGGCTCGCCGTCGATCATCCAGACGCCCAGCACCGTGCTGACATCCTTGCGCTCGTCCTCGCGGTGGAAGACCGGCGGCAGGGCGAGTTCCTGGAGGATGAACCCTTCCTCGCCGTAGCCCTGTACCTCGCCCAGGGTGAGTTCCCCGTTGGGGCTGTGCAGGGTGATGTCCGCGCCTTCCCGGCTGAGCAGCGGTTTGCGCACGTAGCCCAGGCGTTCCAGATATGACGGCTGCTGGCCCTCGAACCAGGCAGGCAGCAGGTACTGCGAGCGGTCCGGGTCGTTGCCGAAGAGCTTCCACAACACCGGCAGGATGGCCTTGGTGCTCCACAGCATCTTGTAGGGCGGTTCGATCCAGATGGTGCCGCCCTGGTAGGAGGCGCCGTTGAACCCGGAATCAAGCATGTCGTTGAACAGGGCATCGGCGTGCTCGCTGTGGACCATGTGTTCCCACGGGTAGAGCTTGAAGATGACCTGGATAGCCGGTCCGTCTTCCCCGGCGCGGTAGCGCCCTTCGCCGTCTACCCACAGGTTCTCGATATAGATGGTCTCGGTACGGTAGCCGGCCGCGGCGCAGGTGTCGCGCAGCACCAGCGTATTCATCTCATCCTCGTGGGAGGTGTCTTCCGCGCTGCAGGCGAAGTAGACCGTGGGCATGCTGCCGATCTTGCGGGTAATCAATTCCAGGTTGCGCTGCCAGGCGACAACGAGGTCCTCGTACATGTTGGTCCACTGGGTGGCGCCGAGGTTGCGGTTGTCCTCGAACCATTGCCACTGCACGAGGGATTCGACCAGCGAGGTCGGGGTGTCGGCGTTGAACTCGTAGAGCTTCGGGATGCGCTGGTCTGCTTCCGGATGGTCCAGTCCGCCGAAGCGGAAGTCGAAGCGTCCGTACACCGAGCCGCAGGCAGGCTCCTCGTTCCAGCTGTCGATGATCGCGCGCATGGCGCGGCGGGGAATACCGAATCGTGCAAGGTCGGCGGCGCCTGAGGGGGAGAGCAGGTAGTCCCCGGCCTCCTCCAGCATCGCGAAGACCGATGCCGAGGCGCGGTGCAGGACCTCGATTTCCTTAGGCGACAGCTCGTAGTAGGCGTCATCGCGCCAATAGCGGTAGAGCTCGGGAGACGTGCTCACCCGATCCTCATGGGTGTAGACCAGCCCGGCCGCATTGACCTTGGCAAGGTAGTCCGGGCGGGCGGTAGTCATTTTGCGCTGCATCGTGCTTAGCCTCCCGAAGACCCGCCGCCGAAGCCGCCCGAATGGCCGCTGCCGCTGTTCTGCTTGGAAGTCGAGTTCTGCTTGGAGGGCGAGCCGAATCCGGCCGGCTTGCCGGTGGACGCCGAGTAGCCGTTGCGCACGGTGCCGGACAGGCCTGCCTTGCTGCGGGCGGCCGCATCATCGGAGCGGAAACGCTGGGTTGACTGCGACGGATCGAGCTTGGTGCCCGGGCGCAGGCCGCCGACGTAGCGGCCGATCATGAAGAACATCAGCGCGGTGCCGATTCCGGGCCCGTGGTGTTGCGTGGAAGTCTGCTGGGCGTCATCGCACTGGGTCTCATCGACAATGACATTGTCTTCATCCACGCAGTACACCGTGTCCTCTGCGGCCGCAGTGCTGGGGTCTGGGGTGGACTCGAAACCGGAGTCGCTGCCGCAGCTGGTCAACACCAGCGCCGCAGCGGTGGCTACCGCTGGCAAGGTGAATCGTCGTTGGACGTTCAAGATCTAGGTACTTTCTGAAGGGAATAGGATTCCTACAGCCATGCTATCTAGTTCAGGCAGCAGGTCGGTGCAATGACAGCACTTGCCGCCGCGCGCAACTACCGGGACTGCTCACACCGGGCCGCAGCTAGACGCCGACACCTGGAGCCGATAACCGCTGCCTGCGGCCGGGGGATACCCGGTGATTGTTCCAGCAACCAGCCGCCAACGAGGTAACGATTCTGACTCGTTTTCGAGCAATCAAACGCTGTCCTCACGCTCTCCGATAGGCTCTGGTCAACGGGAACTAAGGAGCATGCCTAGTGAGAATCCGTTTTCTTGGCCCGGCCCTGCTGCCCGGCATGAGCGTCGCAATGCTCTCCGGCTGCGCAAGCGGTTCGGGCATTCCCGCCATCCACCAGCAGGCGCAGGAAGAAGACCGTTGGCCCGGCGACCAGGCATTGCTTTCCGACAGCGGCATGGCCGTTGACACGTCCAGGCTGCTGGCCAGCCACAATGACTTGGACTACTACGTCGCCACCTCCGAAGACCAAAAGATGGCATGCCTGTTCAAATTCGAGCACGCTGATCCCAGTGAAGGGGCGATGGGTGGATGCGGCGGGCTGGGCGGAACAGATTTTATCGTCGAATTTTCAACGCCCGAGGGCCACACGGCACTCGTGCGCAATGACGCCGAGATCCGCAATTACGAGTCCAAGGGATAGCAGCAAATCCACGAGAACATCTTCATCAAGGGTCCCTGACCGAACCACAAAGCGGAGCCTGCCACGAAGAATTCGTGGCAGGCTCCGCTTTGTGGTGATCTAGCTGGATGCTACTTCCAGAGGTCGATGATCTGCACTCCCGCTTGGCCCAGCAGGGCGCGAAGCGTGGAAACGTCCAGCCCCACAACGTTCTGGAAATTTCCCTCGATTGACTCGATGAAGGAAGCCGCCAGTCCGTCAATGGTGAATGCCCCGGCGCAGGGCAGCGGCTCCCCGCTGGCCACGTAGGCTTCGATCTCCGCCTCGCTGACCTTGGAAAAATGCACCACGGTGGAGGAGATCCGGCCCTGGGCCGCCTCCGGGTTGGCCGTGTCGATGAGCCAGTGGCCCGAGTGCAGGACTCCGGTCGAACCGCTCAGCTGCTGCCAGCGCTCGCGCGCCACCTCGGGAGTGTGCGGTTTGCCGTAGGCCACGCCGTCCAGCTCGAACACCGAATCGCAGCCGAGCACCAGGGTGCCTTCCCGGTGGTCAGCGGCTGCGACATCCTCCGCCTTGGCCTTGGCCAGCAGCAACGCTGTTTGCGCCGGAGTCCGCGGGCCGAGCTCGTCCACTGCGGACTGGAGCACTGCATCCTCATCGACATTCGACACCTGGGTATCGAACGCCAGACCTGCATCGGTGAGCACCTTCTTGCGGCCCCAGGACGCGGAGGCGAGCAGCAAGCGCGCCGGAGTCTCTACGACTTCACTCATACGGTGACATCCTCCTTGGCGCCGGCGGCGCCGCCATGCGGGTTGTTGTTGTCCTCGGCCTCAAGCATGGCGTTCAGCTTGGAGCCTTCCACGTCTACATCCGGCAGGATCTTGTCCAGCCACTTCGGAAGGTACCAGGCTTTGTCGCCGAGCAGGTGCATGAGCGCCGGGATCAGCGTCATGCGCACCACGAAGGCGTCGAAGAGCACACCCACCGCCAGGGCGAAGCCCAGCGGGCGGATCATGGACAGGTGCGAGAACACGAAGCCTGCGAACACCGAGATCATGATCAGCGCGGCGGCTGTGACCACCGGGGCGGCCATGGAGAATCCGGAGCGCACCGCGTCGCGGGCAGGCTCGCCATGGGCGAAGCGCTCCCGCATCGCGGAGACCAGGAAGACTTGGTAGTCCATGGCCAGCCCGAACAGGATGCCCGTCAGCAGGATCGGCAGGAAGCTGAGCAGCGGGCCGGGCACGTTCACGTCGAAGACGCTGCGCATCCAGCCGAACTGGTAGACCATGACGCTGGCGCCGAAGGCCGCGGCCAGCGACAGCAGGAACCCGGCGGTGGCCAGCACCGGCACCACCACTGAACGGAAGACGAGCAGCAACAGGATCAGCGACAGGCCCACCACGATGGCCAGGTACGGAATCAGCGCCTCGGTGACCTTCTCCGACACGTCGATCTGGGCGGCCACTTGGCCGGTCAGCGAGATCGTGGCGCCGGTGGCGTCATGGACCTTCGAGTAGTCCGCGCGCAGCTGGTGTACCAGCGCCTCGGTGGCTTCCGAGGACGGGCCGTCGGTCGGGATGACCTGGATTGCTGACAGCGTGCGGTCCTCGGTCATGGTCACGGGGATGGCAGCCACCACTCCGTCGTAGTCGCGCAGCATATCCGCCACGTCCAGCGACATGGTGTCGGCGTCGCGCTGCGACAGTCCTTCCGGCAAGTCCGCGAGGACCAGCAGCGGGCCGTTGTAGCCGGCGCCGAACTTGTCGCTGGTCTGCTCGAAGGCCTGGAAGGCCTGCGAGTCGGCCGGCTCGGCACTGCCGTCCGGCAGCGCGGTGCGCATCTGGGCCGAGGGCAGGGCGATGGCGCCGAGCACCACAACCACCAGCAGGACGGCCGGGATGGCCACCTTGGTCACCGTGCGCACCCAGCGCGAGGAGATCGGTTCCTTGATGGTCGGGTTCTCCGCTTCGGCGGCGGCCTTGGCGCGGGCCCGCTTGGAGACCAGCCGGTTGCCGGCCAGCGACAGCAGCGCCGGCAGCAGGGTGATGTTCAGCAGCACCGAGCAGAGCACGGTGAACGCGGCCGAGAGGCCCAGCACGCTCAGGAACGGCAAGCCCGGCACGGTCAGCGCGGCCAGCGCGATGATCACGGTCAGGCCGGCGAAGACCACCGCGTTGCCGCTGGTGCCCACGGCGCGCGCGATGGATTCGCCCACGTCCATGCCGCCCAGCAGCTGGGACCGGTGCCGGTGGATGATGAACAGCGCGTAGTCGATGCCCACCGCGAGACCCAGCATGAGCGCCAGCGCGGGGGTAATCGAGGCCATGTCGATCAGCGAGGAGAACGCCAGGGTGGTGCCGACGCCGGCGCCGACCCCGAGGATGGCCAGCAGCAGCGGAAGCCCCGCGGCGACCAAGGTGCCGAGCATGACCAGCAGCACGATTGCCGCAATCACCACGCCGATGATTTCTGCTGCTCCGAAGATCGAGGAGATATCCTGGATGATCTCCTTGGAGAACAGCACCTCGACGCCATTGGCCTGCGGGCCGGCGGCGATGGCGGTGATCATGTCGCGCTCGGAGGCGGTCAGCGCATCGGTCTGAACCTTGAAGGTCACCTGCGCGACGGCGGTGCTGCCGTCTTCGGAAACGAAGCGCATGCCGTTGCTGGAGTTGACCTGGCGGGAAGCGAACTCTAGTTCGGCCCGCCCCGATTCCAGGTCCTTCCCAGCGGTGGCAATGTCCTTTTCCGCCTGCTCCAGCTCGGCGGATTTTTCCTTGATGGTCGCTTCGCCTTCTTCAAGCTTGGTCTTGGCCGCGGCCAATTCCGCCTTGCCTGCCTCGAACTCCGCCTTTTTCTGGTCGAATTCGGCCTGGCCGGCGTTCAGCTTCGATTGGCCGGCACGCAGCTCGGCCCATCCGCTATTCAGCTTGGCGCGGTTGGTGGCAAGCTCCGACTTGGCGGCGTCCAGCTGGGACTTCGCACCGGTCAGTTCGGTCTTAGCGGACACCAGCTTGCCGCGGTTCTTGTCCAGTTCTGCCTGGCCGGTTTTCAGATCGGCGGCGCCGGAGTCCAGCTGCTTGCGGGCGGCATCCAGCTTGGCCAGCCCGCCCTGGGCGGCATTGACCTGGTCAAGGGACCCTTGGGCTTGGGCGATGCCTTCCTTTGCTTGGTCACGTCCGGCAACGGCTTCTGCCTTCTTGCCTTCCGCTTCCTCCCGTCCGGCGGTGAGCTGCTCCAACATGCCGGTGTACTTGCCGATATCGGCTTCATTGTTCTCTGCCTTCGCCTGGTCCAGCAGCTTCTGAGTCTGGACGATCTGGGTGCTTAGCCCTGCTATGGCAGCCTCTGCCTGCTTGATCCCGGCTTCTGCAGCCGCCAGGCCTTGTTCGGCCTGCTTCAGCCCGGCGGTGGCCTGCTTCTTTCCTTCTGAGAGCTGCGCTTCGACCTTGTCGCGAGGCTGGCCCTGCAGGATGGCTTCCATCCCTGCGGCGTAGTCCTTCTCTCCGGAGTCGATCTTGGCCTGCGCCGCGTCGAGTTTCTTTTCGCCTGCCTGGAACTGCTCCAGACCCTTGTCGTACTGCGCGCGGCCGGCGTTGTATTCCTTGAGACCGGTGTCGTACTTCTTCTGCCCGGCATCCAGCTGGGCCTGGCCGCTGGTCAGCTGCGCTTCGGCCTGCTGCAATTCGGCGCGTCCGTTGGCAAGCTGCGCCGCTGCGGCATCGATCTGAGGCTGCCCCGCGGCGATCTGCTCCTGGCCCTTGTTGTACTCGGCCCAGCCATCGGTGATGCCCTGCTTGGCATCTTCCAGCTGCTGCTTGCCATCGGCGATCTGCTGCTTGCCGTCATCCAGCTTCTTCTGGCCGTCGACCAGCTTCTGCTGCGCCTTGTCCAGTTCCGGCTGCGCGTCATCGAGCTGCTTCTGCAGCTTGAACGGGCTCGTGGCATCCACGACCTGCGGGTGCAAGCCCAGCTGTTCCAAGGAGTCGGCAATCGACTGCTTTTGCGCTTCGTTCAGCGGTTTGCCCGAGCTTTCACGGAACACGATGGAACCGGAGCCGCCGGCAAGATCCGGAAGCTCGTCCTTCATCCGGTCCAGCGTGCGCTGGGTTTCGGTGCCCGGGATGGTGAAGCTATTGGACAGCTGCCCCATGAAGAGGCTGGCGGAGACGCCGATGAAGATGAATGCGGCCAGCCACATCGCGATGACGCGGTAGTGGTGCCGATGAGCCCACCGTGCGAGGCGGTAAAGCATTGAAGCCATGGGATTAGTCTTCCTGGAGTGGTAGCGCGGCGGTGGTGGGCAGGGCGGCGAACCCCTCATTGAGGGTCTTCATCGCCTGGGTGATCAGGTGGTGGAACTCGGCAATCTGCTGATCCGACAGTTCCATGGGCGATCCGTTGGGATTGGGAAGCCGTTCGATCCATTCATCGAAGGCTGCCTGCCCCGCACCCAGGATCGCGTGGGTGAACACGCGGATGGAGAAGCTGTCCGCCTGCGGATAGCGGCGGGCCACCCGCTCGATGACATCGGTGGTGGCGATCTGCCATTCATCCATATTGGTCGGATAACAGCCGGTAGGGGAATCCGCCTTGAGGTAGGCGCCGAACAAGGCGACTTGGCCCAGCAGTTTGGCTACCTCGTCGGATTTCAGCGCCAGCACGATGGCCTCGATCAACGGCAGAGTATCGGTCAGCTCGTTGATGGACTCGACCATGGTTTCCAGCACCGCATGCAGCGGGTAGGACAGGATCGCGTCCACCGTGGGGAAATAATTGAACAGCGTGCGCCGGGAAATCCCGGCGGCCTCCGCGATCTGGGTGGCGGTGATGCCGGCGCCATGCCCTTCGTGCAGAAGCCCCGATGCGGCGGCGACGATCGCCTGCAGGGTGGCTTGCTTGTTTTTTTCGCGGCGATTGCCGACGCTGAGGGAAGTCACATAGTTACACTACGTGCAAAGTTGCACTCTGTGCAAAACAAAAATGAGTGCACCGCGCAGTGCGGCACTGATGGTTTCGGCTATTCCGTGGTGCGGTTGCCGGTCTGAACTGGATTGGGGGCTCCAGCCATTGCACGCGCTGACAAGCCGGCCAGCCGCTCCAGCGGACCGCGTCCCAGGAAAATGGCCCAGAGGGTGCTTCCGATCAACAGCGCCATCATGGTGAGGGGCAAGGACGTATCCGACATGAGCATGCCTCCGGGCCCGGCAGCAATAAAATAGCTGACCAGATGGGCGCAGTAGGAAGTCAGCGGCATCGAGCCCATGGCGGCCACGGGCAGAGCTATCCATCGCAGCGGCGCAGCAACCAGAAGACACAGGCCGAGAACGATGAGGGCGAACCCGCCCGAGCCGATAATTTCCGCAGTGGCGCCGGAGTGCGGTTCTGCGCTGAAAAATGCCTTCCATGCGGAGGCCCCGATTTCTTCGGGGCTGATTGTCTGCGCAAGCCCTGTCCAGCCCATGCCGGAGAAATACGAAGCATCGTAGGAGGAGCTATCGGGCCATTGGCCTGAAGAAAGCTCCGGCTCATCCATGCTTTGCCGCTCGGGGATCTCCTCCGGCGGCACGCAGCTCACGTAGGAACCGGGCACGCCTTCACAGTACATCCCGCCCAGATCGAGTTTCTCTGCCGGCACATACTCGGGCATTGGCATGCTGGAATCACCGATCAGGTCCTCACCGTCAAAGCTTTCTTCCAAGAATGGCGTGACGGATCCCGGCGCGGGGATGATGGCTGCACCATAGCCGATGAATGCCAGCACCATTCCCGCGGCCAGGAGCTTGCCGGCCGTGGCTGCTGAGGCAAGTCGGAATTGTCCAATGGCCATCCCCGCAAAGATCAGCGCCAGCCAGGCGGCGGCCGAGTAGATGCCGAAGAACGTCAGCATGGCTCCGGGGGCGGAGGGTTCCAAGAGGACGGTCTTCAACACTGCTAGTGTGGCGGGGCCCAGCACAGCGCAAATAACCGACAACACCAAGAGTTTGCCTGCGCTCCAACGTAGAAAGGGTATTGCCGCTACGTAAAGCACTCCGTAGATCGTCAAGATCACCGCGATGGGAGTGTTCAGCAATTCTAGGACCAGGCCAATGGCAAAGATGAAGGCGCCTCGACCCAACATGGCAAGCCTGATCTGGGGGAGCTCAGCAGCCGAGGGGCGCGACCTGCCTCCTGTCATGAGGCTGATGGAGATGCCTGCCAGCAGGGCGAAAAGGAGAGAAGACCGGCCGTTGGCCAACGCGCCCCAGGTGCCCGGTGTGAACAAGTCGACTTCTTCGGGCATATCAAGGTGCGCGACGACCATTCCCAGAATTGCCAAGCCGCGAGCCAGGTCCAATCCCATGACACGTGGGGGCCGTCCAAAATTCTGCAGCCGGGTTCTGAAGCTTGCCTGGGAATGCGCGGGAGCTACCGGATCTTCGCTCTGTTCGATGGTCGTCACAAGCTGAATCTTATAGTCGATTTCGTGTGTGACCTGTAACAATTTGGATACTTTTATTGCCTTGACGTCGCTTTGCCATTTCCCGGCAAGAGCTCTGGGGGCTTAACCGAAGTGACCACCAAACCCCAAAGGGTTTGGTGGTCAAACGACGGCGAATATTCGGGAGCTAGGCCTTGGCTGGCTCCAGTTCCTCGGACAGGTTGTCCTCGGCGAACGGATTCCCGTTGCGCGGCGCGTTGTAGAGGTCCAGATCCAGGATGCCTTCGCGCTTGGCGACGATGGTCGGGACCAGCGCCTGGCCGGCGACGTTAACCGCGGTGCGGCCCATGTCCACGATCGGGTCCACTGCCAACAGCAGGCCTACGCCGGCCAATGGCAGTCCCAGGGTGGACAGCGTCAGGGTCAGCATCACGATGGCCCCGGTGGTGCCAGCGGTGGCCGCCGAGCCCAGAACCGAAACCAGGGCGATCAGCAGGTAGTCGGCCAGCGTCAGGTCGATCTGGAAGAACTGGGCCACGAAGATCGCGGAGATCGCCGGGTAGATCGCCGCGCAGCCGTCCATCTTGGTGGTGGCGCCCAGCGGCACGGCGAAGGAAGCGTAGCCCGAGGGCACGCCGAGGTTGCGCTCGGTCACGCGCTGTGTCAGCGGCAGGGTGCCGATCGAGGAGCGGGAGACGAAGCCCAGCTGGACCGCCGGCCAGACGCCGGAGAAGTACTGCTTGATGGACAGACCGTGCAGGCGGACCAGGACCGGGTAGAGCGCGAAGAGCACCAGGGCCAGGCCGACGTAGATCGCCAGGGTGAACTTGCCCAGCGCGCCGATGGTGTCCCAGCCGTAGGTGGCGACGGCGTTGCCGATCAGGCCCACGGTGCCGATTGGCGCAAGACGGATGATCCACCACAGCACCTTCTGGATGATGGCCAGGATCGATGCGGAGAAGTTCAGGAACGGCTCGGCGGCCTTGCCGACCTTCAGCGCCGCCACGCCCACGGCGATGGCGATCACCAGGATCTGCAGCACGTTGAAGCTGACCGAGGTGCTGGCGACGCCGTCCTCCATCCGGGTGCTGGCGCCCAGGCCCAGGAAGTTCGACGGGATCAACCCAGTGAGGAAGCCCAGCCAGTCGCCGGTTTTGCCGGTGTACTCTTCCGGGGTTCCTTGCCCGGTGTTGGCTCCCGGCTGGAAGACCAGTCCGAGGGCCATGCCGATGGTCACGGAGATCAGCGCGGTGATGCCGAACCACAGCAGGGTCTGCCAGGCCAGTCGGGCCGCGTTGGTGACCTTGGAGAGGTTTGCAATCGAGGCGACCACAGCGAAGAAGATCAGCGGTATGACCGCCGTGCGCAGCAGGGCCACGTAGCTTGAGCCAATGATCTGCAGGGCTTCACCCAGACCGTTGGGCTGTTCGGCAGTGCTGCCGGTGTACTTGGCGGCCAGGCCGAGCAACAGGCCGACGATGAGAGCCGCGATGATCTGCGGCCCAAAGCTTGTCATCCAACGTGGTAGTCGGGAAGAAGGTGCGGTTTTTGACATGTCACACACCGTAGGCCTTAAATTCCCGGGGCGCGCAGTTTCTGTTACGCAACATGACGAATGCGGATTTCCTGTGATTTGTAACGCCCCTGGAAAGCGGGATTGAGCCGCGGATCACTGCCAAGTGGGGAATTTTCTGCCGGGATTTCGAAATATGACGGCTGGATTAGACGGCATGAAACGTGAGCGCTACACGCTAAACGCGGGTGGTGGTTGACAACGCGGCGCTCCGGCCAACAGGTCTCCGCTAAGCGGGAAAAGCCTCGCCGCGAACATTGACAGGCAAGTGGATACTTGCCTATTCTCGTTGCATGGCGGATCTATTCAAGGCTCTGGCAGACAGCACGCGGCGCATCATCATGGACGAACTCGCACAGCGCGATGGCCAGACCCTGTTCGAAATCTGCGGGCGGCTGGCCATGATCCACGAGCTGGCCATGAGCCGGCAGGCCGTCTCGCAGCATCTGGCGGTGCTGGAAGACGCCGGTCTGGTCATCTCGCGCCGGGAGGGCCGCTATAAGTTGCACCACCTGGATACCGCTCCGCTGCGGGAGATCGCCGAACGGTGGCCGCAAACCCATACCAACGACCAAGGGAGGAACCAATGAAGATCTATATCACCAGCGTCTTTGTCGACGACCAAGCCAAGGCGCGCGAGTTCTATACCAAGGTGCTGGGTTTCGTGGTCAAGCACGACATCCCGGTGGGGGAGGACAGCTGGCTGACGCTGACCTCGCCGGACGCGCTCGCCGGTCCCGAGCTGCTGCTGGAGCCCTCCGGCCACCCGGCGGTGGCTCCGTTCCGCGAAGCGCTGGTCAGCGACGGCATCCCATTCACGTCCTTTGCCGTGGAGGATGTCAAAGCCGAATACGAGCGAATGCTTGCCCTGGGTGTCGTCTTCACCCAGCCGCCCACGGAAATGGGTCCGGTCACCACCGCGGTCTTCGATGACACCTGCGGCAACCTGATCCAGCTGTCCAACTACAAGGACTGAATTCGCGGCAGTCCGCAAACGGCGACAGGGTTCCCTCGACCGCGTGGTCGAGGGAACCCTGTCGCATTCATATAAGTTTTCCGGCGGCTTCTCAGCCGTCCAGCAGTGCGCGCTTGAGCGTGTCCAGGCCGACCGAACCCAGCTTCAGCGCCCGGGTGTGGAAGGCCCGCACATCGAAGTTTTCGCCCTCGCGGGCGGCCAGCTCATCGCGGATCTGCTCCCACAGGCGCTGCCCGACCTTGTAGCTCGGAGCCTGCCCCGGCCAGCCCAGGTAGCGCGTGAATTCGAAGTCCAGCTGTCCGGGGGAATCGTCGAAGTTGGCGCGCAGGAAGTCGTAGCCCTTCTCCGGGGTCCAGATTCCTTCGCCCCATGCGGCGGGGATCTCCAGCTCGAGATGCACACCGATGTCGAAGACCACGCGGGCCGCGCGCATCCGCTGCGCGCCGAGCATTCCCATGTAGTCTCCCGGGTCGTCCAGGTAGCCCAGCTGCTGCATCAGCCGCTCCGAGTACAGGGCCCAGCCTTCGCCGTGTCCGGAAACCCAGCACAGGTTGCGGCGCCACTTGTTCAGCGTGTCCGCCTGCAGTTGCGCGGTGCCGATCTGCAGGTGGTGGCCCGGAACGCCCTCGTGGTACACCGTGGTGAGTTCGGACCAGGTGGTGAACTCGTCCTCGCCCGGCGGAATGGACCACCACATGCGTCCGGGGCGGGAGAAGTCCTCGGACGGGCCGGTGTAGTAGATGCCACCGTCCTCGGTCGGGGCGATCATGCACTCGATGCGGTCCATCGGCGCCGGGATGTCGAAGTGTGTTCCGGCCAGGTCCCGGACCGCGGCGTCCGCCTTGGACTGCATCCATTCGCGCAGCGCGTCCTTACCGGCGAGCTTGCGCTCCGGATCCGCGTTCAGGATCTCCTTGGCCTCCGCGATGGAGGCACCGGGCTTGATCTGCTGCGCCACGCGTTCCTGCTCGGCGATGATCCTGCCCAGCTCCTCGACGCCCCAGGCGTAGGTCTCCTCGAGATCGACTTCGGCGCCCAGGAAATCGCGCGAGGCGAGGGCATACTGCTCGCGTCCCACGGCGTCCTTGGCCGGGGCCGCGGGCAGCAGCTCCTCTTCCAGGACCGAGGCTAGTTTGCGGTAGGCAGCCTTGGATGCGTCGGCGCCGGAGGCCAGGGCTTCGCTCAGCGAGGCATCCAGCTTGGCGCCGTCAGCCGCCAGCTCGTCGAAGAAGCCGCCGTCCTTGGCGTAGTCCGTCGACTGCTCCATGACGATCTTCACCTGGCGGCGTGCGGCGACCAGCCCCTTGGAAGCAGAGTCGCGCAGGGACTCGATGTAGCCGTCCATGGCGGCCGGCAGATTCGCCAGTCGCCGGGCGATATGCCCGAAGTCCTCGGCCGAGTCCTGCGGCATGAGGTCGAAGATGGCGCGGATCCCCTGGGCCGGGCAGGCGATGTTGTTCAGTTCGGTGCGGCCGGTGGCAATGATCTCCAGCTCCAGCCCCAGGCGTTCCTGCATGGCATCGAGGGTGACCTTGTCGATGTCGTCCACGGGCTGCAGCTCCCCGAGCTTGGCCAATGTGTTGCGGGCGGCCTCGGCGTAGCGCCGGGTTCCCTCGGGGGAGTAGTCGCCGTACAGGCTTTCGTATCCGGGCAGTCCGAGTTCCGCCCCGAAGTCCGGGTAGATCCGCAGGGTGTGCTCGAAGTGTTCATCTGCTACGGCGTCGATGGCCGTGGCGGCGCGAGGTGATGTCTCGTTGTTCATGCGGCAAGCCTAGTTGATCTGAAACAGATGTTAAAGAGATGAAGTGAAAATGAATCGGCGGTGCCCACCGGCGTCTGAATGGCGCCTCGGAGGAAACGGGGCTATGGTGGTTAACTATTGCCTACCTATCGATAGGTAGGAATCGAGAATCACCTCGCGTCAACCTTTTTGAGGAGAAGCAGATGCCCACAACCCAGACCGCCGCCAAGGTCGGTGCCTGGTTCGCCATCTCGCTGGCTCTGGTCACCATCCTGGGGCCAGCCGGCACCGATATGTACCTTGCGTCCCTTCCTGACATCGTCGCGGACCTGAAGGGCACCGAATCCATGGGCCAACTGACCTTGACGGTCTACCTGCTCGCCATGGGTGTCGGGCAGCTGGTCTTCGGCCCGCTCACCGATGCCTTTGGCCGGCGCAAGCCGCTGCTGGCGGCGCTGGTCGCTTTCCTCGCAGCCTCCTTGTGGGCGGCCGGCAGCCCGAGCCTCGAGGTTCTGCTCGGAGCTCGTGCCCTGCAGGGGCTGGCCGCGGCGCTCACCTTGGTGGTGGCGCTGAGCATGGTGCGCGACGCAGCCCAAGGGGTGCGGGCGGCGCAGCTGTTCGCCCTGCTGATGACCATCGAGGGTTTGCTGCCGGTGCTGGCACCGACCGCCGGCGGATTCATCGACCAGCACTTCGGCTGGCGCATGGTGTTTTTGGTGCTGGCCGGCCTGACCGCCATCGCCACCGTGAACACCACCTTCACCATGCCCGAAACCCTTCCCAAGTCCTCGCGGATCCAGCTTCGCCCGAGGGAAATCCTGCGCACCTACGCGCGCATCGCCAAGGACCCTGCCTTCCTGCTGCCCACGCTCGGGCTGTCCTTGGTCTTCTTTTTCCTGTTCGGCTACATCGGCGGCGCGCCGTTCGTCTACCAGGGCGAGTTCGGCCTGGACGCAGGGCAGTTCGGGCTGCTCTTCGGCTGCACCGGGCTGGCAGTGATGCTCGGCGCCATTGTCACCGGGCGGATGGTTTCCCGCTGGGGCGCGGCCAAGCTCGCGTTCATCGGCACCGCGCTGGTGCTGGGCGGGGCGGTGCTGGCTTTCGCCCTGCATGCGGCCGGGCTGGGGCTGGGCGGCATCGTGGCTGGCATGTTCCTCTCCCTGTTCGGCCTGGGGGTTGCCGAGTCGACGCTGATGGCGTTGGCCATGGGCTCGCAGGACGTTTCGCTGGGTTCAACCGCCGCCCTGCTCGGCGCCCTGCAGCTGACCATTTCCTCGGCGGCCACCCCGCTGTCCGGCCTCGCGGTCGAAGCCGGGGTTCCTGCCTGGCTGGGATTCCTGATGGCAGGCGCGGCGGCGGCTCTTGTTATTGTGGGTATCAGCGCCAAGCGGGCGCCGGTGCTGACCGATTTGGAAAGCCACTAGGAACCACGAGCACGGATCAAGCGGAGCACTCAGCGCACCATGTCACTTTCCCCCTCGGCCCAGAAGATCTGCGACGTCGCGGTCAAGCACTTCGCCCAGTTCGGCTACGACGCCTCGTCCCTGGCAGCCATCGCCGAGGGGGCGGGCATGCGCAAGCCCTCGCTTTATGCGCACTTCGCCGGCAAGGACGCGTTGTTCCTGCAGGTGCTGGAAACCGCGCTGGACGAGGAGAAAGTGGTGGCCCGCGCGGCCCTGGCCGCAGGGGGCGGGTCTTCGGAGGTTCCGGGAGACGGCTATATCTCCGGGCTCCAGGAGCGCTATGACGGTTCGCCGCACTTCCAATTCCTGCTGCGGACCGTCTACGCGCCGCCGGTGGCCCTGCGCGAGCAGGTCATCGAGAAGTACCGCGGCTACGAGTCCGAGCTTCGGGCGGCCTTTATGGAAGGCCTTGACTCGAACCTCGCGGAGGACCGGGCGATTCTGCTGGCCGAGGCGTTTCTCGGAGTGGTCGACAGCCTGCAGGTCGAGTTGATCTACAACGCCCCGCAGACCTTCGAGGTGCGGCGCGATGCCATGCGCCGGATGCTGGGGACGTTCGCCGCGGCGCTGTGACGCAATATTGCCACCGGCACGAAGCGGCCATGCAGTCATAGTGCAGACAAGAATGCCGGAGCATCCCAAGGGAGGTGCTCCGGCATTCTTGTCGCTGGCGTGCTTAGCGGCGTCCCAGGTTCCAGGACAGGCGCGGGGTGCTCAGCGCATTGCGCTTGCGCAAGCGCGTCACGCGCTTGGCCGCCGGCACGGCGCGTGCGGTCTGCTGCTCCTGGCAGTCCAGCGCCATCAGCAACGCGGTCACCGCGGCCAGCTCTTCGGGCGTCGGGTTGCCGCGGGTGACGGTCAGCTGCGCGGCAGCGGAGGCGTAGGCCTGCTGATCCATGGAAGAACTCCTTGTGCGTCGTGGAAGAAGGGTGTGTGCCGTTGGGTCCTTACAGCGGGATGTTGCCGTGCTTCTTCGGAGGCAGGGTGGCATGCTTCTCGCGCAGCGCGCGCAGCCCGCGTACCAGCTGCAGGCGGGTCTCGCTCGGGGCGATGACCGCGTCCACGTAGCCAAGCTCGGCGGCCTGGTACGGGTTGAGCAGCTCGGCCTCGTAGTCGTCGATGATCTGCTTGCGGCGCGCCTCGACGTCTCCGCCCTCGGCCTCCACCGCCGCCAGGTCGCGGCGGTACAGGATGTTGACCGCGCCCTGCGCGCCCATCACGCCGATCTGTGCGGTAGGCCAGGCAAGGTTCAGATCCGCGCCCAGCTTCTTGGAGCCCATCACGATGTACGCTCCGCCGTAGGCCTTGCGGGTGATCACGGTCAGCTTCGGCACGGTGGCCTCGGCGTAGGCGAAGAGCAGCTTGGCGCCGCGGCGGATGATGCCCTGGAATTCCTGGTCCTTGCCGGGCAGGAAGCCTGGCACGTCCACCAGGGTCACGATCGGGATGTTGAAGGCGTCGCAGTGGCGCACGAAGCGCGCCGCCTTCTCCGAGGCGTTGATGTCCAGGGTGCCGGCGAACTGCATCGGCTGGTTGGCCACCAGGCCTACGGTACGGCCCTCGATGCGGGCGTAGCCGATCAGCACGTTGGGCGCGTACAGCGCCTGCATCTCGAAGAACTGCCCGTCGTCCACCACGGACTCGATGACGGTGCGCATATCGTAGGGCTGGTTGGCCGAGTCCGGGATCAGGGTGTCCAGTTCCAGGTCGTCCTCGGTGACCTCCAGCTCTTCGTCGAATTCGGCGATCAGCGCATCGGAGAGGTTGGAGGAGGGCAGGTAGTCCAGCAGGTCCTTGCAGAACTCGATGGCGTCTTCCTCATCGGCGGCCAGATAGGTGGCGGTGCCGGTGTTGGCGTTGTGCTGGCGCGCGCCGCCCAGGGTCTCCATATCGATTTCCTCGCCGGTGACGGTCTTGATGACGTCAGGTCCGGTGATGAACATGTGGCTGGTCTTGTCGACCATGATCACGTAGTCGGTCAGCGCGGGGGAGTAGGCGGCGCCGCCGGCGCTCGGGCCCATGATCAGCGAGATCTGCGGGACCACGCCGGAGGCGTGCACGTTGTTGCGGAAGATGTCCGCGAACATGGCCAGGGAGGCCACGCCTTCCTGAATGCGGGCGCCGCCGCCGTCCAGGATGCCGATGACCGGGCAGGAATTGCGCAGCGCGAATTCCTGGACCTTGACGATCTTCTCGCCGTTGACCTGCGAGAGGGAACCACCGTAGACGGTGAAGTCCTGCGAGTAGACGGCGACCTGGCGGCCGTCCACGGTGCCGTAGCCGGAGACCAGGCCGTCGCCCATCGGCTTCTTCTTCTCCATGCCGAAGGCGGTCGAGCGGTGGACTGCCAGGGCATCGAATTCTACGAAGGAACCCTCGTCCAGCAGCATCTCGATGCGCTCGCGGGCGGTGTGCTTGCCGCGCGCATGCTGCTTCTCGACGGCTGCCTGTCCACTGGGTGCTTCGGAGAGCTTTTGGCGGCGGCGGAACTCAGCGAGCTTGCCGGCGGTGGTGGACAGGTCGATTGCTTCGTCTGCCTCGGTACGGCCCTGCGTCATGCCCTGGTCTCCCTCGGATCGGTCTCAATGTGTAGGAATGGCACAAGAAAATTGCCAACCAAGCCAGTCTAACTGGGAAAACAGCCAGTTTGTTTGTAGGAATCTTACAAATTGGGGCAATCCTGAGCATGACCCACCCCAGAATAAGTTACTCAACAGTAGCTTGCGCGCCCCATCTGCCGTAACCTAGATCACATGACTATTGAATCGCGAACCCTCATCGCCCCCGAGCATTCCCGGCTGGCCGGGCGCACCATCCTGATGAGCGGCGGCAGCCGCGGCATCGGCCTGGCCATCGCGACCGCCGCTGGCCGGGCGGGTGCCAATGTGGTGCTGCTGTCCAAAACCGACACGCCGCACCCAAGCCTGGAAGGCACCATCCATACCGCCGTGCAGCAGATCAACGACGCCGGTGGCAAAGGACTGGCCGTGGTGGGCGACGTGCGGGTGGACGAGGACGTGCAGCGCGCGGTGCAGCAAGCCATCGATGCCTTCGGCGGCATCGACATCGTGGTGAACAATGCCTCGGCGATCAACCTGGCCAAAACCGACCAGCTGGACATGAAACGCTACGACCTCATGCAGGACATCAACGTGCGCGGCACCTTCCTGCTGTCCAAGACCGCGCTGCCGCACCTGCGCGAGTCCGCTCACGCCCACATCCTGACGCTCTCCCCGCCGCTGAACCTGGATCCCAAGTGGGCAGGGATGCACCTGGGCTACACCATGGCCAAGTACGGCATGTCGCTGACCACGCTGGGCCTGGCCGAAGAGCTCAAGGACGCCGGCATCGCGGTGAACTCCCTGTGGCCGGAGACGCTGATCGACACCGCCGCGATCCGCAACCTGCCAGGCGGCCGGCAGATGGTCCACGGCGCGCGCAGCGCGGACATCGTTGCGGACGCCGCCATGGCGATCCTCTCCAGCGATCCTGCCGGAGTCAGCGGCAATTTCTTCACCGACGGCCAGGTGCTGAAGCTGGCCGGGGTCGACGACTTGAGCGGCTATGCGCTGGATCCCGAGGTTCCGCTGGTGGAAGACATCTTCCTGTAAAGCCAGCTGCCGCACAGGCCCGCGTGGCTTAGGGTGGTTTTCATGAGCATTGAGAAGCACTGTGCCCGCGCCGCGCTGGATCCGGCCGTCTTCGACGCCCTGGCCGGCGAGCTGGGACTGGGCCTGGTCAGCATCCGTGAAACCTCCGGCTCGACCAACACCGAGCTGGCGGACCTGGCCGCCTCCGGGCAGGCCGGGAACCTGAGCGTGTACTTCACCGAGCACCAGCAGCAGGGCAAGGGGCGGCTGGGCCGCGACTGGGTCACCCCGGCCGGGTCCTCCCTCACCGTCAGCGTGCTCGCGGTGCCTGGAGAAAGCATGCCCACCGACTCGCTGTCCTGGTACACCATGCTCGCGGCCCTGGCCTGGTGCCAGGCCGTTGAAGAACTCACCGGGGTGGCAGCCCGCATCAAGTGGCCCAACGACGTGCTGGCCGGGGACAAGAAGATCTGCGGCATCCTGGCCCAGCTGGTTTCCACGCCGAAGGGCTTCGGCGTGGTGGTCGGCACCGGCATGAACGTGGACCAGGACGCCACCGAGCTGCCGGTCCCCACCGCCACCTCGCTGCGCCTGGCCAGCGGATCGCCGGTGTCGCGCAGCGCCCTGCTAACCGGCTATCTGCGCCGCTTCGCCGCCCTGGATATCGCCTTCCGCGAAGTCCGCGGCAATGCCGCGGCCGGGATGAATGGCTTCTCCGGGGCCAGCCTGGCTGGCATGGTCGCCGCGAAGCTGGCTACGCTCGGACACGACGTCCGTGTTGAATTCCCAGATGGGAGCCTGCTTGAAGGCCAAGCGGTGGACCTTGAACCCGACGGCGCGCTGCTGGTGCGCGACGGCGCCGCACGCACCCACCGGGTGCTGGCCGGGGACGTCCACCATGTGCGGCGCGCCGATGGAAAGTACGCCTAACCTGCTAGTGCAACTGCACCGGGACTAGTATTAGTAGAACTGAGGCTTCAAGGACCAACCAGGGCAGGAGGGACGAGGATACTGACGATGAAGGTGCCGCTGCATGAGAGGGAACGCGTGATCATCAAGACGCGTGAACATTCCAAAGTGCTGAGACAACCAATTGTCGTTTTCCTGCTGCTGACCGTGGTCTGCACGTTCCTGCTCGGCTACCTCAGCCGCACCGACCTTTCGCCCTGGCTGGCGGAGAACGCCGGACTGTGGGTCGTGGTGACGCTGGTCCTCTGGGCGGCGCTGACGCTGATCTGGTGCGTGGCCCCGTGGGTGCGCTGGCTGCGCAGCCGGATCGTGCTGACCACCGAGCGGATCCTGTTCCGCTCGTCCTTCACCTCCGGCAAGCTGCAGTCGGTGGGTTTGTATACGGTGCGCGACCTGATTGCCCACACCAAGAAGCAGAACGCCATGACCCGCGCCGGCACCTTGGATATCGTGCTGGGCCATGGCTACGTCAGGATTGCCCACGTTCCCTCCGTCCCGTACTTCAGGTCCCTGGCCATCGACGCGATAACCAACCTGCGCAACAACCAGTCCCCGGTGCAGACCGAGGCATCCAAGAGTGAGGGCATGGCTCCATGAGCACCGAGCACAGCAATACGCCACGGGCCGACACTCCGCAGTCCGCCTCCGTCGCGGCCCACCAGGCCCGCGAACACGCCCCGGTGGAGACCGCCCCCGAAGCGGATCCGATCCTGGAACTCGCCCAGGCCATGGAGAAACCGCTGCAGGTCCCGGCCCACACCCCCGACGCCATCCGCGACACCGTCGCGGCTTTGGAACGCCAGCTGATCGGCGGGCAACGCGAGCTGCGCCGCCGCGAGGTGGCGGCCGACGCCGGCATCTCCTTGCATTCGGCCCGCAAGCTCTGGCGCGCGATCGGCTTCCCGGAACTCAGCGACGACGACGTTTTCTTCACCAAGCGTGACGAGGAAGCGCTGGCCACGATGGTCGGCATGGTGCGCGAAGGGCAGCTGACCGAGGAAACCGCCATCTCCCTGATGCGTTCGGTGGGCCAGATGACCGACCGCATGGTGGTCTGGCAGATCGAGGCGCTCGTGGAGGACATGATCGCCAACCAGAACATGTCCGACCGCCAGGCCAGGCGCCAGCTGTTCGACATGCTGCCGGACCTGATCCCGCAGATCGAGAACCTGCTGCTCTACTCATGGCGCCGCCAGCTGAACTCCGCGGTGCACCGCATGGCGCTGCGCGCCGAGGCCGGCGTGGCCGCCTACAACCAGGGCGGGGGCGGGGACGACGACACCCCGCTGCCATTGGCCCGCGCGGTGGGTTTCGCGGACCTGGTCTCCTACACCTCGCTGTCACGGCGCATGAACGAACGCACGCTGGCCAAGATGGTGCAGCGCTTCGAATCCAAGAGCGCGGAGATCATCTCCGTGGGCGGCGGCCGGCTGGTCAAGACCATCGGCGACGAAGTGCTGTACGTGGCCGAAACCCCGCAGGCAGGCGCCCGGATCGCGCTGGCGCTGTCGCAGGAGTTCGAAGCCGATGAAATGCTGCCGCAGACCCGCGGCGCGGTGGTCTGGGGACGCATCCTCTCCCGGCTGGGAGACATCTACGGACCGACGGTGAACATGGCCGCCCGGCTGACCTCGCTGGCTGAACCCGGCACGGTGCTCACCGACGCGCTGACCGCCAATACGCTGAAAAACGATCCGCGGTTCGTGCTCACCGCCCAGGAAATCACTGCGGTGCGCGGCTTCGGGGAGATCCAGCCCTTTGAACTGTCCCATGGCGAGGGCACCGGATTGGTGGTGGACTGATGCACGCAGAAGCCCAGTCCGTCCCCTTCGTCCTTGCCGCTGCCGGGCGCACCGACGTGGGCCGGCGGCGCACCGAGAACCAGGACCGCATCCTGCTGGGCCAGGTGGCCTATGCGGTGGCGGACGGCATGGGCGGCCACGAGGCCGGCGAAGTAGCCAGCCAGCTGGCCGTGGAGACCATGGAAGAGCTGTGCACCCGCGCGGCCAAGACCTCCGTGCCGAGCCTGCCCACCGTGCAGCAGGTCCAGCGGCAGGTGCAGCTGGCCGATGACCGCATCCGCGAGGCGCTGGAGTCCCGCGGCGGCACCACGCTGTGCGCGCTGGTGCTGATTAAGGCCTCCGGGCAGGGCCGCGACTCGGTCACCGCGCCGGTGGCCATCCCTCCGTGGACCCAGGGCTTCGCGGCTCAGGGCACCACCGACGTCATTTCGAAGATCACCCCGGAAATGCTCGAGGCCCACCGCCGCGGACAGGACCCGGCCACCGCCGCGATGCCTGTTATCGAGGAAGTGCCGAACCTGGCGCTGGTCAACGTGGGCGACTCGCGCGGCTACCGTCTGCGCGACGGGGCCCTGCAGCAGCTGACCCGCGACCACTCTGCCGTGCAGGAAATGGTTGATGCCGGCCAGATCACCGAGCTGGAGGCGCGGAACCACCCGCACCGCAACCTGATCACCCGCGCGCTGGGCGCCGGGGCCGAAAGCCATCCGGACATCACCGTGCTGCAGCCGCGCATCGGGGACCGCTATCTGCTGTGCTCGGACGGGCTGAGCGGCGAGCTGACCGAGGACCTGCTGCAGAGCCTGCTGGTCAGCTACAAGGACCGCGAAGTTGCCGCCGAGGTGCTGACCGGCGCCGCGCTGGAAGCCGGAGGGCGGGACAACATCGCTGTGATTGTCATCGACGTGCTGGCGCCCCCCGTGCCGCCTGGAACCGCAACCCAGGCTCCGGCACTGTAGGCCCGCCGGCGTCGTGGCGGCTCCTGGGCCAGGGGCGCACGCTGCCGCTGGTTCAGGGCATTGGATTCCTGCCGCCGTTCCCTGGCGCGCCCTCCGCCGCTGATCCAGTCGCCGCAAGCCCACGTCGGCGGGCCGGGGAGGGCTTCTGGCAATGTGGTGTGGGCGTGGTGAATCCGTCGGCTCCCTGGGGCACAATTGGATACGTGAGTGAAAATGACGTAACGCCAGTTGAGACCACGAACGCCCCGCCTGCACCGGCGCGTGAACGACACGACGAGCTTGTCGAGGCAATCCGGACGCATCGGGAAGCCTACTACCAGCAGGATGCCCCGCTGGTCTCGGACTCCGAATACGACGCGTTGTTCCAGGAGCTGGAACTGCTCGAAGCCCAATACCCCATCCTGGCGGGCCAGGATTCACCCACCCAGGAGGTCGGCGGCGAGGTGTCCGCGGCCTTCGCCCCGGTGACCCACGCCAGCCGCATGTACTCGCTGGAAGACGTGTTCTCCCTGGAGGAATTGGATGCCTGGCTGGAACGCGCCGGCGCCAACGCCAACCGCCTGCACCCGCAGATTCCCGTGCGCTGGTTGTGCGAGGTGAAAATCGACGGCCTGGCCCTGAACCTCACCTACCGCGACGGCAAGCTGGTCCGCGCCGCCACCCGCGGCGACGGCACTACCGGCGAAGACGTCACCCACAACGCCATGACCATCAGCGACATCCCGCAGCAGCTCTCCGGTTCGGGCTGGCCAGCGGAATTCGAGGTCCGCGGCGAGGTCTTCATCGCCACCGACGACTTCAACGCCTACAACGAGGCGCTGATCGAGCAGGGCAAGGCGCCGCTGGCCAACCCGCGCAACGCCGCCGCCGGCTCGCTGCGCCAGAAGGACCCGGAACAGACCGCCAAGCGCCCGCTGCGCATGTTCGTGCACGGGCTGGGGCGCAGCCGCGACTTCCCGATCACCGAGCAGTCCCAGGCCTACGAGCTGATGCGCGAGTGGGGACTGCCGGTGTCCCCGTACGGCCGCGTGGTCGAGTCGCTGGCCCAGGTGAGGGAGTTCATTGCCGAGCACGGCGAGAAGCGCCATGAACTGATCCACGACATCGACGGCATCGTGGTGAAGGTCGACGACCTCTCCACCCAGGAGCAGCTGGGCTACACCTCGCGCGTGCCGCGCTGGGCCGTGGCCTACAAGTACCCGCCGGAAGAAGTGCACACCAAGCTGCTGGACATCCAGGTCCAGGTCGGGCGCACCGGCAGGGTGACCCCTTTCGGCGTCATGGAACCGGTGCTGGTGGCAGGGTCCACCGTGGCCCGCGCGACCCTGCACAACCAGGAGGTCGTCAAGGCCAAGAACGTGAAGATCGGGGACACCGTCATCCTGCGCAAGGCGGGAGATGTGATCCCGGAGATCGTCGGCCCGGTGCTCGCGCTGCGCGACGGCACCGAAGTCGACTTCATCATGCCCACCGAATGCCCCTCCTGCGGCCAGCCGCTGGCCCCGGCCAAGGAAGGCGACGTGGACATCCGCTGCCTGAACGCGGAATCCTGCCCGGTGCAGCTCACCGAACGCGTCGCCTACCTGGGCGGACGCAGCGCCCTGGACATCGAGGCGCTGGGCTACGAGGCCGCGGCCGCGCTGACCAGCGGGCCGGGCGAGGACCCGGCCACCCAGGGCGGGTTGATCCTGCCGGCGGGCCCGGGCCCGCTGCGCAACGAAGCCGAGCTCTTCGACCTGAAGGACAAGCTGGATCAGCTGGCCGAGGTCAAGGTCTGGCGCGAAAAGCGGGTCAAGGGGGAGGGAACGGGCAGGTTCGATCTGGTGCCCTACTTCTTCACCAAGGCCACCGCGAAGAAGCCCTCGGTGCCGACCAAGAGCACCGAGAAGCTGTTCGACGAGCTGGAGAAGGCCAAGGGCAATCCGCTGTGGCGGGTGCTGGTGGCGCTGTCCATCCGCCATGTCGGACCCAACGCCTCCCGCGCCATCGCCACCCGCTACGGTTCCATGGACGCGCTGCTTGAGGTCATTGATGCCGGCAACGCGGTGGAGGAGCTGAGCCAGATCGACTCGGTGGGCTCCATCATCGCCGAGGCCCTGGTCGACTGGTTCAAGGTCGACTGGCACCGCGAGATCGTCAGCGCCTGGCAGGCGGCCGGGGTGAAGATGGTCGACGAGCGCGACGCGAACATCACCAAGAACCTCGAAGGCCTGGCCATCGTGGTCACCGGGACGCTGGAGAACTACTCGCGCGACACCGCCAAGGAAGCGATCATCGTACGCGGCGGCAAGGCCACCGGCAGCGTCTCGAAGAAAACCGATTTCCTGGTGGCCGGCGAGGCCGCCGGATCCAAGCTGGACAAGGCCCAGTCGCTGGGGGTGCCGGTGCTCGATGAAGCCGGTTTCGGCATCCTGCTCGAACAGGGGCCGGATGCAGCCCGCGAAGCGGCGCTTTCCGCACCGGAAGGAGCATAAAGCCATGGATCGAGCCATTTCCCACGATCCGCTGGTGCTGCTGGCGCGCAGGGCGGCAGCAGCCGGCGCCGAGGTCCTTACCCGCCGTGACGAGTCGAAGTTCAACACCAATGAGAAGTCCGCAGCGGGGGACTGGGTCACCGACTTCGACCGCGCCGCGGAAGAAGCCATCCGGGCGACCATCGTGACCACCCGGCCGAATGACGAGCTGACCGGGGAGGAATACCCCAGCGACCGGCCGGCCAATCCCAGCGGTCTGCGCTGGAGCATCGATCCGCTGGACGGCACCACGAACTTCGTGCGCAATATCGCCTACTACTGCTCATCGGTGGCGGCCTGCGAGAAGACCGAGGACGGGATCGAGCGCTGGGTGGCCGCTGCCATTGTGGCCCCGGCGCTGCACGTCGAGTACTTCGCCGGACGCGGGCTGGGCGCCTGGAAGCAGGACCTGCACACCGGCAAGATCACCCAGCTGCACGGACCGGCCGACACCGAGGCCCGAATCCTCGCTACCGGTTTCGGCTACGACCCCGAACGCCGGGAATTCCAGGCATCGGTGCTGCAAGAGGTCATCGGGGACTACGTGAACGTGCGCCGGCTGGGCTCTGCGGCGCTGGACTTGTGCCTGGTGGCCGAGGGCGCGCTGGATGCCTACGCCGAATTCGGCACCCGGGAATACGACTGGGCCGCCGGCGCGCTGATCGCCGAGGAAGCCGGAACCCTGGTCGGGCGGCCCGTGGGTTATCCGGGATGGCAGTACGCGGGACTGGTGGACTCTTCCAAGCTGCCGATGCCCGAGTGAGCGCAAGCGCCGTGAACGTCCCAGCCGCCTAATTCAATACCGTGCCGAGCAGATTGCTCGCATAGTGGATCGCCACGCCGACCAGCACACCGCCGCACACCTGTGAGGCGGTGTGCTCTCCGCTGCGGATCCGCGCCCAGGACAGCACCGCGATGCCGGCGACGACCACAGGCATGTACCCGCCCATGCCGTCGGCGGCCTGCAATGCCACATAGGTTCCCACCGACAGGTGCACGGAGACCTTCCACCACAAATTGACCACCGACACGACAAGCAGGCCAAGCAAGATCGCCAGAACTTCGCGGAACATCGCTGCGCCGGCATTCATGACCTGGAGCAGCAGCAGGCCGCCGAGGATGGACCCGGCAGCCAGCGCGTACAGCCGGTGCCGCTGCCGCCGCTGCGTCACGTGCATGTCGGTGACCATGCCGCGCAGCTTCGCCGCCAGCAGCACCAGCCACGGGATGATCGTGGTGAACAAGGCGGCGACCAGCGCGTCGGACCAGCCCACCTGCGCGCGGCGCAGCGGCGTTGAGAGCAGCAGCAAGGTCGCCAAGGCCGCCGGTGAAAGCACATGCGAAAAAACGAGTGCCAACTGTCGGACTTTCTGGGCAGCGGGAGCATCCCTGGTGAGCTGCATGGAGTAGTACCTCGCAAGTTGTCGTCTTTGGTATGCTCCCAAGCCTAGTGCGGACCGGGGTTTTCGCTCCGGCGCGGCAGTTTGCGGAGGCATCCCGTCTCCACCGGGCAGGCCACCGGTGGCAGAAGATGCGGGAGGGACAGCATGCTCAAGATAGCCAGTTGGGTAACACGAACGGCCTTGATCCTGGCCGGGCTGGTGGGAGTTGCCGCAACTGGAATCGTGGCCTCAATGCTCCTACCCGATACAGGAAAAGATGAATCCTGCGAACTGAATACGCCGTATCTGGTTGGCGGCAAGGGCGCTGCAGGGGAAGACCTCGAAGTGGTGGTGGATCCTGCTGGATGCGACCTGGACCTGCGCGATGGGCAGCTGATCTATCTTGAATTCTCGGTGACGGATGCCCCAGTACCGCAAGAGGGCCAGAGCCAGGCGCAGATGCCGGCGGACGGCTCCATGCACGCGATGCTGCCGGTGGATCCGCGGAACACGAGCGGCCAGCTGGTGGTGACGGTCCACGGCGGCGTTCCGGGCTGCGACGAAGACTACGCCGCGTGTGCCGCATGGATCCATGAACTGGATACTCGCATTGAAGTCTTGAAATAGTCAGCCTACGGTTCCCAGAAGGAAACTATTCCGGCTGCGGATCAGCCGTGGCATGTACCAGCTCAGCACGAGTCTTTCCGCCAGCTAGCCCAGCGGGCCCCACGGCGCGGCGAAGCTGATCTTGTCGATCATCACGGTTTCATGGCCGCAGTCGATGAACTCGTGGACGTGCCGGAAGTGCTTGAACGGGCCACGCAGCTGCTCGTCCGTGAATGATCTGTGCTTCTCCAGCGCGGTGATCCGTGAGGTCATGCGCAGGAGAACGCCAAAGTGCGTCGCCCGCCAAGTCACCTGCTCGCCGAGGCCGATCATTCCAGTGGTGACACCGGCGACGGCCCGCTCTGCGGAATCCTTCATGGATTCCGTGTGAGCGTCGATATTCAGGGACTTGTCCCACAGCGCCTGGACGCTCTGGGACGTGCGGGAGACGCACTCGAAGTAGACGGCCATAAGGCCAGACTAGACGACGACCAGATTCTCTTCGGAAATTCCGGCTGCCGCATCGTCGTAGTATTCGCGCTGGGTCAGCTTGGAGGCAGCTGCCTCGTCCAGTACCACAACGGCGTCGCGGTGCAGCTGCAGTACCGAGCCGGGGCATGCTGCGGACAGCGGGCCTTCGACCGCGGCGGCAATGGCGTCGGCCTTGCCGGCGCCGGTGGCCACGAGAACCAGGCGGCCGGCATCCAGGATGGTGCCAAGGCCCTGGGTGACGCAGTGGGTCGGCACGTGCTCGATGCCGGCGAAAAAGCGGGCGTTGTCCTCGCGCGTCTTGGATGCCAGCCGCTTGATGCGGGTGCGGCTGGTCAGCGCGCTGCCTGGCTCGTTGAAGCCCAGGTGGCCGTTGGCTCCGATGCCAAGGATCTGGACCTGGACGCCGCCGGCTGCCTTGATTGCGGCATCGTAGGCATCCGCTGCTACCTGGACCGCGATTACCGAGTCGCCGGTGCCCTGCGGCACGCAGAGGTTCTCCGGGCGCAGGCCGATGACGTTGCAAACCTCGTTGACCAGGGTCTGGCGGTAGGACTGCTCGTGGGTGTCCGGGATGCCGATGTACTCGTCCAGCGCGAAACCGAGCGTGTCAGAGAAGTCCGCGCGTGATTCGGAGACCGCTTTGCCCAGTTCGCGGTACAGCCCCAACGGGGATGAACCGGTAGCCAAGCCCAGCACCTGCCGCTTGCCGTTCCCGTGCTCGGCCAGGCCGGCCAGGACGTTGTCAGCGGCGATACGAGCTACCTGGTCGGCGCTCGAACCAATCAGTACGCGCATAGAAGGAGGATCCAATCTTCAAATAACGGGGTGCGCCGGGCGGCGCCGCGGCCAGCCGGAGTCAGGGCAAGGGCAGGACCGTGAAATTACTATTCTTGCAGGTTTCCTGCGTCGCTAGCACTTTTGCGCCGCAGGAATCTGCAACATCTCGATCACGGTGCGCGCCAGCACCGGTGAGGCGCCGTAGGTGGTGATGTCGGCGCGCGGGGCCGGCCAACCGAAGTTGACCACCAGTACGCGGTGTCCGTCCTGGCGCAGCTGGGCGGCGAGCTCATGCACGGCATGGGTCTCGGACAGGCCCCACGGCACGTGTCCCACGGCCATGTTGCTGTCGGTGTCCACCTGGACCAGCTGCACTTCGGCAGGATCCGCGATCCAGCCTTCGACCGCGGAGGTGGTTTCGAAGGCCTTGGACCAATCGCCGGTCACCAGCTCGCATGGTTCGCAGGCCTCGTCCTGCACCCGGTAGTGGGTGGCCAAGGCGGTGTTGCGGGCCGCCGCATCGCGCAGGCGCTGGGGATCCAAGGCGCCTTCGTGCACCGCGTGGAGGATGGCGTTGACAACCTGTTCGTAGTCTTCGCGTTTCATGTCGGTGCCCAGGCACAGCAGGTCGGCCCCGGCGCGCAGCGCACGCACGGCGGCCACGGGGATTCCGGTTTCCGCGCTGGCGCCGGCCATGTCCAGGGCGTCGGTGACGATCACGCCGGTGAACCCCAGTTCATCGCGCAGCAGCTTGCCCAAGATGGCACTGGAGAAGGTGGCGGGGTTCTCCGCGTCCAGCGCCGGGACCATGATGTGGCTGGTCATGATGGCGGCGATGCCGGTCTGGATCGCCGCGGTGAACGGGGCCAGCTCGCGTTCGGCCAGGGTGAAGGGATCCACCGCGACCACCGGCAGCGACAGGTGCGAGTCCGTGGAGGTGTCACCGTGGCCGGGGAAGTGCTTGGCGCACGCGGCGACCATTTCCCCCTGCAGCCCCACGGTGAACGCGGCCGTGTGCATTGCCACCTTGCGCGGGCTGATCCCGAAGGAGCGCACCCCGATGACCGGATTCTGCGCGTTGGTGTTCACGTCCGCGTCGGGCGCCAGGTTCAGGTTGAAACCGTAGGCGCGCATCTCCCTGGCGATGGCCCGGGCGCTGGCGCGGGTCAGCTGCGGGTCGTCGAGTCGGCCCAGCACCGCGTTGCCCGGCTGATTGGAGCCGTCGCGGTAGTGCAGCCGGGTGACGTCTCCGCCCTCTTCATCCAGTGCCAGAATGGCGTTGGGGGACGCCTGGCGGATCTGGGTCATGAGGGCGGAGAGCTGTTGGGTGTCCTGGATATTGCCGCCGTAGATGCACAGCGACCCCATGGGATCCGGTAGTCGAACGGTGGCACTATTAACGAACCATGTCTTTGATTGATAAATTTCGCGTGACCTGCGACGGACTGGTTATCGAACCAGCCGCGCCAGCCGACTTTGAGCGAGTCGGCAACCTTACCGTTGACGCCTACCTGGCGGCCGGGCACTTCGACGACCCCCAGCACGAGTACATGCAGTTCGTCCGCAGGGTCGCGGACCGCGCGGCCAAGGCGGAAGTCTACGTGGCCCGTCGCGAGGGCGCGGTCATTGCCTCCATGACCCTGGTTCCCTTCGGCAGCGAATATGCCGACATCGCCCGCGCAGGCGAACTGGAGATCCGCATGCTCAGCGTGGATCCTGCGGTGCAGCGTTCGGGTGCAGGGAAGGCCATGGTGCTTGCCGCGATCGAGCGTGCACGGCAGCTTCCGGGGGTGCAGACGGTCTCGCTGACCACCGGAGGAAACTGGACCGCGGCCCGGGCCCTTTACGAATCCCTGGGATTTGCGCACTGCGCGCAGCGCGACTGGTACGTGCCCAATACCGAGATCCTGCTGGTCGTTTACACCATGGATCTCGGTTAACAGTCATGTCATTGTTGGTTCTCAGCGCCGGGCCATAGAATGGCGCCATGAGTGCACTTCGCCGAAAAGTCATTGCCCTGTCAGTTGCGAGCCTTGTTGCAGGCACCCTGAGCGCCTGCAGTTCAGCCCCTGCAGACCCGGCTCCGTCGGCAGACGCGCTGGCCGCCGCGCTGAATTCCGGCGACTTCTCGGGTGTCGCGTTCAGCAACTCTGATGCGGCCGCGGCCGCGGCGACGCTGGACACGGCATTCGGCAAACTAGATGACATCAAGCGCACCAGCACCGTCAGTTCGGTGGCCACGGATGACCAGAAGCAGGACGGGGTCACCACCGCTACCGCTACCATCCAGACCGTCTGGGATGTGGATGAGACCGAGACGGATCTGAGCTACCAGACCCAGGCCGTCTGGCAATACGACGACGAAGGCAAGAGCTGGCAGCTGCGCTTCGACCCCTCGATCCTCGCGCCGGACATGGCCGAAGGCGACTTCCTGGCGGCCAGATTCGAGCCAGGCCAGCGCGGCAACATCACTGACGGGGAAGACAAGAACATTGTCACCGAGCGTCCGGTGATCAATGTCGGCATCGACAAGACCCGGGCGACCAGCGATGAATGGGCATCCTCAGCAAAGACGCTGGCCAAGCTCGTGGACATCGACGAAGACGCCTTCGTGGCCAAGGTCAAGGCCGCCGGCGAGAAAGCCTGGGTGCAGGCCATCGTCCTGCGCGATGACGCAACCCGCGAGGTCACCGACGAGCAGATCGCCAAAATCCCGGGAGCCGTCGGGCAGGCCGACCAGATCCCGCTCGCTCCGACCCGCTCCTTCGCCCGGCCGCTGCTCGGCTCGGTCGGCGAAGCCACCGCGGAAATCGTCGAGAAGTCCGAGGGCAAGATCCATGCAGGGGACCAGGTAGGCCTCTCCGGCTTGCAGGCAACCTACAACGACACCCTCTCGGGCACCGCAGGGGTAACCATCTCACGCTACAACGCGGCCAAGGAAGCCCAGTCCGAGCTGTTCTCCAGCAACCCGGTGGACGGCAAGGACGTGCAGCTGACGCTGGACCAGGACCTGCAGAAAGAAGCCGACGATTTGCTGCAGGAGGCCGAATCCAACTCGGCCATCGTGGTCATCCGGCCGTCCGACGGCGCGGTGCTTGCCGCTTCCTCCGGCCCGGTGTCCTCGGGACTGAACACCTCATTGCTGGGGAAATATGCCCCGGGCTCATCCTTCAAGGTCATCAGCGCCCTGGCAATGCTCCGTGACGGCGCGAGCGCCAGCACCAAATTCGACTGCAAGGCCACCACCGTGATTGACGGCAAGACCTTCAAGAACTTCGACGGCTACCCGGCCTCGGCACTGGGCAAAATCCCGCTGTCCGAGGCCATCGCCCAGTCCTGCAACACGGTCTTCGTTGACGAAGGCGAAAAGATCGGCGGAACCAAGCTGGCCGAGGCCGCGGCGGCCCTGGGGCTGACCGGTGAGGACGGCACCGGAGCCGGCGCGGTCCTCGGTTCGGTGCCCACCGATTCCACCGGAACCGAGCAGGCGGCGAACATGATCGGCCAGGGTGTGGTGGAAGCCTCGCCGCTGGGCATGGCGACTGTCGCAGCCTCCGTCCAGGCCAAACAAACCGTGTCACCTAAGCTGGTGATCTCACCGGAACCCAAGGCGCCCGAAGCCGCAAAGTCCAAGCTCACCGAGAAGGAAGCCAGCGAGCTGGCCACGATGATGGCCGCCGTCGTCGACCACGGAACGCTCAAGGACCTGAAGGGCACCGGCACCGGGAAGATTATTGGCAAGAGCGGCACCGCCGAATACGACAGCGAGCGCAACGCCCACGCTTGGGCCATTGGCGCCCAGGGTGACATCGCCATTGCCGCATTCGTCAAAGACGGCAACGGAGGAGCGCAGACCGCAGGTCCGCTGGTGAAGGACATGCTCAAGGCTGCACAGTAGGCATCAGGTTCACGCTGCCCTCCAGGAATTTCTGGAGGGCAGTTTCTGATTGCGGCTTACGCCTCTTGGCAGTAGGCCCCGTACGCCTTGCGCGCCGCATCCGGAGCTTTCGCATCCAGCGTCAAGGAGCAGTCCAGAACTCCCGAGTCGGGATCGATCCACGTGGAGAATTCCAGCTTGTACCGGTTTTCCGGCTCATTCTGGCATTGGACGCTGAATTCATGGGTCAGCGGCGTCGCGGCGAGGTACACCAAATTGCCGGCAGATCGATCGGAATTGGCGAGCAGCGAATCAAATTCGCCGGCGCGGGGGAAGGGCAGTTCTTCGAGCCGGTCAGGAGATACGGCATTCACTGCAGTGACAACCGCATCAAGGTTGTCCCATGCGGGCAGCGGGGTCCACGCGACGGAAGATGCAACTTCCTGATCGAGCACTGTTTTGCCCAGATCCTGATCGTAGAACCTGTCGACCCGGATGAATTGGGGTTTTCCTTCGGACTGCCCCGCACTGACCACATATGGTCGATCGCAAGAAGTGGTGGGTGTTGGCGTCGGGATTTCCTCCCCTTGCGGCAGACCAGGGCTCGTACAGGAGACAAGTCCCAAGGACAGGCAAGCTGCCAACGCTGCGATGCGGCCTTGCTTCATCTATTTTCTCCTTGTCGGTCTACCGCTTGACTGCGGCTTTGGCCGCCGGTGAGTATGAATGATACTTCAAGTCAGACTGCAGATATCCTTGTGCAGCCACGGACAGCTTCGGTTGCTTGCCGGTAGCCTATCTGTGCACCTTCGAACTGTACAACCGGCCAAGAATACGGTGTCAGCTGGCGAAGTAGCCGCAGTCCACGATTCCCACGATGAGCTCGTCATGGAAATGCGAATCCCGTTCACTGCCCTCGATATTGAAACCAGCCTTTTCCCAGGCTCGGATGGCCCGGGGTTATAGGAAGCCACGCGCAGGCTGACGGGGTGCAGGCCCAATGCCTTGAAACCATAACTGCACATGAGTTTCATCGCGCGGGTGACCAATCCCTTGTCCACGTATTTCGGGCCGGTCATGATCGACAGGTCGGCAATGCGACGGGGAGCGTGCCGCCGTACAACGTCGCATGCCCCACCAGGGGAGCGGTGGTTTCCTCGAAAATGCTGAAGCCTGCATCGCCGCCCTCCGACCGATTGCGGCACCAGGACGCGAACCGGTCCGCCGGATGCTGGGAAAGCTGGGGCTTGGCAACCTTTTGCTGCGCCCCGGCCCATCGCGGATCGTTCAACGACAGAGATAGCACCGCGAAGTCCTCCGGCTCGGACTCTCGCAGCACAACTGCATCGTCTTCAAACAGCGTTGTCCCGTAGGTCTGGGTTTGCTCCCCGGTGGTCCACTCGCAGTTAGTTTCCAGGCCGTCTATGCTAGGCATAAACGTCCTGGCTCCTGATCATTTGGTGCAGTGCTTGTGCCAAAACAACCCACCTGAAAGTCGATGCGCATGGGAATCATCTACAACACGACGATGAAGCCGAGCAAAAACGAGCTGGTTGAAGACTGGCTGGTCCGCCAGGATTTCTTCACCGGCAAGAAGAAGCCGCAGCTCATCCACGTCGGGGGGTTCCGGCTGGAAGACCCTGCCGGGGAGGTCGGCATCGAGTTCCGTCTTTATGCGGATAACGCCGATCTGAGCGACGTCATCTACCACGTACCGCTGACCTACCGGGACGCGCCGTTGCCCGGGGCCCAGAAGTATCTGCTGGGTACCAGCGAGCATGGCATCCTCGGCACCCGCTACATCTACGACGCCGAAGGAGACCCGGTCTTCACCGCGCAGCTGCAGGCGTTCGCCGACGGCAAGGCCGTCCCGCAGCACCACACCGAATCCTTTACGGACGAACCGCGGGTCGCCCTGACCAAGGACGCCGCCGGAAAGAAGCTGCAGATCATCCGCCGCCCGGTGCGCTTGACCGGAGCCCAGTCCGGGGTCGTGGGATATTGGGAGAACGCCTTGGGGCAGGACCTGACCGGTTTGGTATTGCGCACAGCGTAGCTGATGCGCCACATTACGGCCTGATGGCAGTCCGGCACGGGATAGACTTGTCTATGAAACCCATCCGCCCATTCTAGGGAGATATATGTCTGCCATCAGCCGTGAGGACCTTGTGCACCTGGCACAGTTGGCCCACATCGAGATGAGCGACGCAGAGCTGGACAAGATGACCGGTGAACTCGACGCTATCGTCGGGGCCATCGCGTCTGTCAGCGAAGTCGCCTCCTCCGACATTCCAGCAACCAGCCACCCGATCCCGCTGACCAACGTCCTGCGCGAGGACGTGGTGGGCCAGACGCTGAGCATTGACGACGTGCTGCTCAACGCGCCGGATTCGGACTCGGATCGCTTCAAGGTCCCGGCAATTTTGGATGGTGAATAATCCACGTGAACGAACTGATTAAGCTCTCCGCCGCCGAACTGGCAGCCAAGCTGCGCGCCGGCGAAACCACCTCCGTGGAAGCCGTCCAGGCGCACCTGGACCGCATCGCCGAGGTCGACGGCACCCTGAACGCCTTCCTGCACGTTAACGCCGAGGAAGCGCTCGCCGTGGCCGCAGAGGTGGACGCCATCCGCGCCGCCGGCGGCGCCGAAGCCGAAGCGCTGCACCCGCTGGCCGGCGTGCCGATCGCCATCAAGGACCTGATCGTCACCAAGGGCCAGCCGACCACCGCCGCATCCAAGATGCTCGAGGGCTGGATGAGCCCATACGACGCGACGGTGATTGAGAAGATCCGCGCCGCGAAGCTCCCGATGCTGGGCAAGACCAACCTCGACGAGTTCGCGATGGGTTCCTCCACCGAGCACTCAGCCTACGGCGTGACCCGCAACCCGTGGGACCTGGGCCGCATCCCGGGCGGCTCCGGCGGCGGCTCGGCAGCAGCCGTGGCGGCCTTCGAAGCCCCGCTGGCCCTGGGCACCGACACCGGCGGCTCCATCCGCCAGCCGGGCGCGGTCACCGGCACCGTGGGCGTGAAGCCGACCTACGGCGCGGTCTCGCGCTACGGCGCCATCGCCATGGCCTCCTCGCTGGACCAGATCGGCCCGGTGTCCCGCACCGTGCTGGACTCGGCGCTGCTGCAGGAACTGATCGGCGGGCACGACCCGAAGGATTCCACCTCGCTGCCGCAGGACCTCGAAGGCCTGGTGGCCGCCGCGCAGACCGGCGCCGCCGGCGACCTGACCGGCGTGCGTGTTGGCGTCATCAAGGAACTGCAGGGCGAGGGCTACCAGAAGGGCGTGCAGGCGCGCTTCAACGAGTCCCTTGAGCTGCTCAGGAACGCCGGCGCGGAAATCGTTGAGGTTTCCTGCCCGAACTTCAAGTACGCGCTGGGCGCCTACTACCTGATCATGCCTTCCGAGGTCTCCTCGAACCTCGCCAAGTTCGACGGCGTGCGCTTCGGCCAGCGTGTGCTGCCGACCGAGGGCCCGCTCACCATTGAGCGCGTCATGGGCGCCACCCGCGCCGCCGGCTTCGGCGACGAGGTCAAGCGCCGCATCATCCTGGGCACCTACGCCCTGAGCGCCGGCTACTACGACGCCTACTACGGTTCGGCCCAGAAGGTCCGCACCCTGATCCAGCGCGACTTCGACGCCGCGTTCGAGCAGGCCGACGTGCTGATCTCCCCGACCGCTCCGACCGTGGCTTTCGAGCTCGGCGCGAACGACAACGACCCGGTTGCCATGTACCTCAACGACGTGGCCACCATCCCGGCAAACCTCGCCGGCGTCCCGGGCATCACCGTGCCCGGCGGCCTGTCCGAGGGCCTGCCGGTGGGCATCCAGTTCCTGGCTCCGGCCTACGAGGATGCCCGCCTGTACCGCGCCGGTGCCGCACTGGAGACCCTGCTGGAAAAGCAGTGGGGCCACACCCTGATCTCGCAGGCACCAGCCATTGACACCGCTTCGATCGCGCAGGAGGCCTAGGGAATCATGAGCAACTACACCGATGAACTAGTCGATTTCGACGAGGCCCTGGATCGCTATGATCCGGTGCTGGGCTTCGAGGTCCACGTGGAGCTGAACACCAAAACCAAGATGTTCTCCGACGCCCCGAACGCCTTCGGCGACGCACCGAACACCAACGTCACCCCGGTGGACCTGGGCCTGCCCGGCGTGCTGCCGGTGGTCAACAAGACCGCCGTGGAGTACTCCATCCTGATCGGCCTGGCGCTGAACTGCCAGATCGCCGAAAAGTGCGGTTTCGCCCGCAAGAACTACTTCTACCCGGACACCCCGAAGAACTTCCAGACCTCCCAGTACGATGACCCGATCGCCCATGACGGCTGGCTGGACATCGAGCTGGAGGACGGCGAGGTCTTCCGCGTGGAGATCGAGCGCGCCCACATGGAGGAGGACGCCGGCAAGCTGACCCACATGGGCGGCGCCGCAGGCCGCATCCAGGGCGCCGACTACTCGCTGGTCGACTACAACCGCGCCGGCGTGCCGCTAGTGGAGATCGTGACCAAGCCGATCGTGGGCGCCGGCAAGCGCGCCCCGGAGCTGGCCCGCGCCTACGTGGCAGCGATCCGCGAGATCGTGAAGAACCTGGGTGTCTCGGACGCGAAGATGGAACGCGGCAACGTGCGCTGCGATGCCAACGTTTCGCTGATGCCGAAGGACGCCGAGAAGTTCGGCACCCGAACCGAGACCAAGAACGTGAACTCGCTGCGCGCGGTGGAGCACGCCGTGCGTTTCGAGATCGAGCGCCACGCGGCAGTGCTGGATTCCGGGAACAAGATCGTCCAGGAAACCCGCCACTGGCATGAGGACACCCGCTCCACCACCTCGGGCCGTCCGAAGTCGGATGCGGATGACTACCGCTACTTCCCGGAGCCGGACCTGGTGCCGATCGTCACCACCGCCGAATGGGTCGAGGAGCTGCGCTCCCGCCTGCCGGAGCCTCCGGCAGACCGCCGCAAGCGGCTGAAGGCTGAGTGGGGCTACGCGGACAAGGAGTTCCGCGACGTCGTGAACGCCGGCGTGCTGGACGAGATCGAGGCGACCATCGCCGCCGGTACCTCCGCCGCCGTGGCCCGCAAGTGGTGGATGGGCGAGATCGCCCGTCTGGCCAAGGCCGCCGAGAAGGAGATCGCGGATCTGGGTGTCACGCCGCAGACCATCGTTGAGCTGAACTCGCTGATCGAAGCGAAGAAGATCAATGACAAGATCGCCCGCCAGGTCCTGGAATTCGTGCTGGCAGGGGAGGGCTCCCCGGCGGAGATCGTCGAGAAGCGCTCGCTGGCAGTCGTGAACGACGACGACGCGCTGGGCAAGGCCGTGGATGACGCCATCGCGGCCATGCCAGACGTGGTCGAGAAGATCAAGGGCGGCAAGATGCAGGCCATCGGTGCGCTGATGGGACCGGTCATGAAGGCCACCCGCGGCCAGGCCGACGCCGGTCGCGTCCGCGAGATCGTAATGGAGAAGCTGGGCCTCTAAGGTTCGCTGCTCAAACAACTGAGGCTCCCGTTTCCGTCGCTGACGGAAATGGGAGCCTCGTTTGTTGAATCGGATCAGAGGGGCGCGACAGTAATGCTGTTGAGCGTTCCGCCCTGGACGAATCCGTCGACATTGACCGCGACTTCTTCGAAAGCGTTCAAATGTCCCGTGGCCGAATCGAAGATGAACGAATACCGGTAGGTCAACGTATCGGTGGGTTCGCTGTCCCGCAGCAATTGCCTCCGGGCACCTTGGAAGTCATCGCAATTCCCGCTGACGTGGTCGGGTGCGATGACACTGGGACGAACAATCGGCTGAAAACCACGGATGATCTTGACCGTACTTCCTGCGTCATCCCGATCAAGCTGCTGCAAATCACCCGGTAAGCCCGTCCGCTCCGACCATTTGGCCCCAGCGGATCGGGTCATCACCAGGTCTGCATTAGGATTGCTGGATGACCACCGCCCAACCACTTTCGGGTTTTCCCGAGGCTGAAACGTCCATCGATCTGGCCCTCGTGGAGCGGCTGGTCGCTAGCCAGGCGCCGAAGCAGTGGGTGCGGCTTCCCATCTCCTACCTGGCCACGGGATGGGACAATGAGGTCTATCGGCTGGGGGAGCGGCTGCTGGTGCGCGTGCCCCGCCGGGCCTTGGCCGCGCAGCTGGCCGAGCGCGAACGGCTATGGTTGGACCGGGCCGCGGCCGACAGCGGACTGGATCTGAGTGCGCCGCTGTTTTCCGGGATGCCGACCGCGGAATATCCCTGGAGCTTCTCCATCTGCCGTTATGTTCCCGGAGTGAGTGCAGCCGGCATTTCCCGTGTCCAACGTGACCACTATGCGCGGCAATTTACGGGATACCTGCGCTCCCTGCACGCAGTGGCCCCGCCAGAGGCGCCGCGCAGCGCCTTCCGCGGAAGGCCGTTGCGGGAGCTGGACGATGCAACCCGCGGACGCATTGAGCTGCTGCCCACCGCGCAACGGCCAGCAGCCCAGTCCATCTGGGAAGCCGGGCTGAAGGCCGCCGAATACAACGGACCGGCACACTGGCTCCACGGTGATCCGCACCCGCACAACACCATCGTCCAGAACGGGCCGGACGGTTTCGAACTAGCTGCGCTGGTGGACTTCGGCGATCTGTGCGCGGGCGATCCCTCGTCGGATCTGGGCATGCTGTGGCTGCACTTCAGCGCGGATAGCCGCGACAGCGCGCTGGCCGAGTACGGGGTCCTCAAAGGCAGTGACACGTGGCTGCGGTCCCGGGCTTGGGCCCTGCGCTACGCCATGCTCACCTCACCGCTGGGACCCGATGACCCGCTGGGAAGAATCGGCCTGGAAACTCTGCGGGGGCTGCTTCGACACTAACTAGTCGCCCGGCGCATTGCGAAAGAAAGCATCGCAGATGACAGAATGATGAGAGTCTTCCTTTGCCAGAGTGCGAGGTCAGAGAGAAAGGTGCCCTTGCCATGACCCGCAGGTCAGATCCGGCTCGTGCCAGGAATTTCGCGTCGGTGCTCCAGGAAATCTTCGCGGAGCCCGGGCGCTCGCGCAAGGACATCGCGAATGCCATCGGCATCAGCGCCGCCTCGGTGACCAGCATTGCCGCCAGCCTTCTGGAACATCGGCTGATCAGCGAATCTGCCCCGGTCGCCGCGGGGCAGGGCCGTCCGAGGGTTCCGCTGAGCGTTGACACCGACTCGAACCTGGTTATGGGGATCCACCTCGGCCCGCGAGTCACGGGTATCGTGCTGACCGGGCTGGACGGAGTTGCCAAAGCCTCCGTGCTCGTCCCGCACTCGGGGATGACCGCAGCAGAGGCCTTTGAACTGGTGATCGCCCAGGCAGAGACACTGGTCGCGGACCATGCCGACGGACGGCCGGTCTTGGGCACCGGGGTGGCTACCGGAGGCATCGTAGATCGGGAGCAAGGGCTGATCGTCGAGAACGCCGGAGCCGGATGGTCGCAGGTTCCTGCGCAGCGGATGCTCGAAGCCCTTCCCCAACCGCTGGTCCTGGATAACAACGCCCGCGCCGCAGCCCAGTCCGAGTTGTTCTACGGGCAAGGCGCCAAGGAATCCGACTTCCTGCTGATGGTGATTACCTCCGACCTCGGGGCCGTACTGGTCAGCGACGGCCAGATCCGGGCCGGGCGTTCCCAGCATGCGGGAAACATCGCCCACATCCAGGTTGACGCAGCTGGCTATCCCTGCGCCTGCGGCCGGCGAGGCTGCCTGCAGGTCATGGCCACCGATGAAGCGACCGTGCGCCGTGCCCATGATCTCAATCGCACCGACGTCATTAACTACGGAGACATCGACCGGCTTTATGATGCCGGGGATGCCCAGATTCGGCAGCTCGTGGCACAGCGCGACGGCTATGTCGCCACGGCCGCCGCCCTGCTGTTCGACCTGCTGGACCCGGGGCTGCTGGTGATCGCGGGAACGCCTGCCGAGCGGCCGGAAACCCTGGCGCACGTGCAGCGGACTGTTACCGAGAAGTCCGTGCAGCAAGGAGTTGCCGGGCAGCGTGTGGTGTACTCCAGCGACCACGAGCTTTCGCTGTCGATTTTTGCCGCGAGCATTATGGTCAACGAGGTGTTGAGCAGTCCTTTGGCGTTCATCGAGAACCTGCAGCAGCTGGTTAGCGCTAAGTAATTTTTTTCCTGTTCTTGACATCACACCCCTGTCATGTTTACTTTATTTCATAAAATAAATAAATGTGACGGCAGCAACACCTCGGCGAACAGGCCTGGAATGCCGCATGTAGGAGGAAACAGGATGAAGCAATCCAGGAAATTGGCGCTTGTCGCCGGCGCCGCATCGCTGATGCTCGCCGCGACCGCCTGCTCGGGCTCCGGCAGCCAGGCCGCGTCTGGCAACGGCTCGGACATCGCGACCTTGTCGTTCATGACCAGCGAGCCGAAGAGCATCGTTCCGCAGAAGGATCCGGGAAGCCAGATCGGCATGGCGCTGTGCGCCAACCTGATGGAAGTCAATGTCGAGAGCCAGGAGCTCGAACCGCTGGCCGCCAAGTCCGTGTCCAGCGATGACGCCAAGGTCTGGGACATCGAACTGCAGGACGGGTGGACCTTCCATGACGGAACGCCGGTCACCGCGAACTCCTTCGCCGACGCCTGGAACGCCACCGCCACCGGCGCTAACGCCTGGCAGGGCAACGGAACCTTCGTCTCCTTCGCGGGCTATGACGAGCTGAACCCGCTGGACGGCTCCACGGCGAAGGCCACCGAACTGTCCGGCGTGAAGGTCGTGGACGACACCCACCTGACAGTGACCCTCAAGGCCCCGAACCGTGATTTCCCGGCAATCCTGAGCACCAACCCGACCTGCCCGATGCCTGAAAGCGCCTTCGACGACGAGGCAGCCTACGATGAGGCGCCGGTTTCCAACGGCCCGTACAAGTTCGTTTCCTGGGACCACAACCAGCAGGTCGTCATGGAGAAGTGGGACGGATTCAAGGGCGCTGCCGGCTTCTCCGGCGGCGCGCAGCAGCTGGTCGGAAAAATCTACACCTCGATCGACCCCGCCTACACCGACATGACCGCCGGCAACCTGGACATGATCCGCAACGTGCCTGCCACCATGGTCGACAAGGCCAAGAGCCAGCTGGGCGAGGAATCGCTGTTCGAGGTCAAGATCGGCTCCAAGCAACAGACCCTGCAGATCCCGGCCTATGTCGACGAGCTGTCCTCGAAGGCGCTGCGCGACGCCGTGTCGATGTCCATCGACCGGGAGGCCATCGCGACCTCGCTGCTCAAGGGCCATGCCCAGCCATCGGATTCGCTGGTGCCTCCGGCGCTGGACTCCTACGTTGAAGGCTCCTGCGACGCCTGCACCTTCGATCCTGAGAAGGCCAAGAAGATCCTGGCCGATGACGGCGGATTCGACGGCACCCTGGTCATCGAAAGCAACTCCGCTTCGGACCAGCAGCTGGTCCAGGCCATCGCCAAACAGATCCAGGACAACCTGGGCATCAGCGTGCAGATGAAGCCGATGCTCGGCACCGAGCTCTCGGAGCGCCGCAACAGCCAGAAGCTCGAAGGCGCCGCCTTCGGTTTGTGGGGCTGGTCCTACAAGTCTTCGGACCAGTACCTGAGCCAGTATGAAACCGGCGGCGACGGAAACCTCGCCACCGCCTACTCCAACCCGAAGGTCGACAAGCTGCTCCAGGCAGCCCGCGCCGAAATGGACGACGCCAAGTCGGCCGAGCTGTTCAAACAGGCCGAAGCGATCATCATCAAGGACCTGCCGGCCATCCCGCTGTTCATCCCTACCGACTACGGACTGCAGTCCAAGTGCGCCGTGCTCAACGACGTCCAGGGCGACCTACAGTACTACCGCGCCGGCTACGGCTGCTAGCACGAACCGTGACAGGAAGCCGGGCGCCGGAAATGATTTTCCGGCGCCCGGCTTGCCGGAAACACACAGACAAAAGGGGTAACCAATGCTGGGTTATACCGTACGGCGCATCCTGCAGATGATCCCGGTGCTGCTGGGCGCCACCTTCATCATCTACGCACTGACATTCTTGATGCCCGGCGATCCGATTTCCGCGCTGACCGGCGAGCGCCCGCTGCCGGAGGCCACGGTGGCGCAGATCCGCCAGGCCTACCACCTGGATGACCCGTTCATCATCCAGTACGGAAACTACATCCTGGGCGTCTTCCGCGGAGACTTCGGCATCGACTTCTTCGGCCGTCCGGTGCTCGACCTGATCCTCGAACGCCTCCCCGCGACCTTCGCCTTGGCCATGACCGCCTGGGTGCTCAAGCTGTTCGTCGGCCTGATCATCGGAGTCTACGGCGGACTGCGCCGCGGCCAGGCAGGAGACCATTTCGCTTTGGTATTCACGGTGCTGTTCATGGGTGTTCCCGGGTTCGTGATCGCCCTGGGCGCGCAGACCTACTTCGGGGTGCACCTTGGCTGGGTGGATCCGGCCGGCATCCGCGCGGGCTGGCCCATGGCCTTCATCCTGCCGGCGCTGGTCATGGCCCTGGAAGCGGCCGCCGGCCTGGCCCGGCTCACGCGCACCTCGCTGGTGGACGTGCTGCGGGCCGAATACCTGCGCACCGCCAAGGCCAAGGGCCTTTCGCCCAAGCGCATCATCTGGGGCCATGCCCTGCGCAACGCGATGATCCCGGTGGTCACCTACCTGGGCTTGAGCCTGGCCGGAATGCTCGGCGGCGCGGTGATCATCGAGGCGATCTTCAACATCCCGGGCATCGGGGGACTGATGGTCAGTTCCATCAACAACAAGGAAGGCACCATCGTGGTCGGCATCGCCACCCTGCTGGTGCTGGTGTACCTGGTCTTCAACCTGCTGGTTGACCTGACCTACGGCTTGATCGACCCACGGGTGAGAATATGAGCACGACAACAACGGTTAATCCCCTCGACGGCGCCAAGGCAGTGGACCGCGCCCCGGACAAGGTGCGCGGCGCCCACCGACGCTGGTGGCTGAAACCGCGCTTCGTCATTTCGGGCGCCATCGTGCTGCTGATGATCGTGATGGCCGCGTTCCCTCAGCTGTTCACCGGATTCGGTCCGGGTCCAACCGAGAACTGCGACATCCTCAAGTCCAACCAGCCACCCAGTGCCGAGCACCTGTTCGGCATAGACATCCAGGGCTGCGACTACTACACCAACGTCATCTACGGCGCCCGCGCCTCGATCCTGGTGGGCATCGTGGTCTCGGCCATCGCCTTCGGCATCGCCGCCCTCGTTGGCGCCCTGGCCGGCTACTTCGGCGGCTGGGTGGATGCGGTGATTTCCCGCATCTGCGACATGGCCTTCGGCCTGCCCTTCATCCTCGCCGCCATCGTGGTGCTGCAGCTGTTCGGCGAACGCAATGTCTGGACCGTGATTTTCGCGCTTGCCCTGTTCAGCTGGCCCGGCGGCGTGCGCTTCATGCGCTCTTCCGTGCTGGAGGTGCGCAACCGCGAATACGTGCAGGCCGCCCGCCTGCTCGGCGCCGGCAACGGCCGTATCCTGCGCAAGCACATTGTGCCCAACGCGATCACCCCGCTGCTGGTGTTGCAGACCCTTGGTGTGGGCGGCATGATTTCCGCCGAGGCCGGTCTGACCTTCATCGGCATCGGCCTGACCCCGCCGGCGGTCTCCTGGGGCCTGCAGCTGGCGGCAGCCCGTGAGTATATCGATGCGGCGCCGCACCTGCTGATGTTCCCGGCGATCTTCCTGACCATTACCGTGCTCGGTTTCGTCCTCTTCGGCGAGGCCATGCGCGATGAATTCGACCCGAAGGGCAAGTGATGAACAAGCCGCATGAAGCAGCACCGTCATTGCTGGAGATCAAGGACCTCCGGGTGGAATTCGCAACCCGCCAGGGGGTGGCGACCGCGATCAACGGGGTCAACCTCTCGCTGCAGCGCGGGCGCTCGCTGGGAATCCTGGGCGAGTCGGGTTCCGGCAAGTCGGTGACCGCCCGAACCATCATGGGCCTGCTGGATACTCCTCCGGCGCGGGTGACCCATGGGCAGATCCTGCTCAACGGGGAAGACCTGTTGGCGGTCAGCGCCAAGCGCCGGCGCAGCCTGAACGGCGCCAGCGTGGCCATGGTGTTCCAGGATGCGCTCAGCGCGCTGAACCCGGTGCATCCGGTGGGACGCCAGATCGGCGAGCTGTACCGGGTGCATCGTGGCTACAGCCGGGCGGCGGCCAAGCGGGCGGCCATCGAGATGATGGACCGCGTGCGCATCCCGGCCGCGGCCAAGCGCGTGAACGACTATCCGCACCAGTTCTCCGGCGGCATGCGCCAGCGCATCGTGATCGCCATGGCCTTGGCCCTGGATCCGGAACTGCTGATCGCCGACGAGCCGACCACCGCGCTGGACGTCACGGTCCAGGCACAGATCCTTGAACTGCTCAAGGAACAGCAATCGGAAAACAACATGGGGCTGATCCTGATCACCCACGACATTTCGGTGGTCCGCGAGGTGACCGACGAGGTGGCAGTCATGTATGCAGGACGCATCATCGAGCGTGGCCCGACCGCCGAGGTGCTGGCGCATCCGGCGCACCCCTACACCCGGGGCCTGGCCGCGTCCATCGCTAGCGAAGAGCTCAAGGGGCAGCAGCTGCCTGCCATCCCGGGCAGCCCGCCGGATCTGCTGCGCCTTCCGCAGGGCTGCTCCTTCGCCGCCCGCTGTCCGCTGGCCGACCAGGCATGCACGGCCACGATTCCCGTCCTGCAGCCAGTTGCGCTGCAGCGCGACACCGCGTGCTTCAAATCCGAGGAGGTGCTGGTCCATGCTTAATACCCAGCTTGAACAACAGCCGCAGGATTCAGTCCAAGGCCCGCTCATGGAGCTTCGCGGCGTCAAGATGCACTACCCGGTGGCCCGGGCGATGCCCTTCGGCCCGCGCAAGACCGTCAAGGCCCTGGACGGGGTGGACCTGGAAATCCGGCAGGGCGAAACCCTTGGAATCATCGGGGAAAGCGGCTGCGGCAAGTCCACGCTGGCCCGCGTGCTGAGTGGACTGGGGAAGCCCACCGAGGGACAGGTCCTGTTCGAAGGCCAGGACATCAACACCCTGCACGGAGCTGAACGGGCGCAGATGCGCCGGAACATCCAGCTGATCTTCCAGGACCCCTACGCCTCGCTCAATCCGCGCATGACGATCGAGCAGATCCTCATGGAACCCTTCGAAATCCACCCCGACGCCGTGCCGCGGTCCGGGAGGCGGGCCAAGATCGCCGAACTGATGGAACTGGTGGGGCTGAATCCTGACCATCTGGAACGCTATCCGCACAACTTTTCCGGCGGGCAGCAGCAACGCATCGGCATCGCCCGCGGCATCGCGCTGAATCCCAAGGTGCTCATCTGCGACGAGGCGGTCTCCGCCCTGGACGTTTCGGTGCGCGCGCAGGTGGTGAACCTGCTGGCCTCGCTGCAGCAGGAACTGGGGTTGAGCTACGTGTTCATCGCCCATGACCTGCAGATCGTGCGGCATATTTCCGACACGGTGGCCGCCATGTACCTGGGACGCGTCATTGAAACCGGCACCTACGACCAGGTCTACGACCGCAGCGCGCACCCCTACACGCAGGCGCTGCTGTCCGCCGCGCCGGAGCTTCGCCAGGAGCCAGGCAAGTCCCGGCAGCTGATCATGCTGCAGGGCGACCCGCCGTCTCCGATCGATCCGCCCAGCGGCTGCCGTTTCCACACCCGCTGCCCCGTGGCCCGCCCATCCTGCGCCACCGCCGAGCCGGGCCTCGACCCGGTGGGCGAGGGCCATGCGGCACGGTGCTTTTTCCCCGGGCCTATTGGCCCGACCAACAATTAGTCAGAGCGCACCGACAGGTGACGACAAGGAGAATTCCCATGGATCTTAAAGTTGGAATCGTAGGCTTCGGCCTGCGTGCTTCCCTGCACCGCTATCTGCAGCGCCCCGGCGAGGGCAGCGTGGTGAGCATGGTGTGCGACATCAGCGAACGCGGCCGTGCCGATGCCGCGCAGGCCCTGCCCGAGGCGCTGATCACCGCCGAGCTGGACGAGCTGCTGGCAGCTGACCTCGACGCGGTCCTGGTGCTCACCCCTGATTTCACGCACCGCGAGGTGGTGGTCCGCACCCTGGAGGCGGGCATCCCCACCTTCGTGGAAAAGCCGCTGGACATCACGTTGGAGGCGGCAGATGACATCCTGGCCACCGCGCAGCGCACCGGAACCCGGTTGTACGTGGGCCACAACATGCGCCACATGCCCGTGATCTGGCAGATGAAGCAGCTGATCGACTCGGGTGCCATCGGCGAGGTCAAGGCCGTGTGGTGCCGGCACTTCGTGGGCAACGGCGGGGACTACTACTTCAAGGACTGGCACGCCGAACGCCGCTACGCCAACACCCTGCTGCTGCAGAAGGGCGCCCATGACATCGACGTGATCCACTGGCTGGCCGGGGGCTACAGCACCCAGGTCTCCGGAGTCGGGGCACTTGCCGTCTACGGCGGGGTACAGGACCGCCGGGACAATGCCGACCGGCGCATGCGCGACTGGTTCTCCCTGGAGAACTGGCCTCCTGCCGAACAGCGCGACCTGAACCCGAACCTGGACGTTGAAGACCTATCCATGGTGCAAATGAAGCTGGACAACGGAGTGCTCGCCTCCTACCAGCAGTGCCACTTCACCCCCGACTACTGGCGCAACTACACGGTGATCGGCACCGAGGGGCGGCTGGAGAATTTCGGCGACGGACCGGGAGACTTCATCCATGTCTGGAACACCCGCACCACCCACGGTTTCGCCGAACCGGATGTGAAGGTGGAAATTCACGGCGACGAGGAAGGGCACGGCGGCGCGGACCCGAACCTGATCGCCGAATTCCTACGTTTCGCCCGTGAAGGGGGAGCCACCGAGACCTCACCGCTGGCGGCCCGCGCAGCGGTGGCCGTGGGGGACCTGGGCGCCCGCTCGCTGCGCGATCAGGGGCAGACGCTGCAGATCCCTTCCCCGGACCAGGACGTGGTGCGCTACTTCGAAGCCGGCCAGCAGGCCGAAGCAGTCAAATAGCCGGAAAATGACCGCAGGGCTCGGTGAACCGGACGGTTCACCGAGCCCTGCGTTGTCGTTTTGGCCCGTCGTGCTACTCGACCTCTATGGCCAGTTCCGCCAGCTGGTCCATGTGGGTGAAGATCCTGCTGGCACCGGCCTGGCGCAGTGACTCGGGGTCGGTGCTGGTCGGACCGCCGGAGGAATATCCGTAGACCGTCGCCCCGGCGCCGACTCCGGCAGTCACGCCCGTGGCGGTGTCCTCGATGACCAGCGCCTCTCGGGGATCTATGCCCAGCGCTGTGGCGGCCGCGAGGTACACGTCCGGGGCCGGCTTGCTGCGCGGGAACTCCATGCCGCTGAACACCCGGTCGCCGAAATACTGGTCGAGCCCGGTCAGTTCCAGCTGCATTTCCACCTTGGCGCGGTCCGCGCCGGTGACGCAGGCGATCTTCGAGCCGTAGACGCTGGCGACCGCCGCCACGGCCTGGGCGGACCCTTCCACCGGGCGCAGCTGCGTGCGCAGCGCCTGGTCGCGCCGGGCCCGGAACTGCGCCAGCCAGGCATCGTCGATGCGTACCCCTGTGTGCTGGTAGATCGGTTCCCACTGGTCCTTCAGCGCCTTGCCGATGAAGATCTTGATGCTCTCTTCCATGCTGATCTCCCAGCAGTTTTCCCGCAGGATGTCCCGCAGGACGGAGTTGGTGATGAGCTCGGAGTCCACCAGGACCCCGTCGCAGTCGAAGAGGACGGCGGAGAATTTCTGCTGCAAGGCGTGGGATTCCCATTCGATTAGAAGACGTGGAGAGTGTTTGACCGCGGATTGCAGGAGCAACACTGGGGCAGCGGGCATTCGCCGCCGCCTAGAACAAGATTAGTTTGTTCCCGGGCACCACGCTGTTCCATCAGCGCCAGCCCACTTGCCTCCGCTCCGGCTGCTGTTTTGTTCCGGCCTGCGATGGATGGAGCGGAACCTTACGAATAGGCGGCGATTCGGCGGTCCAGTTCGTTGCGCACCTGCGGCCACTCCGTCTTCAAGATCGAGAAGACCACGGTGTCGCGCAGCGATCCGTCCGGCATCCGACAATGGGCCCGCAACACTCCGTCCTGCTTGGCGCCCAAGCGGCTGATGGCCATGCGCGACTGGAAATTCATCCAGTGCGTGCAGAACACCACGACTTCGCAGCCCAGCGTTTCAAAGGCGTAGCCCAGCAACAGGCGCTTGCTCTCGGCATTGGCCCCTGAACCGTGGGTGCTGGCGGCGTTCCAGGTGTAGCCGATCTCCACGCGGGGCAGTCCGAGGTCGATGCCGCAGTAGGTGGTCATGCCTATAATCCTGCCGGGCAATCCGGTAGCGGGATCATTGAGTCGGGTGGTGAAGGCCAGCATTGAGCCTTCCGACTGCCTCGCCAGGCGCTTGCGGATTTCTTCGCGCATGTCTCCGGGACGCGGTACCGAGGTATACCAGAGGTTCCACAGTTCGCCGTCGCTGGCTGCCTGTACCAGATCGTCATGGTGGTCCATGGACAGCGGCTCGAGGGTGACATGGGTGCCGCGCAGGGTGACGGGGTCAAGGATTTTCATGCGAATACTGTACGTGCTGAGAAATCTCTGCGGCACCCCTGCGCGTCTACGTTCTCCCGGGCGGAAGGCAAACGCCGGACCGGGGACCGGTTCATTCGGTGCCCTTCGGATGATCCGCAGACGAAGCCGGTGAGCGCATCATTATTGCCCCGCCTGCCGCCGCCACCGCGCAGGCGACTGCTAGTGCGCCCAGGCCCAAGGGCAGCGTCGCCGCCCCGGCCACCAGCCCCACGAGGATCGGGCCCCCGGCATCTCCGACCTCCCGCCCGAGCTCGGCGCTGCCCATGGTGCGCCCCATGCGTTCTGGCGGCGTGGTTGCGGCGAGTCGGGCAAATCCTAGTGGCGTAATCAGCCCGACCCCGAGGCCGATTGCCGCGGCGCCAAGCAGAATCACCGGCAGGGACGGGACCACCGCGAGCAGAGCTACTGCGGCAAGCAGCAGTGCTGCGCCGGCGGATATCAGGGTATTGACCCGTTGCGGGGCAGAATCGTGGATCCGTCCGGTCAGAGGTTGCACGAGGGCAGATATGACGGCGAGGATGCTGACAGCGCCCATGCCGATGATCGGGTCAGCACCGAGTCGGGCTGCTAGCAACGGGATGAAACCCACCGCGACGCCCAAAACCGCGGTGGCAACGGCCAACAGGAGTACTGGTCCGAGGAATGCCGGCGCCGTGGATTGTTTCACAATATCTGCCAGCGTGGAACAGTGTTTCGGCAGGACCGGCACGGAAGGCATTGAGATGGCCGTCCACAGGGCTGCGACCAGTGAGAGCCCAGCCAGCACCAGGAACAGTGCCGGCAAGCCCGCCCACGTGATGAGGGCCGCTCCGAGCAGCGGGCCGCCGGCATACCCGAGCCCCTTCCACGAACCGTATTTGCCAAAGTAGCGTCCAGCGAGAGAAGGGCCCACCAGCCGGGCAACGGCCGAGGAAGAAGCGGGGGAGAAGCCTGCGGCGGCCGCACCTTGGGCCAGCCTCGCTAGGGCGAGCAGCAACGGTGATGCGGCGAAGACGCCGAGCAGCGAGGCCGCCGCGAAAACCAGCAGTCCTCCCACGATTACCGGCTTCACGCCGACCCGGTCGCTTAGCGTGCCGAAGACGGGTTTCAGGATCACCTCGGCGATGTCATATGTCGCCAGGATCAAGCCGAGCGTGGCAAAGGCCAGCCCGAGATTCTCCGTTTCGGTGCCCAGCGCAGCAGCAACGCCGTGGGCGCCGAATGCCGTCGTGAATCCCGCCAAGTACAGCGGACCCAATCCGCCCTTCTGATCAACCACGCACCCAGCGTAACCGTGGTGGATTGGCGTGGACGAGAGGAAACGGATGAATTCTTGGCACGTTACGCGAAGGAAATCGGCGTGGCACGGGCCATCGGCGGCGTTCGCCAAGCAGGTCCGTCGCAGTGGTTTTCCTCAGAGCCCCCAGCGCGCGCTGAATTCGTCGAATCCAGAGCGCGAGGAGCTCTTGAACATGTGCATTCACCTCGGGGTGCATGTACGCGTGAAGCTATCCTCCGACAAGCTCTTGGATGGTCTGCCGGATCGCTTCAACGACAGCCACGACGGGCTCTCGATAAAGATGCTCCGCGCGGATCAAGACGTCGATTTGTCGACCTGCTGAAAGGCCTTTGATTGGTCGTAAAGTCACCGTGTCGTCCAGGGATTTCCGCGCGGTATAGCGAGGCAGGATCCCGAGGCAGCCGCTGGCCTCGATCAGCGACCCTGCGGTGGCGTAGTCGTTGACCCGATGCTCGACCGTCGGTGCACGGCCGGCCAGGGCGGCAATCGTTTCCAAGACGTCGGCAGGGGAGTAGCCGGATCTCGACACAACCCAGCGCTCGCCGATCACCTGTTCCGGAGAGAGCTCTTCGAACGCTGCCAGCGGGTGATCCCGGTGCAGCGCGATATCCAAGGGCTCGAAGGCCAGCGGGATGACTGCCACATGGTTTTGCGGCCACGGCGCGGTGTGGGGCATGCGGTGCGCCAGCACCAGGTCGTAGGCGGATGTCAGCGCAGGGAAGTCCTGTTGCGAGACATCTTCGTCGGAAAACCTCAGGGGTGGCAGCGAGCGCTCCGTCCACGTCAGCAGCGGGGCGAAGATCGTCTGGCCGATGGAATGGAATCCTGCGACCTTGACGGGGGTCTGCCGGTCCTGATCCTGCGCCTGGATCTTCGCCGAAGCCTCGGCCAGGGTCGAGGCGACCTGCGCCGCGGCCGAAGCCAGCAGCCTGCCTTCGGCGGTCAGAACCAGGCGCCGGCCGTCCTTCATGGTCAATGGTGCCGCGAAATTGCGCTGGAGCTGGGCCAGATGCTGGGAAACGGCCGAGGGGGAGACGTAGAGTGCCTTGGCTACGGCGTTGACGCTTCCCAGGTCCTCCAATTCGCGCAGGATTCTCAGCTGATGTAATTCCATGAAGTAAATACTAAATCGTCAGATCAGTATTTCGATGATCAACTAAGGTGTCATCCGTGCTTGGTCGGTGCGACACTTGAACTGATCCCACCATTCGTGCTCATGACGCAGCTTCTTGATCAAAGGAATCCCTGATGAAAGCCTTGTACAAGTCCGGACCACACGCCGGTTTGGAACTCGTTGAACGTCCGGAGCCGGAAGTAGGCGTCCACGACGTCAAGATCCGCGTCATGACCACCGGCATCTGCGGCACCGACCTGCACATCGAAGCCTACGACGAGGCCGCCAAGGCCATGATCAACACCCCTCTGGTTCCAGGCCACGAATTCTACGGCGAGGTCGTCGAGGTCGGGGACTTCGTTCACAACGTCAAGGTCGGCGACCGCGTCTCCGGCGAAGGCCACGTGGTGTGCGGGCTGTGCCGCAACTGCCGGGCCGGACGCAAGCAGATGTGCATCAATGTCAGCTCCGTTGGCGTGCAGCGCGACGGAGCCTTCGCCGAGTTCGTCTCCATCCCGGAGAGCAACGTCTACGTGCATCGCGACGAGCGTATCACCCCTCTGCTGGGCGCCATCTTCGACCCCTTCGGGAACGCCGTGCATACCGCCCTGCAGTTCCCAATGGTCGGTGAGGACGTGCTGATCACCGGCGCCGGGCCTATCGGCCTGATGGCCGCCGCTGTGGCCCGCCACATCGGCGCCCGCAAGATCGCCATCACCGACATCTCCGAGCAGCGCCTGGACCTGGCCAAGACCATGGGCGTGGATCTGGCCGTGAACGTCGCCAAGCAGCGCATCAAGGACGCCCAGGGCGAGCTGGGCATGATCGAGGGCTTCGACTACGGCATGGAGATGTCCGGACACAAGACCGCGCTGCCGGAAATGATCGAGAACATGAACCACGGCGGCAAGATCTGCATGCTCGGCCTGCCCAGCGAGTCCATCGACATCAACTGGGGCAAGGTCGTGACCCACATGCTGACCCTGCGCGGCATCTACGGCCGTGAAATGTTCGAAACCTGGTATGCCATGAGCGCCATGCTCACCAGCTCCGAGCTGATGCGCGAGCGCATCTCCTCGGTCGTCACCGATTTCCTGCCGGCCAGCGAATGGCAGCAGGGCTTCGAGGCAGCCCGTGGCGGCCACGGAGGCAAGGTCGTGCTGGACTGGACAGTCTTCAGCAGCTAAGAATCGCTCGGATCAACAAGGAGTAATTGGGAATGTATACCGACCTCAAGGAACAGCTTGCCGGGGAACTGGATGAGCTGCGCACCGCGGGCCTGTTCAAGGCCGAACGCCACATCGACTCGGCGCAGTCCGCGTCCATCCTGGCCGGCTCGCTGGGCCAGGACGCCCGCAAGGTGCTGAACTTCTGCGCCAACAACTACCTGGGTCTGGCCGACGACCCGCGCATCATCGAGGCCGCCAAGCAGGCCATGGACGAGCGCGGCTTCGGCATGGCTTCAGTCCGTTTCATCTGCGGCACCCAGGACCTGCACCTGGAACTGGAGTCCGCCGTCTCCAAGTTCCTGGGCACCGAGGACACCATCTTGTTCTCCAGCTGCTTCGACGCCAACGGCGGCGTCTTCGAGTCGCTGTTCGGCCCGGAAGACGCGATCATCTCCGATGCGCTGAACCACGCCTCGATCATCGACGGAATCCGCCTGTCCAAGGCCGCGCGCTTCCGCTACGCCAACCAGGACACGACAGACCTGGAAGTCCAGCTGAAGGCCGCGGCCGCCATGAACGACGGGGCCGGGGCACGGCGCACCATCATCGTCACCGACGGCATCTTCTCCATGGACGGCTACATCGCCCCGCTGGAAGCCATCTGCGACTTGGCCGAGCAGTACAACGCGCTGGTCATGGTGGACGACTCGCACGCCGTGGGCTTCATGGGCGCCACCGGCGCCGGCACCCCGGAGCATGCCGGGGTTTCGGACCGCGTGGACATCTACACAGGCACCTTCGGCAAGGCGCTGGGCGGCGCCTCGGGCGGCTACGTGTCCGGCCGCGGCGAAATCGTTGCGATGCTGCGCCAGAAGGCCCGCCCGTACCTGTTCTCCAACTCGCTGGCCCCGGCCATCGTGGCGGCGACGTTGAAGGCGCTGGAGCTCGTGGAGGGCTCCGGCGAGCTGCGCGAGAAGCTCTTCGCCAACGCAGCGCTCTTCCGCCGCCGCATGAGCGAGGAAGGCTTCGACCTGCTGGACGGGGAGCACGCCATCGTCCCGGTCATGTTCGGGGATGCGGTCAAGGCCGCAGAGGTGGCAGGCAAGATGCTGGAGCACGGCGTCTACGTGACCGCCTTCAGCTTCCCGGTGGTTCCGAAGGGCGCAGCGCGCATCCGCGTGCAGCTCTCCGCCGCCCACTCGGCCGAGGACATCGAGGCTTGCGTGCAGGCCTTCGTCGCCAGCCGCTGACCAGCTCGGTTGGCCCGGCGCCGTGGTTCAATAGGGATGACGAGTTGGCATAACCAAAGGCGGAGGGCTCATGGCTACCAGGGATGAGGTGGCGCGCTTGGCCGGCGTATCTCCCAGTACCGTGTCCTACGTGATCAGCGGCCGGCGCACCATTTCCGAGGCGACCAAGGCCAGGGTCCTGGCGGCCATGCGGGAGCTGAGCTACACCCCGGATGCCTTTGCCCAGGGCCTGGCCGGGTCGCGCCGGGGGATCCTTGCCCTGCACTTTCCTACCAGCGTGGACGGCTATTCTTCCACCGAGTTCGAATACGTCACCGCCGCCATGGAGCGTGCCCGCGCGCTGGGCTACCACATGCTGTTGTGGTCCAATCCGATGACCGATGTCATGGGATTGGAAAGCTTGGTCGGGCAGAAGCTGGTGGCCGGGGTGCTGCTCATGGAAGTGTCGATCAATGACCCGCGCTTCGATGTCTTGCGGCGCGCGGGCATACCTTTCGCTTCCATTGGCCGGCCCGATGACAGCGCTGACCTGTCCTATGTCGATAATGATTTTGCCGAGGCCGGGCGCATGGCGGTGGACTACCTGGCAGGCCTCGGCCACCAATCCATCATGTACATCAACGTCTCCGTGGAAGACCAGGACGCCGGCAACGGCCCGGCCATCCGCACGGCCCGTGCCATCTCGGATGCCGTGCGCGTCCAAGGCATGTCGATGCGGGAGGTGCCGGTGGAAAACAACGCGCGCGGCGGCCGCGCGGCGCTGGACGCCTATCTGGACCTGCACCCGCGCCCTACTGCGGTGCTGGCGCTCAAGGAATTCGCCACCGCTGGATTCGTCAACGCCGCGGGCATGGCATCGTTGCGCATCCCCGAAAACCTCTCGGTGATTGCACTGGGTGTCGGTGATCGATCGGCCGAAATGGTTGCCCCGGCACTGACCACGGTGGCACCGCCGGGGGAGGTCGTTTCCCATGCGGCGGTCGACGCACTGGTGCAGAAAATCGAAGGCAGTTCCCAAGGCGCCGTGCAACAGCTCATCGCGCCGCTGATGACGGTCCGCGACAGCACCGGCCCGGCACCGCGCTGACAGTTCCACGCCAAATTCTCCACGCTGTTCCCGCATAGGTGTTGACGCGCGTCGATGACCTGCGTCACTATTGAGGGGATCATTCGTGCCAGGCCGCTTCACTCGGCAAGGTACTAGTCAACGTGGAGGGCATCATGAAGAAAGCACAACGCAGGCTGAAGCTCGCGCCGGTTATCTCGATGGCAGCCATCGGCATGCTCCTGGCCGGTTGCTCGGGCGGAGCAGACCCCAATGACCCCAACGCCTCCGGCGGCGCGGCCGCCCAGGTGGGCCAAGCCGACGGGGTCGTCGACATCTATGGTCCGGTCACCGGCCTTGAAGCGGAATTGCTGGAAAAGTCGTGGGCCAAGTGGTCCGAGGAGAACGGCATCAAGATCCGCTACACCGGCGACAAGAACTTCGAATCCCAGATCGGGATCAAGGTCCAAGGCGGCGACACCCCGGATTTGGCAGTCTTCCCGCAGCCCGGCCTGCTGCAGGCCACCGTGGCCCAGGGCAAGGTGCAGCAGCTGCCCGAAGCAGTGCAGTCCCAGCTGCAGAACAACTGGTCCGAGGATTGGCAGAACTACGGCAAGGTCGATGGTGTGCAGTACGGCGTGCCGCTGATGGCCAGCGTCAAGGGCTACATCTGGTACTCGCCCAAGCAGTTCGAGCAGTGGGGTGTGAGCGTGCCTCAGACCTGGGATGAGATGACCGCACTGGGCGCCGAAATCTCAAAGAAGACCGATGAGCCGGCCTGGTGCGCCGGATTCGCTTCGGGCGAGGCATCGGGATGGCCGGGCACCGACTGGATTGAAGACGCGGTGCTGCGCCAGTCCGGACCCGAGGCCTATGACAAGTGGGTAGCCGGCGAGCTGGAATTCACCTCGCCAGAAATTGCCAGCGCCTTCGATTCCGTTGGAAAGATCCTGCTTGACCCCGAGCAGGTCAACGCCGGATATGGCGATGTGAAGTCGATCAACGCCACCGCCTTCGGCGATGTCGGTACTGCAGTGGCCAAGGGAACCTGCCCGCTGACCCACCAGGCCTCCTTCCTGGAAGGATATGTACTGGATTCCAAGAACGCCGATGGCGAGAAGGCCACCGTGGCACCTGACGGAGATGTCTGGGCCTTCGTCGCCCCGCCAGTCAAGGCCGATGACCCGGTATCCATCGTCGGCGGCGGCGAATTCGTGGCAGCCTTCTCCAACGATGAAGAGACCGCCAAGGTCCAGGAATACTTGGCCAGCGCGGATTGGGCCAATAGCCGAGTCTCACTCGGCGGCGTGATCTCCGCCAACTCCGGACTTGATCCAGCGAACGCCAGCAGCGACCTGCTGCGCTCCGCCGTTGAACTGCTACAGGATCCGAACACCACCTTCCGCTTCGACGGTTCTGATCTGATGCCCAAGAGCGTCGGCTCCGACTCCTTCTGGAAGGGCCTGGTGGACTGGATCGACGGCAAACCGACCAAGGAAGTGCTTGAAAACATCCAGTCCGGTTATGACTCCTAGTCACCACCTTGCCAGCCGCCAACGGCCGGGAACCCCGGCCGTTGGCGAGATTACAGGAGCCTGAGGCCATGTCCGAATTCTTCCAATGGCTTGCCGGCGTCCCGCCGCTGATCCAGGTGCCGGTGGTGCTGCTTGCCTTCGCGATCCTGATCGGGGCGATCCTCGGCTTTGTCGAGGTAGCGACCAATGGCGGACGAGCATTTACCGTGGTGCGTTTTCTCGCCGCGGTCGTGGTTCCTGTGGCGATCCTGCTGGTACTGGGCCTGTACAACTCGGTGATGTGGGTGGCCGCGCTGGCCGCGGTGCTCGGCGCGGTGCTGTTCTTCGTGGACCGGCGCTCGCGATCCGGAGCCGGCTCGCTGCTGCAGCTGTCCGGCTTCCTGGCTCCGGCCATGCTGCTGCTCGCGATCGGATTGATCTACCCCACGATCCGCACCGCCATCAGCGCCTTCATGGCCAATGACGGGTCGGGCTTCGTGGGCCTGGGCAATTTCCGCTGGGTGTTCACCAGCCCCGATGGCCTGACCGCACTGCTCAACACCCTGATCTGGGTTCTGGTGGCGCCCGTGGTCTCCACCATCATCGGATTGGCCTATGCGGTCTTCATCGACAAGAGCCGCGGCGAGAAGTACTTCAAGCTTCTGGTATTCATGCCCATGGCGATTTCCTTCGTGGGCGCTTCGATTATCTTCAAATTCTTCTACGACGTTCGCCAGGGCGATCAAATCGGCGTGCTCAACGCGATCATCACGGCATTCGGCGCCAAGCCGGTCGACTGGCTCGGGCTTGAACCGTGGAACACGTTGTTCCTGGTGGTCATCCTGATTTGGACACAGGCGGGATTCGCCATGGTCATCCTGTCCGCGGCCATCAAGGGCGTGCCGGCTGAGCAATTGGAAGCAGCGGCCCTGGACGGAGCCAGCCCATGGCAGCGCTTCGCCAATGTCACCCTGCCGGGGATTCGTTCCACGGTTATCGTCGTCTTGACCACCATTTCCATTGCGTCGCTCAAGGTCTTCGACATCGTCTCATCGATGACCGGCGGCCGCTCGGATACGACGGTCCTGGCCTACGAAATGGTGCGCCAGTTCCAGCTCGGGGCACGCACCGGATACAGCTCGGCCCTGGCCGTCATCCTGTTCATCCTGGTACTGCCGATCATCATCTACAACGTCCGACAGCATAAGAAGCAAGGGGTAATGCGATGAGCACCGTGGGTGAATCCTCTCGGCGCCTGATGGCGGCCACCGAGAGAACCAGCGGGAAACTGCGCAAAGCCACCACCTCCCGCGGAGCCACGATTGCGGCGTTCATCATTGCCGCAGTGTGGACCATTCCCACCTTCGGGCTGTTCGTCTCCTCCTTCCGGCAGGCTGACGACATCAAGACCTCGGGCTGGTGGACGGCCCTGTCCAACCCGTCGTTCACGCTGGATAACTACGCGCAGGCCTTTGCCTCCGGCGACAGCCTTCCGCTGTCCAAGGCCTTCCTGAATTCGCTGGTCATCACCATCCCGGCGGCCGTTGTGCCGATCCTGATCGCCAGCTTGGCAGCCTACGCTTTCGCCTGGATCAACTTCAAGGGACGCAATACGCTCTTCGTGCTGGTTTTCGCACTGCAGATCGTCCCAATCCAGATGGCGCTGGTTCCGCTGCTCCAGCTCTTCTCGGACGGCGTGAAAATTGGCGGGCTATACATCCTGCCCGGTTTGGGAGTCAACGGATTGGACGGCGCCTACGCCAAGGTCTGGATCGCCCACACGATCTTCGCCTTGCCGTTGGCGATCTTCATGTTGCACAACTTCATTTCGGAGATCCCGGATGAGGTCATAGAGGCCGCGCGCGTTGACGGTGCCGGGCACGGGAAGATCTTCTCGAAAATCGTCCTGCCCTTGACAATGCCGGCCATTGCTTCCTTCGGAATTTTCCAGTTCCTCTGGGTATGGAATGACCTGCTGGTGGCAACGGTCTTCACTTCGGGTGGAGAATTGCCGATTACGAAGGCGCTCCAGGACCTCTCGGGTACGTACGGGCAATCCTGGGAACTGCTCACCGCAGGTGCTTTCATCTCGATGATCATTCCGCTGGCCGTTTTTTTCGCGCTGCAGCGGTTCTTCGTGCGCGGATTGTTGGCTGGCGCCACCAAGGGTTGAGACAACGTGGATTGCATCAGCGCACTTGGCCCTCGGCTCCCCGATGCATTTGGCATTTGCCCGGGGAGCTAGGCATTGGTCAATTAGCCGGATGCTGGCAAGCTGCGTCTGGAATCCCAGAGCGCAGCAGGATCTGACAATGGATGCGCTTTCCGAATAACGCGTAGCTTCTGATTGACGACGCAATCGGAACTGTTCTGGGAAACTGCGTGATTCCAGTGCCGACTCGCCTCACCACATTGCCCGATTCTTGCTAGCGTCTGGCACTCGGTGCGGATCACGCCGCGGAAGCCGCGAGGCGTTTGTCCGGAAAGTACTACGGGACTGGTGGCCTTGCATTGACCCGATCGAAAACCAGCTAGCTCGGTAACGGTGAACTTCGCATTCTGATTTGTCAGTGGGCATGGGTCTGCCCGGAACCGCAGGGATCAGAAGGCAAAACCCATGAAGTCTCCTGCGGCTGCAATGGCCAGGTTTCCCCGGGCGATTTCGCGAATGAACATACGTGAAGATTCGAGGACCGGTGGGATCCTTCGCGGCAGTCCCGAGTTTTGTGCAGCTTCGCCAATGCCCGGGCTTTGACCCTAGCTAGGGCCTCGTCGCGGGTCGGGGCTCCAAAGATGGCCATGGGACCGGCTTCGATTCCAAGCCGTTCACCCCGGTCGGAGTGCCGGGGTCTCTGCCAAGTCATCTCGTCTACCCGGTTTGTTCCCTCATCGGTTTGTTTTCACGGTGCTCGTTCCAACTTTGGGGGACAAATCAGACCGGTGCTCTTTTTTTGATCCAAGCTTTAAAAGGCCCCGCGACCAGATTTTTGTTCTGCTCAAGGGGCTTTGCTCAGGTCCGGGGTATGAGGACTTATTCATCTGTGAGATCCAGTGAGATGACCGCCATGAAGCCGCGGCCGCTGATGCGCGGCGAATCCTCTTCGCCGCCGATCACGGTGTCGCGAAGCTCCAGCGCCGACTCGGAGTTCTCGCGCAGGACGCTGGCCTTGCCCTGCAGCAGCACCCCGAACTGGGAGCCGAACAGGTGCTGTTCACGTTTCTTCGACAGCTCCACGATGCGCACGTTGCCGCGTACCTTGCCGTTGCGGGTGATGAGGTTCAGCGCCAGGATCTCCCCGGTGGGCAGCGCCGCGGAGGTGGCCGCCGCGCCGGGGAACTTGAAGGGACGGTAGATCTCCAGCGCCTGCGAGGCGTCGTCGACGGTGAGTTCAAGCAGCTCCCCGGCGATGACCGTGAGGGTGCGTTCGCAACCGTCGTAGGGCGTGAAGTCCCCGGCTTTCTCGATGGATGCGACCGAAATCCGCCAGTCCCAACCGCATTCCGGAGCAGTGGCCAGTGATCCGTCATCGGCCAGGATGCCCTTGGCGATTTCCCGGATCTGCCCCTGGGCTGCTCCCCACGGTTTCTTGGGGCTTGAAGAAAGCTGGATCTGAGTTCCGGTGGACAGCGAGGCATTGCTTTGGCTCATGGTTCGAGCCTAATCGTCCGGACTCGTGAATGCGGGCCCTGACACTTATTGAGCTAGCTACAATTTGCCGTGCACGGGAGCAACACCGTGCGCTGCCGCCGCTGGAACCAACTGGAACAACCAATGGGACGCCGAGCCGCTCGCCGGTGGGCCCCAATGCCAGGGGAGGCGCGGAGCCCCTTCTATGCGCATAGGATCAGCGCATGGGGAAAAACAACCATCCGCAGGTGCCGGCCGCAAAAAATGTTCTCTCGGTGCTGCGTTATATCGCGGCACAGGCGGGCCCTGTCGGCGCGGGCACGATCATCAGGGATGTCGGATTGCCCCGGTCGACGACCTACCACCTGCTGGCCGCATTAATCGATGACGGATTTGTAGTCCACCTGCCCGAGGAACGCAAATACGCGCTGGGTGTGACCGCCCATGAACTGGGTACGGGGTATTCCAGGCAAGCACCATTGCAACGGATCGCGCGGTTCCCGATGCAGCGGCTTGTTGAACGGACCAAGCGCACGGCGCACCTGGCCATCATGCACGGCCGCGACGTCATCTACGTCATTGAGGAGCGTGCCAAAAGACAAGCTGAACTTGTCACCAACCCCGGGGTGAGGCTGCCGGCCCATCTCACCGCCAGCGGGCGAGCCATGCTGGCGACATTTTCCGCGGATCAGCTGGCGGCCCTGTACCCGGGCCCGGAAGCCTTTCCCACGAGATACGAGACCGGAGTTCATTCCGTCGAAGCGCTCAAAGAACTTCTGGCCCAAATTCGCGAGGTGGGTTACTCCTGGGAACAGGACGAAGTGACCGAAGGGTTCTCGTCCATCGCCGTCCCCGTAAAGGACCACGCGGGGCACGCAGTTGCCAGCGTGACTCTGACCATCGCCAACAGGGCGAAAGCCGGCAAAGCGGTTTCGGCCCGCAGCGCATCGCCCGGGCTCGCGGCAGAGAGAACGGTGCACTTGGAAGACCTGGTGTCCCAGTGGCTTCCCGAGGTGACAAGAACAGCAACCGAAATTTCCCGCCGCCTACGTCCGGCCGGTTAAGACGAACTTGTCAGCGGTGACGCCCCGCGCAAGGACCGCCCCGTCCGGCAAATCAGAAGATTCCTGCCCACATCGCATCAAAGTCTCGTATCCCAGACTGATTAGTGTGCCTCAGGGCACATTTCCGCTCGTATGAATGCTTGGATGGAAATCAAGCAACGGGCCGCAGAACAACAACCTGCGTCTTCATTATTACGAACGAAGGAATTTCGATGCGCTTCACCCAGCACGACCCGTCACGGGTCATCCGCGCACCTCGCGGCACCACCCTCACCGCCAAGTCCTGGGCCACCGAAGCCCCGCTGCGCATGCTGATGAACAACCTCGACCCGGAGGTCGCCGAGCGTCCCGAAGACCTAGTGGTCTACGGCGGCACCGGCCGCGCCGCCCGCTCCTGGGAAGCCTACGACGCCATTATCAAGACCCTGACCGATCTTGAAGAGGATGAGACCCTGCTGGTCCAGTCCGGCAAGCCGGTCGGCGTGTTCAAGACCAACAAGTGGGCGCCGCGCGTGCTGATCGCCAACTCGAACCTGGTGGGCGACTGGGCCACCTGGCCCGAGTTCCGCAAGCTCGAGGCCGAGGGCCTGATGATGTACGGCCAGATGACCGCCGGTTCCTGGATCTATATCGGCACCCAGGGCATCCTGCAGGGCACCTACGAGACCTTCGCCGCCATCGGTGTCAAGCGATTCAACGGGACCTTGGCCGGCACCTTGACCCTGACCGGCGGCTGCGGCGGCATGGGCGGCGCCCAGCCGCTGGCCGTCACCCTCAACGGCGGCGCCTGCCTGATCGTTGACGTCTCCGAGGACCGCCTGCGCCGCCGCATGGGCAAGCGCTACCTGGACGACGTGGAGCTGGACCTGGACGCGGCCGTCGCCAAGGTCACTGCAGCCAAGAACGAAGGCCGCGCACTGTCCGTGGGCTACGTCGGCAACGCCGCCGAGGTCTTCCCTGAACTGCTGCGCCGCCAGAAGGCCGGCGAGATCTCCATCGACATCGTCACCGACCAGACCTCGGCCCACGACCCGCTGTCCTACCTTCCGGTGGAATACACCGTGGAGCAGTGGGACGCCGAGGCGAAGGCCGACGAAATCGGCTTCACCAAGAAGGCCCAGGCCGCCATGGCCGCCCACGTCGAAGCCATGGTCGGCTTCCAGGACATCGGCGCCGAGGTCTTCGACTACGGCAACTCGATCCGCGACGAGGCACGCAAGGGCGGCTACATGCGGGCCTTCGAATTCCCGGGCTTCGTTCCGGCCTACATCCGCCCGCTGTTCTGCGAGGGCCTTGGCCCGTTCCGCTGGGTGGCCCTGTCCGGCGATCCGGAGGATATCCGCGTCACCGACGAGGCGCTCAAGGAGCTCTTCCCCCAGAACGAGCACCTGCGCCGCTGGCTCGATGCGGCCGCCGAGCACGTTGAATTCGAGGGTCTTCCGGCCCGCATTTGCTGGCTGGGCTACGGCGAGCGCCACAAGGCCGGCCTGCTGTTCAACAAGCTGGTCGCCGAGGGCAAAATCTCCGCACCGATCGTGATCGGCCGCGACCACCTGGATTCCGGTTCGGTGGCCTCTCCGTACCGTGAAACCGAAGCCATGAAGGACGGCTCGGACGCGATTGCCGACTGGCCGCTGCTCAACGCGCTGACCGCCACCTCTTCCGGCGCCAGCTGGGTTTCGCTGCACCACGGCGGCGGAGTCGGCATTGGCCGCTCCATCCACGCCGGCCAGGTCTCGGTGGCCGATGGCACCGAGCTGGCAGCGGCCAAGCTCGAAGCGCTGCTGACGAACGACCCGGGCATGGGCGTCATCCGCCACGTGGATGCCGGCTATGAGCGCGCGGTAGAAGTTGCCAGCGAGCGCGGCGTGCGCATCCCGATGGCGGAGTAGCGACATGTCGAATGACGGCGCCATCGGACGGCTTGTAGAACGCGAACGCGAGGACGACGGCCCGCGCGGGGTCTGGCGGTTCTTCGTCTTCTCCCTGATCGGGATCTTCATGTTCTTCATCCCGATCAGCATCGGGGGCAAGGAGACCATTCCGCTGGACCACCTGGTGGGCTGGATTACCGGCCTGCTGGGTCCGGCCGTGAAGTACCTGATCCTGGGAGTGATCCTCGCAGGGACCATCTATCCCTTCGCGACCGGACGGTGGAAGGAATCCAGGCTGAAGACGCTCTTCGGGTTCCTGAACGTGCTGGGTCTGGCCACGGGTATTGCGCTGGTCTTCAACGTGGGACCGGCCTGGCTCTTCGACCCGGATATGGGTCCTTTCCTGTTCAACAAGTTGGTGATCCCGGTAGGGATGATCGTTCCGATTGGCGCCGTCTTCCTGGCCCTGCTGGTGGGCTACGGCCTGATGGAGTTCGTCGGGGTGCTGGTGCAACCGGTCATGCGCCCCGTCTGGCGGACCCCAGGCCGCTCGGCCATCGACGCGGTGGCCTCCTTCGTAGGCAGCTACTCGCTGGGCCTGCTGATCACCGACCGCATGTACCAGGCCGGCCGGTACACCGGGCGGGAGGCGGCCATTATCGCCACCGGCTTCTCCACGGTCTCCGTCACGTTCATGCTGATTGTGGCCAAGACTCTGGACATCATGCATCTGTGGCTGCCGTACTTCTTTCTGGCTTTCGGCGTCACCTTCCTGGTGACCGCGATCGCCGTGAGGATTCCGCCGCTCAGCCGCATCCCGGATGAGTACTTCCACCTGTCCACCCCGCAGCCGGAGGCGAAGGTCACCAGCCGACGCTTCGCCACGGCGTGGAAGGAAGCCATGGGGATGCTGGGCAACGCACCGAAGCTCGGCGCGAACATCCGCGAGAATTTCAAGGACGGGTTGCTGATGGCCATGGCCATCCTTCCCTCCATCCTCTCCGTGGGCCTGATCGGCCTGGTGCTGGCCCGCTTCACCCCGGTCTTCGACTGGCTGGGCTACCTGTTCCTGCCGATCACCTGGGCGCTGGGCCTGCCCGACCCGCTGCTGGCGGCCAAGGCCTCCTCGGTGGGCATCGCGGAGATGTTCCTTCCGGCGACCATCGTCGCCGGGCACGAATCCGACGCGCTGCGCCTGGTCATTGCGGTAGTCTGCGTGTCGGCGATCATTTTCTTCTCCGCCCTGGTGCCCTGCATCCTCGCAACCCGCATTCCCATCAAGGTATGGCATCTGCTGGTCATCTGGGCGCAGCGTGTCGCCCTGACCCTGCTGATCACCACCCCGATCGCCTACCTGATGGTGGGCAGATAGGACCATGACGATGCCTACACACGGCGTAAATTCCCTGCTAGCCGCGATCAGCGGCGAGGGCCGCGACGCCAAGCGCGGCGGCTACTCGCGCCCGGTCTACTCGGACGCCGAGATTACGCTGCGCGAGTGGTTCATTGCCGAAGCCTCCGTGCGTGGGCTGGAGGTGTCCACGGATGCCAACGGCATCATCTGGGCTTGGTGGGATCTTCCTGGGTCCGCCGGGGACGACGCCTCGCGCAAGGGTTCGCTGGTCACCGGCTCCCACCTGGACTCCGTGCCCGGCGGCGGCGCCTTCGACGGCCCGCTGGGCGTGGCCAGCGCGCTGGCCGCCTATGACGTGCTGGCCGACCGGGAAGCCTCCGGCGAACTGGTGCGAAACCGTGCCCTGGCGCTGGCCGTCTTCCCGGAGGAGGAAGGCTCGCGCTTCGGAGTGGCCTGCCTGGGTTCCCGGCTGCTCAGCGGCGCCATCGACCCGGTGAAGGCGCTGAACTTGCGCGACGCGGAGGGCAACACCTTCGCTGACATCGCCGCCGCCAACGGGCTGGACCCGGCGCGCATGGGCCGCGACGAGAAGGCCCTGGCCCGGATCGGCGACTTCATCGAGCTGCATGTGGAGCAGGGCCGCGGGCTGAACACCGAACAATACACCGACGCCGCCGGCCGCGGGCCGGCCGTCGCGGTGGGCAGCTCCATCCTTGGCCACGGCCGCTGGCGGCTGAGCTTCAGCGGCCAGGGCAACCACGCCGGCACCACCTTGATGATCGACCGCGCCGACCCGATGGTGGCCGCAGCCCAGCTGGTGCTCAAGGTCCGCGAGATCGCCACGGCGCAGCCCGACGCCCGCGCCACCGTGGGCCGGCTGGAGCCGGTGCCCGGCGGCACCAACGTGATCGCCTCCCGCGTGGACATCTGGCTGGACGTGCGCCACCCGGAGGACGCGGTCACCGCCCTGCTGGTGGAGAAGATCCACGGCCAGGCGCAGAAGATCGCCGCCTTCGAGGGCTGCTCCGTGGTGCTGACCGAGGAATCGCTCTCCGGCACCGTGCACTTCGACGCCGCGCTGAGCGCCTCGCTGGAACGCTCCGTGCACCGCCTGGTTCCCGACGCCCCGGCGTTGCCCACCGGCGCCGGCCACGACGCCGGCGTGCTGGCCGCCTACCTGCCCACCGGCATGCTGTACGTGCGCAACCCTTCGGGCATCAGCCACTCGCCGGAAGAATACGTGGAAGACGCCGATGCCGAGGCCGGCGTGCTGGCCCTGGCCGATGCCCTGGAGGACCTGCTGTGAGCGGAAAAACCACTACCGTTCCGGCGCCAGTCAACGCGCACTCGCACGCCTTCCACCGGATCCTGCGCGGCCGCACCCACCAGGGGGAAAACGGCGGAGCCGGGAACTTCTGGACCTGGCGCGAACAGATGTACGCCGCCGCCGCCGGGCTCACCCCGGCCGGCTACGAGCAGCTGGCCACCGCGGTCTTCGCGGAAATGGTCGTCAACGGCTACAGCGCGGTGGGGGAGTTCCACTACCTGCACCACGACGCGACCGGTGCACCCTACGCCGGGACAGATGAGCACGGCATGGAGCTCGCGCTGGGCCGCGCGGCGAAGGCCGCGGGCATCCGCCTGGTCCTGCTGGACACCTGCTACCTGCAGGGCGGGCTGGACGCCCTGGGCAACGCCATCGAGGTGAACGAAACCCAGCGGCGCTTCACCGACGGGGACGCCGCCGGCTGGCTGGCCCGCCACGCGCGGCTGCGCGAGGCCCTGGCCGAGCTGGACGCACGGGAAGGGCTGCTGAGCCTGGGAGCCGCCATCCACTCGGTGCGCGCGGTGCCGCCGGCCCAGCTGGAAGCCATCGCCGCCGGGCTGGACCCTGCCTTGCCGCTGCATGTGCACCTGTCCGAGCAGCCGGCCGAGAACGCGTCCTGCCAGGCGGCCTTCGGGCTGAGCCCGACCGGGCTGCTTGAACGCCACGGCCTGCTGGCCCCGCGGCTCTCGGCAGTGCACGCCACCCACCTGAGCGATGCGGACATCGCCGCGCTGGGCGCCGCCGGCGCGGGCATCGTCATGTGCCCCACCACCGAGGCGGACCTGGGCGACGGGATCGGCCCGGCCCGCGAACTGGCGGACGCCGGCGCCGTGATTTCACTGGGCAGCGACCAGCACGCGGTGCTGGACCCCTACCTGGAGCAGCGCGCCCTTGAACACGGCGAGCGGCTGCGCAGCGGGCAACGCGGGCGCTTCTCCCCGGCGGAAATCTCCGCCGCCGCCCGCGAGGGCGGTCTGCGCTCGCTGGGCCTGGCGGAGAACGAGGACCACCTCGTGGTGCGCACCGACACCATGCGCACCTCCGGGTCGCGCACCGCCCAGCTGCCGCTGAGCGCCACCGCCGCAGATATCGCGCAGGTCCACGTCAACGGCAAGCTGGTAGCCAGCAATGGCCTGCACACCACGCTGGGAGACCCGGCGGATTTGTACGCAGCATTCTTCACCGAGTACCCGGAGTTTTCATGAGCACCACACTGATCACCAACATCTCCGAGGCATTCATCTCGGACGCGGCGCACACCCTGGTCGAGAACGCCGCCATCCTCATCGATGGCCAGGACATCGCCTGGATCGGCGAAGCCGGGCAGGCCCCGGAGGCCGACACCGTCATCGACGCCGGCCAGCGCGCAGCGCTGCCGGGCTGGGTGGATTCGCACAGCCACCTGGTGTTCGCCGGGGACCGCAGCCGCGAGTTCGTGGCCCGCATGGCGGGGCAGGACTACGCCGCCGGCGGCATCGCGGTGACTACCAAGGCAACCCGCGCCACCACTGATTACGACCTGACCCGACTGGTCATGGGACGGGCCGCCGAAGCCCTGGCCGGAGGCACCACCTACCTGGAAACCAAAACCGGCTACGGGCTGAACGTCGAGGAGGAAGCGCGCCATGCGCGTATCGCCTCCGCGGTGGTCGACCAGGTGACATTCCTCGGAGCCCACCTGGTTCCCGCGGACATGGATGCCCAGGAATACACGGACCTGGTCTGCGGAGAGATGCTGGAACGTGTGCTGCCCTTTGTGCAGTTCGCTGACGTGTTCTGCGAACGCGGCGCGTTCAACGAGGCCCAGTCGCGCCAGGTGCTCGCCGCCGCGAAGGACGCCGGGCTCGGCCTGCGCGTGCACGGCAACCAGCTGGGCCCGGGCCCCGGTACCAAGCTGGCAGTGGAATTCGGCGCGGCCAGCGTCGACCACGTGAACTTCCTGGACGAACAGGACGTCGCGGCGCTCGCCGGATCCTGGGCGGACTGGGATGCCCAGTCCCGTACCGGCACCGCGGGAACCGTGGCCACCTGCCTGCCAGCCTGCGACCTGTCCACGCGGATGCCCTTCGCCCCGGGCCGTGAGTTGATCGACGCCGGGGTGCAGATCGCCCTGGCGTCGAACTGCAACCCGGGAACCTCCTACACCTCATCCATGGCCTTCTGCGTCAGCACCGCGGTGCTGCAGATGCACCTGAGCATCGAGGAAGCCATCGTGGCAGCCACCTACGGCGGCGCGCTGGCGCTGGGCGTGCAGGACCGGGTGGGAAGCCTGGAGGTGGGCAAGCGGGCTGACATCCAGCTGCTGAACGCCCCGTCCGTGGCGCACCTGGCCTACCGCCCCGGCATGAACCTCTCCGGTCCAGTCTTCCGCGCCGGCGAGCTTGCCTCGGGCAGGTTCTAGCGCGCCAGCTAGTGATGCCGGGCACCTTCGTGGTAAACAAGGTGTATGGCTAACACTGCATTCAAAGGTACCCCTGTCCAGACCATTGGCGACCTGCCGGCCGTAGGCTCGCAGGCTCCCGCCTTCACCCTGACCGACACCGGCCTGGCCGACGTCACCAGCGAGTCGCTGGCCGGCCGCCGCGTGGTGCTGAACATCTTCCCATCGGTTGACACCGGTGTGTGCGCAGCCAGCGTCCGCCGCTTCAACGAACTGGCCGCCGGCCTGGAGAACACCACCGTGGTGTGCGTCTCCGCCGACCTGCCATTCGCCATGGCCCGCTTCTGCGGTGCCGAAGGCATCGAGAACGTCGTATCCGGCTCCGTGTTCCGCTCGGACTTCGGCTCCGACTACGGTGTCACCCAGATCGACGGCCCGCTGGCCGGCCTGCTGGCACGCTCGGTTGTCGTGCTGGACGAGTCGGGCAAGGTCATCTACACCCAGGTGGTCCCGGAGATCACCACCGAACCTGACTACGATGCAGCTATCGCAGTCCTGAACTAGCAATCAGCCGGCGGCCGTGCGCCGCTGAGGTGATTGCCCAATGGCGTCTTTGCCGACCTGTGGTCGGCGAAGACGCCATTTTTGTATGCGCCCGGCCCCGCTGTCCAAGATTCCCCAACGACTTTGCTCCAGGGGATTCTCAAGACGCACTTCTATCCCTATACTCGTTGTAGATTGCTTATGATTGTTATGAGCGAAAAAGAATCACAAAACATCAGACACGTTTCACTGAGTAGTCAAACGGTTTCACTGTGAATGAGCAAGGAGATTATCGATGAGCGAGCAGTCAGTCCTGGGTGCGCACATGGAGCGGGAGCTGGTTTCCCAGCCAGAGATGTGGGGCCGCGCCATCGCCCAGCAGCAGTCCGAAGACCTGCTTCCGACCAAGGGCGCCAAGGTCGCGGTCGTCGGCTGCGGCACTTCCTGGTTTATGGCCGAAGCCTACGCCGCCGCCCGCGAAGCCGCCGGCCACGGCATCACCGACTCCTTCGCCGCCTCCGAGGCGCGCATCGCCACCCGCGACTACGACGTGCTGGTGGCCATCACCCGCTCCGGCACCACCTCCGAGGTGCTGCAACTGCTGACCGAGCTGGACGGCAGCCTCCGCACCGTCGCCGTAATCGGCGACACCAGCTCGCCGATCGTGCAGCAGGTCGACGCAGTGGTGGAGCTGCCCTACGCGGACGAGCAGTCGGTGGTGCAGACCCGCTTCGCCACCACCGCGCTGGCCTACCTGCTTTCAAGCGTCGGCGAGGACCTGGAGCCGGCCATCGCGCAGGCGCAACAGCTGGTGAACTCCGCCACCCCGCAGGAACTGCTGGACGCCGAGCAGTTCACCTTCCTGGGCCGCGGGCTGTCCGTGGGACTGGCCCACGAGGCCGCGCTGAAGATGCGCGAAGCCGTGCAGGGCTGGACCGAGGCCTACCCGGCCATGGACTACCGCCACGGCCCGATCTCCATCGCCGCGCCAAACCGGGTAACGTGGATGCTTGGCGCCCAGCCCGAAGGCCTGGACGCCGACGTGACCCGCACCGGCGCGATCTACGTGAACGAGGACCGCCATCCGCTGGCCGACCTCGCATACATCCACCGGGTGACCCTGGACCGGGCTCGCGCGCGCAATCTCGATCCGGATAGCCCACGCAACCTGACCCGATCGGTCATCCTGGAAGGCTAAAGGCCATGAGTGAACATTTCCTGCTCTTTGACGTCGGAGGCACCGACATCAAGGCGGGGCTGGCCAACACCAACGGCGAAATCCTCCAGGTGCTGCGCGAACCAACCCGCAAAACAGCACCGGAGGAATCCGCCGCCGAACTGGTCACCCAGCTCGGCGAAATCTCGCGCCGCCTGACGGCCGACTCCGGCACCACCCCGGTTTCCGCGGGCCTGGCCGTCTGCGGCCTGGTCGACCCGGAGACCGGCACCGGCATCTTCTCCGCCAACCTGGGCTGGCGCGACGCGCCGCTGCAGGCGATGGCCTCCAAGGCGCTTGGCATCCCGGTCGGCTTCGGGCACGACGTGGCCATGGCCGCGCGCGCCGAGCTGGAACTGGGCAGCGGGGCCAAGGACGCGGCGCTGCGCCGCAACGCCGTGGTCATGGTCATCGGCACCGGCATCGCCACCGCGCTGATGGTCGACGGACGGCTGGTCAGCGCCGGGGGATACGCCGGGGAACTGGGCCACGCCCAGGTGCCCGGCGGGCTGCCGTGCGCCTGCGGCGCCACCGGCTGCCTGGAAACCCTGGGCTCCGCCGGCGCCATCGCCAAGCGCTACCTCGCCGCCACCGGCAAGCGCGGGGGAGCAAGGGAAGTGTTCGCCGCCCGGGCCGCCGGGGACGAGATCGCCGCCGGCATCATCCACGATGCCATCGAGGCGCTGACCTTCACCATGGCACAGCTGTGCTCCTCGGTCGCCCCGGAGGGCATCGTGCTGGGCGGAGGGCTGGCCCAGGCCGGGCCGTCGTTCTTCGCCGAACTGCGCGAATCCCTGCACCGCAGGCTGTCCTTCCACCGCGAACCGCGGCTGATCCCCGCGCACCTGGGCGCCGACGCCGGCCTGCAGGGCGCGATGATCCTCGCCCGGGACGCGGCCGGACGCTCGACCCGCATCGCCCTATGATCCTCACGCTGACGCCGAACCCGGCCATCGATGAAACCTACAGCGCCCCCGGGGTCGCGGTGGACGCCAGCCACACGGTGGTGCGCAGCCACAGCCAGGCCGGAGGCAAGGGCCTGAACGTCGCCAGGGTGCTGCACTCGCAGAAGCTGGCCGTCCACGCGCTGTTCCCCGCCGGGGGCGCCTCGGGCCGGGAACTCGCCGCCGAGCTGTCCGCCGCCGGCCTCGACTTCACCGCGGTCCCCGTGTCCGGGGCAACCCGGCGCTCCATGGCCTTCGTGGACCCGGAGGCCGACACCACCACCATCTTCAACGAGGCCGGATCCGCCGTGGACCCCGCCGAATGGGAGTCGCTGGCGCAGGCCTACCAGGGACTGCTGGAGCACGCCCGGGCGGTGGCGATCTGCGGATCCTGGCCTCCGGGGACCGAACGCGAAACCATGCGCACGCTGATCAAGGCCGCCGTGCAGCGGGAAATCTACACCGTGGTGGACACCAGCGGCCCGCTGCTGCTGGACGCCGCGGCCTGCGGCGCGGTGCTCAAGCCCAACCACCACGAACTGCTCGCCGCCACCGGTGCCGGGTCGCTGGCCGAAGGGGCCGCGGACCTGCTGGAGCGGGGCGCGGCGGAAATCTATCTCAGCGCCGGCGAAAACGGGCTGTACCACTTCACCGGGGAGACCCCGCTGGTGGCCCATGCCAAGCTGCCGCGCAAGCTGACCGGCAACCCCACCGGCGCCGGGGACTCGGCCGTGGCCGCGCTGCTGTCCAGCAGCGTGGCGTCGCTGGACCGCGAGTCCACCTTGCGCCGGGCCGTGGCCTGGTCCGCCTCCACGGTGCTCATGCCCACCGCCGGCGCGCTGTCCCCGAAGCACGAAGCGCTGCTCGCCGACGTTACCTACCGCATCCTGCCCGAGGGCGAGGACATCTAAAGGAGAAAACTCCCATGCCGTTGGTTCCAACAAGTCAGATCATGCAGGCCGCCGTTGCCGGGGGCTACGGCCAGGGGGCGTTCAACGTCATCCACCTGGAGACCGCCCAGGCGCTGGTGTCCGGCGCCGAGCAGGCCGGATTGCCGGTGATCCTGCAGATCAGCGAGAACTGCGTGAAGTACCACGGGGGACTGCGCCCCATCGCCGCCGCCTCGCTCGCGTTGGCCGAGGAAGCCAGCGTGCCGGTCTCGCTGCACCTGGACCACGCCGAGGACGAGGAACTGGTGTACCGGGCCCTCGACCTGGGTTTCGGCTCGGTCATGTACGACGGGGCCAAACTGCCCTTCGGAGAGAACGTGGCCGCCACGCAGCGCGTGGTCGCCGCGGCACGGGCCGCATCAGCCACGGTGGAAGCCGAGCTGGGCGAAATCGGCGGCAAGGACGGAGCCCACGCCCCTGGCGTGCGCACGGACCCGGACGAGGCCGTGCAGTTCGTCGAGTTGACCGGCGTCGATTCGCTGGCTGTGGCGGTGGGCTCCTCGCACGCGATGCTGGAACGCGGCGCATCGCTGGACCTGGACCTGATTTCCCGGCTGCACCGGGCGCTGGAGGTCCCGCTGGTGCTGCACGGCTCCTCGGGCGTTCCGGATGCGACCCTGGTCGCGGGCATCGAGGCGGGCATGCGCAAGATCAACGTCTCCACCCACCTGAACGGGTTCTTCACTCGCGCCGTGCGCCAGTGGCTGGCGGCTAATGAGCAGGCGGTGGACTCCCGCAAGTACCTGGGGGCGGGGCGCACAGCCATGGCCGCAGAGGCCGCCCGGATGCTTGAGTTGTTCGCCTCCGCGGGACGGAGCCGCGCCTAGCAGGCAGCCTGTGAGCGTTTCTGATTTCTTGGATTGTTTCCTGGTCGAAAAATATCAGTCACACCCTTGACGCTTGGTGTGGCGCACTTCATACTCGAGGTGAACATGATTTTTCTTGATTGAATGTTCCCGAAAAAATCATAAAAGAATCACTCGCTTTGGTGCTGCGGCATCACGAACCCTGAGGAACACCATGAAACGAACCAAGCGCTCCGCGGTACTGGCTCTCTCGGCCGCAGCAGCACTGCTCCTGACCAGCTGCGGGTTCTCCGGCGGCAATGACAGTGGCGGATCGGCCGAGTCCGAAGGCGCACAGACGACCTTGGAAATGCTCGTCCCGACCTACTCCACCGGCACCAAGGCGCTGTGGGAAGGCGTCATCGACGACTTCGAGACCGAGCACCCGAACATCAAGGTGAACCTCGAAGTCCAGTCGTGGGAGAACATCGAGAACGTCCTGAAGACCAAGCTGCAGGGCAACCAGGCGCCGGACATCTACAACGGCGGCGCCTTCGCGGAATTCGCCGCGGAAGACCTGCTGGCCCCTGCCAGCGACGTCGCCTCGGCCGAGACCCTGGCCGACTTCCAGACCACCTTCGCCGACGCGGAGAAGTACCAGGACACCCAGTACGGCCTGCCGCTGATCGCCTCCGCCCGCGCCCTGTTCTACAACAAGGACCTGATGGAGGAAGCCGGGGTCAAGGACGTCCCGACCACCTGGGACCAGCTGCATGACGCTTCCAAGGCCATCAGCGACAAGACCAAGGCCGACGGCTACGGCATGCCGCTGGGCAGCGAGGAAGCCCAGGGCGAGTCCCTGATCTGGTTCGCCGGCAACGGCGGCAACTTCGGCGATGCGCAGAAGATCGCGGTGAACACCCCGGCCAACCTCGAAGCCGCGGAATTCATGAAGAAGATGATCGACGACGGCGTCACCCAGAACGACCCGGGAGCCACCCAGCGCACCCCGATGCTGAACACCTTCATCCAGGGCAAGCTGGGCTTCGCCTACGCGCTGCCGCAGACCGTGGGCCAGATCAAGAAGGAAAACCCGGACCTGGACTACGGCATCGCCGCCGTGGCCACCAAGACCGGCTCGCCGGCCACGCTGGGTGTCGCCGACCGCCTGATGTCCTTCAAGAACGACGGCAGCAAGTCGGCCGCGGTCAAGGAGTTCTTCGACTACTTCTTCTCCGCCGACGTCTACACCGACTGGGTGTCCACCGAGGGCTTCCTGCCGACCACCAAGTCGGGTTCCGAGAAGCTGGCCGGGGACGAAACCCTCAAGCCGTTCCTGGACCTGCTGCCGAACGCGGTGTTCTACCCGACCACCAACCCGGCCTGGAACGCCACCGACGGCGCGTTCAAGTCGCTGATGGGTGAAATCGCCACCGGCAAGTCCGCCCAGGAAGTGCTGGACGCAATCCAGGCGAAGGCCGACGCCGCCAAGTAAACGGCAGGCGACCTAGTTCGCAGGGGAGGCCCGACGTCGCCACGCCGGGCCTTTCCTGCTGGATCGGCACATGATTTTCCGGTCCCCTCCCGAACAGCATGCAATGAAAGCGAGCCTTCCATGAGCTCCCCAGTGCCAGTCAAAGCACCGGCCGGACGCAAGCTCCGGCGCAGCACCGATACCCAGTCATTCATCTCCTCGCTGCCGTGGATCGGCCCGGCGCTGCTGCTGATCTTGGCCATCGTGGTGTTCCCAGCCGGCTACATGATCTACAACTCCACCCGGAAGATCTCCTCGGTCGGCACCGACCTGCACTCGGTGGGCCTGGCCAACTTCTCCACGATCTTCGCCGATCCGGCGCTGCCGCGGATCCTGGCCAACACCTTCTTCTGGGTGGTCTCGGTCGTGCTGATCACCGTCGTCATCTCCCTGGCGCTGGCCCAGTTCCTCTCCAAGCCATTCCCCGGACGCACCATCGTGCGCATGGCGGTGATCGTCCCCTGGGCCGCCTCCGTCGTCATGACCACCACCGTGTTCTACTATGGCCTGGACCCGAACTACGGCATCTTCAACCACTTCTTCGTGCAGATCGGCCTCATGGACGAAGGCTTCGGCTGGACCAAGAACGCGATCCCGGCCATGGCGGTCTCGGTGGTCGTGGCAATCTTCGTCTCGATCCCGTTCACCACCTACACGCTGCTCGCAGGCCTGCAGGCCGTGCCGGGCGACACCCTGGAAGCCGCCCGCATGGACGGGGCCGGCCGCTGGAAGACCTACCTGTTCGTGGTGCTGCCGCAGCTGCGCTCCGCGCTGGCAGTGGCGGTGCTGATCAACATCATCAACGTCTTCAACAACCTGCCGATCCTGAAGGTCATGACCGGATCCATCCCGGGCAACAGCGCCGACACGCTGATGACCTACATCTTCAAGGTCCTGCAGTTCGACCGCCGGCTGGATTTGTCCTCGGCCCTGTCGGTCGTGAACTTCGCGATTGTGCTGGTCATCGTCGCCATCTACGTCAAAACCGTCAAGCCGATGCAGGAGGTGTGATCGTGGCTTTCCTCGATACCGAAGACCGCGCCAGCCGCAAGACAGTAATCGGCCGCATGATCATCGGCCTGGTGGTCGTTATCGTCTTCCTGATCCCGTACGGCACCATGATGATCGGCTCGCTGAAGACCCAAGCCGAAATCCTGCAGATCCCGCCGAGCTTCATGCCGCAGGACGGGCTGCAGTGGTCCAACTACGTCAGCATGTGGGACACCCCGGAAACCCCGGTGCCCTACAACCTCATCTCCACCATCGTGATCTCCGTGTTCGCAACCCTGCTGGTGCTGCTGGTGGCCACCCCGGCCGCCTACTTCACCGCGCGCTTCAAGTTCCCGGGCAAGATGGTGTTCATGTTCCTGGTGATCGTCACCCAGATGCTGCAGCCGGCGGTGCTCACCGCCGGCCTGTTCAAGCAGATGCTCGCCTGGGACCTGAACGACACCTGGCTGGCCATGATCCTGATCAACGCGGCCTTCAACCTGGCCTTCGCGGTGTGGATCATGCACTCCTTCTTCGCCGGGGTGCCGCGCAGCATCGACGAGGCGGCGCAGATCGACGGCGCCGGCAAGCTGCGTGTGCTGTTCACCATCAACCTGCCGCTGGTCTGGCCGGGCATCGTCACCGCGGTGATCTTCACCTTCGTGTCCTGCTGGAATGAATTCGCCGCCTCGCTGGTGATCCTGTCCACGGCCGAGAACCAGCCGCTGAGCGTGGCGCTGACCAAGTTCGTCGGCCAGTACGCCACCGCCTGGCAGTACGTCTTCGGCGTCTCCATCGTGGCCATCGTCCCGGTCATCATCCTCTTCGCGCTCATCGAGAAGCGCCTGATCGGCGGCCTGGCCGCCGGAGCGGTGAAGTAATGGAACCGAGCACGGCCCTGGAAATCGTCGCCACCAGCGGGCGGTGCGCCCGGACGGCCACGGCCGCCGGGGCTGACCGCCTCGAGGCCTGCGAAGCCCTGGAACTGGGCGGCATCACCCCGGGACCCGAAGTCCTGGACGACATCCTGGAACACCGCCCGGCGCTGGGGGTGCACGCGCTGCTGCGCAGCCGGCCCGGCGACTTCCACTACGAGGACGCGGAGTTGCGGGTCATGGAACGGCAGGCGAGGCGGCTGGCCCGCTCCGGCGTGGACGGGCTGGTGCTCGGGGCGCTGGACACCGGAAGCGCGGTGGACCTGGAAGCCGTGGCACGGATGGCCGCGGCCGGCCTGGAGGTGAATCCGGAGCTTGAAATCACCATGCACCGGGCCATCGACGCCAGCGCGGATCCGGTGGCTTCCGTGACACAGCTTTTGGCACTTGGCATCCACCGAGTGTTGACTAGTGGAGGACGAGACGCCGCCGGCGAGGGCCTGGAGGTCATTGCCCGGATGGCGAAGGCGGCCGCCGGCAGGATCCAGATCATGGCCGGCGGCGGCATGAGGGAGCAGGACATCGGCCCGGCGCGCGGCGCCGGTGCGACTGCCGTGCATTTCTCCGCCAAGACACACTATGCCGGCACCATCAGGGTGTCGGAGCAACAGGTGCGCCAGCTGCGCAGCACGCTGAACGCACTGACCAAGTAAGGGGCAGGATCCATGAAACGCGAGGAGCGGCTCAACCACATCCTCGACCTGCTGGCCGGCCGCGGCCAGATCGACGTCGATGAGATCGTGCAGCAGCTGGACACCAGCCCGGCAACCGCCCGCCGGGACCTGGATTCACTGGCCGCGGCCTCGCTGCTGACCCGCACCCACGGCGGAGCGGTCTCCAACTCCGTGGCCTACGAGCTGCCCTCGCGCTACCAGCGCGAGGAGCACGACGAAGAGAAGGCCCAGGTGGCCAAGGCCGCCGCCGCGCTGGTGCGCAAGGACATGGTGGTCGGCTTGTCCGGAGGCACCACCACCAAGGCCATCGCCACCGAGCTGGGCTTGCGCCAGGAACTGGTGGGGGAGCCGGGGCGGGTCACCCTGACAGTGGTCACCAACGCCGTGAACATCGCCTCGCTGCTGGCGGTGCGCCCGCACATCCGGGTCATGGTCACCGGCGGGGTGCTCAACGACCGCTCCTACGAGCTGGTCGGCCCCATGGCGCAGTCCTCGCTCGCGAAGATCACCCTCGACCTGTCCTTCGTGGGGGTCAATGGGCTGGATGCGGACACCGGCCCGATGGTCGGCGACGAGATGGAAGCGGCGGTCAACGAACAGCTGATCCGGCAGTCCGCGCGCAGCTTCGTGGTGGTGGATTCATCCAAGATCGGCCAACGCTCGTTCGTCATCCTGGATACCGAACACCTCACCGGGATCATCACCGACGCCAAAATCACCGCGGCCCAACGCAAGGCCCTGGCCGCCGGGGGCATGCCTGTCCTCGGCTAGCCGCACCCGCATGGCAGGACCCGACCGGAAGCCCGGCAGACTAACGCGGGCGGGAGCCCGCCGCCTCGGCCGCGGACAGGATGCGCGGGCCGATCTTGCGCATGAGCTTGTCCAGCCGGGGACTGTCGCTGCGCGTGAGCGTGTCGGAGAGCCGTTCAAGGCTCATCAGGCCCAGCCAGATCCTGGCTCTGCGGGCCTGCTCGGCATCCGGGGCAATCTGCTCGATCAGGTCCTGCCCATGCCACAAGGACAGGTAGGCCGTATTCAACGCAGGGTCCCAGGCGCAGGCAAGATCCCAGTCCAGGATTCCGACCAGCTTCCCGTCCACCCAGTGCATGTTGTGGCCAGCGAGATCGCCGTGGACCAAGCTGGTTGGGCTTTGCGCCAGGTAATCCAATTGATCCCACAGGAGCGCGGACGCCGAGCGGAGCTCTTCCGGAAGCGCATCGAAGCATTTCTGCTGGCGCGCCGGCGTCCACGGACCTCGAAATGCAAAGGGCTCGGCCAGTTCATCTTCCAGCGGCTGCAGGTGCACCTCGGCCAGCTCCCGAACCAAGCGGCGAAGTGGCGCAGGGTCTCCGCTATGCGGTTCGTGGGCGCTCCCCGGTACGAATACGGTGGCCACCGAAGATAGCCCGTCGATGGTCAGGATGTCGCTGCAGTCAGTGGGAAGCAGGTAATCCAGCTGCTCGGCAAGGAGCCGGTGGAGCCGGACGCTGCGCGGCATCTGGGCACTGGCTTGGGGTGTACGGGCCATGCGGATGACAGCTTGCTCGTTGGCCAGCAGCACGGTGTGGAACTGTCCGCCCTCGTTGACGACCCCTCCTTCCCAGGGCAGGTCCGGGCGCAGCATCGTGCCCAGGTTCATCTCGGCTTCGGTGGCGGGACGGGACACAGGCAACTCGCTTCGCGGATCAGGGAAAACAGCTTCTTCAGGCTATCGCACGGTGGCCGTTCGCTGGGCGTCCGCACAGCATGCGCGGTCTATGATCAAAGACGTGAATGCACAGACCAGCACCCAGACCGCGGACCGGCGCACGCTGAAGATCGAAATCGCGCTGGTGATGGCCCTGTGCCTGGGCCAGAGCGCGGTGTACTCGATCATCAGCTTCGCCGACAAGGTCACCAAGGCTCCGCTGTCCGAGCAAACGACCTCGATGAACAATCCGCTGAATACGCGCGAGTACTTCGACCTCACCTACCAGCTGCTGGACATCGTTTTCGCCTTGGTCCCGGTGCTGTTGTCCTTGTACCTCATGAAACGCAGCACCGGTACCACCGCGTCGACGATCGGCTTCGACTTGCGCAAACCAGGACGGGACACCCTGCTGGGTGCCGGGCTGTTCCTGGCCATGGGGCTGGGAACCCTCGGAGTCTACGCTGCGGGCAGGGCACTGGGCATCACCACGGCGCTGTCCACCGCGAACCTCGGGGACTACTGGTGGAGCGTCCCGGTGCTCATGCTCTCGGCCGCACGCCACGCGGTGCTGGAGGAAGTGATCATGCTCGGCTTCCTGTTCACCTACGCCCGCAAGCTCAAGCTGGGACTGTGGACCACGATCCTCGCTTCGGCGCTGATCCGCGGCAGCTACCACCTCTACCAAGGCATCGGGCCGATGATCGGCAACGTGGTCATGGGTGTGGTGTTCGGCTGGGTCTACCACCGCTACGGCCGGGTCATGCCCTTGGTGATCGCGCACTTCCTGCTCGATGCCATCGGCTTCGTCGGCTACCTGCTGCTCGGACCGGCGATTGGCATCGGCGCGTAGCCTTCCCATAGCCTTCTGACATGGAATTAATCGAACTTTCCGAGGCCTGGGTCGAGCGGGCCGTCGCGCTGTGGGAATACACCGGGCTGACCCGGCCGTGGAACGATCCGCACGCCGACGCCCGCAAGGCCCTCGCGGGCCCTGAGTCCACCATCCTGGCGCTCGTCCAGGGGGAGCGGCTGGCCGCCACCGCCATGGCCGGAGATGACGGGCATCGCGGCTGGCTTTACTACGTCGCCGTCGACCCCGACTTGCAGGACCAAGGCTGCGGGCGGCGCATCGTCGAAGCGGCGGCAGAATGGCTGCGCGCCCGGGGAACCGTCAAGGTCCAGCTGATGGTCCGCGCCGGCAATGACTCGGTTACGCAGTTCTACGAAAAACTCGGTTTCGAACGCCTGGACGTCGCAGTGCTGGGCAAACGGCTGGTTCCCTAACCAGCAGGGTATTTGAAGCGGACGTCCAGAAAAAGCGGATAAAGTTACTCCGGTACAAAATATCCGCCAATCTGATGAAAGCCTTCCTGACGAGAGAGCATCCGGCGGGAACTCGAAGGGAAGACATGCAGTTCGCCGAACTCTGGAGCAAGTCGCAGGCCTGCCTCGCGCTGATGGCGATGCTGATCCTCACCGAGCTCTTGGCGCTGCTGGTTCCGGTGGAGACCGAACATACCAGCAGGGAAGGCCTGAGCGTCGCCTCCTCCTTCGGCATACTCTTCTGCGGCGTCGTGCTGGGCACCTACGCCGCATGGGTGGGCGGCCGCTTCGGCATCGCGGCCCTGCGCCGGGTACGCGGACCGCACCGCATCGCGGCAACCGCCCTGCAGCTGCTGGCGCCCCCACTGGTTGTCGGCGCCAGCGCCTACCTGCTGGGCTACGCGACGGTGATGTACCGGATGGGCGAAGTGTTCGTCCCCGACCCCGGACTATTCCTGCTCTCCATGCTCATGATGCTGGGCCTGTGCCTGGGCGGTTTGGGGCTGGGACTGCTGTTCGCCCCGAAGCTGGCCATCGGGCTGAGCATCGTGTTGTTCTCCGGACTGCAACTGCTTTCCCTGGTGGCTCCTGGCCCCATGCTGAGCAACATGGCAGGGCTTTCAGGGTGCTGCACCCGGGATTCGGCACCGAATCCCATAGTCATCCAGGCAGTCGCCCTGTGCTATCTGGGCTGGTCGATGTTGGGCGTGCTGGCCATCTGCGTCAAGGCGCAGAACATGAACCGAATGGCGCGTCGCGCGCTGGCCGTGGCCGGAGCATTGTCGCTGACAGTGCTCTGGGGCGGCGGGGCGCTGGCGGCGCAGGATGCGGGCGAAGAGCAGCAGCTCAGCCGCACCTCCGAGCTGCGCTGCGAAGAACCCGGCGACGGGCACGAGTACTGTTTCTGGCCCGGGGAAGCGGAGCACTGGAACGACTGGAGGTCTAACATCACCGCGGGTGTCGGCCAGTTGGAACAGGCCACAGGAATCCAGCAGCCACGCATCATCACCAGCAGCAAGGCCCATGCCGAGGCAACTGGCGGTCTGCTGCTGGACTTCGAGGACCGCTATTCCCCGGAAACCGTCAAGTGGGACCTGGCCATGAAAATGTCGGTCAACCCCACTGAGCAATGTTTGGGCAGCCTTGCGGCGAGCCACGGCATTGTTGGCACCTCGAGTGCCGATACCGAAGCGCAGCAGCACATGTGGGCGCAGACCAACCTGCTGCACCAATGGTGGACCACAAAAGCAGACCGGGACTTTTTCGACTCGGCCGAGTCTGCGCAGCTCGACGCGCTGAACGCGCTGAACGAGCAGTCCCAAATCAGCTGGGTAAAGCGGGCGGCCGCGGGAGTCGAAAACTGCCAGCTGGTGCTGCTACCCGGATCCTAGGGCTGCACCAACCGTTCAATTAACGAGCAAAGGTAGGTGGGGACTCCATTGTCCCCGCCTACCTTGTGCTGTGGTCCCCGATGTTCCTAGAGGACGACCGTGCCCTTGGCGGTATTGAAAGTTACCGACAGGATGCCCGGCGTCCCGTTAGGAGCCTGGTACTTGGTGGTCACCGGTCCGAGATTCACGTTCTCCGGCTGCCCCAGCCATTCAAGCACGCGCTCGCGAGATCCTGCAATGTTGATCTCGCTGATTTCACCGGTAGGCTCCAGCGCGCGCGACGGATGCAGGTCCTCGGTGCCGTCGTCCCAGCGCAGCAGGTAGGGCACCTGCGGATCCGCGATCAGGCCCTTGATGCCGATCTGCTGCCAGGTCAGTTCGCGGCCGTCGGGGAACTTGCGGTTCCCGGGAACTGCCCTGCGTTCCAGGCGTTCTTCCGCTCCGCTCAGGTCGTCCAATGACACGCACCAACCCATCCAGCCGCCGCCCAGCTCGGAGCGCGCGCGCACGGCCTGTCCGAAAGGTGCCTTGAGGCTGGCCGGATGGTTCAGCACCTCGACGACCTCAAGGTACTGGTTGTGCTTCAGCGGGAAAATTACATTGCGAGTTCCAAACCGTGGATGCACGCCTCCCTTGACGAATTCCAGACCCAGGGACTCTGCAATTCTTTCAGCGGTTGGCATCAGCCCATCCGGGCCGCATGCGTAGGTAACGTGATCTAGCCTCATCATGTGCCAATCATGACAACAATGTGATCCCAGTCTCTACTTAGGCGAGCCTAAGATCTGGACTCTTGTCGAATTCTGTGCAATAAGAAGTCGCTCGAACGCGAATATGACCGATTGAGACTCTGGATCCGGCCCCGAGTTGCCAAGATATTCGATTTTCGGGCACACTGGTAGCAGGTCATGAGTCCCAGTAACAAGCCCCGGCTTACTGGGCGGCAACCCTCCAACCGCGGTGGGGTGCCCCGGGTGAAGACCTGGCCCTTGAGCCGCTCGGCGTCAAGGACAAGCGCGGGTTACCCCTCTGGCAGCACCTCGTAAGAGGTTCTTCCCGGTGGTGTGTGTTCAGTGGTGTACCCCCCATAGTTACAGAACTTTTGGAGGCTGCCATGAGCAACAATTGGTCGTTTGAAACCCGTCAGATCCACGCAGGCCAGAGCCCTGACCCGGTCACCGGTGCACGCTCCCTGCCGATCTTCCAGACCACGTCCTTCGTCTTCCCGAGCGCCGAAAGCGCCGCAGCACGCTTCGCCCTGCAGGAGCTGGAGCCGATCTACACCCGCATCGGCAACCCCACCACCGAGGCCGTGGAAACCCGCATCGCCGACCTCGAAGGCGGCGTGGGCGCACTGCTGCTGTCCTCCGGCCAGGCGGCAACCACCTTCGCGATCCTGAACATCGCCGAGGCCGGCGACCACCTGGTGGCCAGCCCGAGCCTCTACGGCGGAACCCAGAACCTGCTCAAGCACACGCTGAAGAAGCTGGGCGTCGAGGTCACTTTCGTTTCCGACCCGGACAACCTGCAGGAATGGCGCGACGCCGTCCAGCCGAACACCAAGGCGTTCTTCGGCGAGACCATCTCCAATCCGCGCCAGGATGTGCTGGACATCGAGGGCATTTCCGCGATCGCCCACGAGGTCGGCGTGCCGCTGCTGGTTGACAGCACCCTGGCTACCCCGTACCTGATCCGCCCCATCGAATGGGGTGCGGATATCGTGATCCATTCGGCCACCAAGTTCCTCGGCGGCCACGGCACCGCGATCGCCGGCGTGATCGTGGATTCGGGCAACTTCGACTTCTCCAAGGATCCCGAGCGCTTCCCGAGCTTCAACACCCCGGACGAGTCCTACAACGGCCTGGTCTACGCCCGCGACTTGGGCGTCAACGGCATCCTCGGCGCCAACCTGGCCTACATCCTCAAGGCCCGCGTGCAGCTGCTGCGCGACCTGGGTTCGGCCCCGGCGCCGTTCAACGCGTTCTTGATCGCCCAGGGTCTGGAGACCCTGTCCCTGCGCATCGAACGCCACGTGGAGAACGCCTCCGCTGTCGCGAACTGGCTCGAAGCCCGCGCGGATGTGGAAGCTGTGGCCTACGCCGGCTTGGAATCCTCGCCGTGGTTCGAGCGCGGACGCAAGTACAGCCCGAAGGGCGCCGGCTCGGTGCTGGCCTTCGACCTGCCCGGTGGAGTCGAAGTAGGCAAGGCTTTTGTGGACGCATTGCAGCTGCACTCCCATGTGGCGAACCTGGGTGACGTCCGCTCGCTGGTCATCCACCCGGCCTCCACCACCCACGCTCAGCTCTCCGACGCGGAGCGCCTGGCCGCCGGGGTGCGCCCGGGACTGGTGCGCCTGAGCGTCGGGCTGGAGAACATCAACGACATCCTGGCCGACCTCGAGCTTGGGTTCCAGGCGGTCGCAGCCCTTGAGGGCAAGGAACTGCAGGAAACCCGCTAGGCATGGCATCCATTGTGACTACCGAAGACACCATCGGCACCGAAGAGCTCGCCGAAGGGACCCACGGCATTTTGCGCCGTGCGTCCGTGGGCGAGTACTCCTTCGAGTTCGGCGGCTACCTGCCGCAGGTGGACCTGGCCTACGAAACCTGGGGGGAGCTGAATGCCGAGCGCAGCAACGCAGTGCTGGTGATGCACGCCCTGACCGGAGACGCCCACGTCTCCCGGGGCGATTCGCAGACCGACGGCTGGTGGGAGGACTTCGTCGGCCCCGGCCTGACAGTGGACACCGACCGCTTCTTCGTGGTCTCGGTGAACATGGTCGGCGGTTGCAATGGATCCACCGGCCCCGCATCGCTGGATGAGCAAGGTGTGCCGTGGGGTTCGCGTTTCCCGTTCGTCACCATCAAGGATTCGGTACGGCTGGAGCAAAGGCTGGCTACGCAGCTGGGAATTGAGCGCTGGCATACCGTGCTCGGCGGGTCCATGGGCGGAGCCCGGGCCCTGGAATACGCGGTTGAATTCCCTGAGCAGGTCGCGAACCTGGTGGTCATGGCTTCCACCGGCCAAGCCAGCGCAGAACAGATAGCGTTCGCGCAGGTGCAGACCCAATCCATCCGGCTTGATCCGCATTTCGCCGGGGGAGACTACTACCTGAACCAGGCGCGCCCGGACGAGGGGCTGGGACTGGCCCGCCGGCTGGCCCACCTGACCTACCGTTCCGAGGCGGAGCTGGAGCACCGCTTCGGCCGCAAGGCGCAGGAAGGCGAGGTGCCGGCAGGCCCCTTCGAAGGCAAGCGCGGCCGCTACCAGGTGGAAAGCTACCTGGACCACCAGGCCAGCAAGCTGGTCAACCGCTTCGACGCGAACAGCTACCTGGTGCTGACCGAGGCCTTGATGAGCCACGACGTGGCGCGCGGGCACGGCTCCTATGAGCAGGCGCTGGCCCGGCTGGAGCAGGTCAATGTGCTGGTGGCCGCCGTGAAATCGGACCGCCTGTACTACCCGGAGCAGTCGGTGAAGCTGGCCGCCTCGTTGGCCACACCCAAGCCTGTGCACTACATCGATTCGCCGATCGGCCATGACGGCTTCCTGACGGACGCCGCCCAGCTGGATGGGGTGCTGCGTACCCTGGTCTTCGACGAAGACTGATCCACGCATAAAGCGAAGGCCGCGCCACCAGTTATCGGTGGCGCGGCCTTCGCCGTGTCCGGGGGCTATCGGGCGCTGTCGCCGGCGCCCAGCGAGTCGTTCGGGGCGCTGTCCGCAAAGGGCATCGGGGTGGGGCGCTTGGCGGTGATGCCATCTCCTGAGGACTGGTGGCGCAGCCGGCGCAGTACCCATGGGGCCAGGTGCTCGCGGGCCCAGTGCAGGTCCTCGATCCGCGCTTCCTTCCAGCTACGGGTGTCCTCGACTGCGTCGATGCGGGTGTCAAGCGTGTGCGGGACGTTCAAGGCATCCAGTGCCATCGCCGCAATGCGCTGGTGGCCCAGCGGCGAGAAGTGCAGGCGGTCCGCAGACCACATCACCGGCTGGTGCAGTTCGCGCAGCGCCCACATGTCTGCCACGATCGCGTCGTAGCGTGCGGCGACGGTGCGGACATTCTCGTTGTAGATGGCCACGCGGCCGCGGATGCTTCCGAGCACCGGAGTATCCCGGATATCCGGCCCGGTGAACAGCAGGATGGTGGCCCCCGTGGAATTCAGCCGGGAAATCGTGGAATCGAGCTGGTCGGCGATCTTGTCCGGATCCCCTCCCGGGCGCAGCACGTCGTTGCCTCCGGCGCAGATGGAAATCAAGTCGGGCTTCAGATCAATGGTCGGCTGGACCTGCTCCTCGATGATCTGGGCAATCAGCCGGCCGCGGATCGCGAGGTTGGCGTAGGCGAAGTCAGGCACGCCCCGACTGAGCTCCTGGGCCAGACGGTCGGCCCAGCCTCGGAAGGACTGCGGGGCCAGGGGATCGGGGTCTCCCACGCCCTCGGTGAAAGAATCGCCGACCGCTACATAGCGCCGCCAAGGGTGCACCGTGGAATTCTCGGAATCAGGAGTTTCGAAACTTGGGGAAATAGCCACAAGCTACATTGTTACTCGTTAGTAACGTTGTGTCAACGATTCGAGAAAACTATCCGAGCAGGACCTTGCTGCGGGCCTCGGCGTATTCCTCGGCGCTGATCAACTGCTTGGAACGCAGATCGTCCAGCTCGCGCAGCCGGTCCTCCTTTGACTGGGCCGGGGCGAGCAGCGCGGACTTCGAGGCCTTTGCCGCGATGTCGGTCTGCACGGTGAAGATGTCAACCCCGGCGTTCTTCGCCGCCCGGTAGTTGCGTACCCAGACAACGATGATGAATACGACCACCAGCGTGAAAATGACAATGAAGAGTATGGACAAGATGCTGACGCCGGCAAAGGCGGATTCCATGGTGCCGGTCGGGTCGGAATCGAACAGTGTTTCCGGATCGTTGAGCTCTTCGATCAGTTCCGGCGGGGCGTCATCAAAATTCATCGCGGAGGCTGCTTTCGGTGGGTGGAGCAAACATCGTTCATCTATTTCCACAAGTCAACCACGATGGTTGAGCCAACGTCCCGAGTAAATCCAAACGTTACAGAATTGCAACGGGGCGATTGGTACTTTTGGCGTCGTCCGATGCGCTGGCGAGGGGCGGGGGTCGCTAGGCTTGAAGTACTATGACTAATCCTGAAGCATCCACGGTAGCGCTGATTTCCCGCAACGATGAATCCCGACTGGGCACACCGCTGCTGGTGTTCCTGCACGGCTACGGCTCGAATGAAGAAGATCTGATGGGCCTGTCGCGCTATTTGCCGCAGGAATTCACCTATCTTTCGGTGCGGGCTCCGCTGCAGGCCGGACCGGGGTTCAGCTGGTTCCCGCTGTCGCAGGAGATCGACTACTCTGTCGACGCAGTGGCGCAAAGCGTGAAAGACCTCTGGACCTTCCTGGAACCGATTGCGGCGCAGCACTCGTCCCTCACGCTGCTCGGCTTCTCGCAGGGCATGGCCATGGCCACGTCGCTGGCCCGCTACCAGCGCGAGGCGGTGTCCGCAGTGGTCGGCCTGTCCGGTTTCGCAGTAGAAGCCGCGGAACTGGAGATCTTCGACGACTCGAAGCTCAAAGCCAACCCGTTGCCGCTGTTCTGGGGTCGGGACCTCGCTGACCCGGTCATCACCCGTGACAAGATCGAATTCACCCTTGGCTGGGTTCCATCCCACACCGAGCTGACCAGCGAGACCTACCCGCAGATTGCCCACTCGGTGAGCATGGAAGAAATCCAGGATGTCGATGCCTTCCTCAAACGCGAAGTCTTGAAGCTGGAATCCTAGGCCGGATCTGCAGAACCTGAGTGCTTGGCTCAGGCCCTGTGGCCCGCGATGAAGGGCTCTCAGCCTGGACTATGATATGGAAGTCGATGTTCGGTTTGTTGACATGATGATCAAGCGAAATTCCATTGTCCTTGATATCGGGTGCGGCATCGGCAATGCCGTCAACGGGTTGCGAACTCTTGGGCATGATGCTTACGGAGTTGATCCAACAACTGAAGTCCCCGACGTTGCAGGAGACCTCTATGGCCATGCGTATTTTCGCAACATAGCGGCCATCGACACCACATCCGGAAACCTCGCTCTGAAAGGTCTTCCCGATCCTATGATGCAATCCTCATGTCGGGGAACATTCCTTCTTTCTTGAAGGTTGATGAACCCAAGGCAAGTTTTCGCCAGGTCGCAGAATTGCTGAATCATGGCGGCATTTTCGTCCTTGGTATGACTACAGATTTCCAAGGCGGACAGAAAGCTCATGACAAGGCTGTAGCCGGAACGGGCGGAACCTGATGCACCGATTCTCCGATTCTCCGATTGGCATCTAACCCCATTTCGCCTCACATCGCCATGGCCAGTGAGCGTCTTTTCTGCAAATGAGCCGGTGTCGTTCGGCGACGGACCGAACGGAATTTTTGTTTTACGCGGATAGGCGGACATGAACCCCATCATCACCTGTAAAAACCCGGTCTACGGGCAGCCCGGCATCGACCGTACAACCAGTGCATCGGCTTAGACTCGAGGCATGGACGGAGTTATGCAGGTGCGTCGGCACTTCGAGCTTACGGCGGAAGAAATTGGTGCACTTGAGAGACTTTTCGACAGTGAGTACCTAAACGAGTTCGGCGCATGGGACTCTGAACAACCCTACGGCTATTCTCCTGCCGATACTCATGTGTTGGCGTTCCATGGACGAGAGTTGGTTGCACACGTTGGTTTCCAGCGTCGACTGATTTTAGTCGGGACACGGGACATCCTGGTTGCAGGAACAGGCGGCGTCCTAGTAGACAAACGTTTTCGCGGGACCGGCATCGGTAGACAAACAATGCGCTGCGCTCAAACTGTGATGCGCGACGATGCTGGCATCGAATTTGGTTTTCTTGGATGCAGAGAAGAAGTTGTACCGTTTTACGAGTCTGCAGGATGGGTTCGGATTTACGCCACGGAGCGTAGTTTGTCTCGTCTCGACCAGAGCTCAAAAATTGTGTCAGCGGGAGCCCTGAATCTCGTCTGTTCCGTCAAGCGCCATGCGAGTGAATGGCCGGAAGGCGATATCGATCTTCGGGGGACGCCTTGGTGAACGGTCGGTCATCGGCAGCGTTGGCTTCATGGCACACCCAGACGATCGCCTACGGTTCTAAGCGATAGATAGTCGCTTCAGATTGCCAACAGGCACTTTGCAGCCAGAAGCTTTGACACAATATGCGCCGTCCGGTCCATCCTGGTAGCAGAACGGCATCCTTCTTGTTCGGTTGCCCGCGTCCAGTCTCCATCAGCGACAAGCCGGTACTTGAAGATCGAGACTTGCCCTGTGGATACCGACATCTCTTCCCAATCAGTCGGCAAGCGCCTTCGCCCCCAGAAGCCGAACTTCCTTGAACTAAGCGCGGCTGGAAACCTTCACGCATTCTCCGTTGACGCACACCACGTCGTCCTGGCGGATCTGGGCGCCGCGGCGGGTTTCCACCTGGCCGTTCACGGTCACTTCGCCCTCGGAAATCAGTTCCTTGGCGTGGATGCCGTCTTCGGCAAGATTGGCCAGCTTCAGCAGCTGTCCCAGCCGGATGGACTCGTCGCGGATTTCAAGTTCAAAAGCTTCGGAAGCACTCATGTGCTCCATTCTTCCCTATGCACGGGGTGTCCATGCGCTGCTGTGGCAAAAGAGCGGGGAAGTTCACCTGCCGATAACTTGGACCGACTTAGTTTCAGAGGCCTTGAAACGATAGTCTTGGAGGGTATGTATTTTTCTACGGACCGCAACCAGCGGCCTCGTAATTTCCTATGGAGTTGATATGGCGCCACAGTCCAAGCTTGATCAGGTCATTTCCCTCGCAAAGCGTCGCGGGTTCGTCTTCCAGGCCGGTGAAATTTACGGCGGTTCCCGCTCCGCATGGGACTACGGGCCCCTGGGTACCGAACTGAAGGAAAACATCAAGCGCGAATGGTGGCAGAACTTCGTGCGCGGCCGCGAGGACATGGTGGGTCTTGACTCGTCCATCGTCCTGCCCAAGGCCGTCTGGGAGGCCTCCGGCCACGTCGCAACCTTCACCGACCCGCTGGTCGAGTGCACCCAGTGCCACAAGCGCCACCGCCAGGACCACCTGATCGAGGCCTTCGAGGCCAAGAAGGGCCGCGCCCCGCAGGACGGCATGAGCGAAATCGCCTGCCCCGACTGCGGCACCAAGGGCCAGTTCACCGAACCGCAGCAGTTCTCCGGCCTGATGAAGACCTTCCTCGGCCCGGTGGACTCCGAAGCCGGCCTGGCCTACATGCGCCCGGAGACCGCCCAGGGCATCTTCGTGAACTTCGCCAACGTGCTCACCGCCAGCCGCAAGAAGCCGCCGTTCGGCATCGGCCAGATCGGCAAGGCCTTCCGCAACGAGATCACCCCGGGCAACTTCATCTTCCGCACCCGTGAGTTCGAGCAGATGGAGATCGAATTCTTCACTGCTCCGGAAGACGCACCGAAGTTCTTCGATGCGTGGGTTAAGGACTGCTGGGACTGGTTCCTGGACTTGGGCATCAAGGAAGAGAACCTGCGCCAGTTCGACGTTCCCGAGGATGAGCGCGCCCACTACTCGGCCGGCACCATCGACTTCGAGTACCGCTTCGGCTTCCAGGGTTCGGAATGGGGCGAGCTCATGGGCGTCGCCAACCGCACCGACTACGACCTGTCCAGCCATGCCAAGGCCTCGGGCGCAGAGCTGAGCTACTTCAACCAGGCCACCGGCGAACGCTACACCCCGTACGTGATCGAGCCGTCCTTCGGCCTGACCCGTTCGATGATGGCATTCCTGGTCGACGCCTACACCGAGGACGAAGCCCCGAACACCAAGGGCGGCGTGGACAAGCGCACCGTGCTCAAGCTCGACCCGCGCCTGGCTCCGGTCAAGGCCGCGGTGCTGCCGCTCTCGCGCAACGAGAACCTCTCGCCGAAGGCCAAGGACCTGGCCGCCGAGCTGCGCAAGCGCTGGAACATCGACTTCGACGATGCCGGCGCCATCGGCCGCCGCTACCGCCGCCAGGACGAAATCGGCACCCCGTTCTGCATCACCGTGGACTTCGACACCCTCGAGGACCAGGCAGTGACCATCCGCGAGCGCGACACCATGGCCCAGGAGCGCGTCTCCCTGGACCAGGTGGCGACCTACCTCGCCGAGCGTCTGAACGGAGCCTAGGCGCCCGATGAATGAACTGGAATTCCGCCCCTGGCGTTCCGGGGACGACCTTGAGCTGCTGCAGATCTTCGGCGACCCGCGTTCCCCGCAGGCCCACCAGGATCGCACCATGCTGCGCGAGAACAGCGATGCGCCGTTCTCCCGCACGCTGGTGGCCACCGTCGACACGGTGGCCGTCGGCGCGGGCGTCGTCTTCGCCTCGTCGCTGCACCCGCAGCGGCTGTGGCTGTACGTCGAGGTCGCCCCGGACATGCGCCGCAACGGCGTGGGCACCGAACTGGTGGCGCGGCTGCGCGAGCAGATCCCGGCGGGGACCGCGAGCGAGCTCAAGGCCCGCTACACCGTGACCGCCGGCGACAGCGCGCAGGCCGCCGCGGCGTTCTGCGCCGCACTGGGCCTGGGCGAAATCCAGGTCTCGCGAGACGTCATCATCGAACCCGGAGCCCTGGCGGAACCGGTGTTCGACACCAATGACCGCGTCATCGAGGAGCTGTCCACCGGCAGCGTGGAACTGACCCGCCTGGTCATGGACTTCTACAATGCGGTGCACTCGGACTGGGACCCGGCGGCCATGACCGTGGGCTCGGCCCAACGTATGCTGCTGGACGAGAACACCGGGGCGCAGGCCGCGCTGGTGCTGCGCGATAAGCCGAAGTCCGAGGGCGGGGTGCCGCTGGCCTTCGCCGTCAGCTACATCCCTGCCCGCGAGAACGCCCCCTCCGACGTGCTGGTGGGACACAACCCGGCCTTCAGCGACGACGAGGTGGCCGAGGCGGTGCGTGACATGGTCGCCATGCTGGTCTACCAGTACCCGGTGAAGCTCGAAGTCGACTCGTCGATGTTCGTGCTCTCCTCGCTGGTCGATGCGCTGGCCAGCGTGGAGCAGGCCACCGTCATCTCCACAACCCACATCATGGCCAGCGACGCAGCTCGCTAGCCATGGCACACCGCAACGGGACCTGCATTGCAGGTCCCGTTGCAGTTTGTGAACCGAACATCTACCGCACGAAAGCCAGCTCTTGACCTCCCGCACCACCACGTTGCCGGTTCACACCGGCGGTACCCTGCTTTTCATCCTGCTCAGCGTCGGTTCCGGGCTGCTGCTGTCCATCCAGTCGTGCATCAACGGTGCGCTGGCCACGGCGCTGGGCGACCCGATCGCCGCGGCCACGTTCAGCTTCGGGGTGGGCATGCTGGCCCTGGTGCTCACCGCGCTGGTGACGCCCACGGCCCGTCGGGGTGCGCGGCGGATCCCTGCGGTGCTGCGCGAGCGCCGGTTCCCCTGGTGGTACCTGGCCGCCGGAGCGGTCGGAGCGATGATCGTGTTCAGCCAGTCCGCCACGGTCCCGCTGATCGGGGTGGCCCTGTTCACCGTCTGCCTGGTCACCGGGCAGTCCATCGGCTCCATGGTGATGGACCGCGTGGGCTTCGGCGGGGCGGTGCCGCGCAAGATCAACGCGCTGCGCGTGGCCGGCGTGGTGCTGACCATTGCGGGTGTGGTGTGGGCGGTGAACCCCGGCGCGGCCGGAACCGAGCTGTCCAGCCAGCTGCTGCCCATGGGCTTCGCCCTGCTGGTGGGCATGCTGATGGGCTTCCAGGGCGCGGCCAACGGGGCGCAGTCAGCGGCCTACGGCAGTGCGATCGCCGCCACCATGGTGAATTTCGTGGTGGGCTTCGCGGTGCTGGCCACCGTGCTGCTCGCGCGCTTGGCCGGCGGGGTGGAGCTTGCGCCGCTGCCCACCGAGCCCTGGTACTACATCGGCGGGCTGCTGGGCTGCATCTTCGTGGGCCTGACCGCCACCGTGATCAAACGGCTGGGGGTGCTGGTCACCAGCCTGGCCGCGGTGGGCGGGCAGCTGGTCGGTTCGCTGGTGCTGAACATCGTGGTGCCGGCCGCCGGCAGCCACGTGAGCACCGCGACGGTGCTGGGCACCTTGCTGACCCTGCTGGCGGTGGCGCTGGCTTCGGTATCGGGGGCTCGCGGGACCACCGCAGCGGTGGAAACCCGGCAGAAAATCCACCGCTAGTTCTGGACGAAACGCCGTTTACCTGGTGTTTTCCTTGCCCGAGTAGGCTGATTCCATGAACAGCGAGCAGCACACCCCAAGGGGATCGGCGTGGGAAGTGTTCCGGGTCTTCCTGAAGCTAGGATTAACCTCTTTCGGCGGGCCGATAGCGCACCTGGGCTACTTCCGGACCGAGCTGAGCGAACGCCGCCGCTGGGTCACCGACACGCAGTATGCGCAGCTGGTGGCCCTGTGCCAGTTCCTTCCCGGGCCTGCCTCAAGCCAGGTGGGTTTCGCCCTGGGCCTGCATCGCGCCGGGATGCGCGGGGCGCTGGCCGCCTTTGCCGCCTTCACGCTGCCCTCCGCGGTGCTGCTGGCCCTGTTCGCCTACGGCGCCTCGCTCTTCTCCGGGACGATAGGCCAGGGGGTGCTCTCCGGGCTGAAGATCGTGGCGGTGGCCATCATCGCCCAGGCGGTGCTGGGCATGGCCAAGACGCTGACCCCGGATACCACCCGCGCCACGATTGCGGTGGCCGCCGCGCTGGCCGCCCTGCTGCTGGGCGGCAGCCTGGGACAGGTGCTGGCGATCGTGCTGGGTCTGGCGGCCGGCTACTTCTTTTGCCGAACGCCTGAGCTTGCACAGGCAGGGAGCTCGGAGGCGCCGCTGCGTTTCACTGTCAGCCGCCGTGCCGGCGTTGTCAGCCTGGGCACTTTGGCCCTGCTGCTGGTGGGTGCCCCGATTGCGGCGGCGGCCACGGGGTGGGGAGCGCTGTCGCTGTTCGACGCGTTCTATCGTTCGGGCGCGCTGGTCTTCGGCGGCGGGCATGTGGTGCTGCCGCTGCTGCAGGGCGCGGTGGTGGACACCGGCTGGGTCTCGAACCAGGATTTCCTGGCCGGATACGGAGCGGCGCAGGCAGTGCCAGGGCCGCTGTTCACCTTCGCCGCCTATCTGGGAACCATCTCCACGGTGGGTCCTGGCGGCGTGCTCGGTGCAGCGATCGCCTTGGCGGCCATCTTCCTTCCCGGCTTCCTGCTGCTAGTGGGGGTGCTGCCGTTCTGGAACAAAGTGTCAGCGCATCCGCGGGCGCAGGCCCTCATGCGCGGAGCCAACGCGGCGGTGGTGGGTATCCTGGCCGCCGCGCTATACAGCCCGGTGTTCACCAGCGCGGTCACGGGAGCAGGACAGTTCGCCCTGGGCCTGCTGTGTTTCGTGCTGCTGGTGTCGTGGAAGCTTCCGCCGTGGAGCGTGGTGGTTATCGGCGCTCTGGGAGGAGTTCTGCTGGCGCTGGTCGGAGCCTGAGGACCTTGGTGCCGGCCGCCTGGTCATGCGGGCCGCGGCCCTCGCGCTGTACCTCGGGCATCAGCAGATAAATCGCCGGCAGCACGTTGACGACAACCGCCGCCGTGTAGAGCCAGACCGGAAACATGCTGCTGGCGGTGGAAGCGATGGCCGCGAAATTCCAGACGGAGAAAGGCGCGATCTTCTACGGCAGCAGCTTGCCCGCGATGCGCAGCAGGATCTGCGGTAAGGAAGCCCGTTCACCGGTGCGCCCGTCGACGACCTGCAGCTGCAGCCGGCGTTGGCCCAGTGTCGCCCGGGCGGCGGAGGACTCGGTGGGAAACAGGGAGCTGCCCACGGGCAGCGCCAGGACCGCGAACCCAGCAGCTGTGCGCCGGTCGGGCTCAGCTCAAGCCAGTTATAGATCTTGCCGGTGCTTAACCAGAGCAGAGCGACGGTGGCCGCGAGCGCCAGCATCCACCCGAGGATCACCAGGTAATCCACGAGCGAAGCCAGAACCCGACCCCAAAAAGCGGGTCTGGTCGACTCCTGCGCGCCCGCCACGGCTGTACGCTAACACGGCTCCGGAGGCCTGCCATGGCTTGCGGCGTTATCGGCCCAGCCCGCTGATCGTGTAGTCGCGGGTGATTGCGCTGGTCATTCGTCCCCACAAACTCGAAGCCCCGCGTTCTTGGTGGGTCCTGAACGCCTCTGGATCGGTGAAACGTTCCTCGACCAACCAGATCAGCGGATCCTGCGTCGGTGCGACCTCGAAAAGGATGCAGCCCGGCTCCTTGCGGGTGAGCTCGATATGCCCGGGGAGATAAGCCGTCACCAGTTCGGCTTCCGTCGTGTTTTTGCACAGCAGCTGGCCGCTCAAGCGCACGTGGTCCATTCGTCAATTCTCCGTTTCGGTTGAGTCCCGGTCGGATTCCTTCGCCCGTTGATGCCTAAGGGTTCAATACCGATCGACCCCTGCAGGCTTCGAGCCCAAAGGCAAGAGGCGAAGGCGCCCTGGCCAGTCGTTGTCCGCCGTGGGATCACGCGTCGTCTCCGGCCAGGAGCGCGCCTTCCTTGCCGCACCCCTCGCGGCGGTGCCCGGGATCAGTCCGCCAGTTCCGTGAAACTCACCTGTCCGTCGGGTCCGGCCACGGCCAACAGCGAGCCGGGCAGGGTGGCCAGGGCCTCGGTGATCCGGTTGGCCAGCTGCTGGGTGATTTCCTCGGGCAGCCGGGGGCCGCTGGACGCGATCCAGCGCACCGCCAGGCCTTCGGTGAGCTGCAGCGTGGACAGCAGGTGGTCGCTGCCGTGCGGCGCAACCACGATGAGCGTCCGTGCTGCTGCCGGGGCCGGCTCGGTCGGAACCGGGGAGCCTGCGGACGGGGCCGACGGGGCTTGGGGCCGTCCGGCGGCCAGCCGTTCCCGATCCGACTTCCACAGCGCGAAATGGTAGGCCGATACGCCCGCGGTGGCGAGCAGCCATCCCAGCGGGCCGCGGATGTAGTCCAACAGGTTCAGCGCAGCAGACGTGCCGGCCACCAGGATCTCGAAGACGCGGTAACCGACAATCAACAGCGCAACCAGGGCGACCACGGCGCTGACCCCGAAGAAGAGCACCAGGTACACGCGCCGGGACTCTGGATCTGCCGGGACCCCCGGACGGAAGTACAACGCCCAGAACACCACACCGACTACTGCCAGCGCGATGCCGGTGCGCAGCACCGACGGCGCGGTGTCGGAATTCAGCGGCGAGGAGACCGAAGCGAGCAGCGCGTTAACTACCATGCCCAAGCCGCTGGCCAACAGCGCGAGTGAAATGCCGCTGATGATCTGCCGCGACACCGTTACCACCAGCAGGCCGCGGCCGACGAGCTGCCAGTGGTGGTAGATCCAGAAAATGGCTCCGGACAGCAGCGCGGAGATCGCCAACGGCCCCGAGTCCGCGAAACGTAGGCCCATCTCGGTGAAATCCCACGGCAGCGGGATGACGATGTTCAACGTCGCCGTGGCCGCCAGCAGCGTGGCCAGCGCGGCCAGGCAGACGCCGACCAGCATCACCACGAAGGAGTTGAAGTTATCGCGCAGGGCCTGGACTCGTTGCAGCTTCCAATGCCAGAACCACAATGCGGCGGCGCCCAACACCCAGATCACCGAGCCCAGCAGGCGCGGCAGCGGACTCTGGCCCACCAGAGTGACGGAGGGAACGAACAGCAGATCCAGTGCGGTGCGCAGTGCCACGGCCAGGGAGAAGGCGGTCAGGCCCAGCGCATAGGCGTTGCCCAGGCAGGCCGCAAGGTGCGGCAGTTCGCGCGGCGCGTACTTCACTGAATTCAGCATCCGGAATTGCCAGAAGGCCACCAAGCCCCAGCCCACGACGGTGCCGGTCAACTCCTGCCAGGAATTCGAGGCAATGCCGTCGACCTGGCCGGACAGCAGCCGCAGCAGCGCGACCGAGGACATCACCAGCGCGATCAGGTAGACGGCAGCCCCCTGCAGGGACCAGATGGCCGAATCGGTGGGGTGCGCGTCGATTAGCTTCTTGCGGATCCACACCCACAGCAGCCAAGCCAACGGCCCGGGGATGACGGTGAAGGCCAAGGCGGTGGCCAGGACCAGCTGCCGGTCGTCGTCGACGACCAGGCCACGCAGGGCCATGCCGACGAGCAACGACAGCCCCGTGCCCAGCAGGATCAGCAAGACCAGCAGCAGGCCGTGCAGGATCAGGCCGCGCAGGGCATTGACGGTCTGCCCGGTGGCGTATTTCGACGGTGAGCTCATGGCTAGAGCCCCATTTCTTCGGCGGTGCACAGGCCCATCTGCCACGGTGTAGCGGTGATCAGCCAGGTGCCGTTGACCTTCTTCAGTTCGAAGACGTCCTGCGATTCGTAGGATTCGAAGAACAACCCGCCTTCGCTCCCATAGGCCATGGACACGGTAATGGTCGACGTCTGTTCGGTGGTGGCCTCGCGAACCAGGCTGACCCGCGCGGTCTCACCGCCGCTCGAGTAGGGGTCGCAGACCTGCTTGTCGCCGCCGTCCTCGACAAGCTTCTGCGCCGCGGACAGGTCCGAGGACTGGAACGCGAGCACGTAGCGCTGGACCACCCCGGCAGGGGTGTCCGCATCGCGCAGCGGAGGAGCAGGGCGCAGGGAAACAACAATCAGGGCGGCTATAATCAAGCCCACACTGATTGTTGCCAGGGCGATCAAGGCACCCTTCGCGGGCGCAGAAATACTTGTCATAGCCTAATTTTCTACTACCGCGGATTGATAAACCAGTACAGTGACATTGCGGTTTGATCAAGATCTCACCACGGGATTTGCCCCCATGGGCGATAATGGAGAGGTGACGACCCTGACTGATGTGCAAAGCGAAACGCCGACCCTCAAGCTGCCCCCGCTGCAGCTGGGCAAACTCACCATCGAGACCCCGGTGGTGCTGGCCCCGATGGCCGGCGTGACCAACCGCGCCTTCCGCCGGCTGTGCCGCGAATACGGCGGCGGGCTGTATGTTACCGAGATGGTCACCGCCCGCGCGCTGGTCGAGCGCAACCCGGAATCCATGCGCATCATCTCCCATGACGACGACGAAGACATCCGCTCCATCCAGATCTACGGCGTGGATCCGGCCACCGTCGGCGCCGCCGTGCGCCTGGTGGTGGAAGAGGACCGCGCAGACCACATCGACTTGAACTTCGGCTGCCCGGTGCCCAAGGTAACCCGCAAGGGCGGCGGCTCGGCCCTGCCGTGGAAGACCGACCTGTTCACCTCGATCATCGAGTCGGCCACCCGCGAGGCGGCCAAGGGAGATGTCCCGCTGACCGTGAAGATCCGCACCGGCATCGACAACGACCACCAGACCTACCTGGAATCCGCCAAGATCGCCCGCGACCACGGCGCCGCCGCGGTGACCCTGCACGCGCGCACCGCGGGCCAGTACTACGCCGGCCACTCCGACTGGTCGGCCATCACCACCCTGCGCGAGGCCATGGACGACATGCCGGTGCTGGGCAACGGCGACATCTTCAGCGCCGAGGACGCCATCGAGATGGTGGAGCAGACCGGCGCCGCCGGCGTCATGGTCGGCCGCGGCTGCCAGGGCCGCCCGTGGATCTTCGGCGACCTGCAGGCGGCCTTCGAGGGCCGTGCCGACCGCATCCGCCCCGGCGTGCGCAAGGTCGCGGACACCGTGTACCGCCATGGCGAGCTGCTGGCCGAGTTCTTCGAGGACGAGGGCAAGGGCATGCGCGACATCCGCAAGCACATCGCCTGGTACTTCAAGGGCTACCCGGTGGGCGGGGAGATCCGCTCCCAGCTGGCCCAGGTCCCGTCCCTTGCACGCCTGCGCGAACTGCTGGACCAGCTGGATTTGGACCTGCCGTACCCGGGCGAGGCCGCCGAAGGCACCCGTGGACGCGCCGGCCACCCCAAGAAGACCCACGTCCCTGACGGCTGGCTGGACACCCGCACCATGACCGATGCGCACCGCGAAATGATCAAGGCCGCCGAGCTGGACATCTCCGGCGGCTAGGCCAGCTTCTACGCCGACGGTGGATAACCCCGGCGGCCCGCCAATTAGTCACTAGACTTGGAGCTATGACTCAGATCCCCGGATACACCGATGCCGATGCGGAACGCTGGGTGCCCGAGCCGGCCAAGAAATCCTACCGCACCGCCTTCGAACGTGACCGCGCCCGCGTGCTGCACTCCTCGGCGCTGCGCCGGCTGAGCGCCAAGACCCAGGTGGTCGCCCCGACCCAGGACGACTTCGTGCGCAACCGGCTGACCCATTCCCTGGAGGTGGCCCAGGTGGGCCGCGAGCTGGGCGCGGCGCTGGGCTGCGATCCGGACGTGGTGGACACCGCCTGCCTGGCCCACGACCTGGGCCACCCGCCCTTCGGGCACAATGGCGAGAAGGCGCTGGACAAGCTGGCCGCTGGCATCGGCGGCTTCGAGGGCAATGCCCAGACCCTGCGGCTGCTGACCCGGCTGGAAACCAAGACCTTCAGGCACAACGGCCACTCGGCCGGGCTGAACCTCTCGCGCGCCTCGCTGGACGCTGCCTGCAAGTACCCGTGGCTGCGCGCCGACGCTCCGCATGTCGACGGGAAACCCACCCGCAAGTTCGGGGTCTACGCGGATGACGCACCGGTCTTCGACTGGCTGCGCTCGGTGCCCGAGGCCCAAACCGGCGTGGTGTGCATGGAGGGCCAGGTCATGGACCTGGCCGATGACATCTCCTATTCAGTGCATGATGTGGAGGACGCCATCGTCGGCGGCAACCTGCAGCTGCGCTGGCTGAAGCAGGACGCCGCCCGTGCGCGGGCGCTGCAGGTCACCAAGGACTGGTACCTGCCCACCACCGCGGAAGAGGACATCGAGGCGGCGCTGCGCCGCTTGGAGCAGAGCCAGGAATGGGTGGCGCACTTCGACGGATCGCGCCGCTCCATGGCAGGGCTGAAGGACATGACCAGCCAGTTCATCGGGCGCTTCGCCGCGGCCGCGATGGACGCCACCCGCGCCCGCTACGGCACCGGGCACCTGACCCGCTACAACGCGAGCCTGATAGTCCCGGAATCCACCGCGCACGAGATCGCGGTGATGAAGGGCATCGCCGCCAGCTACGTGATGACCTCTGAGGGGCGCCAGCCGCTCTACGAGGACCAGCGCACGCTGCTTTCGGAACTGGTCCAGCTGCTGATGGAGACAGGCCGGGACAACCTGGAGCCCATCTTCGCCGCGGACTGGGAGGACGCGGCGGATACGGACGCGCAGCTGCGCGTGGTGATCGACCAGGTTGCCTCGCTCACCGACGTGTCGGCCACCCAGTGGCACTCCTACCTGGTCAAGGGCGAGGCCCCGGACGCAACGCTGTTTTAGAAGGGAATCATGGCAGGGCTGATCAAGCGCGAAGACATCGACGAGGTGCGCAACCGCACCGACCTGCGCGAGGTCGTCGAATCCTATGTCACGCTCAAATCCGCGGGCATCGGCTCCTTCAAGGGGCTGTGCCCGTTCCACGACGAGCGCAGCCCCTCCTTCCACATCCGCCCGCAGCTGGGCACCTTCCACTGCTTCGGCTGCGGGGAGTCGGGCGACGTCATCGCCTTCATCCAGAAGATGGACCACTCCTCGTTCACCGAGACCGTGGAGCTGCTGGCCGCCCGCATCAACTACGAGCTGCACTACGAGGACGGCGGCCCGGGCCCGCGCCGCGAGGACTACGGCAAGCGCCAGCGCCTGGTCGACGCGCACAAGGTCGCCGAGGAGTTCTTCCGCGCCCAGCTGGAAACCCAAGAGGGGGCCGCGGCGCGCGAGTTCCTCACCGGCCGCGGCTTCGACGAGCAGGCGGTGGCGCACTTCTCGGTGGGCTACGCGCCCAAGGGCTGGGACGGGCTGCTCAAGCACCTGCGCAGCCGCGGCTTCGTGGACGAGGAGCTGAAGCTCACCGGCATGTTCTCCGAGGGCAACCGCGGTATCTACGACCGCTTCCGCGGCCGGGTCATGTGGCCGATCCGCGACCTGTCGGGGGCGACCATCGGCTTCGGCGCGCGCAAGCTCTACGAGGACGACCAGGGCCCGAAGTACCTGAACACCCCGGAGACCCAGCTCTACAAGAAGTCCCAGGTGCTCTACGGGCTGGACCTGGCCAAGAAGCAGATCTCCAAGGGACGCCAGATCGTGGTGGTCGAGGGCTACACGGACGTCATGGCCTGCCACCTGGCCGGCATCACCACCGCGGTGGCCACCTGCGGCACCGCCTTCGGCACCGACCACATCAAGATCTCCCGCCGGCTGCTGCAGGACGACGGCACTGGCGGCGAGGTGATCTTCACCTTCGACGGCGACGCGGCCGGTCAGAAGGCGGCGCTGCGCGCCTTCGAGGAGGACCAGCGCTTCATCGCCCAGACCTACGTGTGCGTGGAGCCAACCGGCGCCGACCCCTGCGACCTGCGCCTGCACCGCGGGGACGAGGCGGTGCGCGAGCTCATCGAGAACAAGCGCCCGCTGTTCGAGTTCGCCATCCGCGCGGAGCTGAAGAAGTTCAACCTCGACACCGTGGAGGGGCGCGTCCAGGCGCTGCGCCAGACCGCGCCGATCGTCGCGGCGATCCGCGACTCGGCGATCCGCCCGGCCTACGCCCGCGAGCTGGCCGGCTGGCTGGGCATGAACAACGAGGACGTCAACCGGTCGGTGGCAGCGTCCATCAAACGGGCCAAGCTGCCGCGCAACGCCGCCGCGGCGCAGCCCCCGGCACACGCCCAGGACCACGCGCCGGGAGCCCAGGCGGCGCCCGCCTTCGAGCGCCCGGACAGCCGCGACCCGGTGATGCGCCTTGAACGCCAGGCCCTGGAAGTTGTCATCCAGCAGCCGCAGCGCCTGGCGGATGAGCAGTGGCAGGCCTTCTACGAGGCGCGCTTCATGGCCCCTGCCCACGCCGCGGTGCATGACGGGATCGTGGCGGCCTCCACCGCGGGCGCCTCCGCCGCGTCCTGGGTGGAGGTCATCCGCGAGGAGGTGCCCGAGCAGCTGCGCAGTTTCGTCTCCGAGCTTGCGGTGACCATCATTCCGGCGCTGGACGAGCACAACCTGAATCGGTACTGCTCGGATATCATCAACGGATTGATTGAGCTTCAAATCACACATCGCAAGGCGGAGCTGATCGGCAAGCTGCAGCGCGCCGAGATGGATCCGGACGGCGACGAATATTCCCAGATCAACAAGGAATTGTTGGAGCTGGAGATGCGCCGGAGGATCCTTCGCGGAACCTAGCGCACCGATTTTGCATTCGGGAATACCTCGGGTAAAGTTATATCTCGTTGCAATCCTCCATAGCTCAATTGGCAGAGCATTCGACTGTTAATCGAAGGGTTACTGGTTCAAGTCCAGTTGGAGGAGCCAAGGAAAATCTCCCTGCCGTATCATACGGCTGGGAGATTTTTGTTTCCCCGGAAATCAGTGCTCCCAGAGCCTGCGCGATTCCAGGTACCAGAAGTAGGCGAACAGCCCGATCTGGAACCATTCAACGATGAACACCGCCTGCCGCACCCCCAGCCAGACGAGGACCGGCCAAGCGGCAAGGCCCGCTCCCATCAGCCAGAGGATCGCCGCGTAGTGGGTCCGCCGTCCACCGCTGGTGTCGCCGTCGCACAGGCCCCGGTTCCCAGATGGCTGGCGATGGCCACAGCCATCGAGCACACCAGCAGGAACGCCGCGGTGATATGGACGCCGGCAAAGTACGTTCCCTCGATAACCCGCCAGATGACCAGCAGCAAGAATGCTGCCAGCAACAGCCCGCACAAAATCATCAAGAAGCGCCGCCGCGGCGTGCCCAGCAGGTCGGGGCTCGGCCAGCGCCGGGTCCGCCGGCCCAGATAGGCAAAGACCGCGGTGACGATGAGCACCGCGATGATGGCCACGCGCACGGACAGGACGGCGCGCGAACGCCCCGCCTCATCGAGCAGGTCCAGCGAGGCTTCGAAGCGGGTGGGAACCAGCGCGACGAACATGGCGTAGAACCCCGCCAGGTTCAGGGCCAGATCCTCCATCGGCGTTCCGGAATACACGACCAGCAGGATGCCGGTGGCGACCACCATGGCGACGAACAGGTCCCGGGCCGGTCCGAGGTAGTAGGAGCTGATCGAGTCCTCGATCCGGTGGTTCACCACCGCGTAGATGAGAATCGCGACGATCAGCAGCAGCGGCACGACCAGCAGCATCAGCCGCACGTAGCGCAGGGTCTCCAGTCCGTGGGGACGATCCGTCATGTTGCCCATAACCGCATTCTGCACCGGGGCGGCAGGCTCTGGCTAGGGGAAAGGGAGGGAATATCGAGTGGAGCCATTCTGTCGGTTGCCCTTGGAATGATGAATTCCAGGTCGTTCAAGACCTCGGCAGGCAGGAGGGCTGCACCTTCTGCCGCTGCTGAAACCCGGTGCGCCGAGTGCGCCATCATCACTCGAGGAATCATTCATGTCTGTTGGAAATCAGCTGGACCCCGGCCCCCAGATGCCGGCACCGGCACCCGCCCCGGTTGCGAAGTCGTCCGCCGGAAAGGGCCTGGGCGTCGCGGCCTTGGTCATCGGCATCGTTGCACTGTGCCTGTGCTGGGTGCCGATCGTCAACAACTTCGCCGCGGTGCTGGGCTTCATCGCCCTGGTCCTCGGCGTCATCTCGCTGATCATCGCGTCCAAGAAGAACGGCGGCAAGGGGCTGGGCATCGCCTCGACCGTCATCGCCGTCGTGTCCATCGTGCTGGTTTTCGTCACCCAGGCCGCCTACGTGAAGGCGCTGGACGAGCTGTCGGCCACCATCGAGGATGCCAGTGACGGCGAAGTCGCCGCGTCGGACGAAGTGCTGGAACAGGCGCAGGATCCGGCCCAGGCTCTGGGCCTGGGGCAGTCTGCCGGCATCGGCGAATACACGGTCAGCGTGGATGCGGTGAACCTGGAAGCCGACAAGGAAATCGCCGCCGCGAATCCGTTCAACGAGAAGCCCGAGGGCCAGTACGTGCTGGTCGACCTCACCACCGAATTCAACGGTGCCGAGGAGGGCGACCCGTGGATCGACCTGACGGTCGAGCTGGTCGGCTCCGATTCGCGCATCTACAGCACCACGAGCAGCATGGCGGTGACTGAGCACCCGGCAACGGATGTGCCGACCCTGACCGCCGGGGGCGAAGGCTCCTACCAGCTGGCATTCGACGTGCCTGCCGCGGCGGTCGAGGACGCCAAGATCCGCGTGACCGAAACGCTGTCCTTCAAGGACGAGTCCGGCCTCTGGGCCACCAAGTAGTTCCAGCTCGCACGAACAGCCGCAGGATTGAATCCTGCGGCTGTTTGTTTTTGGCCGTATCGTCCGCCCCTGGTCTCAACCGCGGGTCTTGCTCCTGAATACGAACAGGGAGATGACCCATGCCGCTGCGAGCAGGCCCAGCAGCCAGGCCACGGAGACCCAGATCGACGCATCCAGAGCGGCCCCGGTGAGCAGCGAACGCAGCGAATCAACGATGGCGGTGATCGGCTGGTTCTCGGCGAACCAGGCTACTGCGCTCGGCATGGAATCGGTGGGAACGAACGCCGAGCTGATGAACGGCAGCAGGATCAGCGGGTAGCTGAACGCGCTGGCCCCGTCCACGGTCTTGGCGCTGAGCCCGGCGATAACCGCGATCCACGTCAAGGCCAGGGTCGTGAGCAGCAGCAGGGCCGCGGCGGCCAGCCAGTCCAGGACGGTGGCCTGGGGCCGGAAGCCGGCCAGGAAGGCCACGCCGATGACCAGCAGCAAGGAGACGGCGTTGGCCGCCAGCGAAGTCAGCACATGGCCCCACAGCATGCTCGAGCGGGAGATGGGCAGCGAGCGGAGCCTGAGCATCATGCCCTCGGACATGTCCAGGAACAGCCGGTAGGAGGTGTACGCGACGCCCGAGGCGATGGTGATGGCCAGGATTCCGGGCAGCATGTAGTTCACGTAGGATTCGCTGCTTCCGGTGTTGATCGCCCCGCCGAAGACGAAAACGAACAGCAGCATCATGGCAATCGGGGTGATCGCGGTGGTGATGATGGTGTCGGGGCTGCGCAGGATGTGGCGCAGCGAACGCCCGGTGAGTATGCGGGTGTCGTGCAGCGCTGCGATGCTCATGATCAGGCTCCTTCCGGGGCGCCGGCGGAGCCGACGAGGGTCAGGAAGATGTCTTCCAGCGTCGGTTCCTTGAGAACGTGTTCGATCGTGGCCGGCGGCAGCAGCTTGCGCAGATCGGCCAGGGTGCCTTCCTGGATGATGGTGCCGTCGTGCAGGATGGCGATCCGGTCCGCCAGCTGTTCGGCCTCGTCCAGGTATTGGGTGGTCAGCAGCACGGTGGTCCCGGAAGCCGCCAGCTCGCGGATGATGTTCCACATCTGGATCCGGGACTGCGGGTCAAGGCCGGTGGTCGGCTCATCCAGCAGCACCAGCGGGGCGCCTCCGACCAGGCCCATGGCCAGGTCAAGCCGCCGGCGCATGCCGCCTGAGTAGGTCGAGGGCCGGCGGGCGCCGGCTTCGGTGAGGTCGAAGCGTTCGAGCAGCGCGTCGGCTGCCCGCTCCGGGTCCGGATCCCGGCGCAGCCTGGCAAGCAGGATCAAGTTTTCCCGGCCGGTGAGCACGCCATCGATGGCGGCGAACTGTCCGGTCAGGCTCAACGACTCGCGCACCTGGCGGGGCTGGGCCGCGGTGTCGAAGCCGTTGACCAGCACCTGCCCGGCGTCGGCGGACAGCAGCGTGCTGATGATCTGGACCAGCGTGGTCTTGCCGGCTCCATTGGACCCCAGCAGCGCGTAGATGCTTCCGGCGGGCACTGCCAGGTCCACCCCGCGCAGCACGTGCAGGTCCTTGTAGGACTTGCGCAGCCCGTGGACCTCGATTGCCTGCATGGCTACTGCCCTTCTTCCTTCCGTTCGGCCTGGTCGATTGCCTCGATCAGCCGGGTGCGTTCCTTGTCGATCCAGCGCTGGCCTCCGTAGGCCGCGGTGAATTCCTCGGCGAATTCCACCGGGTTCTCACCGACGATGTCGCGTACCGGAGTGCCGGCCGCGGCGGCATCCTCGAAGAGCTCGGCCAGGTCTCCGAGCATGGCGACCAGGATGTCTCCGTCGGTGACTCCGCCCTGGTAGAGGAAGTAGCGCTGCAGCGCGGCGGCAGTTTCCTTGTACGGGGAGGCCAGTGCCTCCAGCCGCGCGACGTTGCGCTTGTACTGCTTTTTCTGTTCCAGGGATCCGGTCATCATTTCGATCCATTTGGCTGCCATGATTCAGTGTCCTTTGCTTTCGTGGGGGAGGTTGTCGATGCGGCTGACCAGCTCGTTCCAGGTGGACCAGAAGTCCCTGAGCTGGGCCCTGCCTGCGTCGTTGAGGGTGAAGACCTTGCGCGGCGGCCCCTTGGCGGAGGGGACCTTGTCCACCGCGACGAGCTTCTTGGTTTCGATGCGGATCAGCAGTGCGTAGATGGTGCCTTCGGCGATGTCGGTGAAGCCGCGTTCGCGCAGTTCAGCGGTGATCTCGTAACCGTACGCGGGGCGTTCAGCGAGGATCGAGAGGACAATGCCTTCAAGGGTGCCTTTCAGCATTTCGGTCATCTGTGTTCCCATGGCATCTCCTGTCTACTTAGCGATGTTGAGTACAGGTAGATAGTAGAACTCAGTAGTGGTAGTTAGCAACACTTAGTAGTGAAGTTTTTTCCAGTTCAGGGCAATCGCGGTTCCCACATGGAATTGGGCGCGCACAAATTTTCCGGTCGGAAGACCCCGACAACTAACTAGGCTGGGAACCATGGACGATGCAGCAAGATGGCGGTTGATTGATGAGGAACGCCAGCGCCTGGACAACGTGCTGGCGGCGCTTCAGCCCGGGCAATGGGAGCTGCCGACGCTGTGCGAGGACTGGGACGTGCGGCACGTGGTCGCGCACCTCAGCGCGGCGGGGTCCACCGCGACCCCGGGGTGGCTGGTGAACATGGCACGCTCGGGGTTCAACACCGACCGGCACAACACGCGGCTGCTGGCCGGCCAGCTGGGGCGGGACTTCTCCGAAACCTTGGCGCGCTATCGCCTGGCCCGCACCCGCCGCATCGCCCCGTTGGGCTCCAGCCAGGGTTTGCTCGGCGAGGTGCTGGTGCACGGGCAGGACATTGCCCGGCCCAACAACCTGGCTTTGGAGCCATCGGCCCCGGCGGTGCGGGAGGTCGCAGAGTTTTTCGCAGCCAAGGATTTCGCGGTGAACAGCAAGGGCCTGGTCAAGGGGCTGGCCCTGGTTGCGCTGGACAATGATTTCGCCACCGGGGCCGGCCCTGAAGTGCGCGGAAGCCTGCTGGATCTGGTGATGGCAATGGCCGGGCGGCGCGAAGCCTGCCCCCGGCTCGAGGGCGACGGAGCCGCCGCCCTCGCCGCCCGCATCGGGTAGGGCGCCGCAGCGGAACACAGCATGGTCCCGGCGTGGCGCCCGTAGAGAAGAAAGGGCTACTTCATGGCAACGAGCGCCGAAGCCAACGGGTTCTCCAACTCTCCGGCATACAGCAGCCCGCCGGACTGGTCCGCAAGATTCAGCATCTGCTGGTTGTTGCGCAGCTGGAGGCGGTTCAGGCAGGAGAGCGGGAATGCTTGAACGAACAGCCCCAACCGGTCGAAGTCCTCGGCGAATAACGGGTACGCGCTGCGGTAGCCCAGCAGACGCTGGGAGACAATGCGCCAGAAGTCGTCCTCGCCCAGCACCTCTTCGGCATCCAGCAGCGGCGCGAGGAAGCGGAAGAACGAATCGAAGACATCGGTGAAGATCGACAGCACCGGGTCGCCGCCGGTGCGTACCCGGCGAATCTCTTCGGGCAGTTCAACCCTGTCCGAGAGCACCGCAATCTCCTCGCCCAGGTCCTTGAGCAGCACCCGCTGCACCGCCCCGTCCTTGAGCACCAGGATGACGTTCTCGCCATGCGGCATGAACACCAGGTCATAGGCGGCCAGGCAATGGACCAGGGGAACCAGATACGCGTCAAGGTAGGCGGCCAACCACTGCTCGGGGTCCAGGCCGCTGCTGCGGATCAAGGCCGCGGCGAAAGACCGGCCCTGGTCATCGACGTGCAGCAGGCTTGCCATGGTGGCCAGGCGCTCGCCGTCGGCCAGCGTGCCGATAGGGGATTCCCGCCACAGGGCTGCAAGCATCTTGCGCTGCGCCGCCGAAGCGTCGGTGGCTGCCTCGAACTGGGGGTTGCGGTATCCCACCGCGGCGACTTCGCGCAGCAGCGCCACCGGCTGGGTGGAAAGCACCGCGTCCTTCTCGAAAAGCTCGCCCAGCCATTGGTTGATCGCCGGGGTGGCCTTCATGTATTCGGCGCTCAGGCCCCGCATGAAGCCCATGTTGAGGATCGACATGGCTGTCTTCACGTAGTGCCGTTGCGGGGCATCGACGTTGAAGAAGGTGCGGATGGACTGCTGCGGCTGGTAGTGATCCGCGCTGGCGCCCAGCCAGATCAGCTTCCGGGCGGCGATGTCGTTCGCAAAGGTGATGGACAGCCTGTTCTCCCACTGCCATGGGTGCACCGGCATCAGGATGTAGTCCGCTGCGGTGCCTCCGGTGTCGCCGGTGTCGCGGAGTGCGCGCTCCAGCACCCCCTCTAGCCGTGCGCGTTCGCCCGGGTCCAGTTCATCGGCCAGCAGGCCATCGTAGTCCAAGGTGTCGATCGAGCTGAAATGCGCCCGCGAACGGTGGGCCGCGACCCAGCCCAAGGGCAGTGCCGTTCCCGTCTCCGGGGCGTAGCGCAGGTAGTCTGCGCGGCCCAATCCCATGCGCCCGTTGTTGGCGACGAAGCATGGATGTCCTTCGGTCATAGCCGCTTCGATCCGCTGGAACGACTGCGCTGCAGTGCCGGCGAACTGCGCCAGCTGCGCGCTGGAGTGCGAGGCCTGCAACTGCTTGTAGCAGTGGCTGCTGAGCGTCGAGGAGAGCTCTTCCAGGTAGGTGGGCAGCTGCGCTTCGCTCAGGGTGAGCTCCTGGCGGTAGAGCGTGACGAAATCGAGCACGTCGACCCCGGCCGGCTGCCAGGAACCGTCAGCGAAGCGTTCGTGGATGATCGAGGACGGCTGCACCAGCCAGTGGTTCATCCGGTACCGCCCGGCGGTGAACCGGTAGCGGTGCCCGTCCTTGTGCAGGCTGTACCACTGCTCGCCGTGCTCTGCCGGTTCCAGCAGCCGTTCATGGCTGAATTCGCCCAGCGCCTTGGCCAGCACATGGCGGTTGGCGCGTTCCCAGCGCTCGGGGGACAGCACGGTACCGGTCAGTACCGCGCCGGTGGCCTGTTCGAATTCAGCGCGGGTGATGATCGACAGCAGCGCATGCTTGGTGCCGCCGTCCGCCTCGGTCAGCCGCACCGGGCCAACGGGCCTGAAGCCCACCCTGGCATTGAGCGCATGGATCGACTTGTTGCGCAGGTCCGGTTCGACGATGATCCGCTGCACCCGCGGATCGTCGAAGCCCTGCTGCACGGCGGCGGCCAGGGCACGGTAGGTGAACCCCGCTTCGGGTGCGGTGGCGGCCGGGGCCAGGAAATGCAGACCGAGATCGCCGGGAATGTGGCGGTAGGCACCGGCCAGCGGGGACTCCAGCGGATCGTAGAGTTCCACCAGGAAGCGGGGATCCTGGTGCTCCAGTCCCAGCAGCACTTGGTAGCGCGGCGTGTCCAGCAGCTGCGCGTAGGCCGACTCCACCTGTGCAGCGGTGGCGTGGCGCATTCCCCAGAACGCGGCGTGCTCGGTGGCGATCCAGGAATGCAGCAGCTGCGTGTCGTGCGGCAGGCTGACGGTACGGAATTTAAAAGTCATGGGTGCTCCTAGGCGTGGGTGGCCGTTGCGGTGGGCAGGGTGTCGAGGGACGCGGCGCCGAAGCGCTGGAAGGCGATGCGTTCTTCCACCGGGTAGGCGGTGCTCCTGGTGATCCGGTTGAGCAGCACCGAATTGCGGTAGGCGCCCATCCCCAGATCGGGGGCGGTGAACCCGTGGGTGTGCAGCTCGGCGTTCTGCACGAAAATGTCTTCACCGATCCCGTACTCCCGGTCAACGTCCAGCCGCCCGTCGGGCAGGGTGTTGATCCGAGAGCTGATTCCGGTCAGGAAATCGGGCAGCTGGCTCTTGTAGCCGGTGGCCATCACCAGCTCGTCGGTGACGAAAGACAAATCCTGCGCCGTGCGTTCGTGGCGCAGCTTCACGGCCAGGCCTTCGGGCCGCAGCTGGATGTCGGTGGCGGCGCACCCGGTGCGCAAATGGACGTCGGGGCGGCCGGCCACGCTGCGTTCGTAGAGCTCGTCGTAGATCTCGTTAACCAGGTCCGCGTTGATGCCCTTGTAGAGCCCCTTTTGTTCGGCGGCCAGCTGGTCGCGCGACTCCTGGGGCAGCGCATGGAAATGGTCGATGTATTCCGGCGAAGTCATCTCCAAGGTCAGCTTGGTGTATTCCAGCGGGAAGTAGCGTTCCGAACGGGTCGCCCAGATGAGGTGGTCTTCGTCCGGCAGGTTGCGCAGCAGGTCCAGGAAGATCTCGGCCGCGCTCTGCCCGCTGCCCAGCACGGTGGTCACGTGCGGGCGTGCCGTGCGCGGCTGCAGCAGGCGGTCGCGATGGCTCAGGTAATCGCTCGAATGGACGGCGCGGGCCGCGGCGCCCTCGCCGAGCACCGGCGGGAGGTAGGGCTGGGAACCGGTGCCGAGCACCAGCTTGTCGCAGCTGAATTCGTCAACGCCCCCGGCGCTGAGCACGAAGAGGCGGTAGCTGCCCGCGGAGTGCTCGACCGCCAGCACCCGGTGGCCCAGGTGGACGCTGGCCAGTTCCCCGGCGGCCCAGGCGAGGTAGGCGCTGTACTCGGAGCGCAGGGCATAGAAGTCTTCGCGGATGTAGAACGGGTAGATGCGGCCCTGCTGCTTGAGGTAGTTCAGGAACGAGAACCGGCTGGTGGGATCCGCCATGGTAACCAGATCGGCCATGAAGGGGACCTGGAGGTGGGTCCCGGGCAGCATCATGCCCGGGTGCCAGCTGATAGTTTCCCGGGCTTCGAAAACGGCCAGGCTCAGCTGGTCCAGCGGTTCGGCCAGCGCTGCCAGACCGAGGTTGAAGGGGCCGGCCCCGATGGCAATGACGTCAAAATGCTTCACAGTGATACTCCAGCTTCGAAATCGGAAAGTACTTCGCGTCCTGCCTTGCAGATGGCATCGAGGATGGCGCTGATATCGGACAGGGACGTGTTCGGGTTCAACAAGGTGAGCTTGAGCAGGCGCTCGCCGTGGTGGGTGGTGGCGGCGATCATGGCTTCGCCGGAGGCATAGAGCCGGTGGCGGATCTGGTCGGCGAGCTGGTTCTTCTGCGCCTGCGGCAAGGAAAGATGCGGTTGGTTGAAGGCGAAGACCAGCGTGCTCAGCTGCACCGGGGCGGCCAGCCGCAGCTCGTCGCGCAGGGCCACCTCGCGCTCGGCCATCTCCGCCAGCTCGATCACCTGGTCGAACATGGATCCCAGCCGGTCTGCGCCCAGCGTGCGCAGCGTCGTCCATAGCTTCAGGGCATCGAAGCGGCGCGTGGTCTGCAGGGACTTGTCCACTTGGTTGGCGCTGCCAGCGGCTTCGGAGCGCGGATTGAGGTACTCGGCGTAATGGGCGATGGAACCGAAATCCCGGCCGCGGGCCAAAATGAGCGCGCTGGATCCGATGGGCTGGAAGAACGACTTGTGGTAGTCCACCGTCACGGAGTCCGCGGATTCGATGCCGGCTAGACGGCTGCGGTGGTGCCGGGAGATCAGCAAGCCGCACCCGTAGGCGGCGTCGACATGCAGCCAGGTTCCGTGCTCCGAAGCGATGCGCCGCAGTTCGAGCAGTGGATCGATGGCGCCGAAGTCGGTGGTGCCGGCCGTTGCGCTGATGCTCATCGGCTGCAGCCCTGCCTGCAGATCCGCATCGATCTGCCGGCGCAGGGCGGCTGGATCCATGCGGTGCAGGCAGTCGGTGGGAATCGCTACGGCTGCCTCGCTGCCCAGGCCGAGCAGCATGGCGGCATCGCGGATGGAGAAATGGGCATCGGCAGAGCAGTAGATCCGGAGCCTCGACAGGCGGTGGGGCAGCGGACCGTCCAGCTTGGAGGCCGCGATGTTCCGGGCGATCAGCATGGCTTGGAGGTTGGATTGGGTGCCGCCGGAGGTGAAGATCCCATCCGCGCCCTGGACATCGAAGCCGATGAGGCCGGCGGTCCAGTCCACGAGCTTGCGTTCGATCAGGGTTGCCCCGGCGCTTTGATCGAAGGTGTCCATCGACGTATTCACGCTGGTGACCACTGCCTCGATGGCTGCCGCGGGGATGGCCACGGGGCAGTTCAGATGGGCGGCGTAACGGGTGTCGTGGAAGTAGATCGCATCGCGCAAGTAGAGATGCTGGATTTCCTCCAAGGCCTCGGTGAGATTGCCCAGCGGTCTGTTCAGGTCCACCGCCTCGATGGCCGGCCGGAGTTGATCTGGGGTTGCGCCGGTGGCGGGAGAGGCCACGGTGGATAGCTGCGCGGCCACATGGCTCACTACGCGGGCGGTCTCGGTTTCGAATTGCGCCGCGGTCTGCGCGCATAACAGCGAGCTGTCGCCGGGCGGCGAATCGACGGTGACTCTTTGCATGGAAGGCATTGGCGTACCCATGTGTATGCTCCTCAGCTTGGCGGATATGTATGGTCAGGCTTACCTAACGAAAACTATTAACAACATAGGATAATTAGTTAATGCAAACCGGGTAACTCGAATAGAAAGTTTCGTGACGCAGGGGTCGTTGGCCAGCATTCTGTGGTATGGGAGCAGGTTTCTAACCCGTTTGACTTGGTGGTTTCACTGCTCCGTGCGCCCAACTCGGCGCCGGTAGCGGAGTGTTTTCCGCCGAAGCGGTCAACTTGAAACTTTGAGCTAATCGATCGACATGCATGAGAGGGTAAAAGTGGCACCTTGACTGGTAAGTTTCAGTAATCAAAGGAGGGTCCGCATGCCTGATCTGCAAAAGTCGCAACGAATGCTGCTGCGCTCGAATGCTGCGGACGCCGCTGGCAGAAATCTTGGTGATTTCACCGTGGAACTGCTCTTCATTTCCACGTTGGCAGCCGACGCCTTCGACATGGGTCTGCTCAACGCCCTGGGAACGCTGGCGTTCGTGGCGGCCACGCTCCCAGCGGGATATTTGGTCGATCGGCTCGGGCCATTGCGGGTTCTGCGGCTTGGTCTCGGAGCCAAAGTCGCGCTCATGGTGTGCCTGCTGATCCTCAGCGCCGCCGGGGCGCTGAGCGTCGCGCTGGGGCTGGTCTTGGCGACACTTCTGGGCTTCTGCAACGTTTTCAGCGAAACATCCCAAGCGGCCGCCGCCCCGGCGCTGGCCGATGAGCGGACATCGATGGCCAGGCTCATTGCGCGGCTGGCCGCCGCCGACCAAGCCTTGAGCATCATCATTCCTGCAGCTGCGGGAACGCTGTTTGCGCTTTTGGGCGCTCCGCCGTTGCTGGCTGCCGCCGCAGCCCTACTGCTCGCGGCCTTCGGCACCTCGTACGCGGTCCGGGGGAAGACAGCTACGCGTCCAACCGAGGCTGAAGCCGGGCGAAGCGCTTCGCGACAGGGGGCCTTCGCCGCCGGTTTGCGATACGTGTGGAACAGCCGGTACTCAAGGCGCTGACCTTGAGCGTCGCGTTCTCCAATTTGGGACTGGCGATCGGCTCCGCCGTCGAAGGACTTTTTATCATCAATGAGCTGGGGCTGGGCGCTGCAGGGTTCGGCCTGTATGCGGCGCTGGGCGGGCTCTCCGGGCTGGCAGGTGCCCTGCTGGCACCGCGGTTGGCCGAAAAGTTTACGCCACGCGAGCTCGCCTTGCCGACCATCGCTGGACAAATTGTCTTATCGGGGGTGGTGCTTGCCGCCGGATTCGCTGCGCCGCCGCTGGCCATCATTCTGCTCGTGGTACATGCCGCAGGATGGGGTGTGCTCATCTTGGTGTTCAATGTGTCAATGGCAACGTGGGTGGCTGAGATTACCCCGGAACAGCTGCTGGGGCGCGTGACCAGCGCACGTCGTTTGTTCACCTTCGGCGTCGTGCCGCTCGGAGGCCTGCTGGGTGGAGGGATCGGCGCGGTCTTCGGAATTCGCGCGGCCTTGGGCGCCTGGGTACTGGCGAACGTCCTGGGATTGGTTTGCTACCTGTCGCTCGCCATGGCGGGCCGGCGTGCGCAGGATCCGTCTGTCGATGAAGAAGTCCCCGAACCGTAGCGGATAGGCTTAACTTCCCATACGCTGCCAACGACAAAGGCGACTCACCTCGTGAAACTCGTGATCGATGCCCGATATACCCGCATTACCCACCACGATGGGATCAGCCGTTTCACGGCAGGGCTGATCGCGGCGGCCTCCGAGCTGGCCGAGGTCACGATGCTGGTCAACGATCCGAGGCAACTGCCGATGCTGCCGGACGTGCCCTACTTGAAGGTGTCATCCCCAACCAGCGCACTGGAGCCGCTGGTGGCGTTGCAGGTCAACAAGCTGAACCCCGACGTCGTGTTCTCGCCGATGCAGACCATGGGAACCTTCGGTCGTAAATACCCGGTAATCCTGACCCTGCATGACCTGATCTATTATTCGCATCCCCATGCCCCGAAATTCCTGCCGGCTCCGATCCGGCTCGGCTGGTTCCTCTTCCACCAGGTGTATTGGCCGCAGCGCTGGCTCCTGAATCGGGCGGATGCGGTGGCCACGGTCTCCAATACGACAGCCTCCCTGATGCGCAAGCACAACCTGACGCGCAAGCACATTGGATTGGTCTCGAATGCGCCCAGTGGAACCTTCGCTCGGCGCTCGGAAACTGCCGAGCCCAAGAAGACCCTGCTGTACATGGGTTCATTCATGGAATACAAAAACGTCGAGACGCTGCTTGCCGGCATGGAATTCTTGCCCGACTTCGAACTGCACCTGCTGAGCGGAATCGCCGAGCAGCGCCGCAGCGAACTTGAGCAACAGATGCCCGAGGGGGCAAAGGTCATCTTCCATAACGGCGTCAGCGACCAGGAATACGAAGAGCTCTTGGGAGAATGCACCGCCTTGGTGACCTTGTCGCGTGAAGAGGGCTATGGGCTGCCGCTGGTTGAAGCCATGAGCATGGGAACTCCGGTGGTCGCCACCGACATGCCGATCTTCCGGGAGGTCGCGGATGATGCAGCTCTCTTTGCCGCACCAGACGACCCCCGAGGTTTTGCGGAGCAAGTGCGCCGGTTGGCGGATCATGAGACTTGGAGCCGGTATTCGCGACTCGCGGTGCTGCGCGCAGAAAATTATTCCTGGGAGCGCTCTGCCCGCCAGTTGATAGAGCTCGCGGAATATGCTTCAAATCACAGGGCAAAGTTGAGGGGGAGCGCGGGAAAAGCTTTCCGATCCAAGCGGTGAAACCCGGAAATTCAAGGCGAAAATACCCCTCGGGCGCGGGGCCGCCGCCGATTTGAAAACCCGGCTTGGCCAGTGATAAAGTATATCTCGTTGCAATCCTCCATAGCTCAATTGGCAGAGCATTCGACTGTTAATCGAAGGGTTACTGGTTCAAGTCCAGTTGGAGGAGCGAAATAGACCTCCCAATCGCCTGTGGTGATTGGGAGGTTTCTCTTTTTCGTAGACAGAAGTGCTCAGGTACTGGTCAGGGCACGCACAAATTTTTGCATCGCTTATAGTCAGCCGGTTTCAGGCGATAGACTTTCGAACGAGAACAGATACACCCGTGGCATGAGATCGAGCCATGAGTATTACGCCTGAAGACTGAGTCGCCCGCGACAACTGGAGTGCTAGCGTGAGTACTACCGGTTATCCGGCGATCAAGAATATGGAGAAACCATGTCTGAAGCTGAATCGACGCAGACTGATGAAAGTCTGAAGTCGAGCGTCAAGAGTGCCAAAGCGCAAGTTGAAGGCCTCAAGGAACTTGTTCCGCAGCAGATCTCGGACGAACTCAAGCTCGCGACAACCTTGCTCAAAAGCAAGGGCATCAGCCTGGGCATGGCCGGCGCCATGGCAGGCGCGGCCTTGGTCCTCGTCCTGCTTTTCGGCATTGCCGCCGTGGTCACGTTGATTAACGTACTGGCAATTTGGCTCCCCGGCTGGGCAGCAGCTCTGATCTTGGCCGGATTCTTCCTGATCCTTGCCGCAATTCTGGGACTCGTCGGATACCGCAAGATCAAGAAGGCCATGCCGCTCAAGCCTGAAGCAGCGATCCGCGGCATCCGCCACGATATCGGTGTTCTCAAGGACGGCAGCAACTTCGACGTCAGCACCTTAGACGAACCGCTGAAGAAGAAGTCCGAAGACGCCGAAGGCAAGGACTCCAAGCCCAGCGAGCCGAAGCCTCCGGCACCAAGCGCCGACGAGCTCATCCTGCGCACGAAGCGGCGCCGCCGCCAGATCCAGGCCCTGCGCGACAACCTCGGCGAAAGCATCCAGGTTCCGTTGGCCAAGGTCGACAAGGTGCGCCACTTCGCTGAGAGCACCGGTGAGCGCGTCAGCAATGCCGCCGCCAAGGCACGCAGCTTCGTTCGCCCGTCATCCACTGCCGGTGAAGACCTATCGGAGTCCGACAGAGCCGCTGCAGAACGCATGGAAAAAGCCAAACCTCTCGTCGTAGCAGCAGGATCGGCAACCGCCTTGGCGGTTGTGATCCGCAAGCTCTTCAAGCGCTCCTAGGCTTTGATGCCCAGGGCGGACACGCAACGCCTCGCGGCATGAAAACAACAAGGCCAGAAAGGCACTGACATGGTTTGGATCGCTATTACAGCGGCTCTATGCAGTGCCTTTTGCCTTGCCTTCGGTGCGCATTTCCAGGCCATGGCCGTGCGCAATTCAGTGGGCGGGCTCGACCTGAAGATCGGGAACATCAGCAAACTCGTGTCCAACGGACGCTGGATGAGCGGATTGCTCCTGATGGTCCTGGGCATGGCGCTGAATGTCTTCGCACTGGCGAACGCTCCGCTGACGGTCGTGCAGCCGATCGGCGCCATCGCCTTGGTCATCACCGCCTTGGTCAATGCCAGGGAATCCGACCTGACGATGAACCGGCCCACGGTACTGGCAATCGCCAGTTGCATGGTCGGCTCGGTGGGCTTCGTGCTCATGGCCATCATGGTGACGAATACCAACCAGAGCATGACGCAGGCCGAAGCCCACCTGATCGAATTCATCCTCGCCTGCGTGGTGGTTGCGGTGGCCCTGTGCACCGTGCTGTTCCACAAAAAGCTCGGGGCCTTCTTCTACATCGCCGGCGCTGGAATCCTGTTCGGGTTCGTCGCCGTGCTGGTACGCATGATTGCCGTGGCAGTCCTGGATCTGGGGGACTCCAGCCTGTTCAAGCTGCCGTGGCTCGCCGGACTCTCCGTGGTCGTCGCAGGCTTGCTCGGCTCGTATTTCGTGCAGAAGGCCTACTCCAAGGGGCCTCCTGATCTGGTCATCGCGGGACTGACCGTCATCGACCCGATCATCGGCATTGCCATCGGCGTGATCATCCTCGGAGAGCTCCGGCCGGATGTTCCGGTATTGATCTCGCTGGCCATGCTGGTTGCCGGCATTTTGGCAATCATCGGCGTGGTGGCCCTGTCCAGGCACCATCCCGACGTCATCGAACGGCGGGCCAAGCATGCAGCGCAGGGCAGGAAGAGCCCGCAGGGCGAACAAGAATAGCAGTGCTTCGCAGCACGCAATGGAATCTGTACATGTTGAACGACAAAGGATGCTTGTGGCCGAGGATAAACCGCTGACCATCGTCATCGCCGCCGATACCTACCCGCCGGATGTCAACGGCGCCGCCATGTTCTGCTACCGCCTGGCTACGGCCATGCACGAACGCGGACACCGGGTCCACGTTTTGGCCGCGCGCGGCGAGTCCGGCCGGACCTACACCGAGGTTCGCGACGAGGCCATCGTCCACCGGCTGAAGTCGCACTCCGTGCCGACCCACGATTATTTCCGCATCGTTTTCCCGTGGGAGGTCAATCGGCAGATCGATAAGCTGCTGGCGGAGATCAAGCCTGACGTAGTGCATGCGCAAAGCCATTACATGATCGGCCAGCACACCATCGCCTGGGCGAGGAAGAACAAGGTCCGCTCCATCGCGACGAATCACTTCATGCCCGAGAACCTGGATCCATTCCTCCCGTTCCCGGTCTGGTTCAAGAAGATCGTCGCGCACAACTCGTGGCGGGACATGGGAAAGATCTTCGGCCGCGCCGAAGCCGTCACCACACCGACGCCACTGGCCGCGAAGGCCATGCGCGAACGAGCCCGGCTCAAGGACGTCCTTCCGCTGTCCAACGGGATCGAGGTCGGGAACTACGAACTGGCTGCAGGGGAGACCGTCTCCAAGAACGCGGAGCCGACCATTCTCTTCGCAGGCCGCCTGGCCGTGGAAAAGAACATCAACGAGTTGATTGAAGCACTGCCGCTGATGCACTCGGTGTCGAACGCGATTCTCGAGATTGTCGGAGGCGGAGAGCAGCGCAAGAACCTGGAACGCATCGCGGCCGAGCAGAAGGTCAGCGACAGGGTGCGATTCCTGGGCCATGTATCGGACGAGGAATTGCGCAAGGCCTACCTGCGCTGCGACGTGTTCTGCCAGCCGGGCACCGCAGAACTGCAGTCGCTGGTGACCTTGGAGGCGCTGTCCGCGTCCAAGCCCGTGGTGCTGGCCAACGCCATGGCCCTGCCGCACCTGGTAGATGAGGGCGTCAACGGCTACATGTTCACTCCGGGCGACCGGCAAGACCTTGCAGAGAAGCTGGAGAAGGTCCTGCAGCTCGACGAAGCTGGCCGGGCCAAGCTGGGCAAGGCTGGGCACCGCAAGGTGCTGAACCATGCGCAGGAGAAAACAATGAATGCCTTTGAAGCCCTGTACCGCGGACACAAGGTGACCATGCACTAATTGGGTTCGGGCCCGTGCGCCGAATCGGCGTTTGGGCTGGTGATGCCCTAGAATATTTCGAGTGTGCTTCCCCTGAAACTTCAGGAAAGCTCGCGGATGGGGAGTTAGCTCAGTTGGTTAGAGCAGGGGACTCATAATCCCTTGGTCGTCGGTTCAAGTCCGTCACTCCCTACAAGGTAAACACCGTGTTGACTAGGTATTTCTTAGTCAACACGGTGTTTGTTACTAATGTGAAAATCGGTTTTGGGGACGATAGTGGGGACGATTATCAGCCACTGTTGGGGCAAAAGTTGGCGATAGTAGGATTTTGAGTGATTGGGGATGCGTAGTCCCTTGGTCACTTTTTGTTGGTTTGAAAGCCATGCTCAGAGAGAACCCCGCTACTCAGCAATCAGTTGAGTAGCGGGGTTCTCTTAGATAGTTTTAGCTAGTGCTGACTAGCTCTTAGATTTGCGGTTACTGATAGAACGAGCGAGCGAGATGCTCTGATTCGCGATGACCAACGCTGTTGCGAGTCCAGTAAGTGCTAGAACTGTGATTGCTCCGATTCCAAACCCTGCAATCTTCCCCATCACTGCTTGCTCTTTATCGAGCTTCTCGAGATCATGAAGCTTCTCAGCATCTGACTTTCCAGAGAACTCCTTATGACTTGAACGAGGGGAATCAATCTGAGTCTCGCGCGGGGTGCTATCACTACGCTGGACTACCTTGGAGTCTCGCTCTAAAACCTCTGGCTTCAACACTTCGTCAACAGTATTTGCGCTAGAAATCATCACTGGGCGAACAATGCTTGATGTTGAAAGGATTCCGTTTGAATCAGTAAAGGTAATAGGTGCTTCCACAGGCGCTGTGCGCTCCTCTGTCGGCTTCACAGCGGTTTTGCCAGTAGTTGATGCTCCCGGGTGTTCAATCGCCTTAGAATCGCTTACAGGGGCTTCTGCCGCTTTTGGAGCTTGAACAGCCTTGACGGTAGCTTTTTCGGTGACCTTGGCATTCGGGGTTACAACCTTAGTATCAATGGTTGTCTTGACCTCTGGTTTTGATTTCTCGGGAGTGGTCACTGTCTTGGCAACTTCTTCCTTGGCTGACTCTTCCTTTATCTGCTCATCAACTGCTGGAGGTGCTTTTGGCCGTGTTGGCGCAATGAGGGTTATAGGGGTTGAGTCAGATTTAATTTCTGGCACTTCCTCTACTGAGGTATCCGCGTCAGTTTTTAGATCAGAAGATGAGTTGAAGTTGGGGTTATCAACGGTCACCCTGAAATGAGAATGATGGGTCAAGCGGGTTTGAGATGATGAGCAACCAGTGTCAGTGCATTCCTTGACTGTCTTGGTGGTTTCGCTGATAAAAGTGATCGGATAAATTTTTTCAGGTGCGTCCTCATTAATAGAGATTGCTACACTCCGCTTGTCGGTTGAGAGATCACCTTTGAGTTGTTCAGGCATGAGAACCTCGACGCTCTCAACCTCATATTCATCAGTAACAAGGTTTTCGCTGATAGTTGGCAAGATGAATGATTCGCCGGTTTGAGCACTGGCCATGGATATTTTCGAATCACCTACTGGCGGTTCGATTGTCACGGCACTAGCTGAACTGATGCCTACCACTGTCAGGCCAATGCCAACGAGAACTGCGAGACTTAGCTTTTTCATTTTTTGGTTCCTTTCAAAAAGTGGATTGATGCCTTATATATCGGTCATCAGCGCCAAAACTGAGCCTGTCAGGCTGATTGTGTAAGACCCCTAGTCAATTGATAGAAAGAGACTAGGAAAAACACGATATGACCATCCAGAAAGACCAGGCCGAACAGAGCATGGAAAACGCCTCCGACGTCGCCGAGAAGATCGCAGCCCTCGGATCCATGGACGCCGTGAAGGACTCCGGGGCCTTCGAGGAGCTCATGGGTTTCATCGACCGCGGAGAAATCCAGCTCGACGGCAAAGACGGGTTTATCCAACAGATCATCCGTGCCGGCCTGGAACGCGGCCTGAAATCCGAGCTGAGCAGCCACCTGGGCTACGAGCAAGGCGAGGCCCACGGCCGGCTCCTGCCGAACTCCCGCAACGGTTCCTATCCGAAGACCGTGTCCACGGTGGCCGGGGATATTGACCTGCAGATCCCCAGGGACCGGGCCGGTACCTTCGCCCCGACGCTGGTGCCCAAGGGCTCGCGCCGCACCGGCGGCCTGGATGAAATGATCATCTCCCTCTATGCCGGCGGCATGACGGTGCGGGATATTGCCTATCATCTGGAAACCACGGTCGGCACCCAGCTGTCCCACGACACGATCAGCAAGATCACCGACGAAGTGCTCGACGAGGTTGCCGCCTGGCAGGAACGCCCGTTGGAAGAGTTCTACCCGATCCTCTATCTGGATGCGCTGGTGGTCAAGGTCCGTGACGGGCACCAGGTGCGCAACAAGGCCGCGCATATGGCCATCGGCGTGATTGTGGAAGGCGTCAAGCATGTGCTGGGCCTGTGGGTCACGGAGAACGAGGGTGCGAAATTTGCAGGCGCTGTGTCTGCGCGCAGTTGGCTAACCGCGGAGTCAAGGATGTCCTGATTGCCTGCTGCGACGGGCTCACTGGTTTCCCCGAGGCGATCGAGGCAACGTGGTCGCGGGCGACCGTGCAGACCTGTGTGGTGCACCTGATCCGGGCGGCGAACCGGTTCGTCTCCTACGGTGACCGCAAGGCGGTCAGCGCCCAGTTGAAGAGCATTTACACGGCCCCGAGCATCGAATCAGCCGCGAAGGCGTTGGATGATTTCGAAGCGTCCGAGCTGGGGCAGAAGTATCCGTCGGCGGTGGCCACCTGGCGCAACGCGTGGGAACGCTTTACCCCGTTCCTGGAGTTCGGCCCAGAGCTGCGCAAGGTCATTTACACGACGAATGCGATTGAGTCGATGAACTACCAGTTGCGCAAGGTCACCAAGTCCCGGGGGCACTTCCCGTCCGATGCGGCGGCGGTGAAGATGCTGTGGCTGGCGATCTGCAATATCGAGGGCAAGCGGGCCAGGGAGCGGTTCAAGGATGCGCAGAAGAAGGGCCGCACCCCGAGGGCCGGCGCCGGGTCGCATCTGGTGGAAGGGGCCGGGACGAATGGCTGGAAGCAGGCGTTGCAGCAGCTGGCCATGGCCTATCCGGAGCGCATCGAGCCGTATTTGAAGTGAGTGTTACGAAGCCCTGAATAACGGACGTGACTAGGGGCTTACACAAACACTCTGACAGGCTCCGTGGGTATTCTGCGATTACCGCGGTCAACACGAGCATCAATGCTTCAGACACTCAATTCCCAGCGTTCAGCCCTTCCCCGCCTCCGTCAACGAACCCTATAAGGGAACTCGGGCTTACCTTCGGGCTCCACACCCGAAGTGAATTCCTAGGCAGGTACTATGACCTCTGCTGACTTCTGTCCCATCAATCCCGTCCTCGCGGACAGGATCGCTCCACCAGCTAACGCTGGTGACGCACTGGGACAGACCTCCCCGGATAAGAACATTCACTTTCCCCCTGCGCCTGCCACATTTACACATCCGCCGTTTGTTGATGGAACAAAACTGGTGGGACGGGCTTCACCATCTTTTGCTGGCTTACCCCGACGAATATGCCTTCTATGTGGTTCGTGTTCCTCAGTGCAGGGTTTTGCCTCCGGCTTCCTTCCCACCCCACCTCGCGGTGACGCAGTTGCCATTGGCTAGGCCTTAAACCACCTTCTCGGCCAGAGGACTTTCACCTCCAAGTGAATGCCCATGCCGGGCGTACCACAAGAACCCCCGTATGGAATCTAATCCATACGGGGGTTCTTTATGCGTCTAACTTTGATGCTTTGGCTAGCCTCCGCCTCTGCTTCCGCACTGCTTTGCGTCGAATACGACTGATTCGCCTTCGCTGGCGACGATTCCTTCTCAGTGCTCTGGTTCGCCGGTTCTTTGTGAGTGTCAGTGTGGCATGTCGTTTCAGCTCATCACGAGGATTAGTGATGAGACTACGAATAAGCCAGTTCCACAGCCTGACAAAGAACGGTATAGCTTCTTGCAGTTCAGCTCGCATGTAGGTTCCAAGTTGGTCTATTGAAAGGCTCGTTCTTGCTACCTGTGACTGATGTAGTTCATGGTTAAGCCCGTTGTCTTTGACCAGTCGCCAATACGCTCCGAGTTCGAGCATTGCACGGCTGTAAGCATCGACTACTTTTCGACTTCCTAGCAGTCGAATCTCATTGGTTTTTAGGCTAAGGAACTTCTTATACCGTTCGTCAGGAGTGAGATTCCCATCCTTGAATACGAGGGCGGTCTGCTCAATAAAATCACGACAGTTGTCAAGAAACTTCGTATATATTCTTAACTTTTCTTCTCTCAGCCACTTTCGTGTCTCATTGCGATGGTTCATGGAAGCAACAGTGAGACTGATGATTCCTGCAATTACACCCGCGACCAAACCTGACAGAAGGACACTCTGAGTAAAAGGGTTGTCGGGCGGTGGAGCTGGGGTTTGGGTTGACTCTGCCAGTGTGGTGGCAACGAAGCTGATGAGCATAACTATTATTTGACCATGCCTGACTAGTTGGACTTGTCATGTTCGTCATCAATAACCCACTTGAAGTCCTGTGAAATCCTAGGTGAACCCAGATCTTCTCGCATTTCGTTTAAGAGTTCCCTGAGAGACTTAGTGAGCGAATCCGCAGTCTTACGGCGACTACTGTAAATTGCTCGTTCTATTTTGTCCTCTGGTATGGGTATAAGATGGTTATAAAGTGATTGATAGAAAGTTCCAGCCTTTTGATTCACAGATTCACTTGCTACAAGTTTTAGACTATAAATCGAAACATTTTTCATGGCTTGTAGTCTGTCTGATCGTTTTGTTAGGTTCGGCAGATTAGTATCCAGTGCGTCACCCATCAATTCTTGTGCATTCTGAGCAAACTTGTTGTATAAGCTTAACTTTTCGTTGCGCAACCAGTTCTGCTGTTCACGCTTTTCCTGAGCCTGAGCACTTAACCTTGCCATGAGCATCTGTTGGCTAGCGGCCGTGGTATCACGCCTAACCTGTCGCTTATGGTTTAGATGCCCAATAATCAAGTTCACTACACCCGTCAAAATTGCACCAATCACACCACCGAGGATTACGAGGAATGCATTGTTCGATACCTGAGGTGAGGTTTGAGCACGTAGGCTTTGAGAAATAATAAAGATCGAGGTATGCATATGTTATTTCAACTCACTTGCATGCCATAGACCCAAGGGGATGGAATTATTTCTTCTTGGTCTTTTCGTCATAAAGCTTCTCAATACCTAGATCTTCCCTCATTGCATTCGACACGCTTTTTGCTGTCTTCTTATAAATCTTAAACAACTTTGCAGTCTCCTCAGTTTCCTCTCCCTCAAAATAGTGATTATTCACCTTGTGGAGTTCATCAACATAGCCGATGAAAGCTTCACGAGTCGCTAGCACAGCATCAACCACAGGCTTAGAGGCAATCACAAGCAAGTTTGGACGGAGGATAACATCAAAGTGTTCGACAATCTCTGTTTGGGATTCATCGCTGGCTCCGATGAACTTCACGCTGGACAAGGATTCGACAGCAATCAGATAGTCCGAATACAGAGTTTCCTTTCGCGTGCGCTTCCAAACTTGATGCTCATGCTCGGCTTTTCGCTCAGCCTCATCAGCTTCACGCTGAGCTTGCCAACCCGCGTTCAACTCATTGATTTCAGATTGAGCTTCGAGAGTTTGCTCAGTAATTCGTCGCTGAGCTTGAAGGGTGGAATAATTGTTCGCCAAGCTAATGATCGCAGTGATGAGTGCTCCGAAAACACCGCCGATGACTGCGGACAATATAGGTGATCCGCTGGAACCGCCACCAGAGGATTGCGTCTCAGCGACTAGATAGAGCATGGAAGAGATGAGCATAGCTTTCATTTAACACCAAGAACCCTCGGAGCCTGATTTAGCTACGAGGGTTCAGAGGTCTAGTTTTTAGAGTTTACTTGACGGGAGAATATTAGAAAGGAGAATCGAGTATCCAAAGTCCTGTCGCATGATATTTTCCAGATCTCGGATCCAAATACTCAGGTCATTCCCTACCTCATCGAACCGAGTCTGAGTTGTTGTTGGACTAGCTTTGGCAAGTTTGTAGTAGATATCCAACCGCTTCACCACCTGCTCAAAGGTTTCCATCGTCCTGTCAGATGCCAGCATGACAACATTTGGATTCCTGAGGTTTGAACGCAATTTGTCAATCGAATCAGTGCTCATGTGTTGTGTGGTGTAGTGATGAGTGATCTGCCGAAACAACAAGTGAATGTTTGCAAGGAATACTCCATAATGCTTCAAGCGTTCAGAGTTCTCCCACTGCCGTTGCAACCCATCTTGCTGAGCTTCGAGCAGGTGCTTCTCCCTAGCGAGTTGAGCTTCCTGACTAAGCTTTTCTCGAGCGAGTTGTGCTTCCTGACTTTCCCGCTGAGTCTTGGCATTGGCACGATTATTCAACCAGTTCGTGATTGATACGGAAATGAGCGACAAGACTGTTGCGAGCACGACGCTGAACAGCGCCGAGGATGAATTAAGCGACTCTGGCTCTTTCGGGGCAGTGTCCTGAACCGTGGCGAGTAAGACTAATGCGGTGTTCACAGACTACTTTCTGTTGGGTGAACGGTGGACTTGTTCAGGGCGAACCCTGACTCACTTCCGATTAAATAGCACAACCCCACTGAGAGAAGGTTTCAGTGGGGTTGGCGGGGACGCTTTCATCCGCAACTACTGCACATCGCCAATCGAGCGAATGTATTGGAGTCCGATCTCCTGCTTGCATTCTCCCGAGGTTGGCACTGTCACTGTGGTGCTCTGAGTGGTAACCGTTCCCTTGTCGGAATCAACAGAGGTTATCTTGATGGACTTGACCTTCTTTGTTCCAGTCCAAGATAGCTTCTGTCCAATCTTGGTCTGTCCGTTAGGGTTTGATGCTTGGTAACCCATCACGAAAACACTTGATACATTCCCATTTTGAACACCAGTCTCACCAGCGTTTTTGAGTCCCAGTCCAGAGGTGGTTCGCATCTCGAGGAGATTCTTGTTGAGCTTCTGGCTTGAATCCCAAGAAGTTCCACTTCGAGTGAACTGTGTCTTGATGCTTTTCACTGTGATGTTCTTACCAGAGATTTCCTGTGAGAACTTCACTTCACGACGCTCCCCATCACGCATCATCTGAATAGTCTGGTTGGTTGGCACTGATTTCCAGTAACGAGCTTTCGTATCAGATACATCAACCTGAACGGCTGGCTTCTTGCAAACATATGAGGATTGGTAACTACCTTCGCAACCTGCATCAGTCCAGAAGCTCGGAGCATTCAGTGACGGACTCTTCCAACCATTCTTGCAATCCAGTGAACCTGTCATGCCTACGCGAGGAGCTGTATTGAATGCTGGGCTAACACCAACCACTTTGAGCTTGTCGAAAGTGCCTGTGTATTCGTTGCGAGTCACAGGGACTTGGATTGTCATCTTCTGAGCACGCTTCCAGACCTTAGTTGAATACATTCCATATTCTGTGACTGGAACGGATACTTGAACTGCGCCTGAACTGGAAATGCACGAGTTGTAGTTCAATGACCCTTCGCGGAAGCCAGTTTTTTAGTGACTGATTTGAGGGTTTTCTTGTCTGGGCGAACCTTATCCAACGACACAGAGTTACTGATGTTGCAGGTAATCACCTTGCTGACATACGCGGATCCATATAAGCAATCAGTGGACATGAGCTTAAACTTCTTCCAAGCGTGCTTGCCAATGCTGTTGTAGTAGCCCTCATACTTCCATCCACCTCCCGCTGGTGGAGTTTTCTCGTCAGTATTCCTGTATATCTCGCGGAAGCTCTTTTTGAGCTTGACTGGTTTTGCACCGTCGCCTCTGACCGAACAACCTGATGGGGCTTTGTATTCGATGCGCCATGTTGAGCCGTCTCCCGTGCCTGAGCCACCACTTCCCCCACCGTTCGAGGAACCGCCTCCACCGCCTCCGCTTGGTGGCTTCGATGGTGTCCCTCCACTATCAGGGTTAGTTGGTGGACTCGTGATTCCTCCACCATCGCAAAGTGTTGCCACACCACAACCAGCGGCCTGGGCATCAGGAGCTGTTGCCGTCATAACAGGGAAAAGCAGTAAGCCTCCAAGTGCTATCGAAGTTGCAAGTTTCTTAAACATGGTTCCTATTTCACCGCTTTCAAAGTAGCGGTATCAGCAGTCCAACCAATGTTTTCAATCTTCCAAGAATCACCAGATGGAATCATGCCAATGTAGTAAATTGCTGAAAGCTCGAACTTCTCGCCCTTAGTCGAGGTGAAAGTCATTTCTCGCTCGCCCTGAACATATAGAATGTCGGTATCGGTCAGGGCGTCTGCAAAGTTGTCAAGCCCAACCAGCATCTTAAAATCTGAGACGATCGACGAAAACCCTTTTAAGGTACCGGAACTCCTGTTAAACATGTGAATGACCAAACCCACATGCACACAGGAGTTCCTACGTGTCATCGTCTCATTTGCACGCCTTCATTGACCAATTTGAAGCACACGACCCCACAGATTTTCACCCGAAAAAGCTGCTCCGAGCCTTCGCTGACCTGCCTGATCCACGCGCTAAACGCGGAATCCGCCACCCACTGGCACACATCCTGGTCATCATGATCTGCGCGGTGATCGCCGGAGCAAAAACACTGGTTGAAATCGCTGAATGGGCCCACGACACCGCAAGGAACCAGCTCGCCGACTACGGAATCAGTGCCCCGCACTCGACCACGATTGCCCGCGTCTTCCAACGCCTGGACACCGGTACCTTCGAGTTCCTCTTTGCCAACTGGGCCCAAGCACTGACCACAGGTGAGGCCATTGCGGTGGACGGCAAAGAAGTCCGCGGCGCGAAGAACGGCGGGCAAGACCGCGTGCACCTGCTGGCCGCACTCGACCAGGACACCGGGGCAGTCTGCGCTCAAGTCCCTGTGGGGACCAAGACGAACGAGATCACCCAATTCTCCACCCTGCTCGACCATTTCGTGGATCTGAAAGGCAAGGTCATCACCGCTGATGCGCTGCACACACAGACCGCTCACGCCCGTTATTTGCAGGCTCGTGGAGCACATTTCGTGTTCACTGTGAAAGGCAACCAGCCCAAGCTGCAGGACGAACTACTGCAGATCCCGTGAGACCACGTGCCGGCCGGGCATCGGAGCGTGGAAACAAAGAATGGGCGCCGAACCATCCGTACCATCAAGTGCGCGACGGTCACAACCGGGATCAGCTTTCCTCATGCCGCCCAAGCACTACAGATCACCCGTAAATCCCGGGCAATAGGGGCAACGAAGTGGCACAAGGAAACGGTTCACGCGTTGACGTCCTTACCGACGCATCTGGCTGGTCCCGTGGCGATTGGTGGGCTGATCCGAGGCCATTGGGGCATCGAGAATGGGTTGCATTGGCGGCGGGACGTCACGTGGAGCGAGGATAAATCTCAAGTGGGGAAAGGGAATGCTCCGCACGTGATGGCAATACTGCGGAACATTGCCATCACCTTATTGAAGCTGAATGGTCATCGGAATCTGGCCAGGGCTACGCGCAGGCTGCGGAATCAGCCCGGAACGGTGCTAGCCATGATTGGGTTGGGTGCGGCTCACTGACTTTGCAGACGCCCTGGCGTAGTGGTGAACCGGTGGTCAGTGGGGAAGGGCTCAGGGATCAACAGGTTGATTTGTGGGAGCAGGTGTTCTCGCGAGGCAATCTGTTGATTGCATTGAAACGTGTTGAGCGGAATAAGGGTACTGCCGGTGTTGACGGGCTCCCAGCGCAGGAACTGCGTGCATGGTGCCAGGATCATTGGGCAGAGACCCGGAAGGCGCTTGATGCTGGAACATATGTGCCGTTGCCGGTGCGTCAGGTGATGATTCCGAAACCTAATGGCGGTCAGCGGATGCTGGGTGTTCCCTCCGTGCTGGATCGGTTGATCCAGCAGGCTCTCGCGCAAGTCTTGTCCCCGATGTTCGATGAGAGGTTTGTGCCGGTGTCTTATGGGTTCCGGCCGGACAAGAGCGCCCATGATGCTGCTGTGGTGGCCCGCACGGTCATGGAGCAGGGGTATCGGTGGGTGGTCGAGGTTGACCTTGATGCCTTCTTTGATCGGGTGAACCATGACGTGCTGATGTCCAGGGTTGCGCGGAAGGTGAAGGACCGGCGGGTTCTGAAGCTTATTCGGAAGTATTTGACGGCTGGGATCATGGCGCAGGGTGTCCGGCGGGAAACGGTGGAGGGCACCCCGCAGGGGTCGCCTTTATCGCCGTTGCTGTCTAACATCATGTTGGATGATTTTGATCAGGAATTCTGGTCGAGGGGGCACCGGTTTGTGCGTTATGCGGATGATATTCGGGTGTTCGTGAAGTCGAAGCGTGCTGCCGAGCGGGTGTTGGCTCAGGCGACGAAAGTCCTTGAGCAGCGTCTGAAGTTGAGGGTGAATCGGCAGAAATCTGTGGTCAATCCGGCGAGTGTAGCTACGTTGCTGGGTTTTGGTTTCTACTTCGTCAAAGGAGGGCAGGTCAGGGTCCGGGCCGCTTCGAAGGCGTGGAAGCGCATGATGAGCTGGTCAAGTTTCTGAGACACGATCTTTGATCTTTTCTAATTATTCTCAAGCCGCAAGGGCCAGAGAATTCCTTTCCCAATATGAGTCCAGAACTGCTTGGGGGCTGAGCCCTCCATTAGCTGTATGCGGTCGTTTCCGGTTGTACCAAAATTCGATGTATTCCATCACCGCGGTCCGCGCTGCCACCCTGCTGGTAAATGCCCGGTGATGGTACATTTCGTTCTTGATGGTCGAGAACGTTGACTCGGCCACGGAATTATCCCAGCACACCCCGGTGCGCCCCATCGATTGCCGCACGCCGTGGGCAGCGCATCATGCCTGGAACGCGTCCGAGGTGTACTGCGTTCCCCGGTCCGAGTGGAACACGCTGCCAGGCTGGATAAACCCCCGCGACGCGGCAAGCTCCATGGAGTCGATGACCAGCTGAGTTTGCATGTTCTCGCCCATTGACCAGCCCACGATCTGACGCGAATACAAATCGATGACCGTCGCCAAGTACAGCCAGCCCTCTCCGGTGCGCAGGTAGGTGATATCGCCAACCAGCTTCGCCCCAGGCTGGCAAGAGCGGAAGTCCCGCCGGCCGAGCTTGTCGACCATATGGTTCTTGATATGCGCTGTTCGCGCTTGGTGGTCACGCACCGTCGTGGTTTTGAACGCACTCATCCGTTTGGCCTGGATTCCCAAGTCTTTCATAATCGAGAGCACCGTGGACTTCGGAATCTGCATGTTCTGGTTGTTGCGGAGCAAGTCCACCAGTTGGCCGGCCCCAGCAACCTGATTGGATGCTTCAAACTCAGTGTGGACCAGTTCGGTGCGGCGCATGCGCAGTGCTTGGGCTTCGCTTAGCTCCTCGCAGGGGTTTAGCCACCGGTAATAGGATGCCCTGGAAACCTGCAGTTTCTGGCACATCCACTTCACCGGGTACTGGCCGGTATGGGCTTTGATGAAGGTGAAGACTGCGCTTATTTCTTGCCGTTCGAGGCGAAATAGGCGCTGACATCTTTTAAAAAGTCGTTCTCCCGTTTCACCTCCAGCAGTTCCTTGCGTAGCTTCTCGTACTGGGCCCATTCCACCGGTCCGCGTTCCTCGCTTTCCGCTTCGGGGTGCTCAGTGCGGTAAGCACGGACCCAGTTGCCCAGGGTTCCTTCGTTGATGCCTAGAGAGGCTGCGACCTCGACCAGGCTCTTCTGGGAGGAGATCACTAGCTCGACTGCTTCGGCGCGGAACTCCGGGGTGAACTTCTGACGTTTGGACATGCACTCATTCTCCTACGAACGCGTGTCTCACAACATCATGACAGCTCACCAGTATCAGATTCGATACTGGGGTTTTTGTGATCTACTCAGACCATGGAAACGGTAGTTGCGGCCTTGATAGGCGGTATCGGTGGTGGTGTCCTTTCGTTTGTTGCGAATCTTGTCGTGGCACACCTAAACCACAAGCGAACACTCGAGCGTGACAAGCTCAACAACGATAGTCAACTGCTCCGAGATGAAGTCGTTTGGAAGCGTTCTGAAATGATGCGGATCTATGGCAGGTTCATCGAACAGGCTACTGATATTAACAAGCGAGTTCTATCCATCAAAGAAGATGATGAGGTAGGACAGCAAAGCATGAGTAATATTGCTGGATCCCTGCCAGTGCACGAAGTTCGTCTCGTTGCGAGTGAAAATGTAAGTCAAGTGATGAGCAAGTTTATGCTTAAGCTCGTTACAACGATTCATTACAGGCCGAAAAATATAGTTGACCGGGCGCTGAAAATGTCAAGCATAAAACAGTCAGAACTGATTGAGGCTTTGCAAGATCTGGAAAATGCTATGCGTAAAGATATTGATGCTCAATCAGTAGGACTCACCGCCGAAAGCTCTATCCCAGAATCAGAGTCGAAGGATTAATAACCATGGAAAGTCTTGTTGCGGCCTTGATCGGTGGTCTGATCGGAACGATTCTCACCTCCCTCATCAATCTTGCTATCAACCATTCCAATAATCAGACGATGAAGGAGATTAACGAGAATAACGCCGCATGGACAGCCCAACGGGAAGAAGATGACGCTGTTAGGAAACATGCCAACGAGCGAGAGGTTTGGATTCGTGAGCAGAAGGAAAAAGCCTATAACTCGATCATGAACGCTGGGCAACTCTTAAAGGACAAGGTTTTCGATCAAAGCACACCGTTCAACAAAGATGTTCTCTCGGCAATCGAAACGATAGCTAACCCACCGATTATGGTTGTCGCTCCACGGAAGGTCGTTTCATCTCTCATTGCTACGCGGAACAGTATGAGTGGGTATATTGCCTCAATGTATACGGATGAGGGTGATTTCTTATTTGGCTCTCTCGCAAAAGATCGAGAGTCGCTTCGCAATAAATTCACAACTGATCTCAATAAAGCTGTTGATGTTATGCGTGAGGATTTGGGATTCGAGGAACTGTATACGGCAAAGGCGAAGGGTATGGAGCCAAAAGTTGATAAGTAGCGAACTCCTAGGAGTCATCGTTGGTGCTGGCATATCCGCAGTTGTGGCTCTGGGTGGCTTGATCATCAATAACATTGCGCAATCCAAGCGTGATGAGAAGAATCGCGAAGCCCAGTTCGCTCAGCTTCAACTTACTCATCAATACACGAAAGCTCGGGAGAGTAGCCAGTGGCTGAATACTGAAAAGTTACGGCACTACTCTGCCTTTCTAAGGGACGCGCTCGCGTTCATGAAAGCTATCCAGTCAAGCTATGAGAACGAGCGGTTCGATACAAAGAAGCTTGACGCACTTCGGTTCCAGTTGAGGCAAGCTGAGGTCATCATGCTAGCTAACGATGAAGTTACAGAGGCTTACGAGGTTCTAGTTGATCAGCTCAGGGACTTCTATCAATCCGCAAGCAATGACACTGACTTCTCGAAGCATGATGAGCTGATGGGCAAGGAAATCTCTACTGCACTCGCTATCCGAACTCTCGAGAACGCAATGCGACTCGACAGGGGGCTACCTGCTAATGGTTCTAACATCGTTGGTTATACAACCATGTAACTGGCAGTCAGTGAAAATAATTGGGGACGATAGTCCCTTGGTCTAAGGGATTCTGGGGACGATAGTGGGGACGATAGAAAACCTACTATCGTCCCCAGTTCGTTTTGGGTGAAAAATGGCGTTGCTCCGTTTTGAGTGTCTGGGGACACGAATTGAACCAATGAGATGTGAGTGAAAACTGTCAGGTGAAGGCTCTACTTCCCTTTACCTACAAGGGTTTCTTATGATTTGGCGCGTGATTGCTGAACCAGTGAGGTCGGTAAGGTTAGAGTCGGATAAGGCGCGAGAGAAGTGTGAAAATGGGTATCAGATGCACATTACAGGGGACTCATAATCCCTTGGTCGTCGGTTCAAGTCCGTCACTCCCTACATCTCGGGTCGCCCGGTGATCTGCGCCAGCAGATCGCCGGGCGATTTTTCGGTTTCAAGTCTTCAGTGAATTGCCTGCAGTCCTGTTGAAACGGCGCAAGCCTAATGCAAAGGCAACAGGATCGATGGCCGCAGATCCCTGATAAGCAGCGCCGGATCAATGTATTCGCCATCGAGTCGGATACCCCAGTGCAGGCAACGCTTCGAGCAATGCGCTCCGGTGGCCACGGTTCCGACGTTGTCTCCCGCCTCGATCCAGGCGCCGACCGCGAGCTCGCTGCTGACAGGTTCCAGGCTGGTGACAAAACCAGAGCCGTGGTCGATCACAAGCACTGGTCGGTCCACGACCGTGGAACGGAACGCGACCTTTCCCCGGTGGGGTGCCAGCACGCTTGTGTCCTCGGCTGCCCGCAGGTCCACACCGCGGTGCCCGGCGAGCCATTTCTGTTCGGGCTTGTCGAACGGGGTCAGGATTGCGGGCTCGCCGGCCAGCGGCCATTGCCATCCCGGGCGGGCGGCGGCTGTGGGCAAGGAACCTTGTGCGGCCGTGTTGCCAGATGTGCCCGCGGCAGTCAGCATGATGCCCAAAATCAGCAGTTGGATCAGTGCGAGTACTCGAAGGGGTTTCATGGATCTACCCTGCGATGCCCCGGGCCGACCAGTGTTGGATTCACCGCTGATTGTGGGCAGCGCGGTGGGCGCTAGATCACCTTGCTCTCGGGCGAAGCGGCCCCTGGGGGTGTAGTACACTGAAAAGTGCAGTTTTCTGTCAGAGGTGTGTCCAAAATCGGATGCTCCGGGCAGGAAATTGACTTCGCGCATGAAGTTCTTCCTCGCGCAAGCGGGGAAGCCGGCCGTTCCAGTGGTCCGAGAGAATCGGTGGACGGCGTGCGGAATGCCAAGCATTCCGGGGTTCATGCCAGGGCGGATGTTCACAATGTACATCTGCAACAACCCAAACAACTAGGGCAGTTACCGCGGGCGTTTGTGCGCCCGGTCCGCTACTGCTGAAAGGAGTTGCGACATGCCAGTCGTAACCATGCGAGAGCTGCTGAACAGCGGCGTACACTTCGGCCACCAGACCCGTCGCTGGAACCCGAAGATGAAGCGTTTCATCCTGACCGAGCGCAACGGCATCTACATCATCGACCTGCAGCAGTCGCTGTCGTTCATCGACCGCGCCTACGACTTCGTCAAGCAGACCGTTGCACACGGCGGCTCGGTGCTGTTCGTCGGCACCAAGAAGCAGGCTCAGGAAGCAATTGCCGAGCAGGCTAACCGCGTTGGCCAGCCATACGTGAACCAGCGCTGGCTCGGCGGTATGCTGACCAACTTCCAGACCGTCTCCAAGCGCGTTCAGCGCATGAAGGAACTGGAAGAGATCAACTTCGACGACGTTGCCGGTTCGGGCCACACCAAGAAGGAACTGCTGCTGCTGAAGCGCGAGCTGACCAAGCTGCAGAACAACCTCGGTGGTATCCGCAACCTGACCCGCACCCCGTCGGCTATCTGGATCGTTGACACCAAGAAGGAACACCTGGCAATCGACGAAGCTCAGAAGCTGGGCATCCCTGTTGTCGCCATCCTGGACACCAACTGCGATCCTGACGAAGTCACCTACCCGATCCCGGGTAACGACGACGCCATCCGCTCCGTCAACCTGCTGACCCGCGTTGTTGCCGACGCAGTGGCAGAGGGCCTGATTGCCAAGAACAACAAGGCTGCAGGCAAGACCGAGGGCGCCGCTGAGCCACTGGCTGAGTGGGAGCGCGAGCTGCTCGAGGGCGAGAAGGCCAAGGCCGAGGCTGCTGCCGAGACCGAGGCTCCAGAAGCCAAGTAGTCACTTCCGTGACTTCTGGAGTTTCCCTTTAGGCACTAGCGTGCTGTGAAGGGAAACTCCACACTCTCGTGGGACGGGTTGGGTATCCGACCCGTCCCACGGGCAAACTAACTTGAAACTCCTAGCTGAATGGGATTGCACGTGGCAAACTACACCGCTGCTGATATCAAGGCACTGCGCGAGCGCACCGGCGCCGGCATGATGGACGTTAAGAAGGCTCTGGACGAGGCCAACGGCGACGCCGAGAAGGCCATCGAGATCATCCGCGTCAAGGGTCTGAAGGGCGCTACCAAGCGCGAAGGCCGTTCGACCGCCGAGGGCCTGGTTGCCGCCAAGGTCGAGGGCAAGGCCGGCGTCATGATCGAGATCAACTGCGAGACCGACTTCGTTGCCAAGAACGACAAGTTCATCACCCTGGCCAACAAGGTCCTGGACGCAGCTGTCGCCTCGGGCGCAGCCGACGTCGAGACCCTGCTGGCTTTCGAGGTTGACGGCAAGACCGTTGGCGACACCGTCATCGAAGAGGGCGCAATCCTCGGCGAGAAGGTTGTTGTCCGCCGCGTAGCACGCGTTGAGGGCGAGCACGTTGCTGCTTACCTGCACAAGACCAGCAAGGACCTGCCTGCCCAGGTTGGCGTGCTGCTGGCTGTCGACTCCGCTTCGGAAGCTGCTGCTGCCGTGGCCCACGACGTTGCAGTGCACACCGCCGCAATGGCACCGACCTACCTGACCCGCGACGAGGTTCCAGCAGACAAGGTTGCCGACGAGCGCCGCATCGCTGACGAGACCGCTCGCGCCGAAGGCAAGCCAGAGGCCGCCCTGACCAAGATCGTTGAAGGCCGCCTGACCGGCTTCTTCAAGGAGCTTGTCCTGGTTGACCAGGCTTTCGCCAAGGATGCCAAGAAGTCCGTTGGTTCGGTTCTCGAAGAGGCCGGCACCAAGGCTGAGGCCTTCGCTCGTTTCCGCGTAGGCGCCTAAGCTTCACCGCCGAAGGCAATCGCACGAAATGTGTTCGCGGCCGCTAGCCGGCCGCACTAGAGAAAAGGGAGGTGGGCACCGAGCATACACTCGGTGACTCGCCTCCCTTTTCTCGAGCCCGGATCTCAAGGTAGCTTGGGACTCGGGATGATCCCCTCACCACAGAATTACCAACTGCAGGAGTTAGACCCCATGTCAACCAGCCCAGAAACCAAGCGTCGCCGCGTACTGCTCAAGCTCTCAGGAGAAGTTTTCGGCGGCGGCAAGGTGGGCGTCGACCCGAAGACCGTGCGCGGCATCGCCGAGCAGATTGCCCAGACTGTGGGCGAGGTCGAGGTGGCGATCGTCGTCGGCGGCGGCAACTTCTTCCGCGGCGCCGAGCTGTCGGCTTCGGGCATGGACCGCTCCCGCGCAGACTACATGGGTATGCTCGGCACCGTGATGAACTGCCTGGCCCTGCAGGACTTCCTGGAGCAGTGCGGCGTCGAGACCCGCGTGCAGTCGGCCATCGCCATGGCCCAGGTCGCGGAGAACTACATCCCGCGCCGCGCAATCCGCCACATGGAAAAGGACCGCGTGGTCATCTTCGGCGCGGGCGCCGGCCTGCCGTACTTCTCCACCGACACCGTCGCGGCCCAGCGCGCCCTGGAAGTCGACGCCGACGAGGTGCTGATGGCCAAGTCGGGCGTGGACGGCGTGTATACCGCCGATCCGAAGACCGACCCGACCGCCACCAAGCTCGACACGCTGACCTACACCGAGGCGCTGGTCAAGAACATCCGCGTGATGGACCAGACCGCCATGACCATGTGCCAGGACAACAAGCTGGACATGCTGGTCTTCGGCATGGAAGGTGAGGGCAATGTCACCCGCGCCATCCGCGGCGAGCGAATCGGCACCACCGTCACCGCATAAGCGGTGAACGTGGCATAGGATTGTTCTAGATTTATTTTCCCTTGGTGGAAACAGCAATGAGTACTTGAGGAGTACCGGTGATTGACGAAACCCTGGCGGAGACCGCCGAAAAGATGGACCGCACCATTGAGGCCGCGAAGGAAGACTTCGCCACGATCCGCACCGGCCGTGCACACCCTGGCATGTACTCGAAGGTCATGGTGGACTACTACGGCTCGCCGACCCCGCTGCAGCAGCTGGCTTCCTTCGCCGTGCCAGAGGCCCGCACCATCACCATCACCCCGTTCGACGTGACCGCCCTGCGCGAGATCGAAAAGGCGCTGGGTGATCCAGAGGTCGGCGCCAACCCGTCGAGCGACGGCAAGATGATCCGCGTGACCCTTCCGGTGCTGACCGAGGAGCGCCGCAAGGAGTACGTCAAGCTGGCCCGCGCCAAGGGCGAGGATGCCCGCGTTGCACTGCGAAACCTGCGCCGCAAGGCCAAGGACGCCATCGACAAGTTCGTCAAGGACGGCGAGATCGGCGAGGACGAGGGCAACCGCGGTGAAAAGGATCTGGACGCACTGACCAAGAAGCACGTTGACGCAGTCGACGAGATTCTGAAGAACAAAGAAGCCGAGCTGCTGGAAGTCTAATGCCAGGCTCGACAGATCACACTGAGGGCACGGCTTCGGCGGTGCCCTCAGTGGCATCCGGTGAAGCCAAACCCCTGACCCGCCGCGAGGCGAGAGCCCTGCACGAAGCCCAGCAGAAGGAAGCCAAGCGCCGCGGCAAGAAGGAAGCCGCGCGCGAACCCGAGGACGCAGGCCCGCCGCAGCCGGTGATTGAACCGGGGATGCCAGCCGCGAGCGCCGCGGTGGACTCGCAGCAGGCCAAACAGCGCGCCAAGGCGGCTTTCACCGCAGAGGACCGCTCTCCGGTTCCTCCCGAGGAACTCAAGGTCGAAGGTCCTGCCGAGCCCCCTCCGGTCAGCGAGTCCAAGGACCTGGCTGAAACCGGTGAACCGGACGCCGCCCGGGCCTCGATCCCGACCGAACTGCTGGTCGGCGCGCCGGCCGAGCCCAAGAAGTCCCGGGCCGGGCGCAACCTGCCGGCCGCCATCGGCGTCGGACTGCTCATGCTCGGACTGGTGCTCGCGGGCCTGTTCCTCTACGAGCCTCTGCTGGTCGGACTGATTGTGGCCCTGGCCGGGGTGGGCAGCTGGGAAGTCGCCCGTGCGACCACCCACGCCAAGACCTCGGTCCCGCTGGTTCCGCTCTTCCTCGCCTCGGCGATGCTTCCGATCAGTGCGATCTGGGGCGGGCTGGAAGCCATGGGCTTCACCTACATGATCTGCCTGGTCATCGCACTGCTGGTGCGGTTGACGGAGGGACTGAAGGGGGCCGCGGCCTCGGTGATGAGCAGCATGTTCATCATCAGCTGGGTCCCGCTGTTGCTGTCCTTCGCGCTGCTGATCCTCGAGGAGCCCAACGGCCAGTGGCTGATCGCAACGATCCTGCTGCTGGCGGTCAGCAACGACACCTTCGGCTATATTGTCGGGGTGCTGTTCGGCAAGCATCCCATGGCCCCGAAAATATCGCCCAAGAAGTCCTGGGAGGGCTTCGCCGGCTCGATGCTTGGATCCATGGCGGTCGGCGCCCTGGCCATGCACTTCTGGCTGGACATGCCATGGTGGACCGGCGTGATCCTGGCGTTCTTCACCACGATCGCGGCAACCACGGGAGACTTCTCCGAATCCATGATCAAGCGCGAGCTGGGCATCAAGGACATGAGCAACCTGCTGCCGGGCCATGGCGGCATCATGGACCGGCTGGACTCGGTGGTCTTCGTCGTCCCGTTGGGCTACCTGATCTCCCACTTGCTGACATGGAGTGTTTCCCTGTCATAGGCCGCAGCACCGGCGCGGTGTGATCCTTTCCCATGGATGACGCCCGCCGGTGTGGCTTTTAACCCATGCCTTGGCTCACGCCATAGAATAACTAGGGATCGCGGATCACCTCGATCCGCCCCTGACTTTATCGAGAGAAGAAGGATCAGTCGTGTCGCAGCAGCAAGATGCTCCGTTTTCCCGGGTCCCGGATTCGGAATTCGGCTACAACGTCAAGCAGGTTGATGCGTTCCTCAGCCGCGCCCGTGCCACCTTCAACGGCGGGGGCAACGACGACAGCGTGGTCACCAGCCACCTGATCCGCCGCACGACCTTCGCCCCGCAGAAGGGCGGCTACCAGGCCCGCGAGGTCGACGGCGCGCTGGACCGGCTGGAAGACGTCTTCGCCAAGCGCGAGCGCGACGACCTGATCGCCCACCAGGGCGAGGAAGTCTGGCTGCAGCAGGTAGGCCGCCTGGCGGCGATCCTGCGCGGGCGACTGCACCGTGCCAAGGGGGAGCGCTTCCGCCGCCCCTCGCGCACCAACGCTTCGAGCTACAACGTCGAAGACGTGGACCGCTTGTGCGACCAGCTGATCGACTACTTCGAGAAGGACGTGCCGATGTCAGTGGACACCGTGCGCCGCGTGGAGTTCCGCTCGTCCACCGGAACCGACGGCTACGAGGAATCGCAGGTCGACGCGTTCCTCGACCGCGTGGTCGAGCTGATGGCCTCGATCGACTAGCACCGCACAGCTTCACAGGCCGCCGCCTGCCCGGGTTATTCTCGGCGACCGGCGGCCTTGTGCGTCTCTGCACCCTCCACGTGCTGGTGGGCGGTGGATCAGAAGGCGGAGTCGCGGTCCGGAACGTGCAGCCGGGCCATGATGCGGTCCGCATTGGCGGGGACGCTGCGCGCGGTGGCGCGGGAGACCGCGATCATGACCACGAAGGCCAGCGGGACGCTCCAGGCGGCCGGCTGGCGCAGCATGTGGAACCAGAGGGTGTCGACCTCGGGCAGCAGGCTGGAAATCATCAGTGCCAGGCCGCAGGCGGCCGCGCCGGTCAGCATGCCGGCAATGGCTCCGCGGGCGGTCAGCGAGCGCCACCAGATGCCCAGCAACAGCAGCGGGCAGATGGTCGAGGCGGTGAAAGCGAAGACGTTGCCGATCGCTCCGGCCAGCGCCAGCGAGCTGGTCACCACCGCGATGAATACCGGCAGGGCGGTGGCCAGCACGGTGGAGATGCGGAAGCCCCGCACGGTCCCGGCGAAGAATTCCTGGGACAGCGCCCCGGCCAGCGAGACCACTAGCCCGGAGGTGGTGGACAGGAACGCGGCGAAGGCGCCGCCGACCACGATCGCGGTCAGCGCGTCGCCCAGGAACCCGTCCAGCACCGCCGAGGGCAGCAGGAGCACCGTGGCGTCGGTCTCCGCGTTGCCGCCCAGCTGCGGGGCGTAGAGCAGACCCAGCACGCCGAGGGTGGTGGGCAGCAGGTAAAACACCGAGAGCAAGCCCAGCACGATCACGGTAGTGGAACGTGCGGCCTGCCCGGTGGGGTTGGTGTAGAAGCGCACCAGCACGTGGGGAAGGCCCAGGGTGCCGAAGAGCAGCGCGAGGATGATGGAGATGGTCTCGTACAGGTTCAGCCCGGCCACCGATTCCAGCTGGGTCGCGATGCTGTCGAGGCGCGCGGTGCTGGACTGCTCTGGGATCACCTGGATGAGCAGGAAGATCGTGGGGACCACGAGCGCCGCCAGCTTGAACCAGTACTGGAAAGCCTGGACGAAGGTCACCGAGCGCATGCCGCCGGAGACCACCGTGATGCACACGACCGCAGCCACGATCACCGGGCCGAGCCATCCGGGCAGCCCGGTGGCGATCGACAGGGTCAGGGCCGCCCCATGCATCTGCGGGACGATGTACAGCCAGCAGATCACCACCACCAGGTAGGTGGTGATCTTGCGCAGCGACTTGGATTCCTCGAAGCGGATCTGGGCGAAGTCGGGGATGGTATAGGCCTGCGAGCGGCGCAGCGGCGCGGCGACGAACAGCAGCAGCATCAGGTAGCCAGCCGTGTACCCGATGGGGAACCAGAGCCCGGACTGGCCGGAGAGCACAATCAGCCCGGCCACACCCAGGAAAGAGGCGGCCGACAGGTATTCGCCGCCGATGGCCGAGGCGTTCCACCACGGGCGCACGGTGCGGCTGGCCACGTAGAAATCGCTGGTGGTGCGCGACAGGCGCAGCCCGTGGAAGGCGATCAGCATGGTGGTCACGCAGACCACCACCAAGGCCAGGGCTGAAAGCAGATTAATCACGGCTGATGCTCCGGTAGCGTTTTTCATTGCGGGCCGCCGCGCCGTTGAACAGCATGCCGGCCACGATGATCAGCGGATAGATCCCCACCCCGAGAATCCACCATGGCAGGGGTATATGCCACAAAGTGAATTCATAGACCGTCGGCCAGAGGGCCAGCAGCGCACTGATGCCCACGAGCATGGCCAGCAGCCCTGCGGCCACGGCGCAGGCCAGCCGCAACTGGGAGCGGATCAACTGCTGGACGTAGAATTCCTGGGCCGTATGTTCCGGCTTGACCGCGGAAACGGTCAGCGAGGCATTCTGGGGAGCCTGGACGCGTACCCGCTGCGGACGCTGCTGGGCAAAGCGTCCAGGCAGGGGAGCCTCCGGGGAGTCGCGCTTCACGGAATCACGCCGGGCCTAGAGCGGGCGGACGCGGTTGGCGGCCAGGCGCTCGCGCAGGTAGGGCAGGGCGCGCCGGGAGATCGGCAGCTCGGTCCCGTTGACCAGCACGGCCGCCTTGCCGGTCTGCAGCCGGACGTTTTCGATCTTGTCCATGCTCACCAGGTAGGAGCGGTGGATGCGCACGTAACCAGACTCCGCCCATTGCTGCTCCAGATCATTCAACGGGACGCGGATCAGATAGCTGGAGTCCTTGGTATGCAGGCGCGCGTAGTCCCCCTGGGCCTGGACGTAGGCGATGTCGCCGCGGGGGATGAGCTTGGTGATGCCGCCCTGGTCCACGGTGATCATTTCGGGTTTGGCGGGGGCTTCCTCTACGAGCTCGCACAGGCGGCGCACGGACTCGGCCAAGCGCTGCGGGCGGATGGGCTTGAGCACGTAGTCGACCGCGGCGAGCTCGAAGGCTTCCAAGGCCTGGTCCTCGTCGGCGGTCACGAAGACCACCAGCGGCGGGTTGGCAAAGCGGGAGATGACCCGTGCGATATCAAGGCCGGAGAGCGCGGGCATGTGGATGTCGAGGAAGAGCGCGTCCACTTCGTTTTCCTCCAGCGCTTTCAACGCCGCGGCGCCAGAGGTTGCGCGGTGGATTTTCCCGATCCGGGAGTCCTGGCTCAGGAGGAACGCGATCTCTTCCACTGCCGGAAGTTCATCGTCGGCGACAACCACATTAATCATGAGTTGATTCTATCGTTTCTGTTGTGTTTGCCTTCGGGACCCATGGAATTCATTCGTCGATCGATGCCGTGCCCGGAGCCAGGAACTTCGGGATGCGCAAGGTGATCTGCGTACCTGCGCCTGGCGCGGTGTCGATGATCAGCCCGTTCGAATTGCCGTAGAGCTGGCGAAGCCGCACGTCAACGTTGCGCAGACCCACATGCATGTTGACCGTGGTGCCTGCCAGCACGCTGGACAGCTGCTCCGGATCCATGCCCACACCGTCGTCTTCCACGCTGATGACCGCGTGCATCCCGTCCTCGGTAGCGGTGATGGAAATAACCCCGCCGTCGGGCCTGGCTTCCAGGCCGTGGCGCACCGCGTTTTCTACCAGCGGTTGCAACGAGAGGAACGGGATCCTGGTCGAGAGCACTTCCGGGGCGATCTGCAAAGACACCTTGATGCGGTCGCCGAAGCGGGCCTTTTCCAGCAGCAGGTAGCGGTCGATGGCCTCCAGCTCCTCGGCGAGGGTGGTGAATTCCCCACGGCGGCGGAAGGAGTAGCGGGTGAAGTCAGCGAATTCGATCACCAGCTCGCGGGCGCGGGCTGGATCCGTGTTGATGAACGAAGCGATGGCGTTCAGCGAGTTGTAGATGAAGTGGGGCGAAATCTGCGCGCGCAGGGCCCGCATCTGCGCTTCGAGCAGCATCGCCTTGTTCTCATCCAATTGCGCGGTGGAGACCTGGGCGGAGACGAAAACCGCCACCTCCGAGACGGCGCGGACGAATCCAGCCCCGGCACGCGGGGTCAGGGCGGTCACCGTACCCACCGGCTGGTTTCCCACCATGATCGGGGCAGCCACGAAATCCTGGCCGGAGAGCCGCTTCACCTGCGTTTTGCCGGTGGCCAGCGCGGTGCTGAATGCTTCCCAAGCTTGCTCTTCGAGATCCGCGGTGAATTCGATGCCGGCATCCGTGGCAAGGATGTTGCGGGTGTCGGAGATCAGCAGGACCGGGCAGTTCAGCAGCCTGCGCAGCGCCTTGGCGCTCTTCGCGGCTCCTTCCACCGTCAGCCCCCGTTCCAGGTGGGGAACGGCAACGGACATGTGGTGCAGGGTGGTGAAGGTCGCTTCCTCCGCGTCGGTGCCCATCTCCTTGGTCGAGCGGGAGATCTTGAATCCGAAATACCCGATGACGGCAATGCCGACCGTCACGATGGTGACGATGAGGGTGATCTGCAGGGCTGGGGACATACATCAATCCTAAGGTCACAACCCGTTGCCCGACCGCTTGTCGTCGATAGATGTGCCGTTGGGCGCAGGTTTTGCTCCGCTGAGCCATGGCTGGGCCCAAACCCCTAGTCGGGGACGGAACTTTCGCAGATAGTGAACTTAGTCACAGTCGAGATGTGCCTTGCATCACATCAGGTTTCAATCATCCAACCACCCGCACAAGGAGGGCATCATGAGTGCCAATCCCCACCACAATGTCGAAGACGACATTGATTTCGTGGCGGAGAGCAAGTCGGAGGAATTCCAGGAACTGCGCCGCACCCACCGCAGCTTCGTATTCCCCATGGCTATCTTCTTCCTGGTCTGGTATTTCGCCTACGTTCTTTTGGCCGATTACTTCCACGACTTCATGTCAATCAAGGTCCTGGGCAACATCAACATGGGCATCGTCCTGGGCCTGCTGCAGTTCGTGTCCACCTTCGCCATCACCGCGGCCTACGTGAGCTTCTCCAACAAGAAGCTCGATCCGAAGGCCACCAAGATCCGTGAGCGTCTGGAGAACCAGGGAGCAGATCAGTGAACAACCTAACCATCCTTGCGGCGGCGGCTGAGAAGACCACTGTCGGCAACCCGCTGGTGAACATCGCCATCTTCGTAGCCTTCGTCGGCGTCACCCTGGTGATCGTGCTCCGAGCCAGCAAGAACAACAAGACCGCCGCTGACTACTACGCCGGCGGACGCTCCTTCACCGGAACCCAGAATGGCACCGCCATCGCCGGCGATTACCTGTCGGCGGCATCCTTCCTGGGCATCGTCGGCGCCATCGCCATCAACGGCTACGACGGCTTCCTGTACTCCATCGGCTTCCTCGTGGCCTGGCTGGTTGCCCTGCTGCTCGTGGCCGAGCTGCTGCGCAACACCGGGAAGTTCACCATGGCAGATGTGCTTTCCTTCCGCCTGAAGCAGCGTCCCGTGCGCATCGCCGCGGCGATCTCCACCCTCGCGGTGTGCGTGTTCTACCTGCTGGCGCAGATGGCCGGCGCCGGCGCACTGGTGTCCCTGCTGCTGGGCATCGACTCCAAGGCAGGCCAGTCGCTGGTGATCGTTATCGTCGGCGCGCTGATGATCCTATACGTCCTGGTCGGCGGCATGAAGGGCACCACCTGGGTGCAGATCATCAAGGCCTGCCTGCTCATCGCCGGCGCCCTGATCATGACCGTGTGGACCCTGGCCATGTTCGGATTCAACTTCTCCGAGCTGCTGGGCAAGGCCGCCGAAGTGGCTGGCAACCCTGAGATCCTGAACCCGGGCATGCAGTATGGCAAGTCCGAAACCTCAAAGCTCGACTTCATCTCCCTGGCCCTGGCCCTGGTGCTCGGCACCGCAGGTTTGCCGCACGTGCTGATGCGCTTCTACACCGTGCCAACCGCCAAGGAAGCCCGCAAGTCGGTCGTCTGGGCCATCTGGCTGATCGGGGCCTTCTACCTGTTCACCCTGGTCCTCGGCTTCGGCGCCGGCGCCCTGATCGGCCCGGACAAGATCAAGGCCGCCCCGGGCGGCGTGAACTCCGCAGCCCCGCTGCTGGCCTACGAACTGGGCGGCACGCTGCTGCTGGGCCTGATCTCCGCGGTGGCCTTCGCAACCATCCTGGCGGTGGTAGCCGGCCTGACCATCACCGCAGCTGCTTCCTTCGCCCACGATGTCTACGCATCGGTCATCTCCAAGGGCAAGAGCACCCCGGAGAAGGAAATGAAGGTTGCCCGTCGCACCGTACTGGTCATCGGCGTCTTCGCGATCGCCGGCGGCATCGGTGCCCAGGGCCAGAACGTCGCCTTCCTGGTGGCGCTGGCCTTCGCGGTAGCCGCCTCGGCCAACCTTCCGACCATCCTCTACTCGCTGTTCTGGAAGGGCTTCAAGACCCGCGGTGCAGTCTGGTCGATGTACGGTGGCCTGGGCTCGGCCATCCTGCTGATCATCTTCTCGCCGGTCTTCTCCGGTGCGGCAACCTCGATGATCCCGAGCATCGATATCTCGATCTTCCCGCTGGCCAACCCGGGCCTCGTCTCCATCCCGCTGGCATTCCTGCTCGGCTGGCTGGGCTCGATCACCGATCCGGGAAGCGAGGATCCCAAGAAGGCGGCGGAAATGGAAGTTCGCTCGCTGACCGGTGTCGGTGCAGAGAAGGCAGTCGACCACTAGCCTTCTGCTCAATCACCTAGCGGAAAACCGATGCGGACGGGATCAGCCACTCAGGCTGGTCCCGTCCGCATTTCTGAGCCGCCATGCTGTGGCGCGCCGCTGCGCGGTGTCATGCATCGACCTGCCTGAGGGCGGAGCAGCCACCTCGGATACGGCGGATTGGGTGTTCCTGCCGGCCTTGCCAAGCGCTGGCCTGGGACAGTCGGGCGACCCGGCAGTCAGGTGCTCGGCAGACCCGGTGACGCGACTTTCCGGACGGGGAAATCCATGGACGCAAGCGCGTGGAGGGGTCGCTGATTGCGAAAAAGACACATTGTTACGCGAGGATTTTCAACGTTCCGAACGAAATTTTTGGGTACTTGGAGACGCGGATTAATGACTTTCCTGCTAGCTCGGAACTTCTGCGCCAGCGGTGATTTCATGGCCGCGGCCAGGGATTGAAGGCCGGAATTACGGCGCGGAAGGCAGCATCTACGTTCGCCCAACTGCACGTGAAGCCGCAGTTCGAGCGAGTGGGGTGGAGCCTTGAAAGTTCGTGGATTTCGAGTGGGATGCGCGAAATCGTGGAAGAAGTTTTGCCTGGATGCACGAATCAGGTACCTTGAATTTGCAAGTTGCGACGTAAATGTCGAGAACTGCACCAAGTATTGATCTAGGGGAATTATCAATACGCGTACCTTTTCATGAGCAAGAGTCTTTGCGATGGGGATCGTGAAGTCTTAAGTCATTGTTTGTGATTTCCGGGCAAGCAGCTAACTGCTTTTCTGGTTAATTGGTGCGCCGACTTTTTGGGGGAAATCGGCTTATGCCATGGTCATCTGTAATTTCTGCTGCCTTGTGCCTTTCGGCAGCACTCGTCTTCGCGCTTCCAAGCCAGCGCAAGCATCTCAAGCGGCGTTTCCGCCGCGGTTCGCAACTCATCGCGGTACTGGTCGTGGGATCCATAGTCCTGGCCATGGTCAACCTGCTCGTGGCCAGCGGCCCATGGCAGTCGGAGCCTTTGCGCGAAATGGCAATCCAGGTCACCCTGGTCTTCGCCTTCGGCATGGCGATCTTCGCGATCACCAACCAGATCGTGCCCGTCGTTCCGCAATCGCGGCAGCGGGTTGTCTTGGCGATCGGCGCCCATCCCGACGACCTCGAAATTGCCTGCGGTGCCACCCTGGCCAAGCTGGCCGATACGGGACACGAAGTTCACGTGCTGGTGATGAGCAATGGCGCGGTCGGAGGTGACGAAGCCGTTCGCGAAAACGAGGCGATGCGCGGAGCCCGTTTCATGGGAGCCAAGAGCGTGGTCACTCACAGCCTTCCGGATACCAAGCTGTCCGATTCAACGAACGAGATGGTCCAGGCCATTGAAGAACGGGTGACGGTCCTGAATCCCGACCTGATTTTCACGCATTCCGAGCACGACCAGCACCAGGACCACCATGCTGTGCATTTCGCCACCCTCCGTGCGGCCCGCCGGCATTCGTCGATCCTGTGCTTTGAGAGCCCGTCGGTCACCAGGAAGTTCAATCCTGCCGTGTTCATCGACGTAGCCGACTACATCGGCGTCAAGGTCCATGCGGTGGCTCAGCACGCCGACCAGAAGGGCAAGCCCTACATGACCGAAGAGAATCTCAAGGGTATTGCCGCTTTCCGCGGCAACCAGGCCAAAACGAAGTATGCCGAGGGATTCGAGCCAGTGCGCCTGCTCGGTTCCGCGATTGGAGTGTTCTAAATGCGAATCCTGATTACCGGAGCGAACGGACCTGCCGGCCGAGCCCTCGGGGCGCAGCTTGCCTCAAGCGATTTCACCGTCATCGGCGCCGACATGGACAGCACTGCCAATGAGTACTACGCGGCCATCGAGAAGGTCCCGGCGGCCAGCGACCCGTCGATGATCGGCCGCTTGGCCGAGATCATCCGCGAGCACCATATCGACGTGCTGATTCCCACGGTCAGCGACGAGCTTCCCGCCGTGGCGGCGGCTGCCGGCGCCGAGCTGGCTGGATGCACCGTCATGATCGGATCGCCGGAAGCCGTATCCACCGCCCACGACAAGTGGCTGACCATGCAGGTCCTGGCAGCGGCCGGGGTGCCGGTCCCGCGCTCGGCGCTTCCAAGCAGCTTCGAGAACCTGGATGCGGCCTTCGAGGCGCTCGGCCGTCCACTGATCGTCAAGCCGCGAGTCGCCCGGGGCGGCCGCGGAGTCGGCGTGGTGGGGAACCACAGCGATCTGGATTTCTCCGCGCTGGATGATTCATGGGTCCTGCAGGAATTCGCCAGCGGGGAAGAATTCGCGCCGATGGTCTTCAACGGCAACGGCGAGAACGACCTGGCAGTGGTCGTGCGCAAGACCGAGCTCAAGCAGGGAGTTGTGGGCAACGCGGTGTCGACCGAGCGCGTGGCAGCTGATGAAGCCGTGGACGTGCAGCGGATCGCACTGGCCGCGGTGCGCGCGGTGGGCCTGGAATACCAGGCCGACCTCGACATCCGCCGCCTCGCCAACGGCCAGCCGGTGGTGCTGGAAATCAACGCCCGCTTCGGGGCGAACTCCCGGCAGGCTCCCGAGCTGCTGTCCACCGTGCTGCGCGCATCGTCCCGCGCACTAGCAGCCGTCGGGGGCAGGCCATGACCGAATTCCTGAATGGTTTCTTTGACGGGATCACGACGCCCATCGGCATGGTGGTCGTGGGGCTGTTCATGGTCGGCGGCGGGCTGATCCTCGGAATGGGTTTGGTCAAGCTCTGCTTCATTCCCATGTCGCTAGCGTTTGTCGCTCGCGAGCGCCGCCGCGCCAAGAACAACAAGCAGCTGGTCTTCGAATCCCGTCCGCGCGTGAGCATCGTGGTGCCCGGGTACAACGAGGAAGTGGTCATCTCCAACTGCGTGGAGTCAATTCTGCGCAGCAATTACGAGGATTTCGAGGTGATCCTCGTTGACGACGGGTCGACTGACGGCACCGCCAGGATCATGGATGAATGGGCGGCGAAGGACCACCGGGTCTCCAGTATCTCCCAGCCAAATGCGGGAAAGGGCGCAGCGCTCAATCGCGGGTTCGCGGCCAGCGACGGCGAGGTGGTGCTCTTCGTCGATGCCGACGGCGTGTTTGGCGAGGAGACCATCAACGAGATGCTCAAGGGGTTCAACCACCCCAGCATCGGCGCGGTGTGCGGGGACGACCGCCCGGTCAACCTGAATACCGTGCAGACCCGCCTGCTCACCGTCATCTCGCACCTGGGTACCGGCGTCGTGCGCCGCGCCTTGGCGCTCATCGGCTGCCTGCCCATCGTGTCCGGCAATTCCGGTGCGTTCCTGCGCTCCGCCTTGAATGTGGCCGGCAATTTGGATGAGCGGATTATCGGCGAGGACCTCGAACTGACGTGGCGCATCCACAAGGCCGGATACCAGGTGAACTTCGCGCCGCGGGCCCTGGTCTACGCGGAATCTCCGTCAACCCTGCGCGGGTTGTGGAAGCAGCGCGTACGGTGGGCGCGCGGACTGCTGCAAACCATCAAGATCCACAAGTCCATGCACGGCAATCCGCGTTTCGGAGCCTTCGGATTTTTCCTCGTCTTCAACACCTTCAACATGGTCGCCATGCCGGTGATCCAGCTCCTGGTTCTCTTGTCGATCCCGGTGATGTTCCTGCTGGGAAGCAACCCGATTGGCGATGGCGTGTGGGCTTTCCTCGCATGGCTCGGCATTCTTGTCTCGATTGCACTGGCCATCTACGCCATCGCGCTGAATCGCGCGGCGGCGGATCTGCGCCACCTGTGGACGATTCCGCTTTGGCCGATCTACTCAGTCTTGATCGGGCTGACGATGCTCAGCGCACTGTTCAAGGAGATCACCAACAAGCCTGCGAACTGGAACAAACTCGATCGCTCCGGCGTCGTGTCGGTCGGCAGGTAGCCCTCCGGACCTTTATGACGCCTCCCTGCTGCGCCCGCGCGATTGCGCCCGCGCCGCAGGGAGGCTTTGGGCCGTTGCTCATGCAGGTTACTTGCGCGCAGGCCCGTCTGCCAGCGAATGCTCCAGCAACCGCGTGGTGCGGTAGGGGACCAGCTCCGCCATCGACAGCGCCGAATCGGCCCGGTTGACCCCTTCGATATGCAGCAGCTGGCCGTGGACCCGGAAAAGTTCTTCGGCGTCCTTGGCGGCGACCCGGACCAGGATGTCCGCCGAGCCGGTCAGTCCGTGCGCCTCGAGCACTTCCGGGATCTGTTCCAGCTTGGCCGCGATGTCCTCCAAATGGCGTTGGTCCACATGAAGCTCGACGAATGAGAGCAGCCCGTAACCCAGCGACTTCGCGGGGATGCGCCGGTCGAGCGAATCGAGGACCTCGTTCTCCAATCGGGTGATGCGGGTCTGCACGGTATTTCGGCCCAGGCCCAAGGTGGTTGCCACGGCTGAGGCAGTCCGCTTGGCGGCGGTGGACAGGGCAAGCAGGATGCGGCGGTCCGTTTGGTCAAGTAGCTGCATAATGAGCACGTTAGCACCGATACCGGAGGGCGGACAGTGCGTTTTGCCCGAATTCGAATCTGGCCATTGTGCAATCTGCTTTGCGTGAGTAGCATCACATTAAGCCTGAAGTGTGAAACTGCCTCGGGCACCGACTACGCGAGAGTAAGGATGCTGATCGTGTCCACCAAGCACATCGATGTAGCCGCGGAGTGCATACCTACGCACCAGCTGCTGAACGTCGCCGGGGAACGGGTCCCGGACCGAGAACTAGACCATTACGTTGCCAAGTTGACCGAGTCGGACTTGGCGGATTTTCTGCGGGACATGGTTGTCCTGCGGCGGCTGGATCACGAGGCGACCGCCTTGCAGCGCCAGGGCGAACTGGGCCTGTGGGCCCCGCTGCTCGGCCAGGAGGCTGCGCAGATTGGTTCGGTGCGCGCCGCCCGCGATTCCGATTTCATCTTCCCTTCCTACCGCGAGCACGGCGTGGCCTGGGCCCGGGGTGTTAAGGCCGAGGACCTCCTCAGCGTCTGGCGCGGGGCGCAGTCCAGCGGGTGGGACCCCAACGAGGTCAACATTGCCTGCCAGCAGATCGTGATCGGTGCGCAGACCCTGCATGCCGCCGGCTACGGCATGGGCATCAAGTTCGACGGAACCGACGACGTGGCCATCACCTACTTCGGCGACGGCGCCACCAGCCAGGGCGACGTCAGCGAGGCCATGGTCTTCGCCGCCAGCTACCAGGCGCCGGTGCTGTTCTTCTGCCAGAACAACCAGTGGGCCATTTCCGAGCCGGTGGCGCTGCAGAGCCGCACCCAGATCGCCGACCGGGCCCACGGCTTCGGATTGAAGACCTGGCGTGTTGACGGCAACGACATCCTGGCCGTCTACGCCGCGACCCAGGCCGCTTTGGCGCACTGCCGCAACGGGCTGGGCCCGACATTCATCGAAGCCGTCACCTACCGCATGGGTTCGCACACCACCGCCGATGATCCGACGCGCTACCGCAAGGATGAAGAGCTTCAGAAGTGGAAGGCCAAGGACCCGATTGACCGGCTGGTCAAGTACCTGCACGTGATCGGCGCCGATGTCCAGTCCTATGAGCAGCGCGCGCAGAACGCCGCCGACGACCTGGCCGCGCAGCTGCGCGCCGCCATCACCGCGATGCCTGATCCCGTGGTGGGCGAGCTGTTCGACAATGTCTATTCCGAGGCGCACGAGCCCAGCACCCGGGCACGCGAGGGCTACCTCAGCTACCTGTCGGAGTTCGAGGGGGAGGGGCACTGATGGCCACCACCATGCTCAAGGCGCTGAACCAGTCGCTGCGCGATGCGCTGACCGAGGACGAGAAAGTGGTCCTGCTCGGCGAGGACATCGGAACCCTCGGCGGGGTATTCCGCGTCACCGATGGCCTGAAGAAGGACTTCGGCGAGCACCGGGTCGTCGACACCCCGCTGGCCGAATCCGGGATCGTGGGCGCCGCCATCGGCTTGGCCTACCGCGGCTACCGGCCGGTGGTGGAGATCCAATTCGACGGGTTCACCTATCCCGCTTTCGACCAGCTGGTCTCCCAGCTGGCCAAGCTGCACTACCGCTCGCGCGGCCGGGTGAAGATGCCCGTGACAGTGCGCATTCCCTACGGCGGCGGCATCGGTTCGCCCGAGCACCACAGCGAATCCCCGGAAGCCTACTTCGCCCACACCGCCGGGCTGCGTGTTTTCGCGCCGTCCAGCGTGCAGGACGCCTACACAATGCTGCGTCAGGCCATCGCCAGCGATGATCCGGTGATCTATTTCGAGCCCAAGCGCCGCTACCACGAAAAGGCTGAGGTCGAGTTGGCTACGCCGGAGAGCGACTCCTCGCCGAAGGCCAAGGTGCTGCGCGAAGGCGACGACGTCACTGTCGTGGGATACGGCCCGACCACCTACACGCTCATGGACGCGGCGCAGGCGGCGGAAGACGAGGGCGTCGGCCTGGAAGTCATCGACCTGCGCAGCCTGGACCCGCTGGATATCGATACCGTTGCCGAATCGGTGAAGCGCACTGGCAAGCTCGTGGTGGTGCACGAGGCCAGCCGCACCAGCGGGATGGGAGCCGAGATCTGCGCCCAGATCACCGAGAGCTGCTTCGACTACCTGGAGCACGCCCCGCTACGGGTCACGGGCTTCGACGTCCCCTACCCGCCATCCCGGCTTGAAAGCCACCACCTGCCTGATCTCGACAGGGTGATGCATGCGGTCGACACCGTGATGCGCCACCACGAGGCAACCGAAGGAGCTGCCAAGTGATGACCGCCCAAACCTTCAAGCTGCCGGATCTCGGCGAAGGGCTGACCGAGTCCGAGGTGCTGAACTGGAAAATCAAGGTCGGCGAGCACGTCAGCCTGAACCAGATCATTGCCGAAGTGGAAACCGCCAAGGCAGTGGTTGAGCTTCCCTCGCCCTTCGCTGGCATCGTGCAGAAGCTGCATGCCGACGAGGGCCAGGTGGTTCCCGTGGGAGGCCCCTTGGTGACCTTCGACGACAAGCCTGTGGACCTGGACGGCAAGGGCGGTGCACAGCCAGGAGCTGAAGCCCCGGGGGAGAAGGAGGGCGCCGCCGAGCGGACTCCGACGCTGGTGGGCTACGGCGCTCCGGCGGCCAGCGGCAAGCGTCCGGCTCGCCGCGGCCGCGGCAAGACCGTTGCCGCCGACGGTGCTGCTGCAAGTGCTGCCGCGGTGCCCGAAGCGGCGCGAGCCACCGTGGCACGCAGCACGCCCCCGGTCCGCAAGCTTGCCCGAGACCACGGCATCGACATCGCCGAGGTGAGAGGCAGCGGGCCCGATGGCCTGGTGCTGCGCCGGGATATTGAAGCTCTGGTCAGTTCTCCCGCGGCACCCGCTGCAGAACCGCGGCCTGTTGCGGGCGAGCCGGCTGTCGTGGATGGGCAGAGGCGGGTGAAGATCAGCGCCATGCGACGGGCCACCGCGAATGCCATGGTGCAGTCGGCATTCACGGCGCCGCATGCCACCGAGTTCTTGACGGTTGATGTCACGAAGTCGTTGGAACTGATCGACAAGCTCCGCGCCCGCCGCGAATTCAGGGACCTGAAACTGAACATCACGTCGCTGACGGCACTGGTGGTTTCACGCCTGCTGCTGAACTTCCCCAGCGTCAATGCGCGCTGGGACGGCGAGAACGATGAAATTATCCAATTCGCGGACGTGAATCTCGGTATGGCGGTCGCGAGCGACCGCGGACTGCTTGTCCCCGTGCTCAAACAGGCGCAGAATAAGCCACTAACATTGTTGGCCGCTGAATTGACCGAGCTGATCGACCATGCGCGGGCCGGCAGCCTGACGGCGTCCCAGCTGACCGGCGGTACTTTTTCAATCACTAACGTTGGGGTGTTCGGCGTCGATGCCGGTACACCTATTCTGCCTCCGGGGCAGACAGGGATTCTCGCCTTAGGCCAAGTCAAGCCTAGGCCTTGGGAGTACCGAGGAGAAGTAGCACTACGGCATACTTCAACGCTGGCCTTGTCGTTCGACCACCGGGTCGTGGATGGCAAGGAAGCCAGCGAGTTACTTGCCGGTATCGGTGCGGTCCTTGAGGATCCCGGAATGATGAACTTTTTTCTTTGATTACGTCTAGTCTTTGACTTGTAATCATATTATAAGTTTGAGTGACTAAAAGATTATCAAGCACTACTTTCACGATTATTCATTGGTTGTTTCGCAATCTTTGATGTAATCTCATTCACTAAGTGCTATAGCTCACGCTATACCGCACGGCTCCGCGAATTGCGGAAGCAGCAACGAACTGTTGAGGAGAAGAAGGATGCGAATCTCGCACGCATCGAAGGCCGTAGCTCTGTCCGCGGCCCTGGCATTGACCCTGTCGGCATGTGGCGGCGGCTCGTCTGAAACCCCTGAGGGTAACGGCGACGCCCAGGCAGGCGACACTTCATACGTCGTTTCGGCAAACACCACCGAACCGCAGAACGGCCTGCTGCCGGCCAACACCAACGAAGTTGGTGGCGGCCGCGTCATGGATCTGATCTTCACCGGCCTGGTGAGCTACACCGCCGATGGCAAGACCCAGAATGAGCTGGCCGAGTCGATCGAAACCACCGACTCCCAGAACTACACCATCAAGATCAAGTCCGGCCAGACTTTCTCCGATGGCTCGCCAGTGACCGCTGCTTCGTTCGTGGACGCCTGGAACTTCGGCGCCGCTGCAAAGAACGCCCAGCTGAACTCCTACTTCTTCGAGTCCATCAAGGGCTACAAGGAAGTTAGCGCAGAGAACGCCAAGAAGGACACCATGGAGGGCCTGAAGGTCGTGGATGACACCACCTTCACCGTAGAGCTCTCGCAGCCTGAGTCCGACTTCCCGCTGCGACTTGGCTACACCGCTTTCTTCCCGCTTCCTGAAGCAGCGTTCGAGGATCCCAAGGCCTTCGGCGAAAAGCCGGTCGGCAACGGTCCATACACGCTGGCCGAGTGGAACCACGACGTCAACCTGAAGCTGGAAGTCAACGAGAAGTACGACGGTCCACGCAAGGCCCAGAACGGCGGAATCGACTTCAAGGTATACCAGTCGACTGACTCGGCATACCAGGATCTCATTTCCGGCAACTTGGATGTCCTGGATCAGGTTCCGCCAAGCCAGCTGGCGTCGTACCAGAGTGACTTGGGTGACCGTTCGGTCAACTCGCCTTACGCAGGCAACGCGACCATCACCATCCCGGGCTACCTGGATCACTTCAAGCAGGGCGAAGAGGGCAACCTGCGCCGTGCCGCTATCTCGCAGGCTATCGACCGCCAGCTGGTCATCGACAAGGTGTACCAGGGCGGCAAGGTCATCGCCAAGGACTTCACCGCACCGGTAATCGACGGCTACTCCGACAGCATTCCAGGCAGTGAAGTGCTGACTTTCAACGCCGAGGCCGCCAAGAAAGCCTGGGCCGACGCAGATGCCATTTCGAAGTGGGATGCAGATGCAGAATTGTCCATCGGCTACAACGTTGACGGCGCCGGCAACAAGGAATACGTCGAGGCTGTTGTCAACCAGCTGAAGAACAACCTGGGCATCAACGCCGTGGCCAAACCATACAGCTCCTTCAAGGAACTGCGTGAGCAGGTCACCGAGCGCAAGATGACCGGCGGCTTCCGTACCGGCTGGCAGGCCGACTACCCATCGCTGTACAACTTCCTCGGCGCCCTCTACGGCACCGGCGCAGGCTCCAACGATGGCGACTACTCGAACAAGGAGTTCGACGCCAAGCTGAAGGAAGGCTTGGCAGCGACCGATCCTGCTGCAGGTGCCGAGATCTTCAACCAGGCCCAGGAAATCCTGATGAAGGACCTTCCCGCCATCCCGCTGTGGTACCAGGCTGTTCAGGGCGGCTGGAGCGAAAACGTCTCCAACGTCGAATTCGGCTGGAACGGTGTCCCGCTGTACAACGAGATCGCCGGCAAGTAATTACGTTCAGCGTTTAGCCTGATCAAAGGCTCGAATAGCTGGGAACAACGTCAAGGGAGACCCGCAACAACTAGGGTCTCCCTTTGGCGTGTCTGTCCTGCCTCGCAAAAAAGTAACGTCGGATAATCTCCGACGGAAAGAGGAAAATAATGGCCAAGCGCCCTCTGGTGTCTCGAGGTGAGATGCAAGCATGTTAAGTTTTACCCTCAAGCGCATTGCGCAGCTGATTCCGGTATTCATCGGAGCTACGTTGCTGGTGTACTTCCTGGTTTTTGCGACCCCGGGTGACCCGATCGCGGCACTATCCGGTGGCAAGCCGATGACGCCTGCGACCGAAGCAGCGCTTCGCGCACAATACAATCTTGACCAGCCATTCTGGATCCAGTACGGGCTCTACCTGAAGAATCTGGTGACCTTCGATCTCGGCATGTCCTTCTCTGGCCAGCCTGTGGCCGACCTGCTTGGACGGGCTTTCCCAGTGACCGCCCGTTTGGCGATCCTGGCATTGTTGATCGAAGGCGTTTTCGGCATCATCTTCGGCGTGATCGCCGGTATGCGCAAGGGCAAGTTCTTTGATTCGACCATTCTGGTTGCATCGCTGATCGTCATCGCGGTTCCGACCTTCGTGCTCGGCTTCGTGCTGCAGTTCGTGATCGGTGTGAAGCTTGAATGGGCCAAACCCACTGTCTCCGGTGCCGGCACGTGGAGCGAGCTGATTCTCCCCGCCATGGTTCTGGGCTTGGTTTCGCTGGCCTACGTGATCCGCTTGACCCGTACCTCCGTGATCGAGAACAAGAGCGCGGACTATGTGCGTACCGCTACGGCCAAGGGATTGAGCCGCAACCGTGTGGTGCGTGTCCACGTCCTGCGCAACTCGCTGATTCCCGTGGTGACCTTCCTTGGTGCCGACCTCGGATCGCTCATGGGCGGCGCCATTGTGACCGAGGGTATCTTCAACGTCCCCGGTGTCGGAAACCTTTTGTACCGAGCGATCCTCAAGGGCGAGACGCCCACCGTCGTCGCCGTGGTCGGTGTCCTGGTGATCGTGTTCGTGATCGCCAACTTGATCGTGGATATGCTGTACGCCCTGCTTGACCCTAGGATCCGTTATGCCTGAGAACCAGAACTTCAATTCCGAGGCCGGCCTGCCCGTCAACCGCCGAGCTGGCAAGGTCTCCAAGTACAAGATCGAGCACTATGTGGCTCCGTTGGACGAGACACCTCTGCAGGCAGTCGACTCCGTCAAGGAGACGGGCAAGCCGCTGTCCATGTGGGCCGAGGCCTGGCGCTCGCTGCGCAAGCAGCCTTTGTTCATCATTTCCGCAATCCTGATTCTCGCTGTCATCATCGTTGCCGCGTTCCCTCAGTGGTTCACGTCGCAAGACCCCACGTATTGCGCGCTGGAAAATTCGAACGAGCCGGGGCGTGAAGGCCACATCATGGGCTTCAACCTCCAAGGTTGCGACATCTACTCCCGCGTCATCTACGGCACGCGTGCTTCCCTCCTAGTCGGCATCTTCACGACCTTGATCGTAATTATCGTTGGCGGCACCATCGGTGCGCTGGCAGGCTTCTACGGAGGCTGGATCGACACCATCCTGGCTCGCTTGGGCGACATTTTCTTCGCCCTGCCGCTGATCCTCGGTGCAATCATCGTCATGCAGCTGCCTGCCTTCCGAGACAACAAGAGCGTCTGGACGGTGATCATCACGTTGGCCATCTTCGGCTGGCCGCAGCTGGCCCGCATCACCCGCGGTGCCGTCATCGAGGCGCGCAATGCGGACTTCGTCAAGGCTTCGCGCTCGCTGGGCCTGTCCAAGTTCAAGTCGTTGGTCAAGCACGTGCTGCCGAACTCGATCGCCCCGATCATCGTGGTTGCGACCGTGAATCTCGGTGTATACATCGTTGCCGAGGCAACCTTGTCCTTCCTGGGCGTTGGCTTGCCGCCGGATATCATGAGCTGGGGCAACGACATTGCCACCGCCCAGACCCAGCTTCGCAGCAATCCGATGATGCTGATGTGGCCAGCACTGTTCCTTTCAGTAACTGTCTTGAGCTTCATCATGCTCGGCGATGCAGTGCGCGACGCACTGGATCCCAAGGCCCGGAAGGGAGCCTAGCCCGTGAGCGAGAACGCAACTCCCAAGCCGCTGCTTGAAGTCAAGGATCTGGCGATCACCTTCTCCACTCCTGACGGACCGGTGCACGCGGTGCGCGACGCCAACTTCACCGTGATGCCCGGCGAAACCGTGGCCATCGTGGGCGAGTCCGGATCCGGCAAGTCGACGTCGGCACTGGCCGCCATCGGCCTGCTGGCCGGCAACGGCCGTGTGTCCGCAGGACAGATCCTGTTCGATGGCGAAGATATTGCCAACGCCAGCGAAAAGCGATTCGTTGAGCTGCGCGGCAACCACATCGGCATGGTTCCGCAGGACCCGATGTCGAACCTCAACCCGGTATGGAAGATCGGATTCCAGGTCAAGGAAACCCTGAAGGCCAACGGCTTGGCGGGGGACAATCCCAAGAAGCGTGTGGCCCAGGTGCTGGCCGACGCAGGCCTGCCCAACCCGGAGGCCCGCGCCAACCAGTACCCGCACGAGTTCTCCGGCGGCATGCGCCAGCGCGCGCTGATCGCCATCGGCCTCGCCTGCCGTCCTCGCCTGCTGATTGCCGACGAGCCGACCAGTGCGCTGGACGTGACGGTGCAGCAGCAGATCCTGGATCACTTGGATACCATGACGAGCGAGCTGGGCACCGCCGTGCTGCTGATCACCCACGACCTGGGCCTGGCCGCAGAGCGTGCCGAGAAGGTCGTCGTGATGTACAAGGGCCGCGTGGTCGAGTACGGGCCGGCGCTGGAGATCCTGCGCAACCCGAAGCACCCGTACACCCAGCGCCTGATCAACTCGGCTCCATCGCTCTCCGCTGCACGCGGCGACAAGCATGAGGCCATTGTCGAGGAGACCTCCCCGGCCAAGGCCGAGCCGCTGCTGTCCGTCAGCAACCTGACCAAGGTCTTCGACATCCGCAAGGGTTTCGGCAAGAAGGAAAAGTTCACCGCGGTGGACAACGTCTCCTTCGAGATTCCGAAGGGCACCACGACTGCAGTTGTGGGCGAATCGGGCTCCGGCAAGTCGACCATTGCGCAGATGGTGCTGAACCTGCTGGATTCGACCAGCGGCGAGATCACCTTCGACGGCCAGCAGATCGGCAACCTGAGCGAGAAGCAGCTGTTCAAGTACCGCCGCCGCGTCCAGCCGATCTTCCAGGATCCGTACGGCTCCCTGGATCCGATGTACTCGATCTACCGCACGATCGAGGAGCCGCTGCGCATCCACGGCATCGGCAACTCGGCCTCGCGCCAGAAGAAGGTCAAGGAGCTGCTTGACCAGGTCTCCATGCCTGCGGCAACCATGCACCGCTTCCCGAACGAGCTCTCCGGCGGCCAGCGACAGCGCATCGCGATTGCGCGTGCACTGGCCCTGCAGCCGGAAATGATCGTCTGCGACGAGGCGGTTTCCGCGCTGGACGTCCTGGTCCAGGCCCAGGTGCTGGAGCTCCTTGATGAGCTGCAGCGCGACATGGGGCTGACCTACCTGTTCATTACCCACGACCTTGCGGTCGTGCGCCAGATCGCGGACAACGTCTGCGTGATGGAACGTGGAAAGATCGTCGAGCAGGGTTCTGTCGACGATATTTTCGACGCGCCGAAGAGCGATTACACCCGTAATCTGCTGGCAGCCATCCCGGGGGCAACCCTGATCTAGCCGACGCTGAGCACGCCGAAAAGAACGCCGCAACCGATACCGGTTGCGGCGTTCTTTTCAGTTTTGATGACATGCCTGCCTGTCTTGATGACGTGCGAGGACATCGATATTCAAGATTTGCTTGAGATTATTACGGGAATCATCCGGCGTTACCAAACTGTTATAAACGACTCCAGGGCAAGACTTGGACTCAGCTATGCATCTGGTTGATTTTTCCCAATCTGAAAGAAACCCTTGAAATCTTGCGGATGTGAGGCAACTCGCATTAACTCGCCGGTAACATGCGAAATCCTGCATTAACTTTTCGTGGCCTTCCCGTGACTATCTGAAGCGAGTCTTTCTATATCCAAGACCGGAAATTCCCGTTAGTCTATTGCTCATTGGATCGGGTGTGACTTGATCCACACTGATTCGGAAGTTTCAGAACTCGTATCAATCGAAGATCTCAAGGAGGCGAAATGCGGTTCCAACGCGTTTCGAAGGCAGTCGTCGTAGGCGCAGCGATGGCACTGGCGCTGTCTGCATGTGCCCCAGGCGGAAGCGAAACCAGCCCATCGGCCAGCGAATCCGCAAGCGGGGGCAACGCCGGCGCAGAGGCGACCACTACCGGTCTGGCGGACCTGGGCGACATCACGACCAAGGATGGAGCCATCAAGGTTTCCATCGGCGCCCCTGAATTCATCAGCTACAACGGCAACACGCCTCAGACCTACTCCACCTACAACTCCGGCATTACCGACCGGATGTTCGCGAGCTTCGTCTACTTCGGTACCGACGGGAAGATCTACCCGAACGAGGACCTGGGAAGCTTCGAGAAGATCAGCGACGACCCGCTGACCATCAAGTACACCATCGCAGACAACGCCAAGTGGTCCGATGGCACCGACATCACCACCGCCGACGCGGTACTCGCGTGGGCTACTCAGAACCTGAACCTGAATTCGGGATCAAAGGACAAGCCGCTGTTCAACTCGGTCTCCACCGACCTCGGCGATACCGTCCCGAAGGGCCCCCAGGGCGATCCTGCGGGCAAGGAGTTCACCGTTGAGTTCAAGGCCCCGGATCCGGATTGGCAGATCCAGACCTGGATGCTGCACCCGGCCCACGTCGTGGCCAAGAAGGGCGGCCTGAGCACCGAAGAGTTCGTCGCTGCCGTTCGCGATGGCGACTCCAAGAAGCTTGAGAAGGCCGCAAAGTTCTGGAACGAAGGCTGGACCACCAAGCCGGGCACCCTTCCAGACGAAGCAGACATGCCGGTATCAGGCCCATACAAGCTCAGCTCTTGGAAGGCCGGCGAGTCCGTCACCCTGACCGCCAATGAGAACTACTACGGCACCCCGGCGGCAACCAAGGAACTGAACTTCCGCTTCCTTGCCGATTCCGGCATGGTCCAAGCACTGCAGAACAAGGACCTCGACGTTATCGGCCCACAGCCGACCGTCGATACCCTGGAACAGCTCAAGGGGCTGGGCAGCGCCGTCAACATCCAGCAAGGCGACACCCTGACCTGGGAGCACCTGGACTTCAACTTCGTCAAGGGCAACACGATGACCAATCTGGAGCTGCGCAAGGCCTTCGCCATGTGCGTTCCGCGCCAGGAAATCGTCGACAACCTGATCAAGCCGCTGAACCCTGAGGCTCAGGTCATGAATCTGCGCGAAGTCTTCCCGTTCCAGGAGAACTACGCGGACACCGTGGCAGCAGCCTATGACGGACGCTACGACCAGGTCGACATCGAGGGTGCCAAGAAGATCCTCGAGGAACAGGACGCAGTCGGCACCAAGGTGCGCATCGGCTACTCGGCGCCGAACGAACGCCGCACCAACGAGGTCGCGCAGATCAAGTCCTCGTGCGACAAGGCGGGCTTCGAGATCGTGGATGCAGGCGACCCGAAGTTCTTCGCACCGGGCGGAACCCAGGAGCGCGGCGACTACGAGGTAGCACTGTTCGCGTGGGCCGGTTCGGGCCAGATCACATCCGGCCAGAACATCTACGCGACAGGCAAGCCGCAGAACTACGGCAAGTACTCGAATGCTGAGGTCGACGCCGCGTGGGAGACCCTGGCCACCTCGCTGGACCCGGCAGTCCACGCGGAGCAGACCAAGAAGATCGAGAAGCTGCTGTGGGATGACCTGTTCGGCATCCCGATGTTCGCCCACCCGGGTCTGAGCGCCTCGGGCGCAGACATCCAGAATGTCCGCCACACGGCAACCCAGAACGGCATCGTCTGGAACGCCGAGCAGTGGATGCGTGCTGAGTAGGCCTTCGGCCTGAACAAACGCATACACCAGCTGTGAGCGCCCGCGGGGCCCGATCATCATCGGGCCCCGCGTCGTGTCCGGCTCCAACATCGCGGAGGCGGGAGCGCCACAAGGCGAGAAGAAAGAGGACGTTAGTACCGTGTTGAAATTCATCCTGAAGAGACTGGGGTCGGCCGCCGGCGTGCTGTTAGCCGCATCGCTGTTGCTCTATATCCTGGTCATTAATTCCGGCGACCCGCTCGGCGATCTGCGTGAAAGCAACGCGGAAAACCGCGAGTACCTGATGCAGCAGCGCACCGAATACATGAACCTGGAACAGCCCTGGTACCTGCGGTACCTGACCTGGCTGACCGGTGTTTCCAAGTGCTTCGTGGGCGCCTGCGACCTGGGCCGCAATATCAACGGCATCGAGGTCACGGACCTGCTGGCCAACGCCGCATCATCAACCCTGCGACTGGTGCTGCTGGCAACAGTCATCGCAGCCATCCTGGGCATCGCCATCGGCGTGCTGACCGCCGTGCGCCAGTACTCGGGTCTCGACTACCTCGTCACCTTCCTGACCTTCCTGTTCTTCTCGCTGCCGGTGTTCTGGGCCGCGGTGCTGCTCAAGGAATACATGGCCATCGGCTACAACAACTGGCTGGAGAACCCCCAGATCTCACTGGGCACCAGCATCCTGATCGGCGTGGTCGCAGGTCTGGTCCTGCAGATGCTGCTAGCCGGTTCGCTCAAGCGCCGCGGCATCACCTTCCTGGCCACTGCCATCTTCGTGCCGCTGCTGCTGCAGTACAGCGTGTGGCTGAACTTCTACCGTTTCCCGCAGATGGGACCGGCAGTCATCATCGTGCTGACCGTGCTGCTGGCGCTGTCCGCCACCGCCATGAGCGTCGGGCTCAAGGAAAAGCGCGTGCTGTACCCGGCCTTGATCACCGCGGTGCTAGTGCTGGGCATGTACTACGCGACCTTCTGGCTCCTGGCGGAACCGAACGGATGGCTGCTGCTGGGCGGTGCCATCCTGGCCGTGGTCATTCCGGGCCTGATCGGCAAGCTCATGGGGGGCCGCCTGTCCAAGGCCGCCATGGGCGTTTCGGTGACCGTCGGCCTGGTCGGCGCCGGCCTGACCGTGCTGGACCACATCTTCCGCGCGTGGCCTGGCTTCCTGGACCTCAAGGGACGCCCCATCGCAACCATCGGTTCCTCCACCGCGAACCTTGAAGGCGGCTTCTGGGACCATTTCCTGGACAACGCCACCCAGCTGCTGCTGCCAACCATCGTGCTGGCCATCATCTCGCTGGCAAGCTACTCGCGCTACACCCGCTCATCGATGCTGGAAGTGCAGCAGCAGGACTACATCCGCACCGCACGCTCCAAAGGCTTGAGCGAACGCACCGTGATCTTCCGCCATGCATTCCGCAACGCGCTGATCCCGATCGCCACCATCGCGGCCTTCGACTTCGCCGGCCTGATCGGCGGCGCTGTGGTAACCGAGACGGTGTTCGGCTGGAAGGGCATGGGAGACCTGTTCAATACCGGGCTGCATGCGGTGGACCCCGCACCGGTCATGGCATTCTTCCTGGTCACCGGCACCGCAGCGGTGCTGTTCAACCTCCTGGCAGACATTGTGTACGCGATTCTCGATCCGCGGATCCGGGTCTAGGAAACTAAGGACATTCGATGAGTAACACAAACGACAAGATGCCAGGGAACCTGACATCCATTGCAGAGGTCGAAGACGCCAAACTCGCTGTCTCGACCGAAACTTCCAAGAGTCAGTCGCGGATCGTCCTGGAACGCTTCCTGCGCCACAAGCCGGCCATGATTTCCGCGATCGTCCTCGTGCTGATCACTTTGCTGGCATTCACCTCGATCGGCTACGGGCCGATTCCCGGCTGGTGGAAACAGAGCTACCTCGACGCCGGCGCCGTGGTCAACGGCGGCAAGCCCACCTTGTCGCTGCTGCCCACCTGGCTCGGCGGCTCGGGCATCCAGATCGGCGAGCACCCCTTCGGCCAGGACTCCATCGGCAAGGACTACTTCGCCCTGGTCATGAACGGGACGCAGAAGTCCATCATCATCGGCGTGGTCGTCGGGCTGGTGGCCACCGCGATCGGCGCAGTCGTCGGCGCGCTGGCCGGATATTTCCGCGGCTGGATCGACGAGGCGCTGATGCGCATCACCGACCTGTTCATCGTCATCCCGCTGCTGGTGCTGGCCGCGGTCTTGGGCCAGATCGCCGGGCGCGGATCCAGCTCGATCATCCTGCTGGCGCTCATGCTGGGACTGGTGTCCTGGACCGGCATGGCGCGCCTGGTGCGCGGCGACATCCTGTCGCTGCGTGAACGCGAATTCGTCTCCGCGGCCCAGGCCATGGGCTCCAAGACCTCGCGGGTGATTTTCAAGCACCTGCTGCCCAACACCATCGGCGTGATCGTGGTGAACTCGACCTTCCTGATCGCCGGGGCGATCCTGCTGGAATCCTCGCTGTCCTTCCTGGGCTTCGGGGTCCAGCCTCCGGAATCCTCGCTGGGCCTGCTGATCAGCCAGTACCAGAACGCGTTCACCACCCGACCGTGGCTGTTCTGGTGGCCGGGCATGACCATCGTGGCCATCGCCCTGTCGGTGAACTTCCTGGGCGACGGCCTGCGAGATGCCTTCGACCCACGCCACAGTGGCAAGCGCCGCCGCCGCGCGGGCCTGTTTGCCATGCCAACCCGCAAGGAGAAGCCATGAGCCACGCCGCACCAACCAATGACTCTGCCGGGGGCTACGCGCTGAGCTTCAACAACCTGCAGGTGACGTTCGAGACCGCGGGCCCCGACGTGCACGCGGTCAAGGGGCTGTCGCTGGCAGTGAAGCCCGGCGAAGTGGTCGCGCTGGTCGGCGAGTCCGGCTCCGGCAAGTCGGTGACCTCCACCGCCGCCATGGGCCTTCTGCCTGAGAACGCTAACGTCTCGGGCGTGGCCAAGGTGGGCAACGTGAACGTGGTGGGCCTGGAAGCCGGGAAGATGCGCAAGATGCGCGCCACCGACATCGCCATGGTCTTCCAGGAGCCGATGACCGCGCTGAATCCGGTGCTGACCATCGAGCGCCAGCTGACCGAGGCGCTGGAACTGCACGGCATCGCCTACGGCAAGGAAGCCACCGCCCGCGCCGTGGAGCTGCTGACCCTGGTCGGCATTCCCGACCCGGCCAAGCGCATCAAGCAGTACCCGCACCAGTTCTCCGGCGGCCAGCGCCAGCGCATCGTGATTGCCATGGCGATCTCCTGCGACCCGAAGGTCATCATCGCCGACGAGCCGACCACCGCGCTGGACGTGACGGTGCAGGCCGAGATCCTCGACCTCTTGCGTGAGCTCAAGGACCGGCTGAACACCGGCATCCTGCTGATCACCCACAACATGGGTGTAGTGGCGGACATGGCGGACCAGGTGGCCGTGATGTTCCAGGGCAATCTGGTGGAGACCGGCACCGTGGAGCAGGTGATGCTGCATCCGCAGCACGAGTACACCCAGCGCCTGCTGTCGGCGGTGCCGAAGCTTTTGCCGGTGGTGATCGACGCGAACGCCGCCCACGCCGAGCAGACCGCCTCCGCGGGCCGCGAGCTGGTGCTTGAAGCCAAGGACCTGGTGCTGGAGTACGACATGCGCGGCACCAAGTTCAGGGCCGTTCAGGGCGTGAGCTTCGACGTGGCCAAGGGCGAGGTGCTGGGCATCGTGGGCGAGTCCGGATCCGGCAAATCGACCATCGCCAAGGCGGTGATCGGCCTGCTTCCGGTCGCCGAAGGCACGCTCTCGGTGCAGGGGCACAACCTGCCCAAGCTGTCGCCGCGCGAAGCGCGCAAGGTGCGCAAGTCGATCGGCGTGATCTTCCAGGATCCCGCCGCCTCGCTGAACCCGAGGTTCCCGATCGGCGAATGCATCACCGAGCCGATGGTGGTGCACAAGGAGGGCACCAAGGCTAGCCGCATCCAGCGCGCCATGGAGCTGCTGGACGCGGTGAAGCTGCCGCGCAGCGTGGTCAACCGCTATCCGCACGAGCTCTCCGGCGGCCAGCGCCAGCGTGTGTGCATCGCCCGCGCGTTGACGATGAACCCGGAACTGCTGATTGCCGACGAGCCCACCAGCGCGCTGGATGTCTCGGTGCAGGCGGTGGTGCTGGAAATGCTCCAGGACCTGCAGCGGGACTTCAACTTCGCCTGCCTGTTCGTCAGCCACGACCTGGCAGTGGTGGACATGCTCGCCGACTACGTGGTGGTCATGCAGTCAGGCCGTGCGGTGGAGCAGGGCAAGGTCAAGACCGTGCTGCACGCCCCGCAGCACGACTACACCCGTCGCCTGCTGGCGGCCGCTCCGGTGCCGGATCCTCATGAGCAGGCGGTCCGCCGCGAGGCCTGGCGGACGCTGAACGCCACCAGGTAGCGCCGGCCGGGGCGCGGTGATTCGCCCCGACAACGCACTGAGCCGGTTCCCGCAAAGGGAACCGGCTCAGTGCATCAATGCTTGGCGCCGCTAGTCCAGCTGCATGACGTTCTCGGTGACGACTTCTGCGCGGGCGTTGGAGAAGATCTGCTCGGTGCCCACGGTCTTGAAGCCGCGGCGCTCAAGGACCTTGATGGAGCCGAGGTTGTCCTGCACCACGTGGGCCATCAACGGGCGCTTGGTGAACTCGGCCAGGAACGCATCCACCGCGCTGGTGGTGATGCCCTTGCCCCAGAACTTGGTGGAGGTCCAGAAGTTGATCTCGGGGGCTTCGCCGTCGAAGACCAGGATCGAGCCGGCGACTTCGCCTTCGTGCTCGATGGTGCGCACCAGCACCGTGGGATCGTTCAGGATCTGGTTCCAGTGGTGGTCGAACACCGAACGATCAGCAGGGTTGCGCGCCTGGTAAGCGGCCATCAGATTCGCTTCTGGTTCCTGCTGGTGAGCGAAGAATGCGTCCAAGTCGGAAGCGCGGACCTCACGTAGCTGCACGGCAAAGGCCTTTCGATCGGGTGGGAAGCGTGCCGGTTGGCAGGCTTCAAAGAGCAAGGGCTTAGAACTAGGTTACCGGTGAAGTCAGTGCCGCAAGCGCCATATTAGACAGCAGCGGCTTTAATCCCGACTTTTTGGTGCGCGGATTGTGCGCCGAATGCGCGGTGGAGTTCAGCAGGCCGAACACCGCGTGCGCGCGGAAGCGGTGCGACTGCGCCGAGTCCCTGGGATGCAGTTTGGCCAGCTGCGCGGTCCACAGCGCGATATAGGAGTTCTGCAGCTTGCGCACCAGCGCCAGCTCGGCCTTGGGCAGCGATTTCAGGTCCCGGTCCTGCACCTGCAGGATGTCGGGGCGCGAGAGCGAAAAATCGGTGTGGAAATCCACCAGCCGGGAGAGCACCTCGATCGGCTCGCCACCGGCCTCGGCCGCGGCCTGCCCGCCGTCGTGGATGTCCTTGGACATGTCCACCAGCAGGGCGATGAGCACCGCCTGCTTGCCGGCGAAGTGGCGGTAGACCGCCGGGCCCGAGATGCCGCACGCGGCGCCCAGGTCTTCCAGCGACACCCCGGCGTAGCCGTGCTGGGCGAACAGGCGGGTTGCCTCGCGCAGCAGCGCCTCTCGGCGTTCGGCCTTGGCGCGCTCGCGGTCCGTTGGCTCATGCAGCGGCTGGTACCTTGCCACAGGCATCATCTCCTTGCGAATGCCGACCCCGACTATGGACAACTGTGATGCCTGCCACTAGTGTCAAAAATGTGGCTGATACTAAAAAATATCGGCGATCAGTTAACGAATATTAACCATACGCGCCTTGGGTGTGAGCGGCCAAGTAATGCTGGCCTCAGGGCGACACGACCCGTCATCCGGTGCCGGCACACCGCGCAGCTGGATGGGGAACCCCGATGGAGAGAGAGCCCCATGCTTGATCTGGAACTCGATGAGCAATACCAGGACCTGGTAAACCTCGTTCGCGACTTCGCCCAACAGGTCGTGGCCCCGCAGAGCGCGGCCAACGACGCCAACAAGACCTTCCCCTATGACATCGTGAAGCAGATGGGTGAACTGGGCTTGTTCGGGCTGCCGATCTCCGAGGAATACGGCGGCTCGGGCGGGGACTACTTCCACCTGGCCCTCGCGCTGGAGGAACTGGGCAAGGTGGACCAGTCGGTGGCCATCACCCTGGAAGCCGGGGTGTCGCTGGGCGCCATGCCGCTGTACCGCTTCGGCAGCCAGGAGCAGAAGCTGACCTGGCTTCCGGAACTGGCGGCCGGGGAAAAGCTGGCCGGCTTCGGGCTGACCGAGCCCGGGGCAGGATCCGACGCCTCGGCAGCGCTGACCCGCGCCCGACTCGAGGGCGGCGAATGGGTGATCGACGGGGGCAAGGAATTCATCACGAACTCCGGCACGGATATCACCTCCCTGGTCACGGTCACCGCGGTGACCGGCATGGACGAATCCACCGGAGAGAAGCAGATCTCGGCTATTATCGTCCCCTCGGGCACCCAGGGGTTCACCGTCGCCCCCGCCTATGACAAGGTCGGCTGGAGGGCCAGCGACACCCATGCGCTGCACTTCGACGGCGCCCGGGTGCCGCAGGAGAACCTGCTCGGCGAGCAGGGGCGCGGCTATTCCTACTTCCTGGAGATCCTCGACGAGGGGCGCATCGCCATCGCCGCCCTGGCCACGGGCGCAGCCCAGGGATGCCTGGACGAGGCGGTGGCCTATGCCAAGACCCGCACGACCTTCGGCACCCCGATCGGCAAGAACCAGGGAATCTCCTTCATGCTGGCCCGCATGGCGACCCGCGTGCATTTGGCGCGCCTGGCCTACTACGCGGCGGCGGCGAAGATGCTGGCGGGCAAGGACTTCAAGGTGGAGGCCGCGCACGCCAAGCTGGTGGGCAGCGAGGCGGCCATGGACAACGCCCGGGACGCCACCCAGATTTTCGGCGGCTACGGTTTCATGAACGAATCCCTGGTGGCCAGGCACTACCGGGACTCCAAGATCCTTGAAATCGGGGAGGGAACCACCCAGGTGCAGCAGCTGCTGATTGCCCGCAGCCTGGGGCTGTGAGCGCCGGCGCGGAGGCGGCGCTCTTTGGGACCTCACAGTTAGAAGAACCATAATGGATGGGTGAGCACCAAAGATTTTTCTCCCGAACCAGGGCGGCCGCGCCGCGTCACGTTGATCGGTTCCACCGGGTCCATCGGCACCCAGGGGCTGGATGTCATCGACAACGCGCCGGAGCAGTTCAGCGTCGCCGCGCTCAGCGGCGGCTACAACCTGGAGCTGCTGGCGCGCCAGGCGGTGAAGTTCCGCCCTGCCGTGGTGGGCAGCGCCGTGGATTCCACGCAGGAGCTCGCCGACGCGATCGCCGCGGCCGCGCATCAGGCCTCGGTGCACGGCTACGCGCCCGAGCTGTTCGCCGGCCCGCAGGCCGCCACCGAGGTCGCCGGGTTCGCGGACGCCGACGTGGTGCTCAACGGCATCACCGGCGCTATCGGCCTGGAGCCGACCATCGCCGCGCTGAAGGCAGGGCACCTGCTGGCGCTGGCCAACAAGGAATCATTGATCATCGGAGGCCAGGTGGTCAAGCAGTTCGCCGCACCGGGGCAGATCGCCCCGGTCGACTCCGAGCACTCGGCCCTGGCCCAGGCGCTGCGCTCGGGCACCCCTGACGAGGTGGCCAAGCTCATCGTCACCGCTTCCGGCGGGCCGTTCTTCGGCTACAGCTACGACCAGCTTCGCGATGTCACCCCGCAGCAGGCCATGGCCCACCCGACCTGGGACATGGGCCGCGTGGTGACCACCAACTCAGCCACCATGGTCAACAAGGCACTGGAAGTCATCGAAGCGCACCTGCTCTTCGACGTGCCGCTGGACCGGATCGAGCCGGTGGTGCACCGCCAGTCGATCATCCACTCCATGGTCGAGTTCATCGACGGGTCGGTCATCGCCCAGGCCTCGCCCCCGGATATGCGACTTCCCATCGCGCTGGGCATCAACTGGCCGCACCGCGTGGCCGGCGCCGCCACAGCCTGCGACTTCTCCACCGCCTCCAGCTGGACCTTCGACCCGCTGGACGAGTCGGTGTTCACCGCGGTGAAGCTCGCCAAGCTGGCCGCCGCGGCCTCCGGAACCCACATGGCCGTGTACAACGCCGCGAACGAGGTCGCGGTGGATGCATTCCACGACGGGAAGATCCGCTTCACCGACATCGTGGAGACCATCGAGCGCGCGCTGGATGACTACACCCCGGTCAACGCGGAGCCCAGCGTGGAAGTGGTGCTCGAGACCGACAAGTGGGCTCGCGCCCGCGCATCGAAGATCCTGGGGGCCGGCGCATGAGCACCGTGCTGTTCATCCTCGGAGTGGTCTTCATGGTGCTGGCCATCGGGGTCTCCATTGCGTTGCACGAGGTCGGGCACCTGGTGCCGGCCAAGCTGTTCGGGCTGCGTGTGCCGCAGTACATGATCGGCTTCGGCAAGACCCTGTTCTCCTTCAAGCGCGGGGAAACCCAGTATGGCATCAAGATGCTGCCGCTGGGTGGCTACATCTCCATGGTCGGCATGTACCCGCCGCGCCCGGCCGCCGAAGGCGAGGCGGGGGCGCCGCGGAAGAAGCCGAACCTGTTCCAACGCGTGTTCGGCCAGATGGTCGATGACGCGCGCTCGCAGGCCAACGAGAACGTCAAGCCCGAAGACGAAGGCCGGATGTTCTACCAGCTGCCCACCTACAAGCGGATCATCATCATGCTCGGCGGACCGTTCATGAACCTGGTGATCGGCTTCGTGCTGATCGGCATCGTGCTCACCAGCTTCGGCATCGCCACCACCACGACCACGGTTTCCGAGGTCTACAAGTGCATCGCCACCGCGGAGAACGCCGACCAGACCGAATGCTCGGCCTCGGACCCGGCCGCTCCCGCCTACGAGGCGGGGCTGCTGCCCGGCGACACCATCACCTCGGTGAACGGCATTGCCGTGGCGCAGGGGGAGTGGAACAAGCTCACCGACGTCATCCGCGAGAACCCGGGCCAGCCGGTGTCCCTGGAGTACACCCGCGACGGCACCAGCCGCAGCACCACGATGACCCCCTACCTGACCGACCGCCCCGTCACCGACGCCAACGGCTACCCGGTGAAGGGCGCGGACGGCGAATACGAAATGGCCAAGGTCGGCTTCGTGGGCATGAGCTCCACCGTGGAGAACCTGCCCCAGCCGCTGCGCGAGGTGCCCGGCGTGGTGGGCACCCAGCTGGCCAACATCGGCAACGTGATCCTGCACCTGCCGCAGCGCATGGGCGATGTCGCTCGGGCGGCTTTCGGCAGCGAGGAGCGGGACCCGAACGGCCCGGTGTCCATCGTGGGGGTCGGGCGGATTGCCGGGGAAATCAGCGCGGAAGACTCGATCTCCGTGGGGGACAAGTTCGCCACGCTGCTCTCGCTGGCCGGCGGACTGAACCTCGCACTGTTCGCATTCAACCTGATCCCGCTGCTGCCGCTGGACGGCGGCCACGTGGTCGGCGCGCTCTACGACGGACTGAAGCGCACCGTCGCCCGAATCTTCAACATCAAGAACGTCAAGCCGGTGGACACCATCAAGATGCTGCCGCTGACCTATGTGGTGGTCGTGGCCATGCTGGCGATGGGCGGCCTCTTAATATACGCGGACATCTTCAAGCCGATTCAGTTGTTCTAGGCGCAAGGATTTAAGCTGAACCCATGACTGTTTTTGCTGTTGAATACGTATACGCCGAGAACTCCGCGCAGCTGCGCGACGAGCACCGCCCGGCCCACCGGGAGTTCCTCGGAGGTTTTGTGGGCGACGGACCGGTGCAGCTGCTGGCTTCAGGCCCGACGCCGGTCAACGACGGCGCCCTGCTGATCCTGGCCGCGCAGTCTGAGGCAGCGCTCGTCGAGGTGCTGGAGCAGGACCCGTTCAGCACCACCGGTGCCCTGGCGCAGCGCATCATCACCGAGTGGAACCCGGTGACCGGCCTGCTCAAGGACTTCGCTTCCTAGAAGCCGCCATTCCACGCCCGCCCGGCGCCTGCACTGCGCAGCTTGCGCAGCGGGCGCCGGCCTGCGTTTGCCCGTGGGAGACTGGGGAGATGGACCTGCACATTTCCCGTTCGCTGGTGATCCCGGCCGCCGAGCTGTCCTGGCACTTCAGCCGCTCTTCCGGGCCCGGCGGCCAGCACGTGAATACCTCGGACAGCCGGGTGGAACTGTCGTGGTCCATCGCAGGGTCCAGGGCGCTCTCGCCCTGGCAGCGGCAGCGGCTGCTGGACAAGCTGTCCTCCCGGCTGACCGGCGGGATGCTCGTGGTCGCCTCGGCCCAGGAACGTTCGCAGTGGCGCAACCGGCAGAATGCCCAGCAGAAGCTGGCCGAGCTGGTGGCCGCCGCGTTGCGGCCCGACCCGCCGCAGCGCCGGGCCACCAAACCCACCAGGGGTTCCCAGCGCCGCCGGCTGGAGACCAAGTCGAATCGCTCAGCGACCAAGCAGCTGCGCCGCCGACCGCCTATGGACTAGATGCGGCATCCTCCGCCAGTGAGCCAGATCACCGGAAATCGGGGAATGGATCCGGGTTGCCTCCGGGTTGAATGTAGATGAAGCGTCAGCTTTCTAACTTTCCCCTTCTTTAGGAGTATTGCCCATGGCAACCAAAGTCCTCACTCTCGTAGGTTCCCTGCGCAGCGGCTCGACCAATCAGCAGTTGGCCGAAGCCACCGTCGTCAACGCCCCGGAAGGCGTCGAGGTCGAGCTGTTCGCAGGACTGGAGAACATCCCCTTCTACAACGAGGACAAGGACGTGGCAGGCAGCGTCCCCGCCGCGGCGCAGGCACTGCGCGATGCAGCCACCGCAGCCGACGCGCTGATGCTGGTCACCCCCGAGTACAACGGCACCATGCCGGCCGTCCTGAAGAACGCCATCGACTGGCTGTCCCGTCCGTTCGGCGCCGGCGCCGTCAAGGACATGCCATCAGTGGTCGTGGGCACCGCCTTTGGGCAGTACGGCGGCGTGTGGGCACAGGACGAAGCTCGCAAGGCCCTGGGCATCGCCGGAGCCAAGGTCTTGGAAGACGTCAAGATGGCCATCCCGAACTCGGTGGTCCGCTTCGCCGAGCTGAACCCGAAGGACGACGCCGAGGTCGTCGAGCAGGTCGCCGGCGTGCTGAACAGCGTCAAGGCCGTCGCCGAAGCCAACTAGGTTTCTGCCCCGCCGCAGCGGATTCCCGCGCGGCAAACAAGTAGAAAGGCCACGGTTCTTCCGTGGCCTTTCTCGCATAGACCACCGCTTTGAACGAGTCGGTGACATACTTGGGTAGAGAGTATTACCCACAATCCATTCGGAGGCATCCATTGACTTCGGTCAGCCTAGGCATGCCGGCAGCCCCACCGCCGGTTCTCGCTCCACGTCGTAAGACCCGCCAGATTCAAGTCGGGTCGGTTGGCGTGGGGTCTGACTCGCCGATTTCGGTTCAGTCGATGACCACCACCAAGACCCACGACATCAACGCCACCTTGCAGCAGATTGCAGAGCTGACCGCTTCGGGCTGCGATATCGTGCGTGTCGCCTGCCCGACGGACAAGGACGCCGAAGCGCTGAAGATCATTGCGATGAAGTCGCAGATCCCGGTGATCGCCGACATCCACTTCCAGCCGAAGTACGTCTACGCGGCCATCGAGGCCGGGTGCGGCGCCGTGCGCGTGAACCCGGGCAACATCCGACAGTTCGACGACCAGGTCAAGGAGATCGCCCAGGCCGCCAAGGACCACGGCACCTCGATCCGCATCGGCGTCAACGCCGGCTCGCTGGATCGCCGCCTGCTGGCCAAGTACGGCAAGGCAACCCCGGAGGCACTGGTCGAATCCGCCATCTGGGAAGCCTCGCTGTTCGAGGAGCATGGATTCCACGACTTCAAGATCTCGGTCAAGCACAACGACCCGGTGGTCATGGTCCGCGCCTACGAACTGCTGGCAGAAAGCGGCGACTGGCCGCTGCACCTGGGCGTCACCGAGGCCGGACCAGCCTTCCAGGGCACCATCAAGTCCGCGACGGCTTTCGGTGCGCTGCTGTCCAAGGGCATCGGCGACACCATCCGCGTCTCGCTCTCGGCCCCGCCGGTCGAGGAAGTCAAGGTCGGCAACCAGATCCTCGAATCCCTGAACCTGCGCCCGCGCAAGCTGGAAATCGTTTCCTGCCCGTCGTGCGGCCGCGCCCAGGTCGACGTCTACACCCTGGCCGACGAAGTGACCGCCGGGCTTGAAGGCATGACTGTTCCGCTGCGCGTGGCCGTGATGGGCTGCGTCGTCAATGGTCCGGGCGAAGCCCGCGATGCAGACCTTGGCGTAGCCTCCGGCAACGGCAAGGGCCAGATCTTCGTCAAGGGCGAGGTCATCAAGACCGTGCCCGAGGACCAGATCGTGGAAACCCTGATTGCAGAAGCCAACCGCTTGGCCGAGGAAATGGACTTGGGCGATGACGAGAATCCTGCCGCGGGTTCTCCAGTGGTCTCCGTCAGCTAGATCTGGCCGACGAGTCGACGAGGGACAACCGCGCATCTTGGGCCGCAGGGACACTGCGGCCCTCATCGAGCTGCTCGACCGTGACCCCGTGGCCAACATCTTCACCAGGTCCCAAGTGGAATTGCACCGCTCGGCAGTGCCGGACGGGTTCGCCCACGTGCTGGGGGTCGACGGTGAAGAAGGCCTGCTGTCCGCATGCTGGGTGGGCGCCAACATGGCGCCCACCGCCATGCCGGACGATCACGCCCACGAATACGCGCTGATGGCGCTGGCCACGCGCCAGCGCTTCGCCTCCATCTTCGGTCCGGCATCCACCGTGCTTGCCATGCACGAGGTGCTTCAGGACGGGCCGCAGCCGATATTCGACGTGCGCCGCAACCAGCCGCTGATGGAGATCCACACCAACCCCGAAGGCATCCAGCGCCGTCGTCTGCGCGTGGCCCAGCCCGCGGAGTTCGACAAGGTCCTGCCTGCCAGCGCAGCCATGTTCGAAGAGGAACTCGGGTATTCGCCGCTGGAAAACGGCGGCAGCTTCTACCGGGGCCGCGTTCGCCAACTCATCCGCCAGGGCCACACCCTGATTGACACGGACGAGATGGGGCACATCGTTTTCAAGGCCGACCTGGGAACCGTCACCGAACAGGTCGCGCAGATCCAAGGCGTCTGGATCAACCCGATGTACCGGGGCCACTCGCTGGCCGCTGGGTATATGGCATCGACTGTTGACTATGCCCTTCAGCAAGCGCCGATCGTCAGCCTGTACGTCAACGACTTCAACGAGGCGGCGGTACGCACCTACCTGAAGGTCGGTTTCACCCAGGTTGGAACCTTCGCAACGGTCTTGTTCTAGGCCGAACCGGGAACGGGGCCGGCATCCGGCATCCCGCACTTGCCCCGGTCCATCCCATAGACTCGATTGCAGTCTCTGTAAACGACGGGAAGTGAAGTGCTGGCGCATCGACCACAAATTCTGCGGGCGGCATCCCTGGCCGTCGTCGCGCTCGTGATGGCCTCCTGCAGCGCCCCGGCGCCGTCGGACACCAATGATTCACTGGGCCCTGCCATTGAACGCAACGCCCAGCAGCTGGAAGAGGCGCTCAACCAGTTCGCCGGCGACCAGCCGGGGGCCACGGTGATCACCGACGCCCAGCTGCGCTCGATGATTCCCAAGGCGCAGCAATGGCTTGAAGACGTGGAGGTGAACCCCAGCAAATGCGGAATCACCTTCGCCGCCCCCATCGCCGAGCAGCTGCAGAATTCAGTGATGGGCGCCGTCGAAGCGGGGGACCGGCTGATCACCGTCGCCGTGTACCCTGATTCCGAAACCCTCAAATCCCAGTGGGACGCGCAGGCGGCCGCCAGCGCGGACTGCTCTCGTTACTCGGTCAAGGTCGATGGCGAATCCCGCGCCTTCCATCTGGCCAAGCAATCGGTCCAGAGCACAGCGAAACTCACCGAGGGGTACGTTGTCACCGGCAGCGACGGCAAGAAGACCTCCCAGCAGCTGGTAGTCCGCGCCGCCACCGCGAATATCCTGCTGGGCGTCCAGCAGGATACCAACGGGGCCACGATGCCGGAACATCTGGCAGCCGCTGCCGAAACCGTAGACAAGCTCATCGAGCAGCTGAACTGACGCAGAGCTGAAATCCGTCCCCGACACCAAAACATAAGGAAAATACTTCATGTCACATCGGTTCCTCTGGTTCCTTCCCCTGGCCGCAGCGCTTGCCTTGACCGGTTGTTCATCCGCAGGCCAGACGCAGCCGGAACCAGAGCAGTCCCAGACCCAGTCGCAGGACGGGAACCTGGATGCAGGGCAGGTTGAAACGGTGGTCAGGACCCTGTTGGGGGAGGATCCCTCGCTGACGGTCGTCGGAAACGAGACCATGCAACAGCAGCTTCAAATGGCCAAGGGCATGGGCTCGACCTCCGGAATCACCCCGGAAAAATGCGCCAAGCAGATGGAAAAATACACCGTCACCGACCTGACCGCGTCGGTCTCCGCCACCGGAAGCGTCACGGCTGAAAGCCTGGGCAAGGTGGTCCAGGTCTTCTCCATTACGGATGAAGCGACACGCAAGAAAATTTCCGATGCGCTTACGCTGGATGACATTTCCGGCTGCGAAAAAGTGACAGTGGAACAAAGCGGCGAAAAGCTGAGCGCCGATCGGCAGATCCTGCTCTTGAAGGTCGACGCCGACCAGTCGCTGACGATGTCCACCCAGATGGACGTCGGAGGTGGGCAAAAAATGAGTTCAGTAGTTGTGCAGGCATTGAAGGGCAACAACTTCGTCATCGTCACTTTCCAGACCGGGCTCGCCGAGTCGGCAACGATGTCTGCAGAAGCTGTCGAATTGATTAACAAGGCCTTCGCTGAAATAGAAACGCTCAACTAAGCGGTAAAAATGTTTTATTTCTAGTTGGTTGTGAAATAGAGTTGTGTCCATCACCACCAACTGGGAGGACAAAACATCATGAAGAAGCGTTCATTCCTGCTGCTTCCGCTCGCTGGCGCACTGGCGCTTTCCGGCTGCGGCGGCTCGGGCAGCGACACCACTGAGGGATCCGCGGACGCCGGAGCCGCCCAGGAGCAGTCGGCCCCTGCGACCGCAGCGCTGAGCACCGAGCAAGCCACTGCCATCGTCACCAAACTCGCCGGAGATTCCAGCGGCGCCCAGATCATGGACGGCGACACTATCGCCGCTTCGCTGCCGCAGGCCAAGAAGCTGATCGAGCAGATGGAAATCAAGCCGGAGAAGTGCGCGGAGTTCGTCAGCCAGCAGGGTTCATGGGACATCGAAGGCATCAACATGGCTGTTGCCGTGCTGATGGATGAAGCCACTATGGCCTCGACCAGCTACAGCGTGGCAGGGTATGAGGACACCGCGAAGCTGGACAAGATCACTGAACAGGCCAAGAACAAGGACCTGCAGGGCTGCGATTCATTCAGCATGGCGGTATCCGGCCAGGAAGTCGAAGCCAGCGCGAAGATCCTGGACGCTTCCTCGGATGCCGACCTGACCTACGCCACCAGCAGCGCCATGAAGATGAACGGCACCGAGGTGCCCGGCGGCAGCTACCAGATGCAGGGACTGGTCGGAAACAACGCGGTCTCGGTGGCCATGACCGGAACCGGTTCAAAGTCCGAGGCCGACATGCTCAAGAAGCTCACCGACGAGCTGAACAAGGCCGTCGCTGAGGTCAAGGCAGTGGCCAAGTAGCCACGCGAAAGCACCCGGAAGCGGGGGCCGGAATTTCGGGGATAACCTGTTCCGGCCCCCGTTTTTGTGGATTTCGAGGCCCGGGAAAATCCCCTGATTTCTTTTGTGAAAACCAGTGACGCGGGGACGATACAGGCGTACAGTTCTCATTCGTGAATACGAATATTGGGACGCTGAACGTCTCTCAGTCTTCGAATTCGGACTCGGCCCGCCGCCGCCTCTACCGGTGGTTGAATGACCAATCCGTGGGCCACGAAGACCCCGGCGATGACAAGAAGCACGCCGGAAAATGGTGGCAGGTCATGTGCCTCTCGGGCCTGGATTACTTCTCCACCCTGGGATACCAGCCCGCCATCGCCGCCCTGGCCGCCGGGGCTTTGGCCCCATTCGCCACACTGATCCTGATTGCCGTCACGCTGGGAGCGGCCTTGCCGGTATACCGCCGCGTCGCCGCGGAATCGCCGCACGGGCAAGGATCCATCGCCATGCTCGAACGCCTGCTGCCGCACTGGAAAGGCAAGCTATTGGTGTTGATCCTGCTGGGATTCGCGGCCACCGACTTCATGATCACCGCGACTCTTTCCGCGGCGGACGCGTCCGCCCACCTCATCGAGAACCCCTTCACCCCCGCATGGTTCACTGGCAAGCAGATCCCCTTGACGGTGATCCTGCTGCTCCTGCTCGGAGCCTTGTTCATGCGCGGATTCAACGAGGTCACCTGGATCGCGGTGACGCTTGTCGGCACCTTCTTGACCTTGAACTTGGTGGTCATCGCCGTCTCATTCACCAATATCGCCGCGCACCCGGTCGTCCTGGGCAATTGGATGGACTCCTTGCTGGCCGCGCACGGCAATCCAGTGATGATGCTGCTGGTTTGCCTCATCGTGTTCCCGAAACTTGCCCTGGGCCTGTCCGGATTCGAAACGGGTGTGGCCGTCATGCCACAGATCAACCTGAAACCTGGTGAATCGGCCGCAAATCCCTCCAGCCGCATCCGCGGCGCCCGCAAGCTGCTGACCACCGCCGCCTTGATCATGAGCAGCTTTCTGGTGCTGTCCTCGGTGGCCACCACGGTGCTGATCCCCGCCCCGGAATTCCAGGAAGGCGGAACCGCCAACGGCCGCGCCCTGTCCTGGCTGGCGCACCGGCTGATGGGGGACGGCTTCGGCACCGTCTACGACGTCTCCACTATCCTGATCCTCTGGTTTGCCGGCGCCTCGGCCATCGCCGGGCTGCTGAACCTGATCCCGCGCTATCTGCCGCGGTTCGGCATGGCGCCCGAATGGGCCCGTGCTTTGCGCCCGCTGGTGGTTGTGGTCATCCTGGTGGCGCTGGCCATCACCTGGCATTTCGAGGCAGACGTCAATGCCCAGGGCGCGGCCTACGCCACAGGCGTGCTGGTGCTGATGAGCTCGGCCGCCATCGCGGTGACGATCTCCGCCCGGCGGCGGCGCGAGCGCGGAAAAACAATCCTCTACGTATTCGTCTCGCTGGTCTTCCTCTACACCACGGTGGTTAACTGCTTTGAGAGGCCCGAGGGCCTGAAGATCGCGGCGTTCTTCATCGGCGCGGTGCTGCTGGTGTCGCTGTCCTCGCGCTTCCGCCGGTCGACCGAGCTGCGCGCCACCTCGGTGCGCTTCGACGCGGTCGCGGAACACCTGATTTCCGAATCAGCGCGGCGGGGGATCGTGCAGCTGATTGCCCACGAGCCGGCCAACACCACCAAGGCACGCTACCGCCGCAAACTGCACCATGCGGTGCTGGCAAGCCACATCTCGGACAAGGCCCCGGTGGTCTTCCTGGAGGTCAAGGTCTCGGACTACTCAGACTTCGCCGAGGATATCGAGGTCCGCGGCATCACGCGGCATGGCTTCTGGATCCTGGAGGCGACCGCGCCGTCGGTGCCCACCGCGATCGCCGCGATCTGCCTGGCGATCAGGGACGACTACGAGGTCATGCCGCACATCTACTTTCGCTGGACCGAGGGCAACCCGCTGAGCAACCTGGCCCGCTTCCTGCTCCTGGGGCAGGGCGAAATCGCGCCGCTGACCCGCGAGGTCCTGCGCGAAGCGGAACCGGACCTGCAGCGCCGGCCCTGGGTGCACGTGGGCTAGGAGCCTGTGCCCGGTGCATCGTGTGTCGGCGCCGGAACCGCAGTGCCCGGGCGAAGAGCCGAACCCGGTAGGATTGGAGGTGGTTGCCACGACGGCAGCTCACAACAGATTTTGCCTAGCACGGCGGCAGCTGCTCATCTATGGGTCTGCCGTCATACGGAAAAGGACACCACGCGTGGTTTTGAAGCTTTCCACAACGTTCCTGCGCACCCTGCGCGAAGATCCGGTTGACGCCGAGGTTGCCAGCCACAAACTCTTGGTTCGCGCCGGCTACATCCGCCGCGCCGCACCTGGCATCTACACCTGGCTCCCGCTGGGTCTGCGGGTCCTGGCACGTGTGGAAGCCATCGTCCGTGAAGAGATGAACGCCATCGGCGCCCAGGAAGTCCACTTCCCGGCGCTGCTGCCGCGTGAGCCGTACGAGCAGACCGGCCGCTGGACCGAATACGGCGAGGGCCTGTTCCGCCTCAAGGACCGCAAGGACGCCGATTACCTGCTGGCTCCGACCCACGAGGAAATGTTCACCCTGCTGGTCAAGGACCTGTACAACTCGTACAAGGACCTGCCGGTCTACCTGTACCAGATCCAGAACAAGTACCGCGACGAGGCGCGCCCCCGCGCAGGCCTGCTGCGCGGCCGCGAATTCATCATGAAGGACTCCTACTCCTTCAACATCGACGACGAAGGCCTGGACGAGGCCTACATGGCCCACCGCGGCGCCTACCTGAAGATCTTCGAGCGCCTGGGCCTGGAAGTTGTCCCGGTGTTTGCCCAGGCAGGCGCCATGGGCGGCTCGAAGTCCGAGGAATTCCTGCACCCGACCGCCATCGGCGAGGACACCTTCGTGCGCTCGCCGGGCGGCTACGCGGCCAACGTGGAGGCAGTGACCACAGTGGTCCCGGAGGCCATCGACTTCACCGATGCCCCGGCTTTCGAGGTGCTCGACACCCCGGATACCCCGACCATCGACACCCTGGTCGCCGCCGCCAACGAGCTGCGCCCGCGCACCGACCGCGCCTGGGAAGCCAAGGACACCCTGAAGAACGTCGTGCTGGCGATCATCGACCCCGAGGGCAACCGCCACCTGGTCGTGCTGGGTGTTCCCGGCGACCGCCAGGTCGACGAGAAGCGCTTGGAAGCAACCATCGGCGCGGCCCTGGGCATCAACGGCGAGGTCGAGGTCGAGCAGGCCACCGCCGAGGACCTGAAGAGCCACCCGGAGATTGTCACCGGCTACCTGGGCCCCGCCCTGGGACTGGACCAGCAGCTGCTGGGCAGCGAAACCGAGCACGGCGTCACCTACCTGGTCGACCCGCGCGTGGTCTCCGGAACCACCTGGATCACCGGCGCCAACGAGAAGGGCAAGCACGTCTTCGGCCTGGTGGCCGGCCGCGACTTCACCTTCGACGGCACCATCGAAGCTGTCAACGTGCTGGAAGGCGATCCGGCACCGGACGGCTCCGGTCCGCTGCGCACCGAGCGCGGCATCGAGATGGGCCACATCTTCCAGCTCGGCCGCAAGTACGCGCAGTCTCTGGACCTGAAGGTCCTGGACCAGAACGGCAAGCTGCAGGTTGTCACCATGGGCTCCTACGGCATCGGCGTCACCCGCGCGGTGGCGGCGCTGGCCGAGGCCTACCATGACGAGAACGGCCTGGCCTGGCCAAAGCAGATTGCCCCCGCCGACATCCACATCGTGGTCACCGGCAAGAGCGCTGAGCTGCTGGAAGCCGGCGACAAGCTGGCCAAGGAATTCGAAGCCGCCGGCAAGGAGGTCATCTTCGATGACCGTCTGAAGGTCTCGGCCGGCGTGAAGTTCTCCGACGCCGAGCTGATCGGTGTGCCGACCATCGTGGTCGTCGGCCGCGGCCTGGCCGACGGCCTGGTCGAGGTCAAGGACCGCGCCACCGGCGAACGCCGCGATGTGCAGCTGAGCGACGTGGTGGTCGAGCTGTCCGCCTAGGACGCCAGCCGGCGAAGCCCTGACAATTGAATAGGAGAGTAGCGCGGTGCAAGAGGTTCTCGATTTCCTGTCCGTCAACGGCGAACCAGTCTCCCTGTGGCCCCTGCTCCTGCTGCTGTTGGCAGGGTTCGGGGCCGGGTGGATTGATGCGGTGGTTGGCGGCGGGGGATTGATCCAATTGCCCGCGCTGCTGCTCTTTCCCGGCATCAGCCCGGTCCAGGCGCTGGCAACGAACAAGATGGCATCCATCTTCGGAACCGCAACCAGCGCCGTGACCTATTACCGGCGGACCAGTCCAGACCTGAAAACCGCCATACCCATGGCGCTGACCGCGATGGTCGGCGCCTTCGGCGGCGCGGCGCTGGCCACGATGCTTCCGGCCGCCGCCATCAAGCCGATCATCATCGCCGCGCTGGTGGCGGTATTGCTGTTCACGATGCTCAAGCCCAGGGCCGGTGAACTTTCCCGCCTGCGCTACAGCGGCAAGCAGCACTACCTGCGCGCGGTGCTCATAGGCCTGGTGATCGGCGGTTACGACGGGATGATCGGCCCGGGCACCGGGTCCTTTTTGATCATCGCCATGGTGACGGTCCTCGGGTACAATTTCCTGCAGTCGTCGGCGAAGGCGAAGATCGTCAACCTGCTTACCAACTTCGGCGCCCTGGCCTTGTTCCTGCCCACCGGCCACGTGCTGCTGGGCGTGGGGCTGGCCATGGGCGTGATGAACATGCTCGGCGGCTATCTCGGCGCGCGCATGGCCATATCCAAGGGCAGCAAGTTCATCCGCATTGTTTTTGTGGTGGTAGTTGCCGCGCTGATCCTGAAGCTCGGTTCCGATCTGGTCTTGGGAAACTGACCCGGAGCGGCCGCGGCAGGGCCGTGGAAAAGGATAATGCCCATTGCGTGCCCGGCGAAGACCCGGGTACACAATGGGCTTGTGGTTATCCTCCCCCAAGGAACACCACAATCGATTCCGTTGAGTGACGCAAAGTTCGTCATGCCGAACAGATTGCGGTGAAGACCGCTCAACCGATTAGGAATCTTTATCTCTATTACGCGTGGTCGAGAACCTGCGCGTATTTCAAAATGCCTCTCCAAGGTGCCCGAAGAGATCCATTTCCCTTAAATCATCGCTTAGAATTCGAGGTAAAACGTCATACCAGGACGGTATGTTCAGGCCGGCAGCGGGTCGTCCGGGCGGACGAAACCCGAGCGATAGGCCAACGCGACCACCGCGGCGCGGTCCCGGGCACCGGTCTTGAACAGGATCCTGGCAACATGTGTTTTCACCGTCGCCTCGCTGAGCACCAGCGACTCGAGAATCTGCTGGTTTGACCGTCCGGCGGCAACATGGCGCAGGACTTCCTGCTCCCTGCGGGTGAGCACCTGGCGGATGTCAATCTGCTCATCGCTGCGCTCGCGCAATTTGGCCACCAGCCGCGTGGCCGCGGTGGCATCAAGCCAGGTATCCCCGCCGGCTACCCGGCGCAGCGCGTCGGCAATTTCGGTGGGGGACGCGTGCTTGAGCAGGTAGCCGCTGGCGCCGGCCTGGAGCGAGGAGACGACGATGTCCTCGTCATCGAACGTTGTCATGATCAGCACCCGGACCAGATGGTCCGGGTCACTGCCGTTCTGCCGGATGAGCTCGCTGGTTGCGGTGACCCCGCCCATGCCCGGCATGCGCACATCCATCAATACCACATCGGGAGCGACCTCTTGGGCGAGCGCCAGGGCTTCGGCACCGGATCCAGCCTGTCCGACGATTTCAATGTCGTCCTCCGCGGAGAGAATCATGCTGATCCCGGCTCGAACCTGGGGCTGGTCGTCGACAATCACCACTCGAATCACGACGCCTCCTGGGTCTTTGCTGTATGCGTACTTCGCTGGTCGGAGGCGGAAGCATCTTCGGGCTTGTCGACCGGAAGCGAGGCCTTGAGCAGGTAACCGCTAGGGGTTGGGCCGTGGCTCAGCGAACCACCGGAGACTCCGACCCGCTCGCGTAGTCCGAGCAGCCCGAAACCGCCGGATACCGCAGGCCTTTTCGCGACCCCGGAAATGGACGTCACGGAGATCGTCAGTTCCGTCGGCATCCAGTGCGTCGCGATTTCCACCCGGCAGCCTTCGCCACCGTGCTTCATCGCATTGGACAGGCCTTCCTGCACAACGCGGTAGCCGGCATGGCTGATACTGGGGTCCAGCATTTGCGCTTCGCCGTTGCAGGTCACCACGACATCGAGGCCGGAATCCTGCGCTGACGAAACCAGCGAGGGGATGTCGTCAAAGGAATGCGACTGCCCGACCTGGGATTCTTCCTCGCTGCGCAGCATGCCCAGCAGTCGGTGCAGCTCGCGCATGCTCTGCTCGGCGGTCACCTGGATGTCGGCGAGCACCGGGTCGACCTTCTCGAACTCTGCGCCCTTCTTCAAGATTGCGCGCACACCGGCGACCTGTAGCACCACAGCGGTCATGGAGTGCGCTACCGAGTCATGCAGGTCGCGGCTGATGCGCAGGCGCTCTCCGGCGCGGGCTTCCTCCAGCGCAGCGTCAGCCCACCGCCGTTCGGTTTGCAACCGGTGCTCGGTTCTCCGCTGCGTCCGGGCGGCGAAGTAGCAGAGGAATGCAACTGCGGCATAGAAGCCGATATTCCACGCCATCAGACCCAGCAGATCCTCGGACCGGCCGTCGTAGCTCACGGAGCTGTAGGTCGCCACGAAAACAGGCAGGATCATTCCCGCCAGTGCCGTATTAGCCACTCGCGTGCTCGAATGCCGGACCATGAGGAAAAACGCCATGTAGGTTCCGACGATTCCAACGATGGAGGCCACCGCGAGACCCAGCAGCGAGATGAGGAGGAAAACGCTGAACCCTATCCAGATCCTGCGCTGGATCAGCAGGACCGCATACGCGCTAATCAGCGCTGCGGGGACCAGCCACACCGGCAGCACCGCACCGCCCGGCGTGGTGACGGCTCCTTGCCACAGGAACAGGTCAAATACGAAGGCGAACAGGCCGACAACTACACGCACAACGTGCCGGCGCTTTAGCATCCCGGAAGCCATGGAAACAGCCGGCACCAGGGGGATTCCCTGAGGTCGTCGTCGGGGTCCAGACCTTGGAAGCCTGGCGGGAAGGCGTCGTGCCCGACATGCAGGGTGCCCGTTTCCAGGAGCAGCAGGGTCCAAGGCTCCCAACCCTTGAGCTCGCGGCCGACGTAGCGGATCGTTGCGGGTTCGACATGCTTGCCGTGGATATCAACATGGACGGACTCGCCCAAGCCGCCAGCCTGGACCAGGATTGCGTCGGATCGGATAGCCCAGCCGACCAGCAACAAATCGTCGACATGGACCGGATATGAACGGGCAACAGGAAGCAAGGGGCGATTTTTCCCCGACGTTGCGCCCCCGGAAGTCTCTGGCATGGTGTTCTCCTCAAGCGAGTGCCGTTAGAAGAATCGTGACACATTCGCTATCCGGGTGCATCATCCGTGCACTGTATGTCTGCCTCAGGCCCTTGACACCGTCGGCCAGCTGGCGCAGGGGAGGTCTGTGCCGTAGAGCGCTCCGGGCAAGGAAGCTGGTTTCAGGCTGCGTATTGGGGAAAGTATGTTGAGCCGATGCGGTAACCCTGTTTGAATGGCCGAAAGGGTACGTACAGAACACGCAGACTTCGGGGTGGGCAGATGTCCGATAACAACCAGACGAATCCACTGGGTACGGAAGCGCAACCGGGCACCAGCATGACCGGGCTTGCCGGCATTGACGGGGAATTTGAAACAGCGGTCAAGACGCAACTGGACAAGCCGCAAAGGCTGCGCGCGGATTCATGGAAATATGTCGTTAAACGCTCCCTACATGAGTTCTCCAGGAACAAATGCACCGATCTGGCCGCGGCGCTGACCTACTACACCATGCTCTCGATTTTCCCGGCATTGCTGGCAGTTGTCTCCTTGCTGGGCGTCGTCGGGCAGGCGGAGACCACCACTAAATCGATGCTGTCGCTGCTGGAGGAATTCGCCAGCCCGCAGGTGGTAGAAACGCTGCGCCAACCCATCGAGCAGCTGACCTCGACACCCGCGGCGGGGCTGGCTTTGGCCGCTGGTCTCCTGGGCGCGATCTGGAGTGCCTCCGGGTACGTCGGTGCGTTCGGCCGGGCAATGAACCAGATCTATTCGGTGGATGAAGGCCGTCCGTTCTACAAGCTCAAGCCGATGATGCTTCTGGTGACGCTTTTCCTGCTGGTTGCCGCGGCGGTCATGGGCGCCTTGTTTGTGCTGTCCGGTCCCATCGCCCAGAAACTGGGCAACTTCATCGGGCTCGGGGAATCGGCGCTGCTGGTATGGAATATCGCCAAATGGCCGGTGATGGCCGTCTTCGCGGTCATGCTGGTCGCGGTGCTCTACTACGGGACTCCGAACGTCAAGCACGCAAAGTTCAGGGTGCTCAGTGTCGGGGCCTTTGTCGCACTCATCGTCCTGGCACTGGCCACGTCCGGCTTCTTCTTCTATGTCTCCAACTTCGGGAACTACAACAAGACCTACGGCGCGATCGGTGGCGTCATCGTGCTTCTGCTCTGGATCTGGATCGCCAACTTGTCGCTGCTCTTTGGCGCGGTGCTGGATGCGGAGCTCGAACGCGGTCGCGAACTGCAGGCAGGTCTCAGCGCCGAGCATTCCCTGCAGCTGCCGCCGCGCGATGTCGCCGGACTGCAAAAACAGACTCAACAGAAGGAGCAGGACATTCGCGACGGCGAACAGATCAGGATCGTGAGCGAAATCGCCGCGGTCGACAAGGTCGAGCAGGAATCCGGGCAGCGGGAACGCGATTAGAAAACGAAACGCCAGCCGCTTCGGGCCGCCCGCAAGGAGCTGGACCGGAAGTGCGGCTGGCGAAGATGGAGTCGAATTCAGGCGCGGCGGACGTCGACGGCGCTGGGCAGCCCCGGGTACTTCACTCCTGCAGACTTCTGCAGTGGAGGAATTGCGTGGGCGATTGCGCTGTGTGTCAGCGGTGCGACCCGGAAGGTCAGGCATGGGGTCGATTGCGCTTCGCGGTAAAGGTCCAAGATGGAGTCCTTCGCGTCGCGTGGGGCGACAACTTCAAGATCGGTGCATCCAATCACGACATAGGTGAAGCAAAGGTCGTTGGACTGCGGATCCAGCGTCGCGATCAACACCGGCGGTTGGTGCACTACTGTCAAGGCCATGACATCGGTGAGCTTCTCGTCATGCTGGGCGATGACGATGGGCATGCCCTCGCTCCAACCATGCTCCTTCAATACCTCTCGACCGTGGCGCGACCCGATGGTCTCCGCAGCGAGCTCTGCGATCTTCGAGCGGACAATGCGTCCTGTCATGGTTTTCTACCTCTATCTGATGGGAGCAAAACGAGTGGCTGCACTGGCTGAAGCCTGGCACTCGAAGCGGAATATTCCTCTCCGGAAAAATGACGGATTCGATGATTTAAAATCTCGAATTTAAAACTTCTAATAATTAGACCCTAACTCTCATAGGGCAAAATTGCGAGGTCGAATCATTCGGTTCGAACGGGGAGCGATCCGGTTCTCCGAGGATGCCGATCTTCGGAAAGTACGTAAAGGAACTGGTCGATGTAGGTTTTATCGAGAGCTGAGGACGGCAGGACGGTAGCTGTCGTGCCGATTTGAAGTTTTTATGAACCAGGGAATTCACTTGGCGGAAAGCGAAGATTTCACTTGGTGGGCACGAGGCCGCAAGAATAAACTTGCCGCCGGAATGCTGGATTTATTTTTACTGCTGTGGTGGTGTGGAATTCGGTAATGGTTCGAGAATTGGACGGTGCCGGTTCGGTTGCGCGGCGGAGACCTGGAAGCGAGCGCTCTACTCGGCGCGCGAGCGCAGGATGCGCTCCGCCTCGGACTGCGACTGCTGGGCGCCCAATGCGCTATTGACGACACCGGCAACGGTGGATCGCTGGTCCCTGGTGATATTCCCCGCCGCCGCGAGCAGCGCATTCGAGTAGTCGGATTGTGCCGCAGCGGCGACCTTTTCCAGCCGGTCCAGCCCGTTCTCCGGGAGCTCGTAGGCGGGCAGGCGGAGATCCGGGCAGTCCTCGGGCAAGGCTGAACGCAGGGTGCGCAGCTGTGAGTTCAGGGCGGTCCGCTGCTTTTCTGCTGCTTGCGCCGTCGCGTTGCCGCCCCTGGCCGCGTTGAGCTGCAAGGTGTAGTCCAAGGCGTATCCGCGATCCAGGGCGCGGGCCAGCACGACGGGTTCAAGGAGTTCCTGGTCTGCTGGCGACGACGTGCCTTCGATCAAGCTGTGGTCAGCAAGGCATGCCACGGTTTGCGCGGCCTCCGGCGAGTCCGCCTTGCCTGCGCTGATTGCCGGGGGCAGCTGTGCCGCTTGTTTCTTGTCCACCAGCTTCAAGGCGTCCCGGGCATCGAAGTTGATCTGGAACGCTATTCGCGCCAAGGTCTCGCCACGCTGGAGATCGGGATCAGCGAACTCGGGAATGCTCGAACTCAAGGTCGCGACCGATGACGCCAAGGCGGCCAGTTTTTCGGGGGAGTAGCTCTCCGGCGCGTCGGCCGGAGGCTGGTCGTCGAAATGCAGCTCGCCCAGCAGGGCTGCGCCCTGCGAGAGCGACGTGCCCAGATCGGCAAGCGCCGCGGCGATCTTCTCGTTCTCGGCCAGTGAAGCCATCGCGGCCGCCTGGCTTCCCAGGTCGGCCAGTTGGGCTCCGTACCCCCACTGCGCCTGTTGGTCGGCCGAAGCCTCGCTGACCGCATCCGGAAGGCCGCGGTCGACTAGCGCGCCGCGGAACACTGTGACGCCGATTCCCCAGGTGGCGGCCCCGGCAATGGAAGCGACCAGCACCGGGGCGATCCAGCCGGGGGCGCGTTTGGCCGGCGGCTGAACGGGCTTTGCGGGGCGGGACGATAGATCAGTCATAGCGAAATGATCATCCCATGAAGTGGGCCGGCGACCCGGCCTTTGGCCATTCTTCCGTGGCGTGGTGCAAAAGACCGGCGTGAGTTCCTTCACCTGAGCCGGTCAACGAGTTCTCAAGCGGGGTTCGGGGAGATACGCTTAACGGACAACATCGAATAGCGTGGGAGGATATCCATGACCGGTATGCCGGCCGATACCGAACAGGAAGCGCAGCGTCTGAGTACTGCGTTGAAACCGGAAGTAGAATCCCACGGATTAATTCTGGAAGAAGTCTCTCTTCGCCCGTCGGGCAAGCAGATGATCATCCAGGTCATCGTCGACAAGGCCGACGGCCGCGAGTCGGTGAATCTCGATGCGCTCGGTGAAGTCACCACCACCATTTCAAACGCCTTGGACAAGGACGTCGTCTACGCCTCGGCATCCCCCTATGAACTTGAAGTCAGCTCGCCAGGCCTGTCCCGTCCGCTGACCGCGCCACGCCACTGGGTGCGCGCACTGAACCGCATGGTCAAGCTCACGCTGACCGACGGCACCAAGCTTCGCGGACGCATTAACGAGGTTTCCGACGATGAGGTCGTTATTGCCGAACACCGGGAGCCTGCCAAAAAGGGCATGAAGACCAAGATCCTTGATCCAGTCAGCTACTCCTTTGAAAACATCCGCAAGGCCGTGGTCGATCCGGAGCTGAACTTCGACGACGAGCTGTTTGACACCATTGACACTGAAGATTTGGAGGGCTAGGCGTGGATATTGATCTCGACGCACTACGCATTCTGGAAAAAGACCGCGATATCCCGATGGATGTCCTGATCCCGACCATCGAGTCCGCGCTGCTGCTTGCCTACAACAAGACCGAAGGCGCCATGCCCGGCGCCCGTGCCCACATCGAGCGCAGCAACGGCCACGTCTCGATCCTCGTTGAGGACCGCGACGCAGCCGGCGTGCTGCTGGGCGAATTCGACGACACCCCGCACGGCTTCGGCCGCATCGCGGCGTCGACCGCGCGCCAGGTCATCATGCAGCGCTTGCGCGAAGCAGAGGATGCCCAGGTTGTCGGCGAATACGCCGCCCGCGTGGGCACCCTGATCTCCGGTGTCATCCAGCAGGGCTACTCCTCGCACATGGTGCAGGTCAACATCGGCGCCGTCGAAGCGCTGCTGCCTCCCGTGGAGCAGGTGCCGGGCGAGAAGTACCAGCACGGCAACCGCCTGCGCGCCTACGTGGTCTCCGCGGAACGCGGCAACAAGGGCCCTGCCGTGACCTTGTCGCGGTCGCACCCGAACCTGGTTCGCCTGCTGTTCGAAATGGAAGTTCCCGAGATCGCCGACGGCACCGTCGTGGTCGAGGCACTGGCCCGCGAAGCCGGGCACCGCACCAAGATCGCCGTCCGCGCCACCAAGCCGGGCGTCAACGCCAAGGGCGCCTGCATCGGCGAAATGGGCACCCGCGTGCGCGCCGTGATGAACGAGCTGAGCGACGAGAAGATCGATATCGTTGACTACAACGAGGATCCGGCCAAGTTCATCGCCGCCGCCCTGTCGCCGTCGAAGGTGGTCTCCGTGGAGATCCTGGATGAAGCCGAACGCCGCGCCCGCGTGGTGGTTCCGGATTCCCAGCTTTCGCTGGCCATCGGCAAGGAAGGGCAGAACGCCCGACTGGCCGCCAAGCTGACCGGCTGGCGCATCGACATCCTGGCCGCTTCGGGCGGCAAGGAGCCCCAGTACTAGAACTGGCTGGGATAAGTTTGCGGTCTGCCGCGGTGCGCCCTGAACGTGTGTGATACCAAACTCACGCGCACACCGGGGCGCAAACGCGCTAGACTGGTAGTTGGTTCATTTCAACGGGAAGGTGGCGACGGCGCTCGCATGAAGCTGCATCAGCAACGCACGTGCATTGGCTGTCGGACCTCTACCTCCAGAAATGATCTGATTCGTTGGGTTCTCACCGAGCAGGCACCGCTTCACGCGGTGCTTCTTGATGTCGGCGCTTCCGCCCCTGGGCGGGGCGCCTGGACCCACGGGATTGAAAAGTGTGTGCGGCAGGCAGTGCAGCGACGAGCGTTCTCCAGGGCTTTCAAGTCCGCGGTCAACGCCGATACGGTGCTCGCGCAATTCACCGCATACGAAGATCGACCGGCCGCAGGCCGGCCATCTGGCAAACATGATGAAAGCGGGTCAGAAATCTGATGGCAACCCGATGAGTCCGCAATGTTGAGCGCACACCGATGAACAATCAGTTCTGCGTGATCCACCGTGCGGCGGAAGAATTTCACGAATTACACAGCTGATCTGCCAGAACACCTAAGTCCCCAGGGACTCGGGGTTTATGCAGATCACATCAAAACAGGAGAGATGTGGCTAAACCCCGCGTTCACGAGCTCGCCAAAGAGCTCGGAATCACTTCGAAAGAAGCACTGACCAAACTGCAGGACATGGGCGAGTTCGTTCGCTCCGCGTCCTCAACCGTTGAGCCCCCGGTCGCCCGCAAGCTGCGCGACGCATTCCCGGGCGCCAATGGCGGCGCAGCCAAGCCTGCCGCCGCACGTCCGGCGGCAACCCCGGGCGCCGGCCGCCCGGCTGCTCCGAAGCCAGCTGGCGCCAAGACTGCTGCTACTCCGGGCCCGCGTCCGGCAGCCAAGCCTGCCGACGCCGCGCCGAAGACCGCACCGGCTGCCCCAGCGGCACCGGCAGCCCCGGCTGCACCTAAGGCCCAGGCCACCCCGGGCGCACCTGTCCCAGGTGCCCCGAAGCCAGGCGCCCGTCCGGCTCCGAAGCCGGGCACCCCGCGTCCGGGCAACAACCCGTTCAGCTCCCAGCAGGGCATGCGCACCGGCGAATCGACCGACCGCCGTGGCGGCGGCCGCGATGGTTCGCGCGCTCCTCGTCCGGGTGCTCCGCGTCCAGGCGGCCCACGCCCGGGCAACAACCCGTTCAGCTCCCAGCAGGGCATGCGCTCCGAGGGCGGCCAGGGCGGCCCGCGTCCATCACGCGACGGCCAGCGCGGCCCGCGTCCGGGCGGCGCAGGCCAGGGCGGTCCACGCCCATCACGCGACGGCCAGCGCGGCCCGCGTCCAGCTGGCCAGGGCGGTCCACGTCCAGCCGGTGCCGGTGGCCCGCGTCCAGCCGGCCAGGGCGGCCCACGTCCAGCCGGTGCCGGCGGACCACGCCCAGCAGGCGCACCGCGTCCGGGCGGCACCACTGCCACCCCGCGCATGATGCCTAACCGCACCGATCGTCCGGCTCCGGCCGGCGGCGGTCGCCCAGGCGCAGGCGCCGGCGGCCGTGGTCGTCCAGGCGGCGCAGGTGGCGGCGGCGGTACCGGTGGCGGCTTCCGCCCAGGTGCACCACGCGGCCGCGGCGGCGTGGGCGGTGCCTTCGGCAAGGGAGGCGCCGGTCGCGGCAAGCAGCGCAAGTCCAAGCGCGCGAAGCGCCAGGAATTGGAGCAGATGAGCGCTCCGTCGTTGGGCGGCGTGAATGTTCCACGCGGCACCGGCGACACCGAGATCCGTCTGCGCCGCGGCGCATCGATCACCGATTTCGCTGACAAGATCGGCGCAAACCCGGCCGCACTGGTGACCGTGCTGTTCCACCTCGGCGAAATGGCCACCGCCACCCAGTCGCTGGACGAGGCAACCTTCGAGGTCCTCGGCGAAGAGCTGGGCTACAAGGTTTCGGTCGTCTCCCCGGAGGACGAGGACAAGGAACTGCTCGAAGGCTTCGGTCTGGACCTGGATGCCGAGCTCGAGGCTGAGGGCGAGGACGTGCTCGAGGAGCGCGCCCCGGTCATCACCATCATGGGCCACGTCGACCACGGTAAGACCCGACTGCTGGATGCCATCCGCCAGTCCAACGTGATCGAGGGCGAGCACGGCGGCATCACCCAGCACATCGGCGCCTACCAGATCACCCACGAGCACGAGGGCCGCGAACGCGCGATGACCTTCATCGATACCCCGGGCCACGAGGCGTTCACCGCCATGCGTGCCCGTGGTGCCGAGGTCACCGACGTGGCTGTGCTGGTGGTCGCAGCGGACGACGGCGTCATGCCGCAGACCGTTGAGGCGCTGAACCACGCGCAGGCCGCAGGCGTGCCGATCATCGTCGCAGTGAACAAGGTCGACAAGCCGGAAGCCAACCCGGACAAGGTCATGGGCCAGCTCACCGAGTACGGCCTGGTGCCCGAGGAATACGGTGGCGACACCATGTTCGTGAAGGTTTCCGCGCTGCAGAAGCTGGGCATCGAGGAACTGCTCGACGCCGTGCTGCTGACCAGCGACGTCATGGAGCTGCAGGCGAACCCCGACAAGTCCGCCCGCGGTGTGGCCATCGAAGCCAACCTGGACAAGGGCCGCGGTTCCGTGGTCACCGTCCTGGTGCAGTCAGGTACCCTCGCAGTCGGCGACACCATGGTGGTGGGCACCGCCCACGGCCGCGTGCGCGCAATGTTCAACGAGAACGGCGAGAACCTGGACATCGCCCTGCCGTCGCGTCCGGTGCAGGTTCTCGGCCTGTCCTCCGTGCCGCGTGCAGGCGACAGCTTCCTGGTCACCGAGGACGAGCGCACCGCCCGCCAGATCGCCGACAAGCGCGAGACCGCTGAGCGCAACGCCATGCTGGCCAAGCGCCGCAAGCGCATCACTCTGGAGGACTTCGACAAGGCAGTGGCCGAGGGCAAGATCGATACCCTCAACCTGATCCTGAAGGGCGACGCCTCCGGTGCCGTCGAGGCACTGGAAGACTCGCTGATGAAGATCGACGTGGGCGAGGACGTGCAGCTGCGCGTCATCCACCGCGGCGTCGGCGCGATCACCCAGAACGACGTCAACCTGGCGACCGTGGACAACGCGATCATCATTGGCTTCAACGTGCGTCCTGCTGAGCGCGTTGCCGAAATGGCCGACAAGGAAGGCGTTGACATGCGCTTCTACTCGGTCATCTACGCAGCCATCGACGACATCGAAGCGGCGCTCAAGGGCATGCTCAAGCCGGAGTACGAAGAAGTGGAGCTGGGCACCGCCGAGATCCGCATGGTCTTCCGCTCCTCGAAGTTCGGCAATATCGCCGGTTCGATCATCCGCTCGGGCACCATCAAGCGCAACACCAAGGCCCGCCTGGTGCGCGACGGCAACGTGGTCGCCGACAACCTGTCGATCGACTCGCTGCGCCGCGAGAAGGACGACGTCACCGAAGTCCGCGAGGGCTTCGAGTGCGGTATCGGCCTGGGGTCGTTCAACGACATCAAGGAAGGCGACATCATCGAGACCTTCGAGATGCGCGAGAAGCCACGCGCCTAGCAGCAACCCGCTGGTAGCTTCGTGACTTGCCGATTCGTGGGCGTTTGACCGCTTCCAAGCGGTCAGGCGCCCACGAATTTTGAACCATAAGGAGATAATCATGGCTGATTCAGCCCGTGCCGCACGCCTTGCCAAGCGCGTGCAGGTCCTCATGGCCCAGTCCCTGCGCACCGTCATCAAGGACGAGCGCATCGACAACGTGACGGTGACCGACGCCCGCGTCACCAACGACCTGCAGCACGCCACCGTGTACTACACGGTGTTCGGCGACGACACTGCCAAGGCAGAAATCGCCGAGCTGCTGTCCAAGCGCGGGGGAGCCCTGCGCAAGGAGCTGGGCCGCAACCTGACCATCCGGCTGACCCCGACGCTGACCTTCGTGGCCGACGAGATCCCCGAGGGCGCTTCGCACCTTGAGGAACTGCTGGCCAAGGCCCGCGAGAAGGACGCCGAGGTCGCGGCCCTGCGCGAAGGCAAGCACTTCGCCGGCGACGAGGACCCGTACAAGAAGGACGAGGACCAGGACGCCGAACAGGCCTAGGCGCACCTGCGCTGCCTGGCCCGGATCCGGGGCCCAAAGCCGGGAAATCCCCGGCGCCTGCACGATGCATATCGTGCAGGCGCCGGGGATTTCGTTTTTCCCGATACCTTGCGCCGCCCGCGGCGACGCGGCTCATTCCACCGTGAACTGCACCCGGTGCCAGCCTGACGCTCCGTCGGGCACCGGGTCGGCGCGCTCTTCGGTCTGCAGCTTGCCGCTGCGGTCGTAGGCCCGCACGGCGACCGCATGCGTGCCGGGCGCCGCGTCCTCCCAGCGGTAGCTCCATTGCCGCCAGGTATCGAGCGTCGCCTCCTCGGCCAGCGTTGCCTCGCGCCAGGAACCGCCGTCGATGCTGACCTGGACCCGGGAAATGCCGCGGGTCTGCGCCCAGGCGCTGCCGCCGAGATCCACCCGTCCGGCGGGCACCGTGGCGAAGGACTGCGGGGTGTCCACGCGGGATGACATCTTTATCGGGCCGCGTTCGGACCAGCCGCGGGTGGTCCAGTAGGCCGCCTTGTCCGCGAAGCGGGTCACCTCAAGGTCCACCACCCATTTGGTGGCCGAGACATACCCGTAGAGCCCGGGAACCACCATGCGCACCGGGAAGCCGTGCTCCATGGGCAGCGGCTCCCCGTTCATGCCCACGGCCAGCAGCGCCATGCGTTCATCGGTCAGGGCTTCGAGCGGGGTGGACGCGCTGAATCCGTCGATCGAGGTGGACAGCACCATGTCCGCGCCCGCGGCCGGCTTGGCGCGGGCCAGCACCTCGCGCAGCGGATAGCCCAGCCATTTTGCGTTGCCCACCAGATCCCCGCCCACCGGGTTCGAAACGCAGGTCAGCGTCAGGTAGTGCTCCACCAGGTCCTGGCTGAGCAGCTCCTGGAAACTCATCGTGAACTCGTGCTCCACCAGGCCATGGACCCGCAGCGACCACTGCGCCGGGTCGATTCCGGGCACCCTCAACGCGGTGTCGATGCGGTAGAAATCCTGGTTCGGGGTGACGAACTCGGGCATCCCCGGCAGATTGACGTGGGCGCCCGGCGGCACCGCGAGAGCCGTGGTCTTGGCGGCCGGAAGCCGCAGGGCCTTGCGAGCCAGCTGCGCGGTGTTCCGGGCCGCGGACAGCGACGTGGACAGGATGGCAGCGCCCGCCGCGAGCACCACGGCCCCGGCGGCCCCGAGCATGAAGTTGCGCCGGGCCACGCCATCGGGCGACTCCGAGTGCGCGGGATCCAGCCGGGAAGCCAACGAGCACAGCCACCGCAGGACAAGCAGCGCCGCCGCGGTGCCCAGGGCGGTCGGGACCAGATCCAGCGGACCGGTGGCTGAACGCGAGATCACCGCGGCGCCCAGGATCCCCGCCAGCACCAGCACCGCGGCCGAGGCCGCGGCGGCGCTGCGCCGCGCCAGCAGGCCGATCAGCGCGGCGAGCACCACGGCCACCGCGCCCATCGAGACGAACAGGGCCAGCTTGTCGTTGGTGCCGAACAGCGAAATCGCCAGGTCCTTCAGCCACGGCGGGGTGAAGTCGATGACAGCGGAGCCCAGCGCCACCAAAGGTGCTGACGACGAAGCGAAAAAGGCTGACGCCAGCTGGGCGACGCCGAACAGCACCCCGGCCGAGCAGAGCCCCGTCAGCGCATACGCTCCGCGTGCTCCCAGGTTGTGCCTTGGCGTTTCCTTCACGGCATGTCACCTCCGGTGAGTAGCTGCCGCCCGGCGTTCCGGGTCGGCTGGTCCTTCAGCAACTGGTTCGGAGCCGGGCCGGGGGCGGATTGGCCCGGGCATGCTCAGAGTTCCTGGACCATCAGCGGTTCGGTGGTCGGCGCCGGAGAACCCGTGGCCGGTTCAACGGTGATGCCGAAATGCGAGACCCCGTCCATGGCACCGGTAAGCAATTTCAGGCCGTCGGCCCCGGTTCCCGGCAGCATGCCGGCCGGCTGGGCGCCGTCGGCGGAGATGAGCCACAGCTCGTAGCCCTTGTCCTTGGACAGCTCAGGCATTCCGGCGGTGGTGACTGCCATCAGGCCCCGCTCGACGGAATAGGACAGCGTCACCGTCGCCCCATCGGCCATGGTCTGGGTTTTGGTTTCCACATCCGGCGCGCCCAGCAGCTCGGTGAGCTCGGCCTGGCGAGTGCTGAGATCGGTGAGCTGGGCCTGCAGCTGGCGCTGTTCGGCCTGCTGCAGGTAGACCACGGTTCCCAGCCCCGCCGAGCCCAGCAGCAGGATGGCCGCGGCCAGGGCGAAGAACTTCGCGGACTTGCGGCGGGCAGGCCATCCCTGCCGCGCGGGCACGGAATCCGGGGCTGGCGCGTGCTCGGGCTGCGGAATTGCTGCCGGCTCGTCCGCTCGTTCGTCCGCGGGATCCTCCGCCGGCAGCTGCGGCCGGCGGGCGATCTCCTCCATGAGCCGGGATTTCACTCTGGCCGGCGGGGACACCGGTGCGCTGCCCAGCGCGAGCATGGCGGCGGTCTCCTCCATGGCATCCATGTCGGCCTGAAGCGCGGGGGAGTTCGCGGCCTGTGCCAGCAGCCTGGCGCGTTCCTCGTCGCTCAGCGCATTCAGGGCGTAGCTGCCGGTCAGCTCGTTCTCGTTCCGTTCCACTACGCCACCCCCATCAGGTCTCGAAGCTTAATCATGCCATCGCGGATGCGCGTCTTGGCGGTGCCCACCGGGATTTTCAGCAGGTCGGCCACCTCGTGGTGCGTGTAGCCCCCGAAGTAGGCCAGTTCGATGGCGGCGCGCTGGGCCTCGCTCAGGCGCTTGAGCGCCTGCACGATGCGTCGGCTCTCGTCATGCAGGATTGCGTTCTCTTCCACGTCGTTGTATTCCGTGCCGATCTCCTGCAGCCCCATGCGCAGGTCTCGTTCGCGGCTCGCCTGGCTGGAGCGGATGCGGTCCACCGTGCGGCGGTGCGCCAGGGTCAGCAACCAGCCCGCGGCGCTGCCGCGGGCAGGGTCGAAGCGGGCCGCATGCTGCCAGGCCTGAACGAAGACTTCCTGCAGGATCTCCTCGCTTTGCGCCTCGTCCCTCAGCAGGCGCCGCACCAGGCCGTACACGCGCGGCGCGAGGCAGTCGTAGAACTGCTCGAAGGCGCGCTCGTCGCCGCCGGCGATACGGCGCAGCAGTTCCTCGGGTGCTGCCGTCACCGGCTCTGGAACTGCGTCGCTCATCTCCGAACTCATGGACCCAAGAATCTCATGCACGAGGCGATCATTCCCATGGCTCTCATCCACCATTCAGTTTCAGGGGCGTTCCCCGCGGGTTCCCGGGCGCGCGGGGCACGGCGACGCCCGGCTCCTGTGCCGGAACCGGACGCCGCCATGGCTGGTTTACGTAGGACAGAATCCAGGCGCCGCGGCTACTTGTCGGCCGGCGGCATCAGGACGGTGTCGACCAGGTAGACCACCGCATTGGCGGTCTGGACTCCGCCGCAGACGACCTTGGCGTCGTTGACCATCAGGTTGTCTGCGCTGCCTGTCACTTCCAGGTCCTGGCCCTCAACCGTGGTGTGCGTTCCCGCGATGTCGGCGGGCTGGATCTCCCCGGGTACCACATGGTAAGTGAGCACCTTGGTCAGCATGTCCGAATCCTTGACGACCGCGTTCAGGTCCTTCTCCGGGATGGCGGCGAAGGCTTCGTCTACCGGTGCGAAGACGGTGAATTCGGCCCCGTTCAAGGTGTCGACCAGATCGACGTCCGGGTTCAGCTTGCCGGAGACCGCCTTGGTCAACGTCTTCAGCAGCGGGTTGTTGGATGCCGCGACGGCGACCGGGTCCTGGGCCATCCCGGCGACCGAGCCGTCGCCGCTCGGCACGGCTTCGGCGTAGGCCGAGCATCCCGAGCCGACAAGATTCGCGGTCGGGTCCATGCTGCTGTCCGCGGCCGGGCTGCTTTCGGTGGCCATCTCCGAGCTGGAGGCTTCGGGGGCGGGTGCGCTCGATGATTCCGGGGTGTCGCTGTCCATCGAACAGGCACTGAGTCCCAGCGCGGCGACCGCGATCAATCCCAGGGCTCCGGCGAACGTTCTCTGCGTGTGCTTCATGTCGTTCTCCTCCTGTGGCGACGGCAAGAACCGTCGTGGTGTCCCTCCCCGTCGGGGCGGGCTTTCACACGGTATTCGGGGCGCGGCACGGTGCGGATTGGACCGGATCGAAAAAATTTTGCAACCTCCGCACCAAGCACGCGCGCCGGCCCTCCCCCGATGCAGGGGAGAACCGGCACGCGCGCTGTACGGCTAGTGGGCGGGGCGCCTAAATCAGGTCCTCGCCACGGCGCTTCGCCTCGCGGGCTTCGGAAATGAAGGCCTTGGAGATGACGATGGCGACGACGGCCACGATGACCGGCCAGATGAGGACGTAGAGGCTGAGGGCTAGCATTTATTCACGCTCCTGGGCTGTTCTGGTTGAGTTGCGGCTGCCGGCAGGCACTGCAGCGACCGGCTGTTCCCCGGTATCGAAGTCTCCGGCCCGCTCGGCGATCACCGCGAAGTCGAAGTTCTGCGTGGACCTGAAGGACATGAGATAGCAGATGATGGTGCTGACCGAATAGGCGACCAGCGAGGCCGACAGGGTCGTGTAGTCGCGCAGGAAGCCGAAGCAGAACGGCGCGGCGACCACGCTGGCCCCGATGCCGATAACCATTGCCGGGCGCAGGCCGAAGAAGCCGAAGGCCATCAGGCCCAGGACGATGCCGATGCCCAGGATGGCCAGCAGCTCGATCAGCACGGCGGTGATGCCCGTCATCGGGATCAGGTCGAAACGCACCGGAATGAATACCGCCAGCGCGGCGATCACCGAAACGGTGAAGGCCTTGTTGGTGACCTTCTTCCAGTAGAAGCTCGCCAGCACCGGGAACACCAGCGCGCCCCACAAGGCGCCGACGAAGACCAGCAGGTCCAGGATGTTCATCTGCATGCTGGCCAAAGCGACGGCCAGGGCTGTTGCGGCGACCATCGTCAGCCGTCCGACCAGCAGCATGGTTTTCGGGTTCGCCTTCTTCTTGCCCGCGATGTTCTGTCCGTAGATGTCGGCCATCATGATGGAGGACAGCGCGGAGAGGTCCGAATCGGCGGTCGAGGACAGCGCGCCGATGATCATGATGAAGAACAGCGCCAACAGGATGCCCGAGAGGTAGCTTGCCGCCATTTCGGGGATGATGTTGTTCAAATCCCCGCCGGTCGGGGTGAAGCCCAGATACAGCGCCAGCACGCCGAGCATGCCCACGCCGATGACCATGGCGCCGTAGCCGATGGTCGCGGTGATGAAGGTCGGCTTGATCAGGTCCTCGCGCACCGCGAACAGCCGCTGGGCGATGGTCTGGTTGCCGATGGCGTAGGCCAGCACCGCGGCGATGTACGGGGCACCCTGGTTCAGGAAGGCCTCGGAGGAGAAGAAGTTCGACTGCTGCGCGGTGAGGTTCGCTGCCCCGGTCTCGAACGCGGCGGGGAATCCCGCGGCGAAGAAGATGAACGGCACGATGATGGCCACTGCGCCGAGCATGGCGATGACCTGCATGAAATCGGTGAGCACCGAAGCGCGGAACCCCGACCACAGGGTGTAGAGCAGCACGCCGCCGGCCACGGCGAATACCCCCTGGATGAAGTTGAAGGGGGAGAGCATCGAAATCAGCACGCCACCGGCGATGAAGTTGGACATCAGCGAGATGACCGAGCCGACGACGTTGGACCCTGCCAGCATGAGTTGGCTGGAGCGGCCGTGGCGTACGTACATGACCTCGGCCAGCGTGTGGGCCTTGGGCGCCACCTTGCGGATGCGCTTGCCGAAGGGGTAGATGAACAGGATCATCAACGCGCCCCACAGGCCGTAGTGGATGGGGCCGCTGATTCCGTAGGTGTAGCCGGACGACGCCGAGGCATACATGGAAGAGGCCCAGATCCAGGTAGCGGTCATGCTTGCCGCCGAAATGCCGAAGCCGATTTTATTGCCGGCGGTCATGTACCCGTCGGCATTTTCGTTTTTCTTACCAATGCGAGTGGAAACGAAAAACGTTCCACCGTAAAACAAGACCAATAAAAGTACAATGGTCAGAGCGCTGAAACCGACTGCTTCCGGGTTCACACTCCTCCTCCTTAGGATCGACGAGTTCGAGAATCGACACCGGATCGGACAAGGATCCTCCGCGGTGCATGGTTCTGCACGTCTCATCCCGCACACTGCGATGGCGGGGTTCGATTAGCCGACGCACACAAGCCCTGGGGCCATCAATCACTCTCCGTCCGTTCTTTGGCTCATCTCTTTCTAGAACCAGCCTATTTTTACGCGCGCTGAGTCAGTTCGCTGTCGTCCTCATACATGCCTAGTTGAGGCCTAATACTTGGTGAATGGCTGGGAATTCGATCCTGATTGAATCGAACGCACCGAGTAAAGTGCTCGGTGACAAAATTGCCATTCGTGCGCGGTTCTTTCCCAATTGACGGCGAAATTCAAGCCGGTCAGAGAACCCGTCGATGCTCCGCTCGGTCGAGACGGCAACTGTCCTGCGCCTGCAGTTCACCGGAAAACCGGTGTTGTGGAGCTCGTCATGTCCGACTAGCGCCGTAGATCCGGCGGGATCATCGACTGTTTGAGCGTAGCATGAATCACAGGACTCTGCTCAAATCGCTCCGGATTAGTATCTCAAGTCAGGACTTAGTTCGTGTCGCATCGCCCCCTATTTCGATAATTCAAAAATGGTGATAAATCGTCATCTGGAGTTGAAATTTGTCGAAAATAAATTATTATTTTGGCGTCTATTTCCCGCTCGCAACACCTGGATTCTGAAGAGTGGATATTTCCCGCGGAGTCATGCCGGAACGGCGTCGTGCCCTGTTCTCCGACCGTGAGGACGAAAAGGTCGGGCTGTTTCGCGGCAGTCGTATGCCGGCAACAGGTTCTGATCGGCGGAATTCGGCGGGCCGCAGGTGAACCTGGCGCTGACATGACAAAGGGCCCGCGCTGCCCGAAAATTTTCGAGGAGCGCGGGCCCTGAGAATGACGTTATGCGGCTATGCCAACTTGTACCTGAGGCGAATGACCGCTAGTCCGATGAGCGAAAGGACTGCGATAGCCATGTAGTAGAAACTTGGGGCATCCAGGGAACCGGTTGCGCTAATCAGCCAGGTGAGCACGAGTGGCGCGATGCCGCCGAGTACGGTGACACCTACGTTGTACGTGACCGAGATTCCTGATCCGCGAATCGCTGCAGGGAACAACGACGAAATCAGCGCCGGAAGTGGACCGAAGTAGAACGCCATGATGACACCCAGCAGAGCGATCACGACGATCATGACTGGAACTGTGGGATTACCTGTCATCAACTTGAACAGCGGCCAGGCTCCCACGAGCGCGGCCACCGCTGCCCAAGTCATAACGCGCGCTGGCCCCACCCTGTCGGCAAGATGGCCGATGAACGGCACGCTGACCAGCGTTACGATGCCAGCAACCACGCCACCCAGGAATGCGGCATCGGCAGGGATGTGCAGATTCTGTACGGCAAATGTCGGCATGTAGAGAATCATGTAGACAGAGATCGTGGCGACGCCGATCGCCGCTGCTCCGGCCAAAAGCCGTCCGTAATTGTGGGCAAAAAGCTGCCCCAGCGGAGACTTCGACTTTTCAACCTTGATGAATTCTTCGGTCTCTTCGAGCCGTGCTCGGATGTACAGCCCGACCGGACCGATGAGCAAACCGACAAAGAACGGAACGCGCCATCCCCAGCTCTCCAGGGCTTCGGTGGACAACTGTGTAGTCAGGACGAACCCGAAAGCAGAAGCGAGCAGCATGGAGGCTCCCTGCGCCGCGACCTGCCAGGAGGAGTAGAAGGCCTTCTTGTGCGGGGCGGTTTCAATGAGGAATGCCGTGGCGGTGCCGAATTCGCCACCCGCCGAGAAACCCTGGATCAGGCGTGAGAGAAGGATAATCAGGGCACCCCAGACACCCACCATTTCGTAGGTCGGGGCAACGGCCATGATCAAGGTGCCGACCATCATGAGCATCAATGTGAGCGTTAGCGCAGCTTTGCGTCCCTTGCGATCTGCGTAGCTACCCAGAACCATGCCGCCCAAGGGACGGATGACATAGGAAATAGCGAAGGTGGCGAATGTGAGGATTAGCGCGAAAGTTGCATCCGACTCGGGGTAGAACAATTTGGCGATTGTCGTGGCGAAGGTTGCATAGACAATGATGTCGAACCATTCCAGGGCTGCGCCGATGGAAGAAGAAATCACTGCCTTGCGTGCGTCGGCAAGCTGCTGCGTGGTCGGGGATTGCGGTGAAGCGGTCATGAGGAAAGTTCCTTGATCAGTTGATCCATGAATCCTTCGCAGGCAACGATTTGTTCGAGTTCAATGAATTCGTCCGGTGCATGGGCCTGGGCGATGTCGCCCGGACCGCAAACCACGGTCGGAATGCCTGCGGCGGCGAACAGTCCGGCTTCCGTGCCGTAGGTAACCTTGTCGTCGGCGGCGATGGCGCCGCATCGAGCGGCAAGATCGACGATCTCTTCCGACGGGGCGGTGTCCAGGCCCGGGGCACCTGCTACCTGCTCGAAGGTCATGGATGCCTGTGGGTTCCGGGCGCGCATTTCTTCGTCCAGTTGGCTCGCGAAATTCTTGATTCGGGCGGTCAGCGCCTCGCGGTCCACGACCGCCAGCGAACGGAACTCAAAATGCACTGTGCAGTCTGAAGGGATCGTATTGACGGCAATTCCACCGTTGATCAGATTCACGTTCATCGTCGTGGTGGGTTCGATGAAAGCCGGGTCGGAAGGGCCCTCCGTCCGCAGCTCATGGGCGATCTCTTCCACGAAGCTGGCGAAACGAAGGCCGTAGGAGATGGCGTTGAGTCCTTCGCTGGGCAGCGATGAGTGCGCTGCGACCCCGTGGAAGGAAACCTTGAAAACATTCATGGACTTGTGCCCGCGGATTGCGCGCATGCTGCTTGGCTCACCGACGAAGCAGCCGCGAGGGGCCAGTTCCTGGCTCACGATTTCATCAACGAGGCTCACCGCACCGACGCAACCGATTTCTTCGTCATAGGAGAATGCGAGGTGAATCGGCTGCGAAAGCTTGGCGGAGATGAACTCGGGCAGTTTGCCCAGGATGACCCCGATGTAGGACTTCATGTCGCAGGTGCCACGCCCGTACAGCTTCTCATCACGCTCATGGACAGTAAACGGATCGCTGGACCAGTTCTGTCCGTCGACCGGGACGACGTCGGTGTGGCCGGAGAGGACCACGCCCCCGCGGCGGCTTCCGTCGTCCGCCGGAATGGTTGCCAGCAAATTGGCCTTACTTCGATCTTCGTTGTAGATCCGTTTGGAATCGATTCCAAACGCTTGAAGTTTTGCTTCGAGCAGATCGATCAGCGGCAGGTTGGTGTCCCTGCTAGTGGTGTCGAGGGCAATGAGGTCGCTAATCTCGCGAAGGCTTGCCGATGATGGGCGCGTCATGAGGTTCCTTGATGTAGGTTTTATCTTTGGTTGAAGACATATTGTCATGGGTGAGTGGGCTCACAAAAATATGTTTCCCAAACGGACGAATCGTCAAAGGACGTTGAATGGGCTGCGAGCGAAACATCACCGGATTTTCGCTTTTGCGGCCAATTCACAAGTACGCAAAGGGCTAGTCAACATGCGGTCGGAACCAGCGCAGCGTGGTGATATGGATCGAGGATTACGGCAATGTGATGTCCTTCTGGGATAACGGAGGCCCAGCTGGTGGGTGGAAAAATATTTCCCCGACTTCTCCACACCCCGCAACCACCTCCCGCCGCCACCCGTAGACCCGGCGCAGGCTGGGCTCATGAGTATCCACCAGCTAGCCGCAGCACTACAGGTCCTGCACAACGCCATCACCACGAGCATCCCGCGCGGCGCGGCCTCCGCGGTGCTCGAGGTCATGGCCTCGTGCTGCGCCCTGCTGGCCAAGCTCTCCGAAGCCCTGCACGGCATCGAGGACCCTCGGGTCGCCGCCGCCCACGCCCACCTGATCGAGCAGCTGTTCCACTACACCCAGCGCGAGCAGCTGCGCAGCCAGCTCCATCTGGAATCCACCGGCGCGCACCTGCTCGAAGACGACGAGCTGGACGCCCTGCGCCAAGCCAGGGACCAGCACGCCTACCGGCAGCTGGACCTGGCGGCCGCTCCGCGCCTGCACGCGGGCCGCGCCCACTACACCAGCACCGCGGACTTCGCCGCGGCCTGGCTGGGGTTGAACTACTACGGGGCCGCGTCCCGGCTGCACGATGCGCACCTGCTGATCGCCCGCCGCGCCATGGACGGCGGCACGCTGACCCCGCGGCTGGCCGGGCTGGCCCGGCTGTACCAGGCTCCGGGAGCCGTGGACCCGCGCCGGATCGCGCAGGCGGCCCGGGCGCTGGACAAGTTCGAACCGGCCGACACCTGCTTCGAGGGGCTCCCGTTGCCGCCGACCGCCCGGCACGCCGACGGGGCACTCATGGAAGAGCACGTACTGGCCGCCTTGGCCGAGCCGAACCGCACCACCAGTGAGAAACAGGTCTCCACCTTGATCTCCGACTACCGGCGCGAGCACGGCAAGCAACGGGCCCCGGAGACCGGGATCTTCTTCCGCGGCACCCGCGCCGGGGTGGACTGCTACGACCTGCGCGCGGCGGGGGAGCAGGCCGAGCAGTTGCGCTCGTTGATGGGGCAGGCGGACAACCCGCGGACCCAGGCCGGCAAGGCCGCCCGGGCCGCCCGGCCTGGTTCCTCGAACCCCGGCCGCTCGGCTGCGGAGGCTGCGGACCAGGACGAGGTGCAGACCGATCCGTTGTTCAGTTCGGATGCCCCGGCTCCTGACTGGTCCGGCATCAATTCCGGCCCCGACAGCAGCCCCGATGCCGGGTTCGGGCATCGCCCGGCGGAGGAAGGCCGGGAGAACCTCCTCGACTTCAACGCGTGGCAAGCTGCCGGCGAAGGCTCCCCGGGTTCCTCGAAGAGCCAAGACGCCGAGGAAGAACAAGATTTTGACTGTGTGGAAACTGGTCACGAGGATGCAGGCCATGGCTCCGGGGATGCCGCCGGGCAGCCGCGGACCGAATACAGCGATCAGGACCCGGAGCTGGGCGGCGACGCGGACGTGCCGCCGGCCCAGCGCCGGTTGAACGCGTTCCTCGCAGCCCTCAGCTCCGGTCATCAGGGGCCGGGGGCGAAGACCATCGCGCCGCGGGTCGGGATCCACATCCAGCTCAAGGCCTTGGAGGATTTGCGGCACCCCGAAAAGCTCACCTCGACCACGGATCACGGGGTGGGGCTCGACGCGGCGGAGACCGGGAGGTTGATGTGCGAGGGAGCGATTTACCGGGTGATCTTCGGGCCCGACGGGCAGCCACTGGATGTGGGGCGGACCCAGCGGTTCTTCACCGAGGCGATCAAGCGGGCCGCGTTGGCCCGGGATCGGGGGTGTATTGTGCCTGGGTGCGCTGCGCCGCCGGAGATGCTTGAGTGCCATCATGATGATTGGTGGGAGCATGGCGGGCAGACCAGTTGCCGTAATGCGTCGTGTTTGTGCCGTCGGCATCATTTGGCGATCCATGCCGGGTTGCTGACCTTGGTCAAGATCGGGGGATTGGCGTATATCTTGTTCCCGAAGCATGTGGATCCGTTGCAGATACCGCAGCGGAACCGGCTCTACACCGCTGCCTAATTCCTGTTGATGGGTAGACAGAGTATGCGCAGACTTCGGTCCGGGGGATCTTGAGATCGTTGACGGGTCGTCTGGCAGATCCAGAGCTTCGCAAGCAACCGCTACAAGTTTCATACTCTTTGCGGATAGATTAATCGACTTGGAATTATCACACTCTGACCACCATCGCTCCCATTGAGGATTATTCGCCGGACAGGAGAAATCCGTGCAGGTCTCTCCAGAGACCTGCACGGATTTCGGTTTCCTATTTCACTCAGCGATGGCCATGATGGCTGTGGCCCAACGTTGCAGTGACTATTGATCCGGACGGCGTCAGCGCGTTTGTGCTGACAGCCATCCTGTGCCCGCTGATGGCGACATCGGAGGCCATCTGCGCTGGGAGCACATTAACCGCCTTGCCCTTCACGATCTTGGATACGCCTCCGCCGAACAGCTCGGTCACGTAGAGGCTTCCGCGATCATCCACTGCGATGCCGGTGGGCGCGCTCAGGCCGCTGGCCACGAGGTAGCTTTTCTTGCTGTGGAGATTCAACTTGTAGATCTTGCCCTTGGACATGGACTCGCCCGGAGCTCCCGGCAGTACGGTGTAGTACAGCCAATTGCCTCGAAGTTCGATGTCGGTAGGAACGGGCTGGGCCCAGTAGGTGCGTCCCATCATGCAATCGGGGACCGTCAGTCCTGCTTCTGCGGCTGCAGCGACGGCTGCCTCATCGATCACAACAGGTTCGGCGGGGAGCACCTTGACTACGCTCGCCTTGCCGTGTGAATTTACCTTCCACAGTGCGTTGCCGCCCGCGTCGCCCACATAGACATTGCCGCGCGACACGGCGGTGGAATACGGATGGGAATAGACCTCGCCGGTGGATTGCATCCACGGAGCTTGATCCAGACAGGTCTGAGGGGCGTCGCGCACACCGTAGACGGTCTTACCGTCCGGGTTGAGCTTGACTTCCCACTTGGTCATGTCGGTGATGGTCCGGGTCTTGCCATGGTGGCTGATGGACTTGAGCATTGCCGGGCCGATGGCCTCTGGATTTTCATCGGTGCCCGCCACGTTTTCAAAGTAGTAGGTGGTGCCGCGAGAGTACGACACGGCTCCGATTTCCTTACCCGGCGCAGAAGCCAGAACCTTTTTGGTTCCGTCCGATGCCACCGACGACAACATGCCGGCGAAAGATTCTGCGACCAGGATGTTGCCGTGGGATCCATAGGCCACTTTCAACGGCCCGCCGAGCCCCTCGATGAGGGTTTCGACATGCTGCACCGTCGTCCGGGAGTTATGGTGGGAGTCACCGCCGGCTTGTGCCGGGGCGATGTTCAACGTTGTTGCCAAAAGCGCCCCCGCAGCAACAGCTGCGAATGCACGGAATTTCATGGGGTGTTCCTTGCCTTGCTGGTGACTCGCGATCCATCACAGGGATCGCGCGCTGTGGATCGTCACCCGCAAGATCCGTGGAAGTCATCATGCGCAAATACTCCCCTGATGGCGCGCGGCCACAGGGAACAGTTTTTGATAGCCCCAAGAATTTTGCGAGTGAGTGGAAGCCGTGCGAGGCGGCTCGCGGCGAAGTGCCCCAGCCACCTCGTCCCCAACGTCACAGGCGTGATAAAACCACGCAAGTGGTTAGAGTTTAGGAGTGTTGACGTCGCCGGTCAATCGTTTCCGAGCAGTAACCTTTGGTTCCGGCCCAGGATCCGGGACGTCGTTGAGGTCTGCAGAAATTCCGGCGTGAACATATTTTTTGTTCATTCTTCGCTGCGCGGACGGCGTGGGACCAGCGCTCGGCAGCGCAGGGGGGTGTGTTGCAGCCGGCATCGCGTTGGCGCGCTATCGCACAGCCGAACTCAACGCGGTGTTTTCCGGGCCTGATGGGCCGACAGCGCGCTGGTGATGGGATCGACCACATCTGCGTCCCAAACAGGCTAATGACCGGGGCAGCGCCTATACTGGAACGCGTGAGTAAAGCCGGGCAGAACACTGAAGAGCAGGCCTCTGGCCTCGTACTAGTCGATAAAGAACAGGGCATGACCTCCCACGATGTGGTTGGTCGCATCCGCCGGCTGGCGGGCACCCGCAAGGTCGGGCATGCCGGAACGCTGGATCCCATGGCCACTGGCGTGCTGGTCATCGGCGTCAACAAGGCTACCCGCCTGCTCACTTACATCGTCGGCCACGACAAGACCTACACCGCCACCATTCGCCTGGGCCAGAGCACCGTTACCGACGACGCCGAGGGCGATATCGTCTCCGAGCGCATCGCCGCTGCGGTGACCGACGAGGACATCGAGCGCGAGGTGGCCAAGCTGCGCGGGGACATCCAGCAGGTCCCGAGCCAGGTTTCTGCGATCAAGGTCGACGGCAAGCGCTCCTATGCGCGCGTTCGCGCCGGCGAGCAGGTGGAATTGAAGTCCCGCCCGGTGACGATCAAGCGCTTCGACATCCACGAGATCCGCCGCGAGAATGGCGGCAAGATCCTGGATGTGGACGTCACCGTCTCCTGCACTTCGGGTACCTACATCCGCGCCCTGGCCCGCGACCTGGGCGAAGCCTTGAACGTCGGCGGCCACCTGACCGCGCTGCGCCGCACCGAAGTCGGCCCGTACAAGATCGAGCTGGCCCGCACCCTAGAGCAACTGGCGCAGGAGTTCGAGATCCTGCCCCTGGAAAAGGCTGCCGCGGCGATCTTCCCGAACCGCACCGTGAGCGTCGACGAAGCAGTCGAGCTGTCCTTCGGCCGCCCCATCGCTGCGTCATCCAAGACCATGGACGTCGCGGCAGACCAGCCCGTGGCCGCTTTCGCGCCCAACGGCGTGCTGGTCGCGCTGCTGGAAGACAAGGGCGACAAGGCCCGCACCACGCTGGTTTTCACCGCCAAGTAAGCCGCGGACCCGGAACGTAATCCAGGGAGGATTGCCCTTTTGATTGTCATGAACGGCTTTTTCGTCGCCGGCGCGATTGTCTGCGCGGTAGCGCTGCTTGTCGCGGTGATCGCCACGCTCATCCGCAAGCACCCTGACGACTGGGCCCTGGTCGGCGCGATCGCCACCGAGGTGTTCCTGATCGTCTACGGCATTGCCGCGGCCATCCGCCAGGCCGGGGGAGATGCTGTGGCAGGAGACCCGATCGAGTTCTGGGGCTACTTCATCACCGCGCTGATCATGCCGCCGATCGCGTTCTTCTGGGCCGTCAGCGAGAAAAGCCGCTGGTCAAACGCCTTGCTCGCGGCTTCGGCACTGGTCACGTTCGTAATGTTGTTCCGCATGGAACAGATCTGGCAGTAGGAGCCTCCACATGAGTCAGAAGCCACGCAATTCGCGCATCCTGCAGGCGGCCGAAGCCAAGAAAAGCGCTGACGGACCCAAGCCCAGCCGCACCACCGGCCTGGGCCGGGTCATCATCGCGGTCTACGGCATCCTCGCCCTGGCTGCGACGGTGCGCGCCGTCTACCAAATTGTGAGCAAGTTCGACGAAGCCCCGGAAGCCTACGTGCTGTCGCTGATTTCCGGCCTGATCTACTTCGTCGCAACCTTCTCGCTGTCCTCGGCCAAGCCGCGCGCGTGGATGGTGTCGCTGTGGGCCGTGGGCATCGAGCTGGTCGGAGTGCTGGTGGTCGGCACGCTGTCGCTGACCCACCCTGAGATCTTCGCCCACCCGTCGGTGTGGAGCGGTTTCGGAGAAGGCTACGGATACATCCCGCTGGTGCTTCCGATCATCGGCCTGTGGTGGCTGTACCGTAATCGTAGTGAGCGTCACAGCTAAACCCGTGTAAGAATTGCTTCGGCGGGTTTTTTGATCTGCCGAGGAAAGTACCCATTAAAGGAGCAAAGTGCACTATTGGAAGGGCCTGGACGCAGTCCCCACTGACGTGGCTCCCACCGTTGTGACCATTGGCAACTTCGACGGGGTCCATCTGGGACACTGCGAAGTCCTGGACGCCGTCGTCTCGCTGGCGAAGCAGCGGGCGGCCAAGTCGGTGGCCATCACCTTTGAACCCCACCCGGCATTGGTGCACCGCCCGGACAGCGCACCGGAATTGATCATGGGTCTCGCCGACCGCGTGGACACCCTGGCCAGCGTGGGCCTGGACGCCGTCCTGATGATCCACTACACCCTGGAATTCGCGGACCAGAGCGCCGAGGAATTCGTGAAGTCCATCATCGTGGACACGCTGCACGCCACCGCCGTCGTGGTGGGCCATGACGTGCGCTTCGGTCGCAACAACTCCGGCGACTTCGAGTTCATGCAGGAACTGGGCCGGAAGTACGGCTTCGACGTCATCGGCGTGGACGACGTGGGCGACAAGCGCCGCCTGTCCTCCACCTGGGTGCGCGAGGAACTGGCCGCCGGCAACGTCGAAGCCGCCGCCTCGATCCTCGGCCGCCCGCACCGCATGCGCGGTGAAGTGGTCCACGGGGCCGCCCGCGGCCGGGAACTTGGTTTCCCGACTGCGAACCTGTCCTCCGACGCCTCCGGCATCATCCCGGCCGACGGCGTGTACGCCGGCTGGCTGGTCGACGAGGCCGACGTGCGCTGGCCTGCCGCGATTTCTGTGGGCTCCAACCCGACCTTCGAAGGCATCTCCCGCGTCGTGGAAGCCCACGTCATGGACCGCCCGGACGAGGGCGTCGAGGACTTCGACCTCTACGGGCAGCAGGTCATCGTCGAATTCGTCTCGCACCTGCGCCCGATGGTCGCCTACCGTGGCATCGAGGCCCTGATCGACCAGATGGCCGAGGACGTCGAGCAGGCCCGCGCGGTCCTGGCGCTGGAGCAGCACTAGGCTCGATGGCTGAAATTCCCTCGTTGCCGCGGCGCGCCTTCACTGTCGACGCCGCGCGGCGCACCGACCTGGCCTCCGCCTTCCAGAGCGGGGCGGACAGCTACGACAAGATCCGCCCCTCCTATCCGGAGCAGGCGCTGGACTTCACGCTGCAGTCGCAGCCGAAAACCGTGGTGGACATCGGCTGCGGCTCGGGCATCTTCACCGAGCAGCTCGCGGCCCGCGGGCTGGAGGTCAGCGCGGTCGATCCGTCCGCCGACATGCTCCGGGTGCTGGCCGAACGCCTGCCCCAGGTAGTGCGCACCTGCGCCCCCGGGGAGGACACAGGGCTGCCCGAGAACGCTTTCGACCTGGTCACCTATGCGCAGGCCTGGCACTGGGTGGACCACCCCAAGGCCAGCGCCGAAGCCGCGCGACTGCTACGCAATGACGGTTGGCTGACCCTGCTGTGGAACCAGCTGGATGTCACCATTCCGTGGGTGCACCGATTGGCGCGGATCATGCATGCAGGCGACGTCCACCGGCCGGAGTTGGAGCCGCCACTGGGCGGGCAGTTCGGGAAGCCCGAGCACGGGATCTGGCATTGGTCCATGGAACTTGATTTCGCGCAGATCGTCGAACTGACTAAATCCCGAAGCTACTACCGCCGGGCCAGCGAGAGAACGCGCGCCAAGGTGGAGGGGAACCTCGCTTGGTACTGGATGGAGCATCTGGGACACACCGCCGAAGCAAAGGTGCAGGTGCCCTATCTCACGCATGCCTGGAGGGCGCGTCGACGCACCCGTCGATGATATGATTATTGATGGCCTTCGCTGCAGTCCGCGGTTGCGAGATGCCACCGTGAGCGTCTGACGCTCGCATTTGAATGAAACGCGGTCCAACTCTAGGAGTTTGTTATGGCACTGGATGCCGCAATCAAGAACGAAATCATCAAGGCTTACGCCACCCACGAGGGTGACACCGGTTCGCCTGAGGTTCAGATCGCTGTCATGTCCCGTCGTATTTCGGACCTGACCGAGCACCTGAAGATGCACAAGCATGACCACCACACCCGCCGTGGCCTGATGGCTCTGGTTGGTCGTCGTCGTCGTATGCTCGGCTACCTCAAGAACACCGACATCGAGCGTTACCGTTCGCTGATCGAGCGTCTGGGCCTGCGCAAGTAGTCTCCGGCTGTTCAGCCGAAACCCCCGATTCCTGCTGGAATCGGGGGTTTTCGCATCTGCCGGTGAGGAAGCGGCTACTCAGCTGGCTGGGTGGCGGCTTCAGCGGCTTCTTCCGCTTCGGCTGCTGCAGCCTTCTCGTGGTGAATCACCTCGGCCAGCAGCTTTTCCATTTCTTTGGCCACGCCTCCGGCGGAAGCAGGATTCTGTCCTGTCACCAGCCGGTCGGAGACCTGGACGTTCTCCTCGAAGTCGTCCGCTGCCACGTGGGTGGCTCCCTGCTCCTCCAAGCGGTCCGCCAGCAGGAACGGGACGATCTTCTCCTTGCCCACCGCGATCTCCTCCGAATTCGTGAAGGCGGCGACATGCTTGCCCGTCAGCAGCTTCATGCCGTGGTCGAGTTCCACATCAAGCAACCCAGCCGGGCCGTGGCAGACCGCACCGACGATGCCGCCCTTGAGATAGATGCTTGAAATCAGCTTCTGCAGGCCTTCGTTGTTCGGGAAGTCCCACATGGTGCCGTGGCCGCCGACAAGATAGACCGCGTCGTACTGCTGCGGGTCTATGACTTCAACCCTGGCGGTGTTGTACAAGCCGGCACGGGTTGTCTCGTCCTGGGTGAATGCCACCTGAATCGGGTCCGAGGTATCCACTGTGTCCCGCGGTGGCTGGCCTCCCTTGATGGAAGCGAAATCCACGAAGTGTCCGGAATCGCGGAAGACCTTCCACGGGTGGGCGGCTTCAGCGACGTTGTAGCCGGTCGGCTCCCCGGTATCGCCGAGTTCTGAAACGCTGGTAAGGACCATGAGGATTTTCTTCAAGGTGTGCTCCTTTCGCTTTCGTATCCCCAGCCTTGTTGATGCCTACCGGTGATTCAAGGAAATGGAGGGACTTGCCAGCTAGGTCTTGGGACGCTGATAGCCGGCGTTGGAGTCCAGGACGGATCTCTGGCGGCCCTCGGAAGCAGTCCTTTGCGAGTCGTGGCCGGGAATCTGATCAAATTTTCTGGTCACGAAATCTGTTTGGCAACCGTGCTTGTCGTCCCCGCCCGAGAATCTGATCAAAAAATCTGATTAGAAAAACTGTTCGCGAATCATCCACGCTGGAAAGTTGTGTTCGGGAAATGTACCGGCCGTGAGATTGCACTGATCCGTCAAACGAACGATGCGAGTGTGGAACAATCCGAATTAATGGTGTTCGGGAGATGGCGTAGGTGGTGGGAGGACCTCGAAATGGCCGAAGAGCATCAGCGCCGTGCACGGGTTCTTGACTGGATCTTTCAGGTAGGGCTGCTGTTCAAAGGCCTCGACGGTGGCTTGGAAATCGTCGGCGGCGCGCTTTTTCTCCTGTTCAAGCCCGACCAGTTGAATTCCCTGTCCCAGGCACTTACGCAGCATGAGCTTTCGGAAGATCCGGGAGACGCGATCGCCAATTTCCTGCTCCATGCCAGCGGGTCGCTGACAATTTCGGGATCATGGTTCGTCGCCGCCTATCTCTTGCTGCACGGAATCGTCAAAGTGGTATTGGTCTGGGCGGTGTTGCTCGACAAACTCTGGGCCTATCCGTGGATGATCGCCTTCCTGCTGATGTTCATTGGCTACCAGAGCTATGAACTGCTTGCCGGATTCAGCCTGGGAACATTGGCCTTGACGCTCTTCGACGTGTTTATTGTCTGGCTCACCGTGCGAGAGTACCGGAACCAGCGCCGACGCAGGCGGAAGAGCGGAAATGTCGACGTGTAGCTGACTTTCGAAATGGTGGAATTTTTGTCATACGGAAGTTAACTTTCGTTTTGATCGGTGACGGACGATAGGCTTGAAGCACGTTAGAGCTTCACCGTGTCAAGAAAGCGAGCCGTCATGACCCAGCCAGTTCTTCAACGCCAACTTTTCGGACCTGGTCCCAGCAACCCCTACCCGGAGGCCACCGCAGCCCTGGGCTTGCCGTTGCTTGGGCATCTGGACCCGGCATTCATTGCCCGCATGGACCGGGTCTGCGATTCGCTGCGAACCCTATGGGGAACGTCCAACGCTCGCACCCTGCCGCTGAGCGCCACCGGATCCGCTGGCATGGAAGCCGCTTTCGTGAACACCATCAACCCGGGCGATGTGGCAGTAATCGCCGTCAACGGCCTGTTCGGCGAGCGCATGTGCGAGGTGGCTTCGCGTGTGGGCGCCGAGGTCGTCAGGGTAGACCACGAATACGGGACTCCGATCGATGCGCAGCGTGTTGCCGAGGCGCACCCGAACCCGACGGTGATTGCCGGTGTGCATGCCGAGACGAGCACCGGCGTGCTGTCTGACATCGCCGCGTTGGGAGCCATCAAGGGCGATGCCCTGCTGATCACCGACGCGGTGACTTCCATCGGCGGCATGCCCGTGCTTGCCGACGAATGGGGCATCGACGTGGGTTATGCCGGCACCCAGAAGTGCATCGGCGTGGCCCCGGGCCTAGCGCCATTCACCATTTCGGACCGCGCCTTCGAGCGTCGGGTGCAGAAGCCCCAGTCCTGGTACCTGGACCTGGGCCTGCTGGGCGGATACACCACCGGTTCAACCGGCGGCGGCCGCACTTACCACCACACCGCTCCGGTGGCCATGGTCGCTTCGCTGGAGGCAGGCCTCGAGCGCATCCTCAGCGAAGGCCTCGACACGGTGACCGCACGCCACCAGGCAGCCGGCACGGCGCTGCAGAACGGCCTGCAGGAGATGGGGCTGGAGCTGTTTGCCGCGGAGGGCCATCGACTGCCGCAGCTGACCACCGTGAAGGTTCCCCAGTCCGTGGATTCCGCCAAGGTCCGAGGCTACCTGCTGGACCGGTTCAACATCGAGATTGGCGGCGGCGTGGGACAGTACGCCAATACCGTGTGGCGTATCGGGCTGATGGGCCCCAACGCAAACCCCTCGTCGGTGGCACTGCTGCTGTCCACGCTGAAGGAAGCCATCGACAAGGCGTAACTGAAACATCGCGATAGCGCGGCAATATCGGTCGCACTACACTGACGGGCCGGCACCCGCCGAAATCCTTCGGCGAGCGCCGGCCCGTTGCCGCTATGCGGCCGGAATTCAGCCTGCGAGGCCGTCGAGCTCATGGGCAAAATCCAGCCGCACGCTGCCATCGATGGAATTGAGCGAGGCCCAGCCGCCGATGGGCAGAGTAAACATCGGGCTGGTATGCCCGAAGTCGAGATTGGCGACCACTGGCACGGTGGACAGCAACGGATGCTTGGCGATCACCTGTTCCAGCAGCGAGCGGGTGATCTTGGAATCGAGCTGGAACCGGCCGAGCGCCAGACCGCGGATCTGCTCAGCCCCCGGCGTCTGCAGCAGCGAGGCGAGACTGCGCGCGAATTCGTCGATGTCCGCGGCTCCATCCTCCTCCAGGAACAGGAACGCGCCAGCCAGCCCGGGCATCATGCCGCCACCCTGCAGCAGCCGCAGCGTGCCGAGATTGCCGCCGATCACCCGGCCCGTTGCCTTCCCGGGATTCAAGACCCATGGGCCATCGGTCCCATGGACGGTGCGGTGGTCCTGGTCCATGAACCACAAGTCGTCGGTGAACTCCGTGCGGTGCTCGATGGACCATGACAGTTCATGCGTTGCCTGCCGGAACCACTGGCCTGTTGGTTCGAAATGCTCCCGCATCCCGAAGGAGGACCAATGGGCGCCGACATAGGTGATCAGCCCGGTCTTCGCATAGATGGCGTTGGCGAGGACGGTGAAATCCGAGTATCCGCAGAAGACCTTGGGGTTGGCGGCGATCAGCTCCCAATCCAGGTAGGGTAGCAGCTCGTTGGCGTTGAATCCGCCGATGACGCTGATGATCCCGTCGACTCCCGGATCCGCGAATGCGGCGTGCAGGTCCTCCAGCCGGGAGGCGATGGGGGAGCTGTCGAAGTCGTCCAGCTCATCCACGTGCTCGCCGAATTGCATCTGGAGTCCCATGGTAGCGAAGCGTTCGTTGATCCATTGCGTGTTGTCGTGTTCCATCACATAGGCACGCGAGCAGGACGGGGCGATAGCCCGCAGGGTGGCGCCGGGGACAAGCCTGGGGGCGATCTGCGGTGGCGGGGTCGAGGCGGTCATTTTCCCATCCTAGGCCTGCAGCCAGCCGGAAGGGGTGCTGCGAAGACCGGGAAGGCAGTTTCCGGCGGGGCGTCATGGGACGGGGAGAGGACCTCGACCGGCTACCAGCCGTAGGTCCGCCGAGGTAGCCGGGGACCACATGCTGGCGCTGGACGTGTTCTGCCGGTTCCCGAGACTTGGTGCAATTGATGGAAAATCCGGGTGAATACTCTTATCGAGCGGCGATTTGCTGGGTAGTCTCGGCATCATCGTCCGCAGCGGCATGAGAAAGCAGGCAAAACAGTGAAAGCCCTTTTCGATTTCGACTTCAGGAAATTCATTACCCCGTCGATCATCAAGATTGTCTACATCTTGATTATGGTGTTGCTCGTCATCGCATACCTCGTGTTCGTGATCGCCAGTTTCAGGTCCAATGGAGCCCTTGGGTTCACGGTGCTGATCTTGGTCGGTCCGCTGTTCGTGCTCATCTATCTGGTGCTGGCGCGTGCAGGGCTTGAATCCCTGATCGCACAGATCCGCACCGCAGAAAACACCGCCGAGCTGGTTCGCCTGGCAGGCGGCACTCCACCAAGCGAGCGGGATTCGTTCCAGATCAATCCGGCCCCGCCATCGGGACCGGCCGCCCCGCGAATGCCGAATCCAGGGCCTTCCACACCCCGGCCTCCGGAGGGGCCGACTACGGAGGGCGGTTCCTCGAAGCCACCGAACCCGTACAAGCAGTAGACGGCAGGGCTCAACCACCGCCCTGGGCCAGCTGACGGCCCGGGGCGGTGGCGTACGCAAGTGCCTGCACCAGAGGTCATTGCACTCTCCCGCGGGTCCTGCTCGGCCGATGGAAGGCGGTGGCACGATGAGCGAGATCCTGTTTCCTGTCCTGTCCGAGAAGAACCTCGAAGCCGGAGGGACCGTGGCCACCTGGTTCGCCCCCGGGCGGCACCGCAGTGGCCAGGACGAACGGATTGCGGAGCTCGCCGTGGACAAGGTGGACATGGAGATCACCGCACCCGAAGCCAGGACCCTGACCCACCTGGTGGAAGAAGGAGCCATCGTCAAACAGCAAACGGTGATCGCGACCATCGGCTGACGCCCAGCGCCGATGCCCGATTCATCGGCGGCCTCCGGACCGGCCGCCAACGGTTCCGCGGCCGCCCATGCGCGCCCGGCGCCGAATCGTCGGTGCCGCCTCCTAGGCTGGGGCCCATGATTGATACTTCACACGCTGTGGGCCGGCTGGTTCTGCACCACCGGCGCGAGTGGTATTCCGCGGAGGAACTGAACCTCCTGCCGGAGGATCCTGAACCGGATGAAGAGATGTTCTGGACAACCAGCGAAACGCCCGTGTGGGAAGAGCTCGAATCGATCCCGCAGATTGCCGAGGTGCTGCAGTCGCTGACGGAGCCGGGACAAACCTTCACTTTCCAGAGGGAGGAACCGATCAACAAATATGCGCAGGGCGCACGCCTGGACGACGGCAATTTCATGCTGGAGCTGGCAGTGGTCGACGACCGGGCCTACAACATGCGCATCGCATATGGTCCGGATGCGGACCTGATGACCAGCCATCCGGATGACGACGTGGAGCGCTACGGACCGCAGTCGCTGACACTGGCCCAGACCTACGAGGTCCTGGCCGGGTGGGTTTCCGGGCGCAGGCTTCCCACCGGGTACGGTGGAAGCATCCATATCTACGGGTAGCCAATTCCGGCGAAGGACCGGCAGCAGGGAAATGCGGAAGCGGCAGTCCTCGGATCGGCTAAGCCAGACCCGATGCGGCCAGCGGTTCGTAGGCATGGTCGCTCATCATCGCCTGAAGCTGGCGGCGGCGTACGCCGACGTTGCCGCCTTCGATGATCGGGTAGGCCAGGACATCCATCAGGTGGCGGAGCATGGGGAAATCGTGGTCGTAGGCGGTGACGCCGACGGCCTTGATAAGCGCGTTGATCACCTCGACCCCGGTTTCGGAGCCGAAGATCTTCGCGTGCAGCGACAGTTCGGGGGCGCCGGGCCGCCCGGCGAACACCGCATCCAGCGCCGACCACGACAGCAGGCGCACCGCTTCGATTTTTCCCTTGGCGTCGGCGAGGATATCGGCGACCGCCTGGTGCTCGATGACGGGGACAAGGCCGCCGCGCTTCTCGCTTTGGGCAAAACGCAGGGCGATGTCGAAGGCCTGGCGCATGGCCGCCACCGAAAAGGTCCCGATGGAGGCTCCGCTGGCCTGGAACGCATTGCGCGTCAGCCGGACTCCGTCTCCTTCGTCCCCCAGCAGGTAGTCCTTGGGAACCCTCACATCCCGCAACGTGACCCGCGTGGTGAGGCAGCCACGCAGGCCGGGAAGATCGTAGTACTCGTCCACGTCGATATGCCCGCGAAGCTGTTCGCGTTCGGCAACGATGAGCGATACGCCCCTGTCCGTCCGGCAGACGATGGTCATCAGGTCAGGCCCCTCGCCATCCCAGCCGCCCAGATGCGAGGCCCAGGCCTTGGATCCGTTGATCACCCATTCATCGCCGTCCAGGACCGCGCGCGTCCGCACGCCCTCGGCCGGCGACTCGGCATCGAAGTTTGCGCTGCCACCGGGTTCACTGTAGGCCATGGCCGCTACGGGTGCCCCGTGATCGGCTAGGAACGGCGTGACGAAGCGGGCAATCTGCTCGGCGGTTCCCACTTCGTAAACCGGCGCCAGTGCGATCAGCGGTCCGGCCATCGAGATCACGAAGTCCGGGCTTTCGGAAGCCAGTTCCTCAATGAAGATCGCCGCGTCCACGCCGCTGCTGGCCAGGCCGCCGAAGGGGACCGGGATCAGCGACTTCAGGAAGCCGCCCTGCACTGCCTGTTCCATCACCGGGCGCAGCAGCAGCGCACGCTGCAGCGGGTCCGCACTTTGGCCGACGGCGGTCATGAGCGGCCGCAGCTGCTCGCGGGCGAAGCTGCGGGCCTGCCGCTTCAGCTGTTCCTGGTCTGCGGTGAGCGAAAATGAAACGGTCATGATGATCTCTCTCAAATTTCCTAGGCGCTGGTGGCCCGAGCGAACTGGTCTTGAGATCCATATCACTGCTTTTTCCGTGCAATAGCTATGCAGTCCGTGCGGCGGTCCTATGCAGTTTGCGCAGCGCGGGCGCGGCGCAGCTCGAGGGGGCTCACATCGAAGTGCCGACGAAACGCCCTGGAGAAGGAACTGGGGTCGTAGAATCCGCAGATCCGGGCAAGCTCGGTCACGGACAGCGAGCAGGAGGGATCCGAGAGCACGTCGAACGCGTGCTGGAGCCGAAGCTGCCTGACCATCTTCGCGAAGGAGATGCCGGTGCCCTCGAAAAGAGTGTGCAGGGTGCGCGGGGAAATCGAGAATGCGCGGCTGACGAGGTTAACACCCAAGCCAGGATCCCCGTAGTTCCGCCTCACGAATTCCATGACGGCGGCCCGCAGGGGTGTTGTGCCGATGGAGTCGCCGGCCGGGCCGGGAGCCGCCGCCAGGGTTCCGATGACCGCAGACTCGAACGCCTGGACCAAGGCTTCTGCCGAAGCGGGCGGGAGGTCGTCAGGCAGGGAGCTCAAGCTGGTCATCAGGCTGGTCACCGCCGCACCGGCGCCGGTTGAGCCGATCGAAGTGCCCAACCGGGAGCGGAAAGCCGCCAGCCGATGGGCAAGGCTGGCATGCTGCACGCGGAAGGAGAGCATCCTCCAATCGCCCTTGAACTCGAATTCATAGGGTTCGGTGGTGTCGACAACCATGAAATCCCCCGGAGCAACCACGGAGCAGGTTCCCCCGACACGGGCCAAGCATTGCCCGGCAAGCTGCAGGTTCACGAAGAAATACGCCTGATCAGAAACCGCGATTTCCCGGGAACTGCGCCGGGTGATCTGCGCCTTGGACATGATGCTGGCGCGGTTGAGCGAACCGAGCGCGGAAGTTTCGACCTTCGAAGCGAAGCCCGTGATCTCGCCGGTCTTGACGGCCGACAAGGGCACGAACTCGCGGCAAATGACATCCTGCCAGTAGTCGAATTGTTCCCGCGTAGGGACGTCCGTCCCGTCCCACAGTCCCATCATGCCTCCCGACGTCCAGAAGCTCCGCCAACGGTTGTGCAAGCCAAGGAACTGCGGTAGGTGATCGCCGCCCTTGTTGAATACAGTGAACCACACTACGCCGCCCGATGGATGGCGGTCGTCGTCGTGGGCGCAATGCCGGCGTGCTGGACGGATTAACGCGCAAGCCGCGCCACCCCGAGGGGGCGACGCGGCGTGGAAAGCTCGGGGCCTAGTGTGCGGACGTGCGTCCTATTGCGAGGAACCAGGCGATGGCGCTGACGACGTGCATCAGGCCCAGCCAGGTGCCGGCGGCAAAGTTGTCGGTCGCGATGTAGGAGCTGGCGATGGAGCCTAATGCGACGATGACGCCGATCCAGCGGGCGGCCGGGAGCATGGACGGCTTGAGCCAGCCCAGGTACAGGGCGATGGTGCCCATCAGCAGGATCGGCACGAAGCTCGCCGCGCCCACCAAGGCGTAGCTGATTTCGTCGATCGGCGCCCCGGTGACATTGAAAGAGGCGCCGGTGGACCTGCCGGTGAAGTATAGCGCGGAGTTCACGGTTGTCGCGCCCACAGCAAGAATCAGCAGCTCGACCATGCTGACTCTGTACTTGGGTCGTGCTTCGGCCCGGGTGATAACGGCACTCATGTTTTTCGCTTCTCCTGGTAGGTGGGATTGTCCACCCCACCATACGTGTCGCGCGCATTGAAAAGCCGGTAATCGCGGGAAGTGAGAGCGACACCACCTTCGGTGCAGCCGAAAATGAAAAAGCCTAGTGAAAGCCCCTAAACGCAATACCCGTGGGCAATATTCCCTTTTTCGAAACTAAGTAGTTTCAAAAAAATTGGCCCTGCCCCCGGGCAAGGGGCAGGGCCAGGGGAATCAGCGGGCCTGCAACGGGGCTTTTCCTCCGTAGTGCGCCGCAAGCTGTGCCAGCCCCTGGTCGATCGTGACCCCGGGCCGCCAATCCAGCACCCGGCGGGTTTCGCGCTGGTCGAACCAGTGCGCGGTGGACAGCTGCTCTGCCAGGAACCGGGTCATGGGCGGCTCGTCCTGGACCAGGTTGCGTGCACCGGCGGCCAGCCAGGCGCGTTCGATGACCGCCCCGGCGCCGCGCGCCAGCCAGCCCGGCACGCTGAGCTTCGGAGCCGGCGCCCCGCCGGCTCGGCAGATGCCGGCGATCAGCTCGCCGACGGGGCGCGGTTCGCCGTTGGTGACAACCAGCGCGAGCCCTTGCGCCTGCTGCATGCGCTCCAGCCCCCGGACGATGGCGTCGGCCGCGTTGTCGATGTAGGTGGTGTCGATCAGCGCCGCGCCGCCATCCAGCAGCGGCAGCCGGCCGCCGGCGGCGCGCTCGATGACGCGCTCCACCAGCTGGGTGTCGCCCGGGCCCCACACCACGTGCGGGCGGATCGCGGCGACCCGGAACCGGTCGTTGTTGCGGGACAGGGCTTCGAGCTCCGCCGCCGCCTTGGACCGGGCATAGTTGCCTCGGGCCTTGGCCGGGTCGGCTGCCCCTGCCGCGGCGCCGGCCAGCGGCTGGCCGAAGTGCGCGACGGAAGGGGAGGAGACGAACACGAAGTCCTCCACCCCGGCCGCCTGCGCAGCATCCAGCAGGCGCCTGGTCCCCTCGATGTTCGTGGCGACGAAGTCGTCCCAGTGCCCGGTGAACGACACCTTGGCGGCCAGGTGGATGACGGCGTCCATGCCCTCGACCGCCCGGGCGATCTGCTGCGGGTCGGTCAGCGATCCCAGCACCTCGTCGGTGGCGCCGTGCGAGGCGCGGCGCTGGAAGGTGCGCACGTGGTGGCCCTGTTTGCGCAGCAGCTGCGCGACGGCTGCGCCGAGCATGCCGCTGGCGCCGGTGACCAGCACCCGGCGTGCGGTCATCGGCTGGTTGCGTGGTGTCATGGCTTGCGGATCCTTCCTCCGGCCAGCGTGGCGGCGGCCCAGCCGGCCAGGTGAGCCCGGTCGATCTTCGAATTGTGGCGGATGTCCGTGGGCAGCTCGGGAACCACCAGCACGGCCGAGACCTCGACGCCGGCGGTCGCGACGGCCCGGCGGATCTGCTGCGACAGCTCGGGGGATGCCGGGGCCGGCTTGCGGGCGGCAGGCACGGTTTCCATCACGATGACCGCGCTCTGCGTGCCGGCCGGCCCGACCGGAACAAGGGCGGCGCGCCCGGCGCCGGGCACGCCCTGCGCCAGGTTCTCGGCCGCCACCGGGGTGAGCGGTCCGCCGGCGGTGCGCAGCACATGGGCCAGGCGGCCCTCGACCCAGAGCCGTCCTTCGGTATCCAGATGCCCCACGTCGCCGGTGCGGTGCCACCCGGGGATGGACGTGCTCAGCTGCTCGGTGATCCACAACCGGTCGTAGCGGTCCTTCACATGCGGGGCGCGGACCAGGATCTCGCCGGTCAGCCCGGGCTCGGTGGACGGCTCGGCGGCGGGCTCGCCCGCGGAGTCCAGCACCGCGATGGCCACGCTGGCCCCGGCGACCGGGGTGCCCACGCAGACGCCATTGCCGGAACCTGCCGCGCGGATGCCGGCCAGGTCGATGTCCGTGACCGGCAGGGCCTCGGTCATGCCGTAGGGGGTGTGCACCGAGGCCTGCGGGGCCAGCTGCTGGACCTCGGCCAGCAGCGGCTCCGGGATCGGCGCCCCGGCCGACAGCAGCAGGGACACCTGCTCCAGGGCCCGGCGCTGCGCGGTGGTCAGCTCGTCCCGGGTAGCCAGCACGTTGGCCAAGGCTGCCGGGGAAGCGAAGACCACGGTGGCGTCGATCGCGGCGGCCGCGTCGGCCAGCGCGGCGGCGGTGAGCGTCTTCGGTGCGGTCACGTCCATGTCCGGGGTCACCGAGGTGGCGCCCAGGGCGGGGCCCAGCAGCGCGAACGGGGCGAAGCCCGCCACCAGCGCGGAACCGGGCTTCAGCTGGTAGGTGGCGGACAGCGTATCGCGCATGGCGGCCAGCTGGCGGTGGGTGTACACCACGCCCTTGGCCGGGCCGGTGGAGCCGGAGGTGAACAGCACCGCTGCATCCGCGTCAGGGTCCGCCGGGGCGAAGTCCCCGGCCTGCGGGGCGCCCGCGGCGCCGGCTTCCAGCAATTGCGGCACCGAGTGCCCGACGCCCAGGACCTTGGCCAGGGCCGGCGGCAGCTGCGTGGCGGAAATGCGCGTGCCCGGCCAGTTCAGCGCCTTGGCGCCGATGAGCGCGCGCTGGATGCCGATCAGGAATTGCGGCCCGGCGCCCTTGATGGCCCGGCCCAGTCCCTTGGTGCCCAGGCCCGCGTCGGCCACCACGATCACCGCGCCCAGGCGCAGGCAGGCGTAGATCAGCGTGGTCAGCTCGATGCCCGGCGGGACCAGCAGGTTGACCCGGGAGCCGGGGCGCACGCCGATCCGCTCCAGGCCCTTGGCCAGGGCGTTCACGCGCTGGCCGAGCTGCGCCCAGGACAGCGTGCGAGGCGGGCTGATGTCCACCACCGCGGGGCTGTGATCCGCGGTGCGCTCGTCGAGCTGCGCGAGCATCGGACGGTAGTCCTGCAGGCTGCCCGCGCGCACGGTCTCGCTAGCGCCGGCGGACTGGAGCCAGTCGAAGATCGGGGTGGCGATGTCGCGGTCCTCGGCCACCAGGTGCCCGGCGCCCTCGAAGCGGTGCACCTTGGCCTGCGGCAGGCGGTCCATCAAGTCGCGCAGGTAGCGGTCGGAGAAGACCGGGTCCTTCGGTCCCCACAGCATCAGGGCCGGCACGGTGAGTTCGCGGATGGCCTCGGAGATGGAATCCAGGGCCGGGCGGCTGGGATGGCCGGGTGCGAAGGGGATGTCTGCGACGAAGTTGCCCACCCCGGTGCGCTGCGCGGCGCTGGTGTAGGGGGACATGTAGGCCTTCCTGACCTCGGGGGCCAGCGCGGGGGTGGCCAGCGAGTGGGTGACCCGCAGGAACGCATCGGTGCTGGTGGTGCCCCAGCCGTGCACCGCCGGGTGGGAGGCCAGCTGCAGCGCGGCGGGCAGCTCGAAGCCGGCTGGGTGCACCGCGGTATTGGTCAGCACCACATTCGCCAGCTGCCCGCGGTGGGCCACGGCCCAGCCCAGGGAGATGATCCCGCCCCAGTCATGGCCCACGGTGGTGACCGGGCCGGACAGCTGCAGCGCAGCGGTCAGGTCGCCCAGGTCGTTGACCCGGTCGGCCAGGCGGCGGAAGACTCCGGTGCGCTCGGAGAAGCCCATGTCCAGCTGGTCCACCGCGACGATGCGCCAGGGCAGGGCGTGCCGTGAGACGTGGGCGAACAAGGAGCGCCACAGGTAGGACCAGGTGGGGTTGCCGTGCACGCACAGCAGGGTGCCGACCGGGGTGATGCCGCGGGATTCGAGTTCAGCCTGGTTGTCCAGCAGGTGCCAGCGGTGGCTGGTGCCCGGGACGTCGACCAGGGAGGTGGACGGAACTGTCAGGTGGCGGGAGTGCTGCTGGGCGACGCCGGGGAATGGGCCGGTCACCAGGCCAGTTCCATCATCGCGGTGTTCAGTCCCGAGCCCACCCCCATGCACAGCACCCGGTCCCCGGGCTTGAGCGACTTCGCCTCCTGCCACAGGGTCATCGGCAGCGAGGCAGGGCCCACGTTGCCCCACTTGGGGAAGGTCACCGGGACCTTGTCCTTGACCAGGCCCACGGCCTTGATGATGGCGTTGGTGTACGACTTGGAGACCTGGTGCGTGACGTAGCGGTCCATGGACTTCCAGTTCCAGCCGGCGGCGTGCGCCTCGTCCCAGGCGTCGACCACCAGTTCCAGGCCGTTGTCCAGAAGTCCCTTGCTGTCGGTGTACATGCCAGCCGGCCCGCCCACGCACAGCTCGTGGTGCGCGGTGCCGGCGCGGGAGACCCCGCCCAGGATCCGCGGCTTGCCCGGGTGCAGATCGGCCGGGCCGATGACCGCGGCTGCCGCGCCGGAGCCCAAGGTCAGGGTGGCGAACTGGCGCAGGTAGTCCTCGCGGGTGGAGTTCGGGTCGTTCAGCCGCTGGAAGGTGACTTCCTGGGTGGGCTGGGCGTCCTCGCCGGCGACGATCAGCGCGTAGCTGATCTGCCCGGAGTCGATCATGTTCGCGGCCAGGGTCATGCCGTTGACGAAGCCCAGGCAGGCGTTGGCGATGTCGAAGTTCATGGCGGAGGAGGGCAGGCCCAGACCGTGGTGCACCTTGGAGGCCACCGATGGCTCAAGGTTGCGTCGGGTCACCGAGGTGTTGATCAGCAGGCCGATCTGCCCGGGTTCGATGCCTGCGGCGTCCAGCGCCTGCTTGCCGGCCGAGATCGCGGCGTCGTCGAAGGTGGTTCCCGCCGACCACCAGCGGCGTTCGGCGACCCCGGAGACGCGTTCGAGCAGCTTCTTGGACAGGCGCAGCCGTTTCAGACTCGGGGCCAGCCGCTCGTCGAACTCGGCGGAGCTGAGCACCTCGTCGGCGAGCACGCTGTTCACCGAGAGCAGCGCTACGTTGTTGTGTCTGAAGGTTGCATTGCCGTTCAAGATTAAAGCCTTTACAGGGGACAGGCGTGCCAAACGGGGCCACGGCGCCGGGTGCTCGGTGGGCCCGTCGGGAGCCAACGAGCGGGTTTCCTCCTCTAACGGTATTCCCTCAAGCGCGGTTCCCCCTATTTCCGCAGGCATTTCAGCCGATAGCTCGAAAAAACCCATGCATTGCTGTATGGACGCTGATAATCGGCCGTGAATATCGGCCATCAATGCGACCGCGCGCCCGACGGCGGCGGCCAGCCAGATCAGGCGTCGATGAGGTGGGACGCGGGAAGCGTCGGGCGCCCGGCATCGGTAGAGTCATAGCCATGCCACACGTGATACCACTGCGTCGGATGCTCACACTGCGAATCGTGCTGGAAGGCTCCGCGCCGCCCATCTGGCGCACCATGGAAATTGACGACGGCATCATGCTCGATGAAGCCGGGCTGGCCCTGCAATGCGTCATGGGCTGGGAACATGCGCACCTCCAAGCGTTTCACAGCGCCGTCCCCTATGCCCGCGAGGATGCCGGACAGGCCATCACCTGGTACGAAGAGCAGAGCCGGCCGGAGATCGGGGTCGGCGAGCCCCAGGAGACCACCACGCTGGGCCAGGCCCTGGCCGCAGCCGGCGGCGAACTCTACTTCGAATACGACTTCGGAGACTGCTGGATGCACAAGATCACCGTTGAAGCGCAGCGGGCCAAGGCACCGGGTGAGGCGCCCTACCGTGTGGTGGCCGGGCAGCTGCGCGCCCCGCTGGAGGACAGCGGCGGGATCCACGGCTGGCAGGAGAAACTCTCGATCCTCCAGGGCAACCCGGCGCCGGAGGACCTCGAAGCGCAGGACATCGTGGCCTGGATGCACTGGCGCGGCGGACGCTGGAATCCGTTGGAACCCGCGGAATTCCGCGCGGACGTGGCCGACGCTCGCCTGGCCATGCTTGCCGCGCAATTCACCGGCGACAACGGACTGGGCCGCTGGTTCGACACGATGGAACCGGAGCTGCGCCGGGCGATCTCCGTGCCTGCCGCCCAGATCGGCCTGGGCTTGCAACCGGGCGGCATCACGATCCCGCCGTGGTTTGTCGATCTGATGCGGCCCTTCGCGGTGCTCACCGCCCTGTGCGACGCCCCGGTCAAGCTCTCGGCCGCCGGGTGGCTGCCTCCGAAGATCGTCGGAGAGCTGGTGGAACGCTCCGGGCTGGATGGCATCGACTACGAAAGCGGGAGCACGAAGCGCGAGAACAACATGATCACGGTGATCCGGCTGCGCGAATCGGCCCAGCAGATGGGACTGCTGCGCAAGGCCAAGGGCGTGCTCACCGCGACCCGGCGCGGACGCCAACTCATGGAGGACCCGGTAGCCCTGGCCGAATACGTGGCCCGGAAGCTGGCCCAGCCCAAGGCGGAGGGTCCGAAGGGCCGGGACATCGACAGCGACTCGACGTTCGCCGGGTGGTTTATCCGCGCCGGGGGATTCATTCCGGACCGGATGCAGCGCTACACGCCGCAGCCGGGGCTGTTCATGGACAAGTCCGAGCTGCTGGAAATTTTCGACTACTGGGATCCGAACCAGCGCTGCCCGGTCAACGAGCAGTCCCGCCTGCCTTCCCTGCAGTCCTGGTATCTGATCGAGCACTTGCTGGGCTACCGGATGCGCGCCGAGGGCATGACGGAGCGGATCCCGGAACGGCTGGCAGAACTCTCGCGCTACCTGTTGCAAGGGTAGCCTGCCCGCTGCACACCGGACATAGCGAAGGCCGTGGATCCCGCAAGGGGGAATCCACGGCCTTCGCCGAACTGCGTTTACAAATGGTCGGGTGCTTTGAGGGACAAGACCGGGCACGTGGCCTGCAGGATGATCCGCTGGGCGGTGCTGCCCATGAGGAACTTGCCCACTGCGCTGCGCTTGCGCAGCCCGATGACGATCAGCTCCGCGCGGCGGGCCTCGGCCACGCGTAGCACCTCGGCCGCCGCGTCGCCGCCCTGCGGGAAACGCTCGATCCAGAAGTCGATGTCCTCCCCGGCCAGCCTGGCTTCCAGCTCGTTGAACTGCCGGGCGTCGATCAGCCGGTCGTCGACCGGGGCGTCTCCCTTGGAGGAGTTCACCACAACCAGGATGCAGCCGGCGCGCCGGGCTTCGAGGACCGCCCGGTCCAGCGCCGCCTCCCCGGCCGGGGAAGGGATGTATCCCACCACGATGCTCATGGCTGATCCTTCCGTCGATGCTCGTCCTGCGGGGCCGGCTGCGGCACGGTGCGCGCGGCGCGGTCGGGGTCCTGCTCCTGCGCGGTATCAGATTCCGCGGCGGCATCCAGCGTGCCGGGCCCGTCCAGCGGCCCGGTGGCGGGGGCCGCCAGGGCCGGGGCTGAACCGCCACGCAGGCGGCGCACCAGCTTGAGGATCAGCGGGAAGAGCAGCACCAGCGCGATGATCACGTAGATCGCCACGGCCAGCGGTTCGCCGAACAGCCCGGAGACCTCGCCGCTGGACAGCTGCAGAGTCTGGCGCAGCTGCTTCTCGGCGCGCGGGCCGATGATCACACCGAGGATCAGCGGCAGCACCGGCAGCCCGAAGCGCCTCATCGCGAAGCCCAGCGCGCCGATGACCAGCAGCAGCACCAGGTCGGTGGCCTGCAAGTTGACGGCGAAGGCGCCGAGCGTGGCGAAGAACAGGATCCCGGAGTAGAGGTACGGGCGCGGGATCTTCAGCAGCTTGGCCCACATCGGCGCCAGCGGCAGGTTGATCAGCAGCAGCAGGGCGTTGCCGATGAACAGGCTGGCGATCATGGTCCATAGCAGGTCCGGCTCGTTGTCGAACAGGAACGGGCCGGGCTGGATGCCCTTCTGCACCAGGAATGCCAGCATGACCGCGGCGGTGGCGTTGGTCGGCAGGCCCAGGGTGAGCATCGGGGTCAGCGTGCCGGCGGCCGAGGCGTTGTTCGCCGCCTCCGGGCCGGCGACTCCCTCGATGGCGCCGTGCCCGAATTCCTCCGGGTGCTTGGTCAGCTTCTTCTCGGTGACATAGGACAGGAAGGTGGGTACCTCGGCGCCGCCGGCCGGCAGCGCGCCGAACGGGAAGCCGTACGCGGTGCCGCGCAGCCACGGCTTCCAGGAGCGTTTCCAGTCCTGCCTGCCCATCCACGGGGTGCCCACCGGGATGGTCTTCACCGGGGTGCGGCGCAGGTGAGCGGCGATCCACAGCGCTTCGCCGATGGCGAAGATCGCCACGGCCACCACCACGATGTCCAGCCCGTCGGCCAGCGGCGCGAAACCGAAGACCAGGCGGTTCTGGCCGGAGACCGGGTCCATGCCGACCAGGCCGATGGCCAGGCCCAGACCCAGCGCGGCGAACCCGCGGATCTTGGAGGAGCCGAGCACTGCGGTGACGGTGATCAGCGCCAGCAGCATGATGGCCATGTAGCTCGGGGCGCCCATGCTGACCGCGAAGTCAGCCACGATCGGGGCGAAGGCCACCAGCAGCGCGGTGCCGATGGTGCCGGCGATGAACGAGCCGATGGCGGCGGTGGCCAGCGCCTGCGCGGCGCGCCCGGCCTTGGCCATCTTGTGGCCTTCGATCGCGGTGATCACCGTGGCGGATTCGCCCGGGGTGTTCAGCAGGATCGAGGTGGTCGACCCGCCGTACATGCCGCCGTAATAGATGCCGGCGAACATGATCAGCGCCGCATCGGTCTGCATGCCGTAGGTGGCCGGCAGCAGCAGCGCGATGGCCATGGCCGGGCCGATGCCCGGCAGCACGCCCACGGCGGTGCCCAGCAGCACCCCAAGGAAGGCGAACAGCAGGTTGATCGGGGTCAGCGCGGAAGCGAAGCCCTCCATCAGCAGATTCAGGGTATCCATCTACAGCACCCCCTCCAGGATTCCGGCCGGCAGCTTGATGCCCAGGCCCAGATAGAAGCCGTAGAAGGAGCCCACGGCCAGCAGCAGCGAAATGAGGAAGGTCAGCACGTAGCGGCGGCCGCCCAGGGCGAGCACCGATCCGAAGAACAGCAGCGTGCCGGAGATGACCCAGCCGGCCCAGTTGATCAGCACGATGTTCAGCACGAACACGCCGACCAGCGGCAGCAGCGTCTTCCAGTCTGTCGGCTGGCCCAGATCGACGTCCTCGCCTTCGTCGCCTTCGGCCAGATTGCCGCGCAGCACCGTCACGCCCAGGGCGATGGCCGAGGCCATCAGCAGCCCGGCGACCAGGTAGGGGACCGTCTTGGGTCCCACCGGGTCGGCCTGGGAGTACGTCACATGGATCTGCGACGCATCAACGAGCACCAGAACGCCGAGGAGAAAAAGAAACGCGGCGAACAGCAGTTCGACGCGTTTCTTCGCCGGCGTGGCTACTTGGCTCACGCCAGCCCCAGGGCCTTCAGCACGTCGGCCACACGCTGGTCCTGCTCGGTGAGGAACGAGGAGAACTCATCGCCGGTGATGAACGCGTCGGTCCAGCCGTTGGTTTCCAGCGCCTGCTTCCAGGCGTCGGACTCGTGCATGGTGGTCAGCACGTTGATCCACTTTTCCCTGTCAGCCTCGGAGATCTCCGGCGGGGCGACCACGCCGCGCCAGTTGGTGAAGTTCAGGTCGATGCCGGACTCGATGAAGGTCGGAGCGTCCACGTTCTCCAGGCGCTTATCGCCACTGGTGGCCAGCACGCGGATCTCGCCCTTCTCGATCTGCTGCATGTACTCGCCGGCTCCCGAGGCGGCCACATCGACCTTGTTGCCCAGGATGGCCGGCAGCAGGTCGCCGCCGCCGTCGTAGGACACGAAGTTCACCTTGGTCGGATCGATGCCCACGGTCTGGGCCAGCTGCATCGGCAGCAGGTGGTCCGGGCCGCCCGGTGAGGAGCCGCCGCCGACGCTGATGCTGCCCGGATCCTTCTTCCAGGCCTCGACCAGATCGTCGATGGTCTTGAACTCGGAGTCCTTGGAGACCATGATCGCGCCGGGCTCCTCGATGAGCTTGGCGATCGGGGTGGTGTCGGTCAGCTTGGCGTCGGTGTCGTTGGTGTAGCTGGCGCCGACCACGCCAAGTCCCATGAGCATGGCCAGGTCGCCGTTGCCGGACTCGTTGACGATGCGGGCCAGGCCCACGGTGCCGCCGGCCCCGGCGAGGTTGAAGACCTCGGGGTTGGCTGCGATGTCGGTTTCCTCCATGACCTTGGCGGCCACGCGGGCGGTGGTGTCATAGCCGCCGCCGGGGGTGTTCGGCACCAGGATCCGCAGGCCCTCGACCGGGCCGGACGCGGCCGGTGCTTCGCTGGAGTCGGTGCCGGAGCTGGTCACTCCGCAGCCGGTGGCGGCCAGGGCTAGGCCGGCGGCGACGGCGGCCAGGCGCAGGGTCTTGAATGTTCGCATGGTGATTCCTCATCGAATCGGTGGGTGAGTGGAATTCCTCCACGCTATGCGCGGCGGTGACACGGCTCACTCTTGCGTACACAAAGTAGATAATGTTCATTGTGTAACCGGACGGGGGCCTGTGATTCAGGTCTCGAACATGATGGGGTAGTGAAGTCGCAAAAATCTACCCCATCCCAATGTTGCCGCACCGTCGGTGCGGGGCGGGATGCGAAGGCCGAAGGAGTGCTGATGCCAGCAGCCGGTGCCCCTGCTTCCGCCGGGCCCAGATTCAAGTTCACCCTAGCCGGCCAGTACCTGATCCTGCAGCTGCTGCTGATTTGCGTGGTGCTGGTCGGGGTGATTGCCCTGACCGTCGGGCAGGCCATCGACAGCTTCGAGGAATCCGAAGGCCGGCGCAGCCTGTCCGCGGCCGAATCGCTGGCGGCCAGCCCGTTGCTGCGCACGCTGCTCCCGGACGCCGAGCCGCGTCAGGGCGCCGCGATGCCGGCCATGGCCGAAACCGTGCGCAGCGTCTCCGGGCTGCGTTTCGTCAGCATCTCCGGCAGCGACGGGGTCATCCTCACCTCCAGCCGGCCGGACGAGATCGGCACGAAAACCATGCCGCCGGAGAGCACCGTGCTCGCCGGGAGGGCCTGGACCGGGGACGTGAAACGCGGCGGAAACCGAGTGCTTGTCGCCCAGGTCCCGGTCTACGACCTGGACAGCGAAATGGTGGGATTCGTGAGCGTCGGGCAGAACTATCCGAGCACCGAGGAGATCTTCAGCGAGGTCGCCCCGACCACCGCCGTGGTGCTGCTGGTCTCGGTGCTGCTGGGCGGCGTCGGGTCGGTACTGCTCTCGCGCCGGGTCAAGAAGCAGACCCTGGGCATGGAGCCGGCGGAGATCGCCGGGCTGGTGGAGTACCGCGAGGCGCTGCTGCACGGGGTGCGCGAGGGAGTGGTGTCCATCGGCTCTGACCGTCGGATCACCCTGGTCAACGACGAGGCACGCCACCTGCTCGAACTGCCCGCGCAGTGCGTGGGCCGTACGCTGGAGGAGCTGGACGTGCCCAAGGCCGTGAGCCAGGCGCTGATGATCGAGCAGCCGATCCCGGACCGGCAGATGCTGGTGGGGGAGAAGGTCATCGTCTTCAACCGCATGCTGGTCTCCTCTTCCGGACGGGACCTGGGATCGGTCACCACCCTGCGCGACCGGACGGACCTGACGCTGCTGGAGCAGGAGCTCGGCGACACCAAGGCCACCACCGACATGCTGCGCGCCCAGACCCACGAATTCGCCAACCAGCTGCACACGATTTCCGGACTGGTGCAGCTGCGGGAGTACGCGGAGGTGGTGAACTTCATCGACGGGGTCAGCTTCAGCCGCAGCCGCATCTTCGAGGACATCGCTGCCCGCATAGCCGACCCGACCATCGCCGCGTTGCTGATCGCCAAAACCAGCGTGGCCACCGAAAAGGGGATCAAGGTTCAGCTGGGCGAGGAATCGCGGCTTGAACGCTGCGACGACGAGCTGGCCCGTGACCTCACCACGGTCATCGGGAACCTGCTGGACAACGCCATGGATGCGGTCGGCGAAACCTCGGACCCGGCCATCCGGATTTCGGTGGCAGGGACCGGCGGGCAGGTCACCGTCGTCGTCAGGGACAATGGGGTGGGAATCAACGAGGCCGAACTCGCCGAGATCTTCACCCAGGGCTACTCCACCAAGGACAGTTCCAGCGCCGGCGGCCGGGGGTTCGGGCTGGCGCTGACCCGGCTGGTCTGCCGCAGGCGCTCCGGCGACGTGCAGGCAGTCAACGACGACGGCGCCCGTTTCACCGCTACACTCAGAAAGTAGGAAAACCGCGTGATCAAGGTACTGGTGATCGATGACGATTTCATGGTCGCCAAGGTCCATTCAGGATTCGTGAACAGCGAACCCGGCTATGAGGTGGTGGGTCTCGCCTACACCGCTGTCGAAGCGCTGCGCGCGGTGAAAACGCTGCAGCCCGACCTCGTGCTGCTGGACATCCACCTGCCGGACATGAACGGTCTGGACCTGCTCCAGCACCTGCGCGATGCCAAACCGGAACTGGACGTGATCGTGATCAGCGCCGCCCGCGAAATGGAGACCGTGCGCCGGGCCCTGCGCGGTGGAATAGTCCACTACCTGATGAAGCCGTTCTCCCGCGAGGACCTGCACCACCGCCTGGAGCACTACCGGAAGACCTACCGTTCGCTGCGCGCGCCCGACCAGCCGCTGGACCAAGAGGACGTCAACCGGCTCTTCGGGCTGGGCGGGCAGAGCAGGAAGCCGCTGCCCAAGGGCTGCAGCGTTGAAACCATGGGACTTGTCGAGCGGATCCTGCGCGAATCCGCGGGCCCGATTTCAGCCAGCGAAACCGCGGAAAAGCTCGGCACCTCGCGGGTGAGCGCTCGCCGGTACCTCGAATATCTTGCCGAAGAGGGGATCGCCCAGGTCAGCCTGAAGTACGGCGGGGTCGGGCGGCCCGAGCGCCGGTATGCCGTGGGAGCCTGAGCCGCAGCGCCCAACTGTCGTTGCCGTTCGATAGATTTGCAGCGGGCCGTAGGGACTTGAGAACGCCGAACGACAAGGGGAATGCATGCAGGGCAAGATCGATCTCGAAGACCGCGTGCGCGGGGTGCTGCTGGGGCTGGCAGCGGGCGATGCGTTGGGCGCCGGCTACGAATTCAAGCCGGCCATGGAAGCCAGCGAGCCGGTCGGCATGATCGGCGGCGGTCTGGGGGACTTTGCACCCGGCGAATGGACCGATGACACCTCCATGGCAATCGTCATGGCGCAGGCGCTGGCCGCCTTTGGCGGGACGGCCTCGGAGGAAGCTTGCACGCAGATGGTGCAGGGGTGGGCCGACTGGGCCAAGACCGCACCGGATGTCGGTGTGCAGACCAGCGCGGTCCTGCGGGCGGCCGAATCCCTCGCGCGGCGTGGCGGTCGGGAATTGCCGACTGCTGCTGATGCCATCCAGGCCGCGGCCGACGCGCATCAGCGTACCGGCCGATCGGGCGGCAACGGGAGCCTGATGCGCACCGCGCCGGTTGCGTTGGCCTACCTGCACCGCCCGGTCGAGGAAGCCTACACGGCGGCCGTGAAGCTCAGCGCCCTGACACACTTCGACCCGGAGGCCGCAGAAGCCTGCGGGCTTTGGACCGCTGCCATCCGCCATGCGGTGCTCACCGGGCAGCTGGATGTGCGCATCGGGCTGGGACTGCTGGAACCAGCCCGCGCCGGGCTCTGGGAACAGCGCATCGGTGCTGCGGAAGCCGGGGCGCCGAAGGACTTCGGCAACAACGGGTGGGTGGTTGAAGCATTCCAGGGTGCCTGGAGCGCCATCAGCGCCGCCACCGGCCGCAGCGCCGCGCAGGCTCCGCTGGAACGTCAGCTGCTGGTCGAAGCGCTGGAAGCCGCGGTGCGCGGCGGAGTGGATACCGACACCGTGGCCGCCATTGCCGGATCGCTGATCGGCGCCGCCTGCGGGGCCCGCGCGATTCCCGGCGATTGGCTGGGCATGCTGCACGGCTGGCCCGGGCTCGCCGCCAGCGATCTGGACGAACTGGCGCTGAATCTGGCCTCGGGGAGCCACATGGCGAGCGACTGAGCTTGCAGGGGACAGCAGGTTGCACTTAATAACGGCGGCCAGGAATTCCTGCCGACTGCTTCGAGGAGCCGGTGCCCCCGGAGTCTCCAGGGCTGCTGGCCCGCGACGTTGCCCGTATGCTGGCGGTTTGACCATAAAACATAAGACGTCTAACGTTTGACCAATGACTAAGCAGGTAGATTCCATCCCAGCCCCGGCGTCTTCGGCCCGCGGATCGCTCCCGGCTGCCGCGCCCGACGGGTATCGCCGAACCACCGTCGTCCTGGCCTTGGTTTCTGTCGTCCTTCTGGGCATGAATCTCCGTGTCGCCGTGGCGAGCGCCGCCGCGCTCTTTCCGGCCTTGCAGGAACTGCTGGGGTACGGGCCGCTTGTGGCCTCGCTGCTGCCGACCATCCCCGTTTTATGTTTCGCCTTCGCAGGGTTGGCGACCCCGCGCCTGATGCGGCTGCTCGGCCTGGAGCGGTCGATGGTGCTGTCCCTGGTGCTGCTCACCGCGGGGCTCGCGACCCGCTTGGCGCCGGCCACCTCGATGCTCCTGCTGGGGACCATCGTCGCGATGTCAGGCCTGGCCGTCTGCAACGTGGCCATGCCGTCGTTCGTCCGCAAGTATTTCCCGCATCGCACAGCGGGCATTACCAGCCTGTATTCCATCACCATGTCCGCAGGGGCGGCCTTGGCCTCCGGAATCAGCGTTCCCCTCGCCCTGCAACTGGACTCCCCGCTGGCGGCGCTGGGTGTCTGGGCCATTCCCACGCTGGTGGCTCTTGCCGCGGTGCTGCCGCTGGCGATCGGCTCTCGGCGGGAGAAGACGGTGGGCAATGCCGCGGCTCATGTATCCCCGTGGCCGCTGCTTGCAACCCGCAATGGGCTGCTCATCACCGGGCTGTTCACGCTTCAGGCGCTTTTGGTTTACAGCATCGTCGGGTGGCTGCCCTCGATCTTGATCCATCGCGGATTGGACCCCACGACCGCGGGTCTGCTGCTGGGCGCCCTGCAGCTGATCAGCATTCCTGCCACGCTCGTGGTCATGGGCCTTGCGGCCAAGGGCCGGCTGCGTGCGGCCTTCGCGATTGCCAGCGGCGCAGCCTTGGCGGGCTTCGTGTCCCTTGAAGTGCTGCCGGTGTCGCTTGCACTATTGCCCACAGTGTTCCTCGGCATTGGCTTCACCATGTTCCCTCTGGTAATGCTTGCAATCAGCCGCAGCGGCGAGAGCGTGGAGGAATCCTCGGCGATGTCGAGCCTTGCGCAATCGGTGGGCTATGTCGTGGCCGCCCTCGGCCCGTTTTCGCTGGGGTTGCTCTTCTCCCTGCTGGGCAGCTGGACCGTGCCGCTGTGGCTGCTGGTGGCTGCCGCGATACTGCAGGTCCTGCTGGCCCTGTGGCTCAGCTCCGGCAAGGGCGGGCGCACCAGCGGCCGGCTTGAGCAAGTTGGCGCCGGGGCAGGAGAATAGGCGATATGTCCTCCTCAGAGAATTTTTCGCAGCGCCGTCCCTTGTCGCATGATGTCACCAACTGGCTGCGTGAACGGATCATTTCCGGCCAATGGCCCCGTGACGAACGCATCCCATCGGAGTTCGAGCTCATGGAACAGCTGCAGGTTTCCCGGGGCACGCTGCGCGAAGCCATCAAGGCGCTGAGCCATGTGGGCATGTTGGAAGTATTGCGCGGGGACGGAACCTATGTGCGGGCAACAAGCGAATTCGATGGGGCCGCCCAACAGGTCTACCGGCAGCACAAGGACACTGATGTACTCCAGCTGCGTTTTGCCTTGGATACCCAAGCAGCGCGGCTGGCGGTGTTGAATGCGGAAGCCAGCGAGGTGGCTGCGCTGCGCGAACTGCTTAACGAACGCCAGCGTGCCTGGCAAGCCGAAGACATCCAAGGTTGGATCGATGCGGACTGGCAGTTCCATCTCATGATCGCCGAGGCGTCGGGCAACCGGTTGCTGCACGAGGTGTACACAAGCTTCAACGACATCTTCCATGGCTCCAAGATGCGCCACCGGCTGCTGTCGGGCTTCGACGGCTGCCTGGAGGCCGGGCACGAAGAGCTGCTGAAAGCCATCCAGGAGCGCGACGAGGATCTGGCCGTCTCCACCGTGCACGTCAATTTGGAATACTGCATGAGCTGGGCCCAGCGCGGCTGAGCATCACCGAACGCCGGGCAGCGCCCGAGTGCGGCGCTGGACGAATCTCGTGCGCGAAGCTCCGAACCGCGACTGTAGGGTGCGAGGATGAAGAGCGGTCAGGGTTTTCGAAGCCAGGATTGTGGATCGATTCGGTCCACTTCGGGACCCGCCTGGCCATAGGTTAAGTGGAGAAACAGGGGTTCGCGGCAATCCCGGAGTTCGTGATTCGGTCTAGCAGGGCGGCCCCGCCCGTGCGAACGGGACTTACCTGACGTCGGGCGGGATAAATAGTCGATGCGCGGGCGCAACACCCCTCGGGGCACGCCACGTGACCCAGCAGCCACTGCAGCTTTGGGTAATTCCCGGTAGGCTTAGAGGTGGGCCGGTGCAATGTGCGCTGCGCCCCGAAAGAAAACAACTCCCAGGACTGACCGACCGTTGGTCCCGACCGCCAGTTTCGCGGTCCTCGGTAGTGATCTTCGCGGAAACCCCTGGGGTTCACGCGCGGGTCTCGATCGAAGACCAGATCTGGGTAGGGCTAGCGGATCGCTCATCCGTCGCATGGGAGCGATTGAAAGGAGCACCCCCTTAATGGAGGGTCCAGAAATCCAGTTCGCCGAGGCCGTTATCGACAACGGCCGCTTCGGCTCCCGCACCATCCGCTTCGAGACCGGCCGCCTTGCCAAGCAGGCCGCCGGCTCCGCGATGGTCTACATCGACGAAGAGACCGCGCTGCTCTCGGCAACCACTGCCGGCAAGCACCCGCGCGAGGGCTTCGACTTCTTCCCGCTGACCGTGGACGTCGAGGAGCGCATGTACGCTGCCGGCCGCATCCCGGGCAGCTTCTTCCGCCGCGAAGGCCGTCCGTCGACCGAGGCCATCCTGGCTTGCCGCCTGATGGACCGCCCGCTGCGCCCGGCATTCGTCAAGGGCCTGCGCAACGAGGTCCAGGTGGTTGTCACCGTTCTGGCCATCGATCCGGACGAGCTGTACGACGTGGTGGCCATCAACGCCTCCTCGATGTCGACCCAGCTGTCGGGCCTGCCATTCTCCGGCCCGATCGGCGGCGTTCGCGTTGCACTGGTCGATGACGGAAACGGCGCCCAGTGGGTTGCCTTCCCGCGCCATTCCGAGCTGAAGAACTCGGTCTTCAACATGGTTGTCGCCGGCCGCATCGCCGGTGACGACGTCGCCATCATGATGGTGGAAGCCGAAGCTACCGACAACGCTTGGGAACTGATCAAGGAACGCGGCGCCGTGGCTCCGACCGAAGAGGTCGTCGCCGAGGGCCTTGAGGCCGCCAAGCCGTTCATCAAGGTATTGTGCGAGGCCCAGGCCGACCTGGCTTCCCGCGCCGCCAAGGAAACCGTCGAGTTCCCTGTCTTCCGCGACTACGAAGAGGATGCCTACGCAGCAGTCGAGGCCGCCGCTTCGACCCGCCTGGCGGAGATCTACACCATCGCCGACAAGCAGGACCGCGACAACACCGCCAGCGAGTACAAGGACGAGATCCTTGCCGAACTGGCAGGCGAAGGCAAGGCCTTCGAAGGCCGCGAGGGCGAAATCTCCAAGGCCTTCGGCGCAGTCACCAAGCACATTGTGCGCCAGCGCATCCTGACCGAGCAGGTCCGCATCGACGGCCGCGGCCTGGCTGACATCCGCCAGCTGTCCGCCGAGGTCGAGGTCCTGCCTCGCGTGCACGGTTCGGCCATCTTCGAGCGCGGCGAAACCCAGATCATGGGCGTCACCACCTTGAACATGCTGAAGATGGAGCAGCAGATTGACTCGCTGTCCCCAGTGAAGTCCAAGCGCTACATGCACAACTACAACTTCCCGCCATACTCGACCGGTGAGACCGGCCGCGTGGGTTCGCCGAAGCGCCGCGAAATCGGCCACGGCGCACTGGCAGAGCGCGCACTGGTTCCAGTGCTGCCAAGCCGCGAGGAATTCCCGTACGCCATCCGCCAGGTCTCTGAGGCGCTGGGCTCCAACGGCTCGACCTCCATGGGCTCGGTCTGCGCCTCGACCCTGTCGCTGCTGAACGCCGGCGTGCCGCTGAAGGCAGCCGTGGCAGGCATCGCCATGGGCCTGGTCTCGGACACCGTTGACGGCGAAACCCGCTACGCGGCCCTGACCGACATCCTGGGCGCCGAAGACGCCATGGGCGACATGGACTTCAAGGTCGCAGGTACCTCCGAGTTCGTGACCGCGATCCAGCTGGACACCAAGCTGGACGGCATCCCTGCCTCGGTGCTGGCCGCTGCGCTGACCCAGGCCCGCGAAGCACGCCTGCACATCCTGAACGTGCTGAACCAGGCCATCGACGCACCGGACGAGCTGAACGTCAACGCTCCGCGCATCATCTCGGTGAAGATCCCGGTTGACAAGATCGGCGAGGTCATCGGCCCGAAGGGCAAGATGATCAACCAGATCCAGGAAGACACCGGCGCTGACATCTCGATCGAGGACGACGGCACCGTGCTGATCGGCGCAACCAACGGCGAATCCGCCGAGGCTGCCCGTTCGGCCATCAACGCCATCGCCAACCCCCAGGTTCCTGAGGTCGGCGAGCGTTACCTGGGCACCGTCGTGAAGCTGACCACCTTCGGTGCGTTCGTTTCGCTGACCCCGGGCAAGGACGGCCTGCTGCACATCTCCGAGCTGCGCAAGATCAACGACGGCAAGCGCGTGGAGGACGTCGAAGACGTCGTCGGCGTTGGCCAGAAGATCCAGGTCGAGATCACCAAGATCGACGACCGCGGAAAGCTGTCACTGGCACCTGTAGTCGAAGGCGAAGACGAGGCCGCAGCCGCCGAGTAATCTCGCTGGCTAGTCTCCGAAAGGCCCCGTTCCACACAAGGGTGGGACGGGGCCTTTCCCGTCCCCGGACGGCGGCAAACGCGACGGTGCCCCGCCGGACAAAGCCGGCGGGGCACCGTTGCAGGGTAGCCGCACTGGAGCTAGTCTGCGACGAGCTCCTCGTCCGTACGGGCCACGCGAGGCTGGGCCTCGGTGATGCGCGGCGGGATCAGTGCGACGGCACCAGCCGCAATCACGCCGACGACGGCGAAGAAGATGAAGTTGAACTCGAAGCTGACACCAGTGGCGGCGATCCAGCCGCCGATGATCGGCCCGGAGATCGCGCCGATGCGGGCGAAGGACAGCGCCCAACCGGTTGCGGTGCCGCGCTGCGCCGCAGGGTAGTAGTCGGCGATGTAGCCGGTCAGCACCAGCGACGTGGAGATCGACCCGATGCCGGCGAATGCCACGAGGCACAGGTTCACGAACATGGAATTCGGGAACATCAGCAGCAGGATGCCGCCGGCGCCGAGCAGGTAGAACACCACCAGGATGATCTTCTGGCCGTACTTGTCGGCGAGGTAGCCGAGGATCAGTCCGCCAACTGCGGAAGCCAGCGAGAAGACCAGCAGGAAGGTCAACGACGAGCCCAGGTCGTAGCCGGCCTTGCGCATGATCTGCGGGAGCCAGGTGTTCAGGCCGTAGACCAGGACCATGCCGCAGAACAGCGAGATCCAGAAGAACACGGTTGAACGCAGGTACTTGCCGGAGAACATCGCACCCATGACTTCGCGCCAAGGCACCTTCTTGCCCGGGGCCTTGGGAGCCTGCGGCTGGTGGTCGCGGACGTTGAGTTTTGCTGCCAAGGATTTCGCTTCGGCAATCCGCCCCTTGGACACCAGGTATTCGAGGGATTCGGGCAGCATCCAGGCGATGACCGGCAGGATAAGCACTGGTAGGGAACCGACGGCGATGACCCAGCGCCAGCCGAGCACCGGCAGCAGCGCCATGGCGACAAGGGCCGCGGCCACGATGCCCAGCGAATAGCCCGAGTACATGATGCCGTAGTTCAGCGAGCGCTTCTTCGGCGCCGAGTATTCAATGGTCAGGGCCGCGGCGACCGGGATGATGCCGCCCATGCCCAGGCCGCCCAGCAGGCGGAAGAGCCCGAAAAGCTCCGGGGTGGGGGCCAGTGCCGCGCCGGCTTGGGTGATGGTGAAGATGACCATCGAGGCGAGCAACATCTTCTTGCGTCCGATGATGTCGCTGAGCGTTCCGATGAACAGTGCGCCGATGAGCATGCCGACCAGCGCGTACGCGCCCAACCCGCCGAGCTCCAGGGGAGTCAGCGACCATTCCTTGTATTCCGCGAGCGCAGGAAGCACTGCTCCGAGCACACCCACGTCGTAGCCTTCGGCCAGGATGGCCAGCCAGCAGGCGAACAGCACCAGCCCCGTGGTGCGTTTGGGAATGTTCCATTCCTCGACATTGTTGACTGTCGCCATGTTGCTCCTCGTTGACATGCAGTGCGAAATTGTCTGATTCACATATTATGGCGTTAATGTGACGGGCGTTACAATAGTTCGAGAGATTAAGTTTTTCGGGACCAGGGAGTGCGAAATGGGCGATACGGGACAGGCACAGCGAATTGAAGATGTGGTCGCAGACTGCCTCGCGGGAGCGGTGGCCGGAACTGCGAGCGAGCGCATCATCGAGTGGGTGGACACCGATGCGGCCGGCCATCAGCACAACTCGGTCATCATGAGATTCGTCGAAGCCGCGGAATCGAAACTGTTCCGCGAACTTGAGCTTCCGGAATACTTTCCCATCGCGCCACGCGTGCGCCAGGAAGTCGACTACAGGGCCAAGCTCTTTTTCGGGCAGCATGTTACCACCGTGCTGCGCATCGATCGGCTGGGGGAGAAATCCCTGAGCTTTTCGTTCAAGGTTTTCGGCCATGAGCACGAAGGGCGGCCAATCGTTGAAGCCGCTTCGGGCAAATTCGTCACCGCATGCGTCCCGCTGGGTGCGTTGTCTTCGGCTCCCTGGCCAGACAACGTCCGCCATGCAATTCTGGGCGGCTAGGGGACGCGCTAGCTTCCTTGTCCTCGCAGGGACGCCGAAGGGGAAACACCGAATTGGTGCTTGTAGCTCTGCGCGAAGCGCCCCAAGTGGGCGAACCCGCAGTCCTGGGCAATCTGCGAAACATTCGCCGACTGCGGGTCGGCCGCAATCAATAGATCACGCGCCCGTTCCAGCCGCGCCTTGCGCAGCTGGGCGGACGGCGTCGAATTCAGCTCCCGCGCCACGGCTACCTGCAAGGTCCTCGCCGCGACGCCCAGCGCCTCCGCCATATCCGAAACCGTGAGATCCTCCGCGGAATGGGCCCGGAGCAGGGTGAGGAATTCATTGACCAATCGCGAGGAATAACCATTGGCAGTCGGGGCATTCCATTGCTCCATGCTTTGCGCGAGATTCGAGCGATTGGCCATCAGCCAGCGAGCCAGGACCAGCTCGTGCTGCAGCCTTCGTGCGTAATCGCTGTGCCTGCCGTTTTTCTCATTGAGCATGTCATGCAGTTCAAAGATTGAACGCATGAATGCCTGTCCCTCGGCACTGGACAGATCCATGGACGGTGCCAGTCGCAGCGTGCCGTCGATCTGCGCCCCGTAGAGGCTCTGCGCCGCGGATTCGAGCGCCGCGCGCGGCGCGGTCAGAATCACCTGCGGGGTATTTTTCTCCCAATTCATGGAGAACTCGGCATCAATCGGCGGCACCGAGGCGATCTGCGGCGTGGAATCCACCTGCTGGCGACCGATTTGGAGGTCAGCGCGCCCCGAGAGCGGAATCTGCACCATGTAGAAAGTCTTCAGAGCCTCGGGGCTGATTTTCACGGACGCGCCGTAATCCAGCAGGTGCAGGCCGACGCCGGCGCCAGTTGAACGCAGATTCATCTTCAGTGTGCCCTGGGAAGCGCCCTTCTGCAGCTTGTGCGGGCAGAAGAGCGTGCCAATTTTCTCCCGCGCCTCGTGCAGGTCCGCGGTGGCAAGGGTCGGCAGCTGATCCAGAACGCGGGTTGAAGCTGGGCTCGCAAGAGGCTGGCTGAGCATGACGTGCGCTCCTTCGGGTGTCCATGCGTTCTTTGGATATCTGCTGCGTGCAGCGGATAGTACGCACCCCTGAAGCGGAGTAAGTTCTATCCAGAACACCAATTATGACATGCATCACAGCATGGGAAAGCCGAGGGGTGCAATGGAAGAACTGCAGGATCGCGTCGTTCTGGTGACCGGAGGGGCCACCAAGGTAGGCGTGGGAATCGTCCAGTGCCTGGCACGCTCCGGAGCGCACGTCATCGTCGTGGACATCGACGCCGAGGGCGGCGCGCAGCTGGCCGAGCAGATTCCGCAGGTCGAATTCCATACCCTGGACATCACCGACGACGGCGCCATCGGCTCGCTGATTGACTCCGTGTCGCAGCGCTTCGGCAAGCTCGACGGACTAGTCAATCTGGCCTGCAGTTACCTGGACGAAGGCGCAAACTCGCCGCGCGCCGACTGGCTGACGGCATTGAACATCAACGTGGTCTCCGCCGTGGTGCTGGCCAACGCGGCCCGGGCGCTGCTGGCCGCCTCCGGACATGGAGCCATCGTCAACTTCACCTCGATCTCCAGCTCCGTGGCGCAGACAGGCCGCTGGCTGTACCCGGCCAGCAAGGCGGCGCTGGTACAGATCACCCGCTCCATGGCGGCCGACCTCGCCGCCGACGGCATCCGGGTGAACTCGGTCAGCCCGGGCTGGACCTGGTCCAAGATCATGGACACGCTCAGCGGCGGCAACCTGGAAAAGACCGACGCCGTGGCCGCGCCGTTCCACATCCTGGGTCGGGTCGGCCGCCCCGAGGAAGTCGGCGAGGTCGTCGCCTTCCTGCTCTCGGACAAGGCATCCTTCGTGACCGGTGCGGACTGGGCCGCCGACGGCGGATACTCCGCTCTGGGTCCGGAACGCAACGAACCTGCCATCCCGCTGCTCGCCGCCGAATAGCCAGCCTGCCACGCAACACCCGCATACCACAAAACCCGAAGGATTGACGAACATGGATTCACGACACATCACCATCGTCGGCGCCGGACAGTCCGGCCTGCAGCTGGGCATCGGCCTGCTGGATGCCGGCTACCAGGTCACCCTGATTTCCAACCGTACCCCGGAGCAGATCCGCGACGGTTCCATCGCCTCCAGCCAGTGCATGTTCGACCAGGCGCTGGGACACGAACGCGCCCTGGGCCTGGACCTCTGGCCGGATGCACCGGTTGTGGAAGGGATTTCCTTCACCATCGCGCCCACCGAAGCACCGGGCGTGAAGGCCATCAGCTGGGACCACCGGCTGGACGCCACGGCGCAGTCCATCGACCAGCGAGTCAAGTTCCCGGCCTTCATGGCCGAATTCGAGAAGCGCGGCGGCACCCTGGTCTTCGAGGACGCCGGCATCGCCGAACTGGAACGCTACGCGGAAAACAGCGACATGGTCCTGGTTGCCGCAGGCAAGGGCGAAATCGCCCAGCTGTTCACCCGCGACGACCAGCGCAGCCACTACGCGGCCCCGCAGCGCGCACTGGCCCTGACCTACGTAAACGGCATGACCCCGCGCGAGGAATTCTCCGCAGTGAACTTCAACGTCATCCCGGGCGTCGGCGAATACTTCGTCTTCCCGGCGCTGACCACCACCGGACCGTGCGAGATCATGGTCTTCGAAGGCCTGCCCGGCTCGGACATGGACTCCTGGAAGGGGCTGACCCCGGCAGAGCACCTGGAGAACTCGCTGCGTGTGCTGCGCACCTACCTGCCATGGGAATACGAGCGCAGCGCCAACGTCGAACTCACCGATCCCAACGGCGTGCTGCAGGGACGCTTCCCGCCAACCGTGCGCCACCCGCTGGCCACCCTGCCTTCGGGCAAGACCGTGGTGGGCATGGCCGACGTGGTGGTGCTCAACGACCCGATCACCGGCCAGGGCTCGAACAACGCCTCCAAGTGCGCCGCCAGCTACCTGGCCTCGATCTTCGGCCACGGGGACGCCGCCTACGACGACTCGTTCAAGTCCTCGATGTTCGAGGAGTACTGGAAGTACGCGCAGCACGTAGCCCGCTGGACCAACACCATGCTGGCCCCGCCAGCCGAGCACGCACTGGGCCTGTTCGCCGCCGCGCAGCAGAACCCCGCCATCGCCCAGCGCTTCGCCAACGGCTTCGACTACCCGCCGGACTTCGGCTCATGGTTCCTGGACGCCCAGGGCGCCGCAGACTACCAGGCCTCGTTCAACACCGTGGCCTAGATCCGCCAAGGAGCAACATCATGCGAAAAATTGCAATCGTCGGCGCCGGCGAATCCGGCGCCCAGCTGGCCCTGGAACTGCAGCGGCTGGAACACGAAGTCACCTTGTTCTCCGACCGCTCCGCGGCCGAAATCCGCAGCGGAACGATCACCTCCAGCCAGTGCGTCTTCTCCTCCGCGCTGCGGGTCCAGCTGCCGCTGGACATCCCCGGCGCGGACAGCGAGAGCATCGGCATCACCGGGATGACCTTCAACATCAAGCCCGATGACGGCGAGGCCATCTCTTGGCACGGATCGCTGGAAAACCCTGCAATGTCCGTGGACCAGCGCGTGAAGTGCGCGCACTGGATCGAGCAGTTCATCACCCGCGGAGGAGACTTCCGCATCGAGAAGCTCAACGTGAAGCGCCTGGAGGAATTGGCGGCGATCTACGACCTGGTGGTCGTGTGCACCGGCAAGGGCGAACTCGGGCAGATCTTCTCCACCGACAAGTCGCGCAGCCCCTACGACCGTCCGCAGCGCGCCGTCGCGGTGACCTACGTGAAGCCAGCCCAGAACAGCGGGCCGGAGAACACGAACGAAATCCGCATGAACATGCTCCCGGGCGTCGGCGAATTCTTCACCTTCCCGGGGTTGAGCACCGAAGGCGCCTGCCAGATGATGGTCTTCGAGGGCATCCCGGGCGGGCCGATGGATTGCTGGGACACCGTCTCGGATGCCGTAGGGCACTGGGAGACCTCCCTGACCATCCTGCGCGAGCACTTCCCGGTCGAATACGAGCTGTTCAAGGACAGCCAGCTCAATGATCCCGGCGCCTGCCTGCGCGGGCGCATCACCCCGGTGGTGCGCCATGCGGTGGGCAGCCTGCCCGGCGGGCGCGCCGTGCTGGGCCTGGGTGACGCGATCATGCTCAACGACCCGGTGACCGGCCAAGGCTCCAACAACGCGACCCTCGCGGCCGACCACTACGCCCGGGCGATCCACATCCACGGCGACGCGTCCTTCGACGAGGCGTGGATGACGCGGACCTTCGACGAATATTGGCGCGGCTGGGGCCAGTTCTCCACGGTGTGGACCAACTCGATGCTGCGCAGCAAGGACGGATGGCAGTTGGAGGTGCTGGCCAAGGCCAGCGAGCACCAGGCGCTCGCCGATTCCTTCGCCAACGGCTTCGACGATCCCCGGACGCTGTTCCCCTGGTGGTTCGACCGCCAGGAAGCTGCGGGCTTCGTCGAGCGGATCGTCGCCGAGGAAGGCGCCGCCTTCGACCTGCGCGACTTCCGCACCACCTTGGGCCAGTTCGCCACCGGCGTGACCGTGGTGACCACCCGCACCCCGCAGGGCGCGAAGGTCGGCATGACCGCCAACTCCTTCACCTCGGTGTCGATGGATCCGCCGCTGGTGCTGTGGTGCCCGAGCAAATTCGCCCCGTCGCTGCCTGACTTCGAGGCGGCAACGCACTTCGCCATCAATGTGCTTGAATCCTCGCAGCACGTGCTCTCGCGCCAGTTCGCCACCCCAGCCGATGACAAGTTCGCCGGAGTGAGCATCTCCGAGGGCGTCGCCGGACTGCCGTTGCTCGACGGCGCGGTAGCCACGTTCGAATGCCGGACAGTGGCTCGCCACGAAGCCGGGGATCACGTAATTTACGTGGGTGAGGTGGAAAAGTACTCGCGGGTCGACGGGGACCCGCTGGTCTTCCACGCCGGGGCGTACCACAGCACCGAGCTTCATCCGGATTTCAAGTAGACCCAAGCGCCTGCGCCTTTCCGGCGCAGGCGCTTGAGCCACCAGAATTGCAACAGTAGGGGAGAAGATGCACAGCGACTACGTCATCATCGGTTCGGGAATCAATTCCCTGGTGGCCGCCGCGGAACTGGCAGGCGCTGGGGCCTCGGTCACGCTGCTGGAGCAGCACGAGAAGATCGGCGGGTTCATCGATTCCGGGGAATTGACGCTGCCCGGATTCATCCACGATACGTATTCCTCCTGGCATCCGCTGTTCGTCTCGGGACCGGGTTATGCGGCCCTGGGCGAAGACCTCCACCGCCATGGCCTGCGCTACCGCAACACCGAGGACGCCGGCACACAGTGGGTGACCGCCAGTATCGGAACCGACGCCGAAGGCAGGCGGCTCACGTCGATGGCCACCCGCGACCCGAAGGCTACCGCGGACCTGTTCGAAAATGACGGCGACCGGCTGGCCTACCTGCAGATGATGGAGGAGTTCGGCGCCCAAGCGCCTGTGGTTTTCGGAGCCTTGGGCAGCGAGATGACCTGGCCGGCCCTGGCCAAGCTCGGATTCAAGGCGCTGCGCATGGGGGTGGGCAACGCGCAGAACTTGGTGAGGCAGGCGCTGATGAGCGGGCGCAACTACACCCGGAGCCGTTTCGCGGGAACTGAAGCAGACCAGCTGTGGGCCCCGTGGCTGCTGCACGCCGGGTTGGGCCCGGAACAGGCCAGCGGCGGCATCATGCTCCCCGTGATGGCCGCCAGCATGCACCAGTTCGGGCTTCCGGTGGTTGAAGGCGGCGCCGGGAACTTCCTGAAGGCCTTCGAAGCGCTGCTGATCGAACGCGGGGTGAAGATCCATACCGGAACGAAGGCGGAGAAGATCGGATCCCTGAACGGCGGGGTTCGGACAGTGTCCACCGATCGCGGGGACTTCACCGCACAGCATGCGGTGCTGGCTTCCGCCTCGGTGCCCGGACTCTACGAGGATCTGCTGGGGGAGCAGGACAGTGCGAAGACCTTCCCCCTCGGCACGGGCAGCTACCTTCCCGGGCGGGCCGCGATGCAGATCCACCTCGCGCTAGATGCACCGGTGCCGTGGAGCGACGAGCGGCTGGCAACAACACCGCTGGTCCATTTGGGCACCGGCTCGAACTCCACGGCGATCGCCTGCGCCCAGGCCGAGGCGGGCCTGCTTCCGGCCGAGCCGACCATTGTGGTGGGCCAGCAGTGCGTGTTGGATTCGAGCCGTGCCCCGGAAGGCAAGGCAACGCTGTGGATCCAGTTGCAGGAAGTGCCCTTTGCCCCGAAGGGGGACGCCGCCGGGGAACTGGATACGTCCCAAGGCTGGAGCGATGAACTGGTGGACCGGTACGTCGACCGGGTGCTGGCGCGCATTGAGGCATACGCCCCGGGCTTCAAGGACCTGGTCCTGGCCCGCAAGGTCATCAGTCCCGCGGCGCTGGCACAGGCCAACCCGAATGCCGTGGCCGGCGACCCCTACGGCGGATCTGCGGAGCTGTTCCAGAATCTGCTGTGGCGCCCGATGCCCGCGGCGGGCCGCGGCCGGCAGCCGGTGAAGGGCGTCTGGCATATCGGCGCGGCAAGCCATCCCGGTCCGGGACTGGGCGGCGGCTCCGGCCACCTGGCGGCGCAGCAGTTGATACGCGCAGCCAAGCGCCGCAGGAAATAGTCGGTCATTGACTGCCGAACTCTTCCCAGCGCAAACTACGACTGATAGATTGTGCTCATGCAAACTTCGTGACGATCGTCACGAATATTCCATATATGATTCTTTCCCTTTTCATGGAGGCGTAATGACTCAACTAACCCACGTGCTGACGTCGCTGGCTGCCGGATCGGTGACGGTCCAGGACCTCACCGCTCCGCTGTCCAAGGACACCCCAACGCTGGTTCTGCCGGATCCCTTCTCGAACCTGATCGACTTCAGCCTCGAAGAGGTGTCGGCCTACAATGAGCCCGGCCCGTTCTGGAAGCACCACAACATCCACACCGGTGAGCATATCGGAACCCACATCGATGCCCCGGTGCACTGGATCTCGGGTCGGGAGGGCAAGGACGTATCCCAGATTGATCCGCAGCGTCTCGTTGGACCCGCGGTGGTGCTCGACTTCAGTGCGGAAGCAGCAGCCGACCCCGACTACCTGATTAGCGTCGAGGATCTGAAGTCTTGGCAGGAGGCGCACGGAGAATTTCCGGCCAATGCTTGGCTGCTCTTCCGCACCGGCTGGGACCAGTACGGCGAGGACCGTGCCGCCTTCCTGAACTTGGACGACAATGGATCGCATACACCGGGGTTCACCGCCGAATGCGCCCGGTACATCGCCGAGGAGCTCGACATCTCCGGGGTCGGCGTGGAAACCGTGGGTATCGATGCGGGCAACGCGGCCCTGCTCGACCCGCCGTTCCCAATGCACAATTTCTTGCTGGGCAATGACAAGTACGGCATCACGTCGCTGAAAAACCTGTCCAAGCTGCCCATGTTCGGCGCGATGATCGTTGTCGCACCGCTGCCCATCGTGGGCGGCACCGGTGCGCCGACGCGAGTGCTGGCGCTGATGTAGCGGCCCAGCCCGCGCTCCAAGCAAGGATGAGCGCGGGCCGCCTCGACCATCCTGGACCAGCCCCGGCCGCTGCGGCCCGAACCCGGATCTGCCAGCTATCGGCACCCCGGCACGATAATAAGGAAACATCCATGAATGTTGCAGAACTAGTAGGAAAAACCCTCGCGGAGCTCGGCGTGGGTCATGCCTTCGGAGTTGTCGGCAGCGGAAACTTCACCATTACCAATGCCCTGATCGAACACGGCGTGCCCTACACAGCCGCCCGCCACGAGGGCGGAGCGGCGACGATGGCCGACGCCTACTCGCGCACCAGCGGCGAAGTCGGGGTGGTATCGGTGCACCAGGGCTGCGGGCTGACCAATGCCGCCACCGGCATCGGGGAAGCGGCCAAGTCTCGAACGCCGATGATCGTGCTGGCAGCCGAGGCCGCTCCCAGCGCAGTGTACTCCAACTTCGCCATGGACCAGGACTCGTTTGCGGCCTCCGTCTACGCGGTCTCCGAGCGGATCCACAGCGCGCAGAGCGCGGTGGCCGATACGGTGCGCGCCTACCGCACCGCAGTCAACGACCGCCGGACAGTGGTTCTGAATCTTCCGCTGAACGTCCAGGCCCTGCCGGCCCCGGAAACAACAGAGCAAATCGAGATCGTGCCGCGCGAACCGATCCGCCCTTCGCGCGATGCCGCGCGGGCCCTGGCGGTCCTGTTGGAAAATGCCCAGCGTCCGGTATTCGTTGCCGGCCGCGGAGGCCGCAACGCGAAGCAGGAGATCCTTGCACTGGCCAGCCATACCGGCGCACTGGTGGCTACCAGCGCCGTGGCCAAGGGACTGTTCAACGAGGATGAATTCAACCTGGGCATTTCCGGCGGCTTCTCCTCCCCGCTGGCCGCCGAGCTCATCTCCGGCGCGGACCTGATTGTCGGATTCGGTTGCGCACTGAACATGTGGACCATGCGCCACGGGCACCTGATCGGACGCGGTGCCAAGGTGGTCCAGGTGGATTTGGACGAACCGGCCTTGGGCGCGAACCGACCGGTCGACCTGGGCATCGTGGGGGACAGCGCCGAATGCGCCAAGGACGTGCTGGAGCTGCTGCTGGCCCAGAAGACCGCGCCGCACCGGGGCTACCGCACCGAGGACGTGAAGGAACGCATCGGTTCCCAGGCCCGGTGGCAGCAGGTCGGCTACGCGGACCTGTCCACCGGATCGTCCATCGACCCGCGGACGTTGACCAAGGCACTGGACGAGATCCTGCCGGCTGAACGCGTGGTGAGCGTGGATTCGGGCAACTTCATGGGATACCCGAGCCAGTTCCTGGATGTGCCGGACGAGCACGGCTTCTGCTTCACCCAGGCCTTCCAGTCCATCGGCCTTGGCCTATACACGGCCATCGGCGCGGCGCTGGCGCAGCCAGAGCGGCTGCCGGTGCTGGGCACCGGAGACGGCGGCTTCCACATGGCCATCTCCGAACTTGATACCGCGGTGCGCCTAAAACTGCCGCTGGTATGCATTGTCTACAACGACGCGGCCTATGGTGCAGAGGTGCACCACTTCGGCGAGGCCGAAGAGGCTCCGGACATGGGCTCGGTGGTATTCCCAGAAACCGATTTCGCCGCTATCGGGCGCGGGTTCGGGGCCCAGGGGATTACGGTGCGTTCGGTGTCGGATTTGCAGGCGGTGCAGACATGGCTGGATTCAGACCCTCAGGGGCCGTTGGTCATCGACGCGAAGATCGCCTCGGACGGCGGCGCCTGGTGGCTGGCCGAAGCCTTCAAGGGGCACTAAGCCCATAGAAGTGAAACGAAGACCTGCGGAGGCACGCCTCCGCAGGTCTTCTGAGCTGGTCAAGTTTCTGAGACACGATCTTTAATCTCTTCTAAATATCCTCAAGCCGCAAGGGCCAGAGAATTCCTTTCCCAATACGAGTCCAGCGCCGCCTGAGGACTGAGCCCGGCATTAGTTGTATGCGGGCGCTTCCGGTTGTACCAGACCTCGATGTACTCCATCACCGCGGTATGCGCTGCCATCCTGCTGGTGAAGGCCTGGTGATGATACATTTCGTTCTTGATCGTCGAGAAGGTCGACTCAGCGACGGCGTTATCCCAACCCCCGGTGCGGCCCATCGACTGGTGCACGCCCTGCACGGCGCACCATGCCTGGAACGCGTACGAGGTGTACTGCGTTCCTCGATCCGAGTTAAGCCGATATCGGCTTAACTCAGATAACGGGGATGCCCTGATTCCAATCCGCCGGGGCGTCACCAGCGAACTGGTCGCCTACGCCAACAGCCTGGGCGTCGCCACGATCACCGGCAAACCGTATAGGCCCACGACCCAGGGGAAGAATGAGAGGTTCCATTCGACTTTGTTCAAGTGGCTGAAGAAGCGGCCGTTCGCCAAGGACCTTGCCGAGCTGCAAGCTCAGGTCGATGTCTTTGACCAGGCCTACAATACCCAGCGTGGCCACCAGTCCCTGGAGGATCGCTGCACGCCACAGGAAGCATAGGATGCCACGCCGATTCCGCAGCCGCTGGCGCCAGGTGAATGGGTGAAGCTGAGCACCACGCCCAGCTCCACCATCGCCGAAGCAGCCCTTGCCACCCTTGCCGAGGCCCGGGCCAAGCCCCGGCTGCGGTTCCGGAGGTGGCGCCGGAACCGGTGAAGCTCAGCGCCACGCTGCGGGCTGATCAGATGGAACCTGCAGGCAGCCAGCTGATGAAAGTGAATAAGAACCGGTGCATGAAGGTGGCCGGGGTTCAGCTCTATCTGGGCAAGTTGCTGCGCTCCACCCACGTGAAGGTCATCTGGGATGCCGAGGAGCTGATGGTGGTTTCGATGGATGGCGAGCTGGTCACGAAATATGATTTCCCGTTTCCTGACGGGGTCACGTATTTGAGTCTGCGGCATGCGAAGGCGAAGTTCCAGAACATGCCTGAGGAGGGATAAGTCACCGATGTGATGAAACAGGATTGTTACCGCTGTGTCGAGACATCACACATTCTTTTAAAAAGTCGTTCTCCCGTTTCACCTCCAACAGTTCCTTGCGCAGCAACTTGTACTGGGCCCATTCCACCGGTCCGCGTTCCTCTGTTTCCGCTTCAGGATGCTCGGCGCGGTAGGCACGGACCCAATTGCCCAGGATTCCCTCGTAAATGCCCAGGGAAGCTGCGACCTCGACCAGGCTCTTCTGGGACGAGATCGCCAGTTCGACTGCTTCGGCACGGAAGCCCGGGGGTGAATTTCTGACGTTTGGACATGCGCTCATTCTCCTACGAACGCGTATCTCACAACATCATGACAGCTCATTCCTTTGCTGTTGGTAGTCGGTTCCGATAGCGTGATCCGCACCGAGGGCAGCAAACACATGTCGTAAGTCATTTGAAACTTTGCCACCTGCAGGGGCGCTTGCCGTGAATGAACACGATTCTCCGTAGCGAACTGGAGAACACTTCTCCAAGACTCAGCAGGCTCTGAGCCAACCGCAATGAGTACTGGAACAACCATTGCGGATGTTCTATTTGAACGCCCGAGTTCGTGGATGAAGTGGGCTGTGAACGAAACATCCCGACAGATTATCTCCATTGCCGTTGCCAGACCCGGGAAAGAAATAGGGCCATTCTCCCAGGGTGCTTGCATAGAAGACGAGTAGCAGTTGCGGGCTGACTTGCTCAACGGCCATCCCAGAGCACACATATATTGATCGATGCATGCACACGTGCCACCTAATGCCTGAGCGATCGTTGAAACGCAGCTCGTTGGCTTTCTGGCCAGGCTTTGGTGTCAATGGCTCGGTGGAGTCACTGCGACAATAAACCCGACACCTTCCTCCGTGTCGTTCACGAAGCGATGGGGAATTCGGGAATTGAAGTGGCAGCTGTCGCCCTCAGATAGCTCTAGGCGTTCGCGGTCAGTCTCAATCACGAGCCGGCCACGGGTCACCACGATGCATTCCTCCGCTTCGTGGCTCCATACAGTCTCGCGCGAGACGCCGCCCGGTAGCAGTTCCCCTGCAAGTACTTCGAGCTGCTTTCCGACCGTCGACTTACGACGGTACTTCAAATCCCCGGAGCTTGTTGTAAGCGTCATCTCGTCACCTGCGCGCAAGACGTGCATCTGCTCGCGGTCAACCTCTGGAACGAATAGTTCGAACAGCGGAACATCCAAGACCTGAGCAATCTGGCGCAAAGTCTCGAGGCTCGGGTCAACAAGACCCCGTTCAACCTGGCTGAGCATGGAAGCTGAGATTCCTGCCGACTCAGCGAGTTCATTTGCTTTTAGCCCTTTAGCCTGGCGGAGTCGTCGCACGCGCAACGGAAAGCTCATATTTCGTCCTCAACGATTGCAGGTTATGAAAAATGTAGTGCAATTTAAAAAAATTTACGTATACTAAAGTAACGGGCGTCACAGAAGCGAGATATTGACTCGATTGGACAAGGCCCTTTCAACCCTAGTTATCCAACAATCCTACTTCCTAGGAGTGTCTCTACGATGTTCGTGAAACCAACTGCCGAGCCACCCCACCGCGTCATGGTCCTAATGGCCTGCCGCGATTCATGGTACGAGGCGAGCGACGATGAACGTAACAACGTCGCACTACCAACCTTGCAGCATCTCCTCGAAGACTGGGAGGCGCTTGGGTTCGAATTATTGCATTCATTTGACGACGATTTCTTCCTTGTCGGTCAGCCGGGGTCTTTGCAGTTTCCAATCACGATTCTTGGCATGGTGCCGTCGCTGGACACTGTCGTTCAGATGATGAACCGTGCACGCACCACCGTAAATGGTGAGCGTGCAGATCGTTATTACCGGTTCGAAAGTCGTCTAGGACGCAAGCTATTCCTACTTCCTAGATGAGCCAGGATCCTCGCTAGGCATTCATATTCCGCTTCATCCGATCAAGAAAGGCGCCATCAACTTGAATACCAACAAACCACTTCAATTCCGAGTTGGCACTTTCGGTGCGTTTATCGCTCCAATCATCTTTATCGCAGGCGCAGTCGTATACTTCGTTGTATTCAAAGCGTTTGACACGACGGCACTTACAACCGCTGGCATCGTCGGCATTATAGTTGCCGGAGTTTTCGCCAAGGAGTACACCCGATTCTGGGACAGCGTGATCGCGGGCCTAGCGAACACTATTGCGATGACTGTAGTGATGATCTTGTTTGTCGTCGGTCCTTTGTCGTCTTTGCTTGAATCCACAGGAGTTTCAGAAGGCTTTGTCTGGCTTGCTGCCGAATTGAACGTGACAGGCGGCCTATTCATCGCCATCGTCTTTCTTGCGTGCTGCGCCATGTCGATGGCGACTGGAACCTCCCTGGGAACCTTGTTCACTGCGTTCCCGATTTTCTATCCTGCTGGTGCTAGCGTCGGTGCGGATGCACTGTTGCTCGCGGGTGCGATCTTTTCCGGTGCTATGTTCGGCGACAGCCTTGCTCCGATATCTGATACCACAATTGTTTCGGCATCCACGCAACGCTATCGTCGACGTAAAGGTAGTGCTGAAGTAGCCGGGGTGGTTGGCACGCGTGCTAAATACGCGCTGACTGCCGCTGGGATCAGCGCGATCTTGTTCCTGGTACTGGGTAATATTGCCGCACCACCAGCCGCGGGTGGCTCGGTCGACGCCAGCGGATACTCACCGCTCGGACTTGTCATGTTGCTTCCGGTCGTCGCACTCATCGTGGTCGCGTTTTGGAAGCGAAATCTTTACCTTGCCATCACAGTCGGCGTCGTCAGCGGTACCGTCGTCGCTCTCATCGCAGGACTGATCACGCCGAAGGACATCATGTTCGTTGCGGACGGCGCTCCGACAGGCTTCCTTTTTGACGGTGTCAATGGAATGCTGCCTCTGATCGGCCTGTCGATAGCGGTCTTCGGGATGATCGGGATCGTACGTGAAGCGGGCATATTCGAAATTATCATCAATGCGCTATCGCGCCGACCTTGGACGCAGAGTCCTCGTGGTGCGGAAACCGCCATTGCAGTCGGCCAAACGATCACAACCACCATGTTTGCCGGGGTTGTGGGCCCTTCGATCGTTCCGTTCTCCGCTATCGCCGATGAAATCGGCGCTCGTGCGAAGCTTCATCCGTATCGGCGGGCGAATGTAATGGAGGCGTTTGCCGCGGGTATTGCCTGCATCGTCCCCTCTTTCAGCGCGTTCCTTTTCATCATCAACCAGCTGACAACGGGTGTCGAGGGTATGCCAGTGATATCTCCCATCACCGTGGCGTTTGTATCCTTCTATCCCATCTTGTTTAGTGCAGTAATGATCTTCTCGATTATTACCGGTTGGGGCCGACGTTTCGAATCGGCCGACGGGGCCCCGGTAAAGCGATTCGAAGACATAGTTCCTGAGGCCCCGAACGAACTTGCAGATTCCACCGAAACAGAGCTAGCTCCCGCACCGCGCGGTTAGAAGACCCACCATCGACCACAGAATTGAGGAAATCATGACACTAAACGTCACTTCACGAGTTTCACTTACGCCCGAGCAGTTCCGTCGGAATTTTGCGCAGCTCGATAAAGCCCCGCATTTCGCGAGTTGTAGCCAAGGAGCACTTTCCGACCACTTGACGCAAACGATGCAGCGCATGACTGGATCACTCGTCGATTCCCAGGCACCTTGGGACGTGTGGGTAGGCGTTGTGGAGCAATACAGGGCTAAGAGCGCAGCGTTCCTCGGTTGTTCGAGCGATCAGATTGCAGTGATTTCATGTGCGAGCGAAGGTGCTTTCCAGACAGTCTCCTCGTTTGACTGGTCCGGTGAAAGGAATCGCCTTGTCACCTCCGATCTTGAGTTTCCATCGGTCGGCAACGTCTGGCGTGCTCAGCGTGAAGGCATTGAAGTTGTCAATGTGCCGGGTATCGAGGGAGCACTCCTAGCTGAAAACTGGATCCCGCACATCGATGAGCGCACAAAGCTGGTCTCGGTTCCGCTCGTGAGCTACATAAATGGCACGAGGCCGGAGATTGACCGCATCATCGAACATGCTCACTCGGTCGGTGCATTGGTTTTCGTCGATGCATACCAAGGTGCGGGCGTAGTTCCGTTCTCGGTTGACGAGCTCGAATGCGACTTCCTGGTCACGGGCAATCTGAAGTACTTGTTGGGATTGCCGGGTATCGCATCGCTGTATGTACGCGAACCCGAGAAGGCCGAACAAGACGCGATTCTGACCGGTTGGTTCGGGCGTGTTAATCCGTTTGCGTTCGATCCGGAGCTCGTTGACTACCCGAACAATGCGCGTCGTTACGAGACCGGTACCTACGCAATCCCCTCAGCGTATGCCGGAGTGGCAGGCTACGAAGTTCTCGAACAAATTGATATTGCCAGCTGCTGGCCGCATGTCGAAGCACTGCGGGAATCGCTAGCGGGGGAACTGCTTGCGCTCGGCTACGAGCTCGATTATCCCGAGAACCCAGCCCACCGCGGACCAGAAGTAGCAATCGTATGCGAGGACCCAGACGCACTTGCAGCTAAGCTCGCCGAGTTCCGTATCGGAACCTCACCCCGTGGTTCACGCTTGAGATTGTCTCTGCATGCGTATTCAGCTCAGAGCGACGTTGATGCACTTGTCAGGGCCCTGAAAACACTTTAGGTCCAACGCCATATACACAACGCGTCTCAGATACTCTTGCTTATTCATGACACATCGTGGAAAAGCACGGCCTGAAGCAGCGACAACAACCAGTCAAGGCAACTTGCCTCGGTGATGTAGCCGCGGAAATTGCAAAAATTGCCAAGGGGAGCGCAGTGTTGGGAACACACACGCTTGTAGCTCCTGCTAGTCTCGGCTTCCCAGTGCATGCACGGCCGTGACCTGTGGTTGTATTGCTTTAGATGCCAGGAACCCCGATTCACCGGGGTTCCTGGCAACTTTCGTTATTCGGGTGCGGGGTGCTTCTCGCTTTTAGACTTCCAGCGTCAAGCGGTACCCGTATGAAGGAGTCTTTGCTGTCCCCGCCTCCGGCGGGGTAGTTCATTGCAGTCTGGATTTCCAAGGACTGGGGGACCCGACAACATGGCCAAAATGGCCTTAGGATCAAGGTGGGCCGGCGGTGGGTAGTTGTATCGGCGGGGAGGCCACCGTATTCGGCCGCCGGAGGGGTGGATCTTTCAATTCCCGGTGTTCAGCCGGCGGTAGACAGCGCCGAGAACGGCGCCAGCGGCAGGATGTCCGTGGCCTGGGTGGCAAGCTGCTGGTCCAGGGCTACCAGCGCGTCTGCCTGCAGCACACCGATGGCCAGGTATTCGGCCCTGCCCAGTGATGCCCATCCGTGCTTGCGGGCGAGCTTCCAGGCGGTGCCCCGCGAACCCCTGTCGCCCAGGGTGCGGATCTTCACCGCCGTCATTGCATCGTGCAGCTCCAGGGCGGCGGCTTCTGGCATTGTTCCTGCCGCAACCTCGGTTAGCAGCAGTTCCATGGCCTCGACGCGGACGGCGTGCGGGGCTACGAGTTGGTGGTCGGAGTGGATCGAAACGCCTTCCTGCGCAATCGCCAGGAGCACAGGCGGGTCAATAAGGAAACGGGTCATGCGCCCCATGCTACGCCCGCACGAATCGTCTGTCAGCGGACTTCGGGTTGAGCGCCACCCGGAATTGCAACGAAGCGATCGGGCAACCTGGCCCGGAGTGCTCCGCTTCTCCCGCCCCGGCGGAGGTGCTGCGGGCATGCCCCAGGCACGACGAAGACAGGGAGCGCTGCGGGCGGTTTCCCGCTGATCGCAACACTCCCTGTCGAGCCTGGCCGTGCCAGGCGAGTCTAGGCGTTCGAGGCGATGGCCTCTGGCTCCTGGTCCCTGGCCGGGGTCCAGCGCAGGTGGACCTGCTCGTCGACTTCGGCCTCCTGCAGCAGCGACAGGCGCGGGCGGACAGCGTCGGTGCGTGCGCTTGGCGGCTTGCGGCGGCCGGCCTTGAACGGCAGCGGCCAGGTGGCTCCGGCGCCCACGTACTCCTGTTCGGCGGCGGCCTGCAGGGTCCACTGCGGGTTGTACAGGTGGGTACGGCCCAGCGCTACCAGGTCGGCACGTCCCGCCAGCAGGATCGAGTTCACATCGTCGTAGGAGCTGATGGCGCCCACGGCAATGACCGTCACCCCGGCGGCCGCGGCGACCTGGTTGCGGATCTTGTCCGCAAACGGGGTCTGGTAGCTGCGGCCGAAGGCAGGGCGCTCATTGCGCACGATCTGGCCCGAGGACACGTCGATCGAGTCGATGCCGTGGGCGATGAACGCCTTGGCGATCTCCAGCGCGTCGTCCTCGGTGTTGCCGCCCTCCGCCCAGTCGGTGGCGGAGATGCGGGCGCCCAGCGGCTTGTGCGCCGGCCAGGCGGCACGCACCGCGTCTAGGACCTCCAGCGGGTAGCGCAGGCGGTTCTCCAGCGAGCCGCCGTATTCGTCGGTGCGCTGGTTGGACAGCGGGGAGAGGAACGACGAGAGCAGGTAGCCGTGCGCGGCGTGCACCTCAAGCAGGTCGAAACCGGCCTCGTCGGCGCGCTTGGCGGCGGCCACGAACTGCTCGCGGACCTCATCCATCTGGGCACGGGTGATTTCCACCGGAACGTGGCAGCCTTCGCCGTACGGCAGCGCCGAAGGGGCCAGGACTTCCCAGTTGCCCTCTTCCAGCGGCTCGTCGAGGCCTTCCCACATGAGCTTGGTGGAACCCTTGCGGCCGGAGTGGCCGATCTGGGCGCCGATCTTCGCCTGCGAGTTGCCGTGCACGTACTGCGTGATGCGCTTCCACGCGGCGCCCTGCTCATCGGTGTACAAGCCGGTGCAGCCCGGGGTGATGCGGCCGATGTCGGAGACGCAGACCATTTCGGTCATGACCAGTCCGGCGCCGCCCATGGCCTTGGAGCCCAGATGGACCAGGTGGAAGTCGCCGGGCACGCCGTCGACCGCCGAGTACATGTCCATGGGGGAGACCACCACGCGGTTGACGAGCTCCAGCTCGCCGATCTTGTGCGGCTGGAACATCGCCGGGGCCACCACATCGGATCCGTTCAGGCGTGCGAAGTCCTCATCCACCTTGGTGGCGAACTCGGTGTCGCGCAGCTTGAGGTTGTCGTAGGTGATGCGGCGCGAACGGGTGAGCAGGTTGAAGCAGAACTGGACCGGATCCTGGTCCTTGTACTGGCCGATGTTCTCGAACCATTCCAGCGATGCCTGGGCGGCACGCTGGGTGGATTCGACCACCGGGCGGCGCTCGGTCTCGTAGGCTTCAAGCGCCGCCTCAACCGAGTTGTGCTCGTGCAGGCAGGCGGCCAGGGCCAGGGAGTCTTCCATGGCCAGTTTGGTGCCGGAGCCGATGGAGAAGTGCGCAGTGTGCGCGGCATCGCCCAGCAACACGATGTTCTCGTGGCGCCAGTGCTGGTTGCGCACCGTGGTGAAGTTGATCCACTTGGAGTTGTTGGTCAGCACGTCGAAGCCGGCCAGTTCGTCCGCGAAGATCTCCTTGACCTTGGCCACGGATTTCATGTCGCTCACGCCTGGAGGGAAGACCTCGTTTTCGCTCTCGTCGAAGCCGGCGGCCCGCCACACGTCCTCGTGCATTTCGACGATGAAGGTGGAGCCCTCGTCGGAGTACGGGTAGCCGTGGATCTGCATGGTGCCCGCGTCGGTTTCCTTGACGAAGAACTTGAAGGCCTCGAACACCTGGTCGGTGCCCAGCCACATGTACTTGGAAGCGCGCGGATCCAGCGAGGGCTTGAAGGACTCGGGGAACTTGGCGCGGACGGAGGAGTTCAAGCCGTCGGCCGCCAGCACCAGGTCGTACTGCGCCATCAGCTCTTCCACCGGCGGGGCGACGGTGGAGAAGCGCACGTCAACGCCCAGCTCGATGCTGCGGCGCTGCAGCAGCTCCAGCAGCTCCTTGCGGCTCATGGCCGCGAAACCCTGGCCGCCGACAGTGTGCATGGCACCGCGGAAGTGGATGTCGATGTCGCTCCAGCGGGCGAAACGGCGGGACATGTACTCGGCGATCACCGGGTCGGCGTTGCCGATGCCGCCCAGGGTCTCGTCGGAGAATACCACGCCGAAGCCGAAGGTGTCGCTGGCGGCGTTGCGCTCCCAGACCGTCACCTCGTGCGCCGCGTCCAGCTGCTTCATCAGGGCGCCGAAGTACAGTCCGCCCGGGCCTCCGCCAATCACTGCGATTTTCATGGTCTTAGTCCTTTCACCAGTCCCCGTGGGCACTGCGGTCAAAAATTTGTTGGGGTGGGCTGCCGGTTAGGACAGCGAATCGGCGTTCAGCGCCTCGCGCAGCTTGAAGTGCTGCAGCTTGCCGCTGGGATTGTGCGGCAGCTCGTCCACGAAGTGGATTTCACGCGGGTACTTGTAGGGGGCGATGGTCGCCTTCACGAAGTCCTGCAGTTCCTTGGCCTTGGCCTCGGACTGCTCGGCCCCGTCGACCAGCACCACGAACGCGCACACGATGGATCCGCGGTTCGGGTCCGGGCGGGCGATGACCGCGGTCTCCAGCACCTCGTCGTGCTGGTTCAACGCGTTCTCCACTTCCGGAGCCCCGATGTTGTAGCCGGAGGAGACGATCATGTTGTCGCTGCGGGCCTGGTAGATGAAGTAGCCCTCCTCATCCTTCATGAACACGTCCCCGGTGACGTTCCAGCCGCCGCTGATGTAGCTCAGCTGGCGTTCGTCGTCCAGATAGCGGCACCCGGTCGGGCCGATGACCGCGAGTCGGCCGATCTCGTTCGGGCCCAGCTCCTTGCCATGCTCATCCAGGATGGTGGCGCGGAAACCGGGGATCGCGGTGCCGGTGCGGCCGGGACGGATGTCCTTGCCGGCGGCCGAGATGAACACGTGCAGCATTTCGGTGGAGCCGATACCGTTGACGAGTTCCAGGCCCGTGGCCTCGTTCACCTGGCGCCAGGTTTCAGCCGGCAGGTGCTCGCCGGCCGAGACGCCGACGCGCAGCGAGCGCAGCAGGTCGGCCTTGCCGTTCTTGAGGATCGCCCGGTAGGCGGTGGGCGCGGTGAACAGCACCGTCGCCCCGGCCTTGTGCGAGAGCTCTGCCAGTTCCACCGGGGTGGCCCGCTCGGTCAGCAGCGAGCTGGCCCCGAAACGCAGCGGGAAGACAACCAGGCCGCCGAGCCCGAAGGTGAAGGCCAGCGGGGGAGACCCGGCGAACACGTCCTCCTTGGTGGGCTTGAGGATATGGCGCGCGAAGGTGTCCGCGTTGGCCAGGATGTCGCGGTGGAAGTGCATGGTGATCTTCGGCGTTCCGGTGGTGCCGGAGGTCGGGCCCAGCAGCGCCACGTCGTCGGCGGCGGTGTCCACGTTGGTGAACTGCCCCGACTTCGCCGCGGCCAGCTGCACCAGGTCGGATTCCCCGTCGCCGCCGAACGCCACCACCGGGTAGGCGTCGTCGGCGGCGAGCACCATGTCCTCGACGAAGCGGTGGTCGCACAGGGCCACGGAAGGCTTGGTCAGCTCCGCGATGGTTGTGATCTCCTGGGCGCGCAGCGCCGCCATGGTGGTCACCGCGACGGCGCCGGCCTTGAGCACACCCAGCCAGCAGGCGACCAGCCAGGCGTTGTTCGGTCCGCGCAGCATGACCCGGTTGCCCGGGACGATGCCGAAGTCCTCCACCAGCACCTGCGCCACCTGGTTGGAGCGGGCCAGCAGCTGGCCGTAGCTGAGGGTGGTTCCGTCGGGCGCCAGCAGGGCCGGACGGTCCGCGCCGAAGGCGGCGACGGCGTCGTCGATAAGCACGGTGGCCGCGTTCATCCGGTCCGGGTACTGCAGTTCCGGCAGGGTGAATTCCATCGTCGGCCACTGCTCCAGCGGCGGCAGATGGTCGCGGGTGAACGTGTCAACGTGGGACGAGGGTGATAGAGGCATGTCGTATCTCCAGTGGTCGTTTCGCCGTATACGGTGTGGTGAAGGATTTCGGGCGGTGCACTAGCCGCGTGGGCCGCGGATCATGCCCTCTTGGGCAACGGTGGCCAGCAGCTTGCCGTCCCGGGTGTAGAACCGGCCCAGGGCCAGTCCGCGGTTGTTCTGGCTGGAGACTGCCTCCTGGACGTAGAGTACCCAGTCGTCCACCCGGCCCTCGCGGTGGAACCACATGGAGTGGTCCAGGCTGGCAGTGGTCAGGCCCTCGGTGCGCCATGGCAGGTTCAGGCTGCGCAGGATCGGTTCCAGGATGGTGTAGTCGCAGACGTAGGTCAGCGCCGCCCGCTGGATCACCTTGTCGTCCGGCAGCGGGGAGAAGGCCTTAACCCAGACCGCCTGGTGCGGCTCGGTAGACCCTTCCACGCTCAGGTACACCGGCGATGGCACATGGCGCATTTCGAAGCTGCGCCCGGTGGACCAGTACTCGGCATCCGCGCCTTCGGCGCCTTCCAGCGCCTGGGCGGCGCTGTCCAGCGACTCCGGATCCAGGTCGAAGGAGCCTTCCGGAGCATCCTTGGACAGGTCCGGGCCCTGCTCGGGCACGTGGAAGGAACCCAGGGCGGAGAAGACCGGCTTGCCGTTCTGGAATCCACGCACCTGGCGGGTGGAGTATCCGCGGCCGTCGCGCAGGTGCTCCACCTCGTAGCGCACCGGCTCGTGCATGTCGACGGGGCGCAGGAAGTAGGAGTGCATTGAATGCAGCTCGCGGTCATCGCCCACCGAACGCATCATGGCCATGGCCCCCTGGGCCACCATGTCGCCGCCGTAGGCCTTGGGCCACGGAGCGTACTGCGGGGTGGCGTTGAACGCCTGGTCGAAAACCTCCGGCGCGGTCTCCGTCAGATCGATGGCCTTCAGGAAGATCTGGGAGTCGAGGGTCTGGGCGCTCATGCTCGGCGGTATCCTTCCAGCGATGCGTCGTCGACGTCTTCGAGGTTCACCACGATGTTTTCCGGGGTGCGGGCGGTGAGCCAGACGAGCTCCTCGGTGACCGACATGTTGGCTTCGACGTGAGGCATGAACGGCGGAACGAAGACCCAGTCGCCTGCGGTCATGTCCAGGTACTGCTCGTAGTTCTCGCCGAAGTAGATGCGGCCGTGGCCGCGCAGCACGTAGCCGCCGGTTTCGGCTTCGCCGTGGTGGTGCGGCAGCGAGCGGTAGCCCGGGGTATTGGAGACCTGGCCGAACCAGATCTTGGTGGCTGGGGTGTGCTGGATGCTGACGCCCGAGACGCGTACGCAGTCGCCGGACTGCGCGGTGTTGGTGTCTTCCTGACCGGCACGGGTGACTACGGGGACCACAAAACCGTCGGTGCCGGCGTACATCGAGTTGTCGCCTTCGGTGCGGTAGACCATTGGTGTTTCAGTCATGGTTTTTCTCCTTTGGAAGTGTGAACTGGAGTTCTGGTTGAGGTGAAGTTTGCTGGCGGATTAAGCGTCGGCCGGGATCCGCAGGGTGAACTTGTTGGACAGTTCGCCGATGCCGGGAACCTCCGTGGACAGCACGTCGCCCGATTGCAGGAAGCGCGGAGGGGTCATGCCCATGCCCACGCCTCCCGGGGTTCCGGTGAGCACCACGTCGCCGGCTCGGAGCGTGGTGAAGCTGGAAATGTAGGACAGCACGGCGGCCGCCGAGAAGACCAGGGTCCGGGTATTTCCGCGCTGGACCTCTTCGCCGTTGACCTTGCAGATGACCTCGACGCCGGCGACCGGGTCGATCTCGTCAGGGGTCACCAGGTACGGGCCCAGCGGGGTGGTGCCGTCGAAGGCCTTGCCTTGGAACCACTGGAGGGTGCGGCGCTGCCAGTCGCGCATCGAGACGTCGTTGGCCACCGTGTATCCGGCGATCGCCGCGAGCGCTTCGTCTTCGCTGGCATGGCGCAGGGTGGAGCCGACAACCACTGCCAGTTCGGCTTCCCAGTCGACGGACTCGGAATTTTCGCTGGTGATCTCGGCATTCGGATCGGTCAGGGTATCGGCGAACTTGGCGAAAAGCGTCGGGTATTCAGGCAGTTCGCGGCCCATTTCCAGGATGTGCTCGGAGTAGTTCAGCCCGCAGCAGATGACCTTGTTCGGGGCGGGGACGGGGTTCAGGATGGTTGCATCGGCGGTGGCGATGAATTCGGCGGATCCGGAGGCAAGAGCTTTCCGGGCCAAGTCCTGCCACTGCTCGTTGTCGAGGAGCTCACTGAGATTCTGGGCATTCAGCGGAGCAAAGCCGCCGTCTACCGCCACGGCTGCCATGCGCTGTGTTTTGTACTGAATCGAAGCGAGTTTCATGGTGTGCTTTCTCCCGGAGAACTATGTGTCGACTTTTTTACCGCCGTCACGTATGCTCAATGTAGCACGCATCACAATTTGTGCGCTAGACCTAATTTTTGGATATCGCATCGAATCTCTGAAAGGGATCACCATGGCCGAAACCGCAGTCTTCGAAAACCTCACTGTCAACCCGGAATCCCTGCCCAAGCCATCCGGCTATGCGCATGGAATGCGTGCTGGAGACACCGTTTACCTCGGCGGCCAGACCGCCCTGGACAAAAACATGCAGATCGTTCCCGGCGGCATCGTGGAACAGTTCAAGCAGGCTTTCGGCAACGTCTTGACCACCCTTGAGGAAGCCGGCGGCAAGCCGGAGGACCTGGTGACCGTGACCATCTACCTCACCGACGTCGACGACTACATGGCCAACGGCCGTGAGATCGGCAAGCTGTGGCGCGACATGGCTGGCAGCAAGTACCCGGCCATGGCCGGCATCGGCGTCACCCGCCTGTGGCAGAAGGAAGCGCTTATCGAGATCCAGGGCGTCGCCGTTATCCAGAGCCGCTAGGGATTTACCGGGCAGCAAAACAACAATAAGCCGCAGGCCAGTTCGCATGAACTGGCCTGCGGCTTATTGTTGGCCGGGCAGGCAGGCAGAAGCCTCGGAGCTAGATGCGGGCGTCGCTTTCCTGGGCGCTGATGGCGCGTTCCGCGTGCCGGGACGCCCTGAACCCGATGATTTCGTGGAGTTGCTGGAACAGGTCGGAGGCCGCGATGGCGTTCCACCCTTCTGGCAGGAGCTCGGCAGGGAGGCCCGGGTCGGAATACGGCAGCCGGCGCCACTGGGTAATCAACACGAGGTAGTCGGCAAACGCCTCGGCGTCGAGGTCCTCCGACTCTTGCGCGGTTGGAATTCCCGTCCATTTCTCCAGCAGCGGCCGATTGGTTTCCAGGAACTCGGAATAGAGGGAATCCAGCGATTCGAGGTCCCACCAAATGCCCATGTTCTTGGCCAGGTCATGGCTGCCCACATGCTCCGCCAGGAAGAACTCGAAGTAATCCGCCATCCCGTGTCGGTCGAAGTAGGACAGGGCCTCGTCCTTGAGGTGCTCCGGGGCAATCCACAGCCCGGGTGCGACGGCGCCGAATCCCATGCGGACCAGGGTCGAGCGGATCTTGTGCCGGATGCTGCGCTGCGATTCGGGCACCGTGAACGTGGCCAGCAGCCAGCGGCTGTCGGCGGTCGCCCGGCGGGGAGTGAAGATGCGTTCATCGCCTTCCGCGAACGCGGACAAGGCCGAGGGCGACAGCGCGTAACCGTTCCGGTTGTTGACCTTGACGCTGTCGATGACGCCGCGCTTCTTGAGCCGCGAGATCGAAGAACGCACGCCGGCCGACTCCACGCCGAGGTCGTTCATCAGCGAAATGATCGTGGACACCTGCAGCTCGCCCCCGTGCGCCCTGGCGTAGAGGCCGAAGAGGGAAATGATCAGCTGATGGTGGCGCGGCGTCGAATTTTCGCTGCCACCTGATGGTTGCTCGGTCCGTGGCGTCATGCGCTCACTGTATCGAATCCCAGGTCGATTAGACCAAGCGGCAGTTTGGACGCCGACCGTGTCGATCCCGTCCGGCCTGATCCCGGCGGGTTGGCAATGGCCAAGAACAAAGGGCAAGGGCAGCGTCCGGGTATCGACCCGCGGCGCTGTCCCTGCCCTCGGTGCGGTTGACGCTAGGCCAGGTTCTTTTCGTAGAACTCGCGCAGCTGCACGCTCTTGGCCTTGGCGATGTCGTCCCATTCATCGATCGACGCCGAGTCGTCCGCGTAGTCCGAAGGGATCTTGAAGATCTGCAGCGGCACGTTGAAGCGCTGGCAGATGCTGGCGTACGCGTAGCCTTCCATGTCCACCAAGGAGGCGCCCAAGCCGGAGATGTGCACGCGCTGCTGGTCGTCGGAGACGAAGACGTCGCCGGTGGCCATGGTGGCCTGGAAGTCGGGGAGCAGGATTTCGCCGGTTGGCTCGACGTCTGCCGAAGGCAGCGGGAAGTCGTGCTGGATCAGCTTGGTCACCTGGTAGATGGTGTCGAGGCTCGGGCGGTCCTCGCCTGCATGGCCGACCACGCCGGCGGTGCCCAGCACGACGACGCGTTCGATATCGCCTCCGGCCAGTTCGCTGGCCAGCGCCACGGCCGCATTGACCTTGCCCACACCGGAAATCAGGTGCTCGACATCGGCGAATGCCACGGCCTCGTCGCTGTGCGCGAATACGAGCAAGGTCTTCTTGTCCGACATGAAGTTCCCTTCTAGGAAGTAAGTTCAGGGTCCGCTGCTGCGCCCTGAAGTCTCACAAAATTCTATCGGTTACGCCTCATTAACCATCATCGCGTCGAGGCCAAGTGAGCGGATAGACTTTTGGCATGAGTGATATTGAACTTGCAGAAGTTGAGAGCTTCGCGCTGGACCACACCAAGGTCAAGGCGCCCTACGTGCGCAAGATCGGCGTCGAGCACGGCCCTAAGGGCGACGCCATTTCCAACTACGATATCCGCTTCGTCCAGCCGAACCACGGCGAGATCCCGACCGCCGGGCTGCACACCATCGAGCACACCTTGGCCGGGCTGATCCGCACCCGCTTCGAGGGCCTGATCGACTTTTCGCCGTTCGGCTGCCGCACCGGATTCCACCTGATCGCCTGGGGCGAGCCGACCCCCGAGCAGGTGGCCGCGGCCATCAAGACCTCGCTGGAGGACCTGGTCCAGAGGGTGACCTGGGATGACGTGCCGGGCACCGAGGCGGTCAGCTGCGGCAATTACCGCGACCACAGCCTGCACTCGGCCAAGGAATGGGCCAAGGTGATCCTGGAGCAGGGCATCAGCCTGGACGCCTTCGACCGTTCCCGCATCGCCTAGCCGCAGCACCCTGCGGCAGAGGATCCCGGCCCCGCCCGTGTGCGTGGCCGGGATTTTTCGCGCTCCGGGCACGGCCGGCGCGTGCTTGAAGCAACCCAGCCAATACCTATGTTGCATGGGTAGCATGGCATGTATGCGAAAAGTTCTGTCCTCGGCCGCTGTACTGTCGATCATCACGCTGGCGGCGGCCGGCTGTACGAACTTCGACGCCGCGGCGACCTCCCCGGTCAGCGACGCCTGCAGCGCGGCCATCCAAACGCAGAACGAGGCATGGTCCAATCCCGAGTCCTCGAACGAGCAGCTGCAGGAAGCCGAGCTGCGCGGACTGCAGGAGTGCAAGAACATCGACGAGTGGAGCACCGCGGTGTCCTACAACCCCGGGTCCATGGGCTACGACGTGCTGAGCACCGAAGAAGCCGCCAACCTGGTCTACATGGCCTGTGAAAGCGGGGACGCGGAGAACCTGACCCCGGTCTGCGCGGACGCCGCAGGCCGCGGCTACCTGAACTAAGCCCCCGGGCGGAGCGGAATTCCGCACCCCAGGCGGCACGCGGGACTGGCATGCTTCGCCACGCGGCGCCCTGAGACCCAGTTTTTCGGTAGTCTTGCATGAAACGCCAAGCCACCGAGCAAAAACTCCTGGGAAGTCCGCCCCGTGCTACTGACAATCACCCTAGAATCCGCCCCCGGGTCGGGGATCGACGCCACCGCCCTGTCGCATCTGCTGCGCAAGCATCCAGGCAAGGTACAGTCCTTCGACCTGGCGGTGGGCCAAACCCACGTGTTCTATCCCGAATATTCCAAGCAACGCGCCACCGCGGCCCTGCTCTTGGAAGTCGACCCCGTGGGGCTGGTGCGCAGCAAGCGCTTCCGCGGCGACGCCGGGGCCCTGGACTACTACGTCAACGACCGCCCGTACGCCGCGTCGAGCCTGATGTCAGTGGCCCTGGGCAAGGTGCTGCGCAGCGCCATGACCGGGACCAGCGAAAGCTACCCGGAGCTGGCCGCCGCGCCGCTGCCGCTGCGCCTCGAGCTGCCCGTGCTCTCCACCCGCGGGCACGCGGGCCGGGACCTGGCCAAGCGGCTGTTCGCGCCGCTGGGCTGGAACGTCGAGCAGACGCCCATCGCCCTGGACGAGCAGCATCCGCACTGGGGCGATTCGCAGTACAGCGCGCTGGCGCTCAGCGGAGAGGTCCGCTTGGACCTTGCGCTGCGCCAGCTCTACGTCCTGCTGCCGGTGCTGGATGACTCGAAGCACTACTGGGTCAACGACGACGAAGCGGAAAAGCTTGCCCGGCAGGGCGAAGGCTGGTTGGAGGACCACCCCGACCGGGAGCTGATCGCCCGCCGCTATCTGGCCCACCAGAAGGACCTGGTCGCGCTGGCCGAGGCCTGGATGGATTCGCCAGCCGTCCCGGAAGCCACGGCAGACCCGGGCATTTCGGAGCAGGCGGGCGGCGAAGCAGCCGTCCCGCTGCGGGTGCAGCGTGCCATGGATGTCATCGCCGCGCTCAAGGAACACGGAGCCCACCGGGTGGTGGACCTGGGCTGCGGGCCCGGTGCGCTGCTGCGCCGGCTGCAGGCGGACCCGTTTTTCACCCGCATCGTCGGCGCCGATGTCTCCGCGCGATCCCTCGAACAGGCTGCCGCCGCGCTGCGCCTGGAGGAGCGCACGGACGAGCAGCAAGAACGCATCAGCCTGCTACACAGCTCCGCGGTCTACCGCGATGACCGGCTGGCCGGCTACGACGCGCTGGTGCTCATGGAGGTCATCGAGCACGTGGACGCCTCGCGGCTGCCGGCACTGCAGGACGCGGTGTTCGCCGGCGCCGCCCCTCGCATGGTCGTGATGACCACTCCGAACGTCGAATACAACAGCAAGTACCCGGACCTGGAACACGGATCCCTGCGCCACGACGACCACCGTTTCGAATGGACGCGCGCGGAATTCCAGGCCTGGGCCGGAGCCGCCGCCACGGACTACGGCTACGCCGTGGAGTTCCGCGGCATCGGGCCGGTGGACGGCTCCGCGGGCACGCCCACCCAGATGGCGATCTTCCGAAAGGACGCGGCATGAACGAATTCTCCATTCCCGAGTCAGGGCTGGTGGTGCTCATCGGCGTCTCCGGATCCGGCAAGTCGACTTTCGCCGCCAAGCACTTCGGCCGCTTCGAGACGCTGTCCAGCGACTACTTCCGCGGCCTGGTGGGCAATGACGAGACCGACCAGTCCGTCACCGCCGCGGCCTTCGACGCGCTGCACTACGTGGCAGGCAAGCGGCTGGAAGCCGGCCTGCTGACCGTGGTGGATGCCACCAGCGTCCAGCCCGCCGCCCGGCAGAGCTTGATCGAGCTGGCGCGCAGCCACGACGTGCTGGCCACCGCCATCGTGCTGGACGTCCCAGTCGAGGTATGCCTTGAACGCAACGAGACCCGCGGCGAGCGCCGGGTGCCCAAGTCGGCGATCGACCGCCAGCACCAGCAGCTGCGCCGGTCGCTCAAGATGCTGCGCCGCGAGGGCTTCGCCCGGGTCCACGTGCTCTCGTCCTTGGCGGAGATCGAGGACGCGGTCATCACCCGGCACAAGCTGCTCAACGACTTCAAGGACCAGCACGGCCCGTTCGACGTCATCGGGGACGTGCACGGCTGCCTGGACGAGCTGGTGCTGCTGCTGGAGAAGCTGGGCTACGAACTGGTCCGCGACCGGCAGGGGCGCGCCGTCGACGCCTTCCACCCCCAGCGGCGTGCAGTCTTCGTGGGCGACCTGGTGGACCGCGGCCCTGATTCGCCCGGCGTGCTGCGCCTGGTGATGGGCATGGCCGCCGCCGGGCACGCGCTGGCGGTGCCAGGCAACCACGAGGACAAGCTGGTGCGCGCCCTGCGCGGGGCCAAGGTCACCCTGGGCCACGGCCTGGACAAGACCCTTGAGCAGCTGGAGGCCGAAGGCCCGGAATTCACGCGTAACGTGCAGGACTTCGCCCGTTCCCTGGTCTCCCACCTGGTGTTGGATGACGGCAAGCTGGTGGTGGCGCACGCGGGGCTGATCGAGAAGTACCATGGGCGGGCCTCCAAGCGGGTGCGGGCCTTCGCCCTCTACGGGCAGGTCAGCGGCGAGAAGGACGAGTACGGCCTGCCGGTGCGCTATCCCTGGGCCCGGGACTACCGCGGTGCGGCCGCCGTCCTCTACGGGCATACCCCGGTCACCGAGGTCGCCTGGATCAACAACACCGCCTGCCTGGACACCGGATGCGCCTTCGGCGGCCAGCTCAGCGCGCTGCGCTACCCGGAACGGGACGTCGTGGCCGTGGACGCGCTGGCGCAGTACGCCGAACCGCTGCGGCCGCTGGAATCCCCGCACGGGCCGCAGCGCGAACCGGGCGTGCTGTCCATGGCGGACGTCACCGGCCCGCTGCACCTGAAGGCCGGCGAGCGCGGCACCGTGAAGCTCAGCGCCGCGCAGGCCGCCGGCGCCCTGGAAACCATGAGCCGCTTCGCCACCGACCCGCGCTGGCTGCGCTACCTGCCGCCGACCATGTCCCCGGCGGAGTCCTCGGCGCGTCCGGGGTACCTGGAGCACCCGGACGAGGCCTTCGCCTACTTCCGCAAGCACGGGATCACCGAGGTCGTCTGCGAAGAGAAGCACATGGGCTCGCGCGCGGTGCTGCTGCTGGCCCGCAATCCCGGGCGCTTCGACGCGCCCGAGGGCTGGCTCGGCGCCCTGCATACGCGCACCGGGCGCGATTTCCTGGCTCCGGAGGTGGAGCGCGCCCTGTTGCTCCGCGCTCATGAGGCCGTGGAAGCGGCGGGCTTGTGGGAGGAACTGGGCTCGGACTGGGTCATCCTGGACGGCGAGCTGCTGCCCTGGTCGCTGAAGGCGGAATCACTGATCAAGGACAACTACGCTTCGGTCGGCGCCGCCGCGGTGGCAGCCACCTCGGCAGCCGTCGACCTGCTGGAGAAGGCTGCTGGGACCGGGCTGGAGTTGACCGCGCTGCTTGAACGCACCCGTGAACGCAGCGGGAATGCGCTGGCGTTCCGCGAGTCCTACCGGCGGTACGTGGGAAACAAGGACGAGATCCGCTTCGCCGCATTCCAGGTGTTGGCCTCCGAGGGCAAGACCCATGAAACCCGCGACCACGGATGGCACCTGGGCATTGCGCGGAAGCTGGCGGTGCAGGCGCCGGACCTGTTCAAGGACACCGCCTGGATGCGGGTGTCGCTGGACTCCGGGGAGTCGACGGATCAAGCGGTGCGCTGGTGGGAGGAGCTGACCATGGCGGGCGGCGAAGGGATGGTGGTCAAGCCGTGGCAGAACCTCACCCGCGGTCCCAAGGGCTGGGTGCAGCCGGGCATCAAGGTGCGCGGGCGGGAATACCTGCGCATCATCTACGGCGCCGACTACCTTCAGGAAGAAAACCTGCGGCGCTTGAAGCAGCGGGCCACCGACCGGAAGCGTTCGCGGGCCATGCAGGAGTACCTGCTGGGACTGGAAGCGCTGCGGCTGACCGCGGTGGGGGAGCCGCTGTGGAAGGTTCACCAGATGGTGTTCGGTGTGCTCGCGCTGGAATCCGAGCCGCTGGACCCGAGGCTTTAGGCCGCCGGCCGCGGGTTCCTAACCCGCGGCCACGAACCCGCCACGCCAAATTGAGTAGTTTTGGTACATAATAAATGATCAAAAACATCGTGGACAGTACATTGTTCTGCGTCACATAATGAACACCAGACCAACTGATGTCATGCGACGAGTACTGAGGAGCAAGCGATGGCGCGCCAGAAAAGTGAATGGGACCTCGAATACGATGTGGTGGTTCTGGGGACTGGGGCCGGCGGCCTTGCCGCCACGCTGACCGCCGCGGCGCACGGCGCCAAGGTGCTGACGCTGGAAAAGACCGAGTACCTCGGCGGCACGACCGCCTACTCCGCCGGCACCTGCTGGGTGCCGGACAACAAGTTCCAGCGCGAGCAGGGAATACTGGACGACTACGAGAAAGCCGTGCGCTACCTGGACCTGGTGGTGGGGGACAAGGCGCCGCGCGAGGCCCGGCTGGGATACCTCGACGCCGCGCCCAAGATGCTTGATGAACTCGAAGGACTGGGTGTGTGCTTCCTGCATTCGCCGGCCGTTGTCGACTACCACTCCGAGCTTCCCGAAACCGGGAAGACCGGCCGCGCGCTGGAACCCGAGCCCTTCGATGGACGCAAGCTCTCAGCCACCGAATTCCGCCGCATCCGCCGCCCTGTTCCCGAATTCGCGCTGATGGGCGGCACCCTGATGCTGCGCCGCCCGGACGTTGCCGCGCTGCTGAAGCTGTTCACGGGCAGCGCCGCCGAGCGTGCGAAGGCCGTGGGCCTTGCCGGCAAGCTGGGGCTGCAGTGGGCGCGCGACCGGGTCACCCGCCCGCGCGGTACCCGGCTGGTGATGGGCAATGGCTTGGTTGCCTCCATCTACCACCAGTCGCTCCAGCGCGGAGTGGACTTCCGCTTCAGCGCCCACACCACGGAGCTGATCCGCGGCAGCGAACGCATCGAGGGGCTCGTGGTGGTCCACGAGGGCAAAACCCTGAAGATCCGCGCCCGCCAGGGTGTGGTGCTGGCTGGCGGCGGCTTCTCGCAGAGCCCCGCGCTGCGCGAGCAATACATGCCCAAGCCCACCCCTCAGTTCTCCCGCGCCGGCGAAGGAGCCACCGGCGATACCTTGGCGCTGGCCGCCGGGGTCGGTGCGGCGCTGGGGCAGGACAACGGCGAAAACGCGCTGTGGTTCCCCAGCTCCATCGGGCGCCGTGCCGACGGTTCCCAGGTCGTGTTCCCGCATATCTGGGACCGCGCCAAGCCCGGTGTGATCGCGGTGGGCAGCGACGGCAAGCGCTTCGTCGACGAGTCCTGCTCCTACCACCGCTTCGTGCGCGCGATGTACGCCACCGACGGCCGTGCCATCCCGGCTTGGCTGATCGTCGACTCGCGCACGCTGGCCAAGTACGGGTTGGGCATGATCACCATGCCGCACCTGCCGCGGGCCGCGCTGCAACGCTACGTGAAGGATGGCTACCTCTACGAATCCGAGACGCTGGCCGGCCTGGCCGCGCAGATCGGGGTGGACCCCGCGGGCCTCGAAGCCACCGTGCGGCGCTACAACGGCTTCGCCGAAACCGGCAAGGACGAGGACTTCGGGAAGGGCGACCTGCTCTTCGGCCAAGTGGCCGGAGACCCCGAGCATGGGCCCAACCCGAACGTCGGGCCGGTGGCCCGTGCGCCGTTCTACGCCATGGCTTTGGTGCCTACCCCGTTGGCCACCGCCTTCGGGGTGCTCACCAACCCGCAGGCCCAGGCGCTGGACGAGCGTGGCGAGGCCATCGCTGGCCTGTACGCGGTGGGAAACGACGCCGCCTCCGTGATGGGCTCGGAATACCCGGGAGCCGGCGTGCAGGTCGGCTCCGGCCTGGCCTTCGGTTGGGCCGCCGCCCGCCACGCCACCGGGAGCCTGCCGCGCCCCGGTACGCTGGAGGAGTTGACGACCGACTAGGGAAAAGCGGGTAGGCATGGAAATCAGGTGGCTTGAGGCATTCATCGCGGTGGCGGAGGAGCTGCACTTCGGCAATGCGGCCTTGCGGTTGCGCATGGCGCAGTCGCCGCTGAGCCAGACCATCCGCAAGCTGGAGCGCTCGCTGGGCACCGAGCTGTTCGTGCGCAGCACCCGCTCGGTGGAGCTGACCGCCGCCGGCCATGCGCTGCTGCCGCACGCGCGGCAGGTTATGGAGGAGCTGACCATCGCCGCCCAGGCGGTGAAGGTGCCGCAGGGGAAGGTCTACGGAAAACTCTCGCTGGGCTTCACCGGCGTGCTCAACCAGCTGGCCCTGCCGCCCATGACCCGCGCGCTGCGCAGCACCCACCCCGACATCGAGCTGACGCTGGTGGGCCGCGTGATGACCCACGACGCGGTGCACCAGCTGGAAGCGGGCTCCCTGGACCTGGCGTTCGTCGGCCTGCCGGTGGATTCCGCACGCATCAATTCGCGCCTGCTGGCCCAGGAAGCCTTCGGCATGGTGCTGCCGCAGGAGCACCCGCTGGCCGACCGTGAGGGTGTCGAGCTCGCCGCCTTCGCCGACGACTCATTCATCACCCCGCCGATCTCCGCGGGGTCCGCGCTCTACCAGTCGACCATTTACGCCTGCACCGACGCTGGGTTCTATCCGACGGTGTCGCAGGAAATCACCGACCCCTACATGACCATGATGCTCGTGGCGGCAGGGGTCGGTGTCGCGTTCATGCCCGAGGGCATCGCCCATGTGGTGCCTCCGGGCGCCGTCTTCGTCCCGCTGCACGGCAAGCAGTACTACATGAACCACGGCCTGGCCTGGTCGGTGCGCCCCGGCTCGCTGGCCCGCGACGCATTCCTCGAATTGAGCGAAGAAGTGCTTCCGTCGCCCACCAAAATTATGTAGTTCTCACACATAGCTAATGTGCAATTAGGTCGTGGACATAATAAGTTAGGCGGGTCACACTAGATGATGTTCCTCTCGAAGAGGAGAAAGGACTCATCATGCGATCTGCAACTTCTTCCCCGGATGCCCTCCAGGCTCCCGCCCGTCCACAGGCCCGCCGCGCGGCCGTGTCCGGCTTCCTCGGCAGCGCCCTGGAATACTACGACTTCTTCATCTACGGCTCCGCCGCCGCCCTGGTTTTCTCCCACGTCTTCTTCCCTGAAGGCGGTGCCAACTCGGTGCTCCTGTCGATCTCCACCCTGGGCGTGGCCTACGTGGCCCGCCCGCTGGGCGCGGTGCTCTGGGGGCACCTGGGAGACCGTTTCGGACGCCGCAACACCCTCATGGCCTGCCTGTTGCTGATGGGCATTTCGACCTTGGCGATCGGCCTGCTGCCGACCTATGAGCAGATCGGCATCTTCGCACCGATCCTGCTGGTGGTCCTGCGCCTGTTCCAGGGCCTGTCCGCCGGCGGCGAATCGCCGGGCGCCGCTTCGCTGTCCATGGAGCACGCCCCGGAACGCTGCCGCTCCTTCTTCGCCTCCTTCACCATGAGCGGCGTGATGTTCGGCATCGTGCTGGCCACCGTGGTCTTCATCCCGATCGCTAGCATGCCCGACGAACAGATGCTTAGCTGGGGCTGGCGCATCCCGTTCCTGGCCAGCGTGGTGCTGACCGTCCTGGCCTTCTTCATCCGCCGCCACCTGGACGAGCCTGAGGCCTTCACCGAAGCCAAGGAAAACAACGAGGTCGTCAAGGTCCCGATCCTGGAGCTCTTCGCCCGCCACTGGACCTCGGTGGTGCGCGTGATGCTCTCCTCCACCTTTGCCATGATCAACACCATCGTGAACGTCTTCGCCCTGGCCTATGCGGTGGAGCACAACGGCATCGAACGCACCACCATGCTCGCGGCCATCGCCGCGGCAAACCTGGCCGCGGTCTTCACCCAGCCGCTCTATGGGATGCTGGCCGACAAGATCGGCCGCAAGCCGGTATTCATCGGCGGCGCCCTGGGCGCCGGAGCCATGGTCTTCATGTTCTTCAATGCCATCAGCACCGGCAATGTCGCGGTCATCTTCGTCTCAGCGATCATCCTGATCGGTGTCTTCTATGCGGCCCCGAACTCGACCTACATGGCAGGCTTCCCGGAGCAGTTCCCGGCCAGCGTGCGCTACTCGGGCATGGCCATCGGCCTGATGCTGGGCCTGCTGGTCTCCGGCTTCACCCCGGCCATCGGCACCCTGATGACCTCCGGCGACACCGCCAACTGGATGCCTGTCGCCTGGATGTGCATGGGCTTCGCTACCCTGTCCGCCATCGCCTTCGCCACCGGCCCGGAGACCTACCGCACCCCGACCGCCGAACTGGGGCTGACCAAGCTGCAGGTCCAGGCGCTGCGCGAGATGCAGGAGAAGAAGTAGCATGCGCCGCACCGCACACCGCATCGGCCTGATCGGCAACGACCTGGGCGGCTCGCTCTCCCCGGCCCTGCACCAGGCCGAGGCCCACGCGCTGGGCCTGCCCGACTACAGCTACGAGCGCATCGACCTGGAGGGGCGGACGGACGTCGACCTGGGACAGGTGCTGCGCGAGTCGTTGGCGCAGGGCTTCACCGGGTTCAACGTCACCCACCCGCACAAGCAGGCCATCATGCCGCATTTGGACGAGATCGCCCCGGACGCCGCCGCCATCGGCGCGGTGAACACCGTGGTGCTCCAGGACGGACGGCTGATCGGGCACAACACCGACCGCACCGGCTTCCTGGCCGGGCTGCGCCGGGGCTTGGCCCGCGACGCGAAGCGCGCCACCGTCACCCTTTTCGGGGCAGGCGGCGCCGGCTCCGCGGTCGGCGCGGCGCTGCTGGACTTCGGCGTGGCGGACCTGCGGATCATCGACACCGACGCCGGGCGCCTGGCCCAGCTCAAGGACCTGCTCACCGCCTCCTTGGGCGCTGGGCAGCAGGTGTCCACCGGCACCCCGGAACAGGCCCGCGGCTGGATCGCCGCCTCGCAGGGCGTGGTCAACGCGACCCCGCTGGGCATGGAAGGCATCGGCGGCACGCCCTTCGACACCTCCTGGCTGGCCGCAGACCACTGGGTGGCTGACGTGGTCTACCGCCCGGTGGACACCAAGCTGCTGCGTGACGCCGCGGCGCACGGCTGCACCACCGTGAAAGGCACCGAGATGCTCGTCGAGCAGGCGGCGGACACCTTCGCCCTGCTGGTCTGCACGGCCCCGGACCGCCGGCGCATGCGCAGCTCGCTGGAGCACCTGCTCGCCGCCGTTTAACCGCCGCGGCCCGGCCTGGCCCGGGCGCACAGCTATCGAAGCACATCGAATCCAAGGACCCACAACATGCCAACACCGCCACGCACCGCCACCACCGACGCACCCCGCTCCCTGCGGGTGGGCATCGTGGGCTGCGGCAACATCAGCGCCAACCACCTTGAAGCGTTCCAAGCCCTGGACTCGGTCACCGTGGCCGCGCTCTGCGACGTGGACGGGGCCCGGGCCGCAGCGATGGCCGCCGAATACTCGGTGGAGCACGCCGTCGATTCGGTAGAGCGATTGCTGGAACTGGGTCTGGACATCGTCTCGGTGTGCACCCCGCACCCCACCCACCAGCAGGTGGTGCTGGCCGCCGCGGCGGCCGGGGTGCACGTGTTGTGCGAGAAACCCATCGCGGTGGACGTGCCGGCGGCCGAACAAATGGTGCAGGCCTGCGCCGAGGCCGGAGTGAAGCTCGGGGTGCTGTTCCAGCGCCGCTTCTGGCCGGCGGCCGCCGAACTGCGGGCGCAGATCGATTCGGGCGCACTGGGCACCCCGGTGCTCGGCCAGGTCTCGGTGCTGCTGCACCGCGAGCACGAATACTATTCGGCCGCCGGCTGGCGCGGCACCTGGGCTGCGGACGGCGGCGGGGTGCTGATGACGCAGGCGATCCACTACCTGGACTTGCTGCAGTGGTACCTCGGCGATGTGGCCCGCGTGCAGGGCGAAGTCAACACCTACAAGCACGGCGAGCACATCGAGGTGGAGGACTCGGCCACCGCGCTGATCACCTTCACCAGCGGAGCCATGGCCACGGTGCTCGCCAGCACCAGCGCCGACCCCGCGCTGGGCGTGCAGATCCGCATCACCGGCTCCAACGGGGCCAGCGCTGAACTGAGCGAATTCCCCGAAGGCAGCGACGGCCGGCTGACCCTGCAGGCATCCGAGCACAAGATCGCCGCGCGGCCGGTGCACCCGGCTGGCGTTGACGCGAACGTCGAGCTGTCCCGGATCAACGGGGCGCTGAAGGACCACCACCGGGCGCAGATCACCCAGTTCGTGGCCGCGGTCCGCGAGGACCTGGAACCTGCGGTCACCGGCCGCGAAGCGCTGAAGTCCCTGCGCATCTTGCTTGCAGTCTACGAATCCGCCCGGACCGGACGCCCGGTCGACTTCGCTCCGGCTTCCAACCAGCGCACCATCGTTCCGCCGTCCGTCGCCGACCGGCTCTACACCACCGCCCGCGCCTAGAATCTTTCGACCACCAAGGACCCAGCATGAACACCACCACCCAGGAACTCGGACTGGCCCAGCTTTCGCTGCTGGGCAGCTCCCCGGCAGCACTTGTCTACCTGGCCGCCGACACCGGCTTCGACTTCGTCGGGGCCCGCGTACGCCAGGTGACCGAGGAGGAAAAATCCTACAACCTGCAGCCCGGCTCGCCGCTGCTGGCCAAAACCCTCAAAGCGGTCAAGGACACCGGCGTACGGGTGCACGACATCGAATTTATCCTGCTGGACGGCGCCAACCAGCGCGAGGCATGGCTGCAGATGCTCGACGCCGGGCAGGCGCTGGAGGCCAGGACGCTGACCGTCGCCGCCTCGGACGGCAACCTGCAGCGGCTCACCGAGAACCTGGGACTGATGACCGAGGACGCCCAGGGCTTCGGCATCGTGCCGACCTTGGAAGTCATCTCCTACCAGAGCGTGAACACCCTTGAACTGGCCGGCGAGCTGGCTCAGGCCAGCGGATGCCGGATCGTCGCCGACACCCTGCACCTGAGCCGCATCCAGGCCAGCCCCGCCCAGCTCGCGGCCCAGGCCCGGCACGTGGCCATGCTGCAGCTGTGCGACGCGCCGGCCCAGCGCCCGGACACCTGCGAAGGGCTGGTGCTCGAATCGCGCAGCGAACGCATGGTTCCCGGACAGGGGGCCGTGCGGCTGGCAGAGTTCGTGGCCGCCCTGCCGGCCGGAACGCCGCTGAGCGTTGAAACCCCCTCCGACTCGACCGTCGCCCGCATCGGCGCCCGCCGCTGGGCCGAAGAACTCAAGGCCGGGGCGGAACAGGTCCTGGCGCGGGCCCGCACCCTGCGCACCGCCGCGGTCTAAGCCGCGGCACCCACCGAACCGCCAAACACGAACCACCAAGCACGAACACCCAAGAAACGGATGATTTCCATGAGCACCGCAACCCTACGAAGCGCAACCGCCGACACCGCCGCCGATGTCGTGGTCGTCGGCTCCGGCGCCGGCGGGCTGTCGGCGGCAGTGGCCGCCGCCTACCACGGACTGAAGGTCATCGTGGTGGAAAAGGCCAAGGTCTGCGGAGGGGCGACCTCCTACTCCGGCGGCTGGGCCTGGGCCCCGGGCAACCCGCTGGCCAAAGCCGATGGCGTGGACGAGGACCGGGAGGAATTCCGCACCTACCTGCAGCACCGGCTGGGGGAGTACTACAACGCCGACCGCGTGGACGCCTTCCTCGAAGGAGCCCCGCAGATGGTGGACTTCTTCCACAACCACACCAGCTTGCAGTTCACCCCCGGCGCGCAGATCAAGGACATCTACGGCAACACCCCGGGCGCCGGCACCGGCCACCGCTCGGTGGGCCCGGCGCCCTACGACGCCCGCAAGATCCCGCGCGAACTGCGCGCCAAGATGCGCCACCAGCTCTACGCCACCAGCTTCCTGGGTATGGGCATCATGGCAGGCCCGGACCTTTCCAAGTTCCTCTCAGCCTCAACCGGCAGCATCCCGGGTCTCATCCACGCCGCCAAGCGCGTGAGCACCCATATGCTGTCCATGGCCGTCTACCGCCGCAATATGCAGCTGGTCAACGGCACCGCGCTGACCGGGCGCCTGATGAAGTCCGCCGACGACCTGGGAGTCGACATCCGCGTGTCAACGTCCGCGGACGAACTGCTCACCGATTCCACCGGTCGCATCACCGGGGTCAGGGTCAGCAGCGGCGCCACGGGCTACACCATCACCGCTGCGCGCGGCGTGGTGCTGGCCACCGGAGGCTTTCCGCAGAACGCCAAGCTGCGCCGGGAACTGTTCCCCAAGACCCCGACGGGCAAGGAGCACTGGACGCTGACCCCGCCGGAAGCCGACGGTGCCGGCCTGCGTCTGGCCCAGGCGGTGGGCGCCCGCTTCAACACCGACGTCACCTCCCCGGCGGCCTGGTGCCCGGTCTCGCTGATCCGCTACCCCAACGGAAGCACCGGGACCTTCCCGCACATCATGGACCGCGCCAAGCCCGGCAGCATCGGCGTGCTGCCCAACGGCAAGCGCTTCGTCAACGAGGCCAACGGCTACTACGACTACGTCGCCGGCATGCTGGAAGCCACCCCCGAGGGCCAGCCGGTGGTCTCCTGGCAGATTGCCGATTCGCGCTACGTGCGCCGCTTCCCGCTGGGCATGGCCAAGCCGCTGCCGGTGCCGCTGACCCCGTACCTGCGCAGCGGCTACCTGGTCAAGGGCGACACCCTGGCGGAGCTCGCCGCCAAATGCGGCATCGACCCGGCGCAGCTTGAAAAGACCGTCGAGGACTTCAACGCCAACGCCGCCAAGGGCATCGACCCTCAGTTCGGCCGCGGCGAAACCCCGTTCAATCGCTACGGCGGCGATGCCAAGAACACCCCCAACCCGACCCTCGGCCCGATCCAGAAGGGCCCGTTCTACGCGGTCAAGGTGGTTCCGGGCAGCTTCGGCACTTTCGCCGGGCTGGATGTGGACGCCAAGGCCCGGGTGCTTGACGAGCAGGGCGAGGCCCTGCCGGGGCTGTTCGCCGTCGGCAACGACCAGGCCAGCGTCATGGGCGGCCACTACCCGGCCGGCGGCATCAACCTCGGCCCGGCACTGACCTTCGGCTACCTGGTGGGCCGCGACCTGGCCACGGACCCCTCTGCCGAAAACCCTTCCAACGAGCCGACTTCGCGTTCCGCCGCCCGCAGCTAACCCGACCATCGAACAAGGAGCATCGAGCATGAACTTCTACGCCATCACCTACACCTACTCGCCGGCCACCAGCGACGCACGGGACCGTGTCCGCCCGACCCACGTCGAATTCCTGCAGCAGCGCTTCGAGAACGGCGAGCTGCGCGTGAGCGGACCGGTGGACTCCGGCGCCGGCGCGCTGCTGGTCATCGGCGCCGAATCCGAGCAGGCGGCGCTGGCGCTGATGTACCAGGACCCGTTCGCCCGCGAAGGCCTGATCGAGCAGCGCGAGATCCGCCGCTGGGACGTCTTCTTCGGCAAGGACAAACTCTAGGAACCCCGGCGGCGGCCCCGAGCCGCCGCCACGGAAGGACAGCACCATGCTCACCGCCACCACGACGGCCAAGCGATGCATTGAATACCGCGAAGTCCCCGCTCCGGCCCCGGCGCCCGGCCGCGCTCTGGTCCGGGTCCGGCACGTGGCCCTGTGCGGCACCGACGCGCACATCTGGGACGACGACTACCCGGCCGAGCTGCCGGTCATCCAGGGCCACGAATTCACCGGAATCATCGAGCAGATCGATCCCGGCGCCGTTGACCCGCGCAGCGGGCTGCCGTTGGTCCCCGGGCTGGAAGTGGCGGTGAGCCCCATGGTCTACTGCTCCCACTGCCCGCCGTGCCTGGACGGGCGGTACAACGTCTGCGAATCGATCTCCTGCCTGGGCTGCTACGAGGACGGGGCGCTGGCAGAAGTCGTCAGCGTCCCGGTGGACAAGCTGCATCCGCTGCCCCAGGGGCTGCCGCTGCATCTGGGCGCGCTGGGGGAGCCCGGATCCATCGCCATGCAGGCGGTCAACCGGGGCACCCCGGTACCCGGAGAAACCGCGCTGGTGCTCGGTTGCGGCCCCATCGGCCTGCTGGCCACGCTGTTCCTGGCCGAACGCGGGGTCCGGGTCATCGCCTCGGACCTGTCCCGGGCACGCATGGATTTGGCCCGCGACTTCGGCGCTGTGGCAGCCTTCGCACCCGGTGGCGGGATCCCGCGGGAGGCCTGGGGAGCCGCCGCGGGACCGACCCTGGTCATCGAGGCCACCGGCGTCCCCGCGTCCTTCGAAACCGCTGTCCGCCTGGCCGCGCCGACCGCACGCCTGGTGCAGGTGGGCATCTCTACCCGCCACGCCTCGCTGTCCCTGCGCGATATTCCCTTCAAGGAGCTGGACATCCGCGGCAGCCGCAACAGCCTGAACCTGATCCCCGACGCGCTCGACGTGCTCGCCCGCCATCAGCAGCAGGCAACGCGGCTGGTTACCCACCGCTTCGCCTTCGACTCGCTGGGCCAGGCCTTTGAAACCATGCTCGACTCCAGCCAAGCCGTCGGCAAGATCGTCATCGACCTGCCTGTCACTGGAGCAGGCATCCCACCGCAGGCCGGCACTGCCCGCCTGGAAAGGAGTACCGCCAGATGAGTACGACCCCCGAATCGACTCGCAACCCGCTGACCGCCATTCAGGAGCTGGATTCAGGCTACGACCTGGTGGTTCTCGGTTCCGGAGCCGCGGGACTGACCGCGGCGGTCCGGGCCGCCGCGTCAGGAGCCAGCGTGCTGGTGCTGGAGAAGGCCGGCAAGCTCGGCGGCACCAGCTCGGCCGGTGGTGGCGTCATCTGGGCGCCGAACAACCACCTGGCCAAGCAGGCCGGCTACCGGGACAGCGCCGCGGCCGGCGCCGCCTACCTGAAGGCCGCGGCCGGCCAGGTGATGAGCCCGGAGGAGATCGACTGGTTCGTGGACACCAGCGCGCAGGCGGTGGAATTCCTGGACACTCATACCCGGGTACGGCTGGTGCCGCTGGGGCGCCCGGACTACCACATGGAATGGCAGGGCGCGGCGTCCGGCGGGCGCAGCCTGGACAACCTGCCGTTCACCACCGAGGACTATCCGGGTCTGGCCGATGCGCTGCGCCAACCCACCTATTTCCCGCTGCTGAGCATGATCGAACGCGACGAGCTCAACGGCCGCGCCCCGGATCCGGAACTGCTGGCCCGGCGCAAGGCGTCGGGGGTGCGCACCATGGGCGGCGCGCTGGTCGGCTCGCTCGCGGCGAGCGCGCTGGACCGCGGCGTGCAGCTGGCGCTGGATGCAGAAGTCACCGGCCTGCGGCGGGAACAGGACGGCTGGATCCTCAAAGTAGCCGGCAAGCGGCAGGTCAGCGCCGTCAGCGTGGTCATCGCCTCGGGCGGATTCGAATGGAACCCGAGGCTGCGCGAGACCTACCTGTCATTCGATGTGACCCCGATCAGCGCGCCGTCCAACGAGGGCAGCGGCCTGGAGCTGGCGTTGGCCGCCGGCGCCGCGGTCAAGGACATGACCGCGATCTGGGGTGTGCCGGTGATCGCCGCTCCGGACGCCGAGTACGACGGCAAACCCTCCGGACGCATGGCGAATGTCGAGATGACCCTTCCGGGATCCATCACCGTCAACGCCTCCGGCCGGCGGTTCGTGAACGAGGCACTGAACTACCACGATCTGTGCCGGGTCTTCGGCAACATCGACCCGGTCAGCTCGGCCCTGCAGAACAGCCCAGCCTGGCTTGTCTTCGACGCTGACTATTTCGCAAAGTACCCGGTGGCCGGTTCCACGCCCGGGGTACGGCCCGACTGGATGCACAGCGCGCCGACGCTGCGGGAGCTGGCCGGGGAAGTGGGCATCGACGCGGCGGCACTGCAGGAGAGCGTCGAACGCTTCAACATCGGCGCCCGGGCGGGTGCGGACCCCGAGTTCGGCCGTGGCGCCACCGAGCAGGACCGGCATCTGGGGGATGCCGCGAATGCGCCCAACCCGTGCCTCGCCCCGTTGCAGCGGGGGCCGTTCTACGCGGTGCCGATCCATCCCGGCGTGCTGGGAACCTCGGGCGGGCTGTCTACCAACGAGCATTCCCAGGTGCTGGATCGCCACGGCGAACCGATCACCGGGCTGTATGCGGCGGGCAATGCCTCGGCAGGGGTGTTCCGCAACAACTACCCGGGCGGGGGCGCGACCCTGGGCTCGGCCGTCACCCGCGGCTACGCGGCCGGCGCCCACATTGCCGGCGCCCATGCGGCCCGGGAGCAGGCCGCAGCGGCATTGGTGGAGGCTGGCAAATGACGGATCAGGCATCCGCTGGCGTCCCCGGGCAGTTCGTTCCCTGGGAGGGGCGCTTTTCCGGGCGGGTGGTGCTGGTCACCGGGGCGGCCGGAGGACTGGGCGCCGACGCGGTGCGACGGCTGGCAAAGGAGGGAGCCACCGTGGTGGCCACCGACCTCGTCAAGCCACGGACCCCGCAGGCGGCGCTGTCCCTGGATTTGGACGTCGCGGATCCGCAGGCTTGGCAAGCCGCCGCACACAGCATTCGCGAGGCCTACGGCCAGCTGGACGGGGCACTGTTCTGCCACGGCATCCAGGGCCCGGAATATGCGGTGCAGGATGTGCCGGTGGCCGGGTGGAAGAAGACCCTTGAAATCAACCTGGACGGCTGCTTCTACGGTTTGCAGGTGGTTCTCCCGCTGATGAAGCAGGCGAACTACGGGCGCATCGTGATGCTCTCCTCCATTGCCGGGCGCGAAGGCAACGAGAACATGAGCGCCTACGCGGTGTCCAAGGCAGGGATGATCACCCTGGCCAAGGCAGTGGCCAAGGAAACCGCTCGCTTCGGGATCACCATCAACTGCATCGCTCCTTCGATGTTCAATACCCGGCTGCTCGAAGACCTCAGCCCCGAACGCAATGCGGCGCTGCTGGCGCGGGTTCCGATGAAACGCGTGGGGGAGCCGCAGGAATTCTCGGCGCTGGCCCTGTGGCTGCTCTCGCCCGAAGCCAGCTACATGACCGGGCAGGTGCTGGACCTCAGCGGGGGCCGCAACACCGCGTAAACACCAGGAGACAGGGACGCAAAGTTGATGCCCGGAGCCGCAGCCAGCTTCGTGGCCGCGGCTCCGGGCATCCGCGTGTTTTCCGGACCGGCTAGAAGTCCACGGCCTCGCGCGAGAGCGGATTGGTCATGCAGTGCCCGCCGCCGCGGCCGCGTCCAAGTTCTGCTCCGACAATCGTGATGACTTCCACGCCTTCCTTGCGCAGCAGTGCATTCACATGCGTGTTGCGGTCGTAGGCGAACACCACGCCGGGCTCCACCGCTACCAGGTTGTTGCCCGAGTCCCACTGCTGGCGCTCGCCGGCATACCATCCGCCGCCCGGCTTGATGGCGCGCAGCTTCTTCAGGCCCAGCGAATCGGCCGCCACGTCCACAAAAGGATTCTTCTCCTCGAAGACCTCCACCGATCCGTTGTCGGCAGGGCGCAGCGAGAAGGTGTGGATGCCGTCAACGATGTCCGGGAAATAGGTCACCACATCGCGGTCGGCGAAGGTGAACACGGTATCCAGATGCATGGCGGCGCGCAGCTTCGGCATTCCGGCAACTACCACGCGTTGCGCGGCGCCGGCGGCGAAGAGGTTCTGTGCCACCTGGGTGATGGCCTGCCGGCTGGTGCGCTCACCTATGCCACCATCCACCAGCGGGGACAAGCCAAAGGACGAAGATCTGGCGCAGACCGGTATCGCTGCAGCGGCACTGATGGGACTTGCAGGCGTGCTGATCCTGCTGGGAACCATTGCGGTCCTGGCGAGAAAGCGCCGGGCTCACTAATCAAGTTGAATTGATGCACCGATGGTGCCAGTCGGAACCGACTGGCACCATCGGTGTTTTTGACCGAACATACTTTCCTGCCGCCAGCCGGCCGGTGCCAGTTGCCAACACTTTTCGCCCGCTGTGCGAGAATTAATGAACGATTGCCAGCATGGTGCTGGCTGACTTCGAGCGATCTAAGGACGTACCCAGTGGTCATGATTCCGTTGCCGTTGCATTCGGTGGAGGATCAGCAGTTTTCGCCTCTCGACCCCGCGGACCTCACGCTGGTTCACCGCGGCGAGGGCGGTTCGGAAGTTCGCCGCAGCATCCTGCCCGGCGGCGTCCGCGTCTTGACCGAAGCCATGCCGGGGCAGCGCTCGACCACCGTGGGGTTCTGGGTTCCGGTTGGTTCGCGTGACGAGGAAGCCGGACACTACGGCTCGACCCACTTCCTGGAACACCTGCTGTTCAAGGGCACCACCAAACGCAGCGCGCTGGAAATCGCCCAGTCCTTCGACGCCGTCGGCGGCGAATCCAATGCGGCCACCGCCAAGGAATCGACCTGCTACTACGCGCGGGTCCTGGACACCGACCTGCCGATGGCCATGGAAGTCATTGCGGACATGGTCACCTCGGCCGTCATCGACCCGCATGAGCTGGAGCAGGAACGCGGTGTCATTATCGAGGAACTGGCCATGGACGCCGATGACGCCACGGATGTCGCGCACGAGCACTTTGTCGCCCGCGTCATGGGCAACCACCCGCTGGGCCGCCCCATCGGCGGCAGCCCTGAAGAGATCATGGCGATTTCCCGCGAGGCGGTGATGGAGCACTACCGCGCCCACTACCGTCCGAGCGAACTGATCGTCACTGCGGCAGGCTCGCTGGACCACGAGGAACTGTGCTCCATGCTGATGACCGCGCTGAGCGACGCCGGATGGGAACTGGACCCGCTGGCCGTGCCCGAGCCGCGCCGCAACCCGGAGCCGGCAAAAATCACCAGCATCCCCGGACTCGAAGTCATCAACCGCCCGGTGGAACAGGCAAACATCATCATCGGGTGTACCAGCATCACCGGGCACGACGACCGCCGCCAGGTGCTGGCGGTGCTCAACGCCGTGCTCGGAGGCGGCATGAGTTCGCGGCTGTTCCAAGAGATCCGCGAAAAGCGCGGCCTGGCCTACTCCACCTATTCCTTCTCCGCGGCGTACACCGACGCCGGCTACTTCGGCATGTACGCCGGCTGCGCCCCCGGCAAGGCCGCCGAGGTCATCGGGCTGCTCGGCGCTGAACTTGACCGGCTGGCCCAGCAGGGCATCTCTGCCGAGGAACTGTCCCAGGCCAAGGGCCAGCTGGCCGGCGGCACCGTGCTGGCGCTGGAAGATCCGGGAAGCCGCATGTCCCGACTGGGGCGCGCGGAAATGATCACCGGAGAATTCCACGACATTGATGAAGCCCTGTCCCGCGTGCATGCCGTGACTGCCGAGCAGGTCCAGGCGCTGGCACAGGAACTGGCCGCCCGGGAACGGGTCATCACCGTTGTGGGGCCGTTCGAAAACGAGGCGGCGCTGGGCCTGTAGGAGGATGTGGCCCTGCGGTCAGGCAGCTTCGGCCGGAACCGCGGGGACCCCAGCTGCATGGCCGGCTGCTCCGGCCCGCCGGATGATTCCTGCCAGTTCCGGCGCATGGGAGAAATTGAACCCATGCGCGGCCTGGCGCAGGATCGTCAGCCGGGACCCCGGGGCCTTGGCGGTGAGCCGCAGCCCGAATTCCGGCGGGGAGAGCGGGTCTCTGGTGCCGCACACGACATCCACCGGGCAGCGGACCGTGCCCAGCAGGTCGATGGTCGGATAATCCAGCATCTCCCGGCAGCTCTTGGCCCACCACGGGATGCCGCAGCGCAGGTAGTCCACCGCAAGGATTGCCTTGACCGAATTCAACTCGTTCGGGAAGTCCTCCAGCAGGCGCCGGGTCTGCCGGAACAGGGTGTCCTCCCGGTCGTTAACTGCCGGTGCGGCGACAACCAGGTGCTTGACCAGACCGGGCCAGGAGCGCGCGATTTCGATGGCCACCTGGGCTCCCATTGAATGCCCTACCAGCACCACGTTCTCGGCCTTGAGCTGGCGCAGCGCCAGGGCTACCTCGTGGGCAAACCTGGCCACCGTGACCGGTCTGCCGTCGTCCATGTTCTTTCCATGCCCCGGCAGTTCAGGAACGATCACGCGGTGGTCGGCGGCGAGCAGGTTGGCCAGCGGGGTGAAATACCGGCTGGACGCGCCGAGCCCGTGGATCAGCACCACATCGGGTCCCTGTCCCGCCATGCGCACCGACAGCCGGGTGTTCAGGGACTCGGGCAGTACTCCGAAGTATTCGTGCCTCACGGTGGCCTTTCGTGGTGTCAGAAATGACGGGGCTGGGTTGTGCGGCACTCAGGCTCCGCGGTGGCGCTGTTCGAGCGCGGACCACAGGTCCTCGGGAAACATCTCGTGCACGTCTTTGAGGTACCGGTCGCCGTCTTCGGGTTTCTGAACCGTGTCCCCGGTGATCTTGAACGGGAAAGAGGCGGCTTGGGTGGCGGGCGCGGGGCCCGGGCCCTGCGTCTCTATGCAGGTGGCCCAGCCGAAGGTGGCGGGATCCCCGATGCGGAAGACCTCGACCTGGCACGACGGCGCGGTGAAGTCAGTGCCGTGATCCTGGACCAGGTCGACGATGGCCTGCTGCTGGTCATCGGCCAGGGCGTCAGGTTCGCTGGCAGCCCCGCAGGCGGTAGTTCCACATGCCAATACCAGCACCGAAAGCGCACTGAATCCGATTCGCTTGATTGTTTGCCCCACTGAGTCCATGCCTGTCGATCGTGATGTGCCTGCACTCATCTTGGCCTAGCCTGCGCGGGAAAACCAAGCAACCCCACCGCACGGGCCCGCAGTGTCCGCAGAAACACAGCGGCAGCGCCCTGCGGTGCATCCAGTTGAGCTGCGCGTCACGCAAATCCATCGCACACCTTTGTTGGCGATAGGGTTAAAGGCATGAGTGCACAGATCAAGGTGGCCGTGCTCGGCGCGGCCGGACGTATGGGCTCGGAAGCGGTCAAGGCCGTCACCGACGCAGCAGATATGGAACTGGTAGCGAGCCTGGGGCGAGGGGACGACCTCCAGCAGATCATCGATGCCGGAGCCACCCACATCGTTGATCTGTCTGTCCCCGCCTCCACCGAGCAGAACGTGCGTTTCGCCATCGAACACGGGCTGCATGCGGTGGTCGGCACCACCGGGTGGAGCGACGAGCGCCGCGCTGCGCTCGAAGCGCTCCTGGCCGAGCACCCCGAGAACGGCGTGCTGATCGCCCCGAACTTCGCCTTGGGATCCGTGCTGGCCAGCGCGTTCGCGGCCACCGCCGCCAAGTACTTCGAATCGGTGGAAATCATTGAATTGCACCACCCGAACAAGGTCGACGCACCCAGCGGCACCGCCGTGCGCACCGCCGAGCTGATTGCCAAGTCCCGCGAGGCCGCAGGCGTCGCTCCGAGCCCGGATGCCACCGAAACCCAGCTGGACGGCGCTCGCGGAGCCGAGGTGGATGGCATCCACGTGCATTCGGTGCGCCTGCGCGGCCTGGTCGCCCACCAGGAAGTCCTGCTCGGCGGTCCGGGCGAGCAGCTCACCTTGCGCCATGATTCCTACGACCGCGCCTCGTTCATGCCAGGCGTGCTGCTGGGCTTGCGCACCGTGGCCTCGCGCCCGGGACTGACCTACGGGCTGGACGGTTACCTGGAGCTGGGCCAGTGAAAACAAAACTTTGGGTCGGCGGAATCCTCATTCTCTTCGCCCTGTATATCGGCATGGCATTCACCCAGGCGTTCCGCTTCATGGGTACCGATTCGCTGACGGCAAAGATCATGGGTGTCGCCATTCTGGTGGTTCCCGCGTTCGGCGTCTGGATCCTGATCCGCGAAGTCCTGTTCGGACTGCGCACCGAAGCCATGGGCAAGACCCTGGCCACGCTGGGCGAACTGCCCGAGGACCTGCCGCGCATGCCGTCGGGACGGTTCGTGCGTGAAGCCGCGGATGCCGACTTCCCCAACCACCAACGCGATGTGGAGGAAAACCCGGAGTCCTGGAAGTCCTGGTACCGTCTGGCCCTGGCCTACGAGGCCTGCGGCGACAAGCGCCGGGCGCGCAACTCGATGCGCACGTCCATCGGCTTCTGGCGCCAGGAGCAGAAGACCGGAGCGGTCTAATCCTGCGGCGCATTGCCTACGACAGCACAGGTCCCCGTCTTCCTCGACCAAGGAAGGCGGGGATCTTTTGGGTGTTCGTCGGGAGCCGGCGCCACCGGCTCAGCGGGACGGCGGGGCCGAAGCGCCCCTGCCGGGTGGCTCGGAGTCGGCGCCGCTCAGGACCCGCACCACGTATTCCAGAGGGCCGGTGGACTTGGTGAATCCGAGCCAGAGCCCCAGCGCCGCGGTAGCCGCGCACAGGATCCACCAGATCGCCATCGGCGGCAGGTAGTCCTGCATCAGGGGCAGGACCAGAATATGCCCCGCGTACAGCGTCAACGGGGCCCGTCCCGCCCCGGCAAGGAACCAGCCCACCAGGCCCAGCAACGGAACGACCAGCTGCATCAGGCCGATCGCCGTGACGGCGCAGGCGGCCGCATGGAGGGTGAAGACCAGTGAGGTGCTGTGCGCGGTGGGCAGCCAGATGTAGGAGGGGTCCGCCAACAACGGATCCAGGCTGACTCGCGGCAGACGGCCGGCGGCCACCAGTGCGCCCACGTCGTCCAGGGGGATCCGTACGGCGGCTGCGATCTGCTCGGTAAACCGGCTCGTAGCCGCCCAGCCGAGCGCGAGCGTCGTAAGGGCCGCCGCCGCCCCGCCTGCGGAGAGCTTTGCGGCGGTCGCCGGCGAAGCCAGGCACGTGCGCCCCAGCGCGATGCCCAGCAGCCCGAATCCGACCCAGACCATCAGCGGGTAGTAGCCGGTGACTAAGATGTCCTTGAGCAGCAGCCCTGGGGTGAGCAGGTCGAGAAAGGTCGGGTTGTGCCCGAGCGTCTGGCCCTCCCAGGCGTGCGCCAAGGGCCGCCACAGTATAGGCATGATCAGCAGCCATAGGGCTGAGACTACCCAAATTGTTGTTCTTGAGAGCCTCAGGGCCAGAGGAAGCAACAGGAAAAGTAGGCCATAGTGAACCAAAATGACCGCAATGCCTTCATTTGACGGTCCAATCAGCATTCCGAGCACGGGAATAATTGATGCTCTCAGGGCAAGGACTGAGTAAACCTTGGGGTTGGAAAAGCCCCTGCGCGCTAGCGAACGCGTCAGCAGCGTCAGCGAAACTCCGGCCAAAACCATGAACAAAACCGAAGCCCGCCCCGCGGCTACAGCCCCGGTAAACGTAGGGGAGTAGGCTCCTTCGGGCCCCCTTTCGTACAGGCTGAAAATGTGGGCCGCGAACATGCCGAGGATGGCGGCAAGACGTGCCGCATCCACCCCCAGCAGCCGTGACGGTTTGCTCGATTGGTCCATGGAGTTATCGCATCACGGAATTGTCGGAAGATGCCATCGCAACATGCGCGAGTGTAGATTTAATCCCATGGCTACAAGTGCAATTGATAATCAGGCGTTCCCCTTTGGCACGGTGCTGACCGCGATGGTCACGCCCTTCACCGACGCTGGTGAGGTCGATTATGAAATGGCCGCCAAGCTGGCCGCCAAGCTCGTGGACGATGGCTGCGACGGCCTGGTCGTCACCGGCACCACCGGCGAGACCTCGACCCTGACCGACGAGGAAAACGTGGGCCTGTTCCGCGCAGTAGTCGCGGCCGTCGGAGACCGCGCCGCGGTGCTCGCCGGATCCACCACGAACGACACCCGCCACTCCATCGCACTGTCGCTGGCCGCCAAGGAAACCGGCGTTGACGGCATCCTGGTCACCACCCCGTACTACAACAAGCCGAGCCAGGCAGGTGTCATCGCCCACGTGAAGGCGATCGCCGACGCCGTGGAACTGCCCATCATGCTCTACGACATCCCCGGCCGGGCCGGCATCTCGCTGGCCCCGCAGACGATCATCGAACTGGCGAAGATCCCGCAGGTGATCGCGTTGAAGGACGCCAAGGCCGATTACCAGTCCACCACCACCGTGCTGGCCAAGACCAACCTGCATGTGTACTCGGGCGACGACGGGCTGACCCTGCCGCTCATGGCCGCGGGCGCCGTCGGCGTGGTTTCGGTCTCCGCTCACGTCGCGGCCGCCAAATACCGTACGCTGGTTAATGCAATGCATGCCGGGGATCTGGCCACTGCACGCGCTACACACTTCGAGCTGGACCCGATCCAGCGCGGCATCATGAGCCACATCCAGGGCGCGGTCGCCGCAAAATATGGACTTCACTGGCAGGGTGTCCTGCCGAACACCGTCGTCCGACTGCCGCTGCTGGCACCGTCGGACGCAGAACTCGATGCCATCCGCGCGGACCTACGTGAAGGCGGATGGGATCTGTAACGAAAGGGTATAACCGCATATGACTGAGAGTTCAGTAGGAAAGGCCGATTCTGCGCGCATGCAGACCCCGGCCAAGGTGAAGAAGGGGACCATGCGCATCGTCCCCCTCGGAGGCTTGGGCGAAGTCGGCCGAAACATGACAGTGTTCGAGCTCGACGGCAAGCTGTTGATCGTGGACTGCGGCGTGCTCTTCCCCGAGGAGCACCAGCCTGGCGTGGATCTGATCCTGCCGGACTTCTCATACATCAAGGACCGCCTGGACGACGTGGTGGGCCTCGTGCTCACCCACGGCCATGAGGACCACATCGGTGCGGTGCCGTACCTGCTGCGCCTTCGCGAAGACATCCCGCTGTACGGGTCCAAGCTGACCCTGGCCTTCGTCGAAGCCAAGCTGGCCGAGCACCGCATCAAGGCCAACAGCAACATCGTGGTGGAGGGCGAGATCGCCCAGGTCGGCAACTTCGAATGCGAATTCGTCGCGGTCAACCACTCCATCCCGGACGCCCTGGCGGTCTTCCTGCGCACCGAGGCCGGCACCGTGCTGCACACCGGCGACTTCAAGATGGATCAGCTGCCGCTGGACGGCCGCATCACCGATCTGCGCCACTTCGCCCGCCTCGGGGAGGAAGGCGTGGACCTGTTCCTGCCGGACTCCACCAACGCGGAGGTGCCGGGCTTCACCGTCGCCGAACGCGAAATCGGCCCGGTGCTCGAAGCCAAGTTCGCCCGCGCCCGCCGCCGCATCATTGTCGCTTCCTTCTCCTCGCACGTGCACCGCGTGCAGCAGGTGCTGGACGCCGCGGCCATGCACGGACGCAAGGTGGCCTTCATCGGCCGCTCGATGGTGCGCAACATGGGCATCGCCGAACGCCTGGGCTACCTGGACATCCCGCCGGGCGTACTGGTCGACCTGAAGCAGATCGACCAGCTGCCGGACCACAAGGTCGTGCTGATGTCCACCGGCTCGCAGGGTGAGCCGATGGCCGCGCTCTCGCGCATGGCCAACGGCGAGCACAAGGTGCAGATCAACCCGGGCGACACCGTGATCCTGGCTTCCAGCCTGATCCCGGGCAACGAGAACTCGGTCTTCCGCGTGATCAACGGCCTGATGCGCTTGGGCGCCGAGGTCATCCACAAGGGCATGGCCAAGGTCCACGTCTCCGGGCACGCCTCGGCCGGCGAGCTGCTGTACTGCTACAACATCCTGCGCCCGAAGAACGTGCTGCCGGTGCACGGCGAAACCCGCCACCTGATCGCCAACGGCCGCCTGGCCGCGCAGTCGGGTGTGCCGGAGGAGAACGTGCTGCTGGCCGAGGACGGCTCGGTCATCGACCTCAAGGACGGCGTGGCCAAGCTCGTCGGCCAGGTCGAATGCGGATACGTCTACGTTGACGGCTCCAAGGTCGGCACCATCACCGACGACGACCTGAAGGACCGCGTCACCCTGGGCGAGGAGGGCTTCATCTCGGTCATCACCGTGATCAACCGCCAGAACGGCACCATCATCTCCGGCCCGGACATCCACGCCCGCGGCGTGGCCGAAGAGGACTCGGTCTTCAACGAGATCAAGCCGAAGATCGCCGCCGCGATCGTGGAGGCGGTTGCGAACAACCCGAACCACACCACGCACCAGCTGCAGCAGATCACGCGCCGCGTGATCGGCTCGTGGGTTTCGCGCAAGCTGCGCCGCCGCCCGATGATCGTACCTGTGGTGCTCGAAGCCTAGGCTTCTGGAACACCGAACCGCGGAACCCTGCCCCCGGGCGGGGTTCCGCTGTTTAACCCTGCGTTGTGCGATCCGCGGGTCTCCCGGTCCGTCGCGCGGCAAGGGCCGCACCCCAACGATTTATTCGTGATGTCGAGCCAGGGCGAAATATTCCGGCGAAAACCAGTAAAAATGTCCGATGCCTCCCATATGCTTTGTTGAGCTCGATGTCGCAACGGCATCGCACTCACACGCATTCTGGGGGACCTCATGAGGAAAACTGCACTATCACGCGCCATGGGCGCGCTGGCAACGATGGGCCTGGTCGGGGCCCTCACCGTGGCCGCGGCTCCGGCGCAGGCCAGCGAACGCCCGATCGACATCACCGGCTATTCGGTGTCGTCGATCACCGTCGGGGACTCGAGCTGCCGCAATATTCCGGTGTCTGCCAGCACCAAGATCAAAGGCGACTACGTCGATTCCTATGGGATTATCGACGTCACGCGAAACGGCGGTGTGGTTGATGCCTTGTGGATGGAGGGACGTCGCGTATCGGACAGGGCCTCTGTCTGCCCGAGCCTTTACGGCTTGGGTGCCTACAAGGTTGGACCGGCTGACATCTTCGCCGAGTACGACTACTGGGATTCGTACTTCGGCGAATACTTCTCCGACTACAGCGATTACACCGACTACAGCAGCAAGACGTTCTATGTGCGTGGCAAGACCAAGAGCACGCTGAAAGCGACCCGCTCGGGCAGCAAGGTCACCTTGACGGCCACGGCACAGGTTTATTCGCCGGAGAAGTACCGCTACGCCCAGTACAACGGCAAGAAGGCCAAGTTCCAGGTGAAGTCGGGCAACACCTGGAAGACCTTGAAGACCGTTGACCTCAAGAAGGGCGCGGCGAGGATTACCGTGAAGCAGTCGAAGAAGAAGAGCTACAGGCTGACGATTCCGACAGCAACATGGGCCGCGCCCACCACAACCAAGACCGTGACCAAGTAGTCTTATCCGCGATGCCGTAGCGGACCGGTTGCTCAGAAGCCTGCATCGTCCCGCCAGCCAGGGGAAGATGCAGGCTTTGCGCCGTCCGCAGGCCTCGTCGAGTCGAATCTGAGCAGGTTTGCGGAACAAGGCGTCATCTCCGGATTCCTCGGCGTCGACCGCGAAGCCCCCGGGCTAGGATTGGCCTATGATCCGTCAACGAGCACGCGACCTCGGCACCATGGGCAAACGGCTGTTCTGGACAGCCGCGGGCCTCGGGGTGCTGTCCGGAACGATTTCCGTCGCCGCTTGGTGGGGACCCCAATTCATCGGGACAGCACCGGAGGAGATGCTTGATGGCGGCTACCTCCTGGATCTGGCATTGGTGGTGCTTCCGGCCGCGATGCTCTGCGGCTTGGCGCTGGGAATACTCTCGTGGTCTGCGACCTATGCGGCCTTGGGAATCCTCGAAGCCCGACGCCCGGAAGCGACGGTACTTCAGCAAGCAGCCGCCGGTGGCATGGGCTCAATGGCCGGCGGGCTGATTCCCGCAGTGCTGATCTTCTCAACCGTTCTCAGCGAGGAACCAAATCTAGGATTCGTCTACGCCATCACCTTCGGCCTGCTGGCGTGGTGCTTCATCTTGGCCTTCGGAACCCTGCTGGTGTTGAACCGCACGGATGCCAGCCAAGGGCCCGCGACATGACAGCCCGTACCAGCATATTATTTGCCCAACCAAAGATTCTGCCCACGTGTCACACGCTCCCGCACCGGAAGTTCAACGGATTTCGCTTCGCTTGCTGGCCGGAACGGTGCTTGTCGGCGCAGCGCTCGGCGCTTTGCTGGTAATACTGAACCACCGGGGTCTACTGGTCGAAACGTTGACAACCGCGGGACGGCTGACGGATTCGTTCGCCATAGCTTTCGGCGCACTGGCCAACGGAGCCATGCTCGGTGCCGGCGCCGGGCTGATTCCCGGGTTGGGCGCCCTCGCTGGAATGGTGCTCCAGGCTCGTCGCCGGAATCCGGGCAGTGCGGCAACCCCGCGGGGTGCGGCGGCCACCGGGGCCGTGGCGACCATGCTTGTTTCCGGCGCCGGATTGCTGCTTCTCTTGCCGGGCGCACCTGCAGGGTGCTGGATCTGGAGTGCGGCAGGGTACCTCGCACTGTCCGTGTCAAGCGTTTGGATGATCACTCCAAGGTTGTCCGGACGCAATGCCGAATCAGCGGCCTGAGAGGCCAACCCGTTGTGAATCCATGCGTAGTTGGTAGGAGATGCCGCTATTCACTAGTGTGGATCCCGAGGAATCTCTAGATCAGATGTGCTTAAACATTGGTCTCCCATCCTCATCGAGGCCAGCGCCTCACCACCATCAACCGCATCGCGAGGATTCTTCATGTCAGTTCCGCCAAACCCGCCGAATTACTACGCCAACTCCACCAGCTCGTATCCGTCCAACCCTTACGAGCAGCACAACAACGGTGAAGGCCACAAGAGCTTCATTGCAACGTGGCTGCTCTCGTGGTTCCTCGGAGGTCTGGGCATCGACCGCTTCTACCTCGGGAAGATCGGCACCGGAATCCTCAAGCTGATCACCCTCGGCGGTTTCGGCATCTGGCTCATCGTGGACATCATCTTGATCCTTGCCGGCGGCATGCGCGACAAGTACGGCTACCGTCTGGCCGGGTACGAAAAGCACAAGAAGACCGCATGGATCATTTCGATCATTCTGCTGGTCCTCGGAATTGGTTTCGGCAGCGTGAACGCCCCGGACTACCTCGATCAGTGGCAGTCCTTCTAAAGAGCTGTCGATGACCCCGTGAAATCTCGCAGAGAATTTCGCGGGGTCATTCTTTTGCGATCACTTATACGTTCCTGATCTGGGATGACAAACTGAACTAATGCTGAAGATTTGCGAGCGGGACTGTGCCGGAAGCCTCGGATTAGGCAGAATGGGGCAAATGAACGCCCTGACGAATCCCCTGAGGCCAGCGCCGCACCGTGCGCTGCAGATCCAGGATGCGGACGGTGTCCGCCCATGATCGAATTCGACGCAGTCAGCAAGAGCTACCCGGGCGGCACCACGGCGGTCAGCGATTTCTCCCTCGAAGTGCCAGCGCACCGCACCACGGTGTTCGTCGGATCCTCCGGGTGCGGCAAGACGACGCTGCTGCGCATGGTCAACCGCATGGTCGAGCCCTCCGCCGGGAGCATCAGGATCGACGGGCAGGACATCGGCTCCGGGTCCCCGGTCCTGCTGCGCCGCAGCATCGGCTATGTCATGCAGAATGCCGGGCTGCTCCCGCATTTCACCGTCGCGGAGAACATCGCCACGGTACCCAGGCTCAAGGGAACTTCCCGCGGCAAGGCCCGCCACCGGGCACTTGAACTGATGGCGACGGTGGGACTGGATTCCGGCTTGGCCGACAGGTATCCGCACCAGCTCTCCGGCGGCCAGCAGCAGCGCGTCGGCGTCGCCCGGGCGTTGGCCCCGGAACCGAACATCCTGCTCATGGACGAGCCCTTCGGCGCGGTGGACCCGATCGTGCGCACCGAACTGCAGCAAGAGCTGCTGCGGCTGCAGCGGGAGCTGGGCAAAACGATCATCTTCGTCACCCACGACATCGACGAGGCGTTCCTGCTGGGGGACCAGGTGGTCATCCTCTCCGAGCAGGCCCGGAAGCTGCAGGTGGGAACCCCCAGCCAGATCATCGAATCGCCGGCCAACGATTTTGTCGCCTCGTTCATCGGGGCCGAACGCGGGCAGCGCGCCCTGCGCCTGAAGCAGACGCCTACCGGCACGGTGCTGGTGGACCCCCAGGGCAGGACCCAGGGACGCCTGATCGACGAGAACGACCTGGACCAGGCATGAACTGGATCCTGGAGAACCTCGACCTGATCGGGACGCTGGCCATGGAGCACCTGCGCCAAAGCCTGTGGGCGATCGCCGCCGGCTTCCTGGTCTCGCTGCCCCTGGGCTGGGCCGCCTGGCGCTACAAGGCGCTACGCGGACTGGTGGTGACCGGCACCGGCCTGCTCTACACCATCCCCTCGCTGGCGCTGCTCATGATCCTGCCGGTCGTCACCGGAATGAGCGCCATCAGCGAAGCGAACCTCATCGTGGCGCTGACCATCTACGCGCTGGCCATCATGGTCCGCTGCGTGGTGGACGGCCTGGACTCGGTTGATCCGCAGACCCGCTCGGCCGCCACGGCCATGGGCTACGGCCCCGGCCGGCGCTTCGCCGCGGTGGAGCTTCCGCTGGCCGGCCCGGTGATCCTCGCCGGGCTGCGCGTCACCTCGGTCAGCACCATCTCGCTGGCCACCGTGGGCATCCTGGTCGGCGTGACCAACCTGGGTTACTTGTTCACCAACGGCCTGCAGCGGCGCATCATCCCCGAGGTGCTCGCCGGCGTCCTCGCGGTGGCGCTGATCGCGCTGATCATCGACTTGCTGCTGGTGCTGGCCGGGCGCTGGCTCATGCCATGGACCGCCGCGCAGCCGCGGCGCGCACGGCGCGCACGCCGCGCACGCCGCGCACGGAACCGCGCCCCGCAGGCAGTGGGCACCCGATGAACCTGCTGCGCGAAGCCTTCACCTGGCTCACCGACCCCGCCCAGTGGAGCGGGCCGAACTCGCTGCTGCTCCTGCTCGGACAGCACCTGATGTACACGGCGCTCGCCGTCGCGATCGCCGCGGTCATCGCCATCCCCGCCGGCTGGGCCATCGGCCATACCGGACGCGGCCGCGAAATCGCGGTGGCTGTCTCCGGGCTGGCCCGAGCCGTTCCCTCCTTCGGACTGCTGATCCTGCTGGTGCTGCTGGCCGGGGTGCTGCACAAGCCGGAAGCCGCGGTCATCACCTTCGTGCTGCTCGCCATCCCGTCCATCCTGGCCGGCGCCTATACCGGGCTTGAATCCATCGACCGCAAAACCATCGACGCCGCCCGCGCCATGGGCATGACCGAACGCGAGATCCTGGCCAAGGTCGAGATTCCCTTGGGCCTGCCGCTGCTGGTGGGCGGCCTGCGTTCGGCCATCTTGCAGGTGGCAGCCACCGTCACCATCGCCGCCTACGTCAACCTCGGGGGTCTGGGCCTGCCGATCATCACCGGCCTGAACCTCAGGCGCTACGACATGGTGCTCGGCGGCGCGCTCATGGTCGCGGCGCTCGCGCTCATCCTGGAGCTGCTAATGGCCCTGGTCCAAAAGATGTCGGTTCCCCGCGGGCTGCGCAGCACCCGTGCCGGGGACCGCGACAACGGAAACACCCTTGAGTTACAGATAGATCGCCCCGTTGAAAGGACGCGAACATGAAGTTCCCAATGCACAAGGCCCGGGCGGCCTCGGTCCTGGCGCTGGCCGGAATGCTGGCGCTGGCCGGATGCGGTTCCAGCGATCCGCTGGCCAACGAGCCAAGCGCCGGAGCCTCCGGGGAATCGGACAAGAGCGTGGTCGTTGGCTCGCAGGCGTACTACTCGAATGAGATCATCGCGGAGATCTACGCCCAGGCGCTGGAGAAGGCAGGTTTCACCGTGGAACGGAAGTTCAACATCGGGCAGCGCGATGCGTACATGCCGCAGCTGGAGAACGGCAGCATCGACATCATGCCCGAATACACCGGCAACCTGTTGCAGTATTTCGAGCCGAAAACCTCAGCCCGCGCGTCGGAAGACGTGTATGACGAGCTCGGCAAGGCGCTGCCCGACTCCCTGGCGGTGCTGGACCAGGCCCAGGCCTCGGACCAGGATTCGTACACGGTCACCGAGAAGTTCGCCAAGGACAACAGCGTCTCGTCGATCGAGGATCTGGCCAAGGTGTCGCAGAAGCTCACTCTCGGAGGTCCGCCGGAGCTGGCCGAGCGGCCTTACGGTCCGAAGGGCCTGAGCAAGACGTACGGAGTCGACGTGGCATTCTCGGCCACGGGAGACACCACCGTGGAAGACCTGAACGCCGGAACGGTGAACGTGGCCAACGTGTTCACCGCCGACCCGCGGATCAAGACGGACAAGCTGGTGGTCCTGGACGACCCGAAGGCGCTGTTCCTCGCCTCCAACGTGGTCCCGGTGGTCGAAGCCGACAAGTCCGAAGAGCTCGCGGCAGTGATCAACCCGATCAGCGCCAAGCTCTCCGCCGAGGAACTGGTCAACCTGAATGTCCAGAGCACCGTGGACCAGAAGTCCGCGCAGGACATTGCCAGCGCGTGGTTGGGTAGCAACGGCTGAGCCTGCCTGACGGGGCGTGATTATTCTCTAGCGCCGGGGGAGCACCGGGTTCACGTGTAAATTCGGTGCGTTCCCAGCGGAGGGCGATACCCTAGAATCATGGCCCCACGTACCCAGTCTCAGGGGGCGAAGAAGCCAACGACGCGTAAACCCAAGGCGTCCGGCACCTCGTCCTCCAAGAAACCCACCGAAAATCCGGAACAGGAACTGCCCCTGCCGCTGCGCATGATCCGCAGCGTGTGGATGGGCATCGCCCGGATCTTCGGTGGCGCCTTCCGACGCATCGGCGGCACCGTCAAGCCCGAGTACGAGCTGCGGCGCGACGGCACGGGACTCTTCCTCGCCCTGATCGCCATCGTCGTGGCGATCATCGAATGGTGGGGGCTGCGCGACGCGGGCTGGTTCGGAACCGGAGTGCACGCGGTGGTCGGCGGCACGCTCGGCTTCATGGCCGTGCTGCTGCCGATCATCCTCTTCGTGGGCGCCTTCCGCCTGTTCCGCTACCCGGAGGCGGTGACCGAGAACAACCGCATCGGCATCGGCCTGCTGATCATGACGCTGTCCGGGTCCTCCATCGCTTCGCTGGCCAATGGCTCGCCGGCGGTGTCCGAGGACTTCGACGTGCTCTGGAATGCCGGCGGCATGGCCGGTTCCATCCTGGGCACCCCGCTGGGTCTGCTGATTTCGGTCCCCGGAGCCATGGCCGTCTTCATCTTCCTGGTGTTCATGTCGCTGCTGATCGTCACGGCCACCCCGATCACCCAGATCCCGACGCGCATCCGCGCCGGCTACAACCGGCTTCTGGGCCAGGACCCCGATGCCGAACGCCCGGCCCGCGCTTCATCGCACGCTGGCGCCCGCGGCGGCGAGCTGAACGCCGAGACCGAGGACCACGACCAGTCCTACCTCTACCCGCAGGAAGAGGAAACTCAGGCGCCGAAGAAAAAGAAGCCCGGCTTCTTCGAGCGCCGCGCCGCGGCCCGCAAGGTCACCGAGGTCTACGACGTGGACGGCCACGAGGACTCCGAGCGCAGCGGCGACGTCGCCTACGACAAGGCGGTCATCGACGAGGACTCGGCCGAGCCGGCCGAAGCCGCCACCACCTCGCTGCCAGCGGTCCACCGCAACCGCTCCTCGGAGGTCTTCGACGCCGACGAGGCGGCCACCCAGGCCTTCTCGCGGGAGCAGCTGGCCTCTGAGCACCCGACCGTCGCGCACCGCGCGGTGGACATCGAACCGGACCAGGACGCCCAGCCGGATCCGCAGACCCCGCCTCCGGGCGTGAAGCGCCCGACAAAGGCCGAGGCCGAGATGGCCCAGATCATGGAGAGCATCGGGCTGAAGGCCGAGCCTGAAGCCGCCACCAGCGCCATGGACCAGGTCTCCTCGCGCGCTGCCGGGCTCTCCGGCACCCCGCAGCCGCCCATCCCTGCGCGCACCGAGCAGCTGCAGCTTTCCGGGGACATCACCTACACCCTGCCCTCGGCAGACTTCCTGCCGCCGGGCCCTCCGGCCAAGGAAGCCTCCGAAGCCAACCAGGTCGTGGTCGACGCGCTGACCAACACCCTGCAGCAGTTCAAGGTCGACGCCCAGGTCACCGGGTTCTCCCGCGGGCCGACGGTGACCCGCTACGAGATCGAGCTGTCCCCGGGCACCAAGGTGGAGAAGGTCACCGCGCTGTCCAAGAACATCTCCTACGCGGTGGCCTCCTCCGACGTGCGCATCCTGTCCCCGATCCCGGGCAAGTCCGCCATCGGCATCGAGATCCCGAATACCGACAAGGAAGTTGTGGCTCTGGGCGACGTGCTGCGCAGCCAGAATGCGCGCAAGACCGAGCACCCGATGGTCATGGGCGTGGGCAAGGACGTCGAAGGCGGGTTCGTCGTGGCGAACCTGGCCAAGATGCCGCACCTTCTGGTGGCAGGCGCCACAGGTGCGGGCAAGTCCTCGTTCGTGAACTCCATGATCACCTCGATCCTGATGCGCTCCACCCCTGACCAGGTCCGCATGGTCATGGTGGACCCCAAGCGCGTGGAGCTGACCGCCTACGAGGGCGTGCCGCACCTGATCACCCCGATCATCACCAACCCGAAGAAGGCTGCCGAGGCGCTGGGCTGGGTCGTGCGCGAGATGGACACCCGCTACGACGACCTGGCCAACTTCGGCTTCAAGCACATCGACGACTTCAACAAGGCGGTCAAGGCCGGCAAGGTGCACCCGCCCGAGGGTTCCAAGCGCGTGCTCAAGCCCTACCCGTACCTGCTGGTGATTGTCGACGAGCTCGCCGACTTGATGATGGTCGCCCCGCGCGACGTCGAGGACTCGATCGTCCGCATCACCCAGCTGGCCCGCGCCGCCGGCATCCACCTGGTGCTGGCCACCCAGCGCCCGTCCGTGGACGTGGTCACCGGCCTGATCAAGGCCAACGTGCCATCGCGCATGGCGTTCGCGACCTCCTCGGTCACCGACTCCCGCGTGGTGCTCGACCAGCCGGGCGCGGAGAAGCTGCTGGGCCAGGGCGACGCCCTGTTCCTGCCCATGGGCACCTCCAAGCCGATGCGCGTGCAGGGCGCCTGGGTCACCGAGTCGGAGATCCACCGCGTGGTGGAGCACGTCAAGGCCCAGCTGCAGCCCGAATACCGCGACGACGTCATGCCGGTCGCGGAAAAGAAGAAGATCGACGAGGACATCGGAGACGATCTGGAGCTGCTGCTGCAGGCCACCGAATTGGTGGTCACCAGCCAGTTCGGTTCCACCTCGATGCTGCAGCGCAAGCTGCGTGTGGGCTTCGCCAAGGCCGGCCGCCTGATGGACCTGATGGAGTCGCGCGGCGTAGTGGGCCCGTCGGAGGGCTCCAAGGCCCGCGACGTGCTCATCAAGCCGGACGATCTGCCGATGGTGCTGGCCGCCATGCGTGGCGACGATCCGTCCAGCACGCAGGCCACCGCCGCCGAGCAGGCGCTGGTGGACGAGGCGAATGTGAACCACGCGGATCCGGTGGCAGAATATGCCGAGGACCTGGTTGCCAAGGACCTGGATGACCGGCCGCAGGCCGTCGACTACTTCGACGGCTCCGACGACGAGGGCTCCGGCGAGGACGCCTGGGACCTGACAGGGAGAAACTGACCCGAATGAGTGAGCAAGCTTCGCACGAGCCGCCGAATCCGGTGCCGACGTTGAACATCGCCAACGTGCTGACCACGATCCGCATCATCATGGTTCCGTTCTTCATCTGGGCGCTGTTTGCGGACGACAGCACCCAGGGCACCTGGCGCTGGGTGGCGCTGGCCATCTTCGTGGTGGCCATGTACACCGACAAGCTGGATGGCGACCTGGCCCGCAGCCGCGGGCTGATCACCAATTTCGGCAAGATCGCCGACCCGATTGCGGACAAGCTGCTCACCGGCTCGGCGCTGGTCTGCCTGTCCATCCTGGCCGAGCTCCCATGGTGGGTCACCGTGACCATCCTGGTGCGCGAATGGGGCATCACCCTGCTGCGCGTGGTGGTCATCCGCTACGGCGTGATCGCCGCGAACATGGGTGGAAAGATCAAGACCGTGCTGCAGGCTGTGGTCATCGGGCTGTACCTGCTGCCGCTGACCCATACCGTCGGCTGGCTGCACGCGGTGGCCTGGGCCCTGATGCTGCTGACCGTGGCGGTAACCGTGGTGACTGGTGTCGAGTACATCTTCAAGGCCATCGCCCTGCGCAGCGCGTACAAGAAGAACGCACAGAACTAGCGCATTCCGGCAACCGACGAGCATCGGTGCGCATCGGGGACATTCCGGTGCGCACCATCCATATCCAGGGGAGTGACACATGAGGCACCAGGCACCAGCGGTGATTTCCATGGCCAGCGAGCACAAGCTCCAGCTTGCCACCGCCGAATCACTGACCGCCGGGCTGATCGCTGCCACCTTGGCCGAGGTGCCGGGCGCCTCTGCGGTGCTGCGCGGCGGGGTGGTCAGCTACTCCAGCGACGTCAAGGCCTCGGTGCTGGGCGTGGACCAGAAGCTGCTGGCGGAAAAGGGATCCGTTGATCCCGAGGTAGCACGCCAGATGGCAGTGGGAGCCCAGCGAGCATGCGGGGCGGATCTTGCCGTTTCGGCCACTGGTGTCGCCGGCCCCGAACCGCATGACGGCAAATCCGTGGGCACCGTGTACATCGGCTGGGCGTCCGGAAGCGAGTCCGGAGCCAGGGAGCACCATTTTGTGGGGGACCGCGCGCAGATCCGCGAGCAGAGCACCAACGCAGCCATCAACCAGCTGGCTGCCATATTGGGTAAAGCTTCTTCACAGTAAAGAGCGGAATACTACTTTTCCCGGGAATTTCCGCAATGAATCATCGATTTGTGGCGTACGTCGCAAATTTATGATTAGGGTGATAGCACGGGAACAAATTCGAATGACATGCCGTTGTACGAATTGTAGGGCCGCAAGGACGGCCCCCGTTATGAACAGATCTTCGAGATGGACCTAGGAGCAAAGGCTAAATTTATGGTCAAGCAACCCGTCACAGTCAATGGTGTTGTCCGTTGGCGCGATATGGGAGAAGCCCATATGGTCCAGCCCGTGAAGGAGGAGCACAAAATGGTAGTACTCCGTCATGAAATCGGTGACGTCCTGCGAGACGTCCGCCAGCGCCAGGGCCGAACCCTCCGCGAGGTTTCCCATAGCGCCCGTGTCTCATTGGGCTACCTGTCGGAAGTCGAGCGTGGACAGAAGGAAGCTTCCTCCGAGCTGCTCTCCTCCATCTGCTCCGCACTGGAGATTCCGCTCTCGCTCATGCTGCGCGAAGTATCCGAGCGCGTCGCACTGGCCGAAGGCATCGCGATCCCGGACACCGTTCCAACCGATATGGCCAACGAGTTCGCTGCAACCCGCAACGACAAGCCGCTGGCTTCGGTCTAAGCTTCACCGCTACTTACCAGGCCTCGGTAGGTGGGTGGTCCGACGGGCGAGGGCCCACGCAAATGCGTGGGCCCTCGCCTCATTCGTGGGAGGATATTCCAGTGAGACTTAGCGACTTCTGGCGGAACATGGAGAACGAATTCGGCCAGCGATATTCCCATGTTCTGGCCGATACCATGGCACTGTCCGAATTGGACAGCCTGACAGCGAGCGATGCCCTGAAGAAAGGCATCAAGCCGAAGCAGGTGTGGGAAGCGTTGTGCCGTGCGCAGGATGTGCCGGTGGACCGCTGGCTTGGTGTAGATATCGAGCCCAAGCAGTCCTAGGCAACGGCGGGCAGCTTCGAGTATTCGAAACATCCACATTGATTTTCGAACATCTATTCGGATAGAATCGTTTGTGAACGAGGCGGAACACGCCCGCGAAAACTTAAACTCTGAGTTTGTCCACACTTACCGGATCCACGGGTCCAAAGTGTCGGTAGGCGCTCATACTGTCTAATGCAGGACAAGAAATCGTGAGCAGGTCGATTGATGGCTTGCATGAGCAAAGGTGAACCATGGCAGCAAATAATGATCGGGAAAAGGCACTTGAGTCTGTCCTGGGCCAGATCGACAAGGCCTTCGGCAAGGGCTCGGTCATGCGCCTGGGTGATGAAACCCGCGCTCCCATTGAAGTAATTCCTACCGGTTCGGTTGCGCTGGACGTGGCTCTGGGCATTGGCGGACTTCCGCGCGGTCGTGTCGTGGAGATCTACGGTCCTGAATCCTCCGGTAAGACCACCGTTGCACTGCACGCCGTGGCAAGCGCCCAGCGCAACGGCGGCATTGCAGCATTCATCGATGCTGAACACGCTTTGGATCCCGAATACGCCAAGAAGCTTGGCGTGGACACCGACGCCCTGCTGGTTTCCCAGCCGGACACCGGTGAGCAGGCTCTGGAAATCATGGATATGCTTGTCGGCTCCGGCGCGCTGGACATCATCGTCATCGACTCCGTGGCCGCTCTGGTGCCGCGTGCGGAAATTGAAGGCGAAATGGGTGACAGCCACGTGGGTCTGCAGGCCCGACTGATGTCCCAGGCGCTGCGCAAGATCACCGGCCGCCTCTCGGCTTCGAAGACCACCGCGATCTTCATCAACCAGCTTCGCGAGAAGATCGGTGTCTTCTTCGGCAGCCCGGAAACCACCACCGGTGGCAAGGCCCTGAAATTCTACGCTTCGGTTCGCATCGATATCCGCCGTATTGAAACCCTCAAGGAGGGAACCAACCCGGTCGGCAACCGCACCCGTGCCAAGATCGTGAAGAACAAGATGGCGCCTCCATTCAAGCAGGCCGAATTCGACATCCTGTACGGTCACGGCATTTCCCGCGAGGGCTCGCTCATCGACATGGGTGTTGAGCACAACCTGGTCAAGAAGTCCGGCGCTTGGTTCACCTACGACGGCGACCAGCTGGGCCAGGGCAAGGAAAACGCCCGCCGCTTCCTGCGCGACAACCCGGATCTGGCTACCGAACTGGAGCGCCAGATCCTGCAGAAGCTCGGCGTCTTGCCAGCAGAAGAAGTGGAAGAAGACGAGACAGAACTGCGAGTCGTCGAGGGCGATCAGTAGTGAGCTCAGGCTTCAAACGACGTAGCGTTCGATCCGGATTCAATTCCGGGTCGGACGCTATGTCCGTTTCCAATGAATTTCAGGGAGACCTGGAAGACATGCCCGAGTGGGCCCGGCCAGACCCGGCCGAGCCAGAAGCGTCCCAACCGGCGAAGCCGGGCACCGGCGAAGCCGGCGCAAGGAAGGCTTCCTCCGACACGTTGGCACCAACCAACCGCCGGATCATCGCCAGCCTCCCGGCACAGGAAAAGAAGAAGCCGGAAAGCGTCGATGAACTGCGTGCGGCGATGTACGAAATTCTTTCGGCTCCGGCTCCGGCGGCGCCCACCAAGAAAGAGCGCAAGGATGCCCGCGAGGCCAGGCGCGCGGCGCGTGAGTCAGGGGAAACCGGCGAACTCAGCGACGACCAATGGCGTGAAAAAGCCCGCGGGATCCTGCTGCGGCAACTGACGGCCAGCGACAAAACCGCGAAACAGCTCAAGGACAAGCTCCTTGACAAGGACTGTCCCGAAGAGATCGCCGATGAGGTGATCGAGCGCTACGCAGAAATCAACCTCGTTGACGACGAACGTTTTGCCAAGACGTGGGTCGCCGCAAGGGCTCGTTCCCGTGGACTGGCGCGCGGCGCGATCAAACGTGAGCTGCGCACCAAGGGCGTCGACGACGAAACCGCAGCCGAAGCGCTGGAACAGATCGACGACGAAACCGAAGAGCAGCGCGCACGGGAACTGGTCCGCGTCAAACTGCGGCCAGAATCAATGGGAGCGGACCGGGACAGGGCGCTGCGGCGCCTGGTCGGCATGCTGGGGCGCAAGGGCTATAACGGCGGCATGGCTTTCAAGGTGGCCCGCGAAGAATGGGATGAACGCTTCGGACGGCACGAGGGGCAATACTGAGGATCGTCGCGCGCCGAGGATTGCCTTCGTTTCAGGGTCCCGGCGGATTCGGTAACCTTATAAGGTGAGCGAGCAACAACCGATTTCCAGCCCCCAGTCCGAAGACCTTCCGCGCACGTACGAAGTGCGCACCTTCGGCTGCCAGATGAACGTCCACGACTCCGAGCGGCTCTCCGGCCTGCTTGAAGATGCCGGGCTTGCGCGGAAGCCGGAAGATTTGACTGAAGAGGTCGCAGACGTCGTGGTGTTCAACACCTGCGCCGTGCGTGAAAACGCTGACAACAAGCTGTATGGCAACCTCGGCATCCTGAAGGGGGTCAAGGAATCCCGACCAGGAATGCAGATCGCTGTCGGCGGCTGCCTGGCGCAGAAAGACCGCGACACCATTCTCAAGAAGGCCCCTTGGGTTGATGTGGTTTTCGGAACCCATAACATCGGCTCGCTGCCGGCACTTCTGAACCGGTCCCAGCACAACAAGAAGGCCGAACTGGAGATCCTCGAATCCCTCGACGTCTTTCCATCGACGCTGCCCACCCGCCGGGAGTCCGTCTACGCAGGCTGGGTGTCGATCTCGGTTGGCTGCAACAACACCTGTACGTTCTGCATTGTTCCTTCCCTGCGCGGCAAGGAACGCGACCGTCGGCCGGGGGAGATCCTTGCCGAAATCCAGGCACTTGTCGACGACGGCGCCATCGAAGTGACGCTGCTGGGCCAGAACGTGAACTCCTACGGCGTCGAATTCGGCGACCGTCTGGCCTTTGGCAAGCTGCTGCGCGCCTGCGGTGAAATCGAAGGCCTTGAACGCGTGCGTTTCACCAGCCCGCACCCGGCGGCATTCACCGACGACGTCATCGAAGCCATGGCCGAAACTTCGAATGTCATGCCGCAGCTGCACATGCCGCTGCAGTCCGGATCGGACCGCGTGCTCAAGCAGATGCGCCGTTCCTACCGTTCAAAGAAATTCCTCGGAATCCTGGACAAGGTGCGCGAGCGCATCCCGCATGCGGCGATCACCACCGACATCATCGTCGGGTTCCCCGGAGAGACCGAAGAAGACTTCCAGGCCACCTTGGACGTCGTGGAAGCTTCACGTTTTGCCTCGGCATTCACCTTCCAGTACTCCCAGCGCCCGGGCACGCCGGCGGCGACCATGGACGAGCAACTGCCCAAGGCCGTTGTCCAGGAACGCTACGAGCGACTGACTGCACTGCAGGACCGGATTGCCAAGGAGGAAAACGCCAAGCAGTTGGGACGCACCGTCGAGGTCATGGTCACCGAGCATGCCGGTCGCAAGGCTGAAACGACCCATCGGCTCTCCGGCCGTTCGCAGGATCAGCGCCTCGTGCACTTCTCGGTTCCCGAGGGCGCCCAGACGCCGCGCCCCGGCGACCTGGTCACCTTGCCGATCACCGAAGTAGCCGCCTTCCACCTGGTTTCTGACCCGACCGCGGAGCAATACCAGTTGCGCCGTTCACGGGCAGGGGATGCCTGGGACCGCTCGCAGGCCGACAGCTGCGGCGTGCCGGCTCCCGGCGCCAGCAGCGAGCCGGGACGCACCAACTTGGGGATGCCGACCCTGAAGGTGCGCAGCTAGCTTGATGGAAGCCACGCACCTTCCGGTCATTGCCGTGGTCGGTCCGACCGGAACCGGCAAATCGGATTTGGCCATCGCCCTGGCCCAGAACTTGAATGGCGAGATCGTCAATTCCGACGCGCTGCAGTTCTACCGGGGCATGGACATCGGTACCGCCAAACTCGCCGTCGACGAGCGAGGCGGAATCGAACACCACCTCATGGACATCATGTCCGTACGGGAAGAGGCATCCGTCGCAACCTTCCAGGCTCAGGCCCGCGAACGCTTCGAGGCGATCCGGGCCAAGGGCAAGGTGCCCGTCATGGTCGGCGGATCCGGACTGTACGTTCGTGCCGCGCTGGACGTCATCGACTTCCCGCCAACCGATCCACAGGTGCGGGCACGGCTCGAAGCCGAGGTCAAAGCCCATGGAGACGGAGAGGTGCGGCGCCGTCTGGCGGAGGTGGATCCGGTCTCCGCGGCGAGGAACCTCGACCAGCGGCGCGCCATCCGCGCCCTGGAGGTCTACGAAATCTCCGGCCGGGCGTTCAGCTCCTATATGCCCCAGCGCCAGTACTTCCAGCCTGCAGTCCAGATCGGACTAAATTACGAGCGCTCCGCGTTGCATGAAGCATTGGAAGCCCGGGTCCATAAAATGGATTCCAAGGGGCTGGCCCAGGAAGTCGCAGGACTGCTGGATTCGGGACTGCGCGAAGGCAAGACCGCTTCGCGGGCCATCGGCTATCAGCAGTACATCGATTTCCTGGACGGGAAGATCGAACGTGCCGAGGCCATAGAGCAGACCGTGGTCGCCACCCGGAAGTTCGCCCGCCGCCAGATCACCTGGTTCAATGCGGACGAACGCGTCTCCTGGCTCGACCCGACCAAGCCCGGTCTGCTCGACCAGGCGCTGGAGCTGGTGGCCCGGACCCAGCGGAACTGACGCAACTAGCGAACGAAGCACGAAACACGAGGAGCACGGATGTACCGCAGCGAACTTCAGCAGCTTGCAGGCCAGGCATTTGCCAAGGGCCATGCAACCGGAAACGACTTCGTCTTGCTCGCGGATCCCACGGGAGCACTTCAAATCACCGCCGAACAGGTGGCAGCCCTGTGCCACCGGCATTTCGGCATCGGTGGCGACGGGCTGATCCGTGCGGTGCCGACCTCCCAGGTGTCCGGTTATGAGCAGCAGTTCATCGAGCATCCCAAGGCCTACTGGTTCATGGACTACCGCAACAACGACGGCTCCATCGCCGAGATGTGCGGCAATGGAGTGCGCGCGTTCGTGCATTTCCTCATCGCCGAAGGCCTGGTCAATCTAGCGGTCGGCCAGAGCCTGCAGATCGGCAGCCGTGCCGGTGTCAAGGAAGTCACCCGGCTGGCGGACGGGTACGCAGCCAATCTGGGGCCATGGGGCCTGATCCATGAGGACCAGGCCGCCGCCGACTCGGTGGATTCGATGGTCCGCCCCAGCGGCTGGGAACAGGCGTTGCCGGCGCTGAGCATCACGATGGGCAATCCGCACACCGTGGTAGCGCTTCCGGACCAAGGCATGCTGGAAGATCTGGAGCTCTTTATTGCCCCGGAAGTCTCGCCGGCCCCGCCCCACGGAACCAACGTGGAATTCGTGGTTCCCGCCGAGCCGCTGATCGAAGACGGCCGGGCCAGAGTGAAGATGCGCGTCCACGAACGCGGGGTAGGGGAGACGCTGTCCTGCGGCACCGGAGCTTGCGCGGCCGCCGCTGCGATGCGCTACTGGGCGCGCGGCACCGCCTTGATCAATGATTGGTCGGTTGAAGTTCCCGGAGGCACGGTCGGGGTTGCATTCCTTGCCAACGGCGATCGGGAAGATACCATCCTGAGCGGGCCGGCGGAACTGGTCACGCGCGGGATCATCAGCCGGGACTAGCAGGCGGGCCACACAGCCAACTGGCACGGCGAACCTAGTGGGCCGGGCGTGAAACCTTCAAAACGCGGAAGGCCTTTGCCGTGGCTTCACGGGTGACGCGCCAGTCGTTTGGCAACTGCTCGACCAACCATTTCTGGAGGGAATCGCTGCCCAAGTTCTTCTGCACTACCATCCAGGCCTCGCCACCCGGCGCCAGCCGCGGCAGCCAAAGCAGCAGAAGTTCATGCAGGGCTTCCTTGCCGATGCGGATCGGCGGATTCGACCAGATCGTGTCGAATTCAAGCTCCGGGTCCACAGTTTCCGGCCGGCCGACCACCACGTTGTCCAGGCCCAAGCTCTGCGCATTCAGGCGGGCCAGCTCGATGGAACGCTCGTTGACGTCGACGCCGTAGACTTCCGAACCGGGGCTTTGCTCGGCCGCGGTAATCGTGATGGGTCCCCAGCCGCAGCCGATGTCCAAGATGCGGCCATGCGGCGCCGGAACGTTCTTCAACAGCACCTCGGTGCCCTTGTCCAAACCGGAAGGCGAGAAGATGCCGGCTGCGGTCTGGATCTTGCGAACGGTGCCGTTCAACTCGACTGAAATCGTGCGGCGTTCATCGGCCGAGGCGGGGCTGGCGCTGAAGTAGTGATCCGAGCTCATACTGCAAAGTTTATCGTTGCGTGCGCACGGGCCAAATATGGGCGGAGGCAACGTGACAAAGCCAATATGTACCAGGCCGCACAAGACTGATAGAGTTTTGTCTATGACTTTGTTCTTCGTCTAATACGTAGCCCACACGGTTACCCGTGATTCCCGGATCCCCGGCGCTGGTCTTGCGCGCCCGGACGGCGGAATCCGCAGGCGGCAAAGTCTTTTCTACTTTCCAGACTCCCAGGTGTGTTGGGGTCTTCACCTTGCCTTTGCGTTTGCGTAACCGCATCACCATCAGCACCGAATGCTGCTACCGATTTCTGCAAAGGATACTCAATGACCAACGAACACCTTGAAACCGACCGCGCCACGTCGCGAAGTGGGGGTGCCCCGCACTATTCTGGAAAGCGAAGTACTTCAAAGGAGACCATGACTAACTCCGAGTCACACGAACACGATTCATCGTCGATGGACGACGCCCAGATTCAGGCCGCCATCGACCGCATCCTTGCGGCAGACGAGGCCCAGGGACCTCAGGTGCAGCATTTCGCATCCGATGATGAATCCATTTTCTCTGGTCAGGCGACCGCCCTGAACCGTTTTTCCTCCGGCTATTCCACCTATGACGGTGAGCAGGACGACCTGGCCGAGCGTCGCGCCCTGCGACGCGTTGCAGGCCTCTCTACGGAGCTCGAAGACGTCACCGAGGTGGAGTACCGTCAGCTGCGCCTTGAGCGTGTGGTGCTGGCCGGAGTCTGGACCGATGGAAGCGTCACCGAAGCGGAGAATTCGCTGCGCGAATTGGCCGCGCTGGCGGAAACCGCAGGCTCGGAAGTACTCGACGGTGTTGTGCAGCGCCGCAGCAAGCCAGACCCGTCGACGTATCTGGGCTCGGGCAAGGCCATGGAGTTGCGCGAGATCGTAGCCTCCACTGGCGCCGATACCGTGATTGTCGATGCCGAACTGGCCCCGTCGCAGCGCCGTGCGCTGGAAGACGTTGTCAAGGTCAAGGTCATCGACCGCACCAGTTTGATCCTGGACATCTTCGCGCAGCATGCGAAGTCCCGTGAAGGCAAGGCTCAGGTCGAACTGGCCCAGCTGGAATACCTGCTTCCGCGTCTGCGTGGCTGGGGCGAATCCATGTCCCGCCAGGCCGGCGGCCGGGTGGGCGCCGCGGGTGGCGGCATTGGTTCGCGTGGCCCGGGTGAAACCAAGATTGAAATGGATCGCCGCCGCATTCGCGACCGCATGGCAAAATTGCGCCGTGAGATCAAGGCGATGAAGCCGGCCCGAGAAGCCAAGCGCGCAAACCGCCGGCGCAACGAAGTTCCCGCGGTGGCTATTGCCGGCTATACCAATGCCGGGAAGTCCTCCCTGCTGAACCGACTGACCAATGCCGGGGTCTTGGTGGAGAACGCGCTGTTCGCCACCCTGGATCCCACCGTGCGGCAGGCGGCCACCGAGGACGGGCTGACCTACACGCTGGCGGATACGGTGGGTTTCGTGTCCAACCTGCCGACGCAGCTGGTGGAGGCTTTCCGCTCGACGCTGGAGGAAATTGCGGATTCCGACCTGATTCTTCACGTTGTTGATGCCTCGCATCCGGATCCGGAAGGCCAGATCCAGGCAGTGCGTACGGTGCTGGGCGAAGTCGATGCGCTGAACATTCCCGAGATCATCGTGCTGAACAAGGCTGATGTGGCTGACCCATTTGTTATTGAAAGGGTCCGAAACCGCGAATCCAATACCGTGGTTGTCTCGGCACACACCGGTGAGGGAATCGAGGAGCTTCTGGCGAAGGTCAGCTCCTCGATTCCGCGCCCGGGAGTGCAGATGGAAGTGCTGATCCCATATAACCGCGGGGATCTGATCGCGAAACTTCATCAGAGTGAGTCTGAAATCCTTGAAAGCGAGCATCTGGAGAACGGAACCAGATTGATCGTCAAGGTACGAGAATCGTTGGCAGCAGAGTTGGAGACTTTCAACCTTCATGGATAAGCAAGAGCAGGCCCTTGACCTGCTGGAAGCCGCAGTAACTTCCATGGGCGGCGCCATGCGCGCCGGCCAGCAGGAAATGGTCAAGCAAGTTGTATCGGCGCTGGAAGACGAAGAGCATCTGCTGGTGCAAGCAGGAACCGGTACGGGCAAGTCCATGGGCTACCTGATCCCGGCACTGGCACACGCCCAGACCAGCGCCAAACCGGTAATCGTATCGACTGCAACCTTGGCGTTGCAGTCGCAGATCGTCGGACGTGACGTACCTCGGCTCCTGGAGTCTCTCAAAGGCAAGCTTTCGCGACCCATGGACGTGGCCCTGCTCAAGGGCCGCTCCAACTACCTCTGCCAGTACAAGCTCGGCGGCGGATACCCGGAAGACGACGAAGGCACGTTGTTCTCCATGGATGAGCCCGCCGCGCCCAGGGGACAGACATTTTCCCCGCTGGCCAGCGAAGTCATGAAGCTTCGCGAATGGGCCGAGCGCACCGACACAGGGGACCGGGACGAACTGGTCCCCGGAGTCAGCGACAAGGCATGGAAACAGGTTTCGGTGTCCGCCATGGAGTGCCTTGGCTCCCAGAAATGCCCTATGGCCGATGAATGCTTCTCGGAGATGGCCCGCGCCCGGGCCGCCGAATCCGACGTGGTGATTACCAACCACGCCCTGCTGGCGGTCTCCGCCTTCGAAGGGCTGTCGGTGCTCCCGGACTTCGACGTCGCCATCATCGATGAGGCCCACGAGCTCCAGGACCGCGTCACCAGCTCGGTCTCAGGGGCACTGTCGGCTCGTATGGTGCTCACCGCAGCGGGCGGGGCCAAGCGCCATTGCGCCGTCAACGTTGACGAATTGGTCAAAGCCACCAACAGACTTGAAAAGGCCTTGACCGGCGTACCGACCGGGTTGTTGCAGACCGGCCTGCGCGAGGACATGGGAATCGCCCTGAACGACATCGTGGAACAGGCCCGGCTCATTCTCGCATTGACGAAGCCTGAAGCCAACGCGCCGGCCGATGGTGGTCGCCAGACCGCCAGGTCGCAAATGCAGGCCGTCATGGACGACGCCATCCGCATGCTCGAAGCCGAAGACCGCCGGGAGGTGCTCTACACGACCCGTCCGCGAGAATTTGTCGAAGGCCGCGGCTATGTCGAGGCGGATGACAACCAGCCGGCGACACTTAACGTGGCACCGCTGTCCGTGGCCGGAAAACTGCGCGAAGGACTCTTTGACGGTCGTACCGTCATCTTGACCAGCGCCACCTTGGCCATCGGCGCGCAATTCGACTCGGTGGCCGGTTCACTGGGGCTCATGGGTGCCGGTGCACCGTCATGGACAGGCATCGACGTCGGCAGCCCATTCGATTATCCGAAGCAGGGCATCTTGTATGTCGCCAAGCACCTGCCCAAACCCGGCAGGCAGCTTGCCGCCGAGACCCTGGACGAAATCGAGGATCTGATCAAGGCTTCGGGCGGCGGCGCGTTGGCGCTGTTCACCTCGAAGCGTTCTGCCGAAGAAGCGGCGGCGATCTTGCGCGAGCGCCTCGACGTCGAGATCCTCTGCCAGGGTGATGCGAGCATGAAGTCTCTGGTAGCGCAGTTTGCCGAGGAACGGGACACTTGTCTCTTCGGCACCATGACTCTCTGGCAGGGCGTAGACGTGCCTGGCGACTCCTGCCGTTTGGTTATTATCGACAAGATCCCGTTCCCGCGTCCGGACGATCCGATCTCCAAGGCCCGCACCGAAGACGTGCAGAAGCACGGCGGCAACGGTTTCATGCAGGTTTCGGCCACCCACGCCGCGATCCGTCTGGCCCAGGGCGCTGGCCGGTTGATTCGTTCCGTGTCGGACAAGGGCGTCGTGGCAATCCTCGACTCACGCATGGCTACCGCACGCTACGGCAGTTTCCTCAAGGCCTCGTTGCCGCCGATGTGGCCCACCGTGGACAAGAAGACCATCACCGGTGTCCTCAAGCGGATGGACCCGAACCGCTAGATCGGTATTGGTTCATTCCGCGGAAGCCGGCACGGCTGAGCCCGTGTCGAAGCAAAGAGCGCTGGGACGCAGTCATATTGAACTGCACCCCAGCGCTCTTCGATTTGTTGGATTAGAGCGAACGCATGACCGATACAACGCGTCCCATGACGGTCGCTGCATCACCGAGGATCGGCTCGTACCGAGAATTCTGCGGCAACAACCAGGTATGACCGTCGCGCTGCCGGAACGTCTTCACGGTAGCTTCTTCATCGAGCAATGCAGCCACGATGTCGCCGTTGTTCGCAGTTTGCTGGCGACGCACAACAACCCAGTCGCCGTCGCAGATCGCAGCATCAACCATCGAGTCTCCTGAGACTCGAAGCATGAACAGCTCTCCGTGGCCCACCAGCTGGCGCGGAAGCGCGAACACGTCCTCTACCGTCTGATCTGCAAGGATCGGTCCACCAGCGGCGATACGGCCAACCAGCGGCACCATAGTGGTGTCCGCGGAGGTGCTCAGCTCAATGATCTTCGCATCTTCCTTGCCGGCCTCTTCCGCTGGCTTGGGCGCCTCGGCCGCTGCGGCATCCTCGCTGAGCTGCAGCGGCAGCAGGATCTCCATGGCACGAGGTCGGCGTGGATCACGACGAAGGTAGCCGAGCTTTTCAAGCTGGCTCAACTGGTGCGTGACACTCGACAGGCTCTTGAGCCCCACGGTGTCGCCGATCTCGCGCATCGACGGCGGATAGCCGTTCTTTCCGATCGAGCGCTGGATGGTCTCGAGAATTTTCTTCTGGCGGATCGTCAGCGAACGTGCATTCGATCGGGGAGTGCGCTCTGAAGCTGACATGACCTTTAGCCTTCCCTAATCACCGGTCGTGAGCTGCGCGGATGCCTAACTGTCGGAAGCCAGTGATGTTATGTATTCGTTCCTCTTCTACTTCGAAATCTTAGTCGATGTGAGGGAGTCTTTCAAAGATTTGTTCGAAAGTGTCTGGACAATTTCCGCGAAGTTCTGTTAGAAAAGATATACGAGAATCGAACACATCTTCGAAAACAGTATTCGAAGACAGGTTCGCATCATGCCACTGTTGAGGAGAATAGTCATGGCAACCGCCGCACTTGACTCGAAACGCACCAAAGAACACATGAAGATCCGCATCAATCGTCGCGGCTGGGCCGTGCTGGTTGGGGTCCCGGTGTTCATTCTGACCATCGCCGCCGCATTCCTGATCACCATGTTCACTTCAAGTGCCCAGGCGGCGTCCAACTCGCCGCAAGGTGTTGAAACCGTGGCCGTGACCGTCATCCCGGGCGACTCGTTGTGGGATCTCGCCCGTGAATACGCCGTAGGCTACGACGTGAATGCGGCCATGGAGCATATCACGGAGATCAACGCACTGGACTCCAGCGAGATCCGCGTTGGCGACACCTTGGAGATCCCGGTGTTGGCCAACTAGCCGGTCAAACCCTCAAAATGGCGACAGGTATTGTTACCAAGGTTTGTCGCCAATTCTTGAACCGACGACTGCGCCATTAGACTTAATGACGTGAATGTCCGCAGTGAACTATTGAGTCAGCTGCCCTTGCGTGAGAATCTCCGCGGGCTGTCCCCTTACGGTGCGCCACAAATTGACGTACCAATTCAGCTGAATGTCAATGAGAACACCCATCCGCTTCCGCAGACCGTGATTGATGCAATCGCTCAAGAAGTCTCCAAGGCAGCGGCCACGCTGAATCGCTACCCGGATCGTGAATTCGTGGAATTGCGTGAACTCCTAGCCAAGTACCTGGGCCACGATCTGGATCGCGAGAACATTTGGGCCGCGAACGGTTCCAATGAGATCCTGCAGCAGATCCTGCAAGCCTTCGGTGGCCCCGGTCGAAGCGTCATGAGTTTCGGCCCCACTTATTCCATGTACCCGCTGCTGGCCAGCGGAACCGATACCGAATACATCGCCGGCCAACGCGCCGATGATTTCACTCTCTCGGCCGACTCTGCTGCCGCGCAGGTACGCGAGCACACACCGAATATCGTTTTCCTCTGCTCTCCGAACAACCCAACCGGCACGGCATTGGGACTGGATGTCATCGAGGCTGTCTACGAGGCAGCCTCCGAGACCAACGCTATGGTCATCGTCGACGAGGCCTACGCTGAATTTTCACTGGCCAATACCAAGTCGGCACTGAGCCTCCTCGGAGGTCGCCAGCGCTTGATTGTCAGCCGCACGATGTCCAAGGCCTTCGGCTTGGCTGGCGCCCGAGTGGGCTACTTGGCTGCGGCACCGGAAGTCACCGATGCGATTCGGCTTGTCCGCCTGCCCTACCACCTCTCTGCAGTGACCCAGGCGACCGCCATTGCCGCGCTGAAGAACGTTGACCTTCTGCTTGCACAGGTCGAAGAAATCAAGACCCAGCGCGACCGCATCGTGAGCACCTTGACCGAGCTGGGTTTGAAGCCTTCGGTTTCAGACTCGAACTTCGTCTTTTTCGGCGGCCTGGACGACCCCCACGCCATTTGGCAGGGGCTTCTCGACGCCGGAATCATCATCCGTGACAACGGAATCGCCGGCACCCTGCGAGTCACCGCGGGAACTGAGGCCGAAACCACCGCCTTCTTGGAGCGGCTGACCGAACTGCTCAGCGCACAGAAGTAGAAAAGACAAGCGAAGGAAGACATGTCTGCCGAATTGATTGGCGCACGTCGCGCCCGTATGGAACGAGTCACCAGCGAATCCTCGGTATTCGTTGAACTGGATCTCGATGGCTCAGGCGTCTCGGAGATCAGCACCACCGTGCCGTTCTTCGACCATATGCTCACTGCCCTGTCCAAGCACTCGCTGATCGACCTCACCGTGCGTGCAACCGGCGACACCCATATCGACGTACACCACACAGTGGAAGACACCGCGATCACCATCGGCGAGGTGCTGCGTGTTGCCCTGGGCAACAAGGCGGGTATCCGCCGCTTCGGCACTTCCTACGCACCGCTGGACGAAGCACTAGCCCGCTCCGTTGTAGATGTCTCCGGGCGCCCCTACCTGGTGCACGGCGGCGAGCCGGCCGGCCAGGAATACCATCTGATCGGTGGACACTTCACCGGTTCGATGACCCGTCACGTTTTCGAAGCGATCACGTTCCACGCGCAGATTTGTGCCCACATCGAGGTGCTCTCGGGCCGCGACCCGCACCACATCGTCGAAGCGCAGTTCAAGTCCTTCGCCCGTGCCTTGCGCGAAGCCGTCGAGCACGACGAACGCATGGGCGACAAGATTCCATCCACGAAGGGTGCCCTTTAAGTGGCAAAAAAGAAAGTTGTTGTCCTGGACTACGGTTCGGGCAACGTTCGCTCGGCAGTGCGTGCGCTTGAAGCCGCCGGAGCCGAGGTAGAGCTGACCGCAGACGCGGACAAGGTCCAAGCGGCTGACGGTCTGGTCGTTCCCGGCGTCGGCGCCTACGCATCGGTCATGGACCAGCTGACCAAGCTCGGTGCACTGCGCTGGATCGGTCGCCGTATCGCCGGCGGCAAGCCCGTGCTCGGAATCTGCGTTGGACATCAGGTCTTCTTCGACGAAGGCGTGGAACACGGCGTCAAGACGGCGGGTATTGGCGAGTGGCCAGGCACCGTAGAGCGGCTGCAGGCTGATGTCATCCCGCATATGGGCTGGAACACCGTTCGTCCGCCGGAAAACACCAAGCTCTTTGCAGGTATCGAAAACGAGCGCTTCTACTTCGTGCATTCATATGGAGTGCAGAAGTGGGAATTCGACGTCACCCAGCCGGCAATGACTCCGCCGCAGGTTACCTGGTCCACCCACGGAACCCCATTCATCGCAGCCGTTGAAAACGGTGCCTTGTCGGCAGTGCAATTCCACCCGGAGAAGTCTGGCGAAGCTGGCAAGAAGCTGCTGAGCAACTGGCTGGAGACTCTCTAGAATGTGGTCGATCGTACTCCTCGGGGTCGGCGCATTTCTTGCCGGCGGAGCAATCTCCTTGAAGAACCAGAAAGCGCACCTGTCGTGGATCATTGCCGCGTGGGGCCTGGCAGCTGGTTGTGTCATCGCAGCATGGGTCTTGACCCTCTAGTTTCAAACTTTCGAAGAAGGACAACATGAGTGAGCAACCAATTCTCGAACTGCTTCCCGCAGTAGATATCGCCGGCGGACAGGCGGTTCGCCTGGTTCAGGGTGAAGCCGGATCCGAAACTGGATACGGCGACCCTCTGGAAGCGGCGCTGGCCTGGCAGAACGACGGTGCAGAATGGCTGCACCTGGTCGACCTCGACGCCGCCTTCGGTCGCGGCAGCAACATCGAGATCGTCCAGCGAATCGCCCAGGAGCTGTCCATCAAGGTTGAGCTCTCCGGCGGAATCCGTGATGACGCGTCACTAGATCGCGCACTGGAATTCGGCGCCACCCGCGTGAACCTCGGGACGGCCGCACTGGAGAACCCGGAGTGGACCCGCAAGGCCATTGCCCGCCACGGCGACAAGATCGCCGTGGGCATGGATGTGCGTGGCACTACGCTCTCCGGCCATGGCTGGACCAAGGACGGGGGAGACCTCTGGGAGGTGCTTGCCCGCTTGGAGGATGCCGGCTGTGCGCGCTACGTCGTCACTGACGTCACGAAGGACGGAACCCTGCGTGGACCCAACGTTGAATTGCTGCGCGAGATCGCCTCGAAAACCAACAAGCCGGTTGTCGCATCGGGCGGTATCTCTTCCCTCGAAGACCTGCGTGTTCTGCGTGCGTTGGTGCCGGAAGGCATCGAAGGCGCCATCATGGGCAAGGCCCTGTACTCGGGGCAGTTCACGCTGCCCGAGGCGCTTGATGTGGCAGGCCGTCGCTAAATAGGTCTGAGCCAGACCTTTGAAGTCGTGGATCGGTTGGAAAAATCCAGCCGGTCCACGATTTTTTATGAAGCCGAATATGAACCTCCTGCGGCGTCTGTGGCCAACGGCGGGGGACGGATGAGCCCCCGCCCAGGCCGCGAACTGCGCCCTGCGGGAGATAGCCCGGCATTGCCGTGGCAAACAGGCTCTCGGATTCCGTGTCCTTGCGCATTATCATTTCAAGATGCCACATCCGCCGCGTTGTGGCCAGGCCCGAATATCTGAAGTGTGCCCAAGGTCTCGTGGGCAAGCTCATGCCCGAGTCCCTGAAACTTGTTCTTCCACCGGGGTTCTCACAGATAGCATGGATCTATGAGCACCGCGCAACCTGAATCCGCACCCAAGCGCCACCTGCCCGGACATATCGCCGCGGCACTGGCGCAGGCAGGTTCCCCGACTGATTCCGCAGGTCAAAGCTGGGAAGGCCGGGACCTGGCCGGTGATGAAAACCCGCTGCACAAGTTCGACAAGGACGACGGACTGGCAGATGAGGCGGTGATGCAGGCGCTGGCTGATCTGCGAGCCGGCAACGGCAGCGAGTCCGGCGTCCACCAGTCGCTGGCCAACGCCCGGGTTTTCGTTGCAGTAGTAGCCCAGCTTGGCGAAGAAGCGATGACCGAGCACGGCTTCGCCTCCGACAAGGAAGCCGACATGGCCCTGGTCAAGATCAAGGGGCCGGACGGACGCATGGCCTTGCCGGTGTTCACCACCGTGGAGCGGCTCCAGGCCTGGCACAACGAAGCGAGACCAGTCGCGGTCTACGCCCCGCGCGCCGCGTTGTCTGCGGTCAGCGAAGAATGCCAATTACTGGTGCTGGATCCGGGCGGCGACTACACGTTCGTCCTTCGACGACCGGGCATGTGGAACCTTGCCAAGCAGATCGAATGGACACCGAGCTATCTGAACCAGGGCATTGCTGAAATCGTCCAGGACGCGACGAGTGGCTACGCCCAGCTTCGCAAAGTGCAGCTAGCACCAGGCCGAGGAGTTGGTTCACGAGATGCGCAGGGCAACGCAGTGCCCGGAGGCGGCTCCGGACCGGAATTGAACCTGCAGTTCGTTTTCGCGGCAGGAACCAGCGAAAACGATGCGCGAGAGATCGCGACAAATATTCACGGGCTATTGGCTCGAAAACCCGAGTTCGCCGAGGCGGTGGACTCGATAGAAATCAGCTTGCTCAGCTCATCCAGCTAGGGTGGGGCCTACACGAAGAGGAATACTCCGCGTCATGAAGAACTACTGGCAGATCCTGCGTCAGCCTCAGATCGCTTCGCTGCTGGTTATCGGCATGGTCGCTCGGCTTCCTCATTCGGCGTTGGGCATGCTGCTTTTGCTCCATCTGGTCACGAACCTGGACCAGAGCTGGGTTTCCGCCGGCTTGGTGACAGCCTTGATGACCATTGGCATCGCGATCGGCGCACCTTGGCGCGGTGCCCGCGTAGACATGTGGGGTCTGCGCAGGGCGCTGATTCCCTCGGTCATCGTCGAAACAGCGGTCTGGTGCACAGTCCCGCACGTCCCGCTGGTATGGATCTATCCGCTGGCTTTCATCGGCGGGCTCTTCGCCCTGCCGGTCTTCTCCGTGGTCCGAACCGCCTTGGGCGTGATGACCACCGGCGAGCAACGGCGCACCGCGTTCGCCCTGGATGCCACCGCCACCGAACTGGTGTTCATCGTCGGCCCGGCAGCCGCAGGTATCGTGGCAACGCAGATTTCAAGCACCATCGGGCTGAGCGTCATCGGCGTGACGGCCTCGGCGGCCGGATTGGCCATGATGCTCTTGAACCCTCCGACCAGCAGCGCCGACCCCAAGGCGTCGGCAAACAAGTCCAACGCTCACGAAGAACGGCTCGGCGCCGAGGCGAGCTTCATCGCCGCGGCTCCGGTAGGCGTGCCGGAAGTTGAAGGCGAATTGATTCTGGCCGGCATGAAATCTGCGCGTGCCAGGATCAAGAAGCGCGGCAAGAACTTCAAAGACCGCTTCAACTGGGTCAGCGCCTCGGTGCTCGCGGTCTTCATCGCGGCCTCCGGAGCAGGAATGCTGCTGACCGGCACCGAGGTATCCATCGTGGCTGAACTTGAAGCTGGCGGGAACAGCGAACAGCTTGGCCTCGTGTTCCTGTTTTGGTGCGGCGCATCCTTGATTGGCGGCCTGCTGTACGGCGCCATGCGCCGCAATATTTCGCCCCTTGTCCTGCTGCTGCTCATGGCGATCTTGACGATCCCGATGTTCTTCGCCTGGGATCCGCTGTCTCTGGCGATCTTCTCCGCGCTGCCTGGCTTCATGTGCGCACCGACCTTGTCCGCCGCCTCGGAGTGGCTGACCGACCTGGTGGCTGAAAAGCGCCGTGGCGAGGCCATGGGCTGGTACGGGTCGGCCATGACCGGCGGCACGGCGTTGGGGTCCCCGATGACCGGCGTGATGGTCGACAATTTCGGCCCCCCGCTGGCATTCGTCGGCATCGGTTCGCTGGCCATCATCGTTGTTGTCCTGGCATTGCTTGCCCAGCAGATTCGCCGCCGGGTCCGCCGGCAGCGCACCCGTACCCGCATCGCGGCGTAGATGGCGTAGATAACGTTTACGCGGATCTTCAGTTACAAGAACAAAAAATCATCCTCGGTTCGGCACAATGTGCCGGACCGAGGATGATCTTAATCTCTAATATTTTTTCGGATCGAAGCCTAGTTGACCGGTCCGGTGAACTTTTCGCCCGGGCCCTTGCCTGGTGCGTCGGGGATCAGCGAGGCTTCGCGGAAGGCCAGCTGCAGGCTACGCAGGCCGTCGCGCAGCGGCGCTGCATGCTGCGAACCAATCTCAGGTGCACCCGCGGTGACTAGGCCGGCGAGGGCGGTGATCAGCTTGCGGGCTTCGTCCAAATCCTTCAGTTCATTTGCGTCATCGCCTTCGGCCAGGCCGCATTTGACGGCGGCGGCGCTCATCAGGTGAACGGCAGCGGTCGTGATGATCTCTACTGCAGCGACCTCAGCGATGTCACGCACCTGCTGGTCGACGGAGTGCTGATGCGAGTTGGTGTCTTCGGTACTCATACTGCTAAGCTTGTCACAGACCGACTCGATACATGCAGTCAGGGTCCACCGGTTCGCGCCGGGCGGACGGATCGTATTAGTATTGAGCCAAGCAAGTGGAGGCCAACTCCCACCCGCTGTCGCCGTTTTGAGGCTTCCGGGTAATTCGGCAGGATATGCCTGAGCATATCCAAGATGGAACTCGGAAATTTCCGCAGATCCATTGTGTCGTCACTGTGGCCTTCGCCTGCAATCGCAGCCGGAGGCCTTCTTCGTTTGCGGGTATGGAACTTAGGATTTCAGGAGTGACACATCAGCGATCCACGCATTAATGAGCGCATTCGCGTGCCAGAGGTACGTCTCGTCGGCCCCAATGGTGAGCAGGTAGGCATCGTCCGCATCGAGGACGCGCTTCGACTGGCTCACGAGTCCGATCTGGACTTGGTCGAGGTGGCACCCAACGCCAAGCCTCCAGTGTGCAAACTGATGGACTTCGGCAAGTACAAGTACGAAGCCGCTGTCAAGGCTCGCGAAGCTCGCAAGAACCAGACCAATACGGTCCTGAAGGAAGTTCGCTTCCGCCTGAAGATTGACACCCACGACTACCAGACCAAGGTCGGCCACGCACTGCGCTTCCTGGGCGCCGGTGACAAGGTCAAGGCCATGATCCAGTTCCGTGGTCGTGAACAGCAGCGTCCCGAGATGGGTATCCGCCTGCTGGAGAAGTTTGCAGCGGATGTCGCCGAGGTTGGCGTCATTGAATCCAGCCCGCGCATCGATGGCCGAAACATGGTCATGGTTGTAGGTCCGCTGAAGAACAAGGCCGAGGCTCGCCGCGAACAGCAGCAGAAGTCGGGTGGCCGTGATTCGGCCAAGCGCAAGATCCGCACCGACGCTCCAGCCGAGACCGAAGGCCAGAATGTCGCAGCAGCGATGGACGAGGAATCTCGCGCCAAGCTGGAGCAGGCACGCCAAGCAGCTGAAGGCGACGCCTAGCCAAGCCTGTTGGGCTTTCGAGCCCGTCACCGCTAGACGGTGAAGGAACTTCCTTGGAAGATCCAACTACAAGAGAACAGCAGCGGTCACCTTTCGCAAGGGGCCCGCTTCGGATGATCCCTACACGTCATTCAATTGCCGTGTGGAGCACGTAAGGAGAACGGCAGCTATGCCGAAGTTCAAGACTCACAGTGGCGCCAAGAAGCGCTTCAAGGTTACCGGCAGCGGTAAGCTCGTCCGCCAGCAGGCTAACCGCCGTCACTACCTGGAGCACAAGTCCTCGCGACTGACCCGTCGCCTGGCTTCTGACCAGCTGGTCGCAAAGGCCGATGTGAAGACCATCAAGCGGATGCTGGGCCTCTAAGCCTCCCTTTCGCAATTCGGGGAAGCATCACCCCACCACCCATAGACTTCTCCCATTCCGCCACCGCGGCCTGGGGAACCAACTTGAAGGAGAACACACGTGGCACGTGTGAAGCGGGCAGTAAACGCCCACAAGAAGCGTCGCGTCGTAATGGAACGCGCCAAGGGCTACCGCGGTCAGCGTTCGCGCCTGTACCGCAAGGCCAAGGAGCAGCTGCTCCACTCGTTCGTTTACAGCTTCAACGACCGTCGCAAGCGCAAGGGTGACTTCCGCCGCCTGTGGATCCAGCGCATCAACGCTGCATCCCGCGCCAACGGTCTGACCTACAACCGTCTGATCCAGGGCCTGAAGGCCGCTGAGATCGAGGTTGACCGCCGCATGCTTGCCGAGCTGGCTGTCTCGGACTCCAACGCATTCGCCACTCTGGTTCAGGTAGCAAAGGGTGCCCTGCCGGCTGACGTCAACGCCCCAAAAGCGCCTAAGGTAGTAGCCGCTGCAGCCCCAAAGGCTGCTGCTAAGGCTGCTGCCGCTGCTCCAGAGGCCGCAAAGGCCCCAGCCGCAGAGGCTACGCAAGCAAACGGCGTCTTCAAGGTAGTTGAAGGTGCTGAGGTCCCAGAGGGCTTCATCATCAAGGGCAATGCAGGCTCCAACAAGTACCACGTACCGGGCTCGACTTGGTACGAGCAGACTGACGCTGAAGTTTGGTTCAACTCCATCGAGGCTGCCAAGGCCGCAGGCTTCGAGCCTGCCGGCGGCGAAGCCCGCCAGAAGATGAAGTAAATCTACTTCCTCTTTATTAGAGAGATCACACCAAAGGGTGGGATCCGCACTAGGTGCGGATCCCGCCCTTTGGTGTTTCTACCGGTATTCTCGAATCATGACCTATTCGCCCGAGCTCATGTCCAATCCACGCGCCGACAGGGTCAAGGCCGTCGCGCGGCTTGCCAGCCGCAAGGGACGTGAAGCCACCGGTCAGTTCCTCGCCGAAGGCCCGCAGGCCGTGCGGGAAGCGCTGCTGGCGCACCGGCACAACGACAACCTCATCCAGGACATCTATGCGGTTCCCGGATTCCTTGAAAGCCACCCCGAGTTCAACGCGCTGCTGGCCGACAGCAAGCTGACACCTCGCCTCGTCACCGGGGAAGTGCTGCTCGCCATGGCGGATACGCAGAGCCCGCAGGGGATCCTGGGGGTGGTGGCCATGAGCCAGCCGCAACTCAGCGAGGTGCTGGAAGCCAAGCCGAAACTGATTGCTGTGCTCTGCCGCGTCCAGGACCCGGGCAACGCCGGAACCATCCTGCGCGCAGCCGACGCCGCCGGCGCGGACGCGGTGGTGCTGACCAAGGGCAGCGTGGATATCTACAATCCGAAAGCCGTGCGCTCCACGGTGGGCTCGCTGTTCCACCTCCCGGTGCTCAGCAACATCGAATTCGACCACCTCGCGGCGGCTGCCAAGGCTACCGGCGTCCAGGTGCTGGCAGCCGACGGCTATGCAGCCCACAACCTCGACACCCTGCAGGACCAGGCGGTGCTGCGCGCCCACGCTGGAAGCGCCACCCCTTCCGAGGGAACCGAACCCGTGCTTGAATCTGCCACCATGTGGCTGTTCGGCAACGAAGGCCAAGGACTGGACGACCACGAAAAAGCCTCGGCCGACTTCCGCGTCGCAGTTCCGCTGTACGGTGTCGCCGAGTCTCTCAATGTCGGAACCGCGGCCACGGTCTGCCTCTACGGCTCGGCCCGCGCGCAGCGCTGACCGACCGCAATCGACCCCGAGGGAAGCAAACCTGAATGAATACCCCACTGAAGCAGATCGTCGCGGTGGCGATCGTCGACGACCTCACCTCGCCGACCCGGATGCTCGCCGCGCGCCGCAACCGTCCCGAAGCCTTGGCCGGCCTGTGGGAATTCCCCGGCGGCAAGGTCGAACCGGGGGAGTCCGACACCTCAGCGGTGCACCGCGAACTGCGCGAGGAACTGGGTGTCGAGCTGAGCCTCGGGGCCGAAATTACCGGTCCGCTGGCGCAGGGCTGGCCACTGAACGACAAGGCAGCGATGCGCGTCTGGTTCGCCGTCATCACGCAAGGGGAACCACAGCCTTTGGACGGCCACGACCAACTGGCGTGGCTCGACCTGGACGATTCGCTGGGCGAAGCGGTTCAGTGGATTCCCGCCGATGCGCCGATCGTCCGGGCCTGTCTAAATCTGAGCCGAATCGGCCATCTGGCCGGACACCCGTAGACTGGTATATAGCGTCAACAGTGGCTAGCTAGCCACGTCCCCAAGAATTCAAGGAGCGTCTCCGTGAAGAGACTAATTAGCGTCATTGCGCTGGCATTCGCTGCCGTGCTGGCCCTGTCCGGCTGCGTCAGCATGAACGCCGGCGTCAGCATCCAGGGCGACGACAAGGCCACCGGTACCGTCGAGGTCACCATGAAAAAGGACGCGCTCCAGGGCCTGGACTTCCAGGATCTGCTGGCCACCCAGGTCAACATGGACCAGCTGAACTCCCAGCTGGCCGGCGTCTGGACCACCACCGACATCGATGACGGCACAAACGTCGGACTGGCCTTCACCACCGCCAAGACCATGACCTTCACGGAGCTTGCCGACGCCTTCACCGTCTTCGGTTTCCCGGTCGCCATCTCCGGCAACGGCCAGGAGTTCAGCTTCTCGATGCCGGGCACCGGCCAGACCGCCGTGGACTCCAGCTTCACCGAGGCGAACTTCGCGGTGACCTTCCCGGGCGCGATCGTTTCCACCACCGCAGGCGAGGTCGACCACCACACCGTGACCTTCGACCTGATCCAGGGCGCCGAGACCTACCAGGCGACCGGCAAGGCAGATTTCTCGCTGTTCTACTCGACGATCTTCGGCGGCGCGCTGCTCGTGCTGACCCTGGTCTTCGTGCTCGCCTTCAGCCCCAAGGCCGCCAAGGAATCCCACTAACGCGGATTTCACCGCAGCTGCGTAAGCAGTGCCACGCTCAGGGCCCGTCATCGTTGAAACGAAGACGGGCCCTTGGCAATAGAATAGAAGCAAAGTGCTTGAACGAGTAATTACAAGATAAGAGTAAGGATCGATCGATCCCATGTCTGATCAGACACCATCAACGGCTCCGGACGCGGAGCCGAACATTCCGCACCCCACCGATGAAGCCGCGATTTCCCAGGCAGTAGAAGCCGCCCTGGCGGCCATCGAAGCCGCCGGGGACTTGACCGAGCTGAAGGAAGCGCGCCTGGCGCACACCGGCGAGAAGTCGCCGCTGTCGCTGGCCAACCGCCAGATCGGCAAGCTGGACAAGTCGGAAAAGGCCGTCGCCGGCAAGCTCGTGGGCGGCGCCCGCGGACGGGTCAACAAGGCCTTGGCCGCCCGCACCGTGGTGCTGGAAGAAGCCGAAGCCGCACGCATCCTCGTCGAGGAAACCGTCGACGTCACCGCCGCCCCGCGCCGCCGCCGCGCCGGAGCCCGCCACCCGCTGTCGGTCTTGCAGGACCGCGTCTCGGACATCTTCGTGGGCATGGGCTGGGAGATCGCCGAAGGCCCCGAGGTGGAATCCGAGTGGTTCAACTTCGACGCGCTGAACTTCAAGCCGGACCACCCGGCCCGCGAAATGCAGGACACCTTCTTCATCGAGCCTGCAGACGCCCATCTGGTGCTGCGCACCCACACCTCCCCGGTGCAGGTCCGCTCCATGCTTGAACGCGAAGTCCCGGTCTACGTGCTATGCCCGGGCCGCACCTTCCGCACCGACGAGCTGGACGCAACCCACACCCCGGTCTTCCACCAGTTCGAAGGCCTGGCCGTGGACAAGGGCCTGACCATGGCCGACCTGCGCGGAACCCTGGAGCACTTCGCACGGCAGATGTTCGGCGCCGAAGCGCAGATCCGACTGCGCCCTGCCTACTTCCCGTTCACCGAACCGAGCGCCGAACTCGACATCTGGCACCCGGGCGCCAAAGGCGGCCCGCGCTGGATCGAGTGGGGCGGCTGCGGAATGATCAACCCGAACGTGCTGCGCGCCGCAGGCATCGATCCGGAGGAATACTCCGGCTTCGCCTTCGGCATGGGCATCGAGCGCACGCTCATGTTCCGCAACGACGTCCCGGACATGCACGACATGATCGAGGGCGACGTACGTTTCAGCCAGCACTTCGGGATGGAGATCTAAGTTATGCGTATTCCACTGTCATGGCTGCGCGAGTACACGCAGCTTCCTGCCGATGCCTCGGCCGAAGACCTCATGGCGGACCTGGTCAAGGTCGGCTTGGAGGAAGAAGACGTCCACCGCCCCTCCGACGAGCTTTCCGGGCCGATCGTGGTCGGCCAGGTGCTCTCGCTGGTCAAGGAGGAAGCCTCCAACGGCAAGACCATCAACTGGTGCCAGGTCCGCGTGGTGCCTGAGGGCGCCGAGCAGACCCTGACCGGCAAGGGCATCGACCCCTCCGGCGTGCAGGGCATCGTGTGCGGCGCGCACAACTTCGTGGAGGGCGACAAGGTGGTCGTCACCCTTCCGGGCGCCGTGCTGCCCGGCGACTTCAAGATCTCCCCGCGCAAGACCTACGGCCACACCTCGGCCGGCATGATCGCCTCCAGCCGCGAGCTGGGCATCGGCGACGACCACGACGGCATCATCGTGCTCTCCCGCCTGGGCCTGGACCCGGAGCTGGGCACCGACGTGCTCGAGCTCTTCGGCCTGGACGACCAGGCCGCGGAGATCAACGTGACCCCTGACCGCGGCTACTGCTTCTCGATCCGCGGCGTGGCCCGCGAATACGGGCTGGCCACCGGCACCGCGTTCACCGATCCGGCCTCCAAGGTCCAGGTCACGGACGCCGCCGAAGCCGGGCACCCGGTGGTGCTCGCCGATGACGCGCCGATCTACGGCGTGGCGGGCTGCACCCGCTTCGTGACCCGCGAGGTGACCGGCATCGACCCGACCCGTCCGACCCCGCGCTGGATGGCTTCGCGCCTGCAGCTGGCCGGGATGCGCTCGATCTCCCTGCCAGTGGACATCTCCAACTACGTGATGCTGGAGCTGGGTTCCCCGCTGCACTTCTACGACGCGGACAAGCTCTCCGGCGCCATCACCGTGCGCCGCGCGGCAGCCGGCGAGAAGCTCACCACCCTGGATGAGAAGGAACGCGAGCTGTCGGTCGAGGACCTGCTGATCACCGACGAGTCCGGCGCCATCGGCATCGCCGGCGTCATGGGCGGGGCCAGCACCGAGGTGTCGGATGCGACTTCCCGCGTGCTGATCGAGGCCGCGCACTTCGACGCGGTGTCCATCGCCCGCTCGCGGCGCCGCCACAAGCTGCCCTCCGAAGCCTCCAAGCGCTTCGAACGCGGCGTGGACCCGCGCATCATGCAGATCGCCGCGCAGCGCGCCGTGGACCTGCTGGTCGAGCTGGCCGGCGGCACCGAGACCGCCAAGATCACCGACGCCGGAGCCGTGCCGCAGGCCGCGCAGATCGTGCTGCCCGCAGGCTTCGCCTCGGCGCTGATCGGCGTGGACTACACCGATGCGCAGATCATCTCCGCGCTGGAGGGCATCGGCGCCGAGGTGTCGCAGGACGCCGCCGGCTTCACCGTGACCGCCCCGAGCTGGCGCCCGGACCTGGCCATCAAGGAAGACCTGGTCGAAGAGGTCGCCCGCGTGATCGGCTACGACCAGATCCCTGCTACCCTGCCGGTAGCCCCTCCAGGCCGCGGCCTGAGCCGTTCCCAGTCCCAGCGCCGCCGCGTGCTGCAGGGCCTGGCCGACTTCGGCATGACCGAGGTGCTCTGCTACCCGTTCGTCTCCGAGGCGCAGAACAACACCTTCGGCGCGGCGCAGGCCGGGGACCAGGTCAAGGCCATCACCCTGGCCAACCCGATCTCCAAGGAATTCCGCTTCCTGCGCACCTCGCTGCTGCCGGGCCTGCTGGACACCGCCCGCCGCAACAACGGCCGCGGCTTCCGCGACCTGGCCCTGTACGAGGGCGGCTTGGTCTTCCTTCCGGGCGTGCAGCTGGGTTCCAGTGTGCTTCCCCCGCTGGGCGCCAAGCCGAGCGACGAGGTGCTGGCCGAGCTCTTCGCCGGCGTGCCGAACCAGCCATGGCAGATCGCCGGCGTGTTCACCGGCCATGAGGCTCCGGCCGCCGCCGGGTTCGCCCCGCGCGTTTGGGACTGGGCCGACGCACTGGATGCCGCGCGCACCGTCGCCGACATCCTGGGCACCGAGCTGGAGATCGCCCAGGGCAGCCACCAGGCGTTCCACCCGGGCCGTGCCGCGGCGCTGAAGCTGAACGGCGAGATCGTCGGCTACGCCGGCGAGCTGCACCCGGCCCTGCTGAAGGATGCCGATCTTCCGGCGCGCACCGTAGCCTTCGAGCTGAATGCCGCAGCCGTGATGGACGCCGCCCCCGCAGTGGTGGTCGCCGAGCACCTGTCCACCCAGCCGCTGGCCACCCAGGACGTTGCCTTGGTGGTCGACCGCGAGGTCGTGGCCGGCGACGTGTTGGCTGCCCTGCGCGAAGGCGCCGGCGAGCTGCTGGAAGACGTCGCGCTGTTCGACGTCTACGAGGGCAAGGGCATCGAGGACGGCAAGAAGTCGCTGGCCTTCGGCCTGCGTTTCCGCGCCACCGACCGCACCCTGACCGCTGACGAGGCTTCCGAGGCGCGTGCCGCCGCGGTGGCCGTGGCCGCCGAGAAGTTCGGCGCCGTCCAGCGCTAGGACGCAACAGCGCAACACGCCCCGCCTCTTCGGACCCCCGGGGAGGCGGGGCGTTTCCCTTGTCCGCTAGCGGTACAGGAATCGGTACCAGTGCGGCCGGGATTGCTTCTGGAACCAGCCCAGCCCGCGGGTTTCGGCTGGGTAGTCGTCGATCAGCGCCCACTGGGAAGGACGTCCTGCAGCTCTTCGCGGGAGATCCCTCCGATAAACGAGTTGAATCGCGAGTTGCCGAATTGCAGGGTCAGGAACGTCGCGCCTGGCGCGGCGAGCCGGCCGACCGCATGCCCGTAGCGGCTGCGGGCTTCGCCGGCCAGACCTTGCAGGCACCCGGAATCCAGGAAGAAATTGAACCCCGGCGCCAGCTCGGACAGGTCTGTCACGTCGGCTTGTAGGTAGGTCTCGTGCGGCCCGACCTGGTAAAGGGCACGGACCAGGGCCCGCTGCTGCGCATCCACGCCGACTACCTCGAAACCTGCCGCGGCCATGCGGCGGCAGTGGATCCCGCTGCCGCAGCCGAGATCAATGGCCCGGGGGAGAACACCGGGGGATGCACCTGCATGCTGCTCGATTTCGACCTGCAGCTGATGCTCGAAGTTGGCGAGGTGGAGCTTGGCGTAGTGTTCCCAGGGGTGCAAGCCCAGCCGGTAGTACAAGCCGTAGTTGATTTCCATGGTGGTACCCTCCGCCGCAATTGAGGTATGCAGAGCATTATCATCTCAGGAAGCCCGTCCTGGCTAGGATGCGAACGCGTGAACGGCCGGCCTTGTCCACGGGCTAGACTTGTGGCTTGGGTTGATTCGGTGCGAAAGGGGAACGCATGTCTGCTGCGCGGAAAACGGGGGCTTGCCTGCTCGTTGTGGTTTTGGGAGCGATGGCTGTCGTGGCGGCTATCGCCATTGCGTGGGGCGCGGTGCTGCTGATCCAGCGCGGTGCGGGAACGCATCTGGACGAACCAGCGCAGGACCAGCAGCGCGAACAAGAATTCAGAGACGGCTACAAGCCGTCTTCCGAAACTTCGGAGTCTGCCGAGCGGTAGGTATTCGGGGCGATCCGCAGGGCCAGGGTGACCAGGTCCTCAGCATCGGTGCCGTGCGTGGTGAATCCGTTGCGCTCCAGCAACTTGAGCGAACCGGTATTGTTCCTTAATGCCCTGGCGATAAACGCCGTGGCGCCCTGGTCGGCCAGCTATGACACGCTCTGGGGGATCATGTGGCTGGCGATGCCCCGTCCCCAGAACTGCGGGTCAACCCACTTGCGCGTGGCAGTGAAGAATCCCACCGGAGTCTTTTTCCCTGCCAAGCGATAAACCATTGGACGCCCGGATCCTGCAGCGCCTGCTCCATTCGTCGCGAAAGATAGGGGCCCGTCCACGGCCTGCCGTCGCCGATAAAGGCCGTGACACGCGGATCACTGGCGAGCTTGGCCAGGAAATCATGATCCGCTGTGGAAAAGGGCGTCAAACGCACGGGTTCTGTCGTGGGACAAGTTTAAAAGTGAATGCCGAGGAATGGAACGAAGGGTTCGCATTCCCCGGCATGTCAGCAGAGTGCTTTGACGGTTCTAGCTGCCGGATACGGTCTTCTCGACAGGTGGCAAATCCGACCATGGGAAGGTGATCCACTTGTCGGTGCGGCGCCATTCGTAGTCGGGAACCATGATGGTGCGCGGCTTGGTGTAGAGGCAAACGGTCTTGACGTTTGCGCCCCATTCGGAGATGAGGTCGACGACCTTGGCAAGGGTGCGGCCGGAATCCGAGACGTCGTCAACGAGCAGCACGTTCTTGCCGTGCAGCGCGCCCTCGTCCAGCATCGGAGGAAGCACCACTGGCTCCTCAAGAACCGTGCCAATGCCGGTGTAGAACTCCACGTTCAGGGCACCGCAGGCCTTGGCGCCCAAGGCGTAGGCGATGGAACCGGCCAACAGCAGTCCGCCGCGGGCGATGGCCACGACTACGTCGGTCTCGAAACCGCTGTCGACAACGGTCTGTGCCAGTTCGCGGGATGCCACACCGAAGGTGTCCCAGGTGAGAACTTCGCGTTCGGCTTCAGGAAGTACGGCTGCGCCGGAATCGTCAATGCTAGTCATCCTCCGATTTTACAACCACTTGTAACACGCATTGACATGAAAGGGTTTCATCCTTTCGGAGTTCTTGGTTCTTCCCCCATCATTATTGCTGGTCTGATATGCGACGAAGCGTTGAATTCGAAAGTCTGCAAGGCCATCGGTTCCGGACGAAGTGTTACCCGCATCTCTGATATACCGTCGACCTGCGCTCCCGCGTGCGAGTCCGAGCTGCCGGCGGGGCACGAGGAGTCCTGCGCCAAGTGGCGCAGGGCAGTGGAGAGCTGATCATCCCTGAGAGCTATATTCAGCGAATTGGGTTGTAAGGCTTCCTGGCTAGTGAGGATATCTAAGGATGGAAGATTTTGAAGACTATCCGGAACTGACGCGGGCCGCGCTGCCGCAGGCGGTGCTTGCGGTGCTGAGCCACGGGGAGAACCACGGGTACGCCATTGCCGAGAAGCTTCGCCAGCACGGTTTTGCGCGGATCAAGGGTGGGACGCTGTACCCGCTGCTGAAGCGGTTGGACGAACAGAAGCTTACGCAGCACCTGTGGACGCAAGAGCACGCGGGACCTCCGCGCAAGCTCTTCAAGCTCACGCCGCAGGGCGAGGCGGAACTTCTGCGTGCTGAAGCCGCGTGGACCGGCATGACCCGGGCCTTGACCAGCATCCGAACGACCAGCCAGGAGAAATCATGAACTACGAACGGAAGCTGGCCTTCAACCTGCGGATGCAGGGCATGCCTGAAGCGGAGATCGCTGAGACGCTCAAAGAGGTTCGGTCCTATGAGAACACAGCGGGAACCTCCGTCGAGACGGAATTCGGCCCTGCCGAGGAGTACGCCAAGCAGTTCCCGAAACGAAAGCGGCGCACGCAGGGCCGGGCCATTGCCAGCGTCGGCATGGTGCTGGCGATCGTGTACCTGCTTTGCGCCTTCTTCGGCAAACCGCTCGCGGGGATCGATATCCGGGATTATGTCGGCCCTCTGGTGATCCTGCCAGCGCTCGCCGTCATCGCCGCGGGTTTGCTCCTTGGATTCCTGGTGGACTACTTCCGGCCTCCCCGAGTCTCGTAGTGCGATGGCCGTTCGCGAGACGAGCGATCCGGGACAATGGCTTCGCGCCGCTTGGGTCCGGCCGCTTCATCCTCAGCGTGGCCCGCGGCGGCCATCCGAACTGCGTGGGCAGTTGGGAATGCAATTGAGGTTCAAGACTTCGTTTGAAATAGCCGATACGATGGCTTAAAGCCATTGTTGCGATGATCGACCTGCTATTGGACCGGAGTTCTGCACATGCAATTTCGCCACTCTTTGACTCGATGCTCTGCCGCGGCGGCCGTGGTCCTGTTGGGGCTAGCCCCGGGACTGCCGGCAGCTGCTGCCAGCAGTTCAACGATCGGCGTCGCCGCCGGAGCGAATCTGGAGGGCATCAGCGTCTACGACACGGCCGATGTCCTCAATGATGAGAAGATCAAGGACGCCCTCTCAAGCATCGATTTCAACGAGCCTACAAAGGTTGCGGTCTTCTCCCGCCAAGGCGAATACTCCGACGACATCAACAGCGAAACACTCGCGTTCGCAAGGGAGGAGCATCCTGAATGGATCTCGCAAGATGCCGAGGACTACGGCGACTATTGGGCCGACGGATACTTCATCATCACACTCTCGGTTGAGGGACACGGCGACGGCCAGATCGGAACCTACTTTGGCGAAGACCGCAAGGTTTCAACGAGCCAGATGGAATCCATCCACGAGGCAGGATATGAGGACTTCAACCTCTCGCGCTGGACCGACGGCGTGATCGCCGTTGGCGCCAAGGGCGCGAAGATCATGAACCGACCATGGTACAAGAACCCCGCCCTGTGGATCACCACCGGTGTCGCCAGCGGCGCCGCGGGAGCGACGGGTTTGGTGGTTCTCGGTGTCAGGGCTTCACGGCGCAAGGAGTTCGAAGCGAACCTCAGCACCGGACGGGAGCATCTAAGCAATGTGACCATGGATTTAGATACCACCGAGCTGTCCGCCCGTACCTTGCCGACTGGCTCGCGCCATGCGGCGGATCTGGAACGTCGTTTCGCCGATTTCATGGCCAAGTACCGCACGTTGTTCGCCCGGCAACAGGAGCTTGAAGCCGCGACGAAGAAAACCCGCTCCTCCGGCTCCGGTGTCGCCCTGTCCAAGGACTTCATCGATACCGCCCAGCAGCTGGACGCGACCGATGACGCGATCATCGCCGCCGCAGCGCTCTACACCAGGTCTGCCACGTGGCAAGAGGCCTGGCGGGCGCAGACGGCTCCGATCCTTGAAGACCTGGCGGAACTCCCCGAGTTGCTCGGCGGCCCGGACAAGAAGCTGGGCCCGGCCGGGAGCGCGCTGCGCTCATTCGCCGACACGGCGCAGCAGGAAGTGCAGGCCGTCGGCACGGACTTGGCCGCGCAGGTGATCGATGTCGATACCGCCCTGGACCGGCTCAGCGAACTGCGCAAGCAATTAACCGAACGCCTCGACGCCTACGCCGCCGCGCGGATCGGCGCCTACGCCAAGTCCGAGGCCGAAGAAAAGCAAATGCGCGCGAAGCTGCGCAAGCAACGCTACGCCTCCACCGGAACCCGCAGCGGCGGGTCGATCCTGGACGTCACCAGCCCGGCAGAATTCTTCTGGCGGGTCAGTGCTTTCAACATCGGCTATCAATCCGCGGTCAAGGCAGTGAACAGTTCCCGCCAGGCGGCCAGCTCGTCCTCCGGAGTCTCCACCGGTTACTCCGGAGGCGGCAGTTTCTCCGGCGCCGGCGGTTCCTCCCGTTTCTAGGGCGCTGCACCCGAAGTTGTCGAGCAGGTGGCCGCACCGGCTCGATCTGCGCCGGTCGCCCGAGCTGGCTAGACCGCCGCGCGCACCTGGGCCAGCAGGCGCTGCGGCGTTTCCCAGAGGACCTCGCGCATCCACTGCTCGCCCAGGCCCAGGGCGTCGAGGGCCTGGAGCTGGTGGCTGTAGGGGTAGGGGATATTGGGGAAGTCGGTGCCGAGCACGACCTTGCCTGCCAGCTGCGCCAGCAGTGCGCGGTAGCCTTCGGGCATCGGCGCGAACTGCTCCGTGAAATCGGTGGCCAGCATGGTGGTGTCGAGATAGACGTTCGGGTGCTCCAGCGCCAGCTCGGCGAACTCGCGGTAGTCAGGCAACCCCGCATGGGCGATCACCAGCACCAAGTCCTCATGGCGCGCCAGCAGCCGGCGGATGGGCTCGATACCGGTGTGCTGCCCCTTGAGCGGGCCGTTGCCGCAGTGGATGATGACCGGGGTGCGGGCTTCGGCCACCAGCTGCCAGGCCCGATCCAGCAGCGGATCGTTGGGATCGAAGTTTCCGACCTGGACGTGGATCTTGAAGACCTCAACGCCCGATTCGAGGCAGTCCCTGACCTGCTGTTCGGTGCCCTCCTCGGGATAGAAGGTCCCGGAGGCGATGGCCTGCGGATGGAGCGCCGCGAAGTTCTTCGAGTACTCGTTCAGCCAGTCGGCCATGCCCGGGCGGTGCGCATAGTTCAGGGTGCTGAACCGGGCGACGCCCAGCTGCTCCAGGGTCGCGACGCGTTGCGCCTCGTCGGTGCGGTAGCTGATCGGCCACGGCAGGTCGCCATCCGCTTCGCGGCCATCGAAGAACGCCCAGACCTTGTCCAGCACGTTTTGCGGCATGAAATGCACATGCAGGTCGATCAGCCCCGGAAGGCCCAGTCGGTGCAGGTAGTCCTTGATCTCGGCATCATTGGCGGGACTTCGTTGCTCCCGGGGAAGATGTTCCACTGGTGAACTCCGTGGGTTGTCGGTACGGGGGAAATGAGGGCCGGCCGCGGGCCGGAGGCCGGATCAGGCCAGCAGCGCCGCGGTCCGGGCGACGGCGAAAGCCAGGAAGCACAGCGCTCCGGCAAAAAGTGCCCAGTCGACGACGCCGAAGGAGGAAAAGTCATTGGCGAAGCGCTGGCGCATGCTGGTGCGCTGGATGGCCTTGGCCCGCGCCGAGCTTTGCCGGTTCCGATGCACGTGGCGGCCGTGGCCGCCATCCGAATTCTCGGACTTGGCACTGAACACTGCGTAGAACAACAGCAGGAACAGGCCCGCTCCCAGGAGCCAGGACATCGCCAGTGAAGCCAACAGCTCACCTTCCAGGTAGTCGATTATGGTGGGAGGCCGCCTGCCGCGGGGCACAGGCCCCGCAGCCGCGGCGCCGAGGCTAGGGAACGAGCAGCACCTTGCCCGTGGTGCTGCGGGACTCCAATGCGGTGTGGGCCGCCGCGGCCTCGGACAGCGGGAAGCTCGCGCCGATGCGCACATCCAGCTTGCCTTCGGAGGCCCAGCGGAAGATGTCGCCGAAACGCCAGTGCATTTCGTATTCGGTGGCAATGAAGTCGTCGAGCTTCGGTCGGGTGACGGTCAGCGAGCCGCCGGCGTTCAACCGCTGGAGGTTGAAGTCCGGCACCTGGCCGCTGGCTCCGCCGAACAGCACCAGGGTGCCGCGGCGGCGCAGCGCGGTCAGCGAGGTCTCGAAGGTGTCCTTGCCGATGCCGTCGTAGACCGCATGCACCCCCTGGCCGTCGGTGACCTTTTCGACGGTCTGAGCCACCTGGCCGTAGTCCACCACGTAGTCCGCACCGGCCGCCTTGGCCAAGTCCTTCTTCTCCTGGGTGCTGGCGGTGGTGATCACCGTAGCGCCTTTGAGCTTGAGCAGCTGGGTCAACAGCAGTCCCACGCCGCCGGCGCCGGCGTAGGTCAGGATGACATCTCCCTCGCGCACGATGTAGCTCGAATTCACCAGGTAGTGGGCGGTCATGCCCTGCAGCGGCAGCGCGGCGGCCACCTGCAGGTCTACGCCGGCGGGAACGTGGCCCGCCCGTGCGGCATCGACTACCGCGTACTGGGCGTAGCCGGCGGTGCCGGAGGCGGTCGCGACCCGGTCGCCGACGGCGAAGTTCTGCACGCCCTGCCCGACTTCGGTGACGACTCCTGAGAACTCCGAGCCCGGGGTGAACGGGTAGTCGACCTTGTAGACGCCGCTGCGCTGGTAGGTTTCGATGAAGTTGACTCCGGCGGCGGCGACCTTCACCTGCACTTGCCCCGGCCCCGCGGACGGAATGGGCGCCTGTCCCAGAACCAGCCCCTTGGCATCCGAGGGTTCGGCAACGAGTATGGCTTGCTGCTGCATGGGGGAGCGCTCCTGTGGAAGATTGACGTCGGCCCGCATCGCCCGGGCCACTGCTAGGCCCAGTCTATGACTCGAGCCTGCATGGTGGCTGGTCGAAAGCGCCCATGTCGGACTTCATGACAAACTAAGTTATGAATATTTATTAGCCTCTATGCATATTTTGCGGTAAGCTCTGGTCATGACGATTTCAGTTGCTGTCTCCGGTGCCAGCGGGTACGCCGGCGGCGAGGTTCTGCGCATCCTGGCCGCCCACCCCGACGTAGAAATTGGCGCCATCACTGCGCATTCCCAGGCCGGGCAGCGCCTGGGCGGCATTGCCCCGCACCTGCATGCGCTCGCCGACCGCGTCCTGGTGGACACCACCGTGGAAAACCTCGCCGGGCACGACGTCGTCTTCCTGGCCCTGCCGCACGGCGCCAGCGCCGCCGTGGCCGAGCAGCTGCCCGAATCCGCCCTGGTCATCGACGCCGGAGCCGACTTCCGCCTGGAATCCGCCGAGGCCTGGGAGAAGTTCTACGGCACCAAGCACGCCGGTTCCTGGCCCTACGGCCTGCCCGAGCTGCCCGGCCAGCGCGAAAAGCTGGTCGGCGCCAAGCGCATCGCGGTGCCCGGCTGCTACCCGACCGGCGGCCAGCTCTCGCTGGCTCCCGGCTTCGCGGCCAATCTGCTGGAACCGGACGACGTGGTGATCGTGTCCGCCTCGGGTACCTCTGGTGCCGGCAAGAGCGCCAAGACCCACCTGCTGGGTGCCGAGGTTATGGGCTCCATGAGCACCTACGGCGTGGGCGGCGTGCACCGCCACATCCCGGAGATGGAACAGGGCTTCTCCAAGCTGGCCGGCGAACCGGTGACCGTCTCCTTCACCCCGACGCTCGCCCCGATGCCGCGCGGCATCCTGACCACCGCCACCGCCAAGGTGAAGTCCGGGGTCTCCGAAGCGCAACTGCGCGAGGCCTGGGCCGCGGCCTACGACAACGAGCTGTTCGTCCACCTGCTGCCCGAGGGCCAGTGGCCGACCACCGGTGCGGTGCAGGCAAGCAACCACGTCCAGCTGCAGCTGGCCTTCGACACCCACGCCAACCGCGTGATCGTCTCGGTGGCGCTGGACAACCTGACCAAGGGCACCGCAGGTGCCGCAGTCCAGTCGATGAACATCGCGCTGGGACTGGAAGAAAACACCGGATTGCTCATGCAAGGAGTCGCCCCGTGAGCCTCGCCCACACCAATACCCACCCATCCGCCAACGCCCTGGGCGTCACCGCCCCGGCGGGCTTCACCGCCGCCGGCGTTCCGGCGGGCCTGAAGTCCACCGGCAAGAACGACGTGGTCCTGGTGCGCAACCTCGGACCCGACTTCGCCGCAGCCGGCGTCTTCACCTCCAACCGCGTGGCAGCCGCCCCGGTCAAGTGGTCCCGCCAGGTGCTGGCCGACGGCCGCATCGACGCGGTGCTGCTGAACTCCGGCGGCGCCAACGCCTGCACCGGCGCCGAGGGCTTCGGCAACACCCACCGCAGCGCCGAATACGTGGCGGACCTGCTGAAGGTTTCCGCCGGCGACGTCGCAGTGGCCTCCACCGGCCTGATCGGACAGCAGCTGCCGATGGACAAGCTGCTGCCGGGCATCGCCGCGGCCGCCGCCGCGCTGGCCGGTACCCAGGACGCCTCCGACCAGGCCGCCGCCGGCATCATGACCACGGACTCGGTCTCCAAGCAGGTCAGCCGCGTGGTGGGGGATTCCACCACCGGCCAGGTCATCATCGGTGGCATGGCCAAGGGCGCGGGCATGCTCGCCCCGGCGCTGGCCACCATGCTGGTCGTGCTGACCACCGACGCGGCGCTCACCAGCGAGCAGCTGGACGCCGCGCTGCGCAGCGCCACCGCGATGAGCTTCGACCGCGCCGACTCCGACGGCTGCATGTCCACCAACGACACCGTGCTGCTGCTGGCTTCCGGCGCCTCGGGCATCACCCCGGACGCCGCCGAATTCACCGCCGCGCTGACCGACGCCTGTCAGGAGCTGGCAGCCCGCCTGATCGACGACGCCGAGGGCGCGGAGCACACCATCGCGATCCGCACCTTCAACGCCGCCACCGAGGCCGACGCCCTGGAGGTCTCCAAGGCCGTCTCGCGCTCGAACCTGGTCAAGACCGCGGTCTTCGGCAAGGACCCGAACTGGGGACGCGTGCTCTCCGAGGTCGGCACCACCCAGGCCGCCTTCGAACCGGACGAGCTGAACGTCGCCATCAACGGCGTCTGGGTCTGCAAGAACGGCGGCGTGGGCGAGGACCGCTCGCTGGTTTCGCTGGAAGATCGCAACGTCACCATCGACATCGACCTGAACGCGGGCACCGCGCAGGCCACGGTGCTGACCAACGACCTGACCCACGACTACGTCCACGAGAACTCCGCCTACTCCAGCTAGGCCCGTCCCTCGACGAGGACAAAGGAAGAGCACATGCCTGAGAACACCCGCACCGACGTCGGATTGGCCCAGCGCAAGGCCGAGGCGCTGATCGAGGCCCTGCCCTGGATCCAGCGCTTCGCCGGCACCACCATGGTCATCAAGTACGGCGGCAACGCCATGGTCAACGAGCAGCTGCGCCGCGCCTTCGCGGAGGACATCGTGTTCCTGCGCCACGCCGGGATCAACCCGGTGGTGGTGCACGGCGGCGGCCCGCAGATCAACAAGATGCTCGACACCCTGGGCATCGAGTCGGAATTCCGCGGCGGGCTGCGGGTGACCACCCCCGAAGCCATGGACGTGGTGCGCATGGTGCTCACCGGCCAGGTCCAGCGCGACCTGGTCGGCCTGATCAACTCGCACGGCCCCTACTCGGTGGGCATGTCAGGGGAGGACGGCGCCACCTTGCAGGCCATCCGCACCGGCACCATCATCGACGGTCTGCCCGTGGACCTGGGCCTGGTCGGCGAGGTGACCCGCGTGCGCACCGACCAGGTGGACTCGCTCATCGACGCAGGGATGATCCCGGTGATCTCCACCGTGGCTCCGGAATTCGACGCCGAGGGCGAACCGACCGGAGCGGTGCTCAACGTCAACGCCGACACCGCCGCCGGCGCCCTGGCCACCGCGCTGGGCGCCTCCAAGCTGGTGATCCTCACCGACGTGGAGGGCCTGTACAGCGCCTGGCCCGACAAGTCCTCGCTGATCACCTCGCTGAGCACCGACGAGCTGCGCGAGATGCTGCCGTCCCTGGAATCGGGCATGATCCCCAAGATGGGCGCCTGCCTGGACGCCGTGGACTCCGGCGTGGGCCAGGCCCACATCGTGGATGGCCGCGAACCGCATTCAATGCTGCTAGAAATCTTCACCACCGCCGGCGTGGGTACCCAGGTGGTCCCCGCCGCACCAACAAACCAGAAGGACCAGAAGTGAGCGAGAGCGCCGCCGCAACCGAAGCAACACCGAGCGGGAACTCCCAGGCCGCCGACCTGGCCGGATTGGGCAACCAGTCATCGGCCGCGCTGGCCGAGCGCTACTCCAACAGCCTGCTGGGCGTGTTCGGCGCGCCGCAGCGCGTGCTGGTGCGCGGGGCCGGCTGCCACGTGTGGGACGCCGACGGCAACCAGTACCTGGATTTGCTCGGCGGCATCGCGGTGAACACCCTGGGCCACAGCAACCCGCTGCTGACTTCCGTGATCACCTCGCAGCTTGCCACGTTGGGGCATGTCTCCAATTTCTTCACCTCGCCCACGCAGATCGCGCTGGCCGAGAAGCTGCTGCAGATCTCCGCCGCCCCGGCCGGCTCCAAGGTGTTCTTCGCGAACTCCGGCACCGAGGCCAACGAGGCGGCGCTGAAGCTCACCCGCCGCAACGCGGGCACCGAGCAGGCGCCGCGCACCAAGGTGATCGCACTGGAGCATGCCTTTCACGGCCGTACCCTGGGTGCGCTGTCGCTGACCTACAAGGAGAAGTACCGCGCCCCGTTCGCGCCGCTGCCCGAGAACGTCACCTGGATCCCCGCCGGGGACATCCAGGCATTGCGCGAGGCGGTGGACCACACCGTTTCGGCAGTGTTCATCGAGCCGATCCAGGGCGAGGCGGGTGTACTGGAGCTGTCCGCCGAGTACCTGCAGGCGGCCCGCGAGATCACCACCGAGGCCGGCGCGCTGCTGGTCTTCGACGAGGTGCAGACCGGCATGGGCCGCACCGGCGAGTTCTTCGCTTCCGCGCCGGTGATTCCGGACGTGATGACTCTGGCCAAGGGCCTGGGCGGCGGCTTCCCGATCGGCGCGATGATCGTCTTTGGCGAGGCCAACACCTCCTGGCTGACCCCGGGCGACCACGGCACCACCTTCGGCGGCAACCCGGTGGCCTGCGCCGCCGGCCTGGCGGTCATCCACACCATCGAAAAGGACAACCTGCTGGCCCACGTGCGCGAGACCGGCGCCTGGCTGCGCGAGCAGCTGGCAGGCGTTCACGGCGTGGGCGCGGTGCGCGGCGCCGGCCTGCTCAACGCCTTCGAGCTGCTGAACGGCTCGGCGCCGAAGATGGTCGCCGCCGCGCTGGACGCCGGCTTCATCATCAACGCCACCGACGAGCGCACCATCCGCCTGGCCCCGCCGCTGGTCATCACCCGCGAGCAGCTGGCCACCTTCATCGCGGCGCTGCCCGGCCTGCTGGCCGCTGCCGCAGCCTAAGAATCACCTCAGACTTTAAGGAACACACCATGAGCGCAACCCGCCACTTCCTGACCGACCTGGACTTCACCCAGGCCGAGCAGACCAAGGTGCTGGACCTGGCACTGGCCATGAAGGCCGACAAGTACGGCTTCACCCCGTACGCCGGCCCGCAGACCGTCGCGGTCTTCTTCGACAAGACCTCCACCCGCACCCGGGTCTCCTTCCACGCCGGCATCGCCGAATTGGGCGGCTCCCCGCTGATCATCAACTCTGCCGAGTCCCAGCTGGGCCACAAGGAGTCCATCTCCGACTCGGCCAAGGTGCTCGAGCGTATGGTCTCCACCATCGTGTGGCGCACCTACGCCCAGTCGGGCCTGGAGGAAATGGCGGCGAACTCCTCGGTGCCGGTGATCAACGCGCTCTCCGACGACTACCACCCCTGCCAGCTGATCGCCGACCTGCTCACCGTGCGCGAGCACAAGGGCGCGCTGGCAGGCCTGAAGATGGCCTACCTGGGCGACGCTGCCAACAACATGGCCAACTCCTACCTGCTGGCCGGGGTCACCGCGGGCATGCACGTGGCCATCGCCGGACCGGAAAGCTACCTGCCGGCGGCCTCCATCGTCGCCGCGGCGCAGGAGCGCGCCGCGCTGACCGGCGGCTCGGTCACCATCACCACCGACGCCGCCGCCGCGCTGGCGGACGCCGACGTGGTCGCCACCGACACCTGGGTCTCCATGGGCCAGGAAGAGGAGAAGGAAGCGCGCCTGAAGCTGTTCACCGACTACTCGGTCACCTCCGCGGCGATGAAGCACGCCAAGGACGACGCCATTGTGCTGCACTGCCTGCCGGCCTACCGCGGCTACGAGATCGAGGCAGAGGTCATCGACGGCCCGCAGTCGGTCGTCTTCGACGAGGCCGAGAACCGCGTGCACGCGCAGAAGGCGGTCATGACCTGGCTCATGGTCGCCTCCGGCTTGGCCGAAGACCCCAGGGTGGAGCTGTAAACATGGCTTCGCAGCCCAGTACGAAAACCGCCCGCCAGGCGCGTATCCGCGCATTCCTGGGCAACAACTCGGTCAAGTCCCAGGCCGAGCTGCTTGGCTTGCTCAAGGACGACGGGCTGGAAGTCACCCAGGCCACGCTCTCGCGCGACCTGGTGGAAATCGGCGCGGTGCGCATCCGCGACAACCTGGGCCAGCTGATCTACGCGGTGCGGCAGGAAGGCGGGGACCGCTCTCCGCAGACCGCCATCACCCAGGAGGTGCTGGACGCCCGGCTGGCCAAGATCTGCGCCGAGCAGCTGGTCACCGCCGAGGCCTCCGGGAACATCGTGGTGCTGCGCACCCCTCCGGGCGCCGCGAACCTTTTGGCCCTGGCCATCGACCACTCGCAGATGCCTTCCATCCTCGGCTGCATCGCCGGGGACGACACCATCATGGTCACCACCCGCCAGGTGGACGGCGGCGCCGAGGTGGCCGCCCGCTTCCTGCAGCTGGCCGAGCCGAGCTAGAACCCGGCGGATCCTCCGCAGCCCAATGACGATGCCGGGCGCAGAATGTTATCCACATTCTGCGCCCGGCATCGTTGCGCCCGCGCTCGGTGCGCCATCATCGGTGCAAGGGCGGCCTCGGCCCTGCCCGCGGTGCCGCGGGCGCCTTGCCCGGCGCGGCCGTCCTAGCCGTCCGGGCCCGCGCCGCAGCATCCCCCAAGCGCGGCCGGTGCGCCCGGGCGGTGCCCGGCAATCGCGCTGCCAAGACAGCTAAGCCGCCGCGCACCTTGCGGTCCGCGGCGGCTATTGTGCATCATGAGCGGCTTTGGGAGCCGCGCGCTGCTAGGCTGCCAGCTCCTCGACGGCGTTCAGCGTGAAGGCTTCCTCGAAGGCCGTCTGCACTTCGTCGTTGTAGGCGACCAGGACGATCCGGTGGATCGGGGAGATGTGCTTGTTGGTCTGGACCCACTCGTTGATGGCCGTGAAGGCGATCTGCGCAACCTGCTTGGGATCCCAGCGGAATGCCCCGGCGCCCAGCGCGGGGAAGGCGATCGAATGCGCCTCGTGGCGGGCTGCCACATACAAGGAGTTCTTGAAGCAATCGGCCAGGATCTTGGGGTTCGGCTTGATCAGGGCCAGGTTCGGGGCTGCCGTGTGGATGACCCACTTGGCCTTGAGGTTTCCCGCCTTGGTTGCCACGGCGACACCCGAGGGAATGCCGTCAGGATAGCGATTGGCGCGAACTTCGCGGCATGCGGCCAGCAAGGCCGGACCCGCGGCTGCATGGATGGCACCGTCCACGCCTCCGCCGCCGAGCAGGGACGGGTTGGCTGCGTTGACGATGGCGTCCACGCTCAGGGTGGTGATGTCACCGCGGAACAACTGGATATCCATTTGATTTCCTCCAACGACGTATCCGTATACGACTATGGCTTCACCTTACGCCGGGGCCATGCTTCGTGGAAGAGGGAAGCCGCCAACTGTTGGCGAGCGCGACGGGACTTCTTCCACTTTCCACAGGAAGGGGTTTCGCAAGGCCTGGGGGAACTCACCTGAGGTTGATGCATATTTATGAGCAACATTGCATAAACCTTTGCTAGAGTAGGATTCAGCGAAATAAACTCCACCGCGCCCGCCGGCGAAACCGGTTGGGCGCGCGGCGGAATCCGGGCAGCAGAAAGGAACGAGCCATGGCCTCGTCAACAAATGAAGGATCGCTCTGGGGCGGCCGTTTCTCCGACGGTCCCGCGGACGCAATGGCCGCGCTGAGTAAATCCACCCACTTCGACTGGCGCCTGGCCAGCTACGACATCGCCGGCTCCCGCGCCCACGCCAAGGTGCTGCAGCGTGCCGGCCTGCTCACCGAGCAGGAACTGGCCGACATGATCGCCGCGCTGGACAAGCTCGAGGCCGACGTGCTGGACGGCACCTACACCGCCGCGCACTCCGACGAGGACGTGCACGGTTCGCTGGAACGCGGGCTGCTTGAGCGCGCCGGCACCCAGCTGGGCGGCAAGCTGCGCGCCGGACGCTCGCGCAACGACCAGATCGCCACCCTGGGCCGCATGTTCCTGCGCGACCACGCCCGTATCATCGCCGGCGGCGTCATTGACACCCTCGACGCGCTGCTGGGCCAGGCCAAGGCCCACCCGTACGCGCCGATGCCGGGCCGCACCCACCTGCAGCACGCCCAGCCGATCCTGCTCTCGCACCTGCTGCTGGCCTACGCCTGGCCGCTGCTGCGCGATGTGCAGCGCTTCGTGGACTGGGACAAGCGCGCTGCAGTCTCCCCGTACGGCTCCGGCGCGCTGGCCGGCCAGACCCTGGGCCTGGACCCGAACTTCGTGGCCGACGAGCTGGGCTTCGACTCGGCCGTGTTCAACTCGATCGACGGCACCGCCGCCCGCGACGTGTTCGCCGAGTTCTCCTGGATCGCCGCGATGATCGGCGTGGACCTGTCCCGCGTGAGCGAAGAGGTCATCCTCTGGGCCACCAAGGAATTCAGCTTCGTGAAGCTGCACGACGCCTTCTCCACCGGCTCCTCGATCATGCCGCAGAAGAAGAACCCGGACATCGCCGAGCTCGCCCGCGGCAAGGCAGGACGCCTGATCGGCGACCTGACCGGCCTGCTGGCCACCCTGAAGGCGCTGCCGCTGGCCTACAACCGCGACCTGCAGGAAGACAAGGAGCCGGTGTTCGACGCAGCGGACACCCTTGAAATCCTGCTGCCCGCCGTGGCCGGCATGATCGAAACCCTGACCTTCAACACCGAGCGCATGGCCGGCCTGGCCCCGCAGGGCTTCGCGCTGGCCACCGACATCGCCGAGTGGCTGGTACGCCAGGGCGTGCCGTTCCGCGACGCCCACGAGCTCTCCGGCGCCGCCGTGCAGCTGGCCGAATCGCGCGGCGTGGAGCTGTGGGACCTGAGCGACGAGGACTATGCAGGCATCTCCGAGCACCTGACCCCGGCGGTGCGCGAAGTGCTCTCCACCGAGGGCTCGCTCAACGCCCGCAACGGCCAGGGCGGCACCGCCCCGAGCGCTGTCGCGCAGCAGATCACCGAGTTCGAGCGCCAGCTTGACGAGGTCCGCGGCTGGATCGCCAAGTAGCCTGGACCGGCCGGTGGCCGGAGCCGCACCGCAGGAATCATGCGGCGCGGATCCGGCCGCCTACGCATTTAAGCCCTACTCGCGATACAGTGTGGGTCATGACACAGATACTGGCGCCGGACGCACTCATTTCTCAGGTCACCACCGCATTGGATGAGCTGCGCGAACAGGTGCGCGGCGTCGACTTCCAGAACTACCCCAAGGCCAGTTCGCTGCCGGGCTGGAGCACCGCCCAGCTCATTGCGCACCTGGCCTCCTTCGCGAAGGCAGCCCGCCGCCAGTTCGAGCGCGCCGGGCAGGAACCGCCGCTGGAAATGTACGACGGGGGAGCGGCCGGCCGCATCGAGGCCATCAACATGACAGCGCTGATGCGCCCCGAGGCGCTGCTGGAGCTGACCAACACCGCGCTGGCCGAGCTGCGCGAGGTGTTGCCTTCCGCCGCCGGCAAGTGGGAGGAATCGGTGGGCTACCGCCCCGGCGCGAAGGTTGCGGACATGATGTACGCCACCTGGCGAGAGATGCTGATCCACGCCACCGACCTTGACGAGTTCGTGCGCCCTGCTTCCAGCTGGCCGGCCGAATTCTCTGAGCATCTCTTCCGCGCGCTGGCCGCCCGGGTGCCTTCCGAGGACCGCCTGGTGCTGCAGCCCCACGGCAAGTCCCCGGTGGTGCTGGGCGCCGGGGAGAACTCCTGGGTGCTCTCCGGAACCGAGTTTGATCTGGCAGCATGGCTTGCCGGCCGTCCGGCCGCCGGTCCGGTGCAGGCCACCGCGGCCGCGGACGCCGCCGACTACCCCGAGCTGCTGCCCTGGCCGAGCGACCGGCTGATGAACCGCTAGCGCCGGGCCGCCGAAACCGAGGCCGCAGTTCCCTTCCGGGAACTGCGGCCGAGGCAGTTAAGCCGTGTGGTTCGAAGAGCCCCGAGTACGGCTAAAATTGTGAGGCGTGAATACTACTGAGAGCATTACCGACCTGCTGGACCGTTTATGCGCGATTGTCCCCGACTACCCGCAGCCCGGAATTTCATTCAAGGACTTGACTCCGGTCTTCGCGGACCCAACAGGCCTGCGCCGCATGGTCGACGAGCTGATCGCCCCGTTCGAGGGCCAGTTCGACATCGTGGCAGGGCTGGAGGCCCGCGGTTTCGTGCTCGCCGCGGCGGCCGCCTACGCCTCCGGCAAGGGAATGCTGACCATCCGCAAGGCAGGCAAGCTGCCGCGCGAGGTCTACCGCGACGAATACACCCTGGAATACGGCTCCGGCTGCCTGGAAATGCACCGTGACGAGATCGCCCCGGGCACCCGGGTGCTGATCCTGGACGATGTGCTGGCCACCGGCGGCACCGTGGGCTCGGCGGTGCGCCTGGTCGAGCTGACCGGCGCCGTGGTCGCGGGCATCGGCGTGGTGCTGGAACTCGACGGCTTAGACGGCCGCGCCAAGCTGGACGGACACGAGGTCGTCTCGCTGCAGCTGGTGCACTCCTGAAGTAACACGTCGGCTGGTTACGCCGCCCGCGAAGCGGATTACCGGCCGCCGCCGCGGCACGCGTAGAATTGTCTGTCCTGTGAATTTAGCGCAAGGGGAAACTGGGTTGTCCGAAACGATCGAACAGGATCTGTCCGTCGAAACCGAGTACGTGGGGAAACTGTACGCCAGGCTTGATGAATTGCGCGCCGAAAAGGTGGAGCAGCTCGGACGCACCCGGGCGCAGGGCGCCGTGGGCAGCTTCCAGAACATGTCCGAGCGCGACTCCTTCGCGACCCTGTACGAGGACCGCATCGCGCAGCTGGATGCAGTGCAGGACCGGCTGGTCTTCGGCCGCCTGGACATGGCCGCGGCCAACGGCTCCAACGGGGATCCCCAGGCGGAGGAGAACCGCATCCGCTACATCGGGCGTATCGGCCTGAGCGACGAGGACCTCAACCGGCTGATGATCGACTGGCGCGCCGCCGAGGCCGCGCCGTTCTACCAGGCGACCGCGCTGAACCCGCGCGGCGTGCGCCGCCGCCGCCACCTGATGCTCTCCGGGCGCACCGTGGCAGGCATCGAGGACGACGTGCTGGACGAGACCTGGCTGGACGAGGGCCACACCCACCACGGGGAAGGCGCGCTCATGGCGGCGCTGCGCGAAAAGCGCACCGGCCGCATGGGCGACATCGTGGGCACCATCCAGGCCGAGCAGGACGCCATTATCCGCGCGCCGCTGCCCGGGGCAGTGGTGGTCCAGGGCGGGCCGGGCACCGGCAAGACCGCCGTGGCGCTGCACCGCGCCGCCTTCCTGCTCTACGAATACCGCGAACGGCTGAAGAACGCCGGCGTGCTGATCGTCGGGCCCTCGAATTCCTTCATGCGCTACATCGAGCGCGTGCTGCCCTCGCTGGGCGAGACCGGCGTGGTCATGTCCTCCGTGGGCGAGCTGTACCACGGGGTGCAGGCAGTGCCGGAAACCAACCGCACCGTGGCCCGGCTCAAGGGCCGGCCCTCCATGGCCCGGGTCATCTCCGCCGCCGTGCGCAACCGCCAGCGCGTGCTTCCCGAGGACCGCACCGTGGTGGTCGAAGGCACGCGGCTGACGTTGACCCGCAAGATGGTGCTCAACGCGCGCGAACGCGCCCGCCACACCCACAAGCCGTACAACCAGGCCCGCGAAACCTTCGTGAAGGTGCTCGTGGGGGACCTGGCCGAGCAGCTGCGCCGCAAGCTGGAGGAATCGGCCGGGCAGTCCTCGACCACCGACCGCTCCTACCTGCCGCAGGAAGTGCGCGAGTCCTGGGACGTGCGCGTGGCGCTGAACCTGTGCTGGATGCCGATGACCCCGCAGAAGCTGGTGCGCGAGCTGTTCGCCAACCCGCACCTGCTGGCCGCCGCCGCGCCGAAGCTTTCCGAAGCCGACCGCGACGCGCTCTACCGCCGCGTCGATGCGCCGTTCACCGAGGCCGACGTGCCGCTTCTTGACGAGGCCGCCGAGCTGCTGGGCGAGTTCGAGGACCCGCACGCCGCCAGCAACCAGGCCCAGTACGACCGCGACGTGGAAAACGCGCAGGCCGCGCTGGTGAACATGCATACCATGCTGGAAAACGCAGGCATCGACGGGGTGGTCACCGCGGAGCAGGTCGCCGGCGTCAACCAGGAGACCGCCGCCCGCCAGACCGCAGCCGAGCGTGCGGTCGCCGACCGCACCTGGGCCTACGGGCACATCGTGGTGGACGAGGCGCAGGAGCTCTCGCCCATGCAGTGGCGCCTGCTGCTGCGCCGCTGCCCGATCAAGTCCTTCACCATCGTGGGGGACATCGCCCAGACCTCCGCGGCCTCGGGCGCGACCAGCTGGGCGCAGGCGCTGTCGCCGTTCTTCGGCGAACGCTTCACCTTGGAGGAGCTGACGGTCAACTATCGCACGCCGGCGCAGATCGCCGACGCCGCGGTGCGCGTGGCCCAGGCCGCCGGGCTGAACATCACCACCCCGCGCGCCGTGCGCGAGGGCGACTGGCCTCCGCTGCTGACCAAGACCACGGGCGCGCAGCTGGATGACACGTTGCGCGCGGCCTTGGCCGAGGAATTGGAGTATTCCGCCGGAGGCCTGCAGGCGGTCATCGTCCCGCAGGACCAGCTGGCCCATACGCGCGACGTGATTTCCGCAGCCTACGGGGACCGTGTCGGGGAAGGCTCCGGCGGGTTGAGCCAGGACATCGTGGTGATTTCCGCCCGCGAATCCAAGGGCCTTGAATTCGACGGCGTGATCATCTTGGAACCCGAGCAGCTGGTGGCCGAGGTCGACGGGGGAGTGGGGGACCTGTACGTGGCGATGACCCGCACCACCCAGCGCTTGCGCGTGGTTTACACCGGCGAGCTGCCCGAGGGGATGGAAGCCTAGGAGCGTCGGCCGCGCGAACTGGCATATAGCCGCCGCGAACCGATAATCTAGGAAGTGCGCACGCCAGGAAACCCCAACTGGCTGCGCCGTAGTGAACTTCCGCTGGAAGCAGCGGGAGCAAAGGGGCAGAACATAGACAGAAAAATGGTCAAAGTTAGCATGTCTGAAACCAATCAGAATCCCGTTATTGCGGGACAGAGTAATGATTCCTCCTTCGCGAATGTCTGGCAGGAGCTGAAGTGGCGCGGCCTGGTGCACGTGTCCACCGACGAGGCCGAGCTGGAGCGGGCGCTGTCCGAGGAGACCATTACCTACTATTGCGGCTTTGACCCCACCGCGCCGTCGCTGCACCTAGGCAACCTGGTGCAGCTGCTGAACATGCGCCGCCTGCAGCTGGCAGGCCACAAGCCGCTGGCACTGGTGGGCGGTTCCACCGGTCTGATCGGTGATCCGCGCCAGACAGCCGAGCGCACCTTGAACACCAAGGAGACCGTCACCGAGTGGGTTGCCAAGCTGCAGGCTCAGGTCTCGCGCTTCCTGTCCAACGAGGGCGAGAACGCGGTGCGCCTGGTCAACAACCTGGACTGGACCGCGCCGCTGTCCGCCCTGGACTTCCTGCGCGACGTGGGCAAGTACTTCCGCGTGGGCACGATGATCAAGAAGGAGATCGTGGCCGCGCGCCTGAACTCCGACGAGGGCATCAGCTACACCGAGTTCTCCTACCAGGTGCTGCAGGGCTACGACTACCTGGAGCTGTACCGCCAGTACGGCTGCACCCTGCAGACTGGTGGCTCGGACCAGTGGGGCAACCTGACCAGCGGCACCGACCTGATCCGCAAGGTGGAGGGCAAGTCCGCCTACGCCTACGGTACCCCGCTGATCACCAACTCGGACGGCACCAAATTCGGCAAGTCCGAGGGCAACGCGATTTGGCTGGATGCGGAGATGTGCTCCCCGTACACCTTCTACCAGTTCTGGCTGAACACCGCCGATGCAGATGTGATCGACCGTCTGAAGGTCTTTACCTTCATGTCGCGCGAACAGATCGAGGCCTTGGCTGTGGAAGTTGCCGAGCGTCCGTTCAAGCGCCAGGCCCAGCGCGAGCTTGCCTGGCAGGTAACCAGCCTGGTGCACGGCGAAGACGCCACCACCAAGGTGATCGCTGCTTCCGCCGCGGTCTTCGGCAATGGTGAACTGGGCGAGATCGACTTGTCGACCCTGCAGGCAGTGATTGCCGAACTGCCAATCGTCCAGGTGGCGGCCGACGACCTCGGCATCCTGAACGTGCTGCACGCTTCGGGCCTCAGCGAGAGCTTGTCTGCTGCGCGACGCACCGTCGGCGAGGGCGGCGCCTACGTGAACAACGAAAAGGTCGAGGGCATCGACAGCGAACTGTCTGAAGCCGACTTCCTCCATGGCCGCTACGCCATCGTTCGCCGCGGCAAGAAGAACATGGCTGTCGTCGAACTGACTAAGTAAAAACCAAGCAAAACCGCCAAAGAATCTGTGAACCACCACACTTTTTTGGCGGTTTTGTTGTACCCGAAACATGAAATACCTAGTCAGACTGGTAAATGGGTTAGTTTCCGGGAGTACTAGGCGGATTTTGCGTGGGGGTACAGGGCGTGTAAAGTTTTATCTCGTGCCGCTGACACGGACCGAACGGAAACGGACGGGAAGTCAACGCGAAGCGAACAGGCTTGGAACGCCGAGTTGACACTGGTCAACGAGGTGGTAAGCTTGAAAAGTTGCTCCGGAGCGAAGCAGCTCGAACCCTTTGGGTTCGGGATGCGGTGTCGAGAGTGTTTGTTGTTTGAGAACTCAATAGTGTGCCAAGTTTGTTGATACCAAATTATTTTTTGTTTGGTGAATACGAAACATTTTGCTTGGGATGAT